>NZ_JAAKGV010000011.1 GCF_011043735.1 Methylobacterium sp. DB0501 | reverse complement strand
TCCCACGCGTTACTCACCCGTCTGCCGCTGACACCACGAGGATGCCCGCTCGACTTGCATGTGTTAAGCCTGCCGCCAGCGTTCGCTCTGAGCCAGGATCAAACTCTCAAGTTGAAGAGCTGATCAAAGCTGATCACAACTAAAACGGAGGCTCACGACCGATCGGCGTTTCCACCAATCGTGTGAGCACCGAAGCGTTAAGACCAGCATCATCCTACTCACGATCCCGCCCAGAAGGCAGGATCCGCAGGGACGACGCCGTCCACGCTTCTCTTTCTCGTATGAACTTGTCAAAGAGCGACCCGGCTGAAAACCGGGGTATCATCGGCGACGACGGGACCAGCGCCTGACCAAGGTCAGGCTCGCCGGCCCGGACTGTCTCGAAGATGGCTCAGCGCCCGGTCCGCTGTCGCGGCCGGCGCCGATGGGTGGTCGTATAGGCCCCGTTTCCCGGCCCGTCAACTCGTTTGTGAAATTCTCGCGACAGGCCGCGCACCATCCTATCCGCCGCTCCCCGGGCGGTTGCACCCGAGGCCCAAGCCTATCCAACCCCCCTGCCTGCCCAAGGCCCCGGCCTGCCGAACAGGTGAAGTCTGATACCTCTGGCTGTGCTCATGCGTGATCGCTCGCCGCTGGCGTGACGAGCGCTTGACGCCCAACCGCAACTGCCAGAGAACAGGTTTACTCAGCCGAATGGATTAGGCCGTAAGGCCGATAGCCTGGATCTCGAAGGCGCGATTCGCAGATGACACCGCATGGAGACGTCGTTTCCCAATCGGACGCCGGCGACATGAATATCCGTCGGACCGTTCTCACGCTCGGCAAGCGGGCACGGGCGGAGCTGAAGGGGCAGAGGCCCTTGATTCTCTGGATGACCGGCCTGTCGGGTGCGGGGAAATCCACGATCGCCGACCGGGTCGAGGACAAGTTGTGGCGATGTGGTCACCACACCATGGTGCTCGACGGCGACAACCTGCGCTTCGGGTTGAACAAGGACCTGGCCTTCACGGATTCCGACCGGGTCGAGAACATCCGCCGGACGGCGGAGGTCGCCAGGCTGATGCTGGATGCCGGACTGATCGTGATCTGCTCCCTGATCTCGCCGTTTCGGCGCGAGCGGACGCTGGCGCGGCAATTGGTAGGGGCGGACGAGTTCCTGGAGGTGTTCGTCGATACGCCGCTCGACGAGTGCATCCGCCGCGATCCGAAGGGGCTCTATGCGCGCGCCATCGCGGGGGAGATCCCCAACTTCACCGGCCTCAGCTCGCCCTACGAGCCGCCGGACGCGCCGGAGATCCATCTGCATACGGCCGTGCACGATGTCGATACGCTGGCCGACCACGTCCTCGGCGAGTTGCGGCGCCGGGGCGTCATCGCCTGCCTGCCCTGAGTGAGGCGTCTCGCGATGTCCGGCTGAGTGCGACCGTCGATCCCGGCGGATCGCCATCGCACGGCGGAAATCGGCCTCCCCCGCACGCCGGGCATCCTCCGCCATCCTCGCATCGCATACGGCGGATGTGCGGCGCACGCTGGTCCCGACCTCGTCCGGTCCTTATGTTGCAGTGCAGCATGTGGCAGCGCATGAGGAGCGAAGCGATGGTCGAGATGATAGCCGTGGCGGAGGCGGCCGGTTTCACGGCGGGATGCCTTGCCATTCACGCGGCCCGGAACTGGGCCGAAATCCTGACGCCCCTTCTCGCCTATCTGGTCTTCGCGCTGGTGGTCTGCCTGACGATCGTCGCCGGCATCCAGCACGCCTCGGATCCCGACCAGCTCGTCGCGATGATGACCGAGGCCATGGCCACCTATTGAATCTCAGGCCGCCGGCGGCGCCTCGGAGGCTGCCTCGGCTTTGGCCTCCTCGGCGCATTTGAGGCAGAGCTGGCGCTTGGCGAGCAGGGCGGCGACGGCATTCGCGCCCTCGAAGCTGACGACGTGACCGCATTCGAGGACATTGAGCACGCGCTGATCGGGATCGTCGCGCTCGCCGGAGGGATAGCAGCGGATCGCCGTCACGCGGCGCATCGGGATCTCAGCCTGCATGGCGATGCCCTGGAACCTCGTCTCCGGGCGCGGCCGCAGCAGCCGCACCGTCACGCCCCGACTCGCATGCCGGGACCCTCTTCGCGGGCTCCATAGCACGGACGACGGCGGCACGCATGGGTTCATGTCCTGCGTCATGTCGCAGGGCTCGCCCACGATGTGTCGTCGCCCGCAGCTCGAACCGATTCAAAGTCTGACAAACGGGTCCGCAACGGCATTGCGCCCTTCCCCGAAGCGGGCGCAGAGTAGCGGCGACGGTTGTGGGCGCGGCGCGGGCGCGCCCGCTGGCATGGATACTGCCTGGCCGTAGGCGCGTCCCGGCCGGGAGGACCAGGCCCCTGCCCAAGCCCCCACCCATAAGATCCCCGAAGCAAGAGATCCCTGAAGAAGGAAGCGCGATGCCGCGTCTCTTCACCGCCTGCCTGCTCGCGGGCCTCGCCCTCTCCACCCCGCTGGCGGGGGCTCACGCCCAGACCCTGCGCTTCGGCCTGATGGAGGATCCGGACGCCCTCGATCCGACCCTTGCCCGCACCTTCGCCGGCCGCATGGTCTTCGCGGCGCTCTGCGACAAGCTGGTCGATATCGGGCCCGACCTGAAGCCGGTGCCGCAACTCGCCACGGAGTGGGCGTGGTCCGACGACCGCAAGGTCCTCACGCTTCGCTTGCGGCCGGGCGTGCGCTTCCACGACGGCGAGCCGGTGGACGCCGCAGCGGTGAAGTATTCGCTCGAACGCCACCTGAAGCTGCCGGGCTCGCAGCGCCGCGGCGAGATCGCGCCGATCGACGCCGTCGAGGCGGTCGACGACCTGGCCTTGAAGATCACCCTGAAGACCCCGTTCGCGCCGCTGCTGGCGCAGTTCACCGACCGGGCCGGCATGATCGTCTCGCCCAAGGCCGCCGAGCGGCTCGGCGACAAGTTCGCGACCGCGCCGGTCTGCGCCGGGCCGTACAAGTTCGTCGAGCGGGTGCCGCAGGACCGCATCGTGGTCGAGAAGTTCGACGATTACTGGAACAAGGACGCGATCCAGATCCGGCGGATCGAGTTCCGGCCGATCCCCGACACCACGGTGCGGCTGACCAACCTCCGGGCCGGCCAGCTCGACCTGATCGAGCGCCTGGCTCCCACCGACTTGCCCCAGGTGAAGCGCGATCCGAAGCTGAAGGTGGGCCAGGCCTACGAGCTCGGCTTCTCCGGCATCGTGTTCAACACCGCCCGCGAAGGCTCGCCGGTCGCCGATCCGCGGGTGCGCGCCGCCTTCGAGGCCGCCATCGACCGCAACGCGATCACGCAGGTGGTCTATAACGGCGAGTACCTGGCCGGGAACCAGTGGGTTTCGCCGAAAAACCCGAACTACGTGACGGACTACCCGGTGCCGAAGCGCGACGTCGCGAAGGCCAAGGCGCTCCTGAAGGAGGCCGGGATCGAGAAGCCCTCGATCACCATGATGGTCTACGCCAACAACGACGCGCCCCAGGTCGGCCAGGTGATCCAGGCGATGACCCGCGAGGCCGGCTTCGACGTGAAGCTCCAGGCCACCGACTTCACCACCTCCCTCGATCAGGCCGACAAGGGCAATTTCGAGGCCTACCTCTACAACTGGAGCGGCCGGCCCGATCCGGACGGCAACACCTACAGCTTCCTCGCCTGCAAGACGCCGCTGAATTATTCGCGCTACTGCAACCAGGAGGCCGATTCGGCGATGAACGCCGAGCGGCTGACCACCGATCCCGCCGAGCGCAAGGCGGCGTGGAAGCGCCTCGCCGGGCGCGTGCTCACCGACAAGCCGCTGGTCTACCTCTTCCACCGCCGGCTGCTCTGGGCCTACTCGCAAAAACTCACAGGGTTCGGCGAGTATCCGGACGGCCTCGTGCGCTTCACCGGCCTGAAGCTCGACTGATGCTGCGCTTTCTCGCCCGACGCCTGGCGCTGGCGGTCCCGACCCTGGTACTTGCCTCGATGATCATCTTCGCCCTGCAGCAATTGCTGCCGGGCGACACCGCGACCGCGCTCTCGGGGGAGGAGCGCGACCCGGAGGTGATCGCCTTCATCCGCGCCAAGTACCATCTCGATCGGCCGCTGCCGGTCCGCTACGCCTACTGGGCGACCGGGGTGCTCCAGGGCGATCTCGGCGAATCGATCCGGCTGCAGAAGCCGGTGATCGAGCTGATCCGCGAGAAGCTGCCGGTCACCCTCGAACTCGCCTGCCTGGCGATGCTGGTGGCTCTCGTCATCGGGGTGCCGATGGGGATCCTGTCCGCGGTCCGGCCAGGCACCTGGATCGACGGGCTCGCCAACGGGGTCGCGCTCTGGGGCCTGTCCGTGCCGAATTTCTGGCTCGGCATCCTGATGATCCTGCTGTTCTCGGTGCAGCTCGGCTGGTTGCCGGCCTCCGGTTACGTGCCGCCGGGCGAGAGCCTCTCGGAGAACCTGCGCTCGATGGCGATGCCGGCTTTCGTCCTCGGCAACGCCATCGCGGCGGTGATGATGCGCCACACGCGGGCGGCCATGCTCGGGGTGCTGCAATCCGACTACGTCCGCACCGCCCGGGCCAAGGGCGTGCCGACCGCCCGGGTGGTCCTGCGCCATGCGCTCCCCAACGCCGCGATCCCGATCATCACGCTGGGTGCCCTCGAATTCGGCCAGCTCCTCTCCGGCGCGGTGCTGACCGAGCAGGTGTTTTCCGTGCCCGGCTTCGGCAAGCTGATGGTGGATGCCGTGTTCAACCGCGACTTCGCGACCGTGCAGGGCGTCGTGATCTGCACCGCCGCGACCTACATCCTGCTCAACCTTGCCGCCGATCTCGCCTCGGCGCTGGTCAACCCGAAGCTCAGGCGCGCATGAGCGAGGCCGGACTCTCCACCCCGGCCGGGCTGGCCGCACCGGTCGCCGCCCCACCTCCGGAGCCGGGGGCCTTGCGCGCGTTCTGGCGCCGGTTCAGCCGCCGCCGCGGAGCGCTCGCCGGCCTGATCGTCGTGGCGCTCCTCGCCGTGCTGGCGCTCGGCGCCGAGTGGATCGCGCCGTACGATCCCACCGCCACCGATTGGGGCGCGGTGCGGGCCGCGCCCGACCTCGCGCATCTCTTCGGCACCGACGAGGTCGGGCGCGACGTGCTCTCGCGCATCGTCTTCGGCACGCGGGCCTCGCTCGGGGCGGGGCTGACCTCGGTGGCGCTGGCGGTGGCGCTCGGCCTGCCGCTCGGCATGCTGGCGGGCTATGCCGGCGGCGTCATCGACGGGGCGATCATGCGCCTGACCGACGCGCTGCTGGCGATCCCCTTCCTGATCCTCGCCATCGCGCTCGCGGCCTTCCTCGGCCCCAGCCTCACCAACGCCATGGTGGCGATCGGGCTCTCGGCGACCTCGATCTTCGTGCGGCTCACCCGGGCCCAGGTGCAGGCGGTGGCGGCGGAAGAGTTCGTCGAGGCGGCCCGGGCCGTCGGCAACCCGCCCTGGCGGATCGCGCTCCACCACATCCTGCCCAACATCGTGCCGGCGATCCTGGTCCAGGCCACCCTCACCATCGCGGCGGCGATCATCGCCGAGGCGAGCCTGTCCTTCCTCGGCCTCGGCCAGCAGCCGCCCGAACCGTCCTGGGGCTCGATGCTCAACACCGCCAAGAACTTCCTCGACCAAGCGCCCTGGATGGCGATCTGGCCCGGACTCTCGATCTTCCTCGCGGTGCTCGCCTTCAACCTCGTCGGCGACGGGTTGCGCGATGCCCTCGATCCGCGGGAGCGCCGATGAGCGCCTCCCCTCCCCTGCTGGACGTACGAGACCTCGCGGTCGCCTTCGACACCGACGGCGGCACCGTCCGGGCGGTCAACGGCGTGAGTTACGCCTTGCGCGAGGGCGAGACCCTCGGAATCGTCGGCGAATCGGGCTCGGGCAAGAGCGTGCACGTGCTCGCCATGCTCGGGCTGGTGCCGCGCCCGCCGGGCCGGATCACCGGCGGCCAGGTCGTGTTCGGGGGTCGCGACCTGCTGGCGCTGCCGGAGCGGTCCTTGCGCCGGGTGCGCGGGGCCGAGATCGGCATGGTGTTCCAGGACCCGATGAGCTCGCTCAACCCGGCGATGACCGTGGGCGCGCAGATCGCCGAGCCCTTGCGGCTGCATCGCGGCCTCGGCGCGCGCGAGGCGAAGGCACGGGCCCGCGACCTCCTCGACCTCGTGCGCATCCCCGAGGCAGGCCGGCGCCTCGACCTTTACCCGCACGAATTCTCCGGCGGCCAGCGCCAGCGGGTGATGATCGCGATCGGGCTCGCCTGCCGGCCGAAGCTCCTGATCGCCGACGAGGCCACCACCGCCCTCGACGTGACCGTGCAGGCCGAGATCGTCGCCCTGGTGCAGGAGCTGAAGCGCGAGATCGGCATGGCGATCATCTGGATCACCCACGATCTCGGCGTGGTGGCGGGCATCGCCGACACCGTGCAGGTGATGTATGCCGGCCGCATCGTCGAGCGCGGGCCGGTCGACGCGGTGTTTTCCGATCCGCGCAACGCCTACACGCTGGGGCTGCTCCGCTCCCTGCCGGACCTGAGCCGCGGCCGGGCCGGACGGCAGCGCCTGCGCCAGATCGAGGGCAGCCCGCCCGACATGCGCTTTCCTCCGCCGGGCGACCCCTTCGCGCCGCGCAACCCCTACGCCACGCCGCGCTGCCGGACCGAGGCGCCGCCGCTGGCGCAGGTGGCGGGCAGCGTGCCGGGCCATCTCGCGGCGGCCTGGTACGACCTGCCGGCCTTGCTGGCGGAAGGAGCCGGGCGATGAGGCCGGTGAAGCCCGAGCCGCTGCTCTCGGTGAGGAATCTCGGCAAGCATTACCCGCTGCGGCACTGGTGGGGCGGCAAGGCGTCGGTGTTCCGCGCGGTCGAGGGGGTGAGCTTCGACATCGCGCCCGGCGAGACGCTCGGCCTCGTCGGCGAATCGGGCTCCGGCAAGTCGACGATCGGCCGGGCGGTGACGATGCTGAACCCGCCGACCGCCGGCACCGTGACCTTCGAGGGCACCGATCTCAGCCGCCTGCCGGCCAGGGACATGCGGCGGATGCGCCGGCGCATCCAGGTGATCTTCCAGGACCCCTACGCCGCGCTCAATCCGCGGATGAGCGCCGGCGCCTACGTCGCCGAGCCGTTCCGGCTGCACCGGCCGGAGATGGGGAACGCGGAGCGCCGCGACGCCGTGGCGGCCCTGTTTCAGCGGGTCGGGCTCGATCCGCTTTTCGCCGGTCGCTACCCGCACCAGTTCTCCGGCGGCCAGCGCCAGCGGCTCTGCATCGCCCGGGCGATCGCGCTGAAACCCAGCTTCATCGTCGCCGACGAGCCGATCGCGGCCCTCGACGTGTCGATCCAGGCCCAGGTGGTCAACCTGCTGCAGGATCTGCAGGAGGAGCTGGGCCTGTCCTACCTCTTCATCTCCCACGACCTCCGGATGGTGCGCTACCTCTGCCACCGGGTCGCGGTGTTGCGGCGGGGCCGGATCGTCGAACTCGCCGACAGCGACACCCTGTACGAGGATCCGCGCCACCCTTACACGCGGGAGCTGCTCGGCGCGGTGCCGGTGCCCGACCCCGCAGCCGAGCGGGCCCGCCTGCGGGCGACGCGCGAGGCCCCGGCCGTCGCCATCCCGGAGGCGGGGGCGCTGGAAGAGATCGCCCCCGGCCATTGGGTGGCGCAGCCGGTTCACGCATAAAGAGGATACGTCACGGTGAGGGATTTCTCGAAGCCCGGGCGCTCGCCCGTCTACGCCGCCAACGCCGCCGTCGCGACGTCGCACCCGCTCTCGACGCTGGCCGCGATCGAGGTGCTGCGCTCGGGCGGGAACGCGGTCGATGCCGGCATCGCCGCGGTGGCGGTGCAATGCGTGGTCGATCCGCTGATGACCGGCATCGGCGGCGATTGCTTCGCCCTCTACGCGCCGAAGGGTGCCACGGCGCCGATCGCCCTCAACGGCTCGGGCCGCAGCCCGGCGGCGGCGCAGGATTCCTGGTTCCTGGAACGCGGCATCACCCTCACCCCCACCTCGCCCCACGCCGTCACGGTGCCGGGGGCGGTCGCGGCCTGGGGCAAGCTGCTTCAGGATCACGGCACCCGCAGCCTCGGCGAACTCTTGCAGCCGGCGATCCGCTACGCCGAGGACGGCTACCCGGTGCAGCCGCGCGTCGCCCTCGACTGGTCGCGCAGCGTCGAGCGGGTCGCCGGCGATCCGGCCTCGGCCGCGACCTACCTGATCGAGGGCCGAGCGCCGGGCGTCGGCACGATCATGCGCCACCCGAAGCTCGCCGCCACGCTCCGGCGCATCGCGGAAGCCGGCCCGCGCGGCTTCTACGAGGGGCCGGTGGCCGAGGACATCGTGGCGCGCCTGCGCGACCTCGGCGGCCTGCACACGCTGGACGACTTCGCCACGGCGGCACCGGAAGTCGTGACCCCGGTCACCACCCGCTATCGCGGCTACGACGTCTACGAGTGCCCGCCGAGCGGCCAGGGCCTCGCCGTGCTGATGATGCTCAATGTGCTGTCGCACCATGACATCGCCGCACTTTCGGAACTGGATCGGGTCCATCTCTTCGCCGAGGCCTGCAAGCAGGCCTATCACCACCGCGACGCGCTGTTCGCCGACCCGGTGCTGAACCGGGTGCCGGTCGAGCACCTGCTGTCCGAGGCGTGGCGGGCGAGCGCCCACGGCGCCATCGACATGGCCCGCGCCCAGGAGCCGGTGATCTGGCCGGAACTCACCCACAAGGACACGGTGTACCTGAGCGTCGTCGACCGCGACGGCAACGCGCTCTCGCTGATCAACTCGATCTTCCAGGGCTTCGGCAGCGGCATCACCGCGCCGGAGAGCGGGGTGCTGCTGCACAATCGCGGCCTGTCCTTCCGCATCGATCCCGGCCACCCGAACACGATCGGGCCGAGGAAGCGCCCGATGCACACCATCATTCCGGGCATGCTGATGCGCGACGGCGAGACGGTGGCGCCCTTCGGCGTGATGGGCGGGCATTACCAGGCGATGGGCCACGTGGAGTTGCTCACCGGCATCATCGACCGCGGCCTCGACGTGCAGGAGGCCCTCGATGCCCCGCGCAGCTTCGCCTATGGCGGCGGGATCGAGATGGAGCCGGGCTTTGCGGAGGGCGTCGTCGCCGGGCTGGAGGCGCGCGGCCACCGCACCATCCCGGCCTCCGGCCCGATCGGCGGCGGCCAGATCATCTGGATCGACCGGGCGCGCGGGGTCCTCGCGGCGGGTTCCGACCCGCGCAAGGACGGCAGTGCGCTCGGCTATTGAGGTGACCGCCATGCCTTGCGACATCCCTTGCGACATCGACGCCGCCGCCGCGGCGCTCCTCGACGCCCGCCGCTCGGGCACCCGCCTCGACGCCCTCCCCGAGGGTGCCCGGCCGGGCAGCGAGGCGGAGGCCTACGCGGTGCAGGACGCGGTCGTGCGCGCACTCGGCCCGGTGGCCGGCTGGAAGGTGGGGGCGCCGAGCGCCACCGCCACCCCGGCCCGGGCCGCGCTCAACGCCGACACGATCTTCGAGACCGACGAATTGCCGGCCTCGCTGTTCCATCGGATCGGGGCGGAGGCCGAGATCGCCTACCGCTTCGGCCGCGACCTGCCCCCGGAGGCCGGCCCCTACGACCGCGAGGCGGTGCTGGCGGCGGTCGCCACGATGCACCCGGCGATCGAGATCGCCGATACCCGCTTCGCGGCATTCGGGATCGTCGACGCCCACAGCCAGCGCGCCGACCAGCAGAATCACGGCGTCCTGGTGCTCGGGCCCGGCCTCTCGGACTGGCGCCGCCTCGACCCGGTCACCCAGCCGGTGCGGCTCGCCGTCGACGGCACGGTGCTGCATGACCATGCCGGCGGCAACTCGGCGGTCGATCCGGTGCGCCTGCTGGTCTGGCTCGCCAACGAGGGCGCCCGGTCGCTCGGCGGCATCAAGGCCGGGCAGGTCGTCACCACCGGGTCCTGCACGGGGACGGACTTCGTCGAGGCGCCGACGCGGATCGCGGCGGAGTTCCCGGGATTGGGGAGCCTGGCGCTGGCGATCGGGTGAGGGGCCCGAGCCTCCTTCGTGGGCGTCGGGCTGTCCGGGGACAGGGACGGGTGCGGGCTTCCCCGGACGGCCCTGCCGCCCGCGGGAGGAGGGATCCGCGCCATCGTGGTCCCGGGGATGCGCCTTGCCGGCGCCCCTCCCCTACCCCCGCAGCGCCCGCTCGATCAGCCCCGCCGCCGCCAGCGCCCGGCCGTCATCCCCGAACCGCGCGATCACCTGGACGCCGACCGGGAGCCCGTCGGAGGTGCGGTCGACCGGCAGGGTGACGCAGGGCACGCCCATCAGGGTCCAGAGGCGGTTGAAGCGGGAATCGCCGGTGTGATCGAGGCCGGCGGGCGCGGCGCCCGGGGCGGCGTAGGTCAGGAGCACGTCGGGGCCGTCCTCGGAGAAGACGTCCTTCAGGCTGCGGCGGGCATGGTGCGCGGTGCGGCGGGCCGAATCGTAGGCCGCGGTCTCGATTCCTTGCGCGGCATCGAGGGCGGCGCGCAGGCGCGGCGGCAGGGCGTCGCGGTGGGCGGCGTATTCCCAGGCGAGCGCCTGGCGCGCCTCGTAATCCTGGATGGTGCCGTGGGCCGCGAAGGCTTCGCCGAACCGGGCCGGGAGGACGAGATCGTGCACCACGGCCCCGGCTCGCTCGGCGGCCCGCGCCGCCCGGCGCAAGGCGGCGTCCGCCTCCGGGTCGGGGGCGGCGCAGAAGTCCTGGCGCACGATCCCAATGCGGGGCGCGCCCGGATCGTCCACCCGCGCCACGGCCGGCCGGTCGGCCAGCAGCGCCAGCGCGCAGGCGGCATCCGGGACGCTCGCGGCGAACAGGCCCAGCGTGTCGAGGGCCCAGGAATAGCACTTCACCCCCACCGTCGGCAGCAGCCGGAACGACGGCTTGACCCCGACGACGCCGCAGAACGCCGCCGGGCGGATCACCGAGCCGCCGGTCTGGGTGCCGAGCGCCAGGGGCAGCATCCCGGCCGCCACCGCGGCGGCGGAGCCCGCCGAGGAACCGCCGGGCGTGTGGCCGGAATGGTGGGGGTTGCGGGTCGCGGTGGGGTCGAGGAAGGCGAAGGGCGTGGTCGTGGTCTTGGCGAGCGGCACCGCGCCGAGGCGCTTCAGCCGCGACACGATCGGCGCGTCGGCCCGCGGGCGCCAGCCGTCGTAGATCGGCGACCCCATCCGGGTCGGCAGGTCGGCGGTGTCGATGATGTCCTTGATCCCGACCGCGATGCCGGCGAGCGGGCCCTGCCCCGGAACCACCGGCGCCGGATCGACGCAGACCAGGGCGCCGACCTCCGGCTCGCGGGCCGCGATCGCCTCGCGGACGAGGCCGACCGCCCCGTCGGGCGTCAGGCGGCCGGCATCGATTCGGGCGCAGAGGTCGAGGAGCGAGAGCATCGGGCCGTCCGGACGGGAGGAATCTGTCGAACCCCCGTTGTAAGCGTAACGAGGCCACGTGTTCCAGAACACGCGCAACCTCGGGGGGCGCGTTGCGGGCAGGGCCCGGCTTCGGCTAAACCGGCGCCGTTCACCCGTCGCACGGTCGCCTGGGGCGGAAAGGCCGGCGCGACGGGGCGCCGACGCGCCGGGATCCTTCGCCGGCATCCTTCGAAAGAGCCTGCCCCGTGACCGTTCCCTTCGCCCTGCCGCTGCAAGCCCAGGCATTCCCGACACATGCGATGCCGGCCGCCTCGCGCCTGGGGCGCCTGTTCGGCCGCAAGCGCAAGGCCGAGATCCTGGCACCGGCCCAGGACGGCGCCGCCGAGGCTTTCGGCGGGCCCGGCATCCTGGCGGTGGCCGGCCTCAAGAAGAGCTACGGCGCCCGCACCGTCGTGCACGATGCCGGCCTGACCGTGCGCAACGGCGAGGCGGTCGGCCTGCTCGGACCCAACGGCGCCGGCAAGACCACGATCTTCTACATGATCACCGGCCTCGTCTCGGCCGATCGCGGCACGATCAGCCTCGACGGGCACGAGATCACCCGGCTGCCGATGTACCAGCGCGCCCGCCTCGGCATCGGCTACCTGCCGCAGGAAGCCTCGATCTTCCGCGGCCTCAACGTCGAGGACAACATCCGGGCGGTGCTCGAGGTGGTCGAGCCCGACCGCAAGACGCGCGAGCGCAAGCTCGATTCGCTCCTCGACGAGTTCAACATCACCCGCCTGCGCAAGTCGCCCTCGATCGCGCTCTCGGGCGGCGAGCGGCGGCGCTGCGAGATCGCCCGGGCGCTCGCCTCCTCGCCGTCCTTCATGCTCCTCGACGAGCCCTTCGCGGGCATCGACCCGATCGCGGTCGGCGACATCCAGGAACTGGTGATGCACCTCAAGGGCCGCGGCATCGGCGTGCTCATCACCGACCACAACGTGCGCGAGACGCTCGGCCTGATCGACCGGGCCTACATCGTACATTCGGGCCGCATCCTCACCGAGGGCACGCCGGACGAGATCGTGGCGAACGAGGACGTGCGGCGGCTGTATCTCGGCGAGGATTTCCGGCTGTAGCGGGTTGGGCGGACCTCGTATCGACTCCCCACCACAATGCCGACGCCCGCTCAGCCGGTCCCGGGCCGCGCAGCGATGTCCAGGCCGCCCGAGCGGGTGCCGTGAGTGTCGGAAGCGGTCGAACAGGCTCTCGCCTTCGGCGAAACCCGAGGGTGAAGTAAACGGCCTTGACCATGATCTGATTTCACGGCGCCGCCGCAGTCGAAATCCGCGGTCGAAATCCCCGGATCGTTAACGCACCCTCACCGGAGCCTCGATACGGCGTTCTGCTTTCCCCTGGATCTGGACGGACTTGCCTCGCCCTGCGTCGCAGCCGCGACGACCGTCGCGGCCTGCCGTTTTTCCACTGGCGCCGCACTCCGCCTTGAGCCACCCTGCGGGGGACTCGCGCAACGCCCCCGCCTCCGCTTTGACGCGTGTCCCGGTTCGGTTTAAAGCTGCTGCGGGATGTCTGAAGCAAGAGTTGTGCCGACCCCGGCGCGAACCGGGGCGTCGCAGGGCGGGGCTGGCTGATGGGTTTGCTGCAACGGCTCGAGATGCGCCAGGGCCAGGCCCTGGTGATGACGCCGCAACTCCTGCAGGCGATCAAGCTTCTGCAGCTCTCCCATCTCGACCTCGCCGCCTATGTCGATGCCGAGCTGGAGCGCAACCCGCTGCTCGAGCGGGCCGAGGTCGAGGCCCCGGAGCCGGGCGAGCCCCGGGCCGAGGCGGCCGATCCGGGGGGCGACGACGGGTTCGACGGAGATTCGGCGGCCGAGACGTGGCTGTCCCACGACCTCAACCCGAGCCGCAGCGAGATCGAGAGCGACCTCGGCACCCGCCTCGACAACGTGTTTCCCGATGACGGCCCGGTCGGGCGCGAGGCGCCGACGGCCGGGGGCGAGGCCCTGTCGCTCACGCCGGCGCCCTGGAGCGGCAGCGGCGGCAGCTTCGACGGCGAGGCGCCGGATTTCGAGGCGACGCTGACCAGCGAATCCTCGCTGCACGAGCACCTCTCGGCCCAGCTGGAGCTTGCCACCCGCGATCCCGTCGAGCGCCTGGTCGGCGGCTTCCTGGTCGATGCGATCGACGAGGCCGGCTACCTGCGCGAGGACCTCGCGGGCCTCGCCGAGCGCCTCGGCGTCGGGCTGGGGATCGTCGAGCGGGTGCTGGGGATCGTCCAGGGCTTCGACCCCTCCGGCATCGGGGCCCGCGACCTCGCCGAGTGCCTGGCGATCCAGCTGCGCGAGCGGGACCGGTTCGATCCGGCGATGCAGGCGCTGGTCTCGCGCCTCGACCTCGTCGCCAAGCGCGATATGGCGTCCCTGCGCCGCCTGTGCGGGGTCGACGACGAGGATTTGGCCGACATGCTGTCCGAGCTGCGCCGCCTCGACCCCAAGCCCGGCCGCGCCTTCGGCGCCGGCCCGGTCGAGGTGCTGGTGCCCGACGTGTTCGTGCGCCCGGCACCGGACGGCTCGTGGCTGGTCGAGCTCAACAGCGAGGCGCTGCCCCGGGTGCTGGTCAACCAGAGCTACTACGCCACCGTCTCCCGCGGCGCGGCGACCGAGACCGACAAGGCCTTCCTGTCGGAATGCCTGCAGACCGCCAACTGGCTCACCCGCAGCCTGGAGCAGCGCGCCCGCACCATCCTGAAGGTGGCGAGCGAGATCGTACGCCAGCAGGACGGCTTCTTCGTCAACGGCGTCGCCCACCTGCGGCCGCTGAACCTGAAGACCGTCGCCGACGCGATCGGCATGCACGAATCCACCGTCTCGCGGGTGACCTCGAACAAGTCGATCGGCACCAGCCGCGGCACCTTCGAGATGAAGTACTTCTTCACCGCGGCGATCCCCGGGGCGGCGGGCGCCGCGGCCCATTCCTCGGAGGCGGTGCGCCACCGCATCAAGCAGCTCATCGACGCCGAGGCCAACGACGTCCTGTCGGACGACGCCCTGGTCCAGCGCCTGCGCGGCGAGGGCGTCGACATCGCCCGCCGCACCGTGGCGAAGTACCGGGAATCCCTGCGCATCCCCTCCTCGATCGAACGCCGGCGCGAGCGGGCGGCGATGCCGGCGCGGTGATGCCGAAATCCGCCTTGCCGGAGCGGTCCGGCAGGATCGCCTGAAGCGATCGGCCGCATTTCGCATGGGGCCCCGGTTCGACTTTTCGGCAAGGGGCTCCCGCCCGACGGCCCAGGATGGAGGCAGGATCTACTCTGCGCGACAGCGATGACGCGCGGAAGATCAGTCCGACGACTGTCGCCGGAGAACGGATCCGCGCGGGACCGACCCGCGCCGGCATCGCCGCCTTCCGCGCCCCGCCTGCCGCAACTGAGCCGGCTTCGTTGACTTCGCCTTCGCGCGTTCCTAGCTCTTGGAGGCTGGCCCTTGCGCCGGAAACGTCCCCGGGGCGCGGGCCGACGAACGACGAGATCGGAGGGAGCCGATGGCAGCGTTGCGCGTGTCAGGTCGTGGCATGGATCTGGGGGAGGCGCTGAGAACGCGGGTGGAGGAGCGAATTTCCGCGGCCCTCGCGAAGTACTTCGACGGCGCCTATCACGGCCATGTGACGGTCGCGCGGGACGGCAGCGGCTACCGCACGGATTGCGTGCTGCACCTGCCCTCGGGCATCACCCTCGAGGCATCGGGCTCCGCCCACGATGCGAATGCGAGCTTCGACCAGACCGCCGAGCGGATCGAGAAGCGCCTGCGCCGCTACAAGCACCGCCTCAAGGCCCACCCGAACGGACACGCCAAGGACGCGGCCGTCAACGGGGCCGGGCCGGTCGATCTCGGCCCGATCGAGGACGCCGCCGTGATGGAGGCCGCCTATTCGGTGTTCGAATCGCCCGAGGAGGATACCGGCGAGCACCCGCCGATCATCGCCGAGAGCACCCGCACCCTGCACCGGCGCACGGTGAGCGAGGCGGTGGTGGAACTCGATCTCACCGGCGTCCCCGTCCTGGTCTTCGTTCACGCTGGCACGGAGCGGGTCAACGTCGTATATCGTCGGGGCGACGGCGCGATCGGCTGGATCGATCCGCCGGAACGCGGTACTCCGTGAGCGGGTTTTCTCCCGCCCCCGGAAGGCCTCCGGTCCTGGAACAAGTGCGGGGCGCGCCGGCGCGCTCCCCGCCGATGAGGCAGCGGTCTCGATGCCATTGCTGGAATTCCTGAAGCCGGAGGCAGTCCTCCCGGCGCTGCGCGCGCAGGGGAAGAAACAGGTTCTGCAGGAGCTGGCCGCCCATGCGGCCCGCCACCTGCCGGGCCTGGACGAGCGCGAGATCTTCGAGACGCTGCTGCAGCGCGAGCGCCTCGGCTCGACCGGCATCGGCGAGGGCGTGGCGATCCCGCACGGCAAGCTGCCGGGGCTCGACACGCTGTTCGGCCTGATGGCCCGCCTCGAGCGCCCGATCGATTTCGAGGCCCTGGACGGCCAGCCGGTCGATATCGCCTTCCTGCTCCTCGCCCCCGAGGGCGCCGGCGCGGACCACCTGAAGGCGCTGGCCCGGGTCGCCCGCGTCCTGCGCGAGCCCGGCATCATCGACCGGATCCGCGCCGCCCGCGACGCCGATGCGCTCTACGCCCTCCTGACCCAATCCCCCGCCCAGGCGGCGTGACTCGAAGCCGGCGTGACGATGCGGACTTCCCTCCTTGCGGCGGCGCTCCTCCTCGCCGCGGCCGCCCCGGCGCGTGCCGTCGACGGCACCTGCGCCCGCGACCTGCTGGTGGCGCAATCCTCGCAGAAGATGGCGATCGAGCGCCTCGAGATCCTGGGCGACAGCGAGGCCGATCGCTGCCGCGGCTGGCGCCAGCACGTCGACACGATGCGCCGCGCCGCCACCGTCTACGGCCGCTGCCTCTCGGGATCGGAGCGCAGCGAGCGCCTGGCCCAGGTCCAGGGCTCGGAGAAGGAATTTGCGGAGCTGCTGCGGAGCCGCTGCAAGGGGCGGTGAGGCGGCAGGGGGCGAGGAAGGATCGCCTCACACGCCGAGCGGCGTCGTGCGGTTCCGCGGAACCACGAGCTCACGCGGGAGGCGTGATCCGACCCAAGCCTCCGAGGTCAGCGACGCAGTCCGCAAGCCTGGCCCGGAGCCCGGGAACCGCATCCTGGCGCGACACGAACTCGTCGATCGGCATCATCGTCCAGCAGATGCCCTCGCTGCCGAACGCGATCCGATCGATCTCGTGGCCGCAGCCGATCGCACCGAAGAAGAAGCTGCAAAGACCCGCGTCCGATCGCGCTGCATAGCGTCGCGACCAGATCAACCGGGAGGCCGGAAGAACGAGACCGAACTCCTCGTGAAGCTCGCGGCTCACGCATCCTTCCGGCGACTCGGCCCCCTCTCGACCGCCACCGGGCAAATCCCACTGTCCTGGAAAGGGAATGCCGGCCTTCTCGTCGCGGCGATAGGCGACCACCGCGCCGTCATGGATCAGGGCCAGCTTTGCTCCGCTGAACGGTTCTCCCCACCACCTCTGCATCGCCGGCCCTCGATCACCGTGTCGGCGGCAAGCGTGCCCGATGCGATGCCGATGCCGCTGGATGGATCGGTAGAGCACGGGGCTCGCCGGGAATCCCTGCCACCGGGGCAGATGGCGCCGTACCCAGAGGTCACCGCACCAGCGGCTCGGCCACCATCTTCACCGGGTGGCCGCGGCTGACCAGCACCGCCGCGCTCGAATGCTCGGGATCGGTCTCGAACCGGGTGCGGACCCAGGCGACCAGGAACTTCACGTATTCCGAGGCGAGCAGCCGCGCCGAGGCCGGGTGGCGCCACCACTGGTCGGGGTCGATCCCCTCCGGCACGACCGGGTGCGGGATCACCCGATGACCCTCGGCCAGCGCGTGGTCGAGCTCCACCAGCGTGCGCGGCATGTGGTAGTTCGAGGTGACGACAGCGACGCTCCGGAAGCCGTTCTCGCGCATCCAGCGCCGGATCTCGATGGCGTTGCCGATGGTGTTGCGGGCGCGGTAGTCGAGGTCGACGCAGCAGGCTATGAGGTGCTGCTGGCCCGGGTTGAGCCGGGCGATCTCGTCGCGGCTGGTGCGCTCGTTGACGCCGGTGATGAGCAGGCGCCGGCCGTAGCCGCCGGCCAGCAGGTCCATCGCATCCTCGATGCGCTGGGCGCCGCCGGTGAGCGCCACGATCCCGTCGGAGGGGCCGAGCGGCAGCCGCTCCGAGCGGGCGAGGCCGGACACGAAGGCGAGGAAGCCGAGACCGAGGACGAGGCCGCCGACGAGGCCCGCCCCGGCGAAACCGAGGACGAGGCGGCGGCGCAGGCTCCAGTCCCTCCAGGATGTTCTCCAGGAGTGCCCCCGGGACCCGGCCGGCGCCTCGGGCGGATTCATGCCTGCGGGCGCCTCGCCCGACCAGGACCATCCCACCACGTCGCCGGTTCGCGTCTTCATTCGGCGCTGCATCCGCGAGGCCATCTCACCTTGGTGTATCGAGCATAGTGCCGATTGCGGCGACCGAGAGGCAACCGTTCCGGATGCCGATTCGTTCACCGGCCCGCGCCCGCCCCTGTGAAGAGCGGGCAACGTCCGACGCTAGAGACCGTTGCTGGCGCCAGGCTGGCACCGGGGACCTTGTACCGACCGTCGTGGAAAACGACCTCCGGTCCCGTTCCCGACTTCTCGCCGAGCCCAGGGTCCCGGACGTCCGGGCTCGGAATCGGACATCCGAGATGCGTCGGCATCGTGGGCCGTTGGCACGCGAGCATTTTCCGACGACGTGGATCCCGGTTCGTCCCAGAAAATGCGGCAGAACCAAAGACCTGGAGCAGCACCCGATTGCAGCGCGATCGGGCGCTGCGCTAGTCGAGGAAGCGCCGCACCGTCAGGCGCGAGACGACCGCGGTGACGACCGAGGCGATCACCCCGATCAGCACCACGCTGGCATAGCCGCGCCAGCCGATGGCGAAGCCGCCGAACAGCGCCTCGATCTCGTCGCCGGCCGGGCCGGCGCGCCACAGCCGGGCGAGCGCCCCGCCGGCCCCGATCACCGCGAGCGCCGCCGCCGCGCCGATCGCCCCGCCCCGCAGGCCGAGGCGGAAGAAGCGGCGCTGGAACTCGCGGGCGATGAAATCGGCATCGGCGCCGACGAAGTGCAGCACCTCCACCACCTCGCGGTTGCCCGCCATGGCGCCCCTCGTCGCGAAGGTGACGGCGAGCCCTGTCGCCAGCAGCACCAGCCCCACCACCACGACGCCGACGCCGACCACGGTGTTGGCCATGGTCGAGAGCCGCGAGAGCCAGAGCGCGTGGTCGTCGAGGCTCGCAACTCCGGGCAGGGCCTCGGCGAGGCGCTGGCGCAGGGAGCCGAGATCGGGCGTGCCGGCGAGGCGCACCGTGATCAGGCGCGGCACCGGCAGGTCGCCGAGATCGAGCCCGCTGCCGAGCCAGGGCTCGAGCAGGCGCTCGGATTCCGCCTTGGTGAAGGGCCGCGTCGCGGCGATGCCCGGGGTGGCGGAGGCCAGCGCCGCCGCCTTGGCGACGTCGGCCTCGGTGTCGCGGCCCGGGCCGGGGCGGATCTGGATCGTCACCTCCTGCGCCACCGAGCCCTGCCACTGGGCGGCGCTCGACGCGACGATCTCGGCGCCGCCGGCGCAGAGGGCGGCGAGGAAGGTCAGGATCGCGATCACCGCGGCGAGGGCCCGGCCGGCGCTGGTGTCGGTCGGCACCAGGGGCGCGTTGCGCCGCAAGGTGGGCGGCAGGTCGGCGGCCGGCGCCTCGCGCCGCTTGCCCCGCTCCAGGGTGGCCCCGTCGGACATCTGCGTCTCCCCGCGGCTCATCCCTCGATCCGCAGGCGGTTGTTGCCGAGCACGAACCGGCGCGCGTCGACGAGGTCCATCAGGGCGAAGTCGTGGGTGGCGATCAGCACCGAGGTGCCGAGACGGTTGAGCTCGACGAACAGGCGCAGGAGGCGCCGGCCGAGCTGGGGGTCGACGTTGCCGGTCGGCTCGTCGGCGAGCAGCAATTCCGGCCGGGCGATCAGCGCCCGGGCGATCGCCGCGCGCTGTTTCTCGCCGCCCGAGAGCAGCGGCGGCAGCACGTGCATGCGCTCGCCCAAGCCCACCCAGCGCAAGAGCTCCACCACCTCGGCGCGGTAGCTCGTCTCGGACCGGCCCTGGACGCGCAAGGGCAGGGCGACGTTCTCGTAGGTGGTGAGATGGTCGAGCAGGCGGAAATCCTGGAAGACCACGCCCATGCGCCGGCGCAGGGCGGTGAGCGCACCGCTCGAGATGTCGTTCACCTCCTCGCCGAACACCGAGACCAGGCCCCGGCTCGGCCGCACCGAGAGCAGGATCAGGCGGAGCAGCGTCGTCTTGCCGGCGCCCGAGGGGCCGGTGAGGAACTGGAACGAGTGCGGCGCGATGGTGAAGCTGATGTCGCTCAGGACCTCGGGGCCGACCCCGTAGCGCATCCCGACATTCTCGAACCGGACCACCGGCTCGTCCATCCCGCCGAGCAGGCTGCTTCCGGTCCCCCTTTCCGTTCTCGCGTCCATCCGGTCTCCATCGCGGGTCCCCGCAGCCCGAGCCGCCGGGCGGCGGACATCTCGTGCGATCCGCGCCGCTTTACCACGCATTAAGGCTGTCGCGGGAGGAGTCGTGGTCCGGCCCCGGTGCCGCGCCCGACTGATTCGTCATGCTGATCGTCTGTCCCGCCTGCGCAAGCGAATATACGCTCGATCCCGACAAGATCGGCTCGGCCGGGCGCACCGTGCGCTGCGCCGCCTGCCGCGAGCCGTGGTTCGTCGCCGCCCCGGCGGCCGAACCGGGTTCGATGCTCTCGCCGCCGGCCGAGGCGGTGTTCACCGCCGCCGAGGCGCCTGCCTCCCCGCCGCGCCGGTCCGGGACGAGGCCGCGCGGCGCGAAGGCGCGCGGCGCTCCGCCCGGACGCCGGCGGCTCGTCGCCGCAGCCGCCGGACTGGCGGCCTGCGGCGCGCTCATGGCCGCCCTGCTGCCGGCCGGGCGCGCCGGGCTGGTGCGGGCGCTGCCGGCGACGGCACGGCTCTACGCGGCGATCGGCCTGCCGGTGAACCTGCGCGGCCTCGCCTTCCGGGACGTCGCCGCCTACCAGGTGCCCGACGCGGCCGGGACCGGCCGCCTCGTCGTCGAGGGCGACGTGGTGAGTGCCGCCAAGGACGCGGTGGCGGTGCCTCGCCTGAGCCTCGAATTGCGCGACGCGCACGGCCAGACCGTCTATCGCTGGACCGCCGAGCCGCCGCGCGAGCGGCTCGAGCCCGAGGAATCGGCCCGCTTCCGCGCCGAGCTGCCGGGGGCGCCGGTGAAGGGCCACGAGGTGCTGGTCCGCTTTGCCGCGGTTGACAGCGGGAAATCTGCCGTCAGCCTGAGGGCTCCGCTGAATCCCGACGTGAACCCCAAAGACCGAGATCGATGAACCCGCCCCTGCCCCGCGTCCGCGTCCTCTTCGACGAATCCGCCATCGCGCAGCGCAACGAGGAGATTGCCCGCGCCATCGCGGACCAACCGCTGGAGAACCTCCTGGTGGTGGCGGTGCTGAAGGGCAGCTTCATGTTCGCCGCCGACCTGATCCGGGCGCTGCACCGGGCGGGGCTGGCGCCGCAGGTCGAGTTCATCCATCTGTCGAGCTACCGCGCCGCCACCGTGTCGTCGGGCCAGGTGGCGATCCTGCGCGACGTCGAGAGCGAGGTGCGCGGGCGCGACGTGCTCCTGATCGACGACATCCTCGAATCCGGCCGCACCCTCGTCTACGCCAAGGACCTGCTGATGGCCCGCGGGGCGCGGCGGGTGCTCACCACCGTGCTGTTGGAGAAGCCCGGCAAGCGCGCGGTGACGATGGATGCCGATTACGTCGGCTTCACCTGCCCGGACGTGTTCGTGGTCGGCTACGGCATGGACGTGGCGCACGCCTTCCGGCAGCTGCCCTATGTCGGCCTCGTCGATTACGGCGACGGCGCGCCGGACCTGTTCGACAAGGAATGAAGGCAAGGGCGCGAGGCCGGGGCGGTGGCGCGTTTGCAACGCCGCCCCTTCCTCGTGCGCCCGAGGGCCACGAAAGCGGAACCTCGACCCCTGCGGCCGCTTGACCCGGTGGCGCACGCCCGATCACACTTGGCCTGTCCGCGGCTTGTCGAGCCCATCGAGGACGAGAGACGAGAGGACATGGCGCGCATCCTGCTGGTCGACGACGAGGAACCGATCCGCGGCTTCCTGAAGCGCGGTCTGGAGATGGACGGCCACACGGTCGTGACCGCGGTCGACGGCAGCGACGGTCTCGACCGGCTGGCCGAGGCGGCGTTCGACCTGATGCTGACCGATATCCGCATGCCGCTGATGGACGGCATCGCCCTGGCGCTCGCCGCCAAGCGCGACTACCCGGACCTCACGATCCTGCTGATGACCGGCTTCGCCGACCAGCGCGAGCGCGCCCGCGGCCTGGATGCCATCGTGGCCGACGTGCTGACCAAGCCCTTCACCCTTGCCGACATGCGCGCCACGGTGTCCCGCACCCTGCGTGCCGCCGGGGCGGTGGCGGCGCGATAGGGACCGCCCGGTCGCGCTGCAATCGGGCGCCGCTCTAGACCGGCGCGTCGCGCGCCGAATCGGCGAAGTGGGCGAGCGCGAAGTCAATGAACGAGCGCAGCTTCGGGGTGATCCGCCGGTCCGGCGCGTAGAGCAGATGCATCGGCCGGGAGACGGGCCGGTAGGCCGGGAGCACCGGCACCAGGTGGCCCGCCGCGACGGCGTCCCGCATCAGCGCGGCCGGCTGCAGCAGCAGGCCGAGGCCGGCGAGCGCCGCGGTCAGCAGGGCCTGCCCGTTATTGACCAGGAGGCGGTACGACACCTCGACCGCCTCGGGCCCGTCCGGCCCGACGAAGCGCCACTGATCCCCCGTCGCCATGTAGGCAAAGCCCAGGCATTCATGCTGCGCGAGGTCGGCCGGCACGCGCGGCGCACCCCGATCGGCGAGGTAGGAGGGGGCGGCGCAGAGGGTGAAGTCCATCGGACGCAGAGGCCGGGCGATCAGGCCGCTCTCGGCCGGCGGGCCGACGCGGAAGACCACCTCGTACCCCTCCTCGATCAGGTCGACCTTCCGGTCCGAGAGGGTCAGCTCGACATCGACTTGCGGATAGGCCGCGAGATAGGCGGGCAGCACCCGGGCGAGGTCGTAGGCGCCGAACGTAACCGAGGCGTTCACCCGGATCCGGCCGCGGGGCACCGCCTGGCTGCTCGCCGCGACGGCCTCTACCGCCTCGACCTCTGCCAGGATGATGCGCACCCGTTCGTAGAGCGCGCGGCCCGCCTCGGTCAGGCTCTGCCGGCGCGTCGTCCGGTGGATCAGGCGAACGCCCAGATGCTCCTCCAGCAGTCGCACCTGCTTGCCCACCGCCTGCGGCGAGAGTTCGAGCGCTTCGCCGGCAGCCGAGAACGACCCCGTCTCGACCGCCTTGGCGAAGGCCTCCATGCCGGACAGCCGATCCATCGATTAAAAACGGTCCGTTTCAAATCTCGAATGCGCGGCCGGATTTATCACGCCGCTCCGTCGGTTCATACCTCGCCCACGAACGGGGCAGACCACAGGAGGAGCCCGCCATGTCGAGCCAGCAGCGCCGCGTCGTGATCACCGAGTTCGGCCCGCCGCAGGTCATGCGCCTGCGCAGCGAGCCGCTTCCCGCTCCCGGCCCGGGCGAGGCGCAATTGCGCCAGAACGCCGTCGGCTTCAACTTCATCGACGTCTACCAGCGCCGGGGCGCCTATCCGCTCGACCTGCCGACCGGGCTCGGCTTCGAGGCGGCGGGCGTGGTCGAGGCGGTGGGGCCCGACGTCACCGACCTGAAGCCCGGAGACCGCGCGGCGTATATGAATGCCGGCGTCGGCGCCTATGCCGACCGTCGCAACGTGCCGGCGGGCAAGCTCGTGCGGATCCCCGAGGGCATCACCGACGAAGCCGCCGCCGCCCTGCTGTTCAAGGGCATGACGGCGCAATACCTGCTCCGCAAGACCCATGCGGTGCAGGCCGGCGACCTGCTGCTGGTGCATTCCGCGGCCGGCGGCGTCGGCCAGATCCTGACCCGTTGGGCGACGGCGCTCGGCGCCAAGGTGGTCGGCACCACCGGCTCGCCGGAGAAGCGCGACGCCGCTCTGGCCGCCGGCTGCACGGCCGTCATCGACCTCAACGATCCCGACTGGCCGAAGGCGTTCCTCGCGGCGACCGGCGGCGCCAAGGCCCGGGTCGTCTACGACGCGGTCGGCAAGGACACGCTCCTGAAGTCCCTCGACTGCGCCGCCCCGTTCGGCCTCGTCGTCTCGTACGGTGCGGCCTCGGGACCGTCGCCGGCGATCGACCCCGAGCTTCTCAACAAGAAGGGCTGCCTGTTCCTCACCCGCCCCTCGGTCTTCCCGCACAATGCCGACCCGGCCACCTTCCGGGCCAATGCCGCCGACCTGTTCGACGCGATCGGAAGCGGCCACGTCGCGGTCGATATCGGGGCGCGCTTCCCCCTCGATCAGGTGGTGCAAGCGCACGAGGCGGCGGAGGCGCGCAAGGTCACCGGGGCGATCGTGCTGGTGCCGTGAGGCGAGGTGGCGAGGGGGTCAGGCTCTCCGAGCAGACGTCGCCGAGGTAGTTGCCGGTTTTGCGAGAAAAATCTGCGACAAGACAAGGCCTCAAGCGGACGAAACGTCGGCCTGCCGACGCAGGTCTGCCTGGACGGACCCGACCCCCTCCTGGTCGTCCCGGGCTCCGCCTTGGCGGCCCCGGGATGATGCGGCGGGCTGCAATCCCGGTGTTGCCCGACCTGTCGTCAGTTCATCCACCAGATCGCCGCGTTGAGTGCCGTCGCGTAGGCGACCCAGGCCGCGTAGGGGACGAGGACGAGGGCGGCGAGCCGGTCGAGGGAGGCAAACAGCCGGATCGTCCACAGGATCATCACCAGGAGGGCGACCACCACGACGAGTCCACCGCCGAGATCGTGGCGGGCGAAGAAGACCGGCGTCCAGGCGCCGTTGAGGGCGAGCTGGACGAAGAACGCCCACAGGGCGAGCGTCCGGGTGCGCCGCAAGGACCCCGTCGCCGGCGCGGTGCCGAGCACCCGCCAGCCCGCGAAGGCGATCAGCGTGTAGAGGATCGTCCAGGCGACGGGAAACAGCCAGTTCGGCGGCGTGAAGCCCGGCTTGGCGAGGCCCGCATACCAGGTCGGGATGTTCGACGTGGTTGCCAGACTCCCCACCACCGCGACCGCCGCGACGGGCAGGATGGCGGCCAGCAGGCGTGGCACGGGCGAGAGGGCGGGCCGGGCGGGGTGGGTGAGCGTTGCGGTGGGCGGCATCTCGGGCTCGGGTGCTATACCGGGATGGAGGTTGCGCGGCGGCACCGGTTCTGCAAGGCCGGCGGCGGAGCAAAAACGTCCTCGTCGCACCCTGGAGTCCCGGCATGAGCCACGCCCCGCGCCCCTGGTCGAAGAAGAGCCTCGCCGCGCAGGCACTCGGCCACGTCGATCCGGTCACCAAGGCCGTGGTTCCGCCGATCCACGTCGCCACCACATACATTCGAGACCCCGACAACCAGTATTCCTCCGGCTACGTCTACGGCCGGCCCGACAATGCCACGGTGCGCGAGGCGGAGGCCGTCATCGCGATGCTGGAGGAGGCGGAGGCCGGGGCGCTCCTGTTCTCCTCCGGCATGGCCGCCGCCACGGCGGTGTTCGGTGCCCTCGATCCGGGCGACCACATCGTGGCGCCGACCGTGATGTACTGGGCCCTGCGGCGCTGGCTGTCCGAGGAGGCGACCCGCTGGGGCCTCAAGGTCGACTTCGTCGCCACCGACGACCTCGACGCCCTCAAGGGCGCCGTGCGGCCCGGGCAGACCAAGCTCGTCTGGCTCGAGACCCCCTCGAACCCGCTCTGGACCGTCACCGACATCGCGGCGGCGGCCGAGATCGCCCACGCGGCGGGCGCGCGCCTCGCGGTCGATTCGACGGCGAGCTCGCCGGTGGTGACCCGGCCCCTGTCGCTCGGCGCCGACGTGGTGATGCACGCCGCCACCAAGGTGCTCAACGGCCATTCCGACGTGATCGCAGGCGCCCTCGCCGGCGCGAAGGCCGACGAGTTCTGGGCCCGGATCCAGCGCATCCGCTCCGGCAACGGCGCGATCCTGGGGCCGTTCGAGGCCTACCTCCTGATGCGCGGGATGCGCACCCTGCACGTGCGCATCAACGCCCAGATGGCGAATGCCGCCGACCTGGCGCGGCGCCTCTCGGCCCATCCCGCGGTGAGCCACGTGCTCTATCCGGGCCTGCCCGAGCATCCCGGCCACGCGGTCGCGGCGCGCCAGATGACTGGCGGCTTCGGCACCATGCTGTCGATCCGGGTGGCGGCCGGCGAGGCGGCGGCGATCCGGGCGGCGGCGCGGGTGTCCTTGTGGAAGCGCGCCACCTCGCTCGGCGGCGTCGAGAGCCTGATCGAGCACCGCGCCTCGATCGAGGGCCCGAGCACCCCCTGCCCGGTGGACCTGCTGCGCCTCTCGGTCGGCATCGAGGAGGCCGACGACCTGTTCGCGGACCTGGACCAGGCCCTGCGCCAGGAGTGAGGAACAGGCGGCGGGAGCTTCCTGCGATCATGGAGCTTCTTGCAACTTCGGCGCGTTGAACCGGCGAAGCTTTTTCTTCTCCGGCTCACGGGAGACCCCGCCATGCCCGCCGCCCTGCCCTTCGCGCTTCTCGGCGCGCAGCTCGTCCTCGTCGCGGCGGATGGTCCGCCGCGGCTCAACATCGAGGCCACCTGCAACTCGCCCGGTCGCGCCTCGGTCAGCCAGGAGGCCGGCTCCGACGGCTGCCTGCGCTCCGAGCGCTCCGCGGGCGACGAATTGCGCAAGCGCTGGAGCCAGTTCTCCGGTTCTGCCAAGAGCCAGTGCTCGCAGCAATCGAATGCCGGCGGCTTCCCGAGCTACGTCGAGATGTTGACCTGCCTCGAACTCGCCAGCGGCACCGTGCCCGTGACGAGCCCGACCAACCGCGCCACCGCCGGCCAGGGCAGCCCCACCTCGACCGGCAGCGTCCGCGGCCGCCCGGAGGAACGCGCCGACGGCATGACCGCCGAGCCGGCCCCGAGCCAGCGCACCGACCCGCTCAAGGTGCTGGGCAAGCCGGCGCGGTGATGATTTACCGCGGCGGCAACGCCTTCGCGTCGTCCGTCGCCGTCGCGAGCCAGACCGGCACCTCGCCGCGGACGCATGGCGGACGGACGGGGGCAGGCGGCGCGGCGCGGGCGGCGGCGAGGTCGCGCAGTTCGGGGGCCTGGGCGGTGTCGTCGATGGTGAGGAACAGGCCGCGCCGGCGCGCCGCGTGGCCGAGATCGGCCCGGCTGGTCAGCACGCTGAGCGCCGGGCTCGCCAAAAGGGCGAGGGCGAGCGGCGCCATCCACAGGGCGAGCAGCGGGTCGGCCGCGTAGGCGAGGGCCGCCGCCAGGAGGCCGCCGGCGACCAGCGAATCGGCCTGGAGCCGGCAGGCTTCCGACCACGGCACCCGGCGGTCGTCGCGGACCTGGGTGTCCCAGCGCACCACCCGGCCGGCGAAGGTCGTCGCCACGGCGCCGGCATTGAACAGGGTCATGACCGGCCAGAGCAGCACCCACAGGGCCTGTTCGAGGGCGGCGCTGACGAGCAGGCGGCGCGTGCCCCCGAAGGCGGCGCGGCGCGCCGGCGACCGCAGGACGTGGCCGAGGCTGAGAAGCTTCGGAGCCGCCAGCACGGCAAGACTCAAGGCCGCCAGGATCGCCGCCGCCGGCCCCTCGCCGGTAAGCCCGTAGGCCAGCAGGCCCAGATCGCCGCTGCGGATCGCCTGCCAGGTGCCAAGACCTAGGAAGGCGATCCAGACCGGCGAGGCGAGGTAGGACAGGATGCCGGCGCCGAGGTGCCAGCGGCTGCCGGCGGTGAGGCCGGGCAGGCCGATGATGCCGAGATGCTGCAGGTTGCCCTGGCACCAGCGCCGCTCGCGGCCGAGGAGGTCGGTGAGGTTGGTGGGCATCTCCTCCCAGGTGCCGGGCTCCTCCGGCAGCAGGTGCAGCTCCCATCCGGCGCGGCGCAGGAACGCCCCCTCGACCGTATCGTGGCACAGGATCTCGCCGCCGAGCGGGGCGCGTCCGGGCAGCACCGGCAATTCGGCATTGGCCGCGAAGGCCGCGACCCGCAGGATGGCGTTGTGGCCCCAGTAGCCCCCGTCCGGCCCCTGCCAGGTCTCCAGTGCCCGGATCGACAGCGGCGCGTAGAGCCGCACGGCGAATTGCTGGATGCGGGCGAACAGGGTGTCGCGCCCGGCGGCGTAGCTGACGGTCTGGATCAGGCCGGTGCGGGGATTCTCCTCCATCAGCCGGACCAGGCGGCGCATGGCGGCGCCGGTCATCAGGCTGTCGGCATCGAGCACGATCATGAAATCGTATTCGTGGCCGTAGGTCTTGCAGAACTCGCCGATATTGCCGGCCTTGCGCCCGGTATTCTCCTGGCGGCGGCGGTAGCGGATCGCCGGCAGGCCGGGCCCGGCGGCCCCGCGCCACTCCTGGATGCGGGCGAATTCGCGCTCCTCGGCCGCGGCGATCTCCGGGTCGCGGGTGTCGCTGAGGACGAAGATGTCGAGGTCGCTCCCGTCGCCGCCGGTGCGGGCGAGCGAGCGCGCCATCACCCGGACTGCGGCGAAGACCGCCGCCGCATCCTCGGCGTGGATCGCCACCACGGCCGCGGTGCGGCTGCGGCCCGTGGCCTGCGGCGCGGTCTCGCCGGCCTGCCGCTCCACCGCCGACATCACCCGGGTCCCGAGGCCGGCAGCGACAGCGCCGTAGAGGTAGGTCCAGGCGATGTAGGATTGCCAGGCCATGGCGAGGCAGAACAGCACCAGCACCGCCGCGTCGAGCGGTCCGTCCGGCACGCCGGTGCTGGCGATCGCCGCCGCGGCGAGGGCCAGGGCCGTCGCGACCGTCGGCAGGGCGAGCGCCAGACGGCGCCGGCGTAGACCGGCGTCCTGACGCTGGGCGAGGTCCGCGCCGGGGGCAGCCGGCACCGCATCGTGCGACGAGGGAACAAGGGACATGGGGGGGTCGCGTGAACTCGTGGATGGGGGCCGGTGCGGGAGGCGCGCCGGGCGCCATGGCGGCGCTATCCTGCTGGCCGTCATGGATCAATTGTGCTGAATGACGCCAGAACGATGACACCGGCTCGCGAGGCCCCGCCCCCATACACACTGCTTGGATGTATCCGGTCCGGGCGGGGCCGGGGCGAGACGAGGGAGCGCGAGGGGTGCCGCAGACCATCCTCATCACCGGCGGCGCCGGCTTCATCGGCGCCGGCCTCGCCGACGCCCTGGCGGCGGAGGGGCGGGACGTCCTCGTCTACGACGCCCTCCTGCGTCCCGGCGTCGAGGCCAACCTCGCCTGGTTGAAAGAGCGCCATCCGGCACGGATCTCCGCGGTCACGGCGGATGTCCGCGATGCGGCGCGCCTCGTGGCCGCGGCCGCGGGGGCCACGCCAGCGTGCCACCGCGCCTGAGGCCGCCCCGGCACCGGACACGCGCGAGACGCGATTCGGTTCCAGGACCGAGCCTGCAGCACGGGCATGATCGAGGCCGCGCCATGCGCCCGCATCATGGCGAACGACCCTTCGGTATCACTCGCTTAACTCTGTCCGGGCGAAAAGGCCTTGTCGGCCGAAGCGGCCCCGCCACTTCCTCAATAGTCGCCCCCAGTACCCGCGATGACCGCTTCCGGTTCAGGACAGCCGCTTTGAGAATCGCCCTCGTCAATCCGACCTGGAGCTTCGAGAACAGCATCTATTTCGGGTGCCGTTCGCCGCACCTCTCCATCGAGCTCGGGGCCTGCAGGGTGTTGCTGGAGCGGGCCGGCCACGAGACGCTGATGCTTGACGGCGCCCTCGATGGGCTTTCGCTCGACGGGCTGGCCGAGAGGGTCGCGGCGTCCGCACCGGCCATGACGGTGGTGACGACCGCCCCGACCTACCTGTTCTGGCGCTGCGCCCCGCCCGAGCTGCGGGTGCCGCGCGCCTTCCTCGACGCGCTCGCCGGGCGCGACGGCCGCACCGTGGCGGTCGGCCCGCACGGCTCGGTCGCGCCGGAGACGGCCCTGGCGACGCTCGCCTGCGCCCTCGTGGTGGGGGGCGAATGCGAGGAGGTGGTGACCTCGCTTGCCGAGGGCGGCCTCGCGCGGCCCGACAGGGTTCCGGCGCTCGCCTTCCGCGACGGCGCCGGGACGGTCGTGACCGGTGGCCCGGCGGCCACCGTCTTCACCGACCTGCCGGCCCTGTCCCGGCCCGATCCCTGGGTGGCGCGCCACGCCCACCACCACCGCTTCGACCGGGCGCCGGAGAGGCCGGGGGCCGAGATCGAGGCCTCGCGCGGCTGCCCTCATTCCTGCACCTTTTGCGCCAAGATCGATTTCCGGGACAAGGACCGGCAGCGCGCCCTGCCGCTCATCCTGGAGGAGCTCGACCGGTTGATCGCGCAGGGCGTCACCTATCTCTACTTCGTCGACGGGATCGAGGCCGGTGTCGAAAGCCTCACGGAAGCCGGGCGCGCGATGCTCGACAAGAATTGCCGCGCCTCGACCGGCGACGTCTCCGAGCCCCTGATCCATGCCCGCCGCTCGGTGCCGTTCGTGCAGGCCAACCTCATCAAGGTGGCGGGGGACGATCCCGCGCTGGCGGCAGGCTGGCGCGACCGCCTGCGCGCCGCCGGCGTCTGGGCCAACGATCCCCTGCCGCTCCATCCCTACCCGTCCTCGCTCGATGACCGCCGCCCGCGGGGCGAGCCGGACGACGAGGCCTGGGAGCGGGCCCACGCCCATTACCTCGGCCAGTTCGACCGCTTCAGTGACATCCAAGAGGAGCGGCCGGCCCCGTTGCGCGAGTTGGAGGCGGCATGCTGCCCAGCCTGACGGTCCCGGCCGGACGCCCGATCCCGCATCGCGGCGCGCCGGCCCTCAACCTGTTCATGACCGTCGATGCCGTCGGCGGCATCTGGGAATACGGGCTCGACCTCGCCGAGGAGCTGATCCGCCAGGGCGTCGGCGTCACCCTGGCGGTGCTCGGGCCGGAGCCGAACCAGGACCAGTTCCGCGCCGCCCGCGCCATCCGCGGCCTTGACCTGCGGCCGCTGGGCACCAGCCTCGACTGGACGGCGCTCACCCGCCGGGAGGTGGAAGCCGCCGCCGCCGTCGTGGCCCGCGAGGCCGAGCGGGCCGGCGCCGACCTGATTCACCTCAACAGCCCGGCGCTGGCCGCGATCACCGGGTTCTGCGCGCCGGTGATCGCGGTGGCGCATTCCTGCGTGGCGACCTGGTGGGCGGCGATGCGGCCGGGCCCGCTGCCGCCGGACCTCGCCTGGCGGGCCGGCCTCGTGGCGGAGGGCTACCGCCGGGTCGACGCGCTGCTCAGCCCCACCCGCGCCTTCGCCGAGGCGACCGCCGCGGCCTACGGGATCAGCCCGCCCCGGGTGGTGCCGAACGGCCGGCGCAGCGCCGCCGCCCGCGGGCAGCGCACCCCGGCGGGCGCCGCCGCCTCCCCCTTCGCCTTCACGGCGGGCCGGCTGTGGGACGAGGGCAAGAACGCCCGCACCCTCGACCGGGCCGCCGCGCGGATGCGCCTGCCGCTGCTGGCCGCCGGCGACCTGAAGGGCCCGAACGCGGCCCAGTTCACGCCCGCCCACCTGCGGCCGCTCGGCCGCCTGAGCGACCAGGACGTGGCGCGCTGGCTCGCCGGTGCCCCGATCTACGCCTCCGCCGCCCGCTACGAGCCGTTCGGCCTCGGCGTGCTGGAAGCCGCGAGCGCCGGTTGCGCCCTGGTGCTCTCCGACATCCCGACCTTCCGCGAATTGTGGGACGAGGCCGCGATCTTCATCGCGCCGGACGACGATGCGGGCTTCGCCCACGCCATCGAGATGGTGGCGGCCGACCCCGCCATCCGCGCGCGGCTCGGCGCCGAGGCGCGGACCCGGGCCGGGAGCTTCACGGTCGAGGCGATGACGGCCGGCGTCCTCGACGCCTACCGGGCGGTGCTCGAGGCGCCGCCCCCGCTGCGGGCCAGGGCGCTGGCGTAAGGATCGTCGACGTCACGCATTCCCCGCGCGCGTGCTGGAACCACGGCAAAGCCCACTGCCTGCGCGGCGTGCTGCGCGAGCTGCAGGCCCTCGGCCACAGCGTCGCGGCGCACGAGCCGGACGAGGCCTGAAGCGTCGAGAACGTGCGCCGCGATCACGGCGAGGCCGGCCTCGCCTCCTCGCTGGCGCCCTATCCCGAAACGACGGCCACGATCGATCCGCCGGGCTTCGACCTCGACGCCGCCGACCTCGTGCCGGTGCACGAAAGGAACGAGCCGGCCCTGGTCGCCCGTATCGGCGCGGCGCGACGGCGGGCGCTTCACGCTTCTCTTCCACGACACCCATCACCGGGCGGTGAGCGAGCCGGACGCGATGCGGGCCTACGACCTCGCCGGGTATGGCGGCGTGCTGGCCTTCGGCGAGACCCTGGCCGAGATCTATCGCGGCCGGGGCTGGGGCACCTCCGTCTTCGTCCGGCACGAGGCCGCCGATACCCGCCTGTTCATCCTCCGGAGTCGGAGGAGCCCCGCGACGGGCTGGTCCGGATCGGCAACCGGGGCGATGGCGAGCGCAGCGCCGAGCTGGAGCATTTCCTGTTCGGGCCGGCCGAGCGGGCGGGCCTGTCCCTCGACGTCCGCGGCTTGCGCTACCCCGACGAGGCGACGGCGACCTTGCGGCGCTTCCATGCGCGCTACCGGGGCTGGCTGCCGAATGCCCACGCCCCGGCGCCCTTCGCCCGCCATCTCGCCACCGTGCACGTGCCGCGGCGCTTCGACGTCGAGGCCCTGCCGGGCATCCCGACGATCCGGGTGTTCGAGGCGCTGGCCTGCGGCATACCCCTGGTCTCGGCGCCCTGGCGCGACAGCGCGGGGCTGTTCACGCCGGGGGGCGACTTCCTGGTGGCGCCGGACGGGACGGCGATGGAGCGCCACCTGCGCGACCGGGCGGCAGGATCCGTCCTTGCGCGCCGCGCTGGCGGAAGGGGCTTGCGGACGATCCGGGCCCGGCACACCTGCGCGCACCGGGCGGCGGAGTTGCTGGCGGTGGCGGAGCGGCTGCGGGGATAAGGGGCGGCTCGCCTCGTCTGGAGACGTCCTGCGAATGCGCCCACGGGAACCCTGTCCCAACGGAACCCGGGATTGCCCGGGTTCCGCATCGCCGTGCGCAAGCTGGGGGAGGATGGCGAACGGAGTGAGCCGGGAGACGGGCAGCGCGACATCGAAGGACGCAGCGCCGGTCAGAACGGTTCCGCGACATCCGGGAGCGTGGCTCCCCTCGTCCGCCCCACTCCGTGGGGCCCCCTCCCCCGCAGAGGGGGGAGGGTTCAAGGGCGGCGAGATACGAAACACTCTCAGTTCCTTATCTCAGGTCAGTCCCTTGTCTCAGCATGGCCCACCCGCACGAGCAGGTTCGCCATCACGGCCACCCGCGGCCCCAGGCTCGCGAGATCCAGGTGCTCGTCATGGGCGTGGAGCCCGGCCCCGCAGGGGCCGAGCCCGTCGAGTGTCGGCACGCCGAGCGCCCCGGTGAAGTTGCCGTCGGAGCCGCCGCCCGATACTTCCGGAGACACCGTCACCCCGAGCGCCGCCGCGACCGTCTGCGCGGCGTCGTAGAGCGCCCGGTCCCCCGCCCCGGTGCGCCAGAGCGGGCGTTCGCCGACAAGGTCCGCCGTCAGCCGCCCGTCGGTCTCGCCGGCGACGATCCCCTGGATCCCGGCGCGCCCGGCCTCGTCGGCGGCGACGCACAGCATCTCGGCCGCGGCGCGCTCGGGCACGCAATTGACCCATCGCCCGCCGCCGATCACCCCGACGCTGAGGCTCGCGCCCGGCACGCTGCGGCCCTCCAGCGCCACGATCGCCCGGGCGAGCCGGTGGATCGCCGAGACGCCCCGGCCGGGGTCGCGGCCGGCATGGGCCGGCCGGCCGGTCGCCGACAAGGCGTAGCGCAGGATCGCGTGGCGGCCGACGACGAGGCCGCCATTGTCGCGGGCGGGCTCAGGCACCAGCACGCAGGCCGCCGCCTTCGCCCGCGCCTCGATCAGCCCGCGGGAGCGCGGCGAGCCGATCTCCTCGTCCGAGGTGATCACGATCTCGACCGGGCGGGCGAGGTCGGGTCCGGCCCGGCGCAACGCCTCCAGCGCCAGGACGATCCCGCCCTTCATGTCGAGGATGCCGGGCCCGAAGGCACGGTTCCCCTCGATCCGCCACGGGTTGGTGGCGAGTTCGCCGACCGGATGGACGGTGTCGAGATGGCCGAGGATCAGGATCGGCGGCCCGGTCAAGGCCCCGCCCCGGTCGGACCGGGCCAGCACGGCGCCGGCGGCCTCGAGGCGGGAATCGGCGGGTGCGACCGCGAGGCCGTCCGCCGCGAGTTCCGCGCGCATCAGGGCGAGCCCGGCGGCGAGCGCCTCGGAATCGTAGCTCGGCGTCTCGCACGAGACGAGGCGCCGCAGGCGGTCGAGGACGGGCCGAAGCTCCGCCGGATCCGGAGCCGGAATCATGTCAGAGCGCCGTCGCCGCGTGGGCGGCGATGTCGGCGTGGGTTGCGAACCACACGTCGCCCTTGGCCTTGGCGGCGCGGATCAGCTCCTCGACGATCCACAGCCGCGAGCGGTAGCCGATGATGTGCGGGTGCATGGTGAGCTGGAACAGGCCGCCCTCGCGATAGGCGCCCTCGAACTCGCGCATGAAGATCGCGAGCACGTCCTCGGGCCCGATATGCGGCCGCAACGACTCGAACCGGCTCATCATGAAGTAGGGCGCGTCGTCCCGGATCCACTCGACCGGAATCTCGACGACGCCGGTCGGCTCGCCGTCCTCCATCAGCTCGTAGCAGGCATCGTCCGCCATCAGCGACGAATCGTAGAGCAGCCCCATCTCGCGGATGATCGCCAGCGTCGCGTCCGAATAGTCCCAGGACGGGGTGCGCAGGCCCACCGGGCGCGTCCCTGTGATCCGCTCCAGGGCGTCGGCGCTGCGCAGCATCAGGTCGCGCTCGGCCTCCCGCGGCAGCACCGAGTTCAGCTCGTGGATCCAGCCGTGGATGCCGATCTCGTGGCCGGCCGCCACCACGGCGCGCTGCTCGTCGGGATAGAGCATCGCCACCACCGCCGGCACGTAGAAGCTCGCCGGGACGCCATGCGCGGCCAGCAGCTTGAGGATGCGCGGCATCCCCTGGCGGTGGCCGTACTGGCCCCAGGACAGCCGCCCGAGGGACTTGCCGCCGTCGCGCAATTCGTTGGTCTCGTGGTCGACGTCGAAGGACAGGGCGACGGCGCACCGTTTGCCGTCGGGCCAGGCCGGCGCCAGGGTGCGGCCGGCCCGAACCTTGGCGACGCGCTGGCGCCAGTGGCTCTCGGGCCATTGCCACGGCTTGAGGCTGGAGAGGTCGGTCATGATCGGCACTCCGGGTCAGGCGAGCCGCGCCTTGCCGGTCTCCGGCATGCGCGCGAGGACGGCGAGCGTGACGACCGCCATCGGGATCAGGTAGGCGACGCACGGCGCGAGCGCCGAGCCGGTCGCGGCGATGAGCCAGGTGGCGACGAAGGGCGCGAAGCCCCCGAACACCGCGACCGCCAGCGTGTAGCCGATCGACATCCAGGTCGAGCGCAGGTGACTCGGGAAGATCTCCGAGATCGCCGCCGGGCCGGGTCCGGAATAGAGCGCGACGATGATTCCGAACGCGACCTGGATCGCCACCACCGTGAGGAAGCCCGCTCCGTCGGCGACGACCCGGAACAGCGGGTACGACAGGAGAATCGCCGCGACGGCGCTCGCGATCAGCAGCGGCTTGCGGCCGATCCTGTCCGAGAGGTGGCCGAAGACCGGCACCGTCAGCACCATCGCGACGAGCCCGATCGTGTTCGACCACAGGGCCTGCGAGGCGGTGAGCGCGCCGAATTTCTGCGTGAAGGTCGGCATGTAGGAGAGCAGCATGTAGTACGACACGGTCCAGAAGATCGTGAAGCCGAAGGCGCGCAGGCCGAGGCGCGGGCCGCTCTCGGCCGCTTGCGGCGCCTCCGCGGCCTTGCCGTCCAGGACCTTGGCCTCGAAGACCGGCGTCTCGTCGACGCTGCGGCGGATCAGGATGCCGACGACGAGGAGCGACGCGCCGAGCAGGAACGGGATCCGCCAGCCCCAGGCGAGCATCGCCTCGGGCGACAGGAGCGAGGTGAGGAGGGCGGCGACCCCGGAGCCGAGCAGGATCCCCGAGGCGGTGCTGACCTGCTGGAACGAGCCGAACAGGCCGCGGCGCCCCTCCGGCGCCCACTCGATGATGAAGGCGGTCGAGGCGCCCCACTCGCCGCCCGCCGCGATGCCCTGGAGGATGCGCAGCGTCACGAGCAGGACCGGCGCCGCGATCCCGATCTGGGCGTAGGTCGGCAGGAGGCCGAGGCCGATCGTGCCGAGCGCCATCATCAGCAGGGTGAGGACGAGGGCGACCTTGCGCCCACGCCGGTCGCCGAGGCGCCCGATCACCGCGCCGCCCAAAGGACGCGCCAGGAAGCCGACGCCGTAGGCCGCGAAGGTCGCGAGCAGCGAGGCGGTCGGATCGCTCGACGGGAAGAACGCGGCCGAGATCGATCCGGCCAGGAAGGCGTAGACCCCGAAATCGTACCATTCGAGCATGTTGCCGATGCAGGCGGCGGAGATCGCCTTGCGCGCCCGTGGATCGAGGGTGGAGCGTGAGCCCGCCCCGGCAGCCGTCCCGTGCATCCCGCTGTCTCGCGCTTTCATGTATTGCTATGCAATACGTTGCATTGCATTCTATGCTGAAGCAGGGGGAGACGCGATGTCAACGGAGGAACCCGACGAAACCGCACGGAGCCGGCTCTTTGTGCAATCCGTCGAAAAAGCGTTCAGCATCCTCGAAGCATTCCAGGGCACCCGCTACCTGTCGTTGCTGGAGCTCAGTCAACGCAGCGGTCACGACAAGAGCACCTGCCAGCGGATGGCGCATACGCTGGCGCATCTCGGCTATCTCGAGCAATGCGCGACGACCCGGCGCTACGCCCTGTCCGACCGGGTGCTCGACCTCGGCTACCATTTCCTGCGCAACCACCCGCTGATCGAGCGGGCGACGCCGATCCTGATGGAGCTGCGCGGGACTTGCGACGCGCGGGTCGATCTGAGCCTGTTCTCGGATGCGTCGCTGATCTACGCGCTGCGGCTGCAGGCGCGGGCCGCGCCCTACTACACCAACCTGGTCGGGCGCCGGATCCCGCTCTTCTGCAGTGCCGGCGGCCGGGCGGTGCTGGCCGCCCTCCCGGACGCGGAGGCGCGAAGTCTCGTCGAGGCGGAGGATCGTCGGCCGCTGACCCGGTTCACGCAGACCGAGGTCGCGGCGGTGATGGAGGCGGTGGCGGCGGCGCGGCGGGACGGCTACGCGGTCGCCGCCCACGAGGTGATCGAGAGCGAGGTCGTGGTCGCGGTGGCGCTCCGCGACGCGGCCGGCGCTCCGTTCGGGGCGCTTCACGTCGCCGGCGGGGCCGGACACTGGTCCGACCGCGACATCGCCGGGCGGATCCTGCCGGGCCTGATGCGCGCCGCCGCCCTGGTGAGCGGCGCGGCGTGAAGATCAGTATTCCACGAACTCGCCGAGTTGGCCGGCGAGGCGGTAGGCGCGCTCGCGGGTCAGGCCGCGCAGGATGATCCGGGATGCGCTGTAGAGCGTGAAGGTGCCGTCGGCGTCGGCCTGGATCCGGATCCCCTCTTGCCGGATATCCCCTTGCCGGATGTCCTGGTGCATGGCGCGTCCCCCCTCCGCGTGTAGCCCCCGGTCCGGGGTGCGGGGGGAAACGCGCCGGGGTGACGATGGGTACGGCGCCGGCTCACATTTTTTATACCATCGAGCGCACGAAAAACGATCGCTCCTTCGGAACCTTCACCGTTGGATGAATCTTTCTCGTGACCCGCTTCGAGCGGGAAAACCTCCCGCTCCGGCGGGCCGGCTCACGCTGCAGGGCGAGGGCCGCGCAAGAGGAGACACCCAAGATGAAGAAGATGACCCTGGGCCTCGCGGCGGCTGCCGTTCTCGGCACCCTCACCTTCGGCATCGGCGCGGCCTCCGCCGCCCCGGCGAGCCCGGCCGGCATCCAGGCCGCTCCCATGGTGGAGACGGTGCAGATGACCCGCGGCGAGCGCCGGATGATGCGCCATCACCGCATGCACCGGCACATGATGCATCGCCGCCACATGATGCACCGGCGGCACATGATGCGTCACCGCATGATGCATCGCCACATGCACCGCATGTAACGATTTTCCCGCTCCGCCCGGTCCGGTTCGTCCCCGTGGCCGGGCGGAGCCTTTTCGGCGAGGCTTCGCCTCGCCGACCGATCAGAACGGCCGGTTCGCGAGGGCCGGCTTGCCGGCCAGGATCCGCTCGTCGACCTGACGCACGTCGCGCAGGCCGCACATCGCCATCGTGACGTCGAGTTCCTTGCGGATGATGTCGAGGCACTGGGTCACCCCCGCCTCGCCGCCGGCCCCGAGCCCGTACAGGAAGGCGCGGCCGATGAAGACGCCGTGGGCGCCGAGCGCCAGCGCCTTGATCACGTCCTGCCCCGAGCGGATGCCGCCATCCATCAGCACCTCGATCCGGTCGCCCACCGTCTGGACGATCTCGGGCAGGGCCGCGATCGACGAGATCGCGCCGTCGAGCTGACGGCCGCCGTGGTTGGAGACGATCATCGCCTCGGCGCCGCTTTGCGCCGCCAGTTCCGCATCTTCCGGATCGAGGATCCCCTTCAGGATCAGCTTGCCGCCCCAGCGGTCGCGAATGCGCTTGACGTCGTCCCAGTTCAGCCGCGGATCGAACTGCTCGGCGGTCCAGGACGAGAGCGAGCGCAGATCCCCCACCCCTTGCGCGTGCCCGACGATGTTGCGGAAGGTGCGGCGCTGCGTGCGCAGCATGTTGAGGCACCAGCGCGGCTTCGTCGCCAGGTTGACGATGTTGGGGATCGTCATGCGGGGCGGGGTCGAGAGGCCGTTCTTCACGTCCTTGTGGCGCTGGCCCAGGATCTGGAGATCGAGGGTGAGCACCAGCGCCGAGCACTGCGCCGCCTTGGCCCTGTCGATCAGCCGGTCGATGAAGTCCCGGTCGCGCATCACGTAGAGCTGGAACCAGAACGGCGCGTCGGTATTCTCGGCCACGTCCTCGATCGAGCAGATGCTCATGGTCGAGAGCGTGAACGGCACGCCGGCCTTGGCGGCGGCGCGCGCCGCCAGGATCTCGCCGTCGGCGTGCTGCATCCCGGTCAGGCCGGTCGGCGCCAGCGCCACCGGCATGCTGACGGGCAGGCCCACCATGGTGCTGGCCAGCGTGCGGTTCGTCATGTCGACGGCGACGCGCTGGCGCAGCTTGATCTTGGAGAAATCGTCCTCGTTCGCCCGGTAGGTGCCCTCCGAATACGAGCCGGAATCGGCGTAGTCGTAGAACATCCGCGGCACCCGCCGCTCGGCGAGCACGCGCAGGTCCTCGATGGAGGTGACGGGGCCGCTCGTGAAGAACCGCGACATCCAGGATGGCGGCCGCGACGAGGGCATTCGGGTGGCGTGCATGGCGTCTCGCTCGTGCGTCTCTTGGCGCCCGCGCGGGACATCCGTCGGCCGGCGCGCAGGTTTTTTGGTCTCAAGCCGATACGGGATACAATCAACCCTTCGGGTCTGACCATCGTTTTCGCCGTGCGCCCGGCGCGGCCCGGCACCGCGCCGGGAGCGATCACGACGCCACCTCCTCCCGCGGCGTGGCGCTGAGCTCGGTCCAGTCCAGCTCCTCCTCGAGGCGGAGATAGGCGTCGTCGCCGATCTCGTCGCGGTCCCGCATCGCCAGGATGGTGGTCCGGGCGGCCTCGACGGCGCGGCGGCGCAGGGCGTCGGCGGGCAGGCTCGACGGGGCGAGTCCCTCGTCATGGGCCTCCGCCTCGCGGATCCCGGCCTCGAACTCCCGCCGCAGCGCCTCGGCATGGGGCGATGTCTCCTCGGCCAGGCTGTCGCGGGCGGCCCGGTAGGCCGCCGCCCGGGCGCGGCCGATCTCGAGCCCGACCGGATCGTCGTCGCCGAGGGAGAACCAGGCGATCAGCGGGCGCAGGGTCAGGCCCTGGATCACCAGGGTGCCGAGCACGACGCAGAACGCCGTCAGCACCACGAGGTCGCGATGCGGGAAGTCGCCCGGCAGCGCCAGCGCCAGCGCGATGGTGACGACGCCGCGCATGCCGCACCACGCCACCGTGGCACCGGAGCGCAGGCCGATGGGCCGCGGCCCCACCGGCCCGGCGAAGCGGTGCCACAGCCGCGCCATCCCCCGCGCGCCGAGCACCCAGGCGAGGCGCACCGCCACGAGGGTGCCGAACACCGCGGCGGCGACCAGCGCGGTGTGGCTGCGCTCGGCCGGGCTCAGGCCCTCGAGGATCGGGCCGATCTGCAGGCCGATCAGCACGAAGGCGAGCACGTTGAGCACGAACACCGCCGTCTCCCAGACGGTGTTGGAGGTGAGGCGCAGATGCGCCGGCATGGTCTGGGGCGAGAGCCGCGACACGGTGAGGCCGAAGCTGACGACGGTGAGCACGCCCGAGACCTCGACCCGCTCGGCGGCGAGCCACAGGCCGAAGGTCGCCACGAATTGCAGCACCACGGCGCTCGGCGGATCGGTGACCCGGCGCATCAGACGGACGTAGAGCCAGGCCAGAGCCGGCCCGGCGACGAGCCCGCCGACCACGCCGACGAGGAAGGTCGGGGCGACCTCCGAGGCCGAGAACGAGCCGGTCGCGACCGCCCCGAGGGCGAGGCGGTAGATCAGCAGCGACGAGGCGTCGTTGAACAGGCTCTCGCCCTTGAGGATGGTGACGAGGCGGTGGGGCAGCCGGGCATGGGCCAGCACCGAGAGCGCCGCCACCGCATCCGGCGGCGCCACGATGGCGCCGAGCACGATGGCGGCGGATAACGGCATGTCGGGCACCAGCCAGCGCGCGACCAGCGCCACCGCCAGGGTCGTGACCCCGACCGCGCCGACGACGAGGCCGGCGACCGGCATCCAGTTGCGCTTCAGGTCGCGCAGGCTGGTGTCGTAGGCGGCGTCGAGCAGGACGGGGGCAAGGAACAGCGCGAGCGCCAGGTCCGGATCGAGATCGAGGCGCGGCACCTGCGGCACGAAGGCGAGCGCCGCCCCGCCGACGGCGAGGAAGGCCGGGAACGGGGCGCCGAGGCGCCGGGCCAGCCCGGCGAGCAGGACCGCGACGACGAGCACGCCGGCGATCCATTCGAAGATCAGCATCACCCCTCCGCTTCTGAAGAGGAGGAACGCGCACCGGGTGCGGGCGGTTTGCGGACCTTCCGTCGCTGGGGCGTCAGCCCGGCGGCAGAGCCGCCCGCAGCTCGGCGATCCGGCCCGGCCGCAGGATGTGCCCGTCGGCGAGCACGATCCAGACGACCCCGGCCTTGATCCGGGCCGACTCCGCCACCGCCTCGCGCAGGGTGGTGGTCGGGCGCTCCCCGGCGGCGTCGCCCGGCCAGACGACGAGTTGCGCGGGTGTGCTCCAGTCGATGCGGGTGCGGTCGCTCATGCCCGCTTCTTCGCCACCCATTGCGGCCGGGCCGGGGCGGATTGGTTGCGCGGCGATGTCAGGACGGTGACGCGGCGTCGGGCGGGGTCTCGAGGCGATCGAGCAGGGAACGCTCGTAGGCGACGAGCTCGCGGCCGACCTTCAGGGCGCGGTGATACTGCCCGGCGGCGAGCTCGTCCTGGATCGCCACGAGGTAGGGCGCGCTCGTCGGCATCGCCTTCAGCAGCTCGGTCGACTGGCGCACCAGCAGGTCGTCGGCCTCCCGCGGATGGTCGGCGAGGTAGATCAGCTGGAGCGTGACGCAGATCTGCTTGCAGGCGGTGTCGGCCTCGCTCTCGGGGATGATCTCGCTCTCGCGCAGGAACTTGCACGGATTCTCGATCAGGAGGCTGGTGGCGCGGTCGCCGTTGCGGATCGCCGCGCCGTTGATGATCAGGCGCTCGTTCGGCTTGAGGTTGATGCGCAGGGGCATGGGCGGGTCCTGTCCGGCCTGTCGTCACCTCGGGGAGCAACCCCGCGACGGAGAGCGCGGAGCAGCCTGTCCGGCGCTCCGACACCCCTGTGCAGCAGAGCGCGCATCCCGGGATGGGTGGCGGTCGTGCAGCTTACATGCAGAAACATGAGCCCCGTACATTAAGAAATCGGTAACGCCATCCGCAATCCCCGTCTGGAGCAGCGCGCGATCCGATCGCACTACTCTGCATTAACTATATCGGCAGAAGGCCCATCTCTAAGGAACCGCATTAAGACACGCGCAACACCCGACAGCCCAGAGTGGCTCCATCGTCAAAACGACGATGGACATTGATCACAAGGATCAGCCCGATGGCTAACAGCGTTACCCTTTCGGCCGCGACGCGGCAGAACCTCCTCGTCGCCCAGAGCACCGCCGACCTGCTGGCTACCACGCAGACTCGTCTGGCCACCGGCAAGAAGGTCAACTCGGCCCTCGACAACCCGACCAACTTCTTCACCGCGCAGGCGCAGACCAACCGCGCCAACGACCTGACCAACCTGCTCGACTCGATCTCGAACGGCGTGCAGGTCATCCAGCAGGCCAACGCCGGCATCACGTCGATCCAGAAGCTGCTCGACTCCGCGAAGTCGGTCGCCAACCAGGCCCTCCAGGCCGCGCCGGGTTACTCGACCAAGTCGAACGTGACGGCCTCGATCGCAGGCGGCACGGCGCAGGACCTGCGCGGCACCCAGACCTTCACCAACAACTCGGCCCTGAGCGGCACGCTCTACAACGGTAGCCTCGCGGGCAAGACCGTCATCACCGGCGCAGAGACGATCGGTGGTACGGCCGGCGCGCTCACCGGTGCGACCGTGGCCAGCATGACCAATACCAGCCTGCTCGTCGGCACGGCCGCTGGTTCGATCAGCTCGGGCGCGACCTCGGGCTCAGCGAACTTCATCAACGACGGCGACACCCTCAGCGTCAACGGCAAGACCATCACGTTCCGTTCCGCCGCGGTTCCGACTACAGTCACCGGATCCCAGGGTATCAACGGCAATATCGTCACGGATGGATCAGGGAACTCGACTGTCTATCTCGGGCTGACGGGAACCACGAGCATCACGTCGGCGGCGACGACCACCGACCTGATGAACGCCATCGACCTCGCGAGCGGTACGCAGGTCGTCTCGTCGATCAACGCGACCACCGGTGTTGCAACCCTCGCGGCCGGCAGTTCCGGTGCCGTTTCGACGATCACCGGCAACAAGCTGTCTCTCAGCTCGACGACCGGTGCCGACCTCAACATCTCCGGTGAGGCTGACCTCCTGAAGGGTCTCGGCCTGTCGAGTGCCTCGGGTGCCGGCCAAGCCAGCGTGACGGTCTCCCGGACCACCAGCAGCACCAGCATGGCGTCGCTGATGGTCGACGGCTCGACGATGAACGTGAACGGCAAGACCATCACGTTCAAGGACGGCGTTCCGCCGACCGCCTCGGCCACGCGCCAGGGCGTGATGAACAGCGGCAAGCTCGAGACGGACGGCAACGGCAACACGACCGTCTACATCCGCACCGCGACGGTCAACGACGTGCTGACGGCGATGGATCTCGCCAGCGGCGTGCAGACCGCGACGCTGTCCGCCACCGGCGCGACGGCGACGACCACGGCCGGCAACGTCGCTTCCAGCGTCAGCTCGACCGGCACCCTGAAGATCAGCACCGGCATCCAGTCCGACCTCAACATCACGGGATCGGGCAACACCCTGTCGGCTCTCGGGCTGGCCGGCACCGCCGGGACGCAGACGAGCTTCACGGCGACCCGGACCTCGACCCCCGGCGGCCTGGCGGGCAAGACCCTGACCTTCGGCTCGCTCCGCGGCGGCACCGCCGTGAACGTGACCTTCGGCGACGGGACCAACGGCACCGTCAAGACCCTCGACCAGCTCAACACCCAGCTGGCGGCCAACAACATGACCGCCACGATCGACTCGACCGGCAAGCTGACGATCCAGACCACCAACGACAACGCCTCGGCGACGATCGGCGGTGCGGCGGATGGCGGCGCGATCGGCGGCACCACGGCCTCGATGTTCACCGCGGCGGGTGCGCCGGTGGTGGACGCCAACGCCCAGAACGCCCGCGCCCAGCTGATCAAGCAGTACAACCAGATCCTCGACAACATCAAGACGACCGCGCAGGACTCGGGCTATAACGGCACCAACCTGCTCAACGGCGACAACATGAAGCTCACGTTCAACGAGCGTGGCACGTCGTCAATCCAGGTGAGCGGCGTGACCTTCGACGCGACCGGCCTCGGCCTGGCCAAGCTCGGCCAGAACGGTGCCAACGAGTTCCAGGACAACACCTCGACCAACAACGTCCTGAACTTCCTCACCTCGGCGGCGAGCAGCCTGCGCAACCAGGCCTCGACCTTCGGCTCCAACCTGGCGGTGGTGCAGAACCGCCAGGACTTCAACAAGACCGTGATCAACAACCTGCAGACCGGCGCGTCCAAGCTGACCGACGCCGATCTAAACGAGGAGGCGGCGAACTCGCAGGCCCTGTCGACTCGGCAGTCGCTGACCGTGTCCGCGCTCTCGCTCGCCAACCAGTCGCAGCAGAGCATCCTGCAGCTCCTGCGCTGATCGGCGCGCAGCCTCAGCAGTAATCTTGGCGGCCGGGGCTCACGCCCCGGCCGCTTCCTTTTGCGGGTCAGCCCGCCAGACCCTCCGGCCGCTTCACTTCGATCTCCACGAAGGCGATCGGGTGGTCGGAGCCGTTCTGGACGTCGTGGCGGATGCCGGCCGGGCGGCGGTAGGACTGGCCGTGGGCGAGCGGCACCTCGGTGACCTGGGTGCCGTCATGGATCCGCAGGGTGCCGGCGGTGATCATCACCACGAAATAGGGCCAGCCGTGCTCGTGCCAGCCGGTGACGGCGCCGGGCGAAAAATCCCAGCGGGTGATGCGGACCGTGTCGTCGTCGACCTGGACGGTCGGGATTGCGGGAATCGTGCAGGCGAAGGCCATCGGAACGACCTCCTAGCGGGCGGATTCGAAGCCGGCGAGGACCGCCGTGAGATTCTCGCCGAGGAGGTCGGAGAGGTAGCCGCCCTCCTGCACCAGCACCGTCGGGAGACGGAGAGCCGCGAGCGCCGCGCCGATACGGCGGAAGCCCTCGGTGGTGATGGCGAGGCCGGCGAGCGGATCGTGCTCCGAGGCGTCGAGGCCGAGCGCGACCACGAGCGCGGTCGGGGCGAAGGCCGCGATCGTGCGGGTCGCCGTGCCGGTCAGCAGGGCGAGATAGGCGTCGTCGCCGGTGCCGAGCGGCAGCGGCAGGTTGAGGTTGGCGCCGATCCCCTCCCCTTCCCCGCGCTCGTGGGCGTAGCCCCAGACGAAGGGGTAGAAGCCGCGCGGATCGGCGTGGAGCGAGACGGTGAGCACGCTCGGATCGCGGTAGAAGATGCCTTGCGTGCCGTTGCCGTGATGCACGTCGACGTCGAGCACCGCGACCCGGGCGTGCTTGCGGCGCAAATGCGCGGCGGCGACCGCGCTGTTGTTGAAGTAGCAATGGCCCCCGGCCCGGTCGCGATAGGCGTGGTGGCCGGGCGGGCGGCAGAGCGCGTAGGCCGCATCCTCGCCGTCGAGGACGAGTTGCGCCGCGCTCGCGGCGACGTCGGTGGCGGCGCACGCCGCCGCATAGGTGCCCGGGCCGATCGGGCAGGCGGTATCGACCGTGTGCCAGCCGAGGCGCCCGACGATGTGGGTCGGGTAGGTCGCCGCCTCGCGCACCGGGTGGATGTTGGCGATCATCTCGGGGCCATGGTCGGGCAGCGCCTCCCACTCCTCCCAGGCCTCGGCCAGGAAGGCGAGGTAGTCGGGGCTGTGCACCTGCGCCCGGGCGCCCCCGCCGTGTCCTTGCGGCGCCACCACCGCGTGGCGTCCGGCCGTGAGCCCGGCGAGCAGCCGGTCGGCCCGCTCGGGCTGGTCGGCGGCGGGCTTCACCTGGCCGCGCACCAGGAAGAATTTGGGGTCGTGGCGGCGATGGTCCTCGGAATGGACGGCCTTCATGGGGTCTCCCTCGTCTGTCGGGCGGTGGGGGTGAGGCTTTGCACCAGCCGGCCGACCTCCCGGCGGGCGACGCCGAGATGGTGGTCGACATGGGCGACGATCCGCTCCGGGTGGCCGGCCTCGATGGCCGCCAGCACCGGCTCGTGGGTGCGGGCGATCTCCTGCGGATCGTCGTAGAGCCGGCCGATCAGACCGATGACGATCCGCAACTCCGAGGCCAGCCCGTCGAACAGGCGCAGCATCCGGGCATTGCCGGCGGCCTCGCAGATCAGGCGGTGGAACTGGTAATCGGCCTCGACGATCGCCGCGGGGTCGTCGCGCCGGGCCAGGTCCCGCATCAGGTCGAGCTGGCGGCGCAGGGCCTCCCGCACGGCCGGCGTCAGGCGGCGCGCCGCCTCGACCGCCGCGTGGCGCTCGACGCAGAGGCGCAAGGCGTAGAGCTCGTCGACCTCCTGTGCCGACAATTCGCGCACGAAGAAGCCGCGCCGCGGCGAGGCCCGGAGCAGGCCCTGGCTCTCGAGCAGGCGCGCGGCCTCTCGCACCGGCGCCCGGCTGATGCCGAGCTCGCGGGCGACCGCCGCCTCCGCCACCTTGGCGCCGGGGGGCAGACGCCCCTGCACGATCGCGTCGGTGAGCCGGCGCGCGACCTGGCGCACGAGATCGCTCTCGGCCAGCACCGGCAACCCGACGGGTGGGGACATCGCGCGCATCGCACCTCCGTTGCACCGGAGTGTGCAACGCTTGGGCGTCGATTGTCGACACTTTCAGCTTGATCGTCACGTGGGGCCGGGCCAGTCTAGGCTCATGCCGGGTCATGTCGTGTTCCACCCGGTTCTGCATCCGGCCGTCGGCGCGCGCGTTGTCGCGCCGCGCCGCCAGTCCAGCGTAAGTCGTCGCGGCGCGTCCTGCCGCCGAATTGATCCGCGAGGAGGTCCGATGTCGTCATCCGCTCATCCGCACGCCGACGAGGCCGCGCTGCGCGTCCGGATCGACCTGGCGGCGGCCTACCGGCTGATCCACCGCCTCGGCCTCGACGACAGCATCTACACCCACATCTCGGCCCGTCTGCCGGGGCCCGAGCACCGCTTCCTGATCAATCCTTACGGGTTGCGATTCGAGGAGGTGAAGGCCGGCAACCTCGTCACCGTCGACCTCGAGGGGCGGGTGGTGGACGATCCGTGCGGGCTCGGCATCAACCCCGCGGGCTTCACCATCCACAGCGCCGTCCACGCCGCGCGCGAGGATGCTTTGTGCGTGCTCCACACTCACACGGTGGCGGGGGTCGCCGCGTCGTGCCAGGAGGAGGGGCTGCTGCCGCTCAACCAGTGGTCGATGCAGTTCCACGGCCGCCTCGCCTATCACGCCTATGAGGGCATCGCCCTCGACCTCGACGAGCGCCAGCGGCTGGTGGCCGATCTCGGCGACAAGCCGGTGATGGTGTTGCGCAACCACGGCATGCTGACCTGCGGCCGCTCGGTGGCGGAAGCGTTCAAGCTGATGCACAACCTGGAGCGCTCCTGCCGCGCCCAGCTCGCGCTGCAGGCCGCGGGCGCCCCGCTGGTCCGGCCCCCGGCGGCGGTCGCGGTGAAGACCGCCGGCCAATACGCCTCGTTCTACGACAAGATGGAGACGGGCCAGTTGCCCGACACCGAATGGGACGCGTTCAAGCGCATGCTGGAGCGCAGCGACCCGGATTACAAAGAGTAGGGCAAGGACACACTCCGATAAGCAGAGCGCGGGTTTCTCCTCTCCCCGCGGGCGGGGAGAGGCCTTCGCCCCCCTGCCAGGGGTGAGGGTGAGGGGGTGTCTCCGGAGGAGCCACATCCTGAGACACCCCCTCACCCTCGCTCCGGCTGCGCCTCCGCTTGCCGCGTCACCTGAACGGTGACACGGCCCTCTCCCCACCCGGCGGGGAGAGGAGGATGCGCGCGACCCGCGTGCTCACCGTCTCAAGACGTCGCAACAGGAATCAGGGGGTACAGATGCTCAAGACGCTCATGGCCGGCACCGTGCTCTCCCTGGCACTGGCCGGCACCGCCCTGGCACAACGCACCCCGCAGCCCGGCGGCACCGCCAATGCGGTGATCCAGCCCGAGCCGCCCGGCCTGATGCTGGCGATGGTGCAGAACGGCCCGACCCAGATGGTGGCCGGCAACATCTACGAGGGCCTGCTGCGCTACGATTCAGCCCTCAAGCCCCTGCCCGGCCTCGCCGAGAGCTGGAGCATGAGCGACGACGGCAAGACCTACACCTTCAAGCTGGTGAAGAACGCCACCTGGCACGACGGCAAGCCCTTCACCGCCGACGACGTGCTGTTCTCGGTCGATCTGCTGCGCCAGACCCATGCCCGCGCCCGCGGCAACCTCGCCCGGGTGGCGAGCGTGACGGCGCCCGACCCGTACACGGTGGTGTTCACCCTGTCCGAGCCGTTCGGGCCGTTCCTCGGCATCTTCGAGGTCGGCTCCCTGCCGATGGTGCCGAAGCACATCTATGCCGGTACCGACTACAAGACCAACCCGGCCAACAACACGCCGATCGGCACCGGGCCCTACCTGTTCAAGGAGTGGAAGAAGGGCTCCTATATCCGGCTCACCAAGAACCCGAACTACCACGTCGCCGGAAAACCCTATCTCGACGAGATCTACTGGCACGTGATCCCGGACGCCGCCGCCCGGGCGGTGGCGTTCGAGACCGGCAAGGTCGACATCCTGCCCGGCGGCTCGGTCGAGAATTTCGACGTGCAGCGCCTCTCCGCGCTCAAGGGCGCCTGCTCGACCACCAAGGGCTGGGAGTTCTTCAGCCCGATGTCCTGGCTTTGGCTCAACAACCGCAAGGGCCCGATGGCGAACAAGGCCTTCCGCCAGGCGGTCTCCTACGCCCTCGACCGGGATTTTGCCCGCGACGTAGTCTGGAACGGCCTCGGCAAGCCGGCCACCGGCCCGTTCGCCTCCACCGTGCGCTACCATGACCCGAAGGCGGCGAAGTATTCGTACGATCCGGCCAAGGCCAAGGCGCTCTTGAAGGAATCCGGCTACAAGGGCGAGACCGTGCGCCTCCTGCCGCTGCCCTACGGCGAGACCTGGCAGCGCTGGGCCGAGGCTGTGAAGCAGAATCTCGAGGATGTCGGCATCAAGGTCGAGCTGGTGGCGACCGACGTCGCCGGCTGGAACCAGAAGACCTCCGAGTGGGATTACGATATCGCCTTCACGTATCTCTACCAGTACGGCGACCCGGCGCTCGGGGTCGGGCGCAACTACGTCTCGTCGCAGATCGCCAAGGGCTCGCCGTTCAACAACGTCGAGGGCTATTCCAACCCGAGCGTCGACGAGGCCTTCGCGCAAGGTGCGATCGCGGTCGGTGACGACAAGCGCCGGCCGATCTACGAGGCGGTGCAGAAGACGCTGGTCGAGGATGCGCCGGTGGCCTGGCTACTGGAGCTGCAATTCCCGACCATCACCCGCTGCAAGGTCCACGACCTCGTCACCACCGGCATCGGGGTCAATGACGGGTTCAGAGACGCCTGGATCGAGCGCTGAAGGATAGAGCATGCTGGGCTTCGTCGCGCGGCGGATCGCGAAGGGCATCGTGGTGCTCCTCGCCATCGTGGTCCTGAACTTTTTCCTGATCCGCCTCGCCCCCGGCGATCCGGCCCTGGTGATGGCCGGCGAGGCGGGGGCGGGCGACGAAGCCTTCATCGCCCAGCTCCGGGAAAAGTTCGCCCTCGACCAGCCGTTGCCGAGCCAGCTCGGCGCCTACTTGCGCAGCATCGCGGGGCTCGATCTCGGCTATTCGGTGCGCCAGCAGATGCCGGTGGCGACGCTGATCGGCGAGCGGCTGCCGGCGACGTTGCTCCTCACCGGCAGCGCCTTCGCGATCTCGCTCTCCCTCGGGGTGCTGCTGGGATCTCTCGCCGCGCGGCGGGCCGGCACCCTCGCCGACACGGCGATCACCGGCCTCGCGCTCCTGTTCTACGCCACGCCCCTGTTCTGGGTGTCGCTGATGGCGATCCTGTTGTTCTCGGTCCGGCTCGACTGGCTGCCGAGCTTCGGCTTCGAGACCGTCGGAGCCGGCTATACCGGGCTCGCCCGCGCCCTCGACATCGCCCACCATCTGGTGCTGCCAGCGATGACCCTCGGGCTGTTCTTCATGGCGGTCTACGTGCGGATGACCCGCTCCTCGATGCTGGAGGTCTCGCGCCTCGACTTCGTGAAGACGGCGCGGGCCAAGGGCCTGACCGAGGGGGTGATCCAGCGCCGGCACATCCTGCGCAACGCCCTCCTGCCGGTGGTGACCCTCGCCGGTCTCCAGGCCGGCACCCTGGTCGGCGGCGCGGTACTCACCGAGACGGTGTTTGCCTGGCCGGGGATCGGGCGGCTGATGTACGAGGCCCTGCTCCAGCGCGACTACAATCTCCTGCTCGGCGTCTTCGTGGTCTCCTCCGCGATGGTGCTGATCTTCAACCTCGTCACCGACGTGGTCTATCGCGCGGTCGATCCCCGCATCGAGGTGGCGTGATGGAGAATGCCGTTCCCCTGGCCGCCCCGGCTAGGCCGCGCCGCCGCGGGCCGCTTTCCGCCTTCCTGCGCCATCCGGGCGCGGTGTTCGGGCTGGTGATCCTGGCGCTCGTCGTCGCCGCGGCGCTCCTCGCGCCGTTCCTCTACCCGACCTCGCCCTGGCGCATGGTGCAGCGGCCCTTCGTGCCGCCCTTCACCCTGGAGCGGGTGCCGCTCGGCACCGACGCCCTCGGGCGCGACATCGCCGCCGGGCTGATGCACGGGGCCGGCGTCTCGCTCATCGTCGGGCTGGTCTCGACGCTGGCCGCGCTGCTCATCGGCGTGCCGCTGGGTGCCCTCGCCGGCTATCTCGGCGGCCGGGTGGATGATGCCCTGATGCGCTTCACCGAGCTGTTCCAGACCGTGCCGAGCTTTGCGCTGGCCATCGTGCTGGTGGCGATCCTCCAGCCCTCGCTCTCCTCGATGATCCTCGCCATCGCGCTGGTGAGCTGGCCGCCGGTGACCCGGCTGGTGCGGGGCGAGGTGCTCTCCTTACGCTCGCGCGAATACGTCCAGGCGGCGATCGTGACCGGGCAGACCACCTTCACCATCCTGCGCCGGGAAGTCCTGCCCAACACCCTGTCGCCGATCGTGGTGCTCGCCTCGCTGATGGTCGCCACCGCGATCCTGCTCGAATCCTCGCTGTCCTTCCTCGGCCTCGGCGACCCGAACCGGATGTCCTGGGGCTACATGGTCGGGGCCGGTCGCACGGTGATCCGGCAGGCCTGGTGGATCACCGCCTTCCCGGGCCTGCTGATCCTGCTCACCGTGCTCGCCCTCAACCTGATCGGCGAGGGGCTGAACGACGCCCTCAACCCGCGCCTGTCACGGGAGCGCTGAGATGGATGCCGACACGAGGCGCCCCGCCGTTGCGGTCCGCGACCTGACCCTCGCCCTGCCGGCGGGCGGCGACCGGGCGCACGCGGTCGACAGGGTCTCGTTCGATCTCGTGGCCGGCGAGATCCTGTGCCTCGTCGGCGAGTCGGGCTCCGGCAAGTCGATGTGCGCCCACGCCCTGATGGGCCTGCTGCCGAAGGCGGTGCGGCCGGTCTCCGGCTCGATCCGCCTCGGCGAGACCGACCTGCTGGCGCAGACCGATGCGGGCTGGCGCGACACCCGCGGCCGGCGGATCGCGATGATCTTCCAGGAGCCGATGACGGCGCTCAATCCGCTGATGCGGATCGGCGACCAGATGGCCGAGATGTTCGAGGCCCACGGCCAGTTGACCCCGAGGGAGCGCCGCGCCCGCGCGGTGGCGCTCGCCGGTGAGGTCGGGCTGCCGAACCCGGAGCAGATCGTCCGCTCCTATCCGCACCAGCTCTCCGGCGGCCAGCGCCAGCGGGCGATGATCGCCATGGCGCTGGCCCTCGAACCCGCCGTGCTGGTGGCCGACGAGCCGACGACGGCGCTCGACGTCACGACCCAGGCGCAGATCCTGAAGCTGATCCGCGACCTCCAGACCCGCCGCCGCATGGCGGTCCTGTTCATCACCCACGATTTCGGCGTGGTGGCGGAGATCGCCGACCGGGTGCTGGTGCTCCGCCACGGCCGGGTGGTGGAGGAGGGACCGGCGGCCGCCGTGCTCGGCCGGCCGCAGGCCGCCTATACCAAGACCCTGCTCGCCGCCGTGCCGACCATGGACCCGCCGGCCCGCCCTCCCCTCTCGGGGCCGAAGGCGGTCGAGGTGACGGGGTTGCAGAAGACCTATGTCACCGGCGGCGGGCTGTGGCGGGAGAAGCGCCGCACGGCGGCGGCGCGGGACGTGACCTTCGCGCTCCATCGCGGCGAGACGCTCGGCCTTGTCGGCGAGTCGGGCTCGGGCAAATCCTCGGTCGCCCGCCTGGTCATGCGGCTGATCGAGCCCGATTCCGGCCGCGTCCGCCTCGGCGACACCGACCTGACCGGGCTCAAGGGCGAGGCTCTGCGCCAGGCCCGCAGCCGGATCCAGATGATTTTTCAGGATCCCTTCGCCTCGCTCAACCCGCGCCGCAGCGTGGGTAAGATCATCGCCGACGGGCCGGTGGCGCACGGGGTGGCGCTCAGCGAGGCGATGGAGCGGGCACGCCGGCTCCTCGGTCTCGTCGGCCTCGACGAGAAGGCGCTGGAGCGCTTTCCGCACGAATTCTCCGGCGGCCAGCGCCAGCGCATCGGCATCGCCCGGGCGTTGGCGCTGGAACCCGAGGTGCTGGTCGCCGACGAGGCGGTCTCGGCCCTCGACGTCTCGGTCCAGGCCCAGGTGCTGGCGCTGCTCGAAGACCTGAAGGCGCGGCTCGGCCTGTCGATGCTGTTCATCACCCATGATCTCAGGGTGGCGGCGCAGATCTGCGACCGGATCGCGGTGATGCGCCAGGGCGAGATCGTCGAGCTGAAGACCGCGAGCGCGCTCTTCGCCAACCCCGAGCATCCCTATACCCGCGCGCTGCTCGACGCCGTGCCGGGCCGGGTACGGCAGGCCGCGTGAGGGTCTGCTTCGGGGCCGCGACGGTTCTGCCACCCTCGATGTCATCCCGGGGCCGCGCAGCGGAACCCGGGATCCGTAACCGCTGACTATTCGGAGAAAGTGGACAGCGTTCCGCCTCGCCCTGCACCGTCGGCGGTTATGGATCCCGGGTTCTCGCCTTCGGCGAGCCCCGGGATGACGTGGTGGATGCTTGGCACGATTGCCGAATTCATTTTCCGCATCGAGTATACAGGCCCCGATGATGGACCGCCTTCCCTGCGTGCTGCTCAGCACCGCCACCGACCTGCGCGGCCTGTTCGGCGCGGCGCTCGACGAGATCGCCGACCGGGTCGAGATCCTGGATCATCCCGCACCGAACCCGGAGCGGGTGCGCCTGGCGCTGGGCTGGCGCCCGCCCGCCGACGCGCTGGCGCGCTACCCCAACCTCGCGGCGCTGTGCTCGATCGCGGCCGGTGTCGACAATCTCCTCGCCTGCCCCGGGCGTCCACCGGACCTGCCGGTGGTGCGGGTGGTCGATCCCGACCAGGCGCGGGCGATGTCGGGCTTCGTGCTCTGGCACGTCATCGGCCACCAGCGGCGCTTTCAGGTCTATGCGGAGAACCAGCGCGACCGGGCCTGGCGCCGCCTCTACCCGAGGGACGCGGGCGCGGTACCGGTGGGGATCCTCGGCTACGGAAAGATCGGACGGCGCGTCGCCGGCGATCTGGCCGCCCTCGGCTTCCCAGTGCGGGTTTGGGGCCGCACGCCCCAAGGCGCCGATCCCGGCATCACCCACCATCACGGCCCGGACGGGCTCGCGACGATGCTCGGTGAGACGGAAGTCCTGGTGAACCTGTTGCCGCTGACGCCGGAGACGCGGGGCATCCTCGATGGGCACCTGTTCTCCCGCCTGCGCCCGGGGGGCATCCTGATCCAGGTCGGCCGCGGCGAGCACTTGGTCGAGGCCGATCTCCTGGCGGCGCTCGACTCCGGCCGGCTCGCGGGCGCCGCCCTCGACGTGTTCGCCATCGAGCCGCTGCCCGCCGCCCATCCGTTCTGGGACCACCCGGCGATCCGCATCACCCCGCACGAGGCCTGCGAGGCGAGCCCGCAGGCCGTCGCCCGCACCCTCCTCGCCGCGGCCGAGGCGGTGCGCGAGGGCCGGGTGCCGCCGGGCACGGTCGATGCGGCGCGGGGCTACTGACGGCCCTTGCCTCGCGCATTGCCGCACCTCTTCCATAGCGGCAAGAGCGTGTCGTGGACCGGGACTGGACCCGGCGGGAGGGCGAGCCATGGAATCCATCCATGCCCGCCGCGTCCTCTGACGGGGCAAAGACGCGAGGATCCCCGTGCAGGCGGCGGACCGGCGTTCTGACGCGGCGAGGCAGCTTGTCCGCCCGCTGAAGCTCGTCTTCAGGTCGCTCCGGCGACCGCGGAATCCCCATCCCCCCTGGGCAATTCGATCATCGCCACGCGCGCCCCCGGCGTTCGCGTGGTCGCCTCCGCGTCAACCTGGATCGACGGCGAGGCCCTGCGCCAGCTCGACGAGACCGGCGCCCGTCCCGGCATGCGCGAGACCGTCGGCATGCCGGACCTCCACCCCGGCAAGAACGGCCCGGTCGGGGCGGCCTTCCTGTCGGAGGGCCTGATCGGCCGACCCTGGTCGGCTCCGACATCGGCTGCGGCATGGCCCTGTGGCAGACCGACCTTTCCTTGCGTCGGGCCGATCCGGAGCGGATCGCCGTCCGGCTCGACGGCCTCGACACGCCGTGGGACGACGTCGCCGGCGGGCGCACGGTCCGCGCCTATGCGGGGCCGGATTTCGCGCGGAAGCGATGAGCGGCGGCGATGCGCGTCGCGAACGGGTTACGTGTCGTTAACCATTCGGCGTGCAGGATCGCTGTGGCCGAGTTGACACGTCGCAGTAATTTTTTCCTGCGGGTGGCTTCGTTTCGTCGTGTTGCGGGGATAAGCTCCGCCATGGCTCACGGCCGATGGGGGATGGACATGCTCGGGACGATGACGGCCTTCATGGCGATCCTGATGGTTCTGGCCCTGCGTAACCTCGCCAAGGCGGCGCTGATGCCGGTCTATGCCGTGCGCGACATCCACCGCGGGCGCTATGTCCGGGGGCTGGTTCTGCTCTCCTGCTCGGCCCTGGCCGCCTGGTCGATCTGGGCCATGACCCACACGGCGCCGAGCAAGCCCGCCCCGGTGGCGGCGGTGATGTATACCGGCTGACCGCCGGACCGCTCCACGGCTTCCTTCGTTCGTTCGCTTCTGCACTGCGGCATCGATGCTGGCGCTTCGCGCTGGCGTTCGGCATCGTTCGGGGCCATATCCTCGGTCGCGTCGCGCCCGCCCCTCCGAGGCAGGCCCCCCGGCGAGGCGCCCTGAAGGACCGCCATCGTCCGATCGATCCTCCCCCTCGCGGCGCGGGCCGCACGCAGCGTGGCCTCCTGGGCCGCGCTGTCACGCCGTGGGCACCCCGCCGCCAAGAAGAGTCAACGACCATGCTGCGTTCGAAGCAGAAGCCGAAGGTACAGGATACGGGCTACGTCCTGTTCGACGTCTATTACGAGGACGGCTCGCGCCGCTCCAACCGCCGGGTGCCCCGGACCGCCACGCTCGAGCACGATGTCGATGGCGCCGTCCGCCAGGTGATCGAGGAGCAGGACCGCGACATCGCGGAAAAGTCCGGCAAGCCCCCGCTCGCCATCACCAAGATCGTGCGCTCGGCCGACTGACCGGGCCGCTTCACGACATCGGTGCCGGCCACGGGCCGGCATCCGCTCCCCGTCGTTTCACGCTTCCCGGACCGGCGGGAATCCTGGCCGGATCGCGGTGGGGCCGCTTCAGGCCCGCATCGTCCCGCGCGCACAGGCCGTGCCGGGGTCATCGCGTCGAGTCTGCGTCAGGTTGGACTAGCGCCGCGGTGCCATGATAGCGGAGGCTCCCATGCCTCTCGGACCAGACCCCCGCTCGCTCCATCCCGTGCCCGCGCACCAGCGGATCGTGTTCCTGAAGCCCCTGATCGACGATCCCAAGATCGAGATCGGCGACTTCACCTATTACGACGACCCCGAGAACGCGCTGCTCTTCGCGTCGCGCAACGTGCTGCACCATTACGACTTCCTGGGCGACAAGCTGCGGATCGGCCGTTTCTGCGCCATCGCGACGGGCGTGCGCTTCATCATGAACGGCGCGAACCACGCCTTGACGGGCTTCTCCACCTTTCCCTTCAACATCTTCGGGGGCGGATGGGAGGAGGGCTTCGACGTCGGCACGATCACGGCGGGCTTGCGCGGCGACACGGTGGTCGGCAACGATGTCTGGATCGGCGCAGAGGCGGTGATCCTGCCGGGCGTCACGATCGGCGACGGCGCGGTGATCGGCGCCTTCAGCGTGGTCGCGAAGGATGTCGCCCCTTACGCGATCGTCGCGGGCAATCCGGCCGTCGAGCGCCGCCGCCGCTTTCCGCCCGACATCGTGGAGCGCCTCGGTCGCGTCGCCTGGTGGAACTGGCCGATCGTGCGCATCACCGGAAACCTCGCCGCCATTCGCGGCGCCGATATCGACGCCCTCGAGCGAGCCGAATGACCGTGACCGCCGCAACGGGCGGCGCCGGCCCCGCCGGGGCCTCTTTCCGCAGGGAACCGTTGCCCGTTCTTCGCAGGGGCGTAAAGGGCGTCTCGACGGCGGGGACCCTCCCGGCCGTTCAGGCCGGGAGCACCGCGTAGACATCCCCGGAATTCGCCGCCTGCGGCAAGTCCATCAGATATCGCGCCATTTCCTGCCGCCCGACGAAGCGCCCGAAGCTCATGGCCTGGCTCTCGCCGAGCGCGACGTCGAACCCGTAAGCGCCTAAAGATGCGAGCCGGTCGAGGCAGCGCAGGGCCACGTCCCGCGCGATGGTGGTGAACTCGAACGACAGGGCGGGGAGCGGGACGGAGAGGCCTGCCAGGACCCGGTCCTCGAACCCCTCGACGTCGATCTTCACGAAGGCCGGGCGCCCGTGCTCGGCCACCAGCCGGTCGAGGGTGGTGGCCGGCACCGTGATCGCCCGGTCCCAGACCTGATCCTCCCAACCCGGCGCGCCAGCCGCCCCGGCCACGAACTCCGCCGAGACCGAGGACACGGTCGGGTTCGCCGAGTTGAGATGGAACACGACCTCGCCCGCTTCGTCGCCGACCGCCGCCGCGACCAGGGTCACCCCGGAATCGCGGCCGTGGAGCAGGTGCAGGGCTCGCATCGGTCCGGGCTGCGGCTCCAGCGCCACGACCCGGGCGCCGAGGCGGCGGAAGGCCGCGACGCGATCCCCGACATGGGCGCCGAGATCGAAGACGAGGTCGCCCGGCCGCACGAAGCGGCGGTAGAGCGCGTCCATGGCGGCGTGCGGGGCACCCGCCCCACGATAGATCCGCAGCGAGCGGCCGGTCGCGGCGGCGGTTCCCTTGGGGCGGGTCATCGGGTGCTCCGGATCGAACTCCGGAGCCCTATCAGTAGATCGCCGGCTCGGGCACCGGGGCGCCGTACTCGGTGCGCAGGAAGTCGAAGTCGCAGCCCTCGTCCGCCTGCTGGATGTGGCGCGAGAACATCACGCCGTAGCCGCGCTCGTAGCGGGGGGCCGGCGGGGTCCAGGCGGCGCGGCGGCGTTCCAGCTCCTCGTCCGAGACCTCCATGCGGATCGACCGGGCCTCGACGTCGATGCTGACGACGTCGCCGGTGCGCAGGAGCGCCAGCGGCCCGCCGATGAAGGCTTCGGGTGCCACGTGGAGCACGCAGGCGCCGTAGCTGGTGCCGCTCATCCGCGCATCCGACAGGCGCAGCATGTCGCGGTGACCTTCCTTCAGGAGCTTCTTCGGCATCGGCAGCATGCCCCATTCCGGCATGCCCGGGCCCCCCTGCGGCCCGGCATTGCGCAGGACCAGCACGTGGTCGGCGGTGACGTCGAGGGTCTCGTCGTCGATCGCCGCCTTGAGGGACGGGTAATCGTCGAAGACCAGGGCCGGGCCGGAATGCTTGAGGAAGCGCTGGTCCATCGCCGCCGGCTTGATGACGCAGCCGCTCGGGGCGAGGTTGCCCTTCAGCACCGCCAGCGAGCCCTGGCCGTAGACCGGGTTCGAGAGCGGCCGGATCACGTCGGCGTTGTGGACCTTCGCACCCTCGATCGTCTCGCCGAGCGTCCGGCCGCTGACGGTCAGGCAGTCGAGATGCAGGTGCTCGCGGATCTCGTTCATCAGCGCCCGGATGCCGCCGGCGTAGAAGAAGTCCTCCATCAGGTAGGTGTTGCCGCTCGGGCGCACGTTGCCGATCACCGGGACGATGCGGCTGTAGCGCTCGAAATCGTCGAGGCCGATGGCGTGGCCGGCCCGGCGCGCCATGGCGATCAGGTGGATGATGGCGTTGGTCGAGCAGCCCATCGCCATGGCGACCGCGATGGCGTTCTCGTAGGCCTCTCGGGTCTGGATCCGCTGCGGGGTCAAATCTTCCCACACCATGTCGACGATGCGCCGGCCGGATTCCGAGGAGAGCCGGATATGGCCGGCATCGGCGGCCGGAATCGACGAGCCGCCGGGCAGCACCATGCCCACGGCCTCGGCGATCGCCGTCATGGTCGAGGCGGTGCCCATGGTCATGCAGGTGCCGTAGGAGCGGGCGATGCCGCCCTCGATCCCGAGCCAGTCCTGGTCGGTGATCTTGCCGGCGCGCAGCTCGTCCCAGTACTTCCAGCTGTCGGAGCCGGAGCCCAGCACCTTGCCCTGCCAGTTGCCGCGCAGCATCGGGCCGGCCGGGATGTAGATCGCCGGCAGGTTCATGCTGGTGGCGCCGAGCAGCAGGCCCGGGGTGGACTTGTCGCAGCCGCCCATCAGCACCGCGCCGTCGACCGGGTGGGAGCGCAACAGCTCCTCGGTCTCCATCGCCAGCATGTTGCGATAGAGCATGGTGGTCGGCTTGACGAAGCTCTCGGAGACCGAGATCGCCGGCAGCTCGACCGGGAAACCGCCCGCCATCAGGATCCCGCGCTTCACGTCGTCGACGCGGTGCTTGAAATGGGCGTGGCAGGGCTGGAGGTCGGACCAGGTGTTGAGAATCGCGATGACCGGTTTGCCGGTCCATTCCTCGGGGGCGTAGCCCATCTGCATCGCGCGGGAGCGGTGCCCGAAGGAGCGCAGGTCCGCCGGGCCGAACCAGCGGGCGGAGCGTAGAGAGGCGGGATCGCGGCGCACGACCTGCGGGCCGTCCGGAATGGTGCCGGGCTCGAGGTCGGGCGGGGGGAGCGGATCGCGGGCCATGGTGAGGCTCCTGCTAGTTGTTGTCTTACAAGATATGAATTCCGCGCCGCCCGACCCCTCCCCCGCAGAGGGGGGAGGGGTCAGGTCAGTGCTGCAAGCCCCATTTCTGTACCGTCCGCCGCTCCAGCGTGCGGAAGATCAGGTTCTCGACCACGAGGCCGATGATGATCACGGTGAGCAGTCCCGCGAAGACGGCCGGGATGTCGAGGAGGTTGCGGTTCTCGAAGATGAACCAGCCGAGCCCGCCCGCCCCCGACGAGACGCCGAAGACCAGTTCCGCCGCGATCAGGGTGCGCCAGGCGAAGGCCCAGCCGATCTTGAGGCCGGTGAGGATGCTCGGGAAGGCCGCCGGGATCAGGATCTTGGTGACATAAGGGAGCCCTTTGAGCCCGTAGTTGCGCCCGACCATCCGCAGCGTGTTCGAGACGCCGCGGAAGCCCGAATGGGTGTTGAGCGCCACCGCCCACAGCACCGAGTGGACCAGCACGAAGACCAGGCTGCCGTTGCCCAGCCCGAACCAGATCAGCGCGAGCGGCAGCAGCGCGATGGCCGGCAGGGGATTGAACATCGCCGTCATCGTCTCGAGGAAGTCGGTGCCGATGCGGGTCGAGATCGCCAGCATGGTCAGCGTGGCGGCGAGCAGAATGCCGGCGACGTAGCCCATCAGCAGCACCTTGATCGACGACAGCGCCCGGCTCGGGATCGTGCCGTCGATCGTCTGGTCGTAGAGCGTCGTGACGGTGTCGGAGAAGGTCGGGAACAGGAGCGGATTGTCGAGGATCCGGGCATAGACCTCCCAGACCAGCGCCAGCGCGACGATGATCACGGTTTTGCGGACGAAGCCGCTGTTCCACAGGATCTCGGCGGTGCCGAGCTGCCGCTCGACCGCGCCGTCGGCGGCGGGCGTGGCCTCACTCATGATGATGCGGGCCGGCATCGCGGGGCGCGTCGTGGTGCTCATGGCTTGCTTCCTCGACGATCGATCAGTGATGCTCTGGCTCGTGGGCGAACAGCAGGTCGTGGATCTGCTGTTCGAGCTGACCGGCGCTGCCGTCCTGGGCCGAGACCTTGTCGACGTCGCGCACCTCGGCCTTGACCCGGCCCGGATGGGGCGAGAGCAGCAGGATGCGGTTGCCGATCTTGATCGCCTCGGCGATCGAGTGGGTGACGAAGAGTACGGTGAACTTCGTCTCCTCCCAGAGCTGCAACAGCTCGTCCTGGCAGGTGCGCCGGGTCAGCGCGTCGAGCGCCGCGAAGGGCTCGTCCATCAGCAGGATGTCGGGCTCCATCGCCATGCCGCGGGCGATCGCCACGCGCTGCTTCATGCCGCCCGAGAGGGTGTGGGGGTAGCTGTCGATCGCCCGCGTCAGGCCGACCTTCTCGATATAGGCCCGCGCCCGCTCCTCTGCCGCGCGGCGGGTCATCTTGCGGGCGTTGAGGAGCGGGAAGGTGACGTTCTCCAGCACCGTCTTCCAGGGCAGGAGCTGGTCGAATTCCTGGAAGACCATCATCCGGTCGGCGCCGGGCTCCTTGACCACCCGGTCCTTGATGCGGATCTCGCCCTCGCTCGGATGCAGGTAGCCGCCCACCGCCTTGAGCAGGGTGGACTTGCCGCAGCCGGACGGTCCGAGCAGCACGAAGCGGTCGGACGCATCGACCTGGAAGCTGACGCGCTCGGTCGCGGTGACCAGCACGTTGGGCGTCTTGTAGCGCAGCGTGACGCCGCGGACGTCGAGGAGGGCGGTCATGAGCGCGTCGTCTCCCGTCAGCTGCCGCTGAGGTCGTGGGCGACCGGCAGGTAGTAGTCGGTCCAGGCCTTCGGCTTGGTGCGCAGGGTGCCGTTCCGCCCGAGATGCTCGGCGAAGCGCATCGTGCCCTGGGGCTGGAGGTTGAACTCCATCATGCCGGGCTCACCCAGGTAGCCCAGCAGGTCCTCGGCGCTGGTCTTGTCACCGGTCACCTCACGGTAGATCTCGACCGCCTTGCGGGTGTCCTGGCGGATGAAGGCTTGTGCCTCCTCGGAGGCCGCGCGGACCGCCTGGACGATCTTCGGGTTGGCGTCGGCGAACTTGGTGGTGGTGAAGAACTGGCCCTGCGTCAGCGGCCCGCCGATGATGTCGGGCGAGCGGGCGACGATGTGGGCGCCCGGCACGGTGCGCAGCTCGACGTACTGGAAGGGCGGGGCCGCGAAGTGGGTCCGGATCTCGTGGGTCGGGTTGGCGAGCGCGATCGCGGCGTCCGGGTGGCCGAGCTGCACCGTGTTGGCGTCGAGCCGGTTCGCCTGGTCGGCGCCGTACGCCTCGCCCGCCGCCATCTGCAGCAGGATCGCCTGCGTCGAGACCTTCACGGTCGGCACCGCGACCTTGTCGCCCGTCGCGATGTCCTTGATCGTCTTGATCTTCGGGTCGCGGCTGATGAGCAGCAGCGGCAGCGCCGAGGTGGCGACGATACCCTTCACCCCGCCCCGCGTCCGGTCCCAGAGCAGCAGCAGGTTGCCGACCCCGGTATTGACGATGTCGACCCCGCCGGCGAGCAGCGCGTCGGTCTGGCTGCCGCCGCCGGTGAAGGTGATCCACTTCGTCTTCACGCCCGGAACACCCAGACGCTCGGCGTGCTTCTCGATCAGCCCCTGCTTCTCGATGACGTGGGTCGGCAGGTAGATGATGCCGGGCTGGCGCGTGATCGCGATCTCGCTCTTCTGCTGCGCCAGAGCCGGGACCGCCCCGGACAGGCACGCGCCGGCAGCGAGAAGGCCCGCCGCGAAGGCGCGGCGCGCGGGCGAGTGGATCATGGACGTTCTCCCGATGTCGCTCGTCGCGAGCGACGCATGCCGGCCGGTTGTTAGCGTTTGGCCTGACCCCCTCACTAAAATGGTAATGCATTAGTATGTCAACCCGAACCGGTCCGTGCTAGGTTGACCGTGGGACGGCCTCGGCCGCTCCCCGTCGTCGTCAGAGTCCGCCCGTCATGAACGCCGTCTTCGCCGGTGCGCAGCGTCTCCGCGACCGCTCGCGCCATGCCGCCCCGCAGGTCTTCGACCTCATCCGGGAAAAAATCGTCTCGCTCGATCTCGCGCCCGGCACGGTGCTGTCGCGGCCCGAATTGCAGGCGAGCTTCGGGCTCAGCGCCACCCCGATCCGCGATGCGCTGCTGCGCCTCCAGGAGGAGGGGCTGGTCGACATCTTCCCGCAATCGGCCACGGTGGTGAGCCGCATCGACCTCGCGGCGGCCCGCCAGGCGCAGTTCCTGCGCCGCGCCGTCGAGCAGGAGGTGGTGCGCACCCTGGCGCTCTCGCCCGACCGGGCGCTCCTCGCCCGCCTCCAGGCCTTCGTGGCCGAGCAGGCGGTCTTCGCCGAGGAGGGCGACCTCGCGCGGTTATCCGCCAGCGACGAGGCCTTCCATCGCGCCCTGTGCGAGGCGGCGGACGTGCCCGACCTCTGGGACCTGATCCGCCGCCGCAGCGGCCATATCGACCGCCTGCGCCGCCTGCACCTGCCGGTGGAGGGCAAGGCGCAGCAGATCGTGGCCGATCACCGGCGGATCGTCGCGGCGCTCACGGATGGCGCGCCCGAGGCGGCGCAGGAGGCCCTGCGCGATCACCTGTCGAAGTCGATCGCCCTCGGCGACGAGATCCGGGCGCGCTGGCCGGCCTATTTCGCCTGATGCGCGCGGTCGGAAGAACGTCGCCGGACTGACGTCGAAGCGCTCCGACAAACGGGCGCTCTGGTTCCTGTTCAGCTCGCGCTTGCCGCTCAGGAGTTCCGAGACCACGCCCTGGCTGCCGATCTCGGGCAGGTCGCCCTGCTTGGGCCCGTGCTGCTCCATCAGCAGGCGCGGCACCTCGGCCGGCGGGGCATCGGGCCGGGGCAACGCCGTCGCCTCGTAATCGGCGATGAACGCGCCAGGAGGCCGAGGAGCGGGGCCAGGGAATGTCCTTCGTCACCCGCACCGGCATCGATGAGGCCGTTCATCGCGGCGACCGCCGCCTCGTACTGTGCATCGTCAATGCTTGGACGCGTGAGAACTTGCCGCGAGATCGCCTCGAACACATCGGCGAGCATGGCATTTCACGGGAACCTCCCCAACGATAAGCTGCTCCCTCTACGTCATCCCGGGACTCGCTGAAGGCGAGAACCCGGGATCCATAACCGCCGACAGTGCAGAACCCGGCGGCTCGCGTGCCGCTTCATCCTGACGTCTCAGCGGTTATGGATCCCGGGTTCCGCTGCGCGGCCTCGGGATGACGATGGAGGGTTTGAAGTCTTTCAGCGGACGACGAAGCATGATCTCCCGAGCAACGTCCTACCCCCGCCCCACCACCGTCCGGATCGCGAAGCTCGACTGGATCCGCGCCACCCCCGGCAGCCGCGACAGCACCTCCTTGTGCAGGCGCTCGTAATCGCCCGCATCCGACACCTCGATCCGCATCAGGTAATCGGACAGGCCGGTCATCAGGTAGCAGTCGCGCACCTCCGGGCAGCGGCGCACCGCGGCCTCGAAGCGGTTGAGCGACTCCTCGGTCTGCCGTTCCAGGGTGATCTGGGTCAGCACCACGAGATGGGCCTCGCGCTCGTCGGCCTCGATCAGGGCGGTGTAGCCGCGGATGGTGCCGTTCTGTTCCAGCAGCCGCAGGCGGCGCAGGCAGGCCGAGGGCGACAGGCCGACCTTGGCGGCGAGATCCGCGTTGCTGATGCGCCCGTCGTCGCGCAGGACGCGCAGCATGCGCGCGTCGATCTCGTCCCGTCCCGCCACTGCGCAAGATCCTGTCGTTCGTTCGCAGATCCTGGCGTATCGTAGCATGAAGTCGCAGCTCCTGCGACGATCCGGCGGGAAATTCGGCGATCCTTGCGCGACACTAGGGCCGTCGACCGGGCGCCGGGTCGGATACGGACGAAGGCAGGGCGCGACAGGGATTCTCGGCGATGCGCGTTCTGATCCTCGGCGGCGGCGTGGTTGGCGTCACCTCGGCCTATTATCTCGCCAAGGCCGGACACCAGGTCACGGTGCTCGACCGCCAGCCCGGCGCCGGCCTCGAGACCAGCTTCGCCAATGCCGGCCAAGTCTCCCCCGGCTACTCGGCCCCCTGGGCCGCCCCGGGCATCCCGATCAAGGCGATGAAGTGGCTGATGATGCGCCACCGGCCGCTGGTGCTGTGGCCGAGCCTGGAGCCCAAGCTCTACGGCTGGCTCGCCAAGATGCTGGCGAACTGCACCGAGGACGCGTACCGCCGCAACAAGGGCCGGATGGTGCGGCTCGCCGAGTACAGCCGCGACGTGCTGCGTGACCTGCGCACCGAGACCGGCATCACCTACGATCACCGCGAGAAGGGCACGCTCCAGCTCTTCCGCACCCAGAAGCAGCTCGACCATGTCGGCGACGATACCGGCGTGCTCGACGAATACGGCGTGCCCTACGAGGTGCTGGACCCGGCGGGCTGCATCGCCGCCGAGCCGGCGCTCGCCCGGGTCGCCGGCACCTTCGTGGGCGGCCTGCGCCTGCCGGGCGACGAGACCGGCGACGCGCATCTGTTCACGCAGCGCCTCGCGGCGATCTGCGAGAGCATGGGCGTGACGATCCGCTACGGCGCGACGATCACCGGCCTCCGCCAGGAGGGCGGCCGGATCGCCGGCGTGCGGCTTGCCGGCGGCGAGGTGCTGACCGCGGACACGTATGTCGCCGCCATGGGCAGCTACACCCCGATGATGCTCAAGCCGCTGGGCATCGAGATTCCCGTCTATCCGGTGAAGGGCTATTCCCTGACCCTGCCGATCACCGATGCCGACGCCGCCCCGGTCTCGACCGTGATGGACGAGACCTTCAAGGTGGCGATCACCCGCCTCGGCGACCGCATCCGGGTCGGCGGCACGGCGGAACTCGCCGGCTTCAGCAACGCCCTACGCGGCCCGCGCCGGGCGACCCTGGAGCGCTCGGTCCTCGATCTCTTCCCGGCGGGCGGCGACGTCGCGCAGGCGAAGTTCTGGACCGGCCTGCGCCCGATGACCCCGGACGGCACCCCGATCGTCGGCGCCACGAGCTATTCGAACCTCTACACCAATACCGGCCACGGCACGCTCGGCTGGACCATGGCCTGCGGCTCGGGCCGGCTGCTCGCCGACCTGATCGGCGGCCGGGCGCCGGAGATCGACCATCAGGATCTGGCGGAAGCGCGCTACGCCAGGGCGGCGTGAGGCGGTTCGCTCGCGCGCACGATGACCGACACCCTCCGCGTCATGGAAGGGCCCGTTCGGCGACCGACGCCGTTCGCCCGCGACAATCGCCACCCATGCGCTAGATCCCGCCCCGGGCGGGAGAACCGGCGCATGACGTGGGTCGCGGGGGTGGACGGGTGCCCGGGCGGCTGGGTCGCCGCCTTCGGACCGCGCGACGGCAACTCCGAAAAGATCCGCACGCGGGTCCTGCCGAGCCTGGAGGCGATCTGCGACGCGCCGGAGGCCCCCGCCGTCGTCGCGGTCGACATCCCGATCGGCCTGCCCGACCGGGTCGGCCCCGGCGGCCGCACGGCCGAGGTGCTGGTGCGGGCGTTGCTGGGGCCCCGGCGCGCCTCCGTCTTCCCGACCTCGGCCCGCCGCGTCGTCTACGCGCCCGACTATACCGCGGCCATCGCCCTGTCGCGCCGGCCCGAGACCCAGCCCTTCGCCCCCTCCCCGCCCGCCAACGCGATCTTTCCCCGCATCCGCGAGGCGGACGGCCTGTTGCGCGCCCGGCCCGACTTGCAGGCACGGGTCTACGAGGTCCATCCGGAACTCGCCTTCCAGAGCCTCAACGGCGGCACGCCGCTCCCCGCCGCGAAGCGGAAGCCGGAGGGGGCGGCCCTGCGGCGCGGCCTTCTCGCCAAGGCCGGATTGCCCGTCGACCTCGCCCCGCCGCGGGGCGCCAAGCCCGACGACCTCCTCGACGCGCTGGCGGCCTTGGCCGCGGCGCGGGCCATCGCCAACGGGCGCGGCGTGTCCTATCCCGATCCGCCGGAGCGCGACGCCCACGGCCTGGCGGCCGCGATCTGGACGCTTCCCCACCGCGAGGGCCCCTCATGACCGATTTGCCGACCCGCGACATCGCCCGCGCCCTGGTGCTCGACCCGAAGGGCCGGCTCCTCCTGATCGCCTACGAGGCCTCCCGCGACGTCGATCCCGGCCGGCCGGGCGACCGGACCTTCTGGTTCATGCCCGGCGGCGGCATCGAGCCCGGCGAGACGCCGGAGGAGGCCTGCCGGCGCGAGCTGGAGGAGGAGATCGGCGTCAGGGACGTCGCCCTCGGCCCCCAGGTCGCCCGCTGCGACGGCGCCTTCACACTGTTCAACAAGTCGCGCTTCGCGCGCGAGCGCTACTTCGTGGTGCGATTGCCCGACGACCGGGTCGATACCAGCCGTCTCGCCGAGACCGAGGACAATCCCGTCTACGGCACCCGCTGGTGGCCGCTCGACGAGCTCGCCGCGACCCACGAGCGGGTCGAGCCGCAGGGCCTCGCCGCCCTGGCCAAAAGGCTCATGGCCGGCGAGGCGATCCCCGAGGTGGTGACGTTGTCCTGGGGGCCCGGCGCGGCGTAATCCTGTCGCGGAGTCCATCGAAGGAGTGCGAATTCATGGCCGACGCGACCCCGTTTCCGCAATCGCTGACGGAGGGCTACCGCGCCTTCCTCGACGACCGGTTCGTGCGCGAGCAGGACCGCTATGCCAGCCTCGCCGAGGGGCAGAGCCCCGAGATCCTGATCATCAGCTGCTGCGACAGCCGGGTCTCGCCGGAGGTGATCTTCGACGCGCGGCCGGGCGAGCTGTTCGTGGTGCGCAACGTCGCCAACCTGGTTCCTCCCTACGAGACCGGCGGCGAGTATCACGGCACCTCGGCGGCGCTGGAATTCGCCGTGCAGGCGCTCAAGGTGAAGCACATCGTGGTGCTGGGCCATGCCCGCTGCGGCGGCGTGCGCGCCTACGCGGACGATGCCGCGCCGCTCTCGCCGGGCGACTTCATCGGCCGCTGGGTCTCGCTGATCCGCCCGGCGGCGGAAGCGCTCGGCGACGAGCCGCGCGGGCCGGACTACCTCGAGCAGCTCGAATACGCCACGGTGACGAACAGCCTGCGCAACCTCATGACCTTCCCCTGCGTGAAGATCCTGGTGGAGCGCGGCAAGCTCCAGCTGCACGGCGCGCATTTCGGCATCGCCACCGGGCAGCTGCGGATCCGCGACCCCGAGACCGGCGAGTTCCGCCTCGCCGAGCCCGATCGGGCGGCGGGTGCGACCAAGCTGATCCGCTGCCAGGACGAGGCCGGCAGCGGCGGCTGACGAGCGAGCGGCGGGCCGCACCGCTGCGGCCTGCCGGACTCCACAACTTGCCGTAGAGAAAACAGGACTGAACCTGAGCACGGCCGGACCCGGTGCCGTACCATCTGTCATCATTTGGAATTTATATTTCCGTAAACCAGTTTGCACTTAATCTCCTCGTGAGAGCGATATTTCGATCGATTGCCGCCGCCCGGTCACGCGGGCGGATCGTCTGCGACATGGGTCTCTCGCAACAGATCGAGCAAGGCCACGCGATTGGCCGCGAGGAACGCGCATGTCGATGGGTCTGACGATCAAGACGAAGCTGACGTCCACCGTCACCCTTTTCCTGGTGCCGGTGACGTTGCTGGCCGGCCTGTTCGTCAACCAGTCGACCAAGGACATCGATTTCGCCAGCCGGGAGCAGGCGGGCGTCGCGTATCTCCAGGCGGCCTGGCCCGTCCTGCGCTCGGGCGTGGCGGCCCGGATTCCCGCCGCGACGACGGCCGGGGACGGTTGGGCCGCCTTCGAGGCCGCGCGGGAGCGGCACGACGCGACGATGGCCACCGGCGAGGCCGCCCGCGACCTCGCCCTCGCCCGGCCCAAGGGTGCCGCCGCGACCGCGGAGGCGGCCCGGACCCTGATCGCCCGGATCGGCGACGGCTCCAACCTGATCCTCGATCCCGATCTCGATTCCTTCTACGTGATGGATGCCGTCGTGGCGAAGCTGCCGGATCTGCTGCAGGAGGCCGGCACGCTCGCGGCCCTGGCGGCGGAGTTCCGCGCGAAGCCGGCGCTGACGCCCGGCGATGCGGCCTTGTTCCTGATCGAGGAGGGCAAGCTCCGGGCGAGCGCCGACGGCCTCCAGGCCTCCCTGAAGGCCGCATCCAAGGCCGATGCCGGCGGGACCGTCCGGGGTGCCCTCTCGGCGCCGGCCGCCGCCCTGGCTCGGGCGGTCGAGGCACTCAGCCGGCACTCCGCCGCCCTCGCCGAGGCCCATGCGGCCGGCCGGCAGGGCGCGGCCGATCTCGCGCCGTTCCAGCGCGCCGCGACCGACCTCGTCGCCGGGACCGACCGGTTGTGGTCGGAGGGCGCGGCCGTGCTCGACCGGCTGCTGGCGACGCGGATCGCCGGCCTGCGCACCCATCTGGTCGTCGCCTTGGGCGCCGCGGGGTCGGTGACGCTGCTGGCTTTCCTGCTCGCCTTCCTGCTGACGCGCTCGGTCGTGCGCAGCCTGGCCGGCCTCGACCGGCGCGTGCGCGCCCTGGCCGACCAGTCCCTCGATGCCGACGTGCCGGAGGCGCGGGGCGGCGACGAGATCGCCGCGTTGGCCCGCGCCATCGTCCATTTTCGCGACCGGACCGTCGAGACGATCGCCCGGGCGAGCGACGACGAGCATCGCCAGGCCCTGGTGAACCAGGAGCGCCGCTTCATGGCGCAGCTCGCCGAGCGCGTCCGCGACACGGTGGGCAACGGCGTGCGCCACTTCCAGACCGTCGCCGGCACGATGCAGGGCGCGAGCGCGGGCGTGCAGAGCCACGCCACCGACACCCGCGAGCGGCTGTCGCAATCGGTGCTCGACCTGAAGGGGACCGCCACCGAGATCGCCGGCGCGGCCGGCGCCGTGACCGAACTCTCGGCCTCGATCGACGAGATCGCCGGCCGGGCGGCGCAGTCGACCGAGGCGATGCGGGAGGCGCGGTCGCAGGCCGCCGCGACGCGGGCGCTGGCCGTCGAGATGTCGGAACTCAGCGACCGCATCGGCAGCGTCACGGGCCTGATCCACGCCATCGCCGGGCAGACCAACCTGCTGGCGCTCAACGCCACGATCGAGGCCGCCCGCGCCGGCGAGGCGGGACGCGGCTTCGCGGTGGTCGCCGCGGAGGTCAAGTCCCTCGCCGGCCAGACCGCCCGGGCGACCGACGAGATCGACCGGCAGGTGGGTGCGCTGCGGAAGGCCTCCGGCAGCGTGCTCGGCGCGGTGGACGGCATCGCCACGACGGTGGGGACGATCGCCGACATCGCCACCTCGATCGCCTCCGCGGTCGAGGAGCAGAGCGCGACCACGGGCGAGATCACCCACATGATGCAGGTCGTGGCGGACCGGACCCAGACGGTGATCGCCGGCATCTCGACGCTGCCGAAGGTGGCGAGCGAGACCGACGCGCTCGCGACGCGGCTCGCCGGGATGGCGGTGGACCTGAGCGGCGAGGCCGGGCAGGTCAACGGCGAGATCAACCAGCTCCTGATCGAGATCGCCGACCGGCGCGGCGGGGAGCAGGCCCGGGCGGCCTGATAATCCTCCTACGGGCCTCGCGCGGGAGCCCGAGCCCGCTCAGTCCGCGTGCCCGATCCGCGCCGCCAGAGCCGGCGCGAGCCCGGTGCTCGGCTTCGGGTCCGGCCGGCGGAACGTGCCGGCCGTCGCCTTGCGGGGACGTTGCGCCACCACGGCCTCGGCGAGCTTGACCGCCGCCACCACCTGATCGACCACCGGCACCGGCAGCCGCTCGCGCACCCGGGCGGCGAGGCCCGACAGGGGGGCGCCGGCGAAGATCAGCACGTCGGCGCCATCCTCCCCGACCATCGCCCGGGCGAGGTCGACCAGTTGCGCCTCCTTCTCCTCCTGCACCCCGGAGAGGGCGGAGAAGCGCCCTTCGAGCGCCCGCACCCCGGCGCAGCGCGGCCCGAGGCCGTGAGCGGCGACGGTTTCCTCGTACCAGGGCACCAGCGCCCGGGCGAAGGTGACGAGGCCGAAGCGGCGCCCGAGCAGGCAGGCCGACAGCATCGCGGCCTCGGCGAGGCCGATCACGGGATAATCGAACAATTCGCGGGCGCCGAAGAGGCCCGGATCGCCGAAGGCCGCGATGATCGCGGCATCGACCGGCGGCGCCTCGGCCAGCATCTCGAGGGCGATGGCGCCGCCGATCTGCGCCTCGGCCCGGGTCGCGATGTAGGGCACGCCCCGGGGCGCGGTGGCGGTCAGGATCTCGGTGCCGGGGGCGGCGACGGCCGAGCCGGCGGCGCGCATCAGCTCGGTGACGTCGCGGCTGGTATTGGGGTTGAGGAGCAGCAGGCGCATCGGGATTCTCTTCGGGCCTCAGGCGGCGTCTGGCGTGGAGTCCAGTCCGGCGAGCAGCGCCGTTCCGGTATGGCCGACATGGTCGGCGAGCAGCCGGCCGGCGCGCTCGGGGTCGCGGGCCTCCAGGGCCGCCAGGATCGCCCGGTGCTCGGCGACCGATTCGTCCCAGCGCGCCCGGCTGTCGAGGGCGCGGCGGCGGGCGATCTCGGCCCGGGCGTGCAGCGCCTCGTGCGCCTCGCGCAAATACGCATTGCGGGCGGAGGCCACGATCAGCGCGTGGATCTGCTGGTTGAGGGCGAAGTAGGAGGCGAGCGCCCCGGCGGCGTGGTGCGCCTCCATCTCGGTTTGGAGCCGGCGCAGCCGCTCCAGCTCCGCCGGGGCGATGCGCCGGGCCGCGAGTTCGGCGGCGGCCCGTTCGATCGCCGCGATGGCCTCGAACAGCTCCGTCACGGCGTCCGCGCACAGCTCCGCCACCCGGGGCGAGCGGTTGGGGCGCAATTCCACCAGCCCCTCGACGGCGAGCAGCTTCAGCGCCTCGCGCAACGGCGTGCGCGAGATGCCCAGCGCCGCCGACAGCTCGGTCTCGACGAGAGCCGCGCCGGCGGGCAGCGTGCCCGCGACGATCAGCGCCCGCAGCCGCTCCGCCGCCTGGTCATGCAGGCCGCGCCGCGGGCCGAGGCCGGCGGGTTCCAGCAGCACGGGCTTGCGCGGGCGCCCGCGGGGGCGCCGGACCGGATCCATGCGTGTCCTCTCCATCACTCGTCGGATCCGGACCATAACCGCCCGGCGCGGCGCCGGGCGCATCAATTCCGGGCAATTCTGCTGCCTGCCTCGGCATTTGGCATGAATTGCATGCAGAGCACCAAAAATGCGTTGCGATGTTTCCCAGGCCGTCCCACCCTGGATCGGACGGCGCTTCCCGCCGCCCGCCCCCAGAGCCGCCGCGGCGCCCGGACCAAGGCCGGCGCCCTTCACGAGCGAGGTCACCGACCATGCGCCGCCCTCTCGGCCCCCTGCTGGCCGCCGCCCTGTGGTTCGTCTCGCCGGCCTTCGCCGAGGATGCGCCGGTGAAGGTCGGCTACGCCAAATGCGCCCATTGCCTGCCGGTCGCCCTGCTGCCGGGGCTCGCCAAGGAAACCGGCAAGGGCGCGACGATCGAGGCCACCGGCTTCAATTCCGGCAACGACGTGCTGACGGCGCTGATCGCGAAAAGCCTCGACGTGGCACAGGTCACCTACCTCCACTACGTCACCGCCCTCGACAAAGGCTTCGACATCGTGGCGGTCGCCGGCGAGGTGAATGGCGGCTCGGAATGCCTGTCCGCGAAGGCGCTGAACCTGAAGGCCGAGGACTGGGCCGGGTTCAAGGCCGCGGTCGAGAAGGCCAAGGCGGCGGGCACGCCGCTCAAGGTCGCGGCCTCCCGCGGCAATGCGCAGGACATCCACATGCGCGGCGCCCTCCTCAAGCAGGGCATCAACCCGAACAAGGACGTGCAGTTCGTCAACATCCCGAACCCGTCCGACCACCTCGCGGCGATGCAGCGGGGCGAGATCGACATGGTCTGCTCGGTCGAGCCCTTCGCCTCGCAGATCCGCATGGCGGGCGCGGCCGCACATTTCGTGCTGCCCTACGACCAGGCCGCCGGCAACCTGACGAACCTCATCGTCACCCGCTCCGACGTGATCGCGAAAAACCGGGCCGGCGTGCAGGCGGTGGTCGATGCCGACGTGGCGTTGGTGGACCGGCTCAAGGCCGACCGGGGCATCTGGGTCGACGTCATCAACCAGAAGACCGGCCTGTCGAAGGAGGTCGCCGCCGAGGCGATCAGGAACGCCGAGCCCGACTACCGGATGCACCGGGGGAAGACCCTGGCCATCGCCGCGATGATGCGGGACCTGAAATACATCGGCCGCGACGTCTCGGCCGACGTGGAGAAGCACATGGACTTCTCGTTCCTCGAGGCCGCCACCAAGAAGACCCGCGATGGCCTCGGCTACTGAGACCGCGCCGCTCACCCCCGCGGCGGCCCCGCCCCGCCGGCTGCCCCGGCGCCTCGTCGCCTTCGCCGAGCGGGCGGCCCTGCCGCTCCTGCTCGTCGCCGGCTGGGAGGCTTTTGCCCGCTCCGGCGCCCTGCCGGCGGCCCTGCTGCCGGCGCCGACCGCGGTCCTGCACGCGCTGGGCGACTGGCTGCTGGGCCTCGACGAGAGCACCCAGACCTATTCCGGCCATTGGGTGCCCGACGCGCTCGCGAGCCTGACCCGGGTCGCCGCCGGCTACGCCATCGCGGCCGTCTCGGCCGTGCTGATCGGGGTCGCGATCGGCTGGTGGCGGCTCGTCGAGCGCACCGTCGAGCCGACCCTGCAGATGCTGCGCCCGATCCCGCCGGTCTCGTGGATCCCGCTCGCCATCATCTGGTTCGGCATCGCCGACAAGCCGGCGATCTTCCTGGTCTTCCTCGGCGCGTTCTTCCCCGTCCTGATGAACACCATCCACGGCGTGCGCGGGGTCGACCGCAACCTGATCCGGGCCGGGGCGATGATGGGCGCCTCCGAGCGCCAGCTCCTCACCGACATCGTGCTGCCGGCCGCCCTCCCGTCGATCTTCTCGGGCCTTCGCATCGCCATCGGCTCGGCCTGGATGCTGACGGTGACCGCCGAGATGGTCGCGGTGAAGAGCGGGCTGGGCTACGTCCTGTGGGATTCCTACTACTTCCTGCGTTACGACATCGTGCTCGCCGCGATGATCTCGATCGGGTTGCTCGGATACCTGTCCGACCTCGGCCTCAAGGCGCTGATGGCCTCGGTGCTGCACTGGCAGAAGGGCACGACGGTGCAGGGGCGGTGATCCGCCCCGCCCCTTCCCCCGGATTCCTTCGCCCACGGAGACTCCCATGAGCGCGATCGACCTCGCCGACGTCCAGAAAGTGTTCCGCGATCGCGACGGGCGCGACCTCGTGGCGGTGGACCGCACCCGGGCCACGATCGAGGCGGGCGAGTTCGTCTGCCTGCTGGGGCCCTCGGGCTGCGGCAAGTCCACCCTGCTCAACATGATCGCGGGCTTCGAGCAGCCGAGCGCCGGCGAAATCCGGGTGGCGGGCCGGCGGGTCGAGCGGCCCGGCGCCGATCGCGGCGTGGTGTTCCAGCAGCCGACGCTGATGCCCTGGCTCACGGTGATCGACAACGTCGCCTTCCACCTCAAGCTGAAGGGCGTCGCAAAGCCGGAGCGGCACGACCGGGCCAAGGCCTATATCGATCTCGTCGGGCTCGCCGGGTTCGAGCGGCACTACCCGGCGGAGCTGTCGGGCGGCATGAGCCAGCGGGTCGGCATCGCCCGGGCGCTGCTAATGAACCCGGCGGTGATCCTGATGGACGAGCCCTTCGCGGCGCTCGATGCCCAGACCAAGATCGAGATGCAGGAGGAACTGGTCACGATCTGGCAGCGGGTCGGCGCCACGGTGGTGTTCGTCACCCATTCGGTCGACGAGGCGCTGGTGCTCGGCAACCGCATCGCCGTGATGAGCCGGCGCCCGGGCCGCATCCGCGAGTTCATCCCCTTCGATCTGCCCCGGCCGCGGGACGTGACGAGTCCCGGGTTCAACGACATGAAGCGCCGGGTGCTCGCGATGATCCGCGAGGAATCGACCAGGAAGGCCGCCGCATGATCCGGCTCGGGATGCTGACCCCGTCGTCGAACACCCGGCTCGAACCGGCGACGGCGGCCCTGCTGCGCGACGCCACCGACATCACCGCGCATTTCTCGCGCTTCCGCGTCACCGAGATCACCCTCTCGGCGGCGGGGCTCGGGCAGTTCGACGAGGCCCCGATCCTGAATGCGGCCGCGCTCCTCGCCGACGCCAGGGTCGATGCCATCGCGTGGAACGGCACCTCGGCGGCCTGGCTGGGCTTCTCCCGCGACGAGGCCCTGTGCGCCCGCATCACGCAAGCCACCGGCATCCCGGCGGCGACCGCGGTGCTGGGCTTCCGCGAGGCCTTCACCCGGGCCGGAATCCGGCGGGTCGGCCTCGTCACACCCTATACCGGCGACGTGCAGGCGAAGATCCAGGCGAATTGGGCTGCTGCCGGGTTCGACTGCGCCGCCGAGCGCCATTGCGGGTTGTCCGACAACTTCTCCTTCGCGGAAGTGCCGGAGCGGGAGGTCGCCGCCATGGCCCGGGCGGTCGCCGCGGAGGGCGCGGAGGCGGTGGCGGTCGTCTGCACCAACATGGCGGGGACGGCGCTCGTCGAGGACCTCGAGGCCGAACTCGGCATCCCGGTCTTCGATTCGATCGCCGTCACCCTGTGGGCGGCCTTGCAGGCGGCGGGCGCCGATCCGGGCCGGATCGCCGGCGGGGGTCGGCTGTTTCGTCTCTGACGGCTACCGATCGGCCTTGCCGCCGCCGAGGGTGAGTTCGAGGTAGCGGCGCGTCGTCGGCCGCACGAGGTCGGCCATCGTCTGGGCCATCGCCAGTTCCTCCTTCAGCGACATCTCGAAGGCCGGAAGCCGGGCGCCTTGGCCGACGGCCTCGGCAAGCGTGATCAGCGCGTCGTAGGCCGCCGCCTCGTAATTCTCGAAGGCGCGGTTGGCGAAGGCGTTCTTCAGGATCTCGTCCTGAGCCGGGGTATGGGCGAGGGCCGCCATGTTGCCGACGAAGCCGAGCACGCCCTCCTTCAGGGTCGAGGGGCTTTCCGACATGGTGGACAAGGCCTCCTCGAGCCGGTCGCGCTGGCCGTGCGTCTCGGTGATGTGCCGGCGCAGCGCCGCCTCCATGTCGGGGTAGCGCTCCAGCCGCTCGACCTGCCGCTCCATGATCTGGAGCGCCTGGAGTTCGAGCGCGTGGGTGTTCCTCAGCGCGGTCACGTACAGCGAGCGGATGTCCTCGGCCATCGGGGGTTCCTTCCGGGTGGGGTGGATCGCGATCCTGGGCAATTACCCCAGGAGGGTATTTGACCCTCGAGCCAACGCCCCCCGCCGACGCCGGTTCGCCGAGACGGTACATACTGTGACAAAGTATCCAGGCGAGGTCTCCAAGGCGGCATGATGAGCCCGGAACGCCGGGTGGGTGCCGACGTTGCCCGCCCCCTCCACGGACGAGGCGCCGTGCCCGCCGCAACTCCGGGAGGACAGCCATGACCGCATTACCGCCTCCCGTGCCGCCGTTCGACCGCTTCGACAAGGGCTACGGCAGCGTCCCGACCGAGACCGGGCCGGACCCGGGATCCCGACAGCAAGGGCCATTATTCGCCGCAGCCGCACCGAACTCTTTTCCGACGACGCGGCGCCCGTCCGGCCGCAGGGGGCATCCCGCCGTTAAGGATGTTTCCCGTGAAACGCCGGATCGGCGCCGCCGTCACCCCGTTCCCGTCACCACCCCAGCGTATTGTCGCCAAGGTCTCTCATCATGAGAGCGTCCCTGACGATCCGTGCGCAGGGAGCCTGTGATGTCCCATCCCGCCCTTCATCAGCCCGTTTCCGGCCTCACCCGCCGCGCCGCCCTGATCGGGACCGCGCTCGCGGCCTGCGCCGTCCGCAGCGCGGCGGCAGCGGAGGATGCGGCGGCGCGGCTGGCGCAGCTCGAGCGGCGCGACGGCGGCATGCTCGGCGTCGAGGTGCGCGACACCGCGACGGGTCGTCGCTTCGGTCACCGGGCCGACGAGCGCTTCCCGATGTGCAGCACCTTCAAGGCGGTCGCCGCCGCCGCGGTGCTGGCCCGGGTCGACAAGGGCCAGGACGACCTCAACCGGCGGATCACCTATGGCCGCAACGCCCTCCTTAGCTACGCCCCGGTGACGGGCAAGCATGTCGAGACCGGCATGACCCTGGCCGAGCTCTGCGCCGCCGCGGTGGTATGGAGCGACAACACCGCCGCCAACCTGATGCTCGACACGCTCGGCGGCCCCGCCGGCATCACCGCCTTCGCGCGTGCCCACGGTGACACCGTCACCCGCCTCGACCGCACCGAGCCGACCCTGAACACGGCGCTTGCCGGCGACCCGCGCGACACGACGAGCCCGGCGGCGATGGTCGGCCTCCTCGACAACGTGCTGCTCGGCCGTGCCCTCTCGGGCGACTCGCGGGCCAAGCTCGTCGGCTGGATGCAGGAGAGCCCGACCGGTCTGAAGCGCGTGCGCGCCGGCCTGCCGGACGGGTGGCGGACCGCGGACAAGACCGGCACCGGCGACAACGGCACCGCCAACGTGGTGGCGCTGATCCACCGCCCGGACGGTGCGCCGATCCTCGCGGCGGTGTATCTCACCGGATCACCGGCCGAGCCCGCCGCGCGCGATGCCGTGCACGCCGAGATCGGCCGGTTGATCGCCCGGAGCTTCCCGGGCGGCGCCTGACCTCGCTCGCACCTCGCACCTCGCACCTGCCCGATGTCGAAGACCACCCGCGCCACGCAAGCCCTGACCCGGGCCGGCATCCCGCACAGCGTCCACGTCTACGACTACGACCCGGACGCGATCCGCATCGGCCTCCAGGCGGCGGAGGCAATGGGCGTCGTCCCGGGCGAGGTGTTCAAGACCCTGATGGCCGCCGTCGACGGCAAGCCGGTCTGCGTGCTGGTGCCCTCGGACCGCGAGATGTCGCTGAAGAAGCTCGCCGCCGCCTTCAACGGCAAGTCCGCCGCGATGATGCGCCCGGCCGACGCAGAGCGGCTGACCGGCTACCATGTCGGCGGCATCAGCCCGCTCGGTCAGAAGCGGGTGGTGCCGACCCTCGTCGATGCCGCCGCCCTCGCGCTCCCCGCGATCTTCGTCAATGGCGGCCAGCGCGGGCTCCAGGTCCGGCTGAAGCCCGACGACCTCGTGCGCGTGCTCGGGGCCCGGAGCGAGGCCGTGACCTGAGCGAAACGCCGCGTTAACCACGACCCCCCAAATGTCTTCCGGGAGCGAGGACAGGATCGGATGGGTGGGTTTGTGAGGCTCCTGGCAGGCATCGTCGCCTTCGGCCTCGCGGGGCCGGCCGCGGCGGCCGACATGCCGGAACCGGGCTACTGGCCGGCACCGCGCCCCGTGCCCGGCCCTGCCCCGGCCCCCCGCTACTTCCCCCGCGGCGACAGCGACGCCTCGACAGCCGCCCGGGTTCCGGCCGCCTGCATCGACTTCGTGCCGACCAACGCGCCCGGCGACCCGACCTATGTCGGCTCGCCCTTCGGCCTCGGCAAGCCAAGCTATTACGGCTTCCCGCCCCCGCGCGGCGTGGACGATCCGTATGGGCGCCGGCTGGCGCGGCGCTGCCTGTAGCGACGAGCGGGTCGCCGGAAGCTTGCCGGCGCGGCACCGCCGGGTTAGCGCGGGCCGCCTGCCCCGGGGCGCCGTCCAGGATCCGCACCGCATGACCCGCATCGCCTGCCTTCACACCGTCGACAGCAACGCCGCCCTCTTCGACGAGGCGCTGGCGGCGACCGGCCTGACCGGGATCAGCCTGCACCACACCGTGCGCACCGACCTGCTCGCCGCCGCCGAGCGGCAGGGACGGCTCACCCCCGAAATCGCCGACGAGACCGCCGCGATCCTGCGCCGCCTGTCGGCGGAGGCCGACGTGGTTCTGCTGACCTGCTCGACCCTCGGGCCGGCCACGGAGGCCGCGGCCGCGGACGCGCCGGTCCCGGTCCTGCGGGTCGACGAAGCGCTCGCCGCCGAGGCGGTGCGGGAGGGCGGCCGGGTCGTCGTGCTCTGTGCCGTCGAGACCACGGTCGAGCCGACCCGGCGCCTCTTCGAGACGGCGGCGCGGGCGACCGGCGCAACGATCGACGTGCGGGCCGTGCCCCAGGCCTGGACGGCGTTCAAGGCGGGCGACCGCGACCGCTACGGGGATCTGGTCGCCGAGGCCGCCGAGGCGGCACGGGCGGAGGGCGCCGCCCGGGTCGCCCTGGCGCAGGCCTCGATGGCCGGCGCCGCCGCGCGGCTGCCCGCGGATAGGCGCCCCCTCACCAGCCCGATGGTCGGCGTCGCGGCCGCCGCCCGGGCCGGGACCGGCGCCTGAAGCGCGAAGCCCGGCCGGCCCGCTCCTGCGCGGGCGAAAGGCGCTTGACCCGGCCCCGGCGGCCGGTCCGATGAAGGATGGGTTCGATCAGTCGAGGTGACCCATGACTTCATCGCTCCGGTGTCTCACGCCCGCGCAGGCCGGCGCGGCGCTCGGCGTCTCCGCCAAGGCCCTGCGCCTCTACGAGCAGCACGGCCTGCTCACGCCCGACCGGACCCGCACGGGCTGGCGCTGCTACGACGCCGCCACGATGGCGCGGGCGGCGGAGATCGTCGCCTTGCGCCGCCTCGGCCTGAGCCTCGCGCAGGTCGCGCGCGTGCTCGACGGCGAGCCGGCAGACCTCGATGCCGGCCTCGCCGCCCACGAAGCCGACTTACGCGCGACCGTCCGGCAGACGACCGCCGCCCTCGACCGCGTGAGGGCCTTGCGCGCCGACCTCGCCCAGGGGCACGCACCGAGTGCTGCAACGCTGGCGCGGGCCCTGGCCGAGCGGGCACCGCTGGGCGTCGGGTTCGCGCTGCCCTGGCCGTGGGGCGGCGAGTGGTTCGCGCTCCCCGACCTTCCCGCCCTGTCCTTCCTCGCCGGGCCGCTCGGGAGCGGCAAGACCCGGCTCGCGCGGCGACTCGCCGAGGCCCTGCCCGACGCCGCCTTCCTGGGTCTCGACCGTCTGCGCGGTTCCGCCATGGCTGACCGCCTCGCCGGTGATGCGGCCCTGGCGGACAGGGTCGAGCACCGGCTGGCCTGGCTCGCCCAGGACGGTGCGACGCGCTCGGAGGCCCTGGCAATCCTCCTCGTCGCGCTGGAATCCGAAGGCCCCGCCGCCCTCGTGATCGACACGGTGGAGGAGGGCCTGGATGCGGCCACGCAGGTGGCGTTGATGGCGCATCTGCGCCTGCGGGGAACCGACCGGCGCGCGCTCGTGCTGATGACGCGGTCCTCCTCCATCCTCGATCTCGACGCGCTCGAGCCTTCGGACCTCGTCATCCTGTGCCCGGCCAATCACAGCGTGCCGCTCCTCGCGGTGCCGCATCCCGGCGGGCGGGGCTACGAGGCCGTGGCGACCTGCCTCGCTCCGCCAGAAGTCAGGGCCCGCACCGCCGGGATCGTCGCGATGCGCCCGGCCTGGGCCGAGGCGTAGGGCCGTCGCGCCCGGGCCCACTACTCGGCAGGCGCCGCCATGCGCGCCCGCGTCTCCTCGTCCAGCACGGCGCGGACCGCCGCCGTCAGCGGGTGGCGGGCGGTGTGCGTCGCGCCGTAGGCGAGGTTGAAGCCGTAATCGAAGCCCGGCGGGTTGAGGCCCCGGTTGTGCTGGAGGATCGTCTCGAGCTTGTCGAAGGCCTTGGCCAGGATCGCCTCCGGCGACGCGGCGGCCTCGTACTCCTCCCACAGGCGCAGGATCTCGTCCCGCCGCGCCGGGGGCAGTTCTGCCGTGAGGGCGTGGAGGTCGCGCCGCTCCTGGGCGGCCTTGTCCGCCGCCCGGGGATCGGTCGCCGGGATGTCGCCGCCGACCGCCTCGCCGAGGTCGTGGATCAGGCACATCTTGAGGAGCTTCAGCCCGTCGATCCCCTCGATGCCGTCGCCCAGCACCATCGCCATCAGGCAGAGCCGCCAGCTGTGCTCGGCCGTGCTCTCCCGCCGGCCGGACGCCGTGGTGCCGCTGCGCAGGGTGCTCTTGAGCGCCTCGGTCCGCCGCAGGAACGCGAGGGTGCCGGCGAGGTCGTCGGGGGTCACGGGTGGCATCTCCTCGATCGCGTCGGGCGGGGGAGCTGCATCCCGGCCTTGCGCTGCGCCGCACATTGCGGGTGTCGATATCACGACCGACATCTCCGCCGCGAGACGGCGGGGCGGGGGGCGGCGCCCCGGTTCGATCTCGGCGACTGCCTGCATCACGCCGCGGCGAGATACGAGGGTGTGCCGATCCTGGGTGTGCCGATCCTGGCAGCTGCCGGCGCGTTTCGGCGGACCGGTCTCGACACCGTTTTGTAGCAGCACCCGAAAGGATGGGACGTAATTTGTTTCAGCACAATTCAGATCGCTTGGCCGTGGTTCATGGCATCTGACGCAAGGAGGCTGAAGGTACGGCCGAGGAACCCCGGCAAGATCAGCCTTCGGATACCAGGGCGACAGACAGCCCCCTCAAGGCGGAAGCGTGCTGCATCTTCGCACAACGTCCCCCTTGGCGCCCCGCCGCCGCCCCGATTACCCTCCCGCCGGCGCAACCGACCGGAGATCGACGATGGCACCATCGCCCACCCCTGCTGCACCGGTTCTCCGGTTCGGCGACGTCGCCGCCCTGCGGGCGCGGATCGGGGCATGGCGGGCGGCGGGCGAGGCGGTGGCTTTGGTGCCGACCATGGGGGCGCTGCACGAGGGGCACCTGTCGCTGGTGCGGCAGGCGCGGGAGACCTGCCGGCGGGTCGTGGTCAGCATCTTCGTCAACCCGACGCAGTTCGGCCCGAACGAGGATTTCTCCCGCTATCCCCGCGTCCTGGAGGCCGACCTCGCGCTCCTGGCCGAGGTCGGGGCGGATGCCGCCTACCTGCCCGACGTGGCGACGATGTACCCGCCGGGCTTCTCCACCACCGTGACGGTGGCGGGGTTGACCGACGTCCTGTGCGGCCCCCTGCGCCCTGGGCACTTCGCGGGCGTCGCCACCGTGGTGACGAAGCTGCTGCTGCAGAGCCTGCCCGACCGGGCGATGTTCGGCGAGAAGGACTTCCAGCAGCTCCAGGTGATCCGCCGCGCGACCCGGGACCTCGACATCCCGGTGGTGATCGAGGGCGTGCCGACCTTGCGCGAGGCCGACGGTCTCGCGATGTCGTCGCGCAACCGCTACCTCTCGGACGAGGAGCGCCGGGCGGCGCCGGCGATGTATCACGTGCTGCGGCAGGTGGCCGAGAGGGTGCGCGGCGGCGCGCCGACCGGCCCCGCCCTGGACGAGGGCCGGGCCGCCCTCGCGACGGCGGGATTCACGCCCGTCCAGTACCTTTCGGTCAACGATGCCGAGAGCCTGGCGCCGCTCGACCGCGTCGGGAGCCCGGCCCGGGTGCTGGCGGCGGCCTATCTCGGTCGCACGCGCCTCATCGACAACGTCGCGGTCTGAGAAGACCGCGACGCGGCGGAGCCTCGCGAGCATTTTCCGGCGAAGGGGATGCAGGTTCGTCTCAGGAAATGCGGCGGAACCAAAGACCGAGAGCACGGCCCGACTGCCACGCGATCGGGCTGTGCCCGACGCAGCTTTCGCAAAGGCGGCCGCCGGTTCCGCGACAAAAATCCGCGACTCAATAAGAGTCTAAGTGGACGCTGCGTTGGCCTGACCAACGTACATGACACAGCAGGTGCGGAGGCGACGGCCACCGCCCCGCCCCCCGCACCCCCCTGTGTCGTGTACCGTGTGGCCTGCCACGCAAGCCTGCTCAATCCCGCAGGAGCTCGTTGATGCCGGTCTTCGCCCGGGTGCCGGCATCGACGCGCTTGACGATCACGGCGCAGTAGAGCGACGGGCCGGGGGTGCCGTCCGGCAGTGCCTTGCCGGGCTGGGTGCCCGACACCACCACCGAGTAGGGCGGCACGCGGCCATACGTGACCTCGCCGGTGGCCCGGTCGATGATCTTGGTCGAGGCGCCGATATAGACGCCCATCGAGAGCACGCTGCCCTCGCCGACGATCACGCCCTCGGCCACCTCGGCGCGGGCGCCGATGAAGCAATTGTCCTCGATGATGACCGGGTTGGCCTGGAGCGGCTCGAGCACGCCGGCGATGCCGGCGCCGCCGGAGATGTGGCAGTTCTTGCCGACCTGGGCGCAGGAGCCGATCGTGGCCCAGGTGTCGACCATCGTGCCCTCGCCGACATGGGCGCCGAGATTGACGAAGGACGGCATCAGCACCGCGCCCGGCGCGATATGGGCGCCCCGGCGCACCACGGCGCCCGGCACGGCCCGGAAGCCGGCGGCGCGGAAGCGCGCGGCGTCCCAGCCCTCGAACTTCGACGGCACCTTGTCCCACCAGCCGCCGCCGCCGGGACCGCCCTCGATCAGCGCCATGTCGTTGAGGCGGAAGGAGAGCAGCACCGCCTTCTTGAGCCACTGGTTGACGTGCCAGTCCTGGTCGCCGGACTTCTCGGCGACCCGGGCCTCGCCGGAATCGAGCAGCGCCAGGGCGGCCTCGACCGCCTCGCGCACCGGTCCGCGCGTATCGGCGCCGACGCCCGCGCGGTCCTCCCAGGCGGCTTCGATGGTCCGGGCGAGATCGGCATGCGACATGGGAGGCGTCCAGGCAGGGAATGCGTTGCGGCGTCCCCTCTACCAAAGCTCCCGGGTTGCTGTCACGCCAGGGCTTTTAGGGTAGGCCGGGCTTTCAGGTCGGGTCGGCGGCGCGGCTGTCGGCGAAGCGGCGGGTCAGGTCGGCGAGTTCGTCGGCGAGCGCGTCGTGGATCACCGCGGCGGTATCGGGAAACACCTCGAGCACCCGGCGCATCACCGCCTGGGTGACGACCATGACCTCGACCGGCTCGGGGCCGGCCCGCGCGGCGGTCGGCCGCTCCCCCGGAAAGAACAAGGCGTTCTGGCCGATCAGCGCGGAGGGACCGGCCTCGATCGCCGCGCCCCGGGGCGAGCGCGGCTCCAGGATCACCCTGCCGCGCATCACCACGAAGCCGCCCTCGGCCGGGTCGCCGCGGGAGAACAGCACGGCGCCCGGCTCCAGCCGCCGGCGCTCGGCCGCGAACGAGATCAGCCGCAGGGCGTCCCGGCCCATCAATCCGAACAGCGGCGCCGCGGCCAGGATCGCGATGTCGTCGTCGAGCGCCAACGGCCCCGCTCTCCCCTGCCGCGGTCACGCGGTCGTCCGCACCTGCGCGGTCTTCCGCAACCGCGCCGCCCGGCCAAGCTCTAGCCGATCGGAAGTCCCCGCACCATGCGCAGGCGCCATCCCTCTTCGGGCAACCTCCTCCGTTTCAGGCGACCTTGACGCCGGCCGGAGCCTCCGGCCCCGCCACCACGCGGTTGCGGCCCTGGCGCTTGGCCTCGTAGAGCGCCGCGTCGGCGGCCGCGAAGCACTGGCCGCCGGCCTCGCCCGGGACCGCCTCGGCGACGCCGAGGCTCACGGTGACGATGCCGCCCTCGTTGCCGACATGCGGGATCTGCAGCCGCGCCAGCGCTTGCCGGATGTGCTCGGCCCGGGCGGCCGCCGGGCGGGCCGAGGCGCCCGGCAGCAGCACGGCGAATTCCTCGCCGCCGATCCGGCAGGCGGCCTCCTCCGGCTCGCGGACCTGGCGCTGCAGCACCCGGGCCACGGCGCGCAGGACCTCGTCCCCGGCGAGGTGGCCGTAGGTGTCGTTGTAGCGCTTGAACCGGTCGGCATCGAGGAGGACCAGCGCCAGCGGCCTGCGGTCGCGCGCCGCCTGCTCGCGGGCCCGCGCGAAGGCCTCGTCGAAGTGGCGTCGGTTCGGCAGGCCGGTGAGCCCGTCGGTATGGGCGAGGCGGGCGAGGTCGTGGTTGGCGGCGAGGGCCATTTCCTCGGCCCGGGCCCGCCGCTCGAGTTCGCGCTGGAGCACCAGGGTCAGGGCGATCATGCCGCCGCACAGGAGCGCCACCAGGCCGGCGATCGCTTCCGCCTTCGGCCGCCACAGGGCGGCGATCGCCGCCGTCGGCACCACCACCGTGGCGACGAGGGACCGGTCGCCGATCCGGCTGTAGGTGAACAGGCTCTCGATCGCCTCGGTGTGGCCGGTCGCCACGAACTGCCCGGCCCGGCGCTCGAAGTAGCGCCGGAAGTGGGCGGCCTTCGTCAGGCTCCGGCCGATCGCCCCCTCCCTCGCCGGGCTGCGGACGAGGAGTTCGCCGCTCTCGCGGAAGACGGCGATGCGGCTCCTGTCGCCGAGGCTGAGACGGGCGAACAGGGCGTTGAGGTAGTCGATGGCGATCGTGCCGACGACGACGCCCGCGAAGGCGCCGTCCGCGTAGGAGAGCCGGCGGCTGAGCGGGATCACCCGGCGCCCGCCCGGCCCCATCCGGAGCGGCTCGCCGATATAGAGCCCGGCATCCTCCCGCGCCTTGTGGACGAGGAAGAAATCCGCTTCGGGAAAGCGCAGCGGACGGGGCACCGGAGACGCCGAATCGACGAAGGCATGCCCCTGCGGGTCGAGGGCCAGGATCGCCCCGAGGCCGTTCGCGGTGGCGGCCCGATCGAACAGCACGAGCTGGCGCAGGTCCGGCGCGATCCCGTCGACCTCCGGGTTGCGCAGGCCCTCGACCACCCCCTGGAGCGACAGGTCGTAGATCTCGATGTTGCGGTCGACCAAGCGCTCGACCGATTCGAGCAGGTTCTGCGAGACGCGGCCGACCTGGTCCCAGGCGCTGCGGCGCATCTGCATGACCATCATTCCGCAGGCGGCTCCGATCACCAGGGTGACGCCGATGATCGACCCGGCCAGCATGCGCGACACGGCGGAGTGCCGCCGGCGGGATCGGGAATGCATCGACGCTCCGTTGCGCGGTGCCAGCGATCCTCCACCGATAGGACTAGAAGTCTAAGATTGGGTTGCACCCGAGCGAGAGCGAGGTGCCGTATGGCGATATGTCCTCGGGCACGAAGCGCGGCGCGGCGTTTCCGTCTATGGTCCGCCGCCGGCCGGGATTCGGCGCCGGAGGTCAGCCGGCGCGGAAAGGCCGGCGCAGGAGGGACGACGATGCGATCGATGCGAGTTTCGGACAGGGCCGGGACGGGCGGCCCGCGATGATCGCCCCCGCGCTCCGCGAGGAGATCGCCCGCCGCCACGGAACGCCGGCGGTCGTCATCGACCTCGATCGCGTCGCCCGCAACATCGCGCGGCTCCAGGCCGCCTGCGACGCCGCCGGCATCGCCAACCGCCCGCACATCAAGACGCACAAGAGCCCGATCCTCGCCCGGATGCAGATCGAGGCGGGGGCCCGCGGCATCACCTGCCAGAAGCTCGGCGAGGCCGAGGTGATGGCGGCGGCCGGGATCGACGACATCCTGGTGAGCTACAACCTCATCGGCCCGCACGTGGTCGGGCGCCTCGGCCGGCTCCTGCGCGAGAGCGCGGCCCGGATCACGGTCGCGGCCGACAACCCGGTGACGGTGGCGGGCCTGCCCGAGGCGGCGCAGGCCGGCGGGCGCACCCTCGACGTGGTGGTGGAATGCGATACCGGCCGCAAGCGCGCCGGCGTCGAGACACCGGGCGAGGCGGTGGCGCTCGCCCGCGACATCGCGAGCCGGCCGGGCCTCGCCTTCGCGGGCCTTCTTCTCTACCCGCCGCCCGGGGGCGTCGCGGTGGCGCAAGGATTCCTCGACGAGACGCAGGCGGGGCTGGCGGCGCACGGGCTCTCGGCCCGCATCGTCTCCACCGGCGGCACGCCGAACCTGCCGGAGATCGGCCGGGTCCGCGGCACCACCGAGCACCGGGCCGGCACGGTGATCTTCAACGACCGCATGATGATCGAGGCCGGCGTCGCGACCCTCGACGACTGCGCCCTGGCGGTGCTCGCCCGGGTGGTGAGCCGGGCGGGGCCGGAGCGCGGCATCCTGGATGCCGGCTCGAAGACGCTGACCAGCGACACCGGCGGCGGCCTCGACGGGCACGGGCTCCTGCCCGACCATCCGGGCGCCCGCATCGCGGGCTTCGCCGAGGAGCACGGCTTCCTGGATCTCGCCGCCTGCGCCGAGCGGCCCCCGGTCGGCACCCTGGTCGAGGTGGTGCCCAACCACGTCTGCGTCGTCGTCAACATGGTCGACGACTTGGTGGCGGTGCGGGACGGCGCGATCGTCGGCACGATCCCGGTCGCGGCGCGGGGGTTGATCGCGTAGGGCGCGTCCCGGAGACGGGACAGGGCCGGCGGCCTTCTCACCCGCAATGTCATCCTGGGGCTCGCCGAGGGCGAGACCCCGGGCCCGACGATGGAGGGTGGTCGAAACCGGCGAGGGTCTCGATCGTGCCTACGGCAACAGCTTGTACCCGCCTCCCTCCGTCACCAGGATCGACGCCGTCGCCGGGTTCGGCTCGATCTTCTGGCGCAGGCGGTAGATGTGGGTCTCGAGGGTGTGGGTGGTGACCTGGGCGTTGTAGCCCCACACCTCGGCGAGCAGCGTGTCGCGCCCCACCACCTGGCGCCCGGCGCGGTAGAGGAAGCGCAGGATCGCGGTCTCCTTCTCGGTGAGCTTCAGCTTCGAGCCGCGCTCGCCGACGAGCAGCTTGGCGCCCGGCCGGAAGGTGTAGGGGCCGATCTGGAACACCGCGTCCTCGCTCGCCTCGTACTGGCGCAGCTGGGCCCGGATGCGGGCGAGCAGGACGGCGAGCTTGAACGGCTTCGTCACGTAGTCGTTGGCGCCGGCATCGAGCCCCTGCACGGTGTCGGTATCCGAGGCCTGGCCGGTCAGCATGATGACCGGGCCGCGAAAGCCGCCCTGGCGCATCTGCCGGACCGCCTCGCGCCCGTCGAGATCGGGCAGGCCGACATCCATCACCACGAGATCCACCCGTTCGGCGGCGACGCGCTCCATCGCCCCCCGGGCGGTCTCGGCGGTGACGACCTCGAACGCGTCCGACAGGGCGAGCTGCTCGGTCAGGGTGTCGCGCAGGGTCGGATCGTCGTCGACGACGAGCAGGCGGTGGGCGTTCGACATCGAACCGGCACTCTCGAGGAAGGCGGACGGGCGCGAGGCCCGCCGCCGGCCGACGCCACGATCCCGGACGGATCGCAGCCTGGCAGGGTGCGAGGCAGAGTAGCGGAGCGACCCGCCGCGGCAAGGGCCGCGCTCCGTCCTGTCCACGGCGTGAGCCCCGGCCCCTGCCTCAGGCACGGGGCGGCAGCGGGCCCTCCGGGCGGGGCGGGGCGGGGCGCAGGTTGCTGGGCGGGGCGAGCATCGGACGGGCGACCGCCACCGGGCAGGCCTGGAGCCAGAGATAGGCCCGGAGCGCCAGCCAGGCATCCTCCAGGGCGCCGTGGCGAGCGCCGACCCTGGCGATGCCGATGCGCCGGCACACCGCATCGAGGGCCGCCCTCCCCTTCTCGCCCCGGCGACGATAGGCCTCCATGGTGCAGTAGACCTTGCCGGCGACCGGCGGCAGACCGGCCTCCCGCAACTCGCGGTTGACGAAGCCGAGATCGAAGGCGGCGTTGTGGGCGACGACGAGGTCGGCCCCGGCGATCAGCGCGGCGAGCGCGGCGGCGTGCAGCCCGGCCGGATCCTGGTGGCGCAGGAGCCAGTCGTCGTAGCCATGCACCGCCTCGGCCATCGGGTGGCTGGCGCGGCCGGGATCGAAGATCAGGTGGTGGCAGGCGATCTCCGGCCGGCCGGCGGCGAGGGAGGCGGTCGTCAGCACGACGGCGCCGAAGCTCACCACCCGGTCGGTCTCGGCGAGGCCCGTCGTCTCGACGTCGAGGGCGACGAGACGCGGCGGCAGCCAGGCGAGCCAGTCGGGATTCGGTTCGGGCGAGGGGTCCGGCTTGCGCATGAGGGTCGGGCGGCTCGTTGGATCGCTCCCGGCATTCTCGGCCGGTCCGGCCCGCCTGTCACGGTCTCGACGGCGACGGCGACGGCGCCCTACAGAGACGTCCCATGAAGCGCACCACCCTCCCGCATCTGCGGGTCCGCCCGAATCCCCTCGACCGCCGCCGCGGCACGCTGATCGCCGGCCCGGTCCTGGTCCCCTGCGCCCTCGGCAAGGGCGGCCAGACCCGCACCAAGCGCGAAGGCGACGGCGCCTCGCCCCGGGGCACGTTCCGCCTGCGCGGCGGCTTCTACCGGCCGGACCGGCTCGGGACCCGGCCCCCGACCGCCCTCCCCCTGCGCCGCATTCGCCCGGGCGACGGCTGGTGCGACGACCCGCGCGACCGGCGCTACAACCGCCCCATCCCCCTGCCCGCGCCCGGCATCAGCGCCGAGAACCTCTGGCGCGACGACGGGCTCTACGACCTCGTGATCGACCTCGACTACAATCGCGGCCCGATCCGGCGCGGGCATGGCAGCGCGATCTTCCTGCACGTCGCCCGCCCGGGCTTCAAACCCACCGAGGGCTGCGTCGCGCTGCGCCGCCCCGACTTGATCCGGCTCCTGCGCCGCCTCGGCCCCGGCACCCGCCTCACGATCTAAGAATGGTCTTGCTGAGCAAGGTCTTCCCCGTTCCAGCGGGCGGATCGCGAAAAATGTTCTCGATTCGTGATGCTGCAAGGCACAATAACATCTTTCATTTTGGTAACGCTACCACGCTCGCATCCCGCGAAAACATGCGCTAGGGTCCGACTGCCACACAAAAGCCTCATCGGACGCAGGGAGAGACGCATGCTCGACGCCTACACCGCGACCGAGATCGTACGCGCACGACAGATCCACGCCGCGGAGGGCGCCCGCGGCACTCTCTGGGACAGCTCCGCCCGCTACCGGGACGGGCTGCCGAATTCACCCGTTCTGCTGACGGACGAGGACCGGGTCCGCTTCCTGGAGCAGGCGCGGGAGGAGATCCGCTGCCTGCACGCGAACTGACGCGAGATCCAACGACGGCGCGTTACCCTTTCGGCTGGCGTGCCCCGAAGATGGCACTGCCGACCCGCACATGGGTCGCGCCTGCCTGGATCGCCGCCGGATAGTCGGCGCTCATCCCCATCGACAGGATCGGCAGGGCGTGGCGGCGAGCGATCGCCGCCAGCAGGCCGAAATGCGCCGAGGGCGGGTCCTCCGCCGGCGGGATGCACATCAGCCCCGAGACGGTTAGCCCGTGCGTCTCTGCGCATTCGCGTAGGAAGGCGTCGACCGCGCCCGGCGCCACGCCGCCCTTCTGCGGCTCCTCGCCGGTATTGACCTGGACCAGCAGGGCCGGATGCCGGCCGCTGCGCTGGATCTCCTTCGCGAGCGCCGCGGCGAGCGAGGTTCTGTCGAGGGTATGGATCACGTCGAACAGCTCGACGGCCTCGCGGGCCTTGTTCGATTGCAATGGGCCGATCAGGTGAAGTTCGACGCCCTCCGCCTCCGCGCGGAGAGAGGGCCACTTGGCTTTCGCCTCCTGGACGTAGTTCTCGCCGAACAAACGCTGGCCGGCTTCTAGCGCCGGCCGGATGCCCTCCGGCGGAATCGTCTTCGAGACGGCGATCAGCGCGACGCCCGCGGGATCGCGCTCGCTGTCCTCGGCTGCCCGGGCGATGGCGTCGCGCACTTCGGCCAGATTCGACGTGACGGTCTGCGGGTCGATCATGACCGGCGCCTCTCCGCTAGATTGGTTGACCCTCGGGACCAAACCGTGTCCTAGTCCGCCGGCGCCGCGCCGAGCAAGCTCAACCGTTTGCGGCCGTGACGTTTTCCCTTTCATCCCTGCCGCCGGTGCTCACGGCGCCGGCGCCGACCGGTCGCAAAGACGCCGCCCATGGCCGAACGTTACAACGCGAAGGATTCCGAGCCCCACTGGCAGCAGGTGTGGGCCGAGCGGGAGATTTTTCGCACCCGCAACGACGATCCGCGCCCGAAATACTACGTGCTCGAGATGTTCCCCTATCCGTCGGGGCGCATCCACATGGGCCACGTGCGCAACTACGCCATGGGCGATGTGGTGGCCCGCTACAAGCGCGCCAAGGGCTTCAACGTCCTGCATCCGATGGGCTGGGATGCCTTCGGCCTGCCGGCCGAGAACGCCGCGATGCAGAACAAGGTCAACCCGCGGGACTGGACCTACGCCAACATCGCGACGATGCGGGCGCAGCTGCAATCGATGGGCCTGTCGCTGGACTGGAGCCGCGAGATCGCGACCTGCGATCCTGAATACTACAAGCATCAGCAGCGGATGTTCCTGGACTTCCTGAAGGCCGGGCTGGTCTCGCGCCGCACCGCCAAGGTGAACTGGGATCCGGTCGACCACACCGTGCTCGCCAACGAGCAGGTGATCGACGGGCGCGGCTGGCGCTCCGGCGCGCTCGTCGAGCAGCGCGAGCTGACCCAGTGGTTCTTCAAGATCACCGACTTCGCCCAGGACCTCGACGACCGGCTCGACACGCTGGAACGCTGGCCGGAGAAGGTCCGGCTGATGCAGCGCAACTGGATCGGCCGCTCGGAGGGGCTGGAGCTGCGCTTCGCCCTCGAGCGCGCGCCCGAGGGCGCGGCCCGCGAAGTCACGGTCTACACGACGCGTCCCGACACGCTGTTCGGCGCGAAGTTCCTGGCGGTCGCCGCCGACCACCCGCTTGCCGCCGCGGTCGCGACGGACAACCCGGCCCTGCAGGATTTCATCGCCGAGTGCCGGCGCATGGGCACCGCCCAGGCGGCGATCGACACCGCGGAGAAGCTCGGCTTCGACACGGGCTTGACGGTGCGCCATCCTCTCGACCCGTCCTGGACCCTGCCGGTCTACGTCGCGAATTTCGTGCTCATGGAGTACGGCACCGGTGCGGTGTTCGGCTGCCCGGCTCATGACCAGCGCGACCTCGACTTCGCCAACAAGTACGGGCTGGGCAACACGCCGGTCGTCTGCCCGCCGGACCAGGACCCGGCCAGCTTCGTGATCACCGACACCGCCTATGACGGCGACGGCCGGATGATCAATTCGCGCTTCCTCGACGGGATGAGCACCGACGAGGCGTTCAAGGCCGTCGCCGATCGCCTGGAGGCCGAGACCCTCGACGGCAACTCGGTTGGCAAGCGACGGGTCCAGTTCCGCCTGCGCGACTGGGGCGTCTCGCGTCAGCGCTACTGGGGCTGCCCGATCCCGGTGATCCACTGCGACTCGTGCGGCGTCGTGCCAGTGCCGGTCGCCGACCTGCCGGTGCGCCTGCCGGAGGACGTGTCGTTCGACGTCCCCGGCAACCCGCTGGAGCGCGATGCGGCCTGGCGCAACGTGCCGTGCCCGTCCTGCGGTGCGCAGGCCCGGCGTGAGACCGACACGATGGATACCTTCGTCGATTCGTCGTGGTACTTCGCCCGCTTCACCGCGCCGTGGCTGGACGACGCGCCGACCGACAAGGCGGTGGCAGACCACTGGTTGCCGGTCGACCAGTATATCGGCGGCATAGAGCACGCGATCCTGCATCTGCTCTATTCGCGCTTCTTCATGCGGGCGATGCGCCAGACCGGTTGGGCCGGCCTCGACGAACCCTTCGCCGGCCTGTTCACCCAAGGGATGGTGGTCCACGAGACCTATCGCGACGAGGCCGGGGCCTGGGTGCAGCCGGTCGACGTCAAGGTCGTGACCGAGGACGGCGCCCGCAAAGCGTTTCACGTGAAAACCGACGCGCCGATCGCCATCGGGGCGATCGAGAAGATGTCGAAGTCGAAGAAGAACGTGGTCGACCCCGACGACATCATCGCCTCGTACGGCGCCGACACCGCCCGCTGGTTCATGCTGTCCGACTCCCCCCCGGAGCGCGACGTGATCTGGACCGAGGACGGCGTGCAGGGCGCCTCGCGCTTCGTGCAGCGCGTCTGGCGCATGGTGAGCGAGGTCGCCGAGGGCGGGTCAAAGCCGGCGGTCGCCGAAAACGAAGCGGTGCTGAAGGCGGCCCACAAGGCCCTGGCGGCGGTCGGCGAGGATATCGAGCGCCTGCGCTTCAACCGCTGCGTCGCACATGTCTACGAGTTGGCGAACAGCCTGCAGGAGGCGGTCAACGCCGAGCGCGGCCGCGCCCCCTCCCCCGCCCTGCGCGAGGCGACCCAGATCCTGGTGCAGCTCATCGCCCCGATGATGCCGCACCTCGCCGAAACCTGCTGGACGGCGTTGGGTCGGGACGGCCTCGTGGCGGAAGCCGCCTGGCCCGAGGTGAAACGCGCCCTCCTGGTCGAGGACAGCGTGACGTTGCCGGTGCAGATCAACGGCCGCAAGCGCGCCGACGTCACCGTGCAGCGCGACGCCGATCAAGCGGCGGTTGAGGCGGCGGTGCTGTCCCTGGAGGCGGTACAGCGGGCATTGGAAGGCAAGGCTCCCCGCAAGGTGATCGTGGTGCCGCTGCGCATCGTCAACATCGTGGTCTGATCGACGCATCTTTGCCTGCCAGAGAAGGGCCCGGCGATCCGACGATCGCCGGGCCCTTCTCGCTTTCATCCCCGTCTTTCACCGGCTCGAAGCAGCACGGCCCTGCTGTCGCCGCAGAGATTCTTTAGATCGCCCCCCCTATCTTGAAGCCCCGAGGGGCACGGCCGAAAGGCCTCTTCATGCCCCCTTGGCAGGACGTCGGTAGAACGGTAACCGCGTCAGCGGAGCGGTGACGAGGCAAGCGGTGGAGAGGCAAGCGGTGGCAGGACGGACCCTCATGGCAGGCCGCACGGCGAAGACGGCGCGGACCCTCACTCTCGTCGCTACCCTGGCGCTCGGCCTCTCGGCCTGCTTCCGGCCGCTCTACGGGCCGACCGCCTCCGGCGCCCCGCTGAGTGCGGTGCTGGCCTCGATCCAGGTCGAGCCGGCGAAGACCGCCCAGGGCCAGGAGCGCCTCGGCCATTACCTGCGCAGCGAGCTGGTCTTCGATCTCGACGGCTCCGGCACGCCGTCGGAGAAGAAGTACCGCATGACGCTCACGGCGACCGAGTCGGTGCAGACGCCGATCGTCAGCTCGATCACCGGCCGGGCCGAAGCGGCGACGCTGCTCGGCGTTGCCTCCTACAAGGTCCAGACCCTGTCGGGCGACCGCACGATCACCGAGGGCGTGGCCCAGGGTACCGCCACCTACGATCGCTCGTCCCAGCGCTTCGCCAGCCTGCGCGCCGCCCGGGATGCCGAGATCCGGCTGGCCAAGCTCCTCTCCGAGCAGATCAAGACCCGCGTCGCCGCGATCCTGGCGACCCAGCCCTGAGGGCATCATGACCGCCGTGAAGGCCGGCGAGGTCGAGGGGCTGCTGCGCCGCGGCCCCGACCCGCGCATCGCCGTGATCCTGGTCTACGGACCCGATACCGGCCTCGTCGCCGAGCGCGCCCGCCTGCTCGCCGAGAAGGCGGTCGACGACCCCGCCGATCCCTTCGCCCTGGTGAAGCTCGACGGCGACGTGCTGGCGAGCGATCCCGGCCGCCTCGTCGACGAGGCCGGCACGGTCGGGCTGTTCGGCGGTAAGCGCGCCGTCTGGGTGCGCCCGGGCAGCCGTAACTACGCCCCGGCCGTCGAGGCCGCGCTGAAGCAGGAGGGCGGCGATACCCGGATCGTGGTCGAGGCCGGCGACCTCGCCAAATCGGCCCCCCTGCGCGTCGTGTGCGAGCGATCGCCCAAGGCGCTGGCGATTCCCTGCTACCCCGACGATGCCGGGACCCTCGCCGACCTGATCGAGCGGACCTTGCGGGCCGACAGTCTACGCATCACCCGCGAGGCACGCGACCTGCTCGCCGGCAGCCTCGGCGGCGACCGGCGGGCGAGCCTCGGCGAGATCGAGAAGCTGGCCCTCTACGCCCGCGGCCAAGCCGAGATCGGGATCGACGATGTCGAGGCGATCGGCAGCGACGTGTCGGGCTCGATGCTCAACGCCCTGATCGATGCCGCCTTCGCGGGCCGGATCGCCGAGACCGAGCGCAGCTATCGCCGCTTCCAAATCGAGGGCATGGACGCCTCGGTGATGCTGGGCGGCGCCCTGCGCCACGCCCTAACCCTGCTCGCGACCCGCCTCGACGGCGAGGGCAAGAGCCCGAGTGCGATGGTGGCGGGCTGGCGCGGCCTGCATTTCCGCCGCCAGCGGATCGTCGAGACGCAGCTCGCCCGCTGGAGCCCGGCTTCGTTGCGCCGGGCGGTGGCTCTGCTGCAGGAGGCGGTCCTCAATGCCCGCCGCGCCGGCGGCGACTTCTCGCACGCGATCGCCGGTGATCTCTTCCTGCGCCTCGCCAACGAGGCCGCAAGGCGGGGCTGATCCCCCTGCCCTACTCGAGGCCGGGCAAAGCCCGGCCGCATCGTCCTACATCTCCAGGCGCCGGCACAGCCCATCGAGCTGATCGAGGCTGGCATAGCGCAGCCGCACCTCGCCGCCGCCGCCCTTGGCCTCGATCGACACCGCGACGCCGAGCGCATCCTCCAGGCGCCGCTCCAGGGCACGGGTATCCGCATCCTTCTCGACCGGGCTTTTACGCGGCCGGCCGGGACGCGGGCCGGTGCCGGCCTGCTCGCCGGCAGCGAGCGCCTCGACCTCGCGCACCGTCATCCCATCCTCGATCACCCGGCGGGCAATACCGTCCGGGTCCTTGACCGACAGGAGCGCGCGGGCATGCCCGGCGGTGAGGCTGCCGGCAATGACGTGATCCTGCACGCTCGGCGGCAATTGCAGCAGGCGCAAGGTATTGGCAAGATGGCTGCGGCTCTTGCCGATGATCTCGGCGAGCTCGGTCTGGGTGTAGCGGAACTCGCTCATCAGCCGCTCGTAGCCCGCCGCCTCCTCGATGGCGTTGAGATCGGCGCGCTGGACGTTCTCCAGGATGGCATATTCGAGCGAGGTCCGGTCGTCGATCTCGACCGTGACCACCGGCACTTCATGCAGCCCGGCCCGCTGCGCTGCGCGCCAGCGCCGCTCGCCGGCAACGATCTCGAACGCGTCCGGCAGATTCGCCAGCGCCCGCACGACGATCGGCTGAATCACCCCGCGGGTCCGAATCGAAGCCGATAATTCCTCGAGCTCGGTCTCGGCGAAGTGGCGACGCGGGTTGCGTGGGTTCGGCCGCAGGAACTCGATCGGCACCCGTCGCTGGCCGGCCTTCGGCTTCTCCGGAGCGGCAGGGGTCTCCTCGCCGAAATCGCCGATCAGCGCCGCCAGACCTCGCCCGAGGCGCGGCCGCGCTCCCTCCTCCGCCATACCCTTCATCCTCTCGTGACTCCCTGATGCGGCTCAAGCCGCGGCCGGCAGGCGGCCTTCGCGTTGGATGACCTCGGAGGCGAGCCGCAGATAGGCCTGCGACCCAGCGCATTTGAGATCGTAGAGCAACACCGGCTTGCCGTGCGACGGCGCCTCGGAGACGCGCACGTTGCGGGGGATCATGGTCTCGTAGACCTTGTCACCCATGAACTCGCGCACATCGGCCACCACCTGGGCCGACAGGTTGTTGCGCGGATCGAACATCGTCAGCACGACACCCTGAATCGCCAGGCGTGGGTTGAGGGCGCCCTTGACCTGCTCGACCGTGCGCAGCAGCTGGCTCAAGCCTTCGAGCGCGAAGAACTCGCATTGCAGCGGCACCAACACCGCATGCGCAGCGGCGAGTGCGTTGAGGGTGAGCAGGTTGAGCGAAGGCGGGCAGTCGATCAGCACGTAGGTGTAGCGCTGGTCTGCCGGCATCTCGCCGCGGTCGAGGGGTTCGAGCGCCCGACGCAGACGCTGGGCCCGATCGGGCGCGCTCGCCATCGCCATCTCGAGACCGAGGAGGTCCATGGTCGAGGGGATCAACGACAGACGCGGCACCGCGGTGACCTGCACTGCCTCGGCCAGCGGAGACTCGCCGGCGAGCACATCGTAGGTCGAAAGACGGCGCTGGCGCCGGTCGATACCGAGACCGGTCGACGCATTGCCCTGCGGATCGAGATCGATGATCAGCACATGCTCGCCGATCGCCGCCAGGGCGGTGCCGAGGTTGATCGCCGTCGTCGTCTTGCCGACGCCACCCTTCTGGTTGGCGAGCGCGATGATGCGCAGGGGCCGCGGGCTGCCGCTCACCTGCGACTCAGGGGGTTCCGCGATCATGGGAGAAGGCCGCTCGCTGTGGAGACGCGGACGATTCTGGCCTCAGAATCGGTCCGGCTCGGGATCAGATCCGCGGTAAATCTCCACCTTTCCTCCGCATCGGTCAATTCGGTTAAGACATCACGCCCTTTGGGAAAAAGCCCTGTGGCACCATTTTTCAACAGGGGTTGGGTCCAGGCGAGGAGCTGGGAGAGGGGCGCAAGGGCTCGGGCGGTCACGACCTGCGAATCAGTGAAGCGCTCGATCACCGTCTCGATCCGGGCGACGTGGATGCGGGCGGGCGCGCCGGTGAGGCGAGCTGTCTCCTGCAAGAACGCACCCTTGCGGCCGTTGCTCTCCACCAGATCGACCCGGAAGCCCGGTCGCTCGCGGCCAGCGATCGCCAGGATCAGGCCCGGAATGCCGGCACCGCTGCCGAGATCGAGCCAGCGCGTCGCCTCGGGAGCGAGTGCCAGGAGCTGCAGCGAGTCGGCGATATGGCGGCGCCAGACCTCGGCGAGGGTCGAGGGCCCGACGAGGTTCTTGATCGACTGCCAACGGGTGAGCTGCGCCACGTAGAGGTCGAGGGCTGCCGCTGTTTCACGTGAAACGCCGGCGTCGCGCAGAACGGTGTCGCGGCCGGGAGCCTGGGTCGTCATTCGGCGGGAACCTGCGCGGGGGCTTGACGGCGAGCGTGGGCGGCGAGGAGCGTGAGGGCGGCTGGTGTCACTCCTTCAATCCGGGCGGCCTGGCCGAGGGTCAGAGGACGGACCTTGTCGAGCTTCAACCGCAGCTCGTTCGACAGACCGGCGATGCTGCCGTAATCAAGCCGAGCCGGCAGCGTCACCGCCTCGTCGCGCCGGAAGGCAGCGATGTCAGCCTGCTGGCGGTCGAGATAGACCGCGTAGGTCGCATCGGTGCAGAGTCGGTCGGCGAGGGCAGGGGGGACGCCGGCAAGCTGCGGCCATACCGCCGCGAGGCAATCCCAGGTGATCTCCGGGTAAGAGAGCAGCTGGAATGCCGAGCGGCGGATACCGTCGCGGTTGAGGGCGATCCCATGGCGCTGCGCCTCGGTCGGGGTCAGGCTCAACTCATCGAGCATCCGCCGCGCCTGCTGCAAGGCCGCCCGCCGACCGGCATCGTGCGCGGCCCGGAACGCGGAGACGCAGCCGAGGGCAAGACCACGACCGGTCAGGCGCTCGTCGGCATTATCGACCCGCAGACTCAGCCGGTATTCCGAGCGCGACGTGAACATGCGGTACGGCTCGCTGACCCCGTGGGTCACGAGGTCGTCGATCATCACGCCGAGATAGGATTCGGCCCGATCGAAGACCGCGAGATCGGCGCTCCCAGCCGATCGGGCGGCGTTCAGACCGGCGACCAATCCCTGGCCCGCCGCCTCCTCGTAGCCGGTCGTGCCGTTGATCTGACCGGCCAGGAACAGGCCGGCGATGCGGCGGGTCTGCAAGGTCGGGTCGAGCTCACGCGGATCGACGTAATCGTACTCGATCGCATAGCCCGGACGCAGGATCACGGCGCGTTCGCAGCCCGGCAGCAGGCGAACGATTCCGCGCTGGACCTCCTCCGGCAGGGAGGTCGAGATACCGTTCGGATAGACCGTCGGGTCGTCGAGGCCTTCCGGCTCGAGGAAGATCTGGTGGCCGTCTCGGTCTCCGAAGCGGACGACCTTGTCCTCGATCGATGGGCAGTAGCGCGGTCCGCGGCTGGTGATACCGCCGGAATACATCGCCGAGCGATGCAGGTTCGCACGGATCAGGTCATGCGCGGTGTGGGTCGTGCGGGTGACGCCGCATTCGACCTGGGGCGTGGTGATGCGCTCGGTCAGGGTCGAGAACGGCACCGGCTCGTCATCGGCTGCCTGCTTGTCGATGCCATGCCAGTCGATGGTGCGACCGTCGAGGCGCGGGGGCGTCCCGGTCTTCAGGCGACCGAGGCCGAATCCGTACCGGTCGAGGGTTGCAGACAGGCCGAGCGCCGGACCTTCGCCCATTCGACCGGCCGGGATCGTCACCTCGCCGATATGGATCAGCCCGCGCAGGAACGTACCGGTGGTAAGGACGACGGCGCGACAGGGGAGGGCGCGCCCATCGGCCAGGACGGCGCCGCCGATCCGGCCGTCGAGAACCGTGAGGTCCGCGACCTCACCCTCGACGATCGTCAGGTTCGCGGTCTCGGCCAGGGCCGCCTGCATCGCGCGGGCATAGAGCTTGCGGTCGGCCTGTGTGCGCGGCCCACGGACCGCGGGACCCTTGCGGCGATTGAGCAGGCGGAACTGGATTCCGGCGCGGTCGGCGACCCGGCCCATCAACCCGTCGAGGGCATCGACCTCGCGCACGAGATGGCCCTTGCCCAGACCACCGATGGCCGGGTTGCACGACATCGCCCCGAGCGTATCGCGGCGATGAGTGACGAGGGCGGTGCGGGCCCCGTAACGGGCGGCAGCCGCGGCCGCCTCGGCGCCCGCATGCCCGCCGCCCACGACGATCACGTCGAAGGAGGATGTCTGGGAGTGCATGAGGTGATTAGGCGGCAGCCCGCACCGGCGTCAATCGGCTGTTCGAGCCGATCGACGTTTCACGTGAAAACTCCCGCAAGGCGCCTCCTACTTGCCGATGCAGAAGCTTGAGAAGAGCCGATCCAGCATGTCCTCGACCCCGACGCGACCAGCGACCTCACCGAGGGCACGAACGGCGAGGCGCAGGTCTTCCGCAACGAGTTCGGCCGGGAGGCGGCTACCTTGAGCAACGACCCGGTCGAGATGGCCAGCGCAGCGTTCGAGCGCCAGGCGCTGCCGCTCGCGCGTGATCAACGCGTCGCCGGCACCGAGCGATGCCGCAGCGTGCCGTTCGATCTCGGCCAGGAGATGGTCGAGGCCAATACCGGCCGCTGCCGAGATGGCGAGGTCTGCGTCGCCGACCGGACCCGAAAGGTCGCTCTTGGTGGCGACTGTGAGAAGAGGGACGGACAGGGGAGGGGGCGGGCCGCCACCGGGCTCGCACAGCCACAGGACGAGGTCGGCCTGATCCATGCGGCGGCGGCTGCGGGCCATACCCTCCGCTTCCACCACGTCGGTACTGTCCCGCAGGCCCGCGGTATCGACCAGAAGGACGGGCAGGCCGCCGAGATCGCAGCGCACCTCGATCGCATCACGCGTCGTCCCGGGGATCTCCGAGACGATCGCCGCGTCGCGTCGGACGAGGGCGTTGAGCAGGGTCGACTTGCCGGCATTGGGCGCACCGGCGAGCACCACCGTGAAGCCGTCCCGCAGGCGCTCGCCGCGCCGGCCATCGGCGAGGGCGACGCGGATCTGGTCGCGCACCCGTGCCGACGCGGCATGGCCGGCAACGCTGAGCGCCTCGTCGTCGACATCACCCTCATCCGAGAAATCGAGCGCAGCCTCCGTTCCGGCGAGCACGTCGAGGAGGGCGTCCCGCCATCCCTCGACGGCGCGGCCGAGGGCACCGTCGAGCTGGCGCACGGCCTGACGCCTTTGCGCCTCCGTTTCCGCCTCGATCAGGTCGGCGAGGCCTTCGACCGCGGTCAGGTCCATGCGGCCATGGAGAAAGGCGCGGCGTGTGAAGGCCCCAGGCTCTGCCAGCACGAGGCCCGGCCTGTGGCCCAAGCTGCGCAACACCGCTTCCCGCACCGCTGGACCGCCATGGAGATGCAGTTCCGCCATGTCCTCGCCGGTGGCGGTAGCAGGGCCGGGCAGCCAGGCGACCAGGGCATGGTCGAGCATCTCGCCGGTACTCGGCTCGCGCAGGGTGCGCAACGACAGCCGCCGTGCCGGCGGCAGCGGCGCCCCGATCAAAGCGGAGAGGGCAGGGCCGGCCTGCGGGCCGCTGATCCGCAAGACCGCGACGGCCGTGCGGCCATAGCCGGTGGCGGGGGCGAAGATGGTATCGGGGGAGTGCATCGGAACGGGAGAGCGCAGCCGGAGGGATGTCGGGGCGACGTCGCTAGCACGTTCCGGCGGCGGTGCCGAACAGGATGCGACGGCCGACCTGCTGCCTTGGACGCAACAGGGAATGTCGACTGGGCCGGTCGTGAAGTGCCGGCGCGGCCTCGGGGCGGCTGGACGAGGAGGGGGTGAAACCAGGCTCTATCGATCGACGTCGCTCGGAGGAGTCCATTCAGTTGGAATTGCGCGGTGGTACACTTGGCTATGACGATTGAGGAGTGCGATTCCGCTTGGCAGCAAGACGGGTCGTCCGGCACCGGCCGCACGACACCCGTCCAAGCGGCGTTCTCACCCGGGATGCCGACGTCAACGAGCCTCGGCGGAGAGTTCCCCAAAAAGGCAGGAGCATCCGGAGGCCGCCCGCGCGACGCGCATCGGGCCCACCCCGGAACCGGGTTATGCTTCGGGGAACGGAGGCCTTGCGGGCTTGGCCATTCAATGCACGGCGGTCACCTAGGCCGACGCGCCAGGCGACGCCATACCCCTAATCGGGATAGGGGGTAGTTCTTTTCGAACTGTCCCCCGTCCCGCACCACCCGGCATGCAGGTCCGCCCCGGGCGGTTCGAGGAGTTTAGGTCAGGCGAGGCGGGTCGGGCCGAGCTTGTCCATCCAAGCCACGGTCGGCACGCCGTTGAGCGCCATCTCGCTGTTGCGCCACCAGCAGCGGCGGCCGTTGGCTGTCACCGGTAGAGCGACATCGAGCTTGGCACCCAGGGCCAGCAGCGCCCGGTAGACGGTCGAGCCACGCTTCCACTGCTTGAGCTGGATGGCTCGCACCCGGTGGCGCACCCACCCGTCCAGCTCGCGCCAGACCTTGGGCGTCTGCGCCAGGCGGTAGTAGCCCTTCCAGCCCAGCAGGCAGGTCCGCAACCGATCCACCGCCGGCAGGCTTGCGCCCGCCCGAGCGACGCGTCAGCTTCCGCAGCCGATGCTAACCGGCCAAGCGACGACAATGCGACCCGACGCTTGAACCACGCTGCCCTGGAGCCAACCCAGAAGGTGAATCCCAGGATCGTGCTGCCGAACGCACTGCGCACCCCGCTCTTGGTCTCGTTCAGCGACATTGTCAGCCGGCCGAACAGACCCCGCATCTCAGCCAGTACCCGCGCCCCCGCCTTGCGGCTGCGCACGTAGACCGTCACGTCGTCCGCACCGCGCACGAAGTGATGGCCGCGCCGCACCAACTCTCGGTCCACCTCGTCCAAAAGCACGTTAGCCAGAAGCGGCGACCGAGGTCCGCCCTGCCGCCTCCCCGAGCCGCGCTCCTGCACCACGCCCATCCTCCAGGATCCCGCTCGCCAGGTACGCCCGGATCAGCCGGATCATGCCGGCATCCCCGATCCGCTTCCGCTGAAGTCAGGGTTCGGGAACGGCTGCAGCGCCTGCTAGATCAGGCGATCCGTCACCGTCGGGATGCCGAGCTCGCGCTCGCCACCCCCCGTCTTGGGGATCGCCCCCCAACGCACCGGCTGGGGACGGTACGTCCCCGACACCACCTGATCTCGAATCGCCGGCCACGCCGTGCGCAGGAGGGCCGCCGTCTGGGCGATGTCCAGACCGTCGATCCCCGCCGCGCCCCTGTTGGCCTTCACCCACCTCCAGGCGCGCTGAACGTCCTCGCGGGCCAGGGCCGCGTCCAGCAGCCCGGCCCCGTGGCACCCGGTGCGCAACGCGGGCCGTCGGCTTCGTCGCGGCCGGACCGCGCGAGGCGTTACCCCGTACCGGCTCCGACCGCCCCGCTCGCGCGGGGTTCCGACGCCTTGCCGACCGCATCGTCACGGCCGCGGCCACTCCTCCTCGTTCGGTCCTTCGGGAGCAAACCGCACCCTACTACGACCTCAGTTGACTTCTCGCTCCGGCTCGACACCGTCGCCCTTTCAGGCGCAAGGCGAGATTTCCCGAGGCACGAACACATCCCGTCCCTGCACGACCGCCGGATCTACCCGCTTCGCCTAGGTCATGAGAGCTTCGCGGTCTGTTGTCCGCTCGCCCTGCCCCGCAGCGCCTTCCATCCGGTTCTTGTTGATCGGCCCGCAGGCGCGCTCCACGCTTCCTCCCCACGGTCGGTCACCCAATCGCAGTTGCGCTTCGCTTCGCTCGCCGTGACCAGCTCACGGAGGGACTTCCACCTTCAAGAACGCGGCCATGCTGGGCGCATAACAAAAAACGGCGCCCCTCTCGGGGCGCCGTGCAACGTGCAGATCGACGAATGTCGGCCGCGTCAGGTGTTCATGGAGTCGAAGAAATCGCCGTTGCTCTTGGTCTGACGCAGCTTGTCGAGCAGGAACTCGATCGCATCGGTGACGCCCATCGGGTTGAGGATGCGGCGCAGCACATAGGTCTTCTTAAGCGCGTCCGGCGGGACCAGGAGCTCCTCCTTGCGGGTGCCGGAGCGGGTGATGTCGATCGCCGGGAAGATCCGCTTGTCGGACACCTTGCGGTCCAGGATGATCTCGGAGTTGCCGGTGCCCTTGAACTCCTCGAAGATCACCTCGTCCATGCGCGAGCCGGTATCGATCAGCGCGGTCGCGATGATGGAGAGCGAGCCGCCCTCCTCGATGTTGCGGGCGGCACCGAAGAAGCGCTTCGGCCGCTGCAGGGCGTTGGCGTCGACGCCGCCGGTCAGCACCTTGCCGGACGACGGCACCACGGTGTTGTAGGCGCGGCCGAGGCGGGTGATCGAATCGAGCAGGATGACGACGTCGCGGCCGTGCTCGACCAGGCGCTTGGCCTTCTCGATCACCATCTCGGCGACCTGGACGTGACGGGTCGCCGGCTCGTCGAAGGTCGAGGCGATCACCTCGCCCTTCACCGAACGCTGCATGTCGGTGACCTCTTCCGGCCGCTCGTCGATGAGCAGGACGATGAGGTAGCATTCGGGGTGGTTCAGGGTGATCGACTGGGCGATGTTCTGCATCAGCACCGTCTTGCCGGTGCGCGGCGGCGCCACGATCAGGGCGCGCTGGCCCTTGCCGATCGGCGCGACGATGTCGATGATCCGGGGCGAGAAGTCCTTGCGGGTCGGCTCCGACAGTTCGAGCTTGAAGCGCTGCGTGGGGAACAGCGGCGTCAGGTTGTCGAAATGGACCTTGTGCTTGATCTTGTCGGGGCTCTCGAAATTGATGGTGTTGACCTTGAGCAGCGCGAAGTAGCGCTCGCCGTCCTTCGGGCCGCGGATCGGACCCTCGACGGTGTCGCCGGTGCGCAGACCGAAGCGGCGGATCTGCGTCGGCGAGATGTAGATGTCGTCGGGGCCCGGCAGGTAGTTCGAGTCGGAGGAGCGCAGGAAGCCGAAGCCGTCCTGGAGCACCTCGACCGTGCCGGCGCCGATGATCTCGACGTCCTTGGCAGCGAGCTGCTTCAGGATCGCGAACATGAGTTCCTGCTTGCGCATGGTCGAGGCGTTCTCGACCTCGACCTCCTCGGCGAAGGCGAGAAGCTCGGTCGGCGTCTTCGACTTGAGATCCTGCAGCTTCACCTCGCGCATGGCGGGGCCGGCCGGGGTCTCGAGCGGGGCGAGAGTGTCTTCGATCATGGGATATCGGGGTGCGGGGGCGAAGCGGGGAGCGTCATGTCCGGGAAGATCCGGCCGCCGCGCGGCGCGGCGGTGAGCGGAAGCAACGGGGTGGCCGAAGCGGGCACCGGTCGCAAAGTCGTCGCCTGATATGTCCCGGAGGTCGCGAGGGGGAGCCGATGGCCCTGGCTGCGACGTGACGTGACGATGGAGGAGGGAACGACTTTATGTAACGGGTCCTCGTCGTCGACTCAAGTCCCCGGTGGGGAAAAGTGGGGAGAGGCGTGGCGCGGCGGCAGGGGAAGTGACGGCGGGACCCGGCGCGGATGCTTCGGCCGCGCCCAAAGGCACGGTCGAACTATCGGCGCCCGGAACGCAGGCTTGCATTAACATTTGGAACATCCCGCCTCGAATATACAACCGATGATCATCAATCCCGCCGCCGGGACGGAGCAATTCAGGACTGGGCGCCGGCCCTCGTTGCAGTACGGCGCAGTATCCGGCACGAGCGAAGAGGATGTGATGCATCGAATGGCCCGCCGGTCGGGTGCCGACGGCGCGATCACCGGTGCGACACCCCGACTCGCGGCGGTCAGCGCCGGCGGAGACGAATGTAGAGCGCACCGCCGCCGCCGTGATGATGCGCGGCCTCCTCGAAGCCGACGACCAGGGGGCGCAACTCGGGCATGCGCAGCCAGTGCGGCACGCTGCGGCGCAGCACGCCGCGCTCGGCGTAAGGGTCGTCGCCTCCCGCCCCCTTGCCGGTGACGACCAGCACCACCGCGTGGCCGGAGGCCCGGGAGCGGTGCAGGAAGCCGATCAGGGCGGCATGGGCCTCCGCCTGGCGCATCCCGTGCAGGTCGATCACCGCGTCGACGCTGCGGGAGCCGCGGCGCAGGCTCGTGCGCACCCGGCGCTCCAGGGGGGCGAGGGGCGGCAGGGTGGGCGCGGGCGGCGGGGCGGGATTCTTCGGAGCGATGCTGTGTGGAAGGCCGCTCTTCGGAATGCCGTTCTTCGCCGGGATGCGCGGCGCCGGGCGAGCCGGCCGCGCCGCCGGTTTCGGCGGCGCGGGCTCCGGTGCCGGGGGAGGGGAGGGCGCGACGGGGGTCGGCGCCCGCCCGCGCAAGGGGGTGATCAGGCGGGAGATCTCGGCCCAGAGCCGGCTTTCCTCGGAGGAGAGCCGGCGCAACCTTCGGGGACGGCGCGGCTCGGTCACGGAGCGACGCCTGCGCCGGAATTGCCCTGCTTCGGCAGCAGCACGACGAAGCGCGCGGGATCGCGCAGCAGGCCCGCCACGGCGCCGGCCCGGGCGCCGGTGCCGAGATAGAGGTCGCCGCGGGCCGGGCCCAGGATCGCCGAGCCGGTATCCTGCGCCACCACCAGGCGGCGGAACGGCGTGCTGCCGCCCTCCGGCTCCGGCACCGATCCGTCGAGCCAGAACGGCAGCCCGTAGCGCCACAGCGAGGCGTCGACCGCGAGGCTGCGGCCGGCGGTGAGCGGCACGCCGGCCCCGCCCTTCGGGCCGACGCCCGCGGGCGTGCCGTCGTCGAGGCGAAAGAAGATGTAGGAGGCGTTGCGGCGGATGAGGTCGCGGGCGAGATCGGGATGGGTCCGCAGCCAGCCGGTCCAGCGGGCAAGCGTCAGACCTTCGAGCGGCAGGTGGCCGCCGGTGACGATCAGGCGGGCGACCGAGGTGTAGGGCCGGCCGTTGCGGCCGTCATAGGCGAGGCGCACCGAGCGGCCGTCGGTCAGGCGCACCCGGCCGGAGCCCTGGACCTGCAGCACCAGGAGGTCGACGGCGTCGCGCAGCCAGACCAGGGGACGGGCCCGGGAGCCGAGCGCCCCGTCCTCGATCGCCGCCCGGTCCGGGTAGGGCCGGAAGCCGTCGCCGTCCTGGCGCGCGGCGCGCAAGGACGGGTCGAGACCGGGTCGGGTCTCGCCGGGTTCGAGGGAGACGAGGTCGTCGGGGCGGGCGAGCGCCGGCACGGTGAAGTCCGGCGTCGGCACCGGTGAGCCGTCGAGCTCGGGCTCGAAATAACCGGTGAGGAAGCCGGCCGTGCGCTCGGGAACCGCGTCGCGGTTCGGCCGCAGGACGCGGTAGGCGGCGAAATTCCGCTCGAAGAAGGCGCGGGCCCCCTCCGGCGCCACGCCGGCGGCGGCGGCGCAAGGCGCCGCGAGATCCTGGCTCGGCGCACCCATGGCGGCCTCGGCGAGGACCGGGCCGGCGGGCGCCGCGCAGGTCGCCCGGAAGGTCGCCAGGGAGGCCGCGAGATCGTCCTCGGCAAAGCCCGGCAGGGCGGAGAACGGAACGGGCTCGAGCATGGCCTCGCCGATTCTCAGGGGCGCGGCACCGGACGGGCCGGCGGCGCAGCCGAGCAGGAGGGCGGCGAGGCAGCGAGCGGGGACAGTGAGGCCGGGAGCCGGCGGCATGGGCTTGATGGGCTCCGGCCCCGGAAGGTTCAGCGATTGGGTCGAGCCGCGCAGGTCACGGATCCCGGCGGCGCGCCATTGTCTCCGATGCCCGGCGGCCGATCAAGCCGCCGGGTGTTGCCGTTACTGCCCGGCTTCGGTGGCGACGAGCTGCCAGTTGGGGTCGCGGCTGCCGAGGGTGCGGGCGAAGGTCCAGACGTCGGTCACGTCGACGACCTTCTCGGGGCTGCCGTCGACGACCTGCCCTTGCGGCCCGCGGGTGGCGGTGATCAGCTTCGAGAGATAGCGCACGGTGACCTGGGCGACGCGGTTGCGCACGTCAACCCCGACGATCTCAGCCCGGTCGATCGACACGAACGTGGTCTCGACCGTCTGGCCGGCGCGCTCGCGGCCCTGGATCGCCCGCTCGAACCCGTCCGCGACCTCGCGCGAGAGCAGGGTCTTGAGGGTCTTGCGGTCGCCCTTGGCGAAGGCGGTCACGATGGTCTCGTAGGCGACCTTGGCGCCGTCGGTGAAGGCGCGGGGGTCGAAGTTCGGCTCCTGCTGCAGGATCAGGTCGAGGCCGCGGGCGGCGGGCGAGTTCGGCTCGACCACGCCCTTCCAGTTGCGCGGCACCGCGGTGGCGACCGGCGCGGCGGCGCCGCGCTCGGGCCCGGCACCGGGCAGCCGCACGACGTTGTCGCCGTCGCGGGAGGCTGCCGGCGGCTCCTCGCGCCGGGCCATCGGGTTGAACGGCGGCCGCTCGTTCCCGGTCTTCTGGCCGAGGACCGAGCGCAGCTTCCAGATCACGAAGACCGCAAGCCCGAGGAAGATGAGGGTCGTAAGGTCGAGGGAATCCTGCATCATCGATCCGATCGTGGCGGCATTACGCGGAGCATCCCTGACCGCGCCGGCACAGCTTGCGACGTCTCCGGTACCCGCGACGGCTGTGGCACCGGGACCGGGACGACGCAAGCGCCCGGCCGGCGCCGCATCGCGGGCCCACTCCACGATATGGGGCTGGAACCCCGCCGTATCCAGCCATCGTCGTCCAGGCATCGTCGCGCGACGACGCGCCGGCCCGGGCGCACGGTGCGGCCGCCGTTCGGCAGAGGAGGGATATCGCCGGGTGGGATATCGCTGGGTCAGGGAAGCGGGAGATGATTGACGGCTCTGCTTGTTCGCGCAGTGTGGGCATGATAGCCGCAACGCCGCCGTCGCGCGCGCCGATTTGCGCGCCAGCGTGCGACGGTTCGTCGTTACGTCCAGCCCTCGAAGGAACCCTCCGCCATGGCCGATTCCCCGGTCCCGAACGGTAACGGTGGCGCCGCGGCGCAGCCCGACGACTTCACTCCGACCCTCAACGCGCTGGCGCAATACGCCAAGGATCTCTCCTTCGAAAACCCGAATGCGCCGCGCTCGCTGCAGCCGCAGCAGCAGGGCCCCCAGATCAACATCCAGGTCAACGTCAACGCCAAGCAGCTCGCCGAGGAGGATTTCGAGGTCGACCTGCGCCTCGAGGGCGACGCCAAGATCGGCACCGAGGTGCTGTTCGCGTTCGAGCTGACCTATGCGGGCATCTTCCGCCTGCGCAACATCCCGCAGGACCAGATGCACCCGGCGGTGATGATCGAGTGCCCGCGACTGCTGTTCCCGTTCGCCCGCCAGATCATCGCCGACGCGGTGCGCAACGGCGGCTTCCCGCCGCTCTACATCGACCCGATCGATTTCGTCGGCCTCTACCGCCAGAAGGCCGCCGAGGCCCAGGCCCAAGGTGGCATCGCGTAGCAGGGCGGCCTCACTGTAGGGACGAGCGGCGCGGGCCCCGTCACGGGTCCGCGCCCCGTTTGCCACCCGGCTCCCGGGTGTTTCACGGGAAACGCGGCCGTTTCCCTCACTCGCGCAGGGCGGGCACCAGCGAGGCCACCAGCAGCCCGGCCATCGCCAGGTTGAACAGCCGCACGGCGCGGCGCGTCCGCAGCACCCGTGCGGTACCGACGCCGACCAGCGTCCAGAGGCCGATGCAGGGCAGGGCGACGATCCCGAACAGCACAGCCAGCGCCAGCGTGGCGGCGAGCGAGGCTCCGTCCGCCCCGGCCGTGTAGGTGGCGAGCGCCCCTGCGGCGATGACCCAGGCCTTCGGGTTCACCCACTGGAACAGGGCCGCCTGGACGAAGCCGAGAGGCCGCCCCCCCGCGCCCGCCGCCTTGGCAACCGGATCGGCCGGGTCCGGATCGGCCGTGGCGATCTTCCAGGCGAGCCAGAGCAGGTAGGCCGCACCGACCCATTTCAGCACCGCATGGACCCGCGGATCGGTCAGCAGCGGCAGGCCGACGGTGCCCAGCACGATCAGCATCGCCGGAAAGCCCACCGAGATGCCGAGCATGTGCGGCACCGTACGGGCAAAGCCGTAGGTGGCGCCGGAGGCCACCACCATGGTGTTGTTGGGGCCGGGCGTGGCCGACATCGCGACCGCGAACGCACTCGCCGAGAGAAACCAGGTCCAGTCCACGTCCATTCCTCCGGCCGCAGCCCGGCGGCCCTCGGCGCGAGGATACACGGTTCTTCGTCCGGTCTGCCCGGCGAGCAGAAAAACCCGGATCGATCCCGGTCTCCGCTGCCGGGCGCCCGTCCGTTCGCCCCGCGAGCCCCTGTCGCCTCGCCGAACCCTGGGGCAGGCGACCGCAGGAGCGTCGGGCTTCTGCCCCTGGACTCCCGCCCCCGGATCGGGTGATGGGGGCCATCGCAGCGCGTGTGACGAGTGGGAAGACGACGGGATGGCGTACTGGCTCTACAAGTCCGAGCCCTCGGTGTGGTCGTGGGACGATCAGGTCGCCGCGGGCGAAGCGGGGACGTCCTGGAACGGGGTCCGCAACCACGTCGCCCGCAAGAACCTCGAGGCGATGCAGCTCGGTGAGCAGGGCTTCTTCTATCACTCGAACGAGGGCAAGGCGGTGGTCGGCATCGTCGAGGTGATCCGTACCTACTATCCCGACCATACCGACGAGACAGGCCGCTTCGGCATGGTCGACCTGAAGGCGGTCGCCTCCCTGCCCAGGCCGGTGACCCTGGAGGCGATCAAGGCCGAGACGGCGTTGCGCGAGATGGTGCTCGTCAACAACTCGCGCCTGTCGGTGCAGCCGGTGACCGAGGCGGAGTGGGCGCTGGTGCGCCGCATGGGTGGGTTGTGACGCGGCCGGCGGGAGTTCGCGCGTGACGCGTGTCCTGGCCCGGTCCTGTCTCCTCCTCGGGCTGCTCGCCGGTCCGGCGGTGGCGCAAAGGGCCAGGCCTTCGGCTCCGGCCCCGGCGAAGGCCGTTCCCGAGAAGGTCGTGACCTGCGGGGCCCTGGCGAACCTGAGGATCCTGATGGCCGAGACCGGCGGCGATCCGGCGGCGATCAGGACCCGGCTCGCCGACCCGAAGGCGGACCACCTCGGCTGCACCCGGGTCGGCCGCGACCGGATCGACGGCAATGCCGAGCGGGTGGTGATCGGCGGCACGGCCTACGACTGCCTGAAGGTCAAGGACTCGAGCCTGTGCCGCTGGACCCTGTCGGGCGTGCCGGCGGAGGCGCCGTGAGGGCGCCGTCCGCCGGGGAAGGTCATACGACATCCGATGGATTGCTTCCGGCGATCCTGTCGGATCGCCTTCGCAAGGCGGATCTCGCCCTCGCTCAGGCCCTGCGCGGGCCGGCGATACCTTTTCCGGACGGGATCTCCGGCAAATCCATCAAACGCTCCAGTACGGCGTGGCGTTGAAGTAGCGGTGGACGTGCTCCTCCCAGTTCCGGTCGTAGGAGGGGTCGTTGCCCTCCGCCGAGGCCGGCGGGGCGGCGCGAAGCTGCTCGTCCGAGACGTCGAGCACGTAGGCGTCCAGCTCGGGTGCGAAACGCAGGGTCGACCACGGGATGGTGTAGTAGCCCTCGCCGATGCCGAGGAAGCCGCCGAAGCTCATCACGGCGTAGACCACCTGGCCGGTGGCCTTCTCGATCATCAGGCGCTCGATGCGGCCGATGCCGTCGCCGTTGGGGCGGCGCACGGCGGTGCCCTCGACACGGTCGCTGGCGATCAGCGCCTTGGTCTCGTTGGTGGTGGTGCTGCCCATGTCGGAACGGTCGCCGATGGTCGGTGCAACGGTGGTCATCGGATGTCCTCCGGGTCGGTTGTCTTCCAGATGGGTATCGTCTCGAGGGAAACGCTGCCGTAGCGGAGCCGTTCCGAGCGCCGGCACTGCGGCGAATGGCGGAGGCAGCGGGGCAGTTCCCCCCGGGCACGGAGGGCGCTAGCCTGTGCATCATGCTCCTGCGCCCGATGCCGATTCGCTGCACCGCCGTCCTGACGGTCCTCCTCGCGCTCGCCGCTCCCGCCTTCGCGCAGGATCGCGGCACCCTCAACCCCAAGCCGCTGCCGCCGCTCGCCAACCCGGACGATCCGTCCACGCCGGCCAAGGCCCTGTTCGGCCGCGCCACGACGCCGGCAGCCCTGCCGTCGCAATCGATCGGCGGCTATGCCCGGGGCTGCGTGGCGGGGGCCGAGGCGCTGCCGATCGACGGCGACACCTGGCAGGTGATGCGGCTGTCGCGCAACCGGAACTGGGGTCATCCGCGGCTCGTCGCCTTTTTGGAGAAGCTCGCCGCCGACGCGCCGCGCAAGGCGGGCTGGGCCGGGCTCCTCGTCGGCGACATGTCCCAGCCCCGCGGCGGGCCGATGCTGACCGGCCACGCCTCGCACCAGCTCGGCCTCGACGCCGATATCTGGCTGACGCCGATGCCGGACCGGCGCCTGAGCCGGGCCGAGCGCGAGGAGATGTCGGCCACCAACGTGGTGCGGCCGGATCGTCGCGACATCGACCCCTCGGTCTGGCGGCCCGAGCACCTGCGGCTGATCAGGATGGTGTCGCGCGAGCACGAGGTGGCGCGGATCTTCGTCAACCCGGCGATCAAGCGGGCGCTCTGCCGCGAGGCCGGCTCGGACCGCGGCTGGCTGACCAAGGTGCGGCCGATCTATGGCCACAACTATCATTTCCACATCCGGCTCGAATGCCCGGCGGGCGATGCGGCCTGCCACGACCAGGACCCGCCGCCGTCCGGCGACGGCTGCGGCTCCGAGCTCGACTACTGGTTCACGGACGCGATCCTGAACCCCAAGCCCCGGCCGCCCGGCAAGCCGCGCCCGCCGATGACCCTGGCGGGCCTGCCCGACGCCTGCCGCACGGTGCTGAAGGCGCGCTGACTTCTCGTCGGGACCGGTCCCCGGGCCGGTCCCGCGTACCGCTGCATCCGCGGCTCAGGATGCGGACCGATCTCGAACTGTCGATGCGAAGCCCGGACGTCCGGATCCTCGGGCTTGGCGGAAATTCGAGAACGGGACCACAGGTCGATTTCGACGACCGTTGGTATCACTCGGCCGCGACGCCGATCCCGACCGGGCAGGACACGCCGGTACCGCCCAAGCCGCAATAGCCGCCGGGATTCTTGGCCAGGTATTGCTGGTGGTACTCCTCGGCGAAGTAGAACGGGCCGCCGTCGCGGATCTCGGTGGTGATCGGACCGTAGCCCTGCGCCTTCAGGGCCGCGGCGTAGGCGTCGCGGGAAGCTTCGGCCTCGGCGCGGCGCGGGTCGCCGTCGGGCAGGTAGATGCCGGACCGGTACTGGGTGCCGACGTCGTTGCCCTGGCGCATGCCCTGGGTCGGATCGTGGCTCTCCCAGAAGGTCTTGAGCAGGGACCCGAACGGGATCACCCGCGGATCGTAGGCGACGAGCACGACCTCGTTGTGTCCGGTCAGGCCCGAGCAGGTCTCCTCGTAGGTCGGGTTCGGCGTGGTGCCGCCGGCATAGCCCACGGCGGTCACGTACACGCCGTCGCCGAGCTGCCAGAACTTGCGCTCGGCGCCCCAGAAGCAGCCGAGGCCGAGCACGACCGACTCGATGCCGTCCGGATAGGGACCCTTGAGCGGGTGACCGTTGACGAAGTGCCGCTCCGCCGTCGGCAGGGGTGTGGACCGCCCCGGCAGGATCCGCTCGGGGCTGGGCATCTCGGCGCGCTTGCGGAAGAACAGCATCGGGTCGCTCCGGTCTCGGAACGGAGCCTCGCGGCTCCGGAGGCGAGGGGGCCTCTCTGCGATACGATGTGGGGTGACGGGCGCGCTTGCTGAAGGGGAGGGGACCTGAGCCAGTTGGGCGCAGGAAAGAGCCGGGCGAGGGGGCTTCAGCGCAGGACGGTCGCGTCCTTGGCGGCAACGCGGGCAGGGGCGTCGGGCCCGAAAGCGGTGCTGGGATCGAAGAAGGCGCCGCGGGCCGTGATCAGCCCGGCCGCCAGGGCCCAGAACAGCACGGCCGCGACGATCCGGCGGGTCCGGATCGGCCGTCGGCGCGACGCCGACGGGGCGTCCTGCCCGGCTCGCAGGTCGAGGCGCTCGCCGAACGGATCGAAAGTGGCAGGACGCATGGTTGGACCCGGCATGACGCACGGCTCCGGAGACCGGAGCGTTATGACCATAGATAGGTCCGGCGCGGGCATCGCAGCAATAGACGTGGTTTTCTATTTTCCGTCGCGCAGGAGAAGATATTTGCTGTGATATAGCTCATGGATAGAAATTTTATCTTTGTTCCCCGCAACCGCCATGGTCTTCTGCCGCGTGATGACGCAGCGGGGTCCCACCGCCGGCCCGATGCCGCCCATTCGCCTCCCGCGACGGGCCCGTCGGCCATCGGCCGAGCCGGCGCCGCCGCCGTCGCGTCCGCCCGCGGGGCTGGCTTGAAGCAGACGCCGGTTGATCCCCAGGTATTCGGTGGCGTACAACCGAATGTCCCTGCGGCAGAGAGCAGTCGCAGCGGAATGCGAAGCTTGACCTAGGAATCTGTACCTTGTTGTTCGGAACACGGACGCACGGAATGCGGGCGCGTGCCGGCCTGCGGCACCGGCCCGGCGCGGAGATGCGGCCGGCCCCGTCGCGGGGCAGGGCGCGCGGCACGGCACGGGGCGTCGCCCGATGACCGCGTTCGTGCCCAATCCCCATCCCGGCCCACGCCCGGCGGATCCGTCCTCCGACGATTTCATGCGGCTGATCGAGGCGTTCGGCCTGACCGGCGCCTGGCGCTGGGATTTCGTCACCGGCCGCCAGGTGTGGTCGTCGGGCCTGTATCGCCTGCTCGGCCTGCCGGAGACCGAGCCGGCGAGCTACGAGCGGCTGCTCGGCCTCGTCCACCCGGCCGATCGCGACGTGCTGGAGGATGCCGCCCAGATCGTCCAGGCCGGAATCTTCGGCAGCCACACGGTCCGGCTGATCCGGCCGGACGGCACCGCCCGCACGGTGGTGAGCCGCGGCGAGGTCTTCTTCAGCGCCGACGGGCGCCCGGTCGCGGTGACCGGCGTGCTCCTCGACGTGACCGACCGCGAGCGCCTCGCCGAGATGCACCGCCTGGAGCAGCAACGCCGGGTGAGCCTGGCGCGTCAGGCGCAGGTCTTCATCTACACCGAGCCGACGCTGCCGCTGACCGAGTACGGCCCCGACTTCCTCGCCCTGGTCGGCCTGCGCCGCGAGGAGGTGCGGGCGAACTGGCTCAGCCCGATCGTGCCGGAGGAATGGTCGCGCTGGCGCGACGAGCTGCCGCGCCTCGCCGCCCAGGGGCGGCCGTGCTGCATCACGCCCACCCTGCGGCTCGCCGCGGGCGGTGCGGCGCCGTTCCGCATGACGCTGGTGCCCCTGCGCGAGGGGGCAGGCGATCCGGTCTGCTGGACCGCCGTGATCACGCCGCTCGAAGCCGAGATCGCGCCGCGCGAGGCCCTGCCGCGGCAGGTCGCCCAGGCGATCGAGGGCTGCCACCTGCGGGCGGCGCGCGGCCTCCTGGACTGGACGCTCAACGACCTCGCGCGGGCGAGCGGCCTGTCGCTCTCCACCGTCCGGCGTCTGGAGGAGGAATCCGAGGGTCCGTCCTCGCGCTCGCGTCCCCATGTCCTCGCGGCGTTGCGCGACGCCGGGATCGTCTTCACGCTGGTGGAAGGCGGAACGGTGGCGGTCTCGCGGCCGGAGTGACCGGCTCGCTCAGCCGACCCGGTACACGCTCAACGCCACGTGGTCGGGGGCCCGGGCGCCGGTGGCGAGAAACAGGCTGGTCTGCATCCAGGCAAGGGGCGGGCACGCGGTCTCGAAGACGGGTGCGGTGCGGAAGTAGATCAGTCCGGGATCGACGGGCTCGCCCCGGCGCAGGCGCTCGAGCGCCTCGGGCGGGCCGAAGCGCAAACCGGTATTCTCGACATAGACGAGCGCGCCGCCTTCGGCCTCGATCACGTAGCGGGCATGCAGCCGAGTGAGCCCGTCGCCCGCGATGGTCTGGTAATCGGCCCCGCCGGGCACGATCCGGCCGGTCAGGCCGGGGCCTGCCACGGTGCCGCCCGTGATGGCGATGACCCGCCGGGCGCCGGCGGCCGTGACGCCGACCTCGACCGGCACCGCGACATCGATGCGCGCGTCGAAGACGTGGGTCAGGGTGGGGGCGGGAATGGTCACGGACGAAATGGTCACGGCTTGGCCCTCACCAGCGGGCAGTCGCTCTCGGAGAGCGACCGGAACGCCTCGTCGCCGGGGAGCGTCGCGACCCGCTCCATCACGTCCCAATCGCCCGTCGAGTCCTCCGGCCGCTTGACCCGGAACAGCGAGACCTCGCGGATCACCCGCCCGTCCGGCCGCAGGCGCCCGCCCTTGGTCATGACGTCGTCGATCGGCATCTCGCGCATCTTGGCCATCACGGGCTCGGCCGCGTCGGTGCCCGCCGCCTTCACGGCCTTGAGATAGTGCATCACCGCCGAGTAGACGCCCGCCTGGTAGCTGTTCGGCATCGCCTTCTGGCGCTCGTAGAAGCGCCTGGCGAAGGCGCGGGTGGCCTCGTCGGTGTCCCAGTAGAACGCCTCCGCCAGGTAGAGCCCGCCGGCGACGGGCAGCCCGAGCGCGTGGACGTCGACCGCCGTCATGTAGAAGCCGGCGAGCTTCTGCCGGCCGCCCAGCACCCCGAATTCCGAGGCCTGCTTGACCGCGTTGATCGCGTCGCCGCCGACGTTGAAGAGCGCGATCACCCCGGCGCCCGACGCTTGCGCCTGGAGGATCTGCGACGACAGGTCGGGCGAGAGCAGGGGGTGGAAGACCTGACCCACCACCTTGCCGCCGCCACCAGCCACCACCGGCGTCACGTCGGCGACAAAGGATTTTCCCAGCGTGATGTCGGCGACGACGTAGAACCAGGTTGTCTCGCCCGATTCCACCAGGGGCTTGGCGATGGCGCGGGAGAGCGCGTGGGTGTCGATGACCCAGAGCGCGCCGTTGGGCGAACATTGCGCCCCGGTGATCACCGTCGAGCCGGATCCGGTGATGAGGGCGAGCCGCCCCTTCTCCCTGGCGAGGGCCTGGACGCCGAGGGCGACCGCCGAGTTGCCAAGGTCGGTGATCATGTCGACCCCCTCGACGTCGTACCAGCGCCGGGCGAGCGCGCTCGCCACGTCGGGCTTGCTCTGGTGGTCGGCGGCGACGATCTCGACCGGCTTGCCCAGGACGGTCGGGCCGAAATCCTCGACCGCGAGGCGCGCCGCGGTGACGCTGCCGGTGCCGTAATTGTCGGACATCGCCGTCGACATGTCGGCGAGCACGCCGATCTTGACGCGGTCGCCGGAGACGGCGCCCTCCGCCCGGACCGACGCGGGGGCGAAGGCGATCAGGCCCGCGAGCAGGGCGGAGCGGAGGGCGCGCATCGTGATCCCTCCCGTCAGACGGCCTTGAGGCCGAGGATCTCCCGGGCCTCGGCCGGGCTCGCCGGCTCGTGGTTCAGCTCCTTGACGATCCGCACCGTGCGGGCCACGAGCTGCTCGTTGGTGGCGAGCTGGCCGCGGGAATAGTAGTTGTTGTCCTCGAGCCCGACCCGGACATGGCCGCCGAGCAGGATGGCCTGCGTGGTCGCCGGCAGCTGCGCCGGACCGATGCCGGAGACGCAGAAGATCGATTGCGGCGGCAGCATCCGGATCATCGCCGCCAGGATGTCGTGCGAGTAGGGCATCGCGCCCTGGAAGCCCTTGTCGGCGCCGAGCACCATGTTGATGTAGTAGGGCGGCTTGTCGTAGCCCTTCTCGATCAGCCGGGTCACGTCCTGCAGGATGTGCTGCGGCCCGAACACCTCCCATTCCGGCTTGATGCCGCGCTCCTGCATGCGCTTGGCCAGGGCCTCGCAGCGGCTCGGCGTGGTGACCACCAGGATCTCGCGGCCGCCATGCACGTCCGCGAAGGTCATGCCGTCGAAGGTCGCCATCTCGGCGCCGGCCTCGCAGCCCTTCAGCCGCTCCTCGAAGCTCGATTCGAACAGCCCGTCGGGGCGGGGCACCAGCATGTCGCCGCTCGATCCGCCGCCGGTCGAGTTGTTGAGGATGATGTCGCAGCGCTCGCGGATACGGCGGTTGATGTCGCGGTAGATCTCGGCGTTGCAGGTCGCCTCGTCGTCGGGCCGGCGGGCGTGGAGCGCCGCGACGGCCGCCCCCTCCTTCCAGGACTTGTGCACCGACTCGGCGATTTCCTGCGGCTGGGTCGGCAGGTTGTGGTTCTGCGCCTTCGACGCCATGCCGCCCGTCGGCGCCACCGTCACGATCACCTTGGCCATGTTGTCCTCCCTGGGTTGGTCGACGAGTGATTACGGCAGGTCCGGCGCCTCGCGCTTCTGCCGGACGAGGTCGACGAGGAGCCGGTCGCGCTGCGCCACCATGGCGTCCCGGTCGCGCTGTCCGAGCGCCTCTTCGAGGCCCTGGACGAGGGTCGCCTTGAGTTCGGGCGTCAGGCGCGGGTCGCCGAGATCGGCCCACATCGCCTCCATCAGCGGCCCGAGATGGTCGAGCGTGTGGGCCAGCCCCCCGGGCCCGCCCGACAGGTGGTTGAGCAGGCACGGCCCCATCAGGGCCCAGCGCAGGCCCGGCCCGTGGGCGATGGCGGCGTCGATGTCGGCCACCGTGGCGGCTCCCGTCCCGACGAGGTGGAACGCCTCGCGCCACAAAGCCGCCTGGAGCCGGTTGGCGACGTGGCCGACGAGTTCGCGCCGCAGGCGGATCGGCCGCTTGCCGATGCGCGCGTAGAACGTCGTCGCGGCGGCGATGGCGCCCTCGTCGGTCCGCTCTCCCCCCAGAACCTCGACCAGCGGCACCAGGTGGGGCGGGTTGAAGGGGTGGCCGAGCACCACCCGGCCCGGGAAACGGCAGGCGGTCTGGACCGCGCTCGGCGTCAGGCCGGAGGAGCTGGTCGCCAGCACCACGTCGGGCGCGGCCGCGGCGTCGAGGCGGGCGAAGGTCTCGCGCTTGATCTCCAGGCGCTCGGGCCCGTTCTCCTGCACGAAATCGGCTTGGGCCGCGGCCTCTTCCGGCCCGGCGACGAAGGTCAGGCGGTCGGGCGAGGCGCCGGCGCCCAGGCCGATCTGTTCGAGGACCGGCCAGTGCCGGGCGACCGTCCCGCGCAAGGCGTCTTCCGCGCCGGGGGCCGGGTCGGTGGCGACGACGTCGAGGCCGTGGGCCAGACACAGCGACACCCACGACGCCCCGATGACGCCGGTGCCGACCACCGCCACCCGTCCGATGGCCGTGCGGTACCCGGGGCCTGGGTCTCTCGCCTGCCCGCTCGCGTCATCCATCGCGGCGCCCTCCCTGATCGGGCCTCTGTCAGGGCTTGTCGCCCGATTGACCCGTTGAGATAGTTATATCACATTACAAATCAGGTTTGGCAATCCGGTGCGAAACGGCCGGAGCGAGAATCGGAGGAACGCCGATATGGCGGAGGACCTGTCGGGCCTCGGTACCGAGTCCCTGGTCGTCACCCGGCGGGATGCCGTGGCGATCGTCACCCTGAACCGCCCGCACAAGCGCAATGCCCTCGACGACGGCATGGTGCTGGGGCTCGAGCGCATCGCCCGGGGCCTGCCCGACGACGTGCGCGCCCTCGTCATCGCCGCGGAGGGCCCGCATTTCTGTGCCGGGCTCGACCTCGCCGAACTGACCGAGCGCGACGCGCCGGCCGGGATGCTGCACTCGCGGATGTGGCACCGGGCCTTCCACGAGATCGAGTTCGGGCGGGTGCCGGTGGTGGCGGCGCTGAAAGGGGCGGTGATCGGCGGCGGTCTGGAACTGGCGCTGTCGGCCCACCTGCGGGTGGCCGAGTCGTCCGCCTTCTACGCCCTGCCGGAGGGCCAGCGCGGCATCTTCGTCGGCGGCGGCGCCTCGGTGCGGCTGCCGCGGCTGATCGGCGTGTCGCGGATGCGCGACATGATGCTGACCGGCCGGGTCCACGATGCCGAGAGCGGCGAGCGGCTCGGCCTGTCGCACTACGTCATGCCGCCGGGGGAGGGGCTGGAGCGCGCGATCCAGCTCGCCGCCCGGGCGGCCGAGAATGCACCGCTCACCAACTACGCCCTGATCCACGCCCTGCCGCGCATCGCCGAGGCCGACCCGGCGACGGGATACCTGACGGAGGCCCTCATGACCGCGGTGGCGCAGAGCGACGCCGAGGCGAAGCGGCGATTGGCGGAGTTCCTGGAGGGGCGGGCGAAGAAGGTGAGGGAGTAGGCGCCCTATCACCCGCCGGCGCCGTGAATCCCTCCGCGTCGTTCCGGAGCCCCGGGACGACCCTGAGCGGTGGAAACGCAGCGAATAAAAGTAAAACGCGATTCCCCCTCTCCCACACGGGAGAGGGGATCCCGCGACTGATCTTTGATCGGCAAGACAAAGACGACGCGCCGATTTCCCCACACCGAATTCCACGAGCCGACACCAAGACCGGCCCCACTCCTCCGGAGGAACCATGCCCCGTCGCCCCATCCGCCGGCTCGCCCCTGCGCTCGCCGCCCTCCTGTCCCTGCTCGCTCCCGCCTTCGCCGCCGAGCGGCCGGTGAAGATCGGCGTCCTCAACGACATGTCGGGTCCTTACGCCGACTACCAGGGCCAGGGCTCGGTCATCGCCGCGCAGCTCGCCATCGAGGATTTCGCGAAACAGGCCGGGCGCCCGGTCGAGCTGGTCTCGGCCGACCACCAGAACAAGACCGATATCGGCGCCTCGATCGCCCGGCGCTGGTTCGATCAGGACGGCGTCGACCTGATCGTCGACGTGCCGAACTCCGCCGTGGCGCTCGCGGTGTCGAACCTGGCGCGGGAGAAGAACAAGGTGTTCATCGGCTCGGGCGCCGGCACCGCCGAGCTCACCGGCAAGCAATGCTCGCCCAACACCGTGCACTGGACCTACGACACCTGGTCGCTCGGCCATGCTCTCGCGAAGGCCCTGGTGCAGCAGGGCGGGAAGTCCTGGTACTTCCTCACCGCCGACTACACCTTCGGCAAGGACCTCGAAGGCTCGGCCGCCGAGGAGGTGAAGGCCATGGGCGGCAGCGTGAAGGGGACGTCGCGCCATCCCCTCGGCACCGCCGACTTCTCGTCCTTCCTGCTCCAGGCCCAAAGCTCGGGCGCCGACGTGATCGGGCTGGCGAATGCCGGCGACGATACCTCCAACGCCTTGAAGCAGGCGGCGGAGTTCGGCATCGCGCCCGGGCAGCGCCTCGCCGGGCTGATCCTCAACATCACCAACATGCCGGCACTCGGCCTCAAGGCGACCCAGGGCGTCTACATCGTCACGCCGTATTACTGGGACCTCAACGACGGCACCCGGGCCTTCGCGGCGCGCTATGCCGCCCGCCACCCGCGCCACGCCATGCCGAACGACATGCAGGCCGGCGTCTACTCGGCGGTGGAGCATTACCTGAAGGCGCTGGGCACCGTGAAGGACGCGGGCGACGGCCGGGCGGTGGTGGCGGCCATGAAGGCGATGCCGACCGACGATCCGATCTTCGGCAAGGGCCGCATCCGCGAGGACGGGCGCAAGCTCCACCCGATGTACCTGCTGACCACCAAGACGCCCGCCGAGAGCAAGGGCGGCTGGGACTATTTCAAGCCGGTCCGCACCGTGCCGGCCGAAGAGGCCTGGCGCCCGCTCTCCGAGGGCGGCTGCCCGTTGGTGAAGGGGTGAGGCGATGGACACGCATCGTTTCGTCGCGCGCGCGGACGGCAGCTTGCTCGTCACCGCCAGGGCCGCGCTGCCGCCCTACCCGGAGCGCCTGACCGCGCACCTGACCCGCCACGCCGCCGAGGCGCCGGACAGGCCGTTCCTGGTCCGGCGCGGCCCGGAGGGCGCCGAGTCCCTGACCTACGGGGCGGCGCTCCAGACCGTCGAGCGGATCGCCGCGGCGCTGCTGACGCGCAACCTCTCGGCCGAGCGGCCGGTGATGATCCTGTCCGGCAACGGCTTCGAGCACGCGCTGCTCTCGCTGGCCGCGCTCCATGTCGGCATCGCGGTGGCGCCGGTCTCGCCGGCCTATTCCACCGTGTCGCAGGACCATGCCCGCCTGCGGGCGATCGTGGAGCTGCTCACCCCCGGCCTCGTCTTCGCGGCGGAAGGGGCCACGTACGCTCCTGCCATCGCAGCCGCGGTCCCGGCCGGGACCGAAGTGGTGATCGGCGACGGCGCGGCGATCGGCCGGGCCGCGACACCGTTCGCGGACCTGATGCAGGCCCACGATCCTGGAGCCGTAGCCGCCGCCCACGCGGCGGTGGCACCGGAGACGGTGGCAAAGCTCCTGTTCACCTCCGGCTCCACCGGCGTGCCGAAGGCGGTGGTGAACACGCACCGGATGCTCGCCGCCAACCAGGCGATGCTGCAGGCGCGCTTCCCCGCGCTCACGGCCGAGCCGCCGGTGATGGTCGACTGGCTGCCCTGGCACCACACCTTCGGGGGCAACCACAACTTCAACCTGGTGCTGGCGAATGGCGGCACCCTGCACATCGACGAGGGCCGGCCGACCCCGAGCGGTATCCGCGAGACGGTGCGGGCCCTGCGCGAGGTGGCGCCGACGCTCTACCTCACGGTGCCGAAGGGCTTCGAGGCGCTGGTGCCGCACCTGCGCGACGATGCCGAATTGCGGCAGAACTTCTTCAGCCGGCTCCAGGTCACCTTCTTCGCCGCCGCCGGCCTGCCGCAGCCGGTCTGGGACGCGATCGACGACCTCGCCCGCCGGACCATCGGCCGGACGGTGCCGATGGTGACGGGTCTCGGGGCCACCGAGACCGCCCCCCTCGCCCTCGTCACCGACGACCGCCCGGCCAAGGCCGGCCAGGTCGGCCTGCCGGCTCCCGGCGTCGAACTGAAGGTCGCGCCCGTCGGGACGAAGCGCGAGGCGCGGGTGCGCGGGCCCAACGTCACCCCCGGCTACTGGCGCCGGCCGGACCTGACGGCGACGGCCTTCGACGAGGAGGGATTCTACCGGCTCGGCGACGCGCTGGTGCCGGTCGATCCCGACGATCCCCACCGCGGCTTCACCTTCGACGGGCGCCTGAACGAGGATTTCAAGCTCACCACCGGTGTCTGGGTCAGCGTCGGGCCGTTGCGCGCCGCCTTCCTCGACGCGTTCCAGCCGCTGGTGCGCGACGTCGCCATCGCCGGCGAGGCGCGGGACGAGGTCACGGCCCTGGTCTTCCCCGACCTCGCCGCCTGCCGGGCCCTCTGCGGCGAGACCGGCGGCGACGACGCCGTCCTCGCCCATCCGGCCCTGCGGCGCGAATTCGCCCGGCGCCTCGGGGCCTTCGCGCAACGGGCGACTGGCTCGTCGAACCGCATCGCCCGCCTGCTGCCGCTCGCCGAGCCGCCGGCCCTCGATCGCGACGAGGTGACCGACAAGGGCTCGATCAACCAGCGCGGCGTGCTGCGCAACCGGGCCGAGGCGGTCGCCCGCCTCTACGCCGCGCCTTTTTCCCCCGACATCATCCTGCCGGAGACCGCATGACCTCGCCGCAAGAGCCCGTCACGGACCACGAGGGCTTCACGCATACCCGCACCCTGACGGTGGAATGGGGCCATTGCGACCCCGCCGGCATCGTGTTCAACCCGCGCTTCTTCGACTTCTTCGACTGGTCGACCGCGATGCTGTGCGAGGCGGCGACCGGGCTGCCGAAGGCCGGGATGCTGGCGCGCTACGACCTTCTCGGCATCCCGCTGGTCGAGACCGGGGCGCGCTTCCTCAAGCCCTCGCGCTACGGCGACCGGGTCGAGATCGTCTCGACGGTGGTGGATGTGGGCCGTTCGAGCTTTGCCGTGCGCCACCGCCTGCTCAATGCCGGCGACCTCGCCGTCGAGGGCCGCGAGCGCCGGGTCTGGGCCGGCCGCCACCCCGACGACCCGGCCCGGATGAAGGCGGCGCCGATTCCGGAGGAACTGGTCGGGCGGTTCCGGGGGGAGTGATACGAAGTCCGGACGACCCCTTGCGGACTTCGTCTCACCAGCCCGCGCGGCGGAGCCGGAGCCGCCACACGCTCGAGCGAAGCCGGCGTCCGCACGGCGAACGCGATTGCGCAACCATCGCCGGGCCATCGATCGGACGTCGCATGGGGCTCAATCCGTCTCTTCCGCCACCTCGTCCTCCGCCACGTCCCGCGCCCCCTGCTCCAGACGCCGCAGCAGGCCGAGGAGCGCGCTCCGCTCCTCGGCGCTCAGGAAGGCGGCGATGCGCTCCTCGTGGGCGGCCTCGCGGCGGTGCAGCTCGGCCATCAGGGCCTCGCCGGCCTCGGTCAGGAACAGGGAATGCGAGCGGCGGTCGGAGGGGTCGGGCGCGCGGCGCACCAGGGCGCGGGCCTCCAGCTCGTCGAGGAGCGGGCCGATATTGGCCCGCTTGATCCCGATCGCCGCGCCGACTTGGCTCGGCCGCAGGCCCGGGCTGCCCTCGATGACGGTGAGCACGCCGAGCTGGCTCTGGCGCACGTCGAGATCGGCGAACAGCTCGACGAAGCTGCGCGACACCGCGACCTGCGCCCGCCGCAGGGTGTAGCCGATCAGGCCTTCGAGGCGGGCGAGGCCCGGGGAATCATCGCGCGGCACCGCTGGACGGGTCCTTGTTCGACCGTGGACATCGTCCCGCCACCTGCCCGCGATCGGGCCCGGGCGCAAGCCGGCGGCGCGCCAGGACCCGAACGATCGGCCCCGCCCGATCAGCCGTTCGCCCGCGCCTCCCGGTCCCACGCCGCCTCGGTCTCGAGCGAGTGCTTGTCCCGCTTGCAGGTCGCGAGCGCGGCATCGCGGCCGGCCTCCCGGTAGATGACGGCGAAATCGCCCTTCGCCACGTCACCCTCGATCCGGGGATCCTCCGCCGACCCGGCATGGCCCACGTAGCGCAGACTGGTGCCGTAATGCCCGCTCCAGAAGAACGGCGTCTCGGAAAACGGCGCCGCCTCGCCGAGCAGCGCGCGGGCGACGTGCTGGCCCTGGCGCTGGGCATGGACCCAGTGCTCGACCCGCAGGCGCCGCCCGCTGCGCGGATCCGGATAGGCGGCGACGTCGCCGATCGCGTAGATCCCGGGGGCGGAGGCGCGAAGCGTGCCGTCGACCGCGATGCCGCCGCCCTCGTCCTTGCCCGCCAGCGCCAGGCCCGCCCCCTCGGCGAGGTCGATGCGGGGTGCCACGCCGGTGCCGAGCACGACGAGGTCGGCCTCGATCCGGCTGCCGTCGTCGAGGGTGAGGGCGCTGCCGTCGAAGCCCGTCACCTCGCGGCCGAGGCGGAAGGTCACGCCCTTCTCCTCGTGCAGGCCCTGGACGAAGCGGCCGACCGCCTCGCCGAGGATTTTTTTCAGCGGCACCGCGTCGGGCGCCACCACGGTCACCGTCTTCTCGCGGGCCACCATCGCGGCGGCGACTTCGAGGCCGATGAAGCTCGCCCCCACCACGGCGACGCTCCGGGCGGTCTCCGCCGCGGCGATCAGCGCGTCGGCATCCCGGAGGCTGCGCAGGGTGTGGACCTCGGGCCGGTCGAAGCCCGGCAGGTCGGGCCGCTGCGGCGCGGCGCCGGTGGCGATCACCAGGGCGTCGTAAGGCAGGCGCTCGCCGCCCGCGGTGACGGCCTCCTCGGCCCCGAGATCGAGGGAGACCACCCGGTCGCGCAAGTAGCGCGGGCCCTCGCCCCGGTCGAAGCCCTTCGGGGCGAGCAGGGTCGCCTCGCGCTTGGCCTTGCCGGAAAGATACTGCTTCGAGCAGAAGGTGCGGTCGTAGGGCGGATCGGGATCGTCGCTCACCAGGGTCACGGCGGCGCCGTGGCCGGCCCGGGCGAGCCACTCGGCGCAGGCATGGCCGCCGGCACCGCCGCCGACGATCACGATCCGGCCGGGATCTCGGCCGGCGGACTTCGCGGGGGCGTGGCGCCGCCCGGTCACCGTGATGCGGCCGTCGCGCTCCTCGGCGCGGTAGCACGGCAGCGGATCGAAGGCCGGTGCGCCGACCGCCTCGCCGGTCTCGAGGCTGAAGCGGGCATGGTGCCAGGGGCAGCGCACCTCTCCCTCTACCACGATCCCCTTGGCCATCGGCGCGCCGAGATGGGTGCAGCGCGCGCCGATCGCCCGGACCCGGCCGTCGCGGCGCAGGAGCAGCACCTTGTCCTCGCCGAGCACGCCCTCGAGCATCGCCCCCTCGGGCAGGTCGGCCACCGGGATCCCGCGGGCGAAATCCGGCTTCTGTTCGGAATCCTTGTCGGCCATGGCCTGCCTCTTCGTCAGTCGGCGTAGTCGTCGGCAGGCAACGCGTCTGTGCCCCAACGGTGCCGTCAGCCGATCCCGTCGACGATAGGTCGCAGTCGCTTCGGGAAATGAAGGCGCTTGGGTGAGCCGCAAGCGCCTGGACGAACCTCAGGCGCTTGGACGAGCCGCAGGCCCCTGGACGAGCCGCAGGCGCTTGGGCCCCCGGAGGGACGAGCCGTCCCGGTAGGGCGGCGGATCCTCGGCGAGGCGGGGGGCCCGGAGCCGGGCCGCGAGGGCCGTCAGCGCCGCCTCGGCCTCGATGCGGGCGAGCGGCGCGCCGATGCAGTAATGCAGGGCGCCGCCGAAGCCGAAATGCTGGTTGTCCTCCCGGTCGGGATCGAACCGGTCGGGGTGGGGGAAGCGCGCGGGGTCGCGGTTGCCGGCCGCGAAGAGCAGCACCAGGGGCGCGCCCTCCGGGATCACCGTGCCGGCGACGGGAATCGGCGCCCGGGCGAGCCGGGTGCGGAAATGCACCGGCGGGTCGTAGCGCAGCACCTCCTCGATCACCCGCGGCGCCCGCTCCGGATCGGCCCGCAGGCGCGCGAACTCGTCGGGGTGGCGCAGCAGCGCCAGCATGCCGTTGGCGATGAGGTTCACGGTGGTTTCGTGGCCGGCGATCAGCAGCAGGATCGCGGTGGCGATGAGGTCGGGGTCGCTCATCCGCCCGACCTCCGGGTCCTTGGCGGTGGCGAGCCCCGACAGCATGTCGTCGGCCGGCGCCCGGCGCTTCTCGCGGATCAGGTCGCGCATGTAATCGGCGATGGCGTCGAAGGTCTCGGTGTTGCGGGCGCGCAGGGCCTCGTCCTTGCGGCTCTCGGGCTCGAGCGCGGTGGCGAGCTGCGTCGCCCAGGCATGGAAACGCGTCTCGTCTTCCCGCGGCACGCCGAGCAACTCGCAGATCACCGTGACGGGGAGCGGATAGGCGAGGTCGTCGACGAGATCGAAGGTGCTCGCCCCGGCGCACCGGTCCAGGCACTCCGCCACCAGGGCTTCCGTCCGCCGCTTCATGCCGCGCACCCGCGCCACGGTGAACTGCGCCATCACCTGGCGGCGCAAGGCGCCGTGGTCGGGCGGATCGCGGAAGATGAAGGGGCGGTGGCGGTCGGCGATCCGGTCCTTCAACGGGTTGACGATCCAGTCCTTGACCGGGTTGCCGGTGGCCGGGTGCTCGGCCGGCGGCAGGTCCTCCGAGCTGACCCGGGGATCGTGCAGCAGGGCGCGGATCGCCGCATGGCCGCTCGCCACGAACGTGCCGTCGTCCTGGCGCGCGACGGGACAGGCGCGCAGGCGGGCATAGAGCGGATAGGGGTCGGCGCGGTGCGCGGGGTCGCGGACCTGCGCGAACAGGGTGGCGTCGGACATGGAGGAGCCTCGGGGTGAACCGCGACGGATCAGGCGGCCTGAGCGGGCAGGCCCGGCGGCACCGGGTCCGGGTGCGGCTGGTCGGCGCCGCCGGTGATCGGCGGGAACGGCGCGCCCTCGCGGATCGCGCCCGCATAGGCCGGCAGCCAGCGCCCGGCATTGACCGCGACCGCCGCGATCGTGCGGCCCTCCCGGCCGTAGACCGCCAGGAAGCGGGCCGATCGCGGATCGCCCTGCACGATCGCCACCGCATCGGCCCCCTCGGTGAGCCCGAGGGACTTGATGTTGAGGCCGAACTGGCTCGACCAGAAGGCCGGCATCTCGGCGTAGGGGCCGGCGGCCTCCGGCCCCTCCAGCATGGCGCGGGCGGCATGCGCGGCTTGCGCGACGGCGTTGCCCCAATGCTCCAGGGCGACCGGACGGTTGTCGTAGACGGGGTGGGGGAAGCGCGCCACGTCGCCGGCGGCGAAGACCGCGTCGTCCGGCCGGCCGGCCGCGTCGAGTGCGCGGCAGGCGCCGTCACAGGACAGGCCGCCCTCGTCCGCGTCGAGGCCGGATCCGGCGAGCCATTCCGTGTTGCGCACCGCACCGAGCGCCACCACGACGAGGTCGGCCGCGATGGTGCCGCCCCCGGCGAGCCGCGCACGCCGCACCCGGCCGTCCCCGCCCTCCAGATGCGCCACCTCGGCGCCCATGCGCAGGTCGATCCCGGCCGCCTCCATTCGCCCGGCGACGAAGCCGCCGATCACCTGACCCAGGGCCGCCGTGAGGGGCGAGGGTGCCGGATCGACCACCGTGACCGGCAACCCGAGGGCGCGGATGCTGGAGGCGACCTCGCAGCCGATGAAACCGGCGCCGAGGATCAGCACCCGCCCCGGCCGCGCCGCCAGCCCGGCGGCGAGCGCCGCGGCGTCGTCGCGGCCGCGCAGGGTGTGGACACCCGCCAGGGCCGCGGCGCCGGCCTCCGGCCACGGCCGGGCGCGGGCGCCGGTGGCGATCAGCAGGCGGTCGAAGGGCAGGCGCTCGCCCCCCGCCAGGAGGAGCGCCCGCCCGGCGCGGTCGAGGCCCGCGGCGGGCGCGCCGAGGCGCCACTCGGCCCGGAGAGCCCCGACGCCCGGCAGGGTCGTGGCGCCCGGCGCGATCTCCCCGGTGAGGACGTGCTTCGACAGGGGCGGGCGGTCGTAGGGGAGATGAGGCTCGTCGCCGACGAGGACCAGCCGGCCCGCGAAGCCGCCGGCCCGCAGCGCCTCGGCGCCGCGCAAGGCCGCGAGCGAGGCGCCCGCGACGACGATCGTCCCATCCCTCACGCCGCGCGCTCCCGAGGCTCGTGCTCGACCCGGATCGCCCGGACCGGGCAGGCCAGCACCGCCCGGTCGATCGCCGCACGCTCCGCCTCGGGCGGGGCCGGGTCGTAGACCAGGATCTCGTCGCCCCGCAGCACGAATCGCTCCGGCGCCGCGTAGCAGCACTGGGCGTAGGCCTGGCAGCGATTCAGGTCGACGACGACGCGCATCCGCGGCTCCTCGGCGGTGGGGTTCGGCGGAAGAACCGCAGCGGCAGGCCCTGGTTCCGGCACCGGGCGGCGTGCGCGGCGCCCGATCGCGCTGCCATCGGGCGTTGCTCTAGGTCTCTGATTTTGCCGCATTTTCTGAGACGCGCCGGCAAGCACTTCGTCGGACCATGCTTGAGCGGATCGACAAGGCCGCCAAGGTCATAAGCGCCTGTTACGTCTAACAGACGCTTTCCGCTGAGAAATCGATTTTGACCGACGGATAATCCTTGCCTTTTCGGGCAACGCTAACTTAAGGATGTGAACCGATTTGCAATGACCGCAGAGCGTGCCGGCATGGACGAGACCGCCAACCCTCACGACCAGATCGTTACGCTAACGGCAGATATCATTTCTGCCTATGTCAGCAGCAATCATCTGCAGAGCGCCGAGCTTCCGAAGCTGATCGCCGATGTCTACGCTGCGTTGAACGACATGGCGCAGGGCGGCAAAGCTGCTCCCGAGCCGGCCCATCCCAAGGCGACGCCGGGCGAGATCCGCCGGTCGATCACCCACGACTACCTGATCAGCTTCGAGGATGGCAAATCGTACAAGACCTTGCGCCGCCACCTCACGTTGCGCGGCCTGACGCCGGAAGCCTATCGCCAGAAATGGGGCCTGCCCCACGACTACCCGATGACCTCGGCGAGCTACTCCGAGCAGCGCTCCGAGCTGGCGCGTTCCCTCGGCCTCGGCCAGCAGCGCCGCCGCAGCGCCGCGCGGCCCGAGGAGGAGGGCACCGGCGAGGCCGGCGATGCGGGTGAGACCCTCGCCCCGGACGCCGCCGCGCCGGAGGCCGAGATCGCCGCGGCGCCCGATGGCGCGGGCGAGGTCAAGCCCCGCCGCGGCCGCCGCGGTGCCTGACGCGATTCCCAAGTAGGGGCCTTTCGAAGACAGGGCCTTTTCGGGACCCGGGTCGCGGCCCGGGGATGGCAGGACTGTCCGGGTTTTCCCCCGACCTCCGTGTGCCGCAACTCAGCCGCGCGCCAGCGCCGCGAAGGCCCGGGCGACCGCGACGGCGCCCGGATCCTCCACCCCGGCGAGATCGGCGGCGGCGAGATAGCTCGACCGGCCGGTCCCGGCCCGGGTCATCCGGGCGGTCGCCGCGGCGCCCGCTTCGGCCGCCCGCGCCGCCGCGTCGAGGCCGCCGGCGGACAGGGCCCGGAGCGCCGGCACCAGGGCGTCGAGCAGGGTGCGGTCGCCGGGCCGCGCCCCGCCATGGGCCTGCAGTCGCGCCACCCCGGCCTCCAGGGCCTCCGGCCAGCCCATCCCTCGAGCGAGGCCGGAGCCGGCGGCCTCGAAGAAGATCGACATCAGGACCCCGCTCGATCCGCCGGCCACCCGGGCGAGGCGGTCGGCGAGGGCACGGCAGAGGGCGGCGGGCTCGGCCTGGGGCAGCCGGTTGCGGTCGGCGAGCACGGCGCGCGCCGCCGACGCGAAGGTGGACCCGGTATCGCCATCCCCGACCCGGGCATCGAGGGCGTTGAGCTCGGCTTCCGCGGCGATCAGGGCGGTGCAGACGGCCTCGAGCGCCGCCGCCACCGCGGGATCGTGCGAGGGCGTCGGCGCCGGGCCCCGGTCGAGGCGATCGGGCAGGGGCCGCGTCGCCGGGGGCGCGACGGGTACCGCCCGCGGCCAGGCCGGCACCTCGGTCGGGGCGGTGAGCGCCGCTTCGGTCTCCGCGTCGAGCGGCATCAGCGAGAGCGAGGCGCCGTGCATGTCGAGGGCCGTCATCGCGGCCGCCGGGCCGAGGAGCAGGCGCACCCGGGCGCCGAGCGGCGTCGCCAGCACCGCCCCCGTCAGCACCTGCCTCTCCAGGGCCGTGGTGCCGCCGAGATCGTTGACGAGGAGGGCGAGCGGTCCTCCCTCCGGCAGGGCCTCGGCGAGGCGGGCCGTCATCAGGCGGGCGAGGTCGTCGGCCGGCGGCAGGGCGATGCGCTCGATGCCGGGCTCGCCGTGGATGCCGAGGCCGAGCTCGGCTTCCCCCGGGGCGAGCCGGGACTCCGCCGTCCCGCCGGGCATCGTGCAGCCCGAGACCGCGATGCCGAGGGACTTCACCCCGGCCGCCGCCGCCCGCGCCACCCGCGCCACCTCGGAGAGGGAGCGCCCGCTCTCCGCCGCGAAGCCCGCCGCCTTGTGCACCAGGAGCGTTCCGGCGATGCCGCGGGGTTGCGCCGCCCCGGGGATCGCGACGTCGTCGGCCACCGTCACCGTCTCGACCGCGAGCCCGCGGGCCCGGGCCCGCTCGGCGGCGAGCCCGAAATTCAGCCGGTCGCCCGCGTAATTCTTGATGATGAGGAGGCAGCCCGCCGGCCCGGTCACCGCCAGGATGCCCGCCAGCACCGCATCGACGGAGGGCGAGGCGAACACGTCGCCGCAGATCGCCGCGGTGAGGAGGCCGCGCCCGACGAAGCCCGCATGGGCCGGCTCGTGGCCCGAGCCGCCGCCCGAGACCACCGCGACCCGGTCGAGCGACCAGTCGGCCCGCAGCACGACCCGGATCGACGGATCGCCGTCGAGGCGGGCGAGCCGGCCGCCGCTGCCGGCGACGAGGCCGTCCACCGCCTCCGCCACCAGGGCGGCGCGATCGTTGATGAAATGGGCCATGCGGTCGGTCCCTCCGTCGTCGCGACCCCGCGGCCGCATCCGTCTGCCCATCCTGGCCCGGAGAGGGCGGCATACGCCAGCGGCGGTATCCCCGGCCGATACGGGCCGTCCGGCCGCACCGTCGCCACCGCACCCTCCTCCGATCCCCGACATTCCGGTTTCCATGCACCCATCGTCGACACGATTTTATATTGCAGATAATCTTGAGAATGATTCACAACGGCCAGATCATCAATAGATATAAATCATGACATTATCATATCGTGAAAATCGACCGGAGATGTCCTTGCGCAAGTCCTCTGGCCGGGATCGGGGGGCATGCTCGGCTACGCCGGTATGCCCGGTCTCGCCGATCGCGTCCTTCCGCCCATATCTCCGGTCATGTCCTTTCCGATGTCTCGTCCGGTGTCGCTTCCCATGCCCTGTCGGGCCGACCACCGGGAGGAGGGTTCGCCCTGGTGACGCGGCGCGCGTCCTCCGACGCACCTCCGGACAGTCAAGCCTTTCCGCCGTCGCGGATTCGATTTCGGGTGAGACCATGACGCAGAAGCAGCCGCCGCTCCGAACACTGCGAGCCTTGCATCCCAACTGGACCGGCCATCTCGACTTGTACCCGGATGGCATCGTCGTCCACCGGGAGCATGGAGACCGCGGAACATATACTCTCGACGATGGCATCATGGCGATCGAGTGGAATCGGCACGGGGCCGACAGATACGTTGCGCACGGCGACATCTACATGCAGCACGGGATCGAGCCCGTCGATCTCGGCGCCTTGAACTGGGTGTCCCTCCGGAAAGAACTGTTCCGGGCATCGGGGCTGAGGGTCCGGCTGCCCGGGACCGGCTACGAAGTCGCGATCCGCCTCGGAACCACCGATATGGCTGTCTTCGAGCAGGTCTTCGTCGCGCGGGAATACGAATCCGCGGCGCTGCCGTCCTCGGCGCGGACCATCATCGATCTCGGGGCGAATGTCGGCTACGCGAGCATCTACTTCGGGCTGCGCTATCCGGAGGCCAGCATCACGATGGTCGAGCCGGACCGGGCCAACCTGGACGCCGCCATCGAGAATACCCGGGCGCTCGGGCCGCGGGTGACGGCCCACCACGCCGCGATCTGGTCCGACGACGGCGTCGTCAGCCTGCGCCGGCAGGGCGAGGACGGCGCGAGCCTGGAGAGCTGGGGCTTCCAGACGTCGCGGAACGCCGTGCCCGACGGGGAGGTCGTCCCGAGCATGACCATGTCCAGCATCATGCGCGCCAGCGGATGCGCGGAGGTGGATATCCTGAAGGTCGACATCGAGGGCGCCGAGATCGAGCTGATGTCCGACGGCGACACGGGCTGGCTGTCGGCCGTGGGAATGATCATCGTGGAGACGCACGACCGCTTCCGCCCGGGCAGCGACGCTGCGGTCAGGGGGGCGCTCGCGACCCTGTTCGAGGAGCTGCCGCCGCAGGGCGAAAACCTCATCTTCCGCCGCAAGGAGCGGCGTTGAGGGGACGGCGAGCCGGGCGGGCCCGCGCCGCGCCGCCCCCGGTGCGTCCGGTCCGCGTTGACACGGACGCCCGAGTCGGGTTGTGGAAGCGGGCGCGGACGGAACCGAGACCGTGTCGCGGGCGCCGGGACGGCGCGCACGGAGATTTCTGCGGTGGCGCGGCAGCCGGGTGCGGACAGGACCTCGAGACCCGCCGGAGCGTTTCGCAGCGATGCAAGCCCGGCCTGTCTTCGATGAACCGGCCGCGACGCCGATGACCGACCCCCTTCCGTTCCTGGCCGGCGGTGGCCGCGCGGCCGAGATGATTCGCGCGCGCGACTGGTCCGATCATCCGCTCGGGCCTCCGGAGACGTGGCCCGAGACCCTGCGCACGGCGCTCTCCCTGGTGCTGAACTCGCCCGAGAGCATGATCCTGGCCTGGGGGCAGGACCTGCACTTCTTCTTCAACGAGACCTACTTCCCGCTGCTCGGGCCCCGCCTCGACTGGGCGATGGGCGAACGCTTCGACCGGGTCTGGGCCGATGGCTGGGAGCAGGCCAAGCCCATCATCGACGATGCCTTCGCGGGACGCAGCCGGCGCTTCGTCGACCTGCCGTGGAAGCTCGGCACCGACCGGGGCGAGGCCGAGACCTGGTGGACCTTCTCCTACTCGCGGGTGCTCGACGGCGAGGGCCGCGCCGCCGGCCTGTTCATCCTCACCAACGAGACCACCGCCCAGGTGACCGCGACGCGGCGCCTGCAGGAGAGCGAGGCGATCGCCCGGCAGAACATCGAGCGGGTCCAGCTCGCCCTCGGCGCCGGGGCGATCATCGGGACCTGGTTCTGGGACCTGCCGACCGACCGCTTCACCGTCGACGAGGCCTTCGCCCGCAGCTTCGGCCTCGATCCGCATCTGGGCCGCGACGGCCTGAGCCTGGAGCAGGTGATCGAGACGGTACATCCGGACGACCGGGCCGGCGTGATCGCGGCGATCGACGCGGTGGTGATCCGCGGCGGCGCCTACGCGCATCAGTACCGCACCCGGCGCGCCGACGGGAACTACTACTGGCTCGAGGCGAACGGGCGGGTCGACCACGCCCCCGACGGGACGCCGCTGAGCTTTCCCGGCGTCCTCATCGACGTGGAGGAGCGCCGCGCCGTCGAGGCCGAGCGCGACCGCGCCACCACGATGCTGCGGGCCCTGACCGAGACGCTGGAGCAGCGCGTCGCCGAGCGAACCACCGAGCTGATGCGGGCCGAGGAGGCCCTGCGCCAGTCGCAGAAGATGGAGGCGGTGGGCCAGCTCACCGGCGGCCTCGCCCACGACTTCAACAACCTGCTCGCCGGCATCTCGGGCTCGCTCGAACTGATGCAGACCCGCATCGGCCAGGGCCGGCTCAAGGACATCGACCGCTACATGGCGGCGGCGCAAGGGGCGGCCAAGCGCGCCGCGGCACTGACCCACCGCCTGCTCGCCTTCTCGCGCCGCCAGACGCTCGACCCGCGCCCGACCGACGTCAACCACCTCGTCGCCGGGATGGAGGAGCTGATCCGGCGCAGCGTCGGCCCGGCGATCGAGATCGCCGTGGACGGACCGCCCGATCTCTGGACCGTGCTGGTCGACCCGCCCCAGCTCGAGAACGCGCTGCTCAACCTCTGCCTCAACGCCCGCGACGCGATGCCCGACGGCGGCCGCATCGCCATCGCCACCGGGAACCTCGTCCTCGACGCCGCGGCGGCCCGCGACCACGAGGTTCCGCCCGGCGAGTACCTGTCGCTCGGCGTGACCGACACCGGCAGCGGCATGCCGCCCGAGGTAATCGCCCGGGCCTTCGACCCGTTCTTCACCACCAAGCCCCTCGGGCAGGGCACGGGCCTCGGCCTGTCGATGATCTACGGCTTCACCCAGCAATCGGGCGGGCAGGTGCGGATCGCCTCGGCGGTCGGGCGCGGCACCACGGTCCGCCTGCTCCTGCCGCGCCACCACGGCACCTCCGAGACGGAGGCGGAGCAGCCGGGCCTCGCCGACGCACACCGGGCCGAGCAGGGCGAGACCGTCCTGATCGTCGACGACGAGCCGACCGTGCGGATGCTGGTGACCGAGGTGCTGGAGGATCTGGGCTACACCGCGATCGAGGCCGCCGACGGCGCGGCCGGCCTCAAGGTGCTGCAATCCGACGTGCGGATCGACCTCGTCGTCACCGATGTCGGGCTGCCGGGAGGCATGAACGGTCGCCAGATGGCGGATGCGGCCCGCGTGCGGCGGCCGGGCCTGAAGGTGCTGTTCATCACCGGCTACGCCGAGACCGCGGCGCTCGGCACCGGGCAGCTCGAGCCCGGCACCGCCATCCTGACCAAGCCCTTCGTGGTCGAGGTCCTGGCCGCGCGCATCCGCGAGATGCTCGCGCGGGGCTGAGCAACGCCGATTTTTTGCATCGCGCAGGCGATCGTACGAGGGTGCGGCGTCCGGCCGCGGGATGAGCGTGCGTTACGCAACGTTAAACGCCGTCATGCATACACGATGGAACGCCCAAAAAATTCCCTGGGACTCCACCATGTTCGCCCCCGCGCGCCGCTCGAGCACCGCCGCCAAGCTGGATGCGATCGAGCGCTCCCAGGCCGTCGTCGGCTTCGATCTCGACGGGATCCTGACCGAGGCGAACGAGAACTTCCTGCGGCTGATGGGCTACGGCCTCGACGAGGTAAGGGGCCGCCACCACCGTCTCTTCGTCGACCGCGCCGAAGCGGTGGAGCCCGCCTACGAGGCGTTCTGGGCGTCCCTGCGCCGGGGCGAGGTCAAGAGCGCCGAGTTCCGGCGCCTGGCCAAGGGCGGACGCGAGGTCTGGATCCGTGCCAGCTACAACCCGGTGCTCGATGCCCGCGGCCGGCCGGTCCGGATCGTCAAGGTCGCCCTCGACATCACCGCCGAGAAACAGGCGGCGACCGATGCCGCCGGGCAGATCACGGCGATCAACCGCTCGCAGGCGGTGATCCACTTCACCCCCAACGGGACGATCCTCGACGCCAACCCCCACTTCCTGGCCGCCATGGGCTACGGCCGCGACGAGATCGTCGGCCGCCACCACCGCCTGTTCGTCGCCGCGGAGGAGGCCGAGTCGCCGGATTATCGCGACTTCTGGGCCCGCCTCTCCCGCGGCGAGTACCATGCGGGCGAGTTCAAGCGCCGGGGCAAGGACGGGAGCGAGGTCTGGATCCAGGCGACCTACAACCCGATCCTCGACGCGACCGGCCGGACGCTCAAGATCGTCAAGTATGCCGCCGACATCACCGCCGCCAAGCAGCACGCCGCCGACACCGCCGGCAAGATCGAGGCGGCGCTCCGCTCGCAGGCGGTGATCGAGTTCGACATGGACGGCATCATCCTCGATGCCAACGGCCATTTCCTGAAGGCGATGGGCTACGGCCTCGACGAGGTCGTCGGCCGCCACCACCGGATGTTCGTCACCCCCGACCAGGGCGAGAGCCGGAGCTACGCCGAGTTCTGGGAGGCCTTGCGCGCCGGGCGCTACTCCGCCGCGGTCTATCGGCGCCTCGGCAAGGGCGGCCGGGAGGTGTGGATCCAGGCGACCTACACCCCCGTCCTCGACCTCAACGGCCGCCCCTGCAAGGTGATCAAGTTCGCCACCGACGTCACCCACAGCATGACCGTCCGGTCCCGGTCGATCGCCGCCGCCGAAACGACCCTGACCCGGGTCCAGGCGGTGGCGAGCGCCTCCGAGGAGCTTCACCGCACCTCGACGGCGATCGCCGACCGGATGGGACAGTCGCGCGAGGCGGTCGACGCGATCCAGGAGCGGATGGGGCGTGCGAGCCAGGCCACCGCCCGGCTCGACGAGGCCGCCCAGGCGATGAACGGCGTGGTCGAGGCGATCACCGCCATCGCCGAGCAGATCAACCTCCTGGCCCTCAACGCGACGATCGAGGCGGCCCGCGCGGGTGCCGCCGGCCGCGGCTTCGCGGTGGTCGCCGCCGAGGTGAAGAACCTCGCCGGCCAGGCGCAGGCGGCGACGGGCCGGATCTCGGGCGAGATCGGCGCGATGCAGACCGTATCGCGCGAGGTCGCCGAGGCCCTGGGCTCGATTCGCGGCGTGATCGATGCCGTGCAGGGTTTCATCGTCGAGACGGCGGCGGCGAGCGAGCGCCAGCGCCGCACCAGCGGCGAGGTCAGCAGCAACATCCAGGTGACCGCCGCAGGCGTCGCCGACATCGCCGGAAGCCTCGACGATTGGCTGCTCGGCCTGGAGGGGCGTCGGGCCGAGGAGCGGGTCCGCACCTCGCGCTCGGCCCGGATCACGCTGCCGGACGGGGCGAGGCCGGTCGACGCGATGGCCTGCATCCTGCTCAACCTCTCGGGCTCGGGCGCCAAGATCGCGCTCGAACGTCCGGTGCGGCTGCCGGGCCGGGTCGAGCTGCAGGTCGACGACGGTCCGGCCCGGCCTTGCGAGGTGGTGCACCAGCGCGGCTGCGACGTCGGGGTGAAGTTCCTGGCCCGATCCGATTGATCGTTTTCCCCAGGAAAACATTTTATGAGCCGGCTAATTTAGCCCGATGTACGGTCGCGGCGGCGTGCGGGAGAGGCGATCGCCTTACAATCGTGGCCATCCCAGCAGCCGCGCCGGTGCGAACGGCGCCACCGGCACCGACGGCGCCCGACCGGCGGCGAGGTCGGCAACCAGCTGGCCGGTGATCGGGCCGGTCGAGAGGCCGATATGGCCGTGGCCGAAAGCGAAGATCAGGCCGTCGTGGCGCGGGGCGGGGCCGATTACCGGCAGGCCGTCGGGGGTCGAAGGGCGGGAGCCGAGCCAGGGCCGGTTGTCGAGGGGCTGGCCGAGGCGCACCGTGCCGGCGGCCTCGCGGGCCGCGGCCTCGATCTGGCGATAATCCGGAGGCGCGTGACGGTCGGCGACCTCGACGCCGGAGAGCACCCGCACCCGACCCTCGCCCATCGGCGACAGGATCGAGGCGGCGCCGGTGTCGTAGATCGGCCGGTTCAGGGCCGGGCTGCCGGGCTGGAGCGCGTAGTGCCGGTGATAGCCGCGCTCGGCCGCGAAGGCGAAGCGGTAGCCGAGAGGTCGGGCGAGTTCGTGCGCCGCCGCCCCGGTCGCCAGCACCACCTGACGCGCCCGGACCATGCCCCCGGGATGGACGACGCGCCAGCCTTCCGCCGTCGGCTCCAGGCGAGTCACGGTGGTGCGCAAGGTCCGCCCGCCGAGTCCGGCAAACAGCCGCTCGCAGGCCTCGACGAGCCCGCCCGGATCGGCGACGGCGCCGGTTTCCGGCAGCAGCATCGCCCGGGCGAAGGGGCGGATCAGCGCCGGCTCCAGCGCCTGGATGCCGGCCGCGTCGAGGATCTCGAACGGAACGCCGTGATGCCGGAGGATCTCGCGCTCCAGCCGTGCTCCGGCGAAGGCCGCGTCCGTGCGGTAGAGCTTGATCCAGCCGCATTCGCGCAGGAGGTGGGGCACGCCGGCCCGCGCGGAGAGACGCTGATGCTCGGGGTAGGCCGCGCCGGTGAGCGGGGCCAGCGCGTCGGCCGCCCGGCGCCAGGCCGAGGTCCGGGCGCTCGCCAGGAAATGCGCCGCCCAGGGCATCACCCGCAGCAGGTGCTGGTGGCGCAGGCGCAGGCCGGCATCGGCGTTGCGCAGGTAGGCCGGCAGCTTGCCCCACAGGGCCGGGCTCGACATCGGGAAGATCGAGCCGCGGCTGACCACTCCGGCATTGCCGTAGGAAGTGCGCGCCCGCGCCTCGCCGGGATCGCACAGGAGCACGTCCCGCCCGCGGTCGGTCAGGGCGATGGCGGAGGATAGGCCCACCATCCCGCCGCCGACCACCACGATGTCGGCCGTCCGTTCGTCCTGCTGCATCGGAGAACTCTTTCGCCGCTCAGGCGTATTCGGTTGTTTTCAAGACTCGTCCCCGACCCGCGCCCTCGTCCTGAGGTGCTGCCGTGTGCGGCAGCCTCGAAGGAGGCGGTCGCGAATGGGAGGGGGGAAAGAAGAAGGGTCCCGGTCTCGCATCGACGGACCGGTCCGGCATCACCCGGGCAGCCCCGCCAGATCCCGCACCGTACCCAACAGCACCCGCGTCGCCGCGTCGGCATCATCCAGGGTGATGGCTTCGGCCGGGTTGTGGCTGATGCCGCCGCGGCAGCGCACGAACAGCATCGCCGAGGGGCCGAGCGCCGCCATCGCCACCGCGTCGTGGGTGGCGCCCGAGGGCAACCGCAAGGGGGCGTGTCCGAGCCGCCGCGCCGCCCGGTCGAGGGCGTCCTGGAAGCCCGGATCGAGGGCGACCGCCGGGTTGTCCATGAAGGTCTCGCAGGTGAAGCCGACCCCGCGGCGTTGCGCGATCGCCCGACACTCGGCCCCGATCGCCGCGAACAGGGTGCTGCGGTCCGCATCCTCGGGAGCGCGGACGTCGAGGCTGAAATCGACCCGGCCGGCGATCACGTTGACGGCGCCCGGCACCACGGCGAGCGCGCCCACCGTCGCGACCGCGCCCGCGACGGCCTCTCCCAGGCGCTCGACGGCCAGCGTCATCTCGGCGGCGGCCGCGAGCGCGTCCCGGCGCATGCCCATCGGCACGGTTCCGGCGTGGTTGGCCTCGCCCGTCACGGTGCAGCGCCCCCGGGTGAGCCCGACGATGCCCGACACCACACCGACCGGCTGCGCCGCGGCCTCCAGGGCCGGCCCCTGCTCGATATGGATCTCGAGGTAGCCGGCGACCTCGCCCGGCCTCCGGGCCAGGGCCGGGATGCCCTCCGGGTCGCCGCCGAAGGCGAGGAGCGCGTCGCGCAAGGTGGTGCCGGCGGCGTCGCGTCCCTCCAGCCACTCGGTTTTGTACTGCCCGGCCCAGGCCTTCGAGGTCGAGAGCGAGGTCGGGAAGCGCACGTTCTCCTCGTCGCCGAAGGCCACCACCTCGAGGGCGAAGGGCAGGCTCGCGCCGCGCAGTTCCTCGGCCACGGCGAGGCCCGCCGCCACCCCGAGGGGCCCGTCGTAGCGCCCGGCATCGACCACGCTGTCGATATGCGAGCCGAGCACCAGGGCCGGCAGGCCCGGCTCGCGGCCCTCGATCCGCCCGACCACGCTGCCGGCGGCGTCGATCCGCGCCGCCATCCCGGCCGCCCGCATCAGGCCGAGCACCGCCTCGGCCGTCGCCCGGTGGGCCGGCGACAGGTAGAGCCGGGTCAGCCGGCCGGGCTCGTCGGTGTGGCGGGCGAGGTCGTCGATCAGCGCCATCACGCGGGCGCCGAGGCGGGGATTGGTCTCGGTCATGGCTGGTCGCGACCCTGCGGCTTCGAGCGGGCGGTATGCAGGGTCGGTGCCGGTCGAGGCAAGCCACGGCGTACGAACCGCGGCGACGTCCGGTCAGCGCCCGGCGGGCACCGGCCCGTCGAGCGGCGCGAGGGCATCCGGGACCGCCGCGGTCGGGCGGATGCGGGCGAGGTCGCGGGCGAGGCCTCTGAGATCCGGCACCGGCACCCCGCCTTCGCCGAAGAGCGCCGCGTCGAGGGCGGCGAGCCGTGGGCCGAGGGTCGGATCGGCGCGCCACGCCGCGGCGAGACCCGGGTCGCGGCGGGCAGCCTGGGCGAGAGCCGCGTGGAACCCCGCCGCGTCGCGCCGCCGGGCGGCCCGGGCGAGATCCCGCAGCGCGCGCGCCGCCGGCGTCTCGCGGCGCTGCCGCAGGCCCCAGGCGCCGAGGCCCAGCCCGAAGGCGAGGGCACCTGCGAGGAGCGCCCGCCAGGGCGAGGCGGGGGGCGGCGGCGCCTCGGCGGGCTTTTCGGCCCGCCCGCCGATGATGCGGGCCGGAATCTCGGCCTCGCGCATCACCCGCGCCCGGGTGTCGAACCACGGGATCGAAATCGCCGACAGGGTGATCGGCTCGGGCACGCCGGGGCGCACGTCCCAGCGATAGGTGACGCGGGCCACCGGCCCCGCCGGGGTGATGCGGGTCTGGCGCTCGACCGGGCCGGCGAAGGTGAGGACGCCGCGGGTGCGCAGCACGGGCCGCGGCGGCAGGGCGTCGGCGGTGACGCCGCGAGCGTCGAGCGTCACGGTGCGGCGGGCGGGCTCGCCGAGCTTCAGGCCCTCGGGCTCGGGCTCCCACTGGTCCGTCACGGTCACGTCCTGCGCGGCCAGCCACCAGGGCTCGGGCGCATCCGGCCCGCCCGGTCCCTGCCAGGCCGCGACCTCGATGGGCAGAGGCGCGGACCGCACGTCCACCACCCGGCGCTCGCCGCCGTCGACGATGGTCAGGCGGTGGACGAAGGGATCGATGACGAAGCGGCCGGGTCCCTGCGGGAACACCGCGACGGTGCGCTCGAAGCCGCGCGCCTCCTGGCCCTGGATCGTGACGCGGGACCAGTGGTCGCGGCCGAGCTGGGTCCAGCCGAAATGCGGCAGGCTCGGCTGGCGCAGGTCCTCGAGCGCGATCTGCGCCCGGTAGGTGCCGCGGATGTGCAACAGCACCATCTCGCGCGGGTAGGGCGTGGCGCCGCCCGGCACCTCGGCGGTGACGGTCAGGCTCAGGTCGCCGTCCTCCAGGGCCGAGGCCGGCCTCGGGGCGAGCGCCGGCGCCGCGGCCAGCACCAGGGCGGCGACGAGGCACCCTCTCACCATGGGTTACTCCCGGGCTGCACGGCGGTGCCGGCCTCGCGCCGGCGGGTCTGCTCGGCGAGGATCCGCAGGCGCACGAAGCGGCCGGGATCGTCGGTCAGGGTGGCGAGCCAGTGCCGGTCGGGGCGAATCTCCCGCGCCTCGAAGCTCTTCGAGACCCGGCGCACCTCGCGCTCGATCACCTCGGACACGCTGGCATTGGCGCCGCCCTGGCGCCCGCCGCCCTCGGCGTCGCTCGCCGAGCCGCGGGCCTGGCCGCGGCCGGGATCGACCGCCCGCTGTTCGGCCCGGCCGGTGCGGGCGGCCTTGGAATTGCCCGGCGAATCGGCCGCCGAGGACGCCTCGCGATGGCCGGCCAGGCCCTCGCCGCTGGAGGCGGTGCCGGGATCGTTGGCATCCGATTCGGTCTTGGTGGCGTAGCGGGTGGTGGCGTCGGCCTGGGCGTTGGCCTGGCCGGCGGTGCGGCCGCCGGGGGCGTCCGGCGTGTCGAGGAGGCGCGCGATCAGCTCGCGGTTGGCCCTGGCGTCCTCGTCCGACGGGTCGCGGGCGACCGCCGCCTCGTAGGAGGCGAGCGCCCCCTTGAGGTCGCCGGCGAGCGCCAGGGCGTTGCCGCGGTTGTAGGGCGAGCCCGAGAAGGCCTCGGCGGCTTCCGCGTAGCGGCCCGCGGCGTAGAGGGCGGTGCCGCGCCAGGCCGGGTCGTCGCTGACGCGGGCGGCCAGCCCCGGCATCCCGGCCCCGAGGAGCAGGCGGGCGAGCGCCGCGGGCTCGACGGCGAGCCCCAGCAGGAGGACGGCCCCGGCGGCCGGCAGGATCCGCATCAGGCACTCCGCCGGAAGAGGAGCAGGACCGGCACCAGCGCGAGGCCGGCGAGGAAGCGTCCGAGATCCTGCCAGGCCAGCACCGCGTAGCCCCCCTCCGCCAGGTGGCGGGCGACGCTCTCCGACACCGCGGCCAGGACCGGGGCCGGCGCGTCGAGGCTGCCGGCCGCGCCGCCGCCGAGGGCGGCGAGGCGGGCGAGCCCGGCGCCGTCCGGCCGCGGCGCGTCGGGCGGCAGGGCGGGACCCGCCGGCACCAGGATCGTGTGCAGCCGGTGGCCGTCGCTCGCCAGCGCCGCCGCCTCGCGGGAGGCGGCCTCGTCGAGGCCGCCGCCATCGGTCACCAGCACCACGTCGCCGGTCACCACCGCGCTCTCGGCCAGCGTCCGGCGGGCGAGCGCCAGCGCCCGGGCCGGATGGCTGCCGCGGTCGGGCACGGTGGTGCCGTCGAGGACGAACAGGATCGTCCCCAGGGTATCGCGGTCGGTGGTCGGCGGCGCGGCAAGGTAGGCGTCGCCCGCATAGGCGACGAGGGCGACCGCCTTGGTGCCGGCGGCCTCCGCCAGCCCCTGCGCCAGGACCCTCGCCTCGCCGAGGCGCCCGCCCTCGGCGACCGAGCGCGACAGGTCGAGGGCGACGATCGTCGCGTCGAGGTTGCGAAAGCCCGCGGTGTCGCGGCGCTCCACGGCCGGCCCGGCGAGGCCGAGGGCGAGGAGGGTGCAGGCCGCGACCAGCAGCCATTGCCCGCCGCGCCGGCCCGGCCGCACCGCCCCGCGGGCCTGGAGCGCCGCCATCAGGTGCGGCTCGACCGCCCGGACCCAGTCGCCCAAGGGGGCGGAGCGGTGGGCGGCGCGCCAGGCGAGCAGACCCAGGACCGGCAGGGCGAGGAGCCACCAGGGACGCAGGAGGGTGAAGGCCTCGGTCACGCCGCCCTCCGGGTCAGCAGGAGCACGAGGGCGGAGAGTAGCGCCAGCCCGCCCGGCCAGGGCCACAGGTCGCGGCGCAAGGGCACCGGCGGGGCCCGGTCGCGGCCGCCCTCGAGGGCATCGATGCTGTCGGCGACGCCGGCGAGGTCGTCGGTGGTGCGGACCCGGAAGAACCGGCCGCCGCTCGTCGCCGCCACGTCGCGGAGCGCCTCGGAATCGACCACGTCCTGCTCGCCATTCGCGTCGGCGAGGTCGCGCGGACCGAGCGCGATGGTGTGGACCCGGATGCCGAGCTCGCGGGCCAGCACCGCGACGTCCCGCGGCGTGGTCTGGCCGGCATTGTTGGCGCCGTCGGACAGCAGCACCACCACCTTGGACGGGCCCGGCAGGGCGTTCAGGCGCTTGAGGGCGAGGCCGAGCCCGTCGCCGATGCCGGTCGAGCGGCCGACGAGGCCGATCTGCGCCTCCTCCAGCGCCCGGGCCACCGCTTGCGTGTCGAAGGTGGGGGCCGCCGCCACGTCGGCCTGGTCGGCGAAGATCACGAGGCCGACCCGGTCGCCGGCCCGGCGGCGGATGAAGTCGGCGCCGACGCGCTTGACCGCGGCGAGGCGCGAGGTGTTGCGGCCGTCGAGCGAGAAGTCGATCCGCTCCATGCTGCCCGAGAGGTCGAGGGCGAGCACGATGTCCCTTCCCGAGGCCGGCAAGGCCGCCCCCGGCAGGACCATCCGCGGCCCGGCGAGGGCCGCGACGAGGGCGACCCAGACGAGCCAGGTCAGGGCGGCGCGCGCCTTCGTCCCGGCGGCGAGCGGCCCGCCGCGGTCGAGCCCGGCGACGAGGGAGGCGGGCACCGTCAGGGCGCCGCTGGTCCCCGCCTTCGGCGGCAGGAAGCGCGCGGCGAGGAGCGGCAGCGGCAGGAGCAGGCCGGCGAGCGGAGCTGCGAAATCGAGGGTGGCGAATCCGGCCATCGTCTCAGGCCCGCAGCCGCGCGAGAAGGCGGGCGAGGCCGGCCTCGGCCTCGGCGAGGTCGGGCGCCGGGCCCGGGGCGTAGAGGTTCTCGGTCAGCGCCCGGCCGGGACCGTCGCCGAAGAAATCGGTGCGCAGGGCGGCGTCGAGGCCCGCCGGCCCCTCGACCCCGAGGCTGCGGGCGAGCCGGCGGCTCAGGCGCGCCAGGGCGACGCGGCGCTCCGGAGGCGGCAGGGCCCGGGCGGCGGCGAGTTCGGCGAGCGCGGCGCGGCGGATCGGGCGGCCCCGCCACCGCGGCGCGAGCCAGGCCGCGAGGGCGGCGAGCGCCAAGCCGGCGATGACGGCCGCCAGCATGTCGAGCCGCACCAGCCCGGGATCGGGCGGGGCATGCAGCCCGCGAAGCCCGGCGAGCGCCCCGTCACAGCACGGCATCGAGCCGCTCCATCAGGGGCGCGAAACCCTCCGGCCCGGTCTCGGCGTCGAGGCGCACCACCGTGACGCCGAGACGGGCGAGGCCCGCGGCGCGCTCCTCCGGCACCGGCCGCTGACGCCCGATCCGCGCGGTGCCGCGCTGCCCGTCCGGCGTGGCGTAGGGATAGAGGCCGGGCGGGGGCTCGCGCTCGAAGGCGTCGCTCACCAGGATCAGGCTCACCGTGATCCGCTCGGCCAGCGCCGCCAGAACCTCCTGGAAACCATCGCCGGGTGCGTCGAGGGCGCTCGCCAGGACGAGGTGCCCGCCCGCCGGCAGCAGGGCGCGGGCCCGCTCCAGGGCCGGGCCCAACGGCGGATCGGCCCGGGAATCGGCCGCGAGCGCCGTCGCGTGCGCCCGGGCGAGGCCCTGGCACAGGGCGGCCATGCCGCGCCCGCCGGGCCGCGGCGGCAGCAGCGCCGGCTCGGGAGCGGCGGCGCACAGCCCGACCCGGCCGCCATCGCCGGCGATGCGCCAGCCGAGCAGCGCCAGCGCCTCGGCGGCGGCGACCGAGCGCAGGGCGCGGCGGGTGCCGACCAGCATCGAGGGCCGGAAATCCGCCAGCATCACCACGGCGCGGTCGCGCTCCTCGTGGTGGGTGCGGACGTGGAGCGTGCCGGTGCGGGCGGTGGCGTTGCGGTCGATGTGGCGCACGTCGTCGCCCTCGGCCCAGAGGCGCACATCGTCGGGCTCGCTGCCGCGCCCGCGCCGCCGGGTGACGATGCCGCCGGGCAGCCCCGACCGGGCCCGGTTCGTCGCCCCGGTGCCGCGGCGGGCGAGATGGCGCAGGCCCATGAGCAGGCCGGCCTCGACGGCGATGCCGGGGGCGCGCAGCGGATCCGTGCCGGGAAGCGGCCGCGCCGCAATCGGGACCATCGTCAGAGGGGCCGCACCCGGTCGAGGAGGCCGGCCACCACGGCGCGGGCGGTCTGCCCCTCGGCGGCGGCGCGCCAGGTGAGCGCGAGGCGGTGGGCCAGGGCATCGCCGGCGAGCGCCACGACGTCGTCCGGCACCACGTGGTCGCGCCCGTGCAGGTAGGCCCGGGCCTTGCCGGCGAGCATCAGGGCCAGGGTGCCGCGGGGCGAGACCGGGTGCTCGATGGCGCTGCGCAGATCCGCTGCCGCCGGCCCGCCGCGGGTGGCGGCGACGAGGCGGACCAGGAAGTCCTTGAGCGCCGGCGAGACGTGGGTCTTGAGCGCAGCGGCGCGGGCGGCGCGCAGCTCCTCGGCGGTGAGCCGCACCGGCATCGGCGCGGCCTCCTCGTTCATCTCGCCCTCGACGAGGTCGAGGATGCGGCGCTCGGAGGCCTCGTCCGGCATCCCCACCACGACGTGGAGCAGGAACCGGTCAAGCTGCGCCTCCGGCAGCGGGAAGGTGCCGGCATGCTCGATCGGGTTCTGGGTCGCCACCACCATGAAGGGATCGGGCAGCGGGTGGGTGGTGCCCGCCACCGTGACCTGCCGCTCGGCCATCGCCTCGAGGAGCGCCGACTGCACCTTGGGCGGCGCGCGGTTGACCTCGTCGACCAGCACCAGGGAGTGGAACAGGGGGCCGGCCAGGAACTCGAACCGGCCGCCGTCGGGCCGCCAGACCGTGGTGCCGGTGAGGTCGGCGGGCATCAGGTCGGGGGTACACTGGATGCGGGCAAAGCCCGTATGGAGCCCGTCGGCGAGGCGCTTCACCGCCCGGGTCTTGGCCAGCCCCGGCGCCCCCTCGATCAGCAGGTGGCCGCCGGTGAGGAGCCCGATCAAGAGCCGCTCGACGAGGCCGGACGCGCCGATCAGCCCCGCTTCGAGGCCGGTCCGCAGGGCGTCGAGCCGCGCCCGCACCGGATCGTCGGACGCCAGGGGGTCGGCTCCCGCAATGCTCCGCATCGCAGCCTGCTCAGCGCCTCGCGCCATCCTGGCGTCTCCCCTCGGGCCGGTGCTTCGTGGGCCGGCGTTGCGGGGATCAGGCCGCGTCTTCCCCGGTGCGTCAATCCCGTGGGTGAGGGGGGCGGGGTGTGCTTAAGTCCGCGGCAGGGCCGATCGAAGTCCTTCGCCGTACGGGCCCGGCTCCTCAATCTCCCGCACAAGCCGGAGCTGGGCGGAGAATGGAGAGGCGCGGGTTTGCTCCTCGTCCCGCGGGCCGGGAGACGAGCAAACCCGCGCCGTCTATTTCTCCCGGACGGGCCCGTCATCCGGGGGAGGGAAAGCACGAGCCTTCACAGGCGCTTGACGCCTCACACCGTCCAGGGTGCCGGCCGGTTCGGGCTGAGGCCGTAGCGCGCCACCGCCTCCGCCACCTTCGCCCGGTCGAGCTTGCCGTCGTCGGCGAGCGCCGCGAGGGCCGCCACCGCGACGTGGTGCCGATCGACCTCGAAGAAGGCGCGCAGGGCGCTGCGGGTGTCGCTGCGGCCGAAGCCGTCGGTGCCCAAAGTCACGAAGCGGGCCTGGATCGCGGTCGCGATCAGCTGTGGGTAGGCACGGACGTAGTCCGTGGCGGCGACGACCGGGGCGGACCCTGACAGCGACTCCTCGACGAGGCTGCGCTTCGGCGGCAGGCCGGGATTCAGACGGTTCGCGCGCTCGACCTCGCGGGCCTCGCGGGCGAGTTCGCTGAAGCTCGTGACGCTGTGGACCTCGGTGGCGATGCCCCATTCCGCGGCGAGAAGCTTTGCGGCCGCAATGACTTCCGGCAGGATCGCACCGGAACCGAGGAGACGGATAGCCGGCTCACCGTCTCCGTAGCCGGCAAAACGGTACATCCCGCGGATGATTCCGTCCCGCACGCCCGCCGGCATCGAGGGCTGGGCGTAGTTCTCGTTCATCGCGGTCACGTAATAGAACGCGTCCACGTCGCGCTCCATCATGTCGCGGGCGCCGTGATCGAGGATCACCGCCATCTCGTAGGCGAAGGCCGGGTCGTAGGCGCGGCAATTCGGGATCGTCGCAGCGACGAGGTGGCTCGAACCGTCCTGGTGTTGCAGACCCTCGCCGCCGAGCGTGGTGCGGCCGGCGGTCGCGCCGATGAGGAAGCCGCGGGCACGCTGGTCGGCCGCCGCCCAGATCAGGTCGCCGACGCGCTGGAACCCGAACATCGAGTAGTAGATGTAGAACGGCAGCATCGCGAGGCCGTGGACGCTGTAGGAGGTCGCGGCCGCGGCCCAGGACGAGATCGCCCCGGCTTCCGTGATGCCCTCCTCCAGGAGCTGACCGTCGCGGGACTCCTTGTAGTAGAGCATCGAGCCGGCATCCTCCGGCTCGTAGAGCTGGCCCAGCGGCGAGTAGATGCCGACCTGCCGGAACAGGTTCGCCATGCCGAAGGTACGCGCCTCGTCGGCGACGATCGGCACGACCCGTGGGCCCAGCTCCTTGTGCTTGATCAGGCTGCTGAACAGCCGCACCGCCGCGGTGGTGGTGGACATCTCCTTGCCGTCGGCTTCCAGCGCGAAGCCCGCATAGGTGGAGAGATCCGGCACGGTGACATGGGCCGCCGTGCGACGACGCTTGGGCAGGAAGCCGCCGAGCTTTTCGCGGCGCTCGCGCAGGTAGCGCAGCTCGCGGCTGTTCTCGTCGGGCTTGTAGAATTCCAGCCGCTCGACCTGCGCGTCGGTGAGCGGCAGGGCGAAGCGATCCCGGAACGCCTTGAGGGCGTCGGTGTCGAGCTTCTTGGCCTGGTGGGCGGTCATGCGCGATTCGCCCGCGCCGCCCATGCCGTAGCCCTTCTTGGTCTTGGCCAGGATCACGGTCGGGCGGCCCTTGGTCGCCTTGGCGGCGGCGAAGGCCGCGTAGAGCTTGCGGAAATCGTGACCGCCGCGCTTGAGCTTGTCGACGTCGCCGTCCGACATGTGGGAGACCAGCGCCTTCACCTCCTCGTCCTCACCGAAGAAGTGGGCGAGGTTGTAGGCGCCGTCCTTCGCTCCCAGCGTCTGGTACTTGCCGTCCACCGTGGCGGCGAAGCGGCGCAGCAGGGCGTGGTTGGTGTCGCGGGCGAAGATCGCGTCCCATTCCGAGCCCCACAGCACCTTCACGACGTTCCAGCCGGCGCCGCGGAAGACGCTCTCCAGCTCCTGGATGATCTGGCCGTTGCCGCGCACCGGCCCGTCGAGGCGTTGCAGGTTGCAGTTGATGACGAAGGTGACGTTGTCGAGCTTCTCGCGCGCCGCCAGCGTCAGGGCGCCGATCGATTCCGGCTCGTCCATCTCGCCGTCGCCGAACACGCCCCAGACGTGCTGGCCGCTCGTGTCGGCGAGCCCCCGGTCGCTCAGGTAGCGCATGAAGCGCGCCTGGTAGATCGCGTTCATCGGCCCGATGCCCATCGAGCCGGTCGGCACCTGCCAGAAGTCGGGCATCAGCCAGGGATGGGGATAGGAGCACAGGCCCTCGCCGGCGATCTCCTGGCGGTAATGCTTCAGGTTGGTCTCGGAGAGCCGCCCCTCCAGGAAGGCGCGGGCATAGACGCCGGGCGCCGAATGCGGCTGGAAGAACACCAGGTCGGCGCCGGCCCCGGAGGCGTCGCCGGCCTGGAAGAAATGGTTGAAGCCGAGCTCGAAGATCTCGGCGGCCGAGGCGTAGGAGGCGACGTGGCCACCCAGTTCGCCATAGGCCATGTTGGCCCGCACCACCATGGCGAGCGCGTTCCAGCGCATGATCGAGGTGAGGCGCTCCTCGACCGCGAGGTCGCCCGGATAGGGCGGCTGCTTCTCCAGCGGAATGGTGTTGCGGTAGGGCGAGTAGGGCGGCGCCTCCTCGACGATTCCGATCTCGCGCGCCTTCTGTTCCAGCCGGTCGAGCAGGAAGCGGGCCCGGGCGGCGCCACCGTGGCGGAGCACCGATTCGAGCGAGGCGAGCCAGTCCGCGGTCTCGGCCGGATCCGGATCGGCCACGCCGCGCGGGCCCAGGATGGCTTGACCGTTCGGGCGGTCGTTCTCGTTGACCGGCACGGCCGGGATCGGCTTGGCGCTCGCGCTCATGGCGTCGTTTCTCCCATCGATGGCGCCAGGATAATTCCCCGGTCGCGGCAGAAGCTGCTTCGTTTGCCGCCTTCCCGACCGAAAGCGCAAAACATTTTCGCGAGATCGGTCGTGCGCGGTCGATCTTGCCAAGGAGTACCGCCGGCGCCGCCCGTTCCGTCCTGGCATCGGGCGCACAGGCGGCAGCGCTCGCCGGGTAGCGTCAATGGCACTTTTGTCCTAAGCTCCCCGGCAAAATCAGGCCGTGCGGGACCGGCCTTCCCGTGATGTTTCCTCGCCGGACGGCTCGGCAAGGGACACGGGGTCGCCGGCTCGCTCACGCCCGGATACGCGGGAGCCTCCATTCCGATGACCGCCGACACGGCCTCCAGCCTGCTCCAGACGCCGCTGCACGCCCTGCACCAGGAGGCCGGCGCCCGGATGGTGCCGTTCGCCGGCTATCTGATGCCGCTGCAATATCCGCTCGGGCTGCTCAAGGAGCACCTGCATGCCCGCAAGGCCGCCGGGCTGTTCGACGTCTCGCATATGGGCCAGATCGCGGTGCGGGCCCGCTCCGGCGACCTTGCGGACGCCGCCCGCGGCCTCGAGACGGTGCTGCCGATCGACGTTCTCGGCCTCGCTCCCGGGCGCCAGCGCTACGGCTTCTTCACCACGCAGGGCGGCGGCATCCTCGACGACCTCATGCTCGCCAACCTGGGCGACCACTACCTCCTGGTCGTCAACGCCGCCAACAAGGCCGCCGGCCTCGCTCATCTCCTCGACGCGATCGGCACCGAGTGCACGGTCGAGCCGCTCGACCGAGCGCTGATCGCGCTCCAGGGTCCGGGGGCGGAAGCCGCGCTCGCCCGCCACCTGCCGGTGGTGGCCGAGATGCGGTTCATGGATGCGCGCACCGTCACCTTCAACGGCGAGGACGGCGTGGTCGTCCGCTCCGGCTATACCGGCGAGGACGGGTTCGAGATCGCGCTGCCGGCCGAATCCGCCTTGGCGCTCGCCCGGGCGCTGCTTGCCGATCCGGAGGTGAAGCCGATCGGCCTGGGCGCCCGCGATTCGCTGCGCCTCGAAGCGGGCCTGTGCCTGCACGGCTCGGACATCGACCACGAGACCTCGCCGGTCGAGGCCGGCCTGTCCTGGGCGATCCCGAAGGTGCGCCGCCGCGGCGGTGCCCGGGCCGGCGGCTTTCCGGGGTCCGAGCGCATCCTGGCCGAGCTGGAAGAGGCGCCGGCGCGCCTGCGGGTGGGCCTGCGGCCGGAGGGGCGCACCCCGGTACGGGCCGGTGCGGCGCTCTACCAGACCGCCGATGCCTCCGAGGCGGTCGGCCGGGTCACCTCCGGCGGCTTCGGGCCGAGCCTCGACGGGCCGATCGCCATGGGGGTGCTGCCGCGCCCGCTCGCCGTGCCCGGCACTCCCGTCTTCGCCGAGGTGCGCGGCCAGCGCCTGCCCTGCACGGTGGTGCCGCTGCCGTTCCGTCCCGCCGGCTTCAAACGGTCCTGAAGAAAGGGAAGTTTCATGCTGAAATACACCGACGAGCACGAGTGGCTGCGCCTGGAGGGCGATGTGGCGACGGTGGGGATCACCGACCACGCCGCCGAGCAGCTCGGCGACCTCGTCTTCGTCGAGCTGCCGAAGGTCGGTGCCACGCTGACCAAGGGCGCCGCCGCCGCGGTGGTGGAATCGGTCAAGGCAGCCTCCGACGTCTACGCGCCGGTGGACGGCGAGGTGACCGAGGTCAACGAGGATGCGGTAAGCAACCCGGAGAGCGTCGGCACGGATCCGCAGGGCGCCGGCTGGCTCTACCGCGTCCGCCTCAGCGACCCGTCGCAGCTCGACGGATTGATGGACGAAGCGGCCTACCGCGCCTTCGTCGGCTGAGCCGACATCCGTCTCGACGGGCGGGGTCGCACGGCTCCGCCATTCGCTTTCGAGCCGCCCCACGCGGCGCCGATCAGGGCAACTCCCCCATGCCGATGGACAAGTACGATCCCTACGACTTCGCCAACCGCCGCCATATCGGCCCGTCGGTGGACGAGATCGCCGGCATGCTGGAGGTGGTCGGTGCCGAGAGCCTCGACGCCCTGATCGACGAGACCCTGCCGGCCGGCATCCGCCAGAGGGACGCGACCGAGTTCGGCGCCGCCCTGTCGGAGCGCCGGGCGATCGAGCGCCTGCGCGCCACCGCCAACAAGAACAAGCTCCTGACCTCGCTGATCGGCCAGGGCTATCACGGCACCACGATGCCGCCGGCGATCCAGCGCAACATCTTCGAGAACCCGGCCTGGTACACGGCCTACTCGCCCTATCAGCCCGAGATCAGCCAGGGCCGGCTCGAGGCGCTCCTCAACTTCCAGACCTGCGTCAGCGACCTGACGGGGCTCGACATCGCCAACGCCTCCCTCCTCGACGAGGCGACCGCCGCCGCCGAGGCGATGGGCATGGCCCGTCGCATCGCGACAGCGAAGCCCGACACCTTCTTCGTCGACGCGCAGTGCCTGCCGCAGACCATCGCGGTGCTGAAGACCCGGGCCGAACCTTTCGGCTGGCGGATCGTCGTCGGCGATCCCTTCACCGACCTCGACCCCGCGGCCGTGTTCGGCGCGATCGTCCAGTATCCGGGCGTCGAGGGCGCGGCCCACGACTTCACCGACGTGTTCGCGCGCCTGCACGAATCCGGGGCCATCGCCGTGGTGGCGGCCGATCCGCTGGCGCTCACGGTCCTGAAGCCGCCGGGCGAGATGGGGGCCGACATCGCCGTCGGCTCGATGCAGCGCTTCGGCGTGCCGATGGGTTATGGCGGACCCCACGCCGCCTACATGGCGACGCGGGAAGCCCACAAGCGGGCGCTCCCCGGGCGCATCGTCGGCGTCTCGGTCGATTCCCGTGGCAACCGCGCCTACCGGCTCGCGCTCCAGACCCGCGAGCAGCATATCCGGCGCGAGAAGGCGACCTCGAACATCTGCACCAGCCAGGTGCTGCTGGCGGTCATCGCCTCGATGTACGCGGTGTTCCACGGGCCGCGCGGGCTCAAGGCGATCGCGATGCGCATCCACCGCGACGCGACCCGGCTCGCCGCGGGCTTGAACCGGCTCGGCTTCGAGACCCATCCGGACGCCTTCTTCGACACGATCACCGTGACGGTCGGGCCGTTCCAGGGCGTGATCCTGAAGAACGCCGTCGCCAACGGGATCAACCTGCGGAAGGTCGGCAGCGACCGGATCGGCATCACGGTCGACGAGCGCACGAGGCCCGACATCATCGAGGCGGTGTGGCGCGCCTTCGGGGGCGACGCGCTCACGTACGACGAATCCTGGCCCGAGCCGCGCCTGCCGGTCGATCTGGAGCGCACCTCCGATTACCTGACCCACCCGATCTTCCACATGAACCGGGCCGAGAGCGAGATGACGCGCTACATGCGTCGCCTCGCCGACCGCGACCTCGCCCTCGACCGGGCGATGATCCCGCTCGGATCCTGCACGATGAAGCTCAACGCGACCGCCGAGATGCTGCCGGTCTCGTGGCCGGAATTCTCGGAGCTGCATCCCTTCGCGCCGAAGGATCAGGCCGAGGGCTACGCCGAGATGATCGCCGATCTCTCGCAGAAACTCGCCGACATCACCGGCTACGCGGCGATCTCCATGCAGCCGAATTCCGGCGCGCAGGGCGAGTATGCGGGCCTCTTGGCGATCCGCGTCTACCACCTGTCGCGCGGCGAGGGGCACCGCACGATCTGCCTGATCCCGTCCTCGGCCCACGGCACCAACCCGGCCTCGGCGCAGATGTGCGGCATGACCGTCGTGGTGGTCGGGGCCGACCGCAACGGCAACGTCGACGTGGCCGATTTCCGCGCCAAGGCGGAAAAGCACGGAAAAGACCTCGCCGCCTGCATGATCACCTACCCGTCCACCCACGGGGTGTTCGAGGAGGCGGTGCGGGAGATCTGCGACATCACCCACGCCCATGGCGGCCAGGTCTATCTCGACGGCGCCAACCTCAACGCCCTCGTCGGCCTCGCCCGGCCGGGCGACATCGGGGCCGATGTCAGCCACATCAACCTGCACAAGACGTTCTGCATCCCGCATGGCGGCGGCGGGCCCGGCATGGGGCCGATCGGCGTCAAGGCGCACCTGATCCCGTTCCTGCCCGGCCACGTGGAGACCGACGGGCGCGAGTTCTCGGTCTCGGCGGCCCCGTACGGCTCGGCGGCGATCCTGCCGATCTCCTGGAGCTACTGCCTGCTGATGGGCGGGCGGGGTCTCACGCAAGCCACCCGCATCGCGATCCTCAACGCCAATTACATCGCCAAGCGCCTCGCCGGAGCCTACGAGGTTCTCTACACCGGCACGCATGGGCGCGTGGCGCATGAATGCATCATCGATGCCCGCCCGCTGATGAAGAGCGCGGGCGTCAGCGTCGAGGACATCGCGAAGCGCCTGATCGATTGCGGCTTCCACCCGCCGACGATGAGCTGGCCGGTGGCCGGCACGCTGATGATCGAACCGACCGAGTCCGAGACCAAGGGCGAGATCGACCGCTTCTGCGACGCCATGCTGGCGATCCGCGAGGAAATCCGGGCGATCGAGGAGGGCCGGATGGACCGGGCCGACAACCCGCTCAAGAACGCCCCCCACACGGTCGAGGACCTGATCGGCGCCTGGGAGCGGCCCTATTCCCGCGAGGCTGCCTGCTTCCCGGCCGGCGCCTTCCGGGTCGACAAGTACTGGCCGCCGGTCAACCGGGTCGACAACGCCTATGGCGACCGCAACCTGGTCTGCGCCTGTCCGCCGGTGGAGAGCTACATGAAGGCGGCGGAGTAGGCGGAGGTTCGGAGCGCCCGGTCTCGGTGGAGGCCGGGCGCCGCCCGGATCAGGCCGCGTCCGGGATGCGAAGCTTGGCATGCAGCCCGGCTGCGGCCAGGAGGGCGACGAGATCGTCGCGTGGAAACGCGTTGATCCTGCCGCGCGTGAGATCCGCGACACGAGGCTCCGTCATGCCGCCTCGGCCGCCGTCCGCTCCTTCGCCCGGATATGCCGCTGCATCAGGCCGTCGGCTCATCTCGAATGTTCGATGCCAGGCCAGCGGCTTGGCGAAGATTCGAGAACGGAATCAAAGGTCGCTTTCAACGACCGTTGGTATGATCCTCCACCCGTCGAGTTGAGCAGGCTTGGCTCCGCATCTCGCCTGGAATATCCTCGGTGGATATTCTTTATCTCCGCGTGGAACAGGCCAGGCCCTTTTCGCCAAGGATCCAGAGGTCGACGCACTCGCTCGGGCACTGGCGTCACTCAGGCGCACCACCAAGACCGAGGCGGTGCGGCAGGCCCTGCGCAGCGAAATCGATCGCGAGAAGAACAAGTTCGATCTCGTCGCCCAGTCGATCGCCTTCGCGCGCGGACTTCGAGAACAGGCCGGCCCAAATCCTCGCCCCGCCGACAAGGCCTTCATCGACGGGTTGTACGAGGATCCGTGATGTTCATCGATGCTCCGCATCGACCGCGATCCTCGCCGGCGAGCCGGATGCGGCGGCCCTCGTCGCGCGCCTTCAGCAGGCTCACCAGCGCGTTACATCGCCACTCGCGGTCTGGGAGACGAAGGTCGCACTCGCCCGCATCCTCAACCTGCCACTTACCAACGTGCAGCGGGCCATGCGCGACTACCTCACGCTCGCGTCGGTCGAGGTTGTCGCCCTGCCTCCCAGGGTGGCCGACGGCGCGATCGAAGCGTTCGATCGCTATGGCAAAGGCCGTCATCCCGCCGGGCTCAATTTCGGAGATTGCTTCGCTTGCGCCTGTGCCCAGATCTACCGGATGCCACTCCTTTTCAAAGGCGACGATTTTCCCCTGATCGACATCCCGGCCGCCTGAGAGAGCCTCCCCTCGACGGGCGCCTCAGCCCGCCTCCCCCAGATAATCCCGCCAGATCGCCTTCTCACCCAGCCCCGCCGAGAACGCGGCATGCGCCGCCCGCTCGGCATCGGTGAGCCGGCTGCGGGTCGGGCGGGGGCCGTGCTCGACGGGGGCCGCACGCAAGGAGGGACCGGCCGGGCCGGCATTGCCGTCCACCGTCAGCCCGAGCGTCGTCTGCTTGCCGCCGAGCAGCTCGATATAGACCTCGGCGAGGATCTGCGAATCGAGGAGCGCGCCGTGCTTGGTGCGGCGGGAATTGTCGATGCCGTAGCGCGAGCAGAGCGCGTCGAGGTTGTTGGCCGCCCCCGGATGCTTGCGGCGGGCGAGCGCCAGGGTGTCGACGACGGAGGCCAGGTCGATCAGGGGCGGGGCCTTGTCGCCCAGGCGCGCGTACTCGGCGTTGAGGAAGCCGACGTCGAAGGCGGCGTTGTGGATCACGAGCGTCGCGTCGCCGCAGAAGTCCAGGAAGTCGGGCAGGATCTGCGCGAAGAGCGGCTTGTCGGAGAGGAACGCGTCGGAGAGGCCGTGGACCCGGAACGCCCCCTCCGAGACCGGCCGCTGCGGGTTGATGTAGCGGTGGAACTCGCGCCCCGACGGGATGTGATTGAGGAGCTCGATGCAGCCGATCTCGATCAGCCGGTCGGTCTTGGCCTCGGTGCCGGTGGTCTCGGTGTCGAGGACGATCTCGCGCAGCATCCTGCGGCTCCCCTGTGAGAATGGTTCCGACCGGTGTAGCGACGAAGCGTTAACCGGCCCGCCTCGCCGCCGCCGCGGCGATCACCGCGTCGACCTGCGCCTCGGCATGGGGGAAGCCCCGGTCGGTCTCGATCAAGAAGTCGGCGCGCCGGCGCTTCTCGGCGTCGGGCATCTGCTTGGCCAGGATCTGCGCGAAGGCCTCCCCGGTCATGCCCGGCCGGGCCAGCACCCGGGCGCGCTGCACCTCGGGCGGGGCGGTGACCACCGCGACGGCGTCGCACCCCGCCTCGCCGCCGGTCTCGAACAGCAGCGGCACGTCGAGCACGACGAGCGGCGCCGCGGCGTGGGTGGCGAGGAAGTCGTCCCGCGCCTGACGCACCAGGGGGTGGACCAGGGATTCGAGGCGGCGCAGGCGCTCGGGCTCGCCCAGCACGGCGTTGCGCAGGGCGGCCCGGTCGACCGAGCCGTCGGGGGCGAGCGTCCCGGGGAAGGCCTCGCCGATCGCCGCCGCTGCCGCCCCGCCCGGCCCGTAGAGGGCGTGCACGCAGGCATCGGCGTCGTGGACCGGCACGCCGCGCGCCCGGAACATCGCCGCGGTGGCGCTCTTGCCCATGCCGATCGAGCCGGTGAGGCCGAGGACGAACGGCCGGCTCATCCGTGGCTCCCGAGATCGGCGACGATGCGCGCGCGCAGGGCCGGCGACACGTCGGGCGTGCGGCCGAACCAGCGCGAGAAGCCCGGCACCGCCTGGTGCAGCAGCATGCCGAGGCCGTCGACGGCCGGCAGCCCCCGGGCCCGGGCGGCGGCGAGAAGCGGGGTCTCGAGCGGCACGTAGACGATGTCGGAGACCGCCGCCCGATCGGGCAGCGGCGCGAGATCGAGGACGAGCGCGTCCTGCCCGGCCATGCCGAGGGCGGTGGTGTTGACGAGGAGCCCGGTCTCCGGGAGTTGCGCCGGCACCGCGTCCCACGACACCGCCTCGATCCGGGCCGGGTCGAGGGCGGTCAGGCCCTCGGCGCGCTCGGCGCTGCGGTTGGCGACGATGAGGCGGGGAAGGCCGCGCTCGAGGAGCCCGACCAGGATGGCGCGCGCCGCCCCGCCGGCCCCGAGCACCAGGGCGGCCCGGCCCGCGGCGACGCCCGTCGCCTCGGGCCAGCCGGCGCCGAGGCTGGCATCGAGATGGCCGAGGAAGCCGGGCGCGTCGGTGTTGTCGCCGTGCAGGCGCCCATCCTCGAACCACAGCGTGTTGACGGCGCCGATCCGCTCCGCCCGCGGCGTCAGCACCTCGGCGAGGCGGAACGCCGCCTCCTTGTGCGGGATCGTGACGTTGCCGCCGACCCAGCCTTCGGCCCGCAGGCTGCGAACGAAGTCCGGGAAGGCGTCGGGATGGACGTCGACGCGCTGGTAGGATCCCGGCAGGCCGTGCTCGGCGAGCCAGTGGCCGTGGATCAGCGGCGAGCGCGAATGGGCGATCGGGTGGCCCACCACGAAGGCGCGGGGATGCGGGGTCGTCATCGGGAAGGTCGTCTCAGAAGGCAAGAAGTCCCCGTCCGCGCAACCGCGCGAGCAGGGGCAGGAGCGGCAGGCCCAGGATGGTCGAGTGGTCGCCCTCGATACGGTCGAACAGATGGATGCCGGCGCCCTCGAGCTGGTAGGCGCCGACGCTGCCGGTGACGGCGGGGCCGGCGGCGTCGAGATAGGCGGCGATTGCCGCCTCGCCGAGCGGCCGCATGGTGAGCCGCGCCGTCACCACGAAGCCCTCGACCACCGCGCCGTCGATCGCCAGCGCCACGGCGGAGTGGAGCGCGTGGGTGCGTCCCTGCAATCTCGCGAGGTGGGCGGCCGCACCCGCCCGGTCGGCGGGCTTGTGGAAGACCGTGCCGTCGAGGTCGAGCACCTGGTCGGCGCCGATCACCACCCGGTCGGGCGCTCGGCCCGCGACGGACGCGGCCTTGGCGGCGGCCAGGCGCCCGGCGAGGCTCTCGGGGGAGAGGCTCTCGGCCGCCGCCTCGACGGCGCGCTCGTCGACGTCCGGGGCCCGGGTCTCGACGGCGAGCGCCGCCGATTCGAGCAGCCCGCGCCGGGTCGGGCTGGTCGAGGCGAGGAGGAGCGGCGCGGGCCCGCGCCAGAGGGAGGACATGGAGAAGGACGTGGGGGAGGACATGGGCGGCATCGGCGTCAATCGGCGATGAACTTCAGACGATGCTCGCGGTGGAGGTCGACGATCGCCGCCGCCGTCTCCTCGATCGAGCGCCGGGTGACGTCGATCACCGGCCAGCGGTTGCGGGCGAAGAGCCGGCGCGAGGTCGCGATCTCGTTCGCCACCGCGTCGCGGTCGACGTAGGAGGACGAATCGTCGGCCTTGAGGCTGAGCAGGCGGTTCTGGCGGATCTGCACGATCCGCTCCGGCGAGGCGATCAGCCCGACGATGAGCGGCTGGCGCAGGGTCTCGAGCACCGCCGGCGGCGGCACGCCGGGGATCAGCGGGATGTTGGTGGTCTTCAGGCCGCGATTGGCGAGGTAGATCGCCGTCGGCGTCTTCGAGGTGCGGCTCACCCCGAGCAGGATCACGTCCGCCTCGTTGAGGTCGAGCGGCAGGTTGCCGTCGTCGTGGGCGAGCGTGAAGTTCATCGCGTCGATGCGCTTGAAGTACTCCGCGTTCAGCATGTGCTGGGCGCCCGGCCGGGCGGTGGAGTGGGTGCCGAGATAGGATTGCAGCAGCCGGTGCACCGGCTCCAGCACCGAGAGCAGCGGCGAGCCGGTGGCCCGGCAGGCCTCTTCCAGGCGCTCGGTCAGTTCGCGCCCGACCAGGGTGTAGAGCACGATGCCGGGGGCCTGCTCGATCTCGTTGATCACCCGTTCGAGCTGGGTGCCGGAGCGCACGAGGGGATAGACGTGCTCGATCGCCGAGACCCCCTCGTACTGCGCGGCCACGGCGCGGCCGACATTGATCAGGGTCTCGCCGGTGGAATCCGACACGAGGTGGAGGTGGAAGTAGCTGCGGACCACGCGGACTCCCCGGGCTCGCCGCTCCGTGCGGCAGACGCTGGCGCATTTTCCGACGAGGCGGGTACCGGTTCGTCGCGGAAAATGCAGCACGATCAAAGGTCTGGAGCAGAACCCGATGGCCAGGCGATCGGGCGCCGCTCCAGCGATTCCGGCGCCCGGCCTGTCGTCCACCGATCGGCCGCGCGGAGTCGATGAGTGTGGATAATGCGCCGACGAAGCGAGGTCCAGGCGCGAGGCCTGTGGGTTAACGGCTCGACGCCTCAACAGGCCGACCGTTAACACTCGTGGCGGGCCGCCCGTGGGAGAATCCGGGACGTGGGACCGCCGAGTCGAGTCCGGCAGGGGCCAAGCCCCTCCTGACTCTCGTGATCCTTCGACAATGGAGCAAATCTGTTAAAGGCCTCTTAACGCACCGGCGGTGGGGACGGCCTGTGGACGCCGCTGGGGCCCCGCGATGCCTGCCCCCAATAGAAAAAACAGATTCCTAGAATCTCTCTTTTCTTTTCAGAGGCCTGGGTGGGGACGAGGATCGCCGGGGGTCGCGACCACGCGTCGGGCTGGCGCCGAGGGGCGGTTCTCGGCATAGGGAAACGACCGCCGGCGTGGCGGCAGACGGTTTTCGGGGGGACGGAGAATGGGCGGGACCGCGGGAACCGGACGGGGGGCCGCCGAGCGGCCGATCCTGCGGGTGCTGAACGGCGAGGCACTCTCGCCGCCGCCGGCCTGGATGATGCGCCAGGCCGGGCGCTACCTGCCGGAATACCGGGCGGTGCGGGCCGAGGCGGGATCGTTCCTCGACCTCTGCTACAACCCCGACTTCGCCACCGAGGTCACCCTGCAGCCGATCCGCCGCTTCGGCTTCGAGGCGGCGATCCTGTTCTCCGACATCCTGGTGGTGCCCCACGCATTGGGCCAGGACGTGCGCTTCGTGGAAGGGGAGGGGCCCCGCCTCGACCCGATGGCCGGCCGGCCGGAATTCGACCGGCTGATCGAAGCGGGCGACCCGCGGATCATGCGCCACTTGCGTCCCGTCTTCGAGACCGTCGGGCGGCTGCGCGCGGAATTGCCGGCCGAGACGACGCTGCTGGGCTTCTGCGGCGCGCCCTGGACGGTGGCGAGCTACATGATCGGCGGGCGCGGCACGCCGGACCTGGCCCCCGCCCGCGACCTCGCCGCCCGCGACCCCGCCCTCCTCGATGCGCTGATCGACCGGCTGGTCGCGGTCTCGATCGAGTACCTGGTGCGCCAGTTCGAGGCCGGCGCCGACGCGGTGCAGATCTTCGAGAGCCATGCCGGCGCCCTGCCGGACGTGCCCGCCGGGGAGACCGGCGACGCCCTCGCGCGCTGGAGCCTCGGGCCGATCGCCCGGATGGTGTCCGGCATCCGCGCCCGGGTGCCCGGCGCCAGGATCATCGTCTTCGCCCGCGGCTCGGGGCTCGACGGCCATGCCCGCGTCGCCGGGGAGACCGGCGCCGATGCGGTCGGGGTCGACTGGGCGGTGGATCTGAAGGCCCTCCGCGCCCGCCTGCCGGCCTCGGCGGTCACGCAGGGCAACCTCCACCCCGAGACCCTGATCGCCGGTGGCGAGGCCCTGGACGCGGCCGTGGACGCCATCCTGGAGGCCACCGCCGGCACGCCCCACATCTTCAACCTCGGCCACGGCATCACCCCGCAGACGCCGATACCCCATGTCGAGCGGATGCTGGCGCGGCTGCGGGGGTGAGGGGAGGGGGGCTCGGCTCGCTCTCCGCGACGGCCCTGCATCCCTCCGGGTCGTCCCACGGCCGCCGCGCAATGAACCCTCCCCCACTCTGCGGGGGAGGGTGCCCCACGAGGTGGGGCGGGAGAGGGGAACCACGCTTCCGGAAAGGTCGCGAGCGTCATGGAGGGCGCCCACTGAACTTATGTCGCGCTGCCCCTCTCCCGGCCTGCACCGCCGGCCGCCCTCCCCCGTCCCAAGTCGGGCATGCCCGATTTGGGCACGTCGATACGGACCTCGGGCAAGCCCGAGGTCCGTGGGGGGAGGGTTTCGGCGCGGCGGCCGTCGCTCCCGCACCTCGCAGCCTGCTGTAAGATTTCGAAAAACCTTACATCCCCAACAGGAACCATCCCACCGTGTATCTCTGGATCAAGTCCGCCCACATCATCGCGCTCATCGCCTGGATGGCGGCGATGCTCTACCTGCCGCGGCTGTTCGTCTATCACGCGGCGCAGCCGGCGGGGTCGGCGCAGGGCGAGATCTTCAAGGTGATGGAGCGGCGGCTCGCCAAGGCGATCATGCTGCCGGGAATGATCGCCACCTGGATCTTCGGCATCGCCCTCGCGGTGATGAGCGGCGCCTACACGCAGGGCTGGATGCACGCCAAGTTCGCCCTGGTCCTGGCGATGAGCGGCATCCACGGCTGGCTGTCGCGGATGGTCAAGGACTTCGCCGCCGACCGGAACACCCGCAGCCCCAAATTCTACCGGGTGCTCAACGAGGTGCCGACGCTGCTGATGGTCCTCATCGTGATCCTGGTGGTGGTGAAGCCGTTCTGAAGGAGTCGGCATGTCTCAAGGGACTTTCATGGCCGCCATCGAGACGCAGACCCTTTCCCTCACCCTGGCCGGGCGGTCCCTGAGCCTGCCGGCCGACCGGATCGGCGAAGGACCGCCGGCCCTGCTGCTGCCGGCCCTGTCGTCGATCTCGACCCGCGAGGAGATGCGGCCCCTGGCGACGCGGCTGTCCGCCCGCCACGCCTGCCTGGTGCCGGACTGGCCCGGCTTCGGCGCGCAGGCGAGGGCGCGGGTGCCGCTCGCGCCCGCCACGCTCCACGCCTTCCTCGACGCGCTGCTCGCCCGGGCGCCCGGCCCCTACGCGCTCGGGGTCGCGGCCGGTCACGCCGCCGGCTACCTCGTCGCCGCGGCGGCCCGGCACCCGGGCGCCTTCGCCCGGCTGGTCCTGGTGGCGCCGACCTGGCGCGGGCCGCTGCCGACCGCGATGGGCGAGGAGCGCCGACCGCTGTTCGAGCGCCTGCGCCGGGCGGTCGAGGCGCCGGTCCTCGGCAACCTGCTCTACCGGGTCAACGTCAGCACGCCGATCGTGGCGCGGATGATGCAGGCCCACGTCTATGCCGACCGGGCCCGGGTCACCCCGGCGCTGCTCGCCGAGAAACGGCGGGTGACGCACCAGCCCCGCGCCCGCTTCGGCACCGCCGCCTTCGTGACCGGCGGCCTCGATCCGGTCCGCAGCCGGGAGGCGTTCCACGCCCTGTTCGGCCCCGGCCTGCCGCCGGTGCTGATGCTGCGCCCGAGAGGGGCGCCGCGCCGCTCGGGCGCCGAGATGGCGGCGCTCGCCGAGAGCGGGCTCGTTCGCAGCGTCGAGATCCCGGGGGCGCTCGCCGCCCACGAGGAATGCCCCGAGGCGGTCGCCGCCGCGATCCTGGCGGCGGAGGCGTGAGGCCGGTACGGGCGCTCCTCGCCGCGGCGCCCGCCGCCTAGGCCAAGGCAGAACCGGGGGCCCGAACGAAAACGGCGCCCGGTCGCATCACGACCGGGCGCCGTCCTCGGTTCGTCGAAAGGCCGGGCCTCACGCCACCTTGCGCTTGGCCTGCCTGGCCCGCCGGCCGAGGATGTTCAGCACCTCGACGCCGGCGGAGAACGCCATCGCGGTGTAGACGTAGCCCTTCGGCACGTGCGCCCCGAAGCCCTCGGCGATCAGCGTCATGCCGATCATGATGAGGAAGCCCAGCGCCAGCATCACCACCGTCGGGTTGGCGGCGATGAAGCGCGACAGGGGGTTGGCGGCCACCAGCATCACGGTCACGGCCGTCACGACGGCGATCACCATGATCGGCACGTGGTCGGTCATGCCGACCGCCGTGATGATGCTGTCGATCGAGAACACGAGGTCGAGGAGCAGGATCTGTCCGATCGCCGCGGTGAAGCCGAGGGAGGCGCCCCCGCCGGCCTTCTCCTGCGGGTCGGGGTCGAGGCTGTGGTGGATCTCCTTGGTGGCCTTCCAGAGCAGGAACAGGCCGCCGGCGATCAGGATCATGTCGCGCCAGGACAGGCCCTTGCCGAAGATCTCGAAGACCGGCTGGGTCAGGTGGACGATGTAGGCGACGGTGCCGAGCAGCGCGAGGCGCAGGACCAGCGCGAGCCCGATGCCGATGCGCCGGGCCCGCGACTGCTGCTCGGCCGGCAGCTTGTTGGTGATGATCGAGATGAAGATCAGGTTGTCGATGCCGAGCACGACTTCCATGACGACCAGGGTCGCGAGGGCGGCCCAGGCCGTCGGGTCGGCGGCCAGCTGAACGAGGGATTCCACGGCGGACGGTCCTGCTTCACGGGAAGATCGAGGGGCGGTCCGACGGCGCTTCAGGCGGGGCGCGGTCGTGCGGCGCGTGAACCTGCACGGCCTTGGGCAGCACCCGGACATGGGCGGGGGTGTAGGTGGTCAGCTCGCCGTCGGTGTTGACCGGGCGCGGCTTCCTGGTGCGCAGGATCACCTCGGTGGTCTGGAAGGCGCGCACGTCGGCAGCCTTGCCCTGGGTGCCCCGGCGCAGGGCCGGCAGCAGGGCGAGCAGCCGCCACCAATGGGCGACCTCCAGGCTGTAGAAGTTGAGCAGGCCGTCATCGACGGTGGCGTTCTCCTCCACCGTCATGCCGCCGCCGTAATGGCGGCCGTTGCCGACCGAGACCTGGATGGTGCGCACGGTCTCCACGGTGCCGTCATGCTCGATATAGACCGTGAACGGCCGCGCCCGCCGCAGCAGCCGGAACGCCGCCACGCCGTAGCCGATCGTGCCGAGGCGGCGCTTGAGGTCCGCCGTCAGCTCGCCGGCGAGATCGGCCGAGAAGCCGATGCTGGCGACGTTGAAGAAGTAGTGGCCGTTGACGCAGCCGAGGTCGATCGGCCGGGCCGGCACGGTGGCGATCACCTCCGCCGCCTCGAGCGGATCGGCCGGCAGGCCGAGGCTGCGGGCGAGGTCGTTGGCGGTGCCCAGCGGCAGGATGCCGAGGGGCAGCTGCGCTTCCGCCAGAGCCTGGGCGGCGGCGTTGAGGGTGCCGTCGCCGCCGCCCAGGATCACCATGTCGCAGGTCGAGGCGTGGGCGTGGATCAGCGCCTTGCAGTCGGTCTCGCCCGGGTGCGGCTCGACCGGCTCGATGCCGCCGCGGCGCAGCACGCCCTTCACGGCATCGAGGTCGAGGCCGCCGTTGCGGGCCTTCTTGTTGACGACGAGCAGGGCCCGCCGGGTCGCCTCAGCGCCGGACATCGGCACCTCCCGCGACGGAATGGGGATGGGTGGGGGGAATGACGCGCAAGGATGCGGTCCCTCCAGTGCGATCGTGCCGCGTCAGCACAAAGGCAGAGAAGGGGTCCGACATCGCGGTCGACGCCTCGAACCGCCAGAGGGGCCCGGACCCGGCAAGACCCTGGAGGTGGGGTCGCGGCCGCGCTTGGCAAGGGGTCGCTTGGCAAGACGGAAGGAGAAGTTCGCGCGCGGCGCGCGCCCGGGCCGGTGCCGGAAACCGATTTTGCCGGATGTGCCTTTCCGGATGTGCGCAGCGGGGGTAGCGGGGAGGGCGGCGGACCCGCAATGGAACCGTAACCGCGGCGACGAACGTTCACTTCCCTGATCGTGGTCCTCCCCCCGGTGCCGCTCCCCATGTCGCCGCTTTCCCTGCCGCCGCTCCCGCCCTCCCGCCTGCGCGCCCCTCCGGCGTCGGCCCTCCTCGCCGGCCTCGGACTCCTGGTCTCGTCGGCCGCCCTGGCGCAGGGCTGGGTCGATCCCCCCGGTCGCGGCGGCGCGGCACCCGCGCCCGCGCCGGCCCCCAGATCCGAGCCCGCGCCGGCCGCCCGGGCGGCGGCGCCCGCCCCTCAAAAGGCCCACACCGCCCCCCGCCGCGTCGCCGAGGAGCCGCGCCGGCCGGCCCGCAGCACCATCCACGCGGCCACCGAGGCCCGGCGCGCCGCGCGGCTCGCACGGACCGAGCGGCCGCCGCTCCCCGTCACGATCCCGGCCCGCCCGCCGGTCGCGGTCTCGGACGGGCAGATGCGCGACTGGGCCCAGGCGTCGCAGCGCCTCGCCCGCGACTACCTGGCGTCGATCTCGGGGCCCAACGGCGCCGCCCTGGCCGCCGCACCCGGCTTCTACGGCGATCAGGTCGTCTTCCACGGCCGCACCATGACCGTCTCCAGCCTGATGTCCGAGAAGCGCCGCTTCGTGCAGCGCTGGCCCGAGCGGCGCTACCGGCCGCGCCCGGATTCCCTGCGCACCGCCTGCAATGCCGGGCTCGCCGTCTGCCGGGTCCAGGCCACCGTCGATTTCTCGGCCTTCAGCCCCGATCGCCGCGCACGCTCGCAGGGCACCGTCGACCTGGAACTCACGGTCAGCCTCGCCGGGTCCCGCCCGGTGATCATCGCCGAGACCAGCCGGGTGGTCAGCCGCGAGGCGGTGGCGAGCCGCGAGTAGTGCGGGCGCGGTTCAGGAGACGTGTGACAGGTCGCCGGTCCGTCCCTAGATGTGGACGGATGACGGCTCGGGGCCCCGCGGCCGGGGGCGATGGGATACGATGCGGACATGACCTCGCGTGAGCAGTTGCAGGCGCTGATCCGGGCGGAGATCGACCGGCAGCGTCCCGTCGCGGTGGCCCGTCGCACCCTCGAACTCCTGGTGGAATCCGCGATCCGCCGCCACGACGCCCCGCCGGGCTACGAGGTGGTCGACCGCGACGGGCGCCCGCGCACCCGGACGGTCGCCGGCGAGGCGCTGCCGCTCACCCTGAGCGATCTCGTCGACGAGCTGCGTCGCCAGCATCCGACCTTGTTCCAGCCGCCCGCCGCGCCCGTTCCCGTGCCTCCTGCCGAGGCGCCGCGGGATTGGATCGTGGTCAAGCCGGCGACCCCGCCGGCTCCATCGCCCCCCGCCGCGGCCCCCCGTGCCGATCGGTTCGCGCGCCTGCGCGAGGCCCTGGGCGACCTGCCGGAGCGCCTGCGCCTGCCGCGGCGGGAGCCGGTCGCCCCTTCCGTCGCGGCGGCGCCCGTGATCGTGACCCCGCCCGCCGGCGAGGGACTGAAGCCGGGCCTCGCCCGGCCCCGGCCGCTGCCCGGCGGCAGCCTGCCTCGCCGCCCGCTCTACGCGGCGCTCGGCACGCTGGCGGTGCTGGGCGTCGGCTACGCGGCCCTGCGCGGCGGCGAGCCGACCCGCGAGGCCGCGGTCGCGCAGGCGCCCGCCCCGGGCACGGACCGGCCGGCCGGCAAGCCCGCGGAGGCGGGAAGCACCGAGCGCAAGGCGGCCGACGGCAAGACGGTTGACGGGAGGACGGCCGAGGCGAAGGCGCCGCCCGGTGCCGGCGACAAGGCCGGGCCCGCGAGGCCCGGCGAGGGGAAGCGCGAGCCGGTCGAGACCGGGGCCCTGGTGCCGGAGGCGGCCGGACCCGTTGCCGGCGTCGCCGAGGTGCTCGACACCGCGACCCTGCGCCTCGGCGGCCGGACCCTGCGCCTCTACGGCGTCGAGGCGGCGCGGGGCGCGCAGGCGAGCGACCTGACCGGCTACCTCGCCGGCCGTCCGGTGAACTGCCAGCCCAATCCGGGCCGCACCGCCTGGATCTGCACCGTCGACGGCCACGACCTCTCCGAGGTGGTGCTCTATAACGGCGGCGGCCGCGCGACGCCTGAGGCGACGCCGGACCTCGTCGAGGCCGAGCGGCACGCCCGCACCGGCAAGCTCGGGATCTGGGCGAAGCCGTAAGTCCTGCGCCTCACCGCAGCCCCGGCGCGCCGAGGAGCGCCACCAGGGCACCCTGCCGCCCGGTGCCGGTCTTGGCGAACACCGCCTTGATGTGGCTGCGCGCGGTCTCGACCGCGATGCCGAGCTGGTCGGCGGCCTCGTCGAGCGCCGCGCCGCCGGCGAGGATCGCGGCGAGCCGCGCCTCCGCGGTGGTGAGGCCGAAGACCTGCGCCAGCAGGGCCGGATCGGGCCGCCGGTCGGCCTCGAGATCCGTGACGAGGAGGAGCGCGCTCGCACCCAGGAACGGCGAGCGGGCGGCTTCGATCACCGGCAGGGCACGCAGGACCAGGGGGCGGCGGTCGCGCCGCGGCACCAGGACCGGCCCGGCAGGTCCGGCGCGACGCTGCTGCAGGAGGCCGGCCGCCTCCTCCCGCGCCCGCGGATCGGCGATCCGCAGGATCCCGTCGATGGCCCGGAAGTCCGCGTCGAACAGGGCCTCCGCCCGCGCGTTGGCGCCGATCACCCGGCCGGCCCCGTCGAGGGCGAGCGCCGCCTGGGCGACCTGATCGAGCCCGCGCAAGGCGCCGTCGAGGGCGGTGCGGCCGATCGCCTCCGACAGGGCGGCGGCCCGGCCGAGCCGCGGCATCAGGCCGGCGAGCGGCCGCACTTGCGCCGCCTCGAAGGGACCGCGCGGCGTCCGGCGCTGCACCGACACCCCCCAGTGCTCGGGCCCGGCCCGGAAGCCCGCGACCGCGAACCAGTGGTAGCCGTGCGGCCGCAGCAGCTCGTTGTAGAACGGGGCGCGGGCCATCTCCTCGGCGCTCAGGATGTCGGGATCGGTGACGACCTCGCCCCGCATCACCCGCGGCACCGCGCGGGTGCGCAGGTCGTTCACGTGCCAGCCGTGCCGGAAATAGTCGGCGACCAGCTCGTCGACCTCGGCGGTGCAGGGCGCGCCGGGCGTCCGCCGCCGGCTCTGCAGCAGTATCGCGCCGTCGCCGCCGACGAGGGCCGAGACGCGCTCCAGCACCGCGCTCCAGCGCGACGGATCGAACACCGCCTCGCCGAGGCTGTCGTCGAGGCGAAGCAGGGCGTCGGTCGGGACCATGGCGGCACGGCTCTCGGATTGACCCTGCCGGACTTTAGGTCATCCACCGCCGGACGCCGTGGGCTGTTTGGCCCGATCGACAGGATTTCTGTCCGTGAGGCGGCGGATCGGTCGGGAATTCCGACCGTGTGCGGAAAACTGTTTCTCGAACGGGGCGCGAGGTTCTCCTGTCCCAGCGGGCGGGGAGGGGGACGATCCGCGCCGCCTTGGTTCCGAGGCGCTCTGCCCCGATCGGTCCCTCCGCGTCAGCCGAACGCCCCGACCTCGTGCTGGATCATGCCGCTGATCTCGCGCACGAGGCCGAACAGGCGGCGGATCGGGGCGAACAGGGTGCGGTGCTCGGCCTCGTAGGTGCCGACCCCGCGAGGGCCCGCCGGCTCGCCGAAATTGAGGCCGAGCGTCGGGTCCGGCGTCACCGGGAAGATGTCGTCGAGGAGCTTCAGGCAGCTCTCGACGTCGAGGCGCAGGATGCGCTCGATCAGGGCCTCGCGGGTGATGCCGTTCTGGGGCCGGAAGCCCGGGATGTGCATGGCCAGGAACCAGATCCGGTGGATCAGCGCGAGGCGCAGCGCATGCAGAAGCGCGAGCCGCGGCGTCATCGCGGGCAGGTCGGGGGCGACCGTATGCAGCATCAGGTGGTCGTGGGTCAGCCGGCCGAACAGGCGGCGCAGGTGCGGCGCCAGGTTGAGCCGATCGAGGGCGGCGGCGACGGCCACGATCTCCTCGCGCCGCCCGTCCCGGGTGGCGCGCCGCGCCCGCTCCAGCCAGACCGAGGGATCGAGGGTGTCGATATAGGCGCGCAGGACGTCGAGGTCGCCGACGGCGGTGGCTTCCTGCACCAGCCGGAAGGCGCGGGCGAAGCGCTCGGAGCGCTCGCGCATCTCGACGAACAGGTCGGGCGCCCGGCCCGCCGCCCGCCCGACACCGTGCAGGGAATTCGCCAGGAAGCCGAGCTGCTGCAGGATCGCGTTGTTGGGGATCGCCCGCATCTGGCGCGGATGGGTGATGGCGACCGGGCCGCCGCCGTCGGATTGCCGCGCCACCGGTCGCGAGCCGGTGCGGTCGATCAGGTTCGGCCCGAAGGTGCCGAGCAAGGCCGCGTAGCCCGGATCGTTGACGAGCGTCTCCATGTCCTGGCGCACGCCGGTGAAGAACTCGGTGGCGAAGTCGGCCTCCGCGTAGATCGGGTCGGGGGCGGGCTGGAGCCGGCTGTAGACGTGCTCGCCGATGCGCGCGACCGTCGCCTCGGCGAGGGCCTGGGTGCCGAACATCAGGTAGCCGTCGCTGCCCTGGAAGCTCGATTCGAGGCTGGTGCGGATCCCCGCCTCGCGGTTGCGCCGCCGCGCATGGTCGGGGGCGAGGTAGGCCAGCCGGTCGGCGAGGCTCGTCGGGTGGGCGCCCCGCCCGATCGATTCGCCGTGGGTGTCGAAGATCACCAGCTCGATGTCGGTGAGGTCGTGCGCCGCCATCAGCTCGGTGATGCGGAAGCGCAGGCGCTCGATCCAGAAGGTGGCGGCGAGCTGGCCGACATAGCGCCCCGAATCCGAGTAGCCGAATTGCACGACGAGGCGCCCGATGCGCTTGAGGTAGGCGCGCCAATGGGGCGAGCGAAGCGCGTCCTCGATCACGTGCACGCCCTGTTCGAGGGCCGACGCCGTCTCGAACAGCGGCGTGATCTCGACCCGGTCGCCGATGCCGAAATGCTGGGCGAGCCAGAGGGCGGCGAGGAGCGTGTAGCCGGTCTCGGTCTCGGCGATCAGGAAGCGGACCGGGTGGGTGCCGTCGATGTGCTTGAGGATCTGGGCGATCGTCATCATCAGCCGGGCGGCCGAGGCGCGCTCGGCGGCGAGCGCCCCGAAATCCACCGGCACCGCCGCGACCGCGTCGAGGAGCGCGTTGATCGAGGCGAGGTGGGAGCGGCGCTGGGCCGGATCGGTCGGGTCGCCGTCCTGGTCGAGCTCCCGGCGCACCGCGTTGTGGACCTGGCTGGCGTTGAGCCGGAAATGCGGCAGGCCGTTCTGGAGCCCGTGCGCGGCGACGCCGGCCCTGAGGACGCAGAGCGTGAGCCGGGCCGCGTCGTCGGCGGCCTGCCCCACCGCCCGGTCGAGGAGGGCGAGGAGGGGACCCGCCTCGGTCTGGGCCCGGTCGCGCTCGATGATGAGCGCCAGCGCGAAGCGGTGCACCGCCTCGAGCGCCGGCTGCTCGCCGAGCTTCGGCGCCACCGCGAGCTGGCGCAGGACCGCCGCCCGCGCCTCCCCGGCGAGCCGGCGGGCGGGCTCCGCGGCGGGATCGTCGGGCAGCTGGGCCAGAACCCGGTCGAACTGGGTGCGCTTCGATTCGAGCCGGTAGCGCAGGGTGTCCCACCAGCCGATATCGGTGCGCCCGTCGGTGTCGCAGCCGACCCAGGAGGCGAGCACCACCGGCATCGGGACCAGCTCGCTCCAGCGATCGGGCCAGCGCGAGCGGGCGGCCCGCAGGATCGCCTCGTTCAGCCCGTCGAGGGCGGCGCGGCCGTGCTGGACCGCGTGCCGGGCCTGGTCGAACTCGTCGTTGAGGGTGATCACCGGGTCGGCCCGGGCGGAGAGCGCGGCGGCTTCCTCGATCGGGGCATGGCGCGCCGCCGGATCGGGCTCGGAGGCGGCCTCGGCGAGCAGCCGCGCCACCGCCTTCGGCATGCCGAAGGTCGGGTGGGCGGTGAACACCGCGGAAAAGCGCGTGCGCTCGACCCGGGGGCGGGCGGTCTCGAACGCGGTCTCCAGGTCGCCGAGGGCGGAGGCTGCCACGGCCTCGATCGCCTCCCGGGAATCCGCCTCCGCCCCGAGGCCGAGATAGGCCCGCAACCGCGCCGCCCGGGCCTCCAGCGCCCGAGCCCGCAGGCGCACGAACAGGCCCGCCAGATCCTCCTCGCCGATCTCGTCGCGGTCGAAGCGGCGGCTGATCGCCAGCGCCACCGTCAGGACCGGATTGCGGAACGGGTCCTGGCTCGCCTGGCGGCGCGCCTCCTCGACCAGCCCGAGCAGGTCCGCCTCGAGGGTCTCGGGGGTGACGTGCAGGTCGTCCTGGTGGCCGGAGCCTTGAAGCCTGTCCATCGGGTCGCTTCGTCCTGTGGCCGGATTTCCGTCCGGGTCGCGCGGGGCGCGGGCTCGCGCCTGACGGGCCGGTGACGCAAGGAGCGTTCCGCGGCCCGGCCACGCTTTATCGCGGGTGGTCCCGGGTGGCGAGGCGCCCTGCGGCCCTAACAACACGGCCCCGCCCGGATTTTTGCCTGGTGGCCTTGGACCAATGGTTAAGATTTCGTCAATGCGCCATCATGCGGCCCGGGAGACGATGAAATCAGGATGCCGATTCGAGGAGGAACGCGCCATGATGTCGATCGGAGCCGCCCTGAACGCGGCCGCCACCGTCGTCGGCCATGCACTGCCTGCCGGGCGGGCCTGGGAGAGCCTGCCGGTGCGGACGACCCGGGAGGTCGGGGAGGGGGCCGGGGGGACGATGTCCACGGCACCCGGAGAGACGGCACCCGGAGACACGGTCACCGGGGAGGCGGTGCTCCTCGGCGCCATCGAGGCGGGCCTGCGCGAGGCGGGCTACCTGGGGAACTGACGCGGTTTCCTCGGAGCCGCACGAATCCTGCAAGGCCGCACGGGTCGCGGCGCGGCCGCATGCACGATCGTCGCCGCGCGACCGGACAGGGCGACGGAAATGCTCTAAGGCTGGCATCACGATGGAGATGATCGTGATTCTGGCTGCCGTGGCAGCCCTGGTCTTCGCGGGCCTGGTGCTCGCGTTCGGGTATGGCCGCGCGCGTCCGACCCTGCGGCTTCCGCACGAGCAGGAGCTGGAGGACAGGGGCGACGAGCTGTTCCGCGACTTCGACCAGGACCTCGCCGACGTGCTCGACGATGTGGCGCGGGAGCCGGAGGCGCCTCGCACCTTTCCGGAGCGGCTCGCCGCGCCCGATGCGCCCCGCCCCCGCCCACAGGGCCGCCTGACCATCGATCACGATCCGGCGGAGCCCGGCTTGGCCCCCGCCCGGTCCGGCTCCCGCGGGACCGAACACGACGGAGAGTCCCGGTGACGCGTTACGCCGTGCTGGCCGCCCTGATGCTGGCGGCGCTTCCGGCTGTCCCCGCCCAAGCGGCCCCTGCTCAAGCCGCCCCTGCCCAAGCGGCGCCCGAGAACGCAGCGCCCGAGGCGGCGCCCGTCTGCCCGGCGCCGCAGGCTCCGGAATTCGCCGCGGGCAAGGGATTTCGCCTCTTCGTCACCCGGCAGGGGACCATGAGCTGGAGCAATCCGCTGCGCCCGCTCTCGCCCGAGACCGTGCAGGTGCTGCAGGTGGTGATCCGCAACAAGCTCGCCACCGCCTACGGCCCCGACCTGTCGGGCCTGCGCCGCGGCCCCTCGCCGGCGGCCCTCGAGGCGCAGAACGGCGCGACGATCCGGTGGGCCGGCAGCCCGGAAGGCCTGCCGCCGACCCTGCGCATCCTGGCCGACGACGGCGGCCAGGTCCTGGCCACGCTGACGTTCAAGGCCTGCGGCGATCCCCCGAAGGTGGCCGAGCCGAAAGCCCCCAAGCCGGCCCCCGTCGCCCGCAAGGGTGGCCCGAAGGCGGCCAATTCCGATCCATCCAGGGCCGGGGCCCAGGGCGAGCCGGCTCAGGCCGACGCGGCCGACCCTGCCGCCAGGGAGCCGGCACGCCGCGCGCCCAAGGCCCGGCGCGAGAAGGCGGCAGCGCCCGAGGGGGCGCCGGACCGGACGCCGGGCGGCCTCATGCTGCCGCAGGGTGCGATTCCCTGACCTGTCGGCGAACCGCCTTGCCCGTCCCGGCGTTTGCGTGAGCCCGACGGCGGCCCGGCTTCCTCGAACATTTGCCTCGACCAACCCGATCTCGGAGACGCTCGACGATGTACGATTCCTGGCTGCGCCTCGGCCTCGACACCGTTCGCCTCGGACTGGAGGCGCAGACGGTCGTCGCCCTGCGGCTCGCCAAGCTCTCGCTCGGCGGCGCCGCGGCCCAGATCGAGGCGCAGCGCATGGTGACCGAGAAGGTGGAGGCCGCCGCCGAGGCGGCGATGACGCTCGCCGCCGGCGGCACGGCCGAGCGGGTGGTGCGGGATTACCGCCGGAAGGTGCGGGCCAACGCCCTGCGGCTCAGCCGCGGCTGACGCACCCTCCGGCGCGTCGCGATCGGCGGGCCCGGGGCCGTCGCCGGGCGGCCGTTACGGAGGTACGATCACTCGATGGCCGTCACGCGGCCGCCGTCACTTGCGGGCGGCCATCATGTCGTGGGTCAGTACCGTCAGCTTGCCGATCAGGCTGGTGATGTCGCCGTGGGTGCAGGACCACTGCGTGCCGATTGCCCCGCCGTCGGAAGAGACCGAGACCACCGCGACGGAGCGCAGCTTGCCCTCGCGGGCCAGGCGCAATTGCTCCTGCAGCACCTCGATCATCGAGGCGGTGTTCTCGTCGACGGGGGCCGCGGCCACGGCCTGCGGGAAGGCGACGATGCGGTTGGTGTCGGCGGCGGTTTCGCTCATGGGACTCTACGAACGCTTGCGGGAATCGGAAGGGCGGGGATCGACGGGACCGGATCGGTCGAGCCGTCCCAGGAGCGCGGCGAGATCCGCCGGCAGCGCCTCGGCCAGGCAGCCGTCGAAGGCGGCGTGCAAGCCAGACGCGAGAATGCCCGGTGCGAGAATGCCCGGGGTCGGTATCGTGGCCGGCGGCCTCGTGCCCGCCGCGGACCGGGGTGCCGGCGGCAGGATGGCGGGAGCCGGCCCGCCGGGTCGATCGTGCATCGCCCGTGACATCATCGCAGCCTCGCGCTTCTGGAGCCGCCCTCGCCTTCAAAACTGCCTATCCGAGCGCGGATCACAATCCCTGCTCTGTGGCCGAGCTTTCACTTCCAAACATCATGTTGTCGGATCGCAACACCGGTCCGAGCGTCCGAAACACGTCCGACGAGGCCTGCCGCGCCGTGCCGCCTCTCCTCGCCAAGGCGCCCCGAGGCGCCCCCTCGCCCAGGTGCACCCGGCCAAAGTGCCCCTGCCAAGGCGCCCGGCAGAGGCGCCCGGAACGACCATGGCGAGACACGCGAGCATAGAAAATTTCACAGTAATGTCCGGAAAATCGTCCTTATATTGATCGTATGTAACTTTTGATATAACAATCATGATGAAAATATGTTAGAACAAGCTATGCGTGGAATGGCGGGGCGCCTTGGCCGAGTTTCTCATCCATGGCGGGGCGCCTTGGCCGAGTTTCTCATCCGCAAACTTGAGCATTTCACGAACCTGTCCGGTGAGGACAGACAGGCGCTCGACCACGCGTCGCGCCAGCGCACGCGCCGTATCCGCTCGCGCGACGACATCGTCCACGAGGGCGACCTGCCGCAGGGGGTGAACCTGATCCTCGAAGGCTGGGCCTGCCGCTACAAGACTCTTGAGGATGGCCGCCGTCAGATCATTGCCTACCTGCTTCCTGGCGACCTGTGCGACCAGAACGTCTCGATCCTGCGCGAGATGGACCACTCGATCGGCACCGTGACCGCCGTGACCCTGGCCGAGATCCCGACCGAGACCATGCGCCAGCTCACCGCCAGCCATGCCCGGCTGTCGCAGGCCCTGTGCTGGGAAGCGCTGGTGGCGGCGGCGATCCAGCGCGAGTGGACGGTGAATATCGGCCAGCGCACCGCCTTCGAGCGCCTCGGTCACCTGCTCTGCGAACTCTACGTGCGTCTGCGCGCGGTCGGGCTCACCCAGGGCAATGCCTGCGAACTGCCCCTGACCCAGGCCGAGATCGCCGACACAATCGGGCTGTCGGTCGTACACGTGAACCGCACGTTGCAGGAGCTGCGCAGCGTCGGACTGATCTCCTTGCGCGGCCGCGAACTCACCATCCATCGGCTCGACGCGTTGCAGCGGGCGGTGCAGTTCAACCCGAACTACCTGCATCTGGGCCGGGAAGGGCGGCACCTCGATTCCAATGAGGCCTGAGGCCGACCCGTTCGGAATCGAGGCCACGGAGGAGCCCGATTTTCGCCGGATGGTCGAGTCCATCCCGCATCTGGTCTGGCAATCGAATCCGCACGGCGACTGGATCTGGGCCAGCCGGCAATGGGCCGCCTTCACCGGGCAGAGCGCCGAGCGCAGCTGCGGCTGCGGCTGGCTCGATGCGGTGCACCCGGAGGATCGCGAGCCCACCCGCGAGGCCTGGCGGGCGGCCTCGCGCCGCGGCCACGTCGCGGTCGAGCACCGCCTGGTTCGGCATGGGACGGAGGACGGGCCGGCGGGCGACTCCTATCGCTGGTTCTTCACCCGGGCGATGCCCCAACGCGACGATGACGGCCGGGCGGCGACGTGGTTCGGCACCTCGACCGACATCCACGACCTGTATCTGATGCGCGAGGCGCAGGCGTTCCTGGTCCAGGAGTTGCAGCGCCGGGGGCGCAACAACCTTGCGGTGATCCGCGGCATCATGCGTCGCGTCGCCGAGACGGCCGCCAGCGCCGAGGAGGCCGCGGCCCATCTCGACGACCGCCTCGCCGCGATGGCGCGGATCCAGGCCGAGGTCTCGCGCGAACCCTTGTCCGGGGTCGCCCTCGACGTCCTGATCCGGGACGAGCTTTCCGCCCATGCCCTGCCGGAGCCGAGCGAATTGTCCGGCCCGCCGGTGCGGCTGCCGGTCGAGGTGGCGGAGAAGCTCGGGCTCGCGCTGCACGAGCTGGTTCGGGGCGCCGTGCTCGACCGCCACGACCGGATCGCCGCGAGCTGGAGCACGACGGCGAGTCACCTGACCCTGACCTGGCGCGAGCGCTCGCGGCCGGGTCCGGGCCTCGCCTGCGGCGAGACCCTGCGCGCCGAGATGCTGGAGCGAATGCTCTCCTACGACCTGCGCGCCGCCACCACCATCACGGAGACCGAACGCGACCGCTCCGTCGTCATCGTGCTGCCGCTGCCGCGCTCATCCGGCACCGCCTAGAGCATTGTCCGACGACGAGGAGACCGGTTCGTCGCAGGGAATGCGGCACAATCAAAGATCGAGGGTCCTGTCCGATCGCCGCGCGATCGGGCAGCGCACGAGTGTTTCACGTGGAAACGCCGGGCAGCGAGCGGCCGTAAGGCTTCGTCAAGCATGAGCGTGTGCCTGCGGGCCCCCGATTTCGCAACCCAGGCCAGGCTCCGCCGCGGATTGACGCCGGCCGGCTCGGCTTGCGACAGACGGGTGTCCGGCCAGTCTCGTCACGACCCCTGCACTCCATGTCCCACGCCTCCGCCGCGCCGTTCACCCGCGCCGGCATCCTCACGGGCATCCGGCTCAGCCTGCCGCTCTGGCCCAGCATCGCGGTATTCGGCGCCGCCTTCGGAGCTGCCGCGGCTCAGCGGGGCCTGAGCCTCGCGGAGGCCGCGGGTGCCAGCGCGCTGGTCTATGCCGGCTCGGCCCAGATGGTCACCCTGGAGGTCTGGGGCCAGCCCTGGACGGTGAGCGCGTTGCTCGCCGCCATGACGGTGACCGGTCTCATCAACGCCCGCATGATCCTGATGGGCGCGACGATCCAGCCCTGGATGCGCGGCACGCCGCTCTGGCGCACGGCGATGACGCTGTTCGTCCTCGTCGATGCGAGCTGGCTCATCGGCGTGCGCCACCGCTCCGAGGGCGGCCGCGACCTCGGCGTGCTGTTCGGCTCCGGCATCGGCCTGTGGCCGCTCTGGGTCGCCTCGACGATGGCCGGCCATCTGGCGGGCGCCCTGGTAACCCAGCCCCGGGCCTACGCCCTCGACATGATCCTGCCGGTCTTCTTCGCCGCGATGCTGGCGCCGCTCTGGCGCGGGGTGCGGCCGGCCCTGCCCTGGCTGGCGTCGGGTCTCGTCGCGCTCCTGGTGCAGCGGCTGGTGCCGGGCTACGCCTTCATCGCGGCGGGCGCCGCGGCGGGCCTCGTCACCGGCCTCCTGGTGGATGACGGGGCGGCCCGGTGATCGACGCCGTCCTCGCCAGCCCCGCCGGTCCGTGGATCGCCATCCTGGCGCTCGCCCTCGTCACCTATCTCTGCCGCGCCTCGGGCGTGGTGCTGATGAGCCGGGTCCGGCTCACCCCACGGGTCGAGCGGGGCCTGCGCGCCCTGCCGGGCTCGATCGTGGTGGCGACCGCCCTTCCCACCGGCCTCTCCGCCGGCCTGCCGGGCCTCCTCGGCCTCGCGACGGCTGCCGGCGTGATGGCGCTGACGCGGTTCGAGCTGGCGGCGGTGCTGGCGGGGCTGGGGGTGGTGGCGGCGGGACGGGCGCTGGGGTTGTAGGGCCGCATGCCAGGGACCGGCTGATCCCAACCGCACCTCACGGCGGGGCCTCGGCTGGGATACGCCGCCGAACGCGAGCGAGGGGTCGAGCCAGTCCCGGCCTCACCGCAGCCGTTGCCGGATCCGGAACCCCAGCCCGTCGCGCAGGTCGCGATAGGCGTCGAGCCGCTGCTCGCGCGAGCCCTGCGACACCGTCGGGTCCGGGGTCGGCCAGTACTCGACATCGGCCGCGACCGTGCGGGTGAGTTCCAGCGCGGCGTGATGGGCTTCCGGCGAGAGCGAGACGATCAGGTCGAAGTTCAGGCCCTCCCACTCCTCCAGTTCCTCCAGGGTGCGGGGGCGGTGGCGCGAGGCGTCGATGCCGACCTCGTCGAGGGCCGAGACCATGAACGGGTCGGTCGGCTCGCCGCTGCGCACGCCGGCGGACTGCACGTAGACCGACTTGCCGAAGTAATGCCGGGCCAGCGCCTCGGCGCAGGCCGAGCGCACGGCATTGAAGTTGCAGACGAACAGCACCGACTGCACCCGCCGGCCCGGTTTCGCGGGATCCGGCTTCGACGGATCGGCCCCAGGGGCAGCGGCGCTGTCCGGAAGGGGGCTTCCGGACACCGGGTCAACCCTTCCAGTGCAGGGCGAAGATCAGGGTGAACAGCCGGCGGGCGGTGTCGTGGTCGATCTCGACCTTGCCGTCGAGGCGCTGGAGCAGCAGCTCCGAGGCCTCGTTGTGGACGCCGCGCCGACCCATGTCGATCGCCTCGATCTGGCTCGGCGAGGCGGTCCGGATCGCCTTGAAGTAGCTGTCGCAGATCATCTCGTAGTCGCGGATCACGCCGCGGAACGGCGTCAGCGACAGGAGATGGGTCATCACCGGCTGGCCGTCGGCGGTCGAGATGGCGAAGGAGAGCTTGTTCTCGACGAGGCCCAGCGCCAGCGCGTAGGGGCCGCCGTCGTGGTTGGCGACGCGAAAGCTGTTGGATTCCAGGATGTCGTAGATCGCGATGGCGCGCTCGTGCTCCTGGTCCGGGTTGCCGCGCCCGATCGAATCCTCGTCGAGCGTCACCGCCGCCAGGCGCTGTCGCGGATCGGGAGCCTCGCTCGCCATCGGATCTCCTCCCCCGTCTCGCGGGCGTTCAAGGGACGTGCAGCAGAGGCGAGCGCGGTCCCGCGCGCAAGCCGGACCTAAGCAGACTTGCATTGGCAGGCCAACGCTTCGTCCGCCTAGACTCTTGTTTTAGCGCAGATTTTTGTCGCAAAACCGGCAACCGCTCTTGCGGAATCTGCTGACGTCAGGATGACCCGGACAGGTTAAAGGTTCAGGCGGATCGCCACCGAGCGGGCATGCCCGTCGAGCCCCTCCGAGCGGCCGAGGGCCACCGCGGCGGGGCCGAGCGCCCGCAGGGCCTCCGGCGTGCAGGAGAGGAGCGAGGTCCGCTTCATGAAGTCGAGCACGCCGAGGCCGGAGGAGAACCGGGCCGAGCGGGCGGTCGGCAGGACGTGGTTGGGTCCCCCGACATAGTCGCCGATCGCTTCCGGCGTGTGGGCGCCGAGGAAGATCGCCCCGGCATTGCGCACCCGCGCCGCCAGATCCTCGGCATCCGCCGATTCGATCTCCAGGTGCTCGGGCGCGAGGCGGTCGACGAGGGGGATCGCGTCGGACAGGCGCTCCACCCGTACGATCGCGCCGTAGTCGCGCCAGCTCGCCGTGGCGATCTCCCGGCGCGGCAGGGTCGTCAGCTGTCCCTCGACCGCCGATGCCACGGCCTCGGCGAGGGCGTCGCTGTCGGTGACCAGGATCGCCTGGGCGGCCATGTCGTGCTCGGCCTGGGCGAGGAGGTCGGCGGCGACCCAGTCCGGGTTGGCCGAGGAATCGGCGAGGATCAGCACCTCGGAGGGGCCGGCGATCATGTCGATGCCGACCTGGCCGAACACCCGGCGCTTGGCCGCCGCCACGTAGGCGTTGCCCGGGCCGACGATCTTGGCGACCGGCCTGATCGTCGCCGTGCCGTAGGCCAGGGCCGCCACGGCCTGGGCGCCGCCGACCCGGAAGACCTCGTCGACACCGGCGAGCTTCGCGGCGGCCAGCACCAGCGGGTTGGTGATCCCGTCCGGCGTCGGCACCACCATGGCGAGGCGCGGCACGCCCGCGACCTTGGCCGGTACCGCGTTCATCAGCACCGAGGACGGGTAGCTCGCGGTGCCGCCCGGCACGTAGAGGCCGACGGATTCGAGCGCCGTCCAGCGCCAGCCGAGGGTGACGCCGAGCGCGTCGGTCTCGCGGTGGTCGGCCGGCACCTGGGCGCGGTGGTAGGTCTCGATCCGCGCCTTGGCGAGCGCCAGGGCGTCGAGGGCTTCGCCCGAGCAGGCGGCGGTCGCGGCGTCGATCTCCTCGCGCGAGACCCGGATGGTCTCGGGGGTGAGGTCGAGCCGGTCGAAGCGCTTGCTGTAGTCGATCAGCGCCGCGTCGCCGCGATCGACCACGTCGCGGATGATGTCGCGCACCGCGACGTCGACATCCTCCGCCACCTCGCGCTTGACCGAGAGCAGGCGGGCGAACTGCGCCTCGAAATCGGGGTCGCGGGAATCGAGGCGCTGCATGCTGTGTCCGGTCTCGTGGTCGGCGGGCGGAAGGTTCGAGCAGGACCCGCCGACTGCCAAAAAATTCAGGCGGCGTCGAGAGGCCTGTCGAGCGAGCCGTGCAGCGGCTTGCTGTCGGCCTGCCAGACCGGGCCCAGATCCTTCATCGCCGCCTCGATGCATTCGAGTTCGAGCCGGATCGCGCCGCCGCCGGAGAAGACCAGGGTCGCGGTGCCGGACGGCGCCTCGCCGGGCTCGAAGGTGACGGCGAGGAGTTCGAGCGGGGTGTCGGGCTCATCGCGGGAGATGTTGCGGCAGCGGACGCCGAGCACCCGGTCGAAATGCAGGCCGGTCAGCCGCCGCCGGGGCGGGGCGCCGTCCGGGCATTCCCAGTCGAAGCGCCGCGCCACCAGGGCGAAGCGGCGCTCCCGGGGCAGGTAGGCGAGGTCTCCGGTCCGCAGGACCGCATCCTGAAGGTGGGTCGAGATGACCGCGAGATCGTCGGCGTCGAGGGCAGCGAGCTTCAGGAGCTCCATCTCCGCGTCCTTCACTGTCGGCGTCCCTGTGCTGGGGGCCGGCCGTGACGGCGGCGCGGCCCGTGCTGTCGGAATGATACCGACGGTAGGTGGCGATGCCCCCCGCCGACGACAACCGCCGGCCGGTGGACGGCGTGCGGCCGAGACTCCTCTCCGGTCAAGTCTCCTCGCCCGTCGGAGGCCCTTCGTCATTTCCGGCTGTCGCAACGGCACCGAATCGCCTCAGCCGGCGTTCATGTCCGACCGCCTAGCCTGACCATCAAGAGAGGTTCGGCTCGATCCGGACCCTGACAGTCGATCGAAGGAGAGTTTCGTGAAGACCGTGATGACCGCGGCCCTGGCCGCCCTGACCCTCGGCCTCGGCGTCGCGCCCGCCTTCGCGCAATACGGCTACGACGACGAGTATCGCCCCCGCCGCCGCTACGAGGAGCGCTACGACTACGATCGTCCGCGCTACCGCGACGAGTACGAGCGCCCGCGCTATCGCGGCGAGTATGGCGGCGGCCGCATCGGCCGGATCTGCGTCACCGCCCGCGGCAACTGCCCGACCCGCCCGGCGCCCCTCAACAGCTCCTGCGGCTGCGAGGTTCCGGGCTTCGGCTTCAAGCGCGGCGCCATCGGGTACTGAGCGAGGCGGTGCGAGGACGGCATCGCCGCCCTCGCACCGGTTGCCGTGCACCGGCAGGATCACGGTCCGGCCCGAGCCACGCCCTTTCCCGCACGGCTGGACCGGCCTTGAGGAAGGCGAAGGCCGCGCCCGGAAATCGCGTCAATCCCAGATGTCCGCGTTCAGGATCTCGTGCGCCAGCGCCCGGCTCGGCTCCCGGTGCAGCCCCGGGCCGGACAGCACGAACTCGACATCGGCCAGCCGCGGCAGGTCGGGATGCGCCAGCTCCTGCAGGCCGTCCGGGATCAGGCTGCGGGGCTGCGCCATCACGCCGACCCCGGCGAGCGCCGCGGCGCGCAAGCCGCTCAGGCTGGCGCAGGTGCAGGTGACCCGGAACGCCCGGCCCTCCTGCGCGAGCGCGGCGAGCGCGATCGCCCGGGTGATGCTGGGGGGCGGAAAGCTCGCCAGCGATACCGGCTCGCCCCGCTCCGGAAGGGCGGTGGGAAGCCCGACCCAGACCAGCCGGTCGCGCCGTACCAGCATGCCCTGCGTCTCGCCGACATGGCGCTTGCCGAGCACGAGATCGAGCTCGCCGCGGGCCAGCGCGTCGTTGAGGAAGCCGGTCAGCGCCACGCTCAGCTCGAGGTCGACCGACGGGTAGGCCTCGCGGAAATCGCGAAGCACCTCCGACAGCCGGCTCTGCACGAAATCCTCCGAGGCGCCGAACCGCACCTTGCCGCGCACCGGCCCGCCGGCGAGCGCCCGCTCCAGCCGCTCATGCGCGTCGAGCACCGTGCGGGCGAAGCCCAGGACCGTCTCGCCCTCCGGGGTCAGCGCCACCGAATGGGTGTCGCGCGCCACCAGCCGGCGCCCCAGCTGCGCTTCGAGCCGCTGGACGTGCTGGCTCACCGTCGACTGGCCGAGGCCGAGCTGCTCGGCCGCCCGGCTGAAGCTGCGGCTGCGCACCACCGCCGCCAGGGTGCGAAGCAGCACGGGATCGATCAGGCGGGTGATGATGGCTCTCCGCATCCTGCATGAACGACGCACAGGTTATCGCATTTCACGATAACTGTAATCCCGGTGCCCTGCGTACCCTTCCGGGGAGGGGCCGATTAGGTTGGTTCGGCCATTTCCCCGATCCCGAACGCGGCCCGACATGCTCTCCCGATTCCGCCCCGACACCTTCACGCTGATGATCGTCGGCGCCCTGATCCTCGGCAGCGTCCTGCCGGTGCAGGATCGGGCCGCCGAATGGCTCGGCGTCTTCGCCAACGGCATGATCGCGCTCCTGTTCTTCCTGCACGGCGCCCGCATCGACCGGCAGACGGCGCTCGCCGGCCTGGTGCATTGGCGCCTGCACCTCGTGGTCTTCGCCTCGACCTTCGTGCTGTTCCCGGTCCTCGGCCTGGCCGCCGGCCTGCTCAGCCCGACCCTGCTGACCCCGGCGCTGGCCGCCGGCGTGCTGTTCCTGTGCGTGCTGCCCTCGACCGTGCAATCCTCCATCGCCTTCACGTCGGTGGCGGGCGGCAACGTGCCGGCGGCGATCTGCTCGGCCTCGGCCTCGAACATCCTCGGCATGTTCATCACCCCGCTCCTCGTCGCGGTGCTGCTGAACTCGCAGGGGAACCACCACGGCTTCGACTGGGCGGCGGTGGCTAAGATCATGGCGCAGCTGCTGCTGCCCTTCGTCCTCGGACAGTTGCTGCAGCCGCGGCTCGGCCGGTGGCTGACCCGGCACAAGCCGCTGACCATGGTGGTCGACCGCGGCTCGATCCTGCTGATCGTCTACATCGCCTTCAGCCACGCGGTGGCGACGGGCCTGTGGAGCCGCACGCCGCTGCCGGCGCTGGCCACCATGCTGGTCGTCGACCTCGTCCTCCTCGCCGTGGTCCTGTCGATCACCACCGCCGCGAGCCGCCTCCTCGGCTTCTCGAAGGAGGACGAGATCACCATCGTGTTCTGCGGCTCGAAGAAGAGCCTGGCCTCAGGCGTGCCGATGGCGAACGTGATCTTCGCCGGCCAGGATGTCGGCGGCATCCTGCTGCCCTTGATGCTGTTCCACCAGGTCCAGCTCATGGCCTGTGCCGCGCTCGCTCGCCGCTACGCCGAGCGGACGCAGGCGATGCTGGCCGCCGAGGAGGGCCCGGCCCGGGCCGGCGTGGCCCCGGCCGCCGTCAAGCTCGCGGCGCGCTGACGAGGGCTCGCGGCGCGTTGACGAAGGATTCACGTCGTCGCGTCATTCTCCTGGTCGAGCCAGGTTGCGTAACGGCTCGCGTGAGTGTCCGGCCCCGTCGCGTGTTCCGCGGCGGGGCCGCGCCGTTTCATGGGGCCGTTCGCTGCTTGCGCGATCCTTCCGAGTCACGACCTCAGGATGAGGTCGCGGGCGGGACGAGGATCCCCGGATCTTTCGTATTCCATTAACCGCATTGCTTCAGCCGGCGCACACCATCCCGCCCCTAGCCTCCCTGGGTGCCGTCACCCGAGGAGGCGCCCGATGACCACGTTCGTCCTGCCGCGCCGCGACCTCGCGGGCATGCCGTTCCTGCAGGCCTTGCGCGGCTTCGGCCTCGTCCTGATGGCGGCGTTCATCTTCTTCGCCTGCTTCGCCTTCTCGGACACCTCGCCCTACGACATCGTGGCGATCCCGACGATCGTGCTCTGGGTCCTGCTCGGCGTGCGGCTCTACCGGGGGGCGGTCCCGCTGGTCATGGTACTGCTCGTCTATGTCGGCGCCACGGTGGTGGCCCTGATGCCCTATCTCGACGAGGAACTGCCGCCGGTCTGGACGGTACAGCTGTGCTACCTCGCCGTCACCGGCATCTTCTTCACGATGTTCTTCTCCGACGAGTCCGACCGGCGGGTCGAGCTCGCCCTCAAGGTCTACACCGCCAGCACGCTGCTCAGCGCCGGCCTCGGCATCGGCGGCTATCTCGGGCTGATCGGCAACGAGGACCTGTTCAGCAAGTACGGCCGGGCCTCGGGCACCTTCCAGGACCCGAACGTGTTCGGCTCGTTCCTGACCCTCGGCGCCTTCTACCTGCTGCACGACCTGCTCACCGGCCGGGCCCGGCGCCCGCTCCTGGCGGGCCTCGGCCTCGCGGTGATCCTCGCCGGCGTGTTCCTGTCGTTCTCCCGCGGCTCCTGGGGCGGCACCGCGGCGATGGGCGCCCTGATGGTGGTGATGCTCTACCGCACCAGCGCCCCGCGCTTGCGCCGCCGCATCGTGCTCCTCGCCGCCCTGACGGCGGGGTTCGGGGCGGTCGCCCTCGTCGGCCTCCTCTCCATCGGCGAGGTCCACGAGACCTTCGCCAAGCGCGCCGCCGTCACGCAGGATTACGACGAGGGCGAGACCGGCCGCTTCGGCAACCAGCTGCGCGGCATCGGCATGCTGATCGAGGATCCGCTGGGGATGGGGCCCCTGCGCTGGCGCCGCACCTTCAACCTCGAGCCGCACAATTCCTATATCGGCGCCTTCGCCAATGGCGGCTGGGTCGCCGGCGTCGCCTTCGTGTTCCTGGTGCTGATGACCACCCGGGTGGGGTTCCGGCTGATGAGCCAGGACACGCCCTACCGCCGGCACGCCCAGATCGTGGTGCCGGCCCTGCTGATGTTCTTCCTCCAGGCGATGCAGATCGACATGGAGAAGTGGCGCCACGTCTACATGATGCTCGGCATCGTGTGGGGGCTGGAGGCGGCGCGGGTGCGCTGGCTGGCCGGCGGGCGGGCGTAGCGGCCGGGCCCTGCGGAGGTCCGTCGAGGCGCGGGGACGGTCCGCCATACCGATGGGACTAGAGCCCGGACGGATATGGGCCTATGTGGGCGCGAGCCCACTGAACCCCGCGCCCGCCTGCCCGCCATCGCGCCGGCGGGCCGCGGCGACCGTATCTTCTTCTGCGAGACCCGATGCCCAAGCCCGCGAAGGCCGAGAAGGCCGCCACCCTCAAGCCCCGCCTGCCGCGCGGCCTCGTCGACCGCGGGCCGGCCGAGATCGCCGCCACCCACCGGATGCTGGAGAAGATCCGCGAGAGCTTCGAGCTCTACGGCTTCGAGGCGGTCGAGACCCCGTTCATCGAGTATACCGAGGCACTCGGCAAGTTCCTGCCCGACCTCGACCGGCCGAACGAGGGCGTATTCTCGTTCCAGGACGACGACGAATCCTGGCTGTCCCTGCGCTACGACCTGACGGCGCCGCTCGCCCGCTACGTCGCCGAGCATTTCGATGCCCTGCCCAAGCCCTATCGCAGCTACCGCGCCGGCTACGTCTTCCGCAACGAGAAGCCGGGCCCGGGCCGCTTCCGCCAGTTCATGCAGTTCGATGCCGACATCGTCGGCGCCCCGACCGTCGCGGCGGATGCCGAGATCTGCATGATGGCCGCCGACACCCTGGAACGTGTCGGCATCGGCCGCGGCGACTACGTCGTGAAGGTCAACAACCGCAAGGTCCTCGACGGCGTCATGGAGGCGATCGGGCTCGGCGGCGACGATCAGGCCGGCCGGCGCCTCACCGTGCTGCGGGCGATCGACAAGCTCGACCGGCTCGGGCCCGACGGCGTGCGCCTGCTGCTGGGCCCCGGCCGCAAGGACGAGAGCGGCGACTTCACCAAGGGCGCCGGCCTCGCCGACGAGGCGATCGAGCGCATCCTGCGCTACGTCTCGTTCCAGGCCGCCCCCACCGAGGGTGGCGACCGCCTCGCCTTCTGGGAGAATTTTTTCGGCGGCTGGGGCGAGGTCGTCGGCTCCTCCGAGACCGGGCGCCAGGGCATCGCCGAGTTGCACGCCATCATGAAGCTGTGCGAGGCGGCGGGCTACGGCCACGACCGGGTGCGGGCCGACCCGTCGGTGGTGCGCGGCCTCGAATATTACACCGGCCCGGTCTTCGAGGCCGAGTTGACCTTCCCGGTCGTCAACGAGGACGGCCAGACCGTGCGCTTCGGCTCGGTGGCCGGCGGCGGGCGCTATGACGGGCTCGTCGGCCGCTTCCGCTCCGAGCCGGTGCCGGCGACCGGGTTCTCGGTCGGCGTCTCGCGCCTGTTTTCCGCCCTCCAGGTGGTCGGCAGCCCGATCGTGTCGGGGAGGAGCGCCCCCGGTCCGGTGGTGGTGCTGGTGCTCGACCGCGAGGAGACCGCCGCCTACCAGGCCCTCGTCGCGGGCTTGCGCCAGGCCGGCATCCGGTCCGAGCTCTATCTCGGCGCCTCCGGCATGAAGGCCCAGATGAAGTACGCCGACCGCCGCGGCGCTCCTTGCGTCGTCATCCAGGGCAGCGACGAGCGGGCGAAGGGCGAGGTTCAGATCAAGGACCTGATCGAGGGAGCCAAGGCCGCCGAGGCGATCGCCAGCAACGCCGAGTGGAAATCCGCCCGGCCGGCGCAGTTCTCGGTGCCGGTGGACGAGATGGTGGCGCGGGTGCGCGAGGTGCTGGCGCGGCATGATAGCGTTTCCGGACGATGACTTCCGGAAACGCTATCACCAGCCCGCGCGGCGTCTGAGCGAAGCCGAAATCCGCATTGCGAACGCGATTGCGCAGCGATCGCCGAGCACTCAGTCGGATGTCGTATGACGGGGGGGTGAGGGCCGTTGGCTGCACGCACGTCCCGCGGGCCCAAGGCCGTCCGGTCAGGAGAAAGGCGCGGGATCCCCTTTTCCACGCGGGGGAGGGGATCCCCGCGCTCGTATCCAAAAGATCTTTTCCCTGGGCGGTCCGGATTTCCCGGCCAAAGGACTTTGCCGGGTTCTCCATCCGACCTCACGTCGTGACCGGCAGGACCGGGACCGACGTCGATGCATCCGCGTCGGCGATCCGTTCGGATCGCCTCACGTCCATGCCCGTCCCCGGCGCGTCGAGTCGGATCCGCCGTCCGCAGGATGACGGCGAGGGTCCGACCCCGCGCCCGCCGCTCCGCCAGCACGTCCGTGCGCCCGGCAACGCGAGTGCGGTGGATCGCAAGGCGTCGCGGGACCCGCGGGCCGCGGGTTCCCGGTCGTCGCCGCGAAGGTGAAGGCGCTGGTCGGGCACTCGTGTAGCCCACGCCCCCTCCTGGAGCCTCGGCGTCCCGGATGGCGGTTCGTCGCGGACGATTCGGCACGACCGACGACAGGGAGCGGCGCCCGACGGTACCACGATCGGGCGCCGCTCTCGCATGAGACCGTTGACGGAGGAGTCCTTCCGGCAACGGTCTCATGCGGCGCTCGAGCGAAGCCGAAATCCACGTTGCGACGCGATCAGCCGGATTTCTCGTGAGATCGGTCCGGATCGGTTCCTCTCCTGCCTGCCGACCGACCCTCACCTACCGACCGGCACGATCCGCCCCCACCGGACGACCCGATCGGCCGGACCTCCGTCGTGACCATTGTGGGTTGCATAAGGTCTTACCGACTCTATTTCACGTATAATATTTCAACAAGTCAATTTCAAGTTGTGGAAACATCGGTAAAAATCCACACTTTACCATTCGTCATGACGCTCTAGCTTCCGGTTTGCCCTGGAAACGGGTGATGCGACCGTAGTTTCGTTACGGCAGAGGAGCGAACGTGTCAGAGACATGGCGCCGTTTCGCCAGGATGGGCGCGACGATCACGCTCGGCTGCGGCCTGTCCGGCTGCACCCTGCGGGTGCTCGATCCCGCCGGCCCGGTCGGGATGCAGGAGCGGACGATCCTGCTCAACGCGTTCGTCGTCATGCTCTTCATCATCATACCCACGATGGCGGCGACGCTCGCCTTCGTCTGGTGGTACCGGCCGGGCAACCCCAGGGCCGTGCGCCGGCCGCACTGGAGCTTCTCGGGCCGCGTCGAGATCGTCACCTGGTCGATCCCGCTCATGACGGTGATGTTCCTCGGCGGCATCGCGTGGATCGGCAGCCACGACCTCGACCCCGGCAAGCCCTTGACCAGCCCCGAGAAGCCGCTCGAGGTGCAGGTCGTCTCGCTCGATTGGAAGTGGCTCTTCCTCTATCCGGAGGCGCGCGTCGCGAGCCTCAACCGGCTCGTGATCCCGGTCGGCCGGCCGGTCCGGTTCCGCCTCACCTCGGCGAGCGTCTGGAACGGCTTCTTCGTGCCCCGGCTCGGCTCGATGATCTACACGATGAACGGGATGGCGACTCGGCTCAACCTCCAGGCGGACCGGGAGGGGAGCTTCCTCGGCCTGTCCTCGCACCTGAGCGGCGACGGCTTCGCCGACATGACCTTCGAGACCCGCGCGGTCCCGGAGGCCGCCTTCGCCGCCTGGATCGGCGGCGCGCAGGGCTCGACCGACACGCTCGACGACGACGCCTACCGGGCGCTGTCGCGGCAGAGCAGCAAGGTCCCGCCGAAGACCTTCCGGCTCGCCGATGACGGCCTCTTCGACCGGATCGTCGCGCAGGCGCTCCCGCCGGGCCCCGGGCCGGTGAGCGGCCGGCCCGATCCGACCGTGTCTCCCCGCCAAGGAAACTGATCGTGCTCGGCAAGCTCTCCCTCGCGGCGATCCCGCTCGATCAGCCGATCCCGCTCTTTGCCGGCGCCTTCGTCGGCCTCGTCCTCCTCGGCATCATGGCCTGGATCGTGCTGGCCGGGCACCTGCCCTACCTCTGGCGCGAGTGGATCACCTCGGTCGACCACAAGCGCATCGGCGTGATGTACGTGATCTTCGCCCTCGTGATGCTGCTGCGCGGCTTCACCGACGCGATGATGATGCGCTCGCAGCAGGCCCTCGCCTTCGACGCGCCGGGCTACCTGCCGCCCGAGCACTACAACCAGATCTTCTCCGCCCACGGCACGATCATGATCTTCTTCGTGGCGATGCCGTTCATGATCGGGCTGATGAATTTCGTACTGCCGCTCCAGCTCGGGGTGCGCGACGTCGCCTTCCCGACGCTGAACTCGGTGTCGTTCTGGCTCACCTGCACCGGCGCGCTCCTCGTCAACCTGTCCCTCGTCGTCGGCGAGTTCCAGCGCACCGGCTGGCTGCCCTACCCGCCGCTCTCGGAAATCACCTACTCGCCCGGGGTCGGGGTCGATTACTGGCTGTGGGCCTTGTCCATCTCCGGCATCGGCACGCTGATGACCGGCATCAACTTCGTCACCACCATCCTGAAGATGCGTGCACCCGGCATGAGCTACCTGCGCATGCCGATGTTCTGCTGGACCGCGCTCGCCACCAACCTGCTGATCGTCGCGGCCTTCCCGATCCTCACCGCGGTCTCCGCGATGCTGATCCTCGACCGCTATCTCGGCTTCCACTTCTTCACCGACACGGCCGGCGGCAACTCGATGCTGTTCATGTCGCTGATCTGGGCCTGGGGGCACCCGGAGGTCTACATCCTGATCCTGCCCGCCTTCGGGATCTTCTCGGAGGTGGTCTCGACCTTCTCGGGCAAGCCGCTCTTCGGCTACCGTTCGATGGTGCTCGCCACGATGGCGATCTGCATGCTCGCCTTCATGGTCTGGCTGCATCACTTCTTCACGATGGGGGCGGGCGCCGACGTCAACGGCGTCTTCGGCATCCTGTCGATGATCATTGCGGTGCCGACGGGCGTGAAGATCTTCAACTGGCTGTTCACCATGTATGGCGGCCGCGTGCGGATGAGCGCCGCCATGCTCTGGTCGATCGGCTTCATGCTCACCTTCGTGGTCGGCGGCATGACCGGGGTGATGCTGGCCATCCCGCCGGTGGACTTCGTCCTCCACAACTCCACCTTCCTGATCGCGCATTTTCACAACGTCATCATCGGCGGCGTGCTGTTCGGGGCGTTTGCCGGCTACACCTACTGGTTCCCGAAGGCCTTCGGCTTCCGGCTGCACGAGGGCTGGGGCAAGGCCGCGTTCTGGTGTTGGCAGGTCGGCTTCTGGCTCGCCTTCGGGCCGCTCTACGTCACCGGCCTCGACGGGATGACGCGCCGCCTCCAGCATTACGACGTGCCGGAATGGCGGCCCTGGCTCCTCGTCGCGCTCCTCGGGGCAGTCACCATCCTCGCCGGCATCGCCTGCCAGGCCGTGCAGCTGGTGGTCTCGATCCGGCACCGCGACGCCTTGCGCGACACGACGGGCGATCCCTGGGACGGGCGGTCCCTCGAATGGTCCACCGCCTCGCCGCCGCCCGCCTTCAACTTCGCGGTGCTGCCGGACGTCCACGGGGAGGAGCCGTACTGGACGGTCAAGGAACGGGCCCGGGAGCAGCATGTACTGCCCGAGCCGCCGCGCTACGCACCGATCGCGGTGCTGCGCAACAGCCCGACCGGCTTCGTCTGCGCCTTCTTCGCCACCCTGATCGGCTTCGCGATGATCTGGCACATCTGGTGGATGGCGATCGCGGGCGGCGTCGGCGCCTACCTCACCTTCGCGGTCTTCGCCTGGCGCGACCGCACGGAGGACGAGATCCCGGCCGACGAGGTCGCCCGGATCGACGCCCAGAACCGCCGCGCGCGGCGCGACATCTACGCCACGATGGAGACGGTCCGTTGAGCGCCTCGACCGCACCCCTCGCCGCGGGCCCCGGAACGCCGATTCCACGCCCCCCCGATCCCTACCGCCTCGGGCGCAATCCGGGTGGGGAGAGCCCGGCCACCGGCCATGGCAGCGGCGGACCGGCGCCGACCGCGATCGTGGTGAGCTACGGCTTCTGGATCTTCATCCTCGCGGACGTCATCACCTTCTCGACGCTGTTTGCCGCCTTCGCCGTCCTGAAGGACGCGACGGCGGGCGGCCCCGCCGCGGCCGACCTCGTCGACCGGGGCACCCTCGCCCTCGAGACGGCCTGCCTGCTTCTGTCGAGCTTCACCTGCGGCCTCGCGACGGTGGCGATGCGGGTCCGCAACCGGTTCTGGTTTCAGGTCGCGATGCTGGCGACCGTGGTGCTCGGCGCCGGCTTCCTCGTCCTGGAAGCCCGGGAATTCGCCGGGCTGGTCGCGCAAGGGGCGGGGCCGACCCGCTCCGCCTTCCTGTCGGCCTTCTTCACCCTGGTCGGCTGCCACGGCGTCCACGTCACGGCCGGCCTTCTCTGGGCGCTGACCATGATGGCCCAGGTCGCCGCCAAGGGGTTCCGGGACGACGTCGTCCGCCGCACGTCCTGCTGGAGCCTGTTCTGGCACGCCCTCGACATCATCTGGGTGGGCGTCTTCACGGTGGCCTACTTGATGGGAGTCAGCGCATGAGCCCCGTGCCGCAAGCCGCCGCCGGACAGGCGGGCGAGGGACATCGGTCCGGCGATGCCGCGCCCGGAGACCAGGGGCAGGCGGGGGAGGGCGTTGCCGCCGCGATCCGGAGCTACCTCGTCGGCCTCGCCCTGGCGGCGCTGCTGACGGCGGTCTCGTTCTGGCTCTCGTACACCCACGTCATCTACGGCCCGGTCGTGAACGTGGCGCTGATCGTGCTCGCCATCGCGCAGATCGGCATCCACCTGGTCTTCTTCCTGCACCTGACGACGGCGCCGGACCACATCAACAATGCCCTCGCGCTCGCCTTCGGGATCCTGGTCGTCGTGCTCCTGATCGGCGGCACCGTTTGGATCATGGGGCACATGAACGCCAACATGATGCCGACGGGCGGGACGATGCCCCTGACCCCGGGATCCGGGATGCATCACTGAGCGGGGGCGGCATCCCGGTTCGATCGGCGACGTGGCAGCCGGACGTGGAACGGCGCCCGATCCCATCTGCGGATCGGGCGCCGTTCCAGGCGTCAGGGTTTGCCGCGTCGTCGCCGACGCGGTCGCGACGATCAGCGCTTGCGATACACGAACACGTCCTGGTGCGCGTCGAGCTGCATCGGCCGGTAGGAGACGGGTTCGAGATCCGGCGCCGCCTCGGCCACCAGCCGCTCGACCGCATCCTTGGTGAACCAGGTCAGGCCGTACTCGTCGGTGTAGTAGGGGTAGCGGGCGTAATAGTACCCGTCCCGTGCCATGGCGGTGAGCACGGCCGGCTTGTCGAGCCAGTATTGCTCGTAGCGCTCCGCCGTCTCGGCCGAGCCCTGGCCGTGAATGGTGAACACCGCGACGCCGCCGGGCTTCAGCGCGCGGGCCACGTCGCGCAGGTTCGAGACCACGAAGTCGCGCGGCAGGTGGGTATAGACCGAGAGCAGGTAGATGAGATCGTAGGTCGCGGACGGCTTGACCGTGGCGCGCTCCATCACCGGCACCTGCGTGGCGCCGAACTCGGATGCGGTGAAGCGGGCGCCCTCGTCGATCACGTCGCAGACCGCGATCCGGTCGCCCGGCAGGCGCCGCGACAGCTCGCGCACGATGCGGCCGTAGCCGCAGCCGATCTCCAGCGCCCGGCCGATCGAGTCCCAGTCGCGCCCGGAATCCCGGAGCGCCGTCTCCAGGATGTCGACGAACTGGCGTGCGCCCGTCGTGTAGCTCGCGACCCGGTCGGGGGCCGTCGAGGTCAGCATGAAGTCGTTGTAGTGGGCCCGCCCGATGCCGGCGACCGGCCGCGCACCGAGGCGCGAGCCGAGCGCGAACCGCGCCTTGCGCCCGACGGCGTAGAGGGCCGGCGAGCGCTTGATGACGTTGAGCATCCCGGGCGGGATCAGCTTGGTCGAGAGAGAGGGCACGGGTTCGCTCCGCCTGGGGCCGCTCTCGCCCGGGGGCGGTCGAGAGTGGCCGCACGATGCCGCGCCCCGGCCACCCGGACAACGATTGACGCGGCTCAAGCCTAACGGAGGCTTGAGCCCGCCGGACGCATCCGCCGGACCGGGCTCATCGAGCCTGCCTTGGGCTTTTCGAGCCGATCGTCTGCAAGTGAACTTACACCCGCTCGCGCCGGATCTCCGCGCCGCAGCGCACGAGCTTGGCCTCCAGCGCCTCGAAGCCGCGGTCGAGGTGGTAGACGCGGTTGATCTGGGTCTCGCCCTCGGCGGCAAGCCCGGCGATCACCAGGGAGACCGAGGCGCGCAGGTCGGTCGCCATCACGGGCGCCCCTTTCAGGCGCTCGACGCCCTCGACCACCGCCACGTCGCCCTCGAGCCGGATCCTGGCGCCGAGACGGGCCAGCTCCTGCACGTGCATGAAGCGGTTCTCGAAGATCGTCTCGCGGATGCGCGACTGGCCCCGGGCCTTGGTCATCAGGGCCATGAACTGGGCCTGGAGGTCGGTCGGGAAGCCGGGGAACGGATCGGTGGTGATGTCGACCGCCGCGATGCCGTGGCCGTTGCGGCGCACCCGGATGCCGTGATCGAGCGGCGTCACCTCGGTGCCGGTGGTGGCCAGGATGTCGAGGGCGCTGTGCAGCAGGTCGGCCCGGGTATTTTCCAGGGTCACGTCGCCGCCGGTCATCGCCACCGCCATGGCGTAGGTGCCGGTCTCGATCCGGTCGGGCAGCACCGCGTGCCGGGCGCCGGAGAGGCGCGACACGCCCTCGATCATGATCCGGGGCGTGCCGGCGCCCTCGATCCGCGCGCCCATCCGGGAGAGGCAGGCGGCCAGATCCACCACCTCCGGCTCGCGGGCGGCGTTCTCGATCACCGTGGTGCCGTGAGCGAGCACCGCCGCCATCAGGGCGACATGGGTGCCGCCGACCGTGACCTTCGGGAACTTGATCTCGCCGCCGCGCAGGCCGTTCTTCGTGCGCGCCACCGCGTAGCCGCCGTCGATCTCGATCGTGGCGCCGAGCGTCTCCAGCGCCATCAGCAGCAGGTCGACCGGGCGCGTGCCGATGGCGCAGCCGCCCGGCAGCGAGACCCGGGCCTCGCCGAAGCGGGCCAGCAGCGGCGCGATCACCCAGAAGCTCGCCCGCATGGTCGAGACCAGGTCGTAGGGGGCCGTGGTGTCGATGACGTTCGACGCGGTGAGCCGGATGGTCTGGCCGGCCTCGGTGGTCTGGCCCGGACGCTTGCCGACCACCATGTGGTCGACGCCGTGATTGCCGAGGATGCGCAGCAGCGACGCCACGTCGGCGAGCCGGGGCACGTTCGAGAGTTCCAGCGTCTCGCCGGTGAGCAGGCTGGCGATCATCAGCGGCAGCGCCGCGTTCTTGGCGCCCGAGATCGGGATGATGCCGTGAAGCGGCTTGCCGCCGACGATGTGGATGCGATCCATGGTGACAACGTCCCTCGCGCGCCGCGGCGCGTCCCGGGCGCCCCGTGAGCGCGCCCTGATTCCGAAAACCCGATTATTGCACCGCAGCAATGCGACTGCTACGCTTGGGCGTCAACGCTCATCCCCCGCGGTTCGATCCGCCGGCGGTTCCGGCGACGTTTCGCCGGGTGCCTCCACCTCGGCCGCCTCGCGCCCCCGCGCCTGGGCCTTGCGGCGCTTGAGGTTGTCCCGCAGGGCGGCCTTCAACCGCTGCTCCCGCGTTCCCTCGCCCTGCCCGCTCATCGCGCGCGACCCTTCGTCGCCATGACCAATTTCCCGCTTCCGTGCCCGCGCGGGAGGCGTCAGAACGCCTGCCTCGCCCTCGACTTTTTCAAAAGACAAAGCCGTCGCATTTGAGCGAGATCAAGGCGCGACCAGCGGCGTCCCGGCGATTCGGCCGTCCGCCGCGCGGACCGGCTCCTCCCCGGGGTCAGGCCCGGTCCCGCCCCCGGACGGCACGTCCGGCCAGACCGCGAAGGACCACGATGCCCGAGACCCGGCCCGAGACCCGCCCCGACACCGTTCAGGGCGCGACCGATTACCAGGCCCTCTTCCGCGGCGCCCTCGAGCGCCTGCACGGCGAGCGCCGCTACCGCGTCTTCGCCGACATCGAGCGCATCAACGGCCGCTTTCCCGCCGCCCAGTGGCGCCGGCCGGACGGCTCCACCCGCGAGATCACCGTGTGGTGCTCGAACGACTATCTCGGCATGGGCCAGCACCCGGCGGTGGTGGGCGCCCTGACCGAGACCGCGCGGCGCTGCGGCGTCGGCGCCGGCGGCACCCGCAACATCGCCGGCAACAACTCGCCGCTCGTCGACCTGGAGCGCGAGCTCGCCGACCTGCACGGCAAGGAGGCGGGCCTCGTCTTCACCTCCGGCTACGTCTCGAACCAGGCCGGCATCTCGACGATCGCCAGGCTGATCCCGAACTGCCTGATCCTGTCGGATGCCTTCAACCACAACTCGATGATCGAGGGCGTGCGCCAGTCGGGCTGCGACAAGCGCATCTTCCGCCACAACGACCTCGCCCATCTCGAAGAGCTGCTGATCGAGGCCGGCGACCGGCCGAAGCTGATCGCCTTCGAGAGCGTGTACTCGATGGACGGCGACGTGGCGCCGATCAGCCGCATCTGCGACCTCGCCGAGCGCTACGGCGCCCTGACCTATCTCGACGAGGTCCACGCGGTCGGCCTCTACGGCCCGCGCGGCGCCGGCATCGCCGAGCGCGACCGGGTGATGCACCGGGTCGACGTGATCGAGGGGACGCTCGCCAAGGGCTTCGGCTGCGTCGGCGGCTACATCACCGGCTCGGCGGCGCTCTGCGACGCGGTGCGCAGCCACGCCGCCGGCTTCATCTTCACCACGGCGCTGCCGCCGGCGATCGCGGCGGCCGCCATTGCGTCGATCCGCCATCTCAAGCAGTCCGGCGCCGAGCGCGAGGCGCATCAGCGCCAGGCCGCCCGCACCAAGGCGGCCCTCCTCGATGCCGGCCTGCCGGTGCTCGCCACCGACACCCACATCGTCCCGGTGATGGTTGGCGACGCCGAGTTGTGCAAGGCGGCGGCCGACCGGCTGCTGGAGCGCCACGGCATCTACATCCAGCCGATCAACTATCCGACCGTGCCGCGGGGCACCGAGCGCCTGCGCATCACGCCCTCCCCGTTCCACGGCGAGGCGCATATCGGGGCGCTGCGGGAGGCTCTGGTCGAGGTGTGGGACGCACTCGACCTGCCGCGGGCCGGGACGGTGTTCGTCGAGGCGGCGGAGTAAGCTCTATATTTCCTGGAGCACTGGCGGTGTCCGTCAGTGCTCCTCCCGGCGTGCGGCGTGGCGGATCGTAAATACAATGATCTCGTAGAGTGCCAGATCGACACCGTACAAAATGAGGTACGGGCAGCGCGGCACCGCGAAACGCCGCACATCGCGTCTCTGACGCCTGCCGATTTCCGGATAGGCGAAATGAGCCGAGACGCGGCTTTCAGCTTCGCCTCCACACGCAATGCTGCGCTTGGATTGCGAGCGTAGAGTAATCGGCAATGCGCGCGAGATCCGCTTCGGCTCGATGCGTGAGCCGCAGCTTCATCGCCGAGCACGGCGGAAGGCAGCACTCACGATGTCAATGGCATCGCCTTCAGCGAACTCGCCTCGCTTCGCCTGTGCCATTCCCTCGAGTACGGCTTCCAAGTGCTCTGGCTCGATCTCTTCAGGCTCGCCATCATGCGCGTAGGCCAGCAGCGCTCGCGCCAAATCGTCCTGTGCCTCGGGGGGCATCGCCTCCGACGATACGAAGGCTTGCCGAAGCAGTTCCGTCATCGCTGAATGCCCCCTTCTTCGTGCCGTTCGCCTTCATAGCAAGGATGACGTAGAGGTCCCACCGCTTCGCATCTGACGTTGCGTCATACGCATGAGGAGAACTGCGAGAGCCGGGAGCAAAGCTCCCGGCCGGTCTCAGAGACGCCCCAGCAACCGCTCCACCAACGGGTTCTCTGCCGCGAAGGCGTAGTCGATGCGCCGTACGCTCACCGCCTGGGCTCCGGCCTGGACCAGCGCATCGGCGAGGCCGAACACCGCGTCGGCGGGGCAGCGCAGCACGATCTCCCCCCGTCCCTCCGGCGCGCCGTAGGGCAGTTCGGCCTCGTGCAGGGCGGCGAGGCCCGCGAGGTCGATCTCGCCCGACACCGGCATCCCGGCCCGGACCTCGCGGGTGGTGCGGGCCCGCTCCTCGGCGCTGATCCGGCCGAGCACCGCCTGCACGGCGCGCCGCGGGGTCTCGCTCCAGGAGGCGGCGAGCGAGGCGACGAGGTTCGCCTCCGAGCGCAGGATCACCCCGTCGTCGAGGATCTTCAGCGCGTTCGCCGCGAGGGTCGCGCCCGTGGTGGTGATGTCGACGATGATCTCGGCGCTGCCGGAGGCCGGCGCGCCTTCCGTGGCGCCCAGGCTCTCGACGATGCGATAATCGGCGACACCGTGCTCGGCGAAGAAGCGGCGGGTCAGGTTGACGTATTTGGTGGCGATGCGCAGGCGCCGGCCGTGGCGCACCCGCATGTCGCTCGCCACTTCGTCGAGGTCGCTCATCGAGCGCACGTCGATCCAGGCCTGGGGCACCGCCACCACCACGGTGGCCTGGCCGAAGCCGAGGGGCGTCAGCAGCTCGACCTGGCCGGCGGCGTCCGGCAGGGTCTCGCGGATCAGGTCCTCGCCGGTGATGCCGAGATGGGCCGCGCCGCTGGCGAGCTGGCCGGCGATCTCGGAGGCCGAGAGGAAGCGCACCTCGACCCCGTCCACGCCTTTCAGCCGGCCGCGATAGTCGCGGGCGCCGCTGGTCTGGGCGAGCGTCAGGCCGGCGCGGCCGAAGAAGGCGGCGGCATTCTCCTGCAGGCGGCCCTTCGAGGGCACCGCCAAGACGAGGGGACCATCGAGGGGACCATCGAGGGGAGTGGCAGTCATCGTGTCGCTCATCAGCGCGCCCCCTCCAGGCGTTCGAGCCAGAACGAGCAGCCCACGGCGGGCAGGGCGTCCCGGCTGCCGAGATGCTGGAGCAGGCCGTCGTAGCGCCCGCCGCCGACGAGCGGCTTGGCTCCCTCGTTCTCCGCGACCTCGAAGATGAAGCCGGTATAATAGTCGAGGTTGCGGGCGAAGCTGCCGGTGAACACGAAGCGCTCGAGCGGCAGGCCGCGGGCGGCGATGAAGCCGTTGCGCTCCTCGAACAGGGCGAGGGCGGCTTCCAGCCGCGGGTCGTCGAGGCCGGCCCGGCGGGCGAGGTCGCGGGCGGCCGAGGCCGCCGCGTCGGGATCGCCGCTGAGGGCGAGGTAGGCGTCCAGCACCTCGCGGGCGCGCGTTCCCAGGCCGGCGCCGCCCTCGGCATGGGCCGCCGCCTTGGCGAGGAAGCGCTCGGCGATCTCGCCGGCGGTGCGGCCGCCGACCCGGCTGATGCCCGCGATGGCGAGAACGTCCTCGACGAAGGCCCGCACCCCTTGCGGGTCCTGGCCCTGGATGGCGGAGAGCAGGCCCGCATGGGCGGCATCGACCGTCACGGGCGCGGCGATCGCGTCGAGGGAGCGGCCGGCGGCGACGGCCCGCAGGGTCCGGCGCTTGGCCGCCGGCTGGACGTTCAGCGCGTCGAGGAGCGCGGTGATCAGCCCCATGTCGCCGAGGCGGACCTGGCGGTCGCGGCGCCCGAGGCGGTCGAGCCCGTCGAGGGCGAGCCCCAGGATCTCGGCATCGGCCGCCGGCACGTCGGTCCGGCCGATCGACTCGATGCCGGCCTGGTGGAACTCGTCGGGCTCGGCCGCCCGCAGGCGGAAGACCGGGCCGAGATAGCTGTAATCGGCCGCCTGCCCGTCGGCGACGGCGCGGTGGTGGCGCCCGACGGGAATCGTGTATTCGGGCCGCAGGCAGAGTTCCGCCCCGGCGCCGTCCTGGGTGATGAAGATGCGCCGGCGGATGTCCTCGCCGGACAGCTCCAGGAAGGGCTCGACCGGCTGCAGCACCGGCGGCTCGACCCGCGCGTAGCCCCGGTCCTCGAACAGCGCCAGAAGCGCCTCGTGCGCCGCCGCCGGCCGGGGGGCCGCGGCTCCGTTACCCGTCATTGGTCCCACTATCCAATTTGCCTGGGCGGCCCTGTAGCAGCACCGGGCGGGCTTGGCGACCGTGGGGCGCGCGGCCGTCTGCGCAGGGCCGCCGCCCGCTCGTTCGTCAGGCCGCCACCTCCGCCGGCCGGGTCCGCTCCGCGGCGAGGCGCGTCACGGCGGCGAAGTCGACCTTGCCGGAGCCGAGCTGCGGCAGCCTGTCGACGGTGACGATCTCGGACGGTACCGCCAGCTCGCTCAGGCCCCGGGCGCGGGCCTCGGCCTGGAAGGCGCTGCGGGTCGCGTCCTTCTTCTCGGTCACCAGCACCAGGCGCTCGCCCTTGCGGGCATCGGGCACGGCGGCGACGGCGCTGCCGACATCCGGGTAGAGCTCGGCAGCCAGAGCCTCGACGGCGGCGAGGGAGATCATCTCGCCGCCGACCTTGGCGAAGCGCTTGGCCCGGCCGCGGATGGTGACGAAGCCGTCATCGTCGATCGTCACGATGTCGCCGGTATCGTGCCAGCCCCCGGGCGGCGGCTCCAGCACGCCGGGCTTCTCCGCCCGCAGGTAGCCCAGCATCACGTTGGGCCCGCGCACGAACAGGCGCCCGCCCTCGCTCACGCCCGCGACCTGCTCCAGCCGCGCCTCCATGCCGGGCATGATCCGCCCGACCGTGCCGAAGCGGTTGAACATCGGGGTGTTGAGGGCCAGCACCGGCGCCGTCTCGGTGACGCCGTAGCCCTCCAGGATCCGCAGCCCGAATTTTTCCGCGTAGGCCTTGCGGGTCGCCGGCTTCACCGGCTCGGCCCCGGCCAGGATGTAGCGCAGCGAGCGGAAATCGTAGGCGTGGGCGACCCGCGCATAGCCGGCCAGGAAGGTGTCGGTGCCGAACAGGATGGTGCTGTTCGAGCCGTAGACCAGCTCCGGCACCACCCGGTAATGCAGCGGCGACGGGTAGAGGTAGACCGGCACGCCGGAGACCAGCGGCAGCACCAGCCCGACGGTGAGCCCGAAGGAATGGAACACCGGCAGGACGTTGAACACCTTGTCGGTGCGGCCGAAATCGATCCGCGCCTGGGCCTGGGCGGCGTTGGCCAGCATGTTGCGGTGGGACAGCACCACGCCCTTCGGCGTGCCCTCGCTGCCCGAGGTGAACAGGATCGCCGCCGGATCCTCCGGGCGACGGGGATGGAGCGCCCGGCGCCAGCCGAACAGGCCGCGCAGCCGGTCGAGCCGGCCGACCCGGCCGCGGACGTCCTCCAGGTAGACGATCCTCAGGCTCTGGCCCAACGCCTCCAGGAGGGCGTCGAGGCGGCCCTTCTGCACGAAGGCCCGGGAGGTGACGATGGTGTCGATCTCCGCCGCCTTGCAGGCGTTCAGGATGTTGGCCGCGCCCGCCGTGAAGTTGATCATCGCCGGCACGCGGCCGGCCGACATCACGCCGAGCACCGTGACGGCGGCGGCGTTGGCGTTCGGCAGCATCACGCCGAGCGCCCGGCCCTGCGGGGCCAGCGGCCCGAGCTTGGCCCCGAGCACCCGGGCGCCGGCGAGCAGGCGGCGATAGGAGAGCTTGCCCGAGACCGGATCCTCGACGGCGACCCGGCCCGCGCCCTCGCGCTCGGCCGCATCGACCACCGCCTCGAACACCGTCCGGTCGATCGGGGCGGTGCGGAAGATCAGGTCCGACATCACGCCGTAGAGGGCCGCGCCCGCGGCCTGGCGGCGGGCCTTGCCCTTCAGCGCGGGATCGACGTCGAGCCGCACCGGCTCCAGCACCGTCACGATGAATTTCGGCCACCAGCGCCGGCGCACCTGGGCGCGGGACAGGCGCGAGAAGACGGTCTGCTCCGGCCCCTCGATCTTCACCGGCACCACGGGCGCGCCGGACTTGTCGGCGATCAGGCCGGCGCCGTCATAGACCTTCATCAGGCTGCCGGTGACGGTGAGCCGGCCTTCGGGGAAGATGATCAGGGTCTCGCCGGCCTTGACGGCATTGATCAGCGTGCGCGTCGCCATCGGCTTTGTCGGGTCGAGGGGCAGCGCCCGGGTCAGCCACAGGAAGGGCTTCACCCACCATTTCTGTGCGATGGTGTGGTCGATGGCGAAGGTCGGGTCGCGCTCGGTCAGCGACAGGGCGAGGCCGGCATCCAGGAAGCTGACGTGGTTGAGGGCGATGATGGCGTTCGGCCCCGCCTTCTCGATGTTCTCGAGGCCCCGCACCTCCAGCCGGTAGAAGGCCCGGAACACGATCGACAGGAAATCGCGGAATCCGCTGGTCGGCAGGACCGCCAGGATCGCGAATCCGGCGAGCAGGTTGGCGATGCCGACGATCACGAACTGGCCGGCCGAGGACAGCCCGGCCTTCTGCAGCACCGCGAGGCCGACGGCCCCGAGCACGATCAGGGCCGCGGCGAGCACGTTCGAGGCGGCGATGACGCGGGCGCGGCGCTCCTTCGGCGTCCAGGCCTGGAGCGCGGCGAAGGACGGCACGATGAACAGGCCGGCGGCGGCGGCGAGCAGCACGAAGTCGAGCGCGATGCGGGCGCCGCGCCAGGAGGCCAGGAAGTCGAGGGCGCCGATGGGTGAGGGCGGCGGCACGCTGGTGGCGGCGACGTGGGCGAGATCGAGGGAGACGAGGCCCATGACGAGCGCCGCGATCGGCGTCGGCAGCATCACGATCCGCCCGGCGCAGAGCCAGGAGGCGAGGCCGGAGCCGAGCGCGACGCCGACCGAGAACATCGCGAGGAGCGCCGTCACCACGGTCTCGTCGCCGCCGAAGGTGCCCTTCACCAGCGCCGGCAGGAGGGCGAGCACGACGGCGCCGACGAGCCAGAACCAGCTGGTGATGACGCCGGTGCGCCACAGCCGCGTATCCGCGTAGAGATCGCGCATCAGGCTGCCCGTGGAGCGCAGCACGTTGCGGTCGACCTGGAGGTACGGCGCCGCCTCGCCGGTCTTCGGGATCAGGAGGCTCGCGAGCCAGCACAGGAGGGCGAATCCCATCACCAGGAGCCCGAACGCGTGCGCCCCGCCATGGGTGACGGCGAGGCCGCCCGCGATGGTACCGGTGAGGATGGCGAGGAAGGTCGCGGCCTCGATGAGCGCGTTGCCGGCCGGCAGCTCGGCCCGTTCGAGGTGATCCGGCAGGATGCCGTACTTGATCGGCCCGAACAGGGCCGCCACGATCCCGAACAGGATGAGGGCCAGAAACAGGATCGGCACCGAGGCGAGCCAGAAGCCCAGCACCGCGACGCCCGCCGCCAGGATCTCCGCCGCCTTGAGGCGCTTGGCGATGAACGCCTTGTCGTAGCGGTCGGCGAGTTGGCCGCCGAGGCCCGAGAGGAAGAAGAACGGCGCGATGAAGGCCGCGCCGGCCAGCGTCACCAGGGCCGCCGAGCCGCCATCCGCTCCGCCGCCGACCCCGCCGGCCCCGAACATGATCAGGAACACCAGGGCGTTCTTGAGGAAGTTGTCGTTGAAGGCGGAGAAGAACTGGCACCAGAACAGGGGCGCGAAGCGCCGGCTGGCCATCAGCTGTCCGGACATGAGGGGCGTTCCTCGCTCGGTGACGGGGGGCTCGGGCAGGCCGGGCGCCGCCGCGACGGCGCAAGGCTTAGCCGGGAAACCCTAATCGGTTTCAGTACCGCAATCTGTTGCCGCAATCTCTCGCCGCGATCTGCGGCGATCCGATGTCGGGGAACCGCCGCCCTGCCGGGGCGGGTTACTCCTTGCCCATCTCCATCAGCAGCCGCTCGGCCCGGGCATCCTCGATGCGGTTGACGAGACGCTTGCCCTCGTGGACGTCGCGCACGGTCTTGGCCAGGGTGATGCAGGACTGGACCAGCATCGTCACGCCCATGGCGAGATAGGCCTTGGTCCAGAGGTCGAGGGGCAGGAACAGGATGCCGCCCGCCACCATGGTGGCGGCGCCGATGAAGGAGGCGTAGGTGAACGCCACCCAGGCGGAGGTGTGCTGCGGGTTCTGCGGGGTCATGATCGTGAATCCTCGAAAAGGTGAGACCGGTGCGGGGCGCTCAGGCCGCGCGGGCCCGGACCTTGTGCGCTCAGGCCGCGCGGGCCTGGCCTCCCGGCGCTCAGGCCGCGCGAGCCTGGACTCCCGGCGCTCAGGCCGCGCGGGCCTGGGCGCGAAGGCGTTCCATCACGCCGCCGGCGCTCGGCCGGGTGCGCGGGCCGAAGCCGGCCTCCTCCAGGCGCCAGCACAGGGATTCCGGCGTCGCCGCCTCGATGATCGCCAGCGCCTCGTCGGAGGCGGCATCCGCGGCCTGGGCCTCGCGCAGGCGGCGCAGGGTGGCCTGCGCCTCGGCGAGCGCCGCCGGGCTGCCCAGCCCCGTGCCGCGCCGGGCGCGCAGGCGGCGCACCGCCTCCGCCGCGCGGGCGATGCGCTGGCCGCGCTCCAGTTCGGCGAAGTGCCGGGCGCCCTTGCGCACCGCCCGGCGCAGGGAGGCGACCTCCGCGGCGTAGGCCGCCCGGGTCGTCTCGAGGGCCAGGGCCTCCTCCTCCATCTCGGCGATCGCCTCCGCGGCTTCCGCCGCCAGGTCCTCGCGCCCGCCGGCGAGCGCCGCGACGGCGCGGGCCTCCAGATCGGCGAGCCGGCCGGCGAGCGCAGTTTGCGCCTTCGCATCGGCGGCCTCCTGCGCGATGGCACGCGCCAGGGTCCGGCGGCTGTCGTCGAGGGCGGCGGCCGCGTCGCGCAGCTGCTGCTCCAGGATCAGGAAGGCGTGCTGGTCGTGCAGGTCCTCGGCGGCGCGGGCGGCGGCGCCCCGGACGAGGGTGGAGAGGAGATTGAGCATCATGGGCTCCGGGTCGGCGGTCGCCAGGTCCGTGAACGCTGTTCACGAATGCATCCTTCCACAGGTTTGAACGTTGTTCAAGCTCAATTCTGAACGTTGTTCAGGGAGAGGGCGCGGGCATGCGCACCGATGAGCGGCGGGAGCGGCTGAAGGCGGCCCTGCTCGACGCGGCAGAGCGCACCATCGCGGAGAGCGGCCTGTCGGGCCTGAAGGCCCGCGACCTGGCGAAGGAGGTCGGCTGCGCACTCGGCGCGATCTACACGGTGTTTCCCGACCTCGACGCCCTGATCCTGTCGGTGAACCTGCGCACGCTGGCGCTGTTCGACCGGGTCATCGCCACGGTCCCCCTGCCGCCGGCGCCGCAGGGCCCGGCGACCCCGGAGCAGCGGGACGCGGCGGTGGCGACCCTGGTGCGGCTGGCGGTGGCCTACCTGCACTTCGCCTCCGAGAACCCGGCGCGCTGGCGCGCCCTGTTCCAGCACCGGGTCGCCGAGGCGCTGCCGGACTGGTACCTCGTCGAGCAGGTGCGGCTGTTCCGCACCATCGAGGCGCCGTTGCGGGTCCTGCGCCCGGATCTCGACGAGGGGGGACGGGCGCTTCTCGCCCGCTCACTGTTCTCCGCCACCCACGGCCTCGTCAGCCTCGGCCTCGACGAGAAGCTGATGGTGCTGAGCGAGCCGGTCCTGCGCGGGCAGATCGAGATCGTGGTGGGGGCCTTGGGGCGGGGGCTGGCGGAGGGGTGAATCCGGCTTCCCCGACAGCCGACGGAACGGGCGCGACCGTCCTGTCAGAGTCCGTGGGGAGATCGATCGCGCCCCGCCCCTACCACGGCACCGTCTCCCCCCGATAATCCAGGTACAGGCATCCCCGCTGCCCGAGCCGTCCCTCGACCACCTCCGCCATCCCCTCGGCGCTGGTCGCCACGTCGATGTCGGCCTCCGGGCCGCCCATGTCGGTGCGCACCCAGCCCGGATGCATCAGCACCGTGCCGAAGGGCGCGTCGCGGTGGCGGGCGGAGAAGGAGCGGGCGAGCGTGTTGAGCGCGGCCTTGCTGGCCCGGTAGCTCTCCCAGGAGCCCCCCTCGTTGAGCGAGACGCTGCCGAGGATCGAGCTCATCAGCACCATCAGGCCGCCGGGGGCGACGTGCCCGGCGAAGGCCTCGGCGAAGCGGATCGGGCTGATCGCGTTGGTCTCGTAGACCTTGAGCGCCGTCGCCCGGTCGCCCTGCGGCAGCGGCACGTGGGCGCCGTCGGCGATGCCCGCGACCACGAACACCACGTCGAAGCTGCGGCCCGAGAGAGACTCGCGCAACGCCGCCACGCCGGCATCGTCGTCGATGTCGACCCGGGCGAGTTCGGGCGCGACGGGGCTCAAGGACGCGAGCGCCGGCGCCTCGCCCCGGGCGGTGGCGGTGACGGCCCAGCCGCGGGCGAGGAAGGCCCGCGCCAGCCCGAGCCCGAGGCCCCGCGAGGCCCCGACGATCAGCACGCTGCGGTCCTGCTTGGCCCGATGATCCTTGGCCCGATGATCCTTGGCCTGATGATCCTTGGCCATGGCGGTCTCCTTCGGTCGTGTCCGGTCGGGAGATAGGGCCCGCGCCGCCACGGCAAGCGTCGACAGCGCGCACTCACGGCCGTCAGGCCGCCGCGGCCCGGGCCGCGCTCCAGCGCTCCACCGTCGCCAGCAGCTCCTCGGGCCGGAACGGCTTGCCAACATGGTCGTCCATGCCGGCGGCCCGGAACTGTGCGATCTGCTGCGGCAGGACGTTGGCGGTGAGCGCGACGATCGGCAGGCGGCCGAGCGGAGCGCCGAGATCGCGGATGTGGCGGGTCGCGGTCAGGCCGTCCATGCCGGGCATCTGCACGTCCATCAGCACGAGGTCGTGCGCACCCGCCTGCACGGCCGAGATCGCCTCGGCGCCGTCGTCCACCACCGTCACGCGGTGGCCGCGGCGCTCCAGGATGGCGCGGGCGATCTCCTGGTTGATCGGGCTGTCCTCGACGAGGAGGATCCGGGCCGGCCGCGCGAGCGGCGCCGCGGTGCCGCGCTCCCGGGCCGCCGCCGCGTCGCCCGCCTCCGCCAGCGGCACGGCGAACCAGAAGGTCGAGCCCTCGCCGGGCCGGCTCTCGACCCCGATCTCGCCGCCCATGGTCTCGACGAGCCGCCGGCTGATGGCGAGCCCGAGGCCGGTGCCGCCGAAGCGGCGCTGGATCGAGCCGTCGACCTGGGAGAAACGCTGGAACAGGCGGCCGAGCCGGTCGGCCGGGATGCCGATCCCGGTATCGCCGACCGCGACCCGCAAGGCGTGGCGCCCGGCCCCGAGCGGCGCGCTCGCGAGGCTCACGGTGACGCCGCCGGCGGGCGTGAACTTGATCGCGTTGACGAGGAGGTTGAGCAGCACCTGGCGCAGCCGGTCCAGGTCACCCACGAGGCGGGGGGCGAGCCCGTCCTCCATCCGCACCGCGAGGGCCAGGCCCTTGGCGTCGGCCGCGGTCCGGACGATCGCGACCGCGTTGTCGGCGAGCACCGCCGGCGCGAAGGGCCGCGGGTCGAGGTCGATCTGCCCGGCCTCGATCTTCGAGAAGTCGAGGATGTCGTTGACGACGGTGAGCAGGGCCTGGCCCGCCTCCTGGATCCGCTCGGCGCTGCGGCGCTGGGCCGGCGGCAGGTCGCCCTCGCGCACCAGGAGGTCGGCGTAGCCGATCACGCCGTTGAGCGGCGTGCGGATCTCGTGGGACATGGTGGCGAGGAAATCGGTCTTGGCGGCGCTCGCGGCTTCCGCTTGAGCTTGTGCGGCTTCCGCCTGGGCCTGGGCGGCTTCCGCCTGGGCCCGGGCCGCCTCGGCGACGCGGTTGGCCTCGAGCACCGCGAGCTCGCGCCGCTTGCGCTCGGTCACGTCCGAGAAGGTGCGGATCGCCCCGCCCTCGGCGAGGCGCACGGTGCGCACCTCGAGGACGGTGCCGTTCGGTCGGGTGCGCTCGTAGATCGGGGGCGCGTCGAGGAGGTCGCCCTGGAGCTTGAGCCAGGCGTCGCAATCCGGCCGCGCTCCCGCGAACTCGCCGCCGGCCTGCTGCCAGGCGACGAGGTCGGCCAGCGTCCGGCCGGCGCGGCGGAAGTCCGGCGGCAGGCCCAGCAGGTCGGTCGCCCGCTCGTTGCAGAGCTGGACGATCCCGGCGGCGTCGATCACCAGGACACCCTGGTCCATGTTGGCGAGCGTCGCGTCGAGGAGCGCCGTCTCGCGTCGCAGGGCGGCTTCGGCGGCGCGGCGCGCCGTGATATCGGAGACGGTGCGCAGGATGCCGCCATCGGCGGTCGGCGCGACGTGGACCTCCAGGACCGTCCCGTCCGGCCGCACGCGCTCGTAGCGCTCGCCGATCACCGCGAGGTCGCCCATCGCGATCGCCTGCGCGAAGGCCGGGTCGAGCCCGGCATATTCGCCGGCCGCGTCGAGCACCCGGCGCATCTCGGCCCGCGTCGGCCGTGCCGCCAGGAAGGCCGGATCGAGGCCCAGCAGCGCGGCGAACCGCCGGTTGGTGACCGCGACCGTTCCTTGCGCGTCGACCATGATCAGGCCCTGGTCCATCGCGTCGAGGGTGGTCTTGAGGACCGATTCCTGCGCGACCAGGGCGCGGGTGCGCTCGGCGATGCGCTCCTCCAGGTCGGCGTTGCTCTTGCGCAGGGCGTCGGCCTGCCGGTGCAGGGTGGCGGAGGTCTGCGCCAGCACCGCCCCGACCTCGTTCACCTCGCGGATCGGCGTCACCGGGCTCGAAAGCGGGATGCCGCGGCTGAGGTCGGCGGCGGCCTGCGACAGCAGGGCCTTGGCGAGCAGGATGCGCCGCCCGACGAGCACCGAGGCGAGGAGCGCGATCAGCCCGAGGCCGAGGATCACCGGCGCCAGCACCATCACGGAGGTGACGAGGGGCGCCCGCAGGGCCGCCTGCTCGATGCCGATCGTCACCGTCCAGCCCGAGAGGCCCGAGCGGTGATGGGTGCCGAAGACCGGGATGCCGCTCAGGTTGCGGCCGGACCACCGACCCGTCGCGCCCGCCGTCGCCTCGAAGCCCGGCAGCGGCCGGCCCGCCCCCATGCCGGTGGCGACCGACCGGGCGATGACGATCCCCGCCCGGTCGGAGACCGAGCCGGAATAGGGCGCGGTGACGCCGGCGGCGCGCAGCAGGTCGCCGAACAGGCCGGCCGGCAGGGAGGCATCGAGGAGGTAGACCGCCGCGCCGTCGCGCAGGACCGGCACCGTGACGACGACGATCGGCTTGCCGGTGAGGGCGCCGATCATGAAGTCGGAGATCGCCGGCGCGCCGGTGTCCCGCACCCGGCCGTCCAGGGGAAGGACGGCCCGGGGCAGGGGCTCGCCCGGTGCCAGCCGGGTGTTCACGCGCTCGCGGCCGTCGGGCTCGCGCAGGACGATCTTGACGCCCTGCAGGCGCACGAGCTCGCGGACCTGGCGGTCGAACTGGACGAAGTCGCCGGTGTCCAGCGCCGGCGAGGTGGCCAGTGCCTGCAGCATCGCGATCTGGCCGCTGAGGAAGCGGTCGATCTGCTCGACCGCATGCGCGTTGAGCGTCGCGGTCCGCTCCTCCATCCGGGCCTGCTCGGCCTGCACCCAGCGTTGCGCGAGGAGGGCCGTGATGAGGACGGCCGGCACCAGCAGGGCGACCGCGAGCGCGGCGATGTAGGCCCGCAGCGGCCGCGCCGGCAGTCCGGGCGACCGTACCCCGCCTTCGCCGCTCTGATGGAGATCGGACACGATCCAGCCGGCCCTGAAACCTTGCGACCCGCCGCAAGCAGACCGTGTATAGGGCACGAACGGGGGCACGTCGTCCCGTCGCCACGGTTATCGGCGTGTGATGCGGGCGTCCCCGGCAGGGCGTGCAGGGAGGGGAGCGGGCAGGAGGCGGACATTCTCCGCTCTCAGCGCCTGCTCGATTGGTCTCTACGGATATGAAATCCACCGTGTCATTCCGGGGTCGCGTAGCGGAGCCCGGAATGACGAGGAGGGTGTGAATACCGCCGAAACGGCCCTCAATCCATGTCCCGGCTCGCATCCCCGTCGAGCCCGCCCTCGAGGTCGTCCTCGGCCTCGGCGTCGGATTCGTGCGCCTCCAGGCCGGCGGCCTCGGCGAGGTTGCGGGCGGCGCGGCGCAGGAGCTTGCGCAGGCGCCGGCGCTCCTTGTTGTCGAAGCCGTCCAGCATCTCGGCCTCGACATCGTCCCAGATGCCCTCGATCGCCGCGGCCTTGGCCATGCCCGCCTCGGTCAGGCGCACCCGGACGATGCGGCCGTCCCCGGCCTCGGTCCGGCGCTCGACCACCCCCATGGCGGCGAGCCGCGTGATCGTCTTCGAGGCGGTGGGCGGGCGCACCCGCAGGGTGGCGGCGAGATCGCCCATCGTCATGGTGCCGGCCGTCGCCAGCGCCTGCACCACCTGTTCCTGGCCCGCGAAGAGATCGAGATCCGCGAGGCGGTCGCCGATGCGGCCGCGATGCAGGCGCGCGGCCTGCATCAGGGCCCAGCCGACGCTCTTGGCGCCGGGGGGCCGGTGGCGCTTGGCCGCCCGGCGCGGCACGTCCACGGCCAAAGCCTGCTCGCCCGCTGCCATGGCGTGTCGCCCCTGTTCTCGAGCCCAATCCTGCCGCCCCGGCACTGTGAGCGCAAGGGCGGCGGCCGGGCGCCCCGCGGCGCCCCTGGTGGCGCACATGCCAGCCCGCCCGTGACGGCTGGATGACGGTGCCCGGTTTCGATCCCTTCCCCCGCGGCTTATGCTGGCGCGGCGTGAACGAGAGCGGAGCGACGCGGATGCCGGCCCGGCCCTGGGGCGACCTGACCACCGAGGAATGCCGCGACGGCGCGTTGAAGGCCACCGTGGCGGTGCTGCCGGTCGCGGCCGTGGAGCAGCACGGGCCGCACCTGCCGCTCTCGACCGACGTCGTCATCGCCGAGGGGTACCTCGCGCGGGTCGTGGATCTCGTCCCCGACGACCTCGACGTGCGGGTCCTGCCGGTCCAGGCCGTCGGCCTGTCGCCCGAGCACACCGACTTTCCCGGCACCCTCACGCTCACGCCCGAGACGGCGCTCGGGGCCTGGGGCGAGATCGGCGACGGGGTGGCGCGGGCCGGGTGCGGCCGGCTCGTGATCGTGTCGTCGCATGGCGGCAACAGCGCGCTCGTGGACCTCGTGGCCCTGGGGTTGCGCGGCCGGCACGGGATGGTGGCGGTCACCACCGCCTGGAGCCGCTTCGGCACGCCGCCCGGGCTGTTTCCCGACGACGAGGTGCGCCACGGCATCCATGGCGGGGGGATCGAGACCGCCCTGATGCTGGCGCTCCGGCCCGACCTGGTGCGGGCTGCTGCGATCCGCGACTTCGCCCCGGCGACCCGCCGGATCGCCCGCGACTACACCCATCTGCGGGCCGGTCGCCCGGCCGCCTTCGCCTGGCACGCGCAGGACCTGAATCCGGCGGGCGCCATCGGCGACGCCCGCCTGGGCAGCGCGGAGGCCGGCCACGCCCTCCTCGACCACGGCGCGCGCGCCTTCGTCGAGCTGCTCGGCGAGATCGCCCGCTTCACGCTGGACGGGCGCCTCGCCGGGCCGGTCTCGCACCGGGCGGAGTGACACACTATATCGTGCGTCGCCGCGCCGCCCCGGCGGCGCCCCCGCGACCGGTTTCGCTGCAAGAAGACGCCCCCGCATGTCCGACAAGATCCCCGTCACGGTGCTCACCGGCTATCTCGGCGCCGGCAAGACCACGCTCCTCAACCGCATCCTCACCGAGCCGCACGGCAAGCGCTACGCCGTGATCGTCAACGAATTCGGCGAGATCGGCATCGACAACGACCTCGTCGTCGGCGCCGACGAGGAAGTGTTCGAGATGAACAACGGCTGCATCTGCTGCACCGTGCGCGGCGACCTGATCCGCATCATGGACGGGCTGATGAAGCGCAAGGGCAAGTTCGACGCGATCATCGTCGAGACCACCGGCCTCGCCGACCCGGCCCCGGTCGCCCAGACCTTCTTCGTCGACCAGGATGTCGGCGACGCCGCCCGCCTCGACGCGGTGGTGACGGTCGCCGACGCCAAGTGGCTCTCCGAGCGCCTGAAGGACGCCCCCGAGGCCAAGAACCAGGTCGCCTTCGCCGACGTGATCCTCCTGAACAAGGCCGACCTCGTCGACGAGGCCGGGCTCGACGCGGTGGAGCGCCAGATCCGCGCCATCAACCCGTCCGCCGAGATCCACCGCACCCAGCACTGCGCCGTGCCGCTCGCGACGGTGCTCGACCGCAAGGCCTTCGATCTCTCCCGCATCATCGAGATCGAGCCCGAGTTCCTGGAGGAAGGGCACCATCACCACCATTCCGACGAGATCCGGTCGATCTCGGCAAGGATTCCCGGCGCGGTCGATCCCAACAAGTTCATGCCGTGGATCTCCGACCTGACCCAGGTCCAGGGGCCGGACATCCTGCGCTGCAAGGGCATCGTCAGCTTCCCCGACGAGCCGCGCCGCTTCGTCTTCCAGGGCGTCCATATGATCCTCGACGGCGACCTGCAGGACGAGTGGAAGCCGGGCGACCCGCGCGAATCCCGCGTCGTCTTCATCGGCCGCCACCTCGATCCGGAGGCGATCCGCAAGGGCTTCGAGGCCTGCCGGGCCTGACGGCGCGGTCTTCGATCGAGCCGGGACCGTCGTCGATCCGGCTCGCTCGAAGGCTCGGCGGGCCGATCGCCCGCCGGGTCAGTCCGCGCAGCGGAGCCCGGACCCGGAGGGTGGCCCAGGCCTTCGACGGAAAAGAAGCGTGCCGCTCCGCCCGGCAGAGCTAGCGCACCGTCACCTGACCCTTGATCTTCTCGTAGGTCGCCCGGCTCAGCACCCGCTTCGACAGGAGTTCGCTCGGCGACGCGTAGGGCCGCCGGGCGATGATCGCCTTGCCGATCATGCCGCCGCCCAGACCGTTCAGCTCCGCCAGGCTGGCGGTGTTGAGGTCGACCGTGCCGGTCGAGGGCGGGGCGTCGGCGGTGTCGTCGGCCTGCGGCAGCGGCGCCGACGGCGTGGCCGGAGTGAAGACCGGGGGAGGGGAGGGCGCCGGGGCGTCGGTCGGGGGCGGCATGACGTTCGGGGCCGGGGCCGCTTGACTCTGGGCTGGCGGCGTCTGGCTTGCGGCTGACGGCGTCTGGCTCGGGACGGGCGTCACCTCCGCCACCGGCGGCTGGCGCAGCGCCGGCGGGTCGGCCGGGCGCGGGCCCGGATAGACCGAGCGCACCGCATCCCCGTTCGCGGGCGTCGGCGTCGGTGCGGCGCTCCGGCCGGTCTCCGCCCGCTTCGACGACTCCACCTTGGGGGGTTCCGACACGTGCGTGCCGGTGGTGCGCGGCACCATCACCTGCCACAGGCCGGCGAGGCCGGCCGCCAGCACGACGATGACGAGGGCGCGGGTAATGGCCGAACCGGTCAGCATCGTGGGTGTGTGTCCTTGAGGGCGTGGGATCGCGGACCGCCGACGGCGGCCTTCGGGCCCTACTCTACATCGGGTTATGGCCGGCGCGAGGCATGACCGCCGGCAGGCCACCGGTATTCCGCCGGATGTCCACGGTTTCGCGCGGTGATGTCCGTTTCAGCAGCGGGTTTTCCCCAGAGTTACGGGGATGATGGTGATCCGAAGACCTGTCGCCGCGGTCGTCAGGCGCCCGCGGGCAGGCGGCGGATCGACCGGATCGCCCCGTCGCCGGTGCCCGGGCCGGTCCGGCCGGCGCGGATGCGGGCTTCCGCCTCGGCCAGGGGCTCGATCGCCACCGCCATGTGGTGGCCGTTGGCGTGGATCAGCTGCGTCGCGTCGAGCATCATCCCGACATGGCCGCGCCAGAACACCAGATCGCCCCGGCGCAGGCCGGCGAGATCCAGGGTCACCGGCACCGGGGCGCCGAGGGCCGCCTCCTGCTGGTCGCTGTCGCGGGGAGCCGGGATGCCCGCGGTGGCGAGCGCGGTCTGCACCAGCCCGGAGCAGTCGAGCCCGAGGCTGCTGCGCCCGCCCCAGAGATAGGGCGTGCCGAGGAAGCGCAGGGCCGTCGCGGCGACGTCCGGCTCGATGGCATCCAGGGGTGCGAGGTGCCCGGACCAGACGAAGCGCCCGTCGGCGAGCCGCGCATAGGCGCCCTCGCGGTCCGCGACCGCCACCTGCGCGCCGAGGCTGAGGGCGCCGAGCGCCGGCCGCTTCAGGTCGGCGGCCGGGTACAGGAAGGTGCGCAGGGCCGCGACCCGGTGGGTCGGGGCGGGATCGACGGGGGCCAGCGCCTCGGCCGGCAGGTAGCCGACATAGGAATCGGCTGCGAGCTGCGCGAAGGCCCAGCCGTCGCGCAGGTCGTAGACCGTCGCGGCCTCGCCGAAGAGCGCCTCGCTGTCGAGGGCGGCACCCGTATCGGGGGCGCGCCGCAGGGGGGCGACGGCTTGGCCGATCCGGTGCGGCCGGCCGGGCACGAAGCGCGCCGCCTCGACCTGCCCGCGCAGGCGCTCGTCGGCGAGGTCGGGCCGGGCGGGGGTGAGGCGGGGATCGAGGCGGGGCAGGTCGGTGCGCGACATGTCGGTCATGGCTCTACCCTCACAGGCCCGCCCCGCGGCGGCAAGGTGGCACCGCACGGCCCCGTCACGAGCCTGCGACCTTATGCCCACCCCTGTCCCCGATCCGCACACGAACGAAATTTCGCAGCCGCCGCCGCAGCCTATCGGGAAACACGGCGCAACCATTCCAGCCGCGCCGGGTTGGACATGCGCGTGTTGCACTGCAACAATCGCCGTGCCTGCGCTATGGTCAGCCCATGATGATGAGCCGCACCGTGAAGAAGCCGACCGACAAGCCCCGCAACCTGCCGCCGATCCGGGTGCGCAAGGAGCCCCCCACCATCTCCGAGGCGGTGGCGGCGGCCCAGGATCTCGCCGACGACGTCGAGCAGCAGGTCGAGATCGCCGCGGGCCTGATCGGCCTGCCGCTGGAGGAGGTGCGACCGCACGTGCTGCAGGCAGCCAAGACCCTGGCGGCCAAGCCGAAGGCCGCGCCCGAGCGAATCATCAGCACCGGCAGCGGCCTGCGCGGCCCGCGCACGGTGATCGTCGAGCGCCGGGCCGGCCGGCCCCTCGTCGAGCGCCGCACCCGCCCGCCCCTCGACGGGCGGCGCTGAAGCGCTCGCAATCCTGTCACCCATCTTATGCTGTTGCACACGGGACCGCATTCGAGAGAATATTGTTCACCATCGAACGCCCCGGTGCGATTTCGGCGGTCCGTCGGCCCGTGTTAGGCTGGCGGCATGAAGTTCCTGCGGCGAGGGCGACGTCCGGTTGCCGTCGGTATGGTGTGCACATGAATTCTCTTGAGCCTGTCACGACAGGCGTGGAAGCGTTGCGGCTCGACAATCAGCTCTGCTACGCGCTCTACGCGGCCTCCCACCGCATGACGAAATGCTACCGGCCGCTGCTCGAGCGGCTGGGACTCACCTACCCTCAGTACCTCGTGCTGATCGTGCTGTGGGAGACTGACGGGCTCACGGTCTCCGACATCGGCCGCCGCCTGCGCCTCGATTCCGGCACGCTCACCCCGGTGCTCAAGCGCCTCGAGGCGGCAGGCTTCGTGCGCCGCACCCGGCGCCAGGCCGACGAGCGCGAGGTCGAGATCAGCCTGACCGACGAGGGCCACGCCCTCCAGGCCGAGGCCGTCGAGGTCCGCCGCTCGGTGGTCAAGACCCTGCAGATGTCCGAAGCCGAGATCGCGGAGCTGCGCGCCCGCCTCGACACCCTCATCGCCACGCTGGGCAGCGAGGGATGACCGCGCCGGCTTGCTTAGCCGGTTAATCATTCCTACTTGAGCGCCGCGCTCCATCCCGCTTAAAGGGACGGGCGAGGTGCGTCGTCCGCCGCGAGGGAGGCCGGACCGCGGATCCGCATGTCGACGGCCTGACGGCCTCCCGCTCAAGACCGGACCAGCGAGTGCGCCCCGCCGTGACACCCGTCCTCTGCCCTAGCGCATTTTCCGGCGAAGCGGATACCGGTTCGTCTCAGAAAATGCGGCAGAATCAAGGACCTGGAGCACTGCCCGGTGGCAACGCGATCGGGCGGTGCCCGAGCGTTCGAGCCGGCCTCCCCGGTCATTGCGCCTGCGCGGGCCGGACGGGATCATGAAGAGCCTGCGGGCCCTCGCGGGCCTCCTTGCCGGATGGTCGGAACGCAACGGCGAGCCGCGCCGGCAGGTCGCCGTGCTGCCGGTGCGCGCAGGCCCGGACGGCGCCCTGCAGGTCATGCTCATCACCTCCCGCGAGACGCGGCGCTGGGTGGTGCCGAAGGGCTGGCCGATGAAGGGCCTGAAGAACTACGAGGCTGCCGCCCGCGAGGCCTACGAGGAGGCGGGCCTGATCGGCCGGGTCGGCCGGCGGGCGCTCGGCAGCTACTTCTACCACAAGCGCCTGAAGAGCCGCGACATGGTGCTGTGCCAGGTCCAGGTGTTCCGCCTCGACGTGCGCAAGCAGCTCAAGACCTGGCCCGAGCAGAGCGAGCGCGAGGGGCGCTGGTTCAGCGTCCCCGAGGCGGCCGAGGCGGTCACCGAGGCCGGGCTCGCCGCCCTGATCCGCGCCGCCGGCGCCGAGGGCGCGAAGGCCCGCAAGGCGAAAGCCAAGGTCGCCGTCAAGATTCCGCCCAAAGCACCGTCCAACAAGCCGGCTTCCGAGAAGCCGGCCTCCGGCAAGGTCCCGTCCGGCAAGACTCCCTCCGGCAAGCCCCCCTCCAAGGCCTCCTGACGCCGTCGCTATCCGTCCGTCACACGGCCCCGCTAAGGCTGCGAGGGTCGGCGGGCCCGCCGGGACGGCCCGCATTCCTGACGACGAGCGGCGACGCGATGGCGATCATCCAGGCCTTCCAGGCCGGCGAATTCCTGAACTCCACCTTGAGCCTGCTCTGCGCCTTCGTGCTCGGCACCCTGATCGGCGCGGAGCGCCAGTACCGGCAGCGCACCGCGGGCCTGCGCACCAACGTGCTGGTCGCGGTGGGCGCCGCGGCCTTCGTCGATCTCGGCATGCGCATCGGACACGGCGACGGCGCGATCCGGATCGTCGCCTACGTGGTGTCGGGCGTCGGCTTCCTGGGTGCCGGCGTGATCATGAAGGAGGGCATGAACGTCCGTGGCCTCAACACCGCCGCGACCCTGTGGTGCTCGGCCGCCGTCGGGGCGCTGGCGGGGGTCGATCTCGCGGCGGAGGCCGTCCTCGTCACCGTCGCGGTGCTCGCCGGCAACACCCTGCTGCGGCCCCTCGTCAACGCCATCAACCGCATTCCGATCGACGAGCGCGACACCGAGGCGACCTACGAGGTCCGCGCCGTCACCGAGACCGCGCGCCTCTCCGAGGTGCGCGACCTCCTGGTCGAGCGCCTGGAGGCGGCCCATTACCCGGTGAGCGAGGTCGACGTCGAGGAGCGCGGCGAGGACGACGTCGAGGTTGTCGCCACCCTGGTCAGCACGGCCATCGAGCCGGCGGAGATCGACGCGGTGATCGCGCGCCTGGGCGCCGCCGAAGGAATTCGGCAGGCGACCTGGACGGTGCGGACGACGGATTGATGTCGCACCGCAGGTTCGCCACAGATCCAGCGAGCATGAGTTCCGATCGACGAAGCAGGGCGGCGAGCCTGGCGCGTAGAATTGTCAGGCCTGCACAATCCACATCGCATGATTTGGGGTTATTTTTGGGGTGCGCCGAAATGCAGGCGGATTTGCCTCCGTTCCGGCGATGTCGAGTCCCGGTCGTTACTCATGGGTGACGCTGGTTGAAGTTCGAGCAAGCGTGCGCGTCAGCCCCTGGTTCGCCCATGGCATTCCGTTCTGCGGTACGCTAAAGGTGGCCCCGGATTCACGATACCCCCTTCTCATCGTTAAAGCAACTATAGGTTGCAAAACCCCTAACGTAGCGAAATGCAATGACGAGAGACCATGACGCCCCCACCCGTTTCCACGTGATGGTGGAGGAGAGGATTTTCGACACGGTCAAGGGTGTTCTGCCGGGGGCCGTCCAGGCCGAGCCGCTTCGCCTCGAAGCCCAGGGAAAAGTCGATCTCCCGTTCGGATTGGAGAAGTTTTCGGGCGGATCGGATCGCGACAGAAGGAACAGCTTCACGATCGGCTTCATCATCGCGTCGGAGCTCGACGAGGATCTGAAGGACCGGATCGAGGCCGTCCTGCCCGAGATCGCCCGGCCCGGCTCGATCCTGTCGGTGAGCGAGACCGAGATCGGGCGTGCGACCGTCGAAGGCTGGTGCTGGGAGCGCGTCGGGTCGCTCTTCACCGACGTGATGAAGAGCTACGCCCGGTCGAACCTGGCGCAGGCCACCTTGCGGGCAAACAACCATCGTCTCGAGAAGGTCCTTCAGGCCCTCGAGGATCCGATCCGCGCCATCGGTCCGATGTCGGACCGGCTGGTCTACCGGGTCGAGCCGGCAGCGTATCCAGTTCATCGTCAGCCGACCGGCGAGGACGAGAGCATTCTGATCTCTCAAAATCTGTCCGGTGAGATCCCCAGCATTAAGTCGATCGAGTTCTTCATGAGTCGCGATGCTGATGAGGAGGACGGCTCTGTAAATTTCAAAGCAATCAGATCTCATTCCGGAAATCTGATCTGCGATGTCAATATTCCCCTCTCGGCAATCCGCAGGGGATGGAATAATGTGCAATGTACGGAGACTTACGGAGGAAAGCGCGAGCCTGTCCGCGTCGAGGTTACACTCAGCGGAGAGGGGGCACGATCGGTCTTCCTCGCACTTGGGCAGCCCAACCCCATCCGCGAAGAATGCGCAAGCATCAGCACCAACGACATGAACGACCGTCCGTTGGCAATTCAGGTCTGGTCAGGCATGCCGGCCTTTCTACCGCTGGCCGGTGCGCGTGCGCCGACGGTCGAGGCTGCCGTCGCAGCCAAGAGCATACCCGCCGTGGTCATGTCACGAGCCGAGCTGTTCCATCAGGCAAGCGGTATCGCGGATTTCAATACGGTTGCCTTCGACGAGGAAACCAAGTCCCTGCTCGTGCACCCGTTGGGGCTCGCGCCTACGATCAGCTGTCTGAGATCCATTGGCGCGTCCGGTTACCGCAAGATTCTCGCGGTGGTCGAGCTCCGGAACAAGGACGCGCAAGCCACGGAGTTCGCCGTTTTTTCAGCGTCCGGACTCCCTGCGGCTGCGATCATCGATACGGAAAATCCCGATTTTCTACAGTATGTCAAATGGAACGCGTTCAAGGCCGGCGAATGGGGAGAATTTGAGGTCGAAATTGCGCCGATGAATGCAGATATTATTGATATTTATCTTCTGACGCGGAACCGGACGGAGAATTACAATCTTTCGTGGGCGTATTTCCGTAGCATTACGCTTCTGCCCTGACTATTTTGATTAGGATGACAATCATGCGTATCGTCTTCGTGGTGCCGACATTCCGTCACAGCCTTCTGCTCCACGAGGCTGTGCAATCCGTGCTGGATAACGGTAGGGAGGACGCTGTCGATATTGTCATTGTCGACGACGGATGCCCGGAACTCGAGACCTTGTGCGGGGGCGTTGGTCTATCGATCCTGCACGAGAATGTCCATTATTGCAGAAGTTTCAATAAGGGTCTTAGTGGCGCACGCAATGTCGGTATCGAATATAGCTTAAAAAATATCGATTTCGATGCAATATACTTTCTTGACGCTGATAATCGTGTCTCGGATTATTCCGTCGCTCAAATGATTCAACTCTTGCGGCACAATTCCGAGGGCGACTGGTTTTATCCCGATATCAGAATGTTCGGAATCGAGTGGAGCGGGAGCTACGAAAGCTCGTTCTCGCCGTTCATTGAAGCGCTGCAAAACATATGCGAGGCTGGAAGCCTGGTGCGTAGGAGGGTGTTCGATCGAGGTATCCGCTTCTCGGAGACGTTGAAGCATGGTTTCGAGGATTGGGATTTCTTCCTAACTGCATCGGAAGCTGGTTTTCATGGTATCCATGCGCCCTCGCTGGGGTTCCTATACCGCAAGCGCCCAGAGAGTATGCTTGCGGACTCGACTCGTGATCAAGAGTTTGTCCTAAAGCAGCTTGAGGACCGGCATCCGTGGATCAAAGATCGACGGTGGTTGACGCATGCGGAGCATGTTTATAATCCGAGATACGCCATTTTCATTTATGACTTAGGCGTCGTTCGAATGTCATCTTCGATTGAATCTTTTACAGAAGAGATGACTTGGGACGAATACAAGCGCCGATTCTGGGCATGGGAAATTAAGCCCAACGTATATAACATCGGGTCAACGATGATCGTCATGAACAGCGCCACGCTGTCTCTGCTGGAATCGCTGATGCTCGGATCCTGGGTCATCTTCGACTTGGAGCGAGGACTGCAGCGAGCAAATCTAACCTCGGTTGAAATTAGTCAATCTGCGAATCACGACTTGAAGATAAAGGCGCCTGTTCCGTATTCAGGGGTTAATCTGGACTGCTTGGCCATCTCGTCGCGCCTTCTGCGAGAAGTCGTCAGCGACAGCAGCGATGGCTGGGTCAGGGGACTGGTATCCGGTGCCCATGGCGGTGCTCATACATCGAGGGCCGTCCATCTTCCGAAGGGCAGCCCCATCAATCTACTCCCAAGTCCGGTCGCCGAAAACTTCCTGTACATGTGCCGGGACCTGGCCACGTCGAGTTACTCACAGTCGAATAAAACCTTGCGTCCGCGAGACTCGGTAGGTTCGCCCAATCGGGCATCCGCCGCTGTCATGCTGAGAGATAAGTTCGGCCACACCGTGCTGGCGCCGTATCTGAAGCGGAAAGATATCGAGATCGGGTTCGTATTGCCCATTGTCGATTTCGGCGGTGTCGAGAAAGTAACGCTGGCCGTCGCCAAGCAGATGAGAAACCTCGGATACGGTACGAATCTTTTCGTTGCCAAACGGCGGGAAATCAAGCAATTCAATCTGGTTGCAGCGGCGTTTGATCGCGTTTTTTTCATTGATAATGATGCTTTCGACGACTGGAGCGGCCCGGATTATCTCGGAACTAATCTGTCGAAATGGTCCGTGAGTGGATCGCAGATGGATGAGGCCAACCTCCTATCTGCCATGGATGTCCTGATATCCTGCCATTCCCTGGATATTTTAGGCGTCATGGGCCAATTGCGCCGGAGCGGAACCGTCACGGCGTCTTACTTGCACCTGTTCGACAAGACGTATCTCGATCGTCGGGTTGGCCATCCTTTCGTTGCCGTCGCGTACGAGCACGCGCTGGATCTGTTCATCGGTTGCTCCGAAGCGATCTGCGCGGAACTTCAGGCGGAGGGCGTTCCGCCGTCGAAACTGGTCGTCGTTCCCAACGCGCCGTCGATCCGGAAGCCGAAGGTGTCGCGCCGCGAGCGAGGCCGTGCTGGCTCGTCCCAGGGACAGCTGCGCGTGCTGTATATGGGCCGTCTCGATCGCCAGAAGGGGATCGAACGGCTTGAAGCCGTTGTGCGCGAATTGAGCCAGTCCGACGACATTGCTTTCCGGATCGTCGGCAAAACGATCATCGATGATGGAACGAGCCGGCCATTCATCGAGAAGCTCGTCGAGCCTCCGGTCTACAGCGAGAAGGATGTCGCAAGGCTGTATGAATGGGCCGATGTCATTATCCTGCCCTCGTATTACGAAGGGCTGCCTCTGACGGTCCTGGAAGCGATGTTGATGGGGGTCATCCCCCTCGTGACCGATGTCGGCGCGGTCAGGGAGGCCGTCGACCACGACGTGGATGGCTTCGTCGTGGCGGAGGAAAACTGCGTGGCCGACATGGTGGCGATTCTGCAACGGCTCGCGAGCGATCCGGGGCGAGTGGCGGAATTGTCCCAAGCCGCGGCGGCGGCGGGGCAGCAGCGCAGCTGGGCACGTTCTGTCGTAGACCTCGACGAGGTGTTGCGTGCATCGGTGGCCAAGAAGCGAAAGAGGCTGTCCAACACGCCTAAGCTTGCTTCTTAGCGGGTGCCAATCTGCCGTCGAACAGGTTCGTCATGCCGGGCGCGGGCGGGTCTTTGTGTCCACTCCTGTCACGACGGCCCGGTGCCATCGAACACGTCGGTTCGATGGCACCGGGCCGCTCTGAAAGACCGTCGAGGCGCCCGGTGCGTCATGCGTCGACGGAACGGTGTTCGCGGGCAGGGCTCCGTGATGTTCCTCGAGGCCATCGACGTTGATGAGCCTGTCTCTCCTCCGATGCAGGTGAGCGGCCGGACGGGCTCGGCGCCCGGCGCGATCGTCCGACCACATCGGGGCCGATCGTATCACCAGCCCGCGCGGCGCCTGAGCGAAGCCGATTTCCGCATCGCGAAGCGATCAGTCGGAAATCGTATCAAGCGCGGCGCCTATCCCGCTCGTGACCGCGCCCGGGCCCTGCGGCCTGCCCGTCAAGTCCCGGGAAGCGTCACCCGCCGGGCGCGTCGGCGCTGGATCGCCAGGAAGCTGCCGAAAGCGAGCCCGATGACGAGGAGCGAGACGCCGGTCGTCACGGTGCCGAGCGCATAGATCTCCGGCGTCGTCACCGTGGTGGTCAGGCCCTGGAGTTCGAGCGGCAGGGTGTTGCGCCCGCCGATCGCCTGGCTGGTCCGGGCAAGCTCGTCCCAGGACAGGGTGAAGCCGAACAAGGCCACGCCGACGAGGGACGGCAGGATGATCGGCACCACGACGTGTCGCAGGCTTTGCGGCCCGGTGGCACCGAGGTCGCGGGCCGCCTCCTCGTAGGCGGGGTTGAAGCGGTTGAACACCGCGAACATGATGAGGAGGCCGAACGGCAGGGTCCAGGTCAGGTGGGCGCCCAAGGCCGACGTGAACAGCCCCATCACGGTGCCGTGGTCCTGGAGGAAGCCCCAGCCGGTCCGGGCTGCGAGCGCCTTGATGCCTTCGTCGATCAGCCGGAACTCGAGGCCGATGCCGAGCGACACCACGATCGAGGGCACGATCAGGCTCGCCACCGCGGTGTAGAAGAGCGGCGTCTGGCCCCGGAAACCCTTGCGGAAGGCGAGGCCGGCGAAGAACGCGATGGTGACGGTGAGCCCCATCACCACGAGCCCGAGCCCCAGCGAGCGCCGGAACGCCGCCCAGATGTCGACCACGCCGAGGCCCGCCCAGAGGCGCGAGAACCAGAAGGTCGAGACCCCGTTCATCGGAAAGGTGAGGCCACCCTGCGGGCCCTGGAAGCTGAGCACCAGGATCGTCAAGGTCGGCCCGTAGAGGAAGAGCACGAACAGCCCGAAGAAGGCCGCCAGCACGTAGAACGAGAAGGGGCGGGGCCCGTCGCGGCGCATCCTACAGCTCCCGGCGCAGGTCGATCAGGCGGGTGAGCGCGGCGATCAGCACCATCACGGCGCCGAGCAGCACCACCGCGTTGGCGGCGGCCGCGGGGAATTGCAGATAGGCCATCTGTACCTGGATCACCTTGCCGACGGAGGCGATCTGCTGGCCGCCCATGACGCCCACCGTCACGAAGTCGCCCATGATGAGCGTGAGCACGAAGATCGATCCGATGGCGATGCCGGGCTTGCACAGCGGCACGATGACGTTCCACAGGGTCTGCCAGGGGGTGGCGCCGGCGTCCGAGGCGGCCTCGATCAGCGAGCGGTCGATCCGCATCATCGAGTTGAAGATCGGCACGATCATGAACACCGTATCGAGGTGGATGAAGGCCAGCACCACCGAGAAGTCGGAATAGAGCAGCCCCTCGATCGGGCTGCGGATCAGGCCGAGACCCATCAGCGTGTCGTTGACGAGGCCGTTGCGCCCGAGCAGCGGCACCCAGGCGATCATCCGGATCACGTTCGAGGTCCAGAACGGGATGGTGCAGATCAGGAACAGCACCGTCTGCATCGCCGTCGAACGGACGTGGAAGGCGACGAAATAGGCCACCGTGAAGCCGATTCCCAGCGTCGCGGCCCAGCCGAGCAGACAGAACTTCAGCGTCGACAGGTAGGTCCGGAAGGTGGTGCAGAGGTCGCCCCCCGACAGGCAGCCCTCGAACACGTCGGCGTAGTTCTGCAGCGTGAAGGCCGGGATGATCTCGTACTCGTTGTACTCCCAGAAGCTGACGATCAGGGTCAGCGCCAGCGGCACCACGAAGAACACCAGGAACACGAGCCCGAGCGGCATCGCCTGCCAGTAGGCGAGGCGGCGCTGGCGCCGCGTCGCGGCGGCGAGGCCCGCGGGGCCCGAGGCGGCTTGCGCCGCCTCGGGGAGTGTGCGGGTGGAAGCCGTCGCCGTGCTCATGCGGCGATGAACTCGTTCCACTTGCGCACCATGTAGGTGTTCTCGTCCATCACCGAGTTCCAGCAGGCGACGGCGCCCATGCGGTTCTCGAACGAGCCGCCGTCACGCACCGCGCCGGCCTTCTCCATGATGGTGCCGTCCGGGGCCTTGATGTCCTTCTCGGCCGGCTTGCCCTCCATCCAGAATGCCCATTCGTAGGGCTCCATATGGGCTTTTGCCGTTTCCAGCACCGCCGAATAGTAGCCCTGGCGATTCAAATAGGCACCGGCCCAGCCCGACAGGAACCAATTGATGAAATCGTAGGCAGCGTCGAGCTTCTTGCCGGTCAGGGTCTTGGGCAGGCCGAAGCCGGTGGCCCAGGCGCGGTAGCCTTCTTTCAGCGGCTGGTAGGTACAGGCGACGCCCTGCGAGCGCACCTTGGTGACGGCGGGCGACCACATCGACTGGATCACCGTCTCGCCCGAGGCCATCAGGTTCACGGATTCGTTGAAGTCCTGCCAGAAGGCGCGGAACTGGCCGGCGCGCTTGGCGTCGATCAGCACCTTCATGGTGCGGTCGATCTCCGCCTTCGTCATGTTGCCCTTGTCGGGATAGGTGTAGTCGCCGGTCGCCTCCACCACCATCGCGGCATCCATGATGCCGATCGACGGGATGTTGAGGATCGAGGCCTTGCCCTTGAACTCGGGGTTCAGGAGTTCCTTCCACGAGGTGATCGGACGCTTGATCAGGTCGGGGCGGATGCCGAGCGTGTCGGCATTGTAGGTCGTGGGGATCAGGGTGATCCACTCGGTCGGGGACGCGGCGAACTTGGTCGAGGTCGGACCTTCGAGGTAGAACACCTTCTTGGGCGCCGTGCCCTGGTCGCCGATCTTCTTGCCCGCAACCTCGCCCTTGGTGAAGACCGGGGTGATCTTGTCGGCGTTCTTGATGCGCTTGGCATCCATGCCGACGAGGTTGCCCGACGGCATCAGCTTCTTGAGGCTGAAATACTCCGAATCGACGATGTCGAACGAGTTCGGCTGGGTGACGACGCGCTTCGAGACCTCGTCGGTCACGACCGGGATGTACTCGATCGTGATCCCCAAGTCCTCCTTCACCTTGCGGGCGATGTCGCCGCTCTGGTTCACGGCGGTGCCGAGGTAGCGCAGGGTCACCGGCTCGGCGGCGATGATCGCCGGGAAGCCCGTGATCGCGCCGGAGCCGGCGGCGAGGCCGGCCGCGGCGCCGGCCCCCTGCAGCAGCGTGCGGCGGGACAGCCGGGGTGTCTTCATCTCGGTCATGGCGGGTTCTCCCTGTGTGAAGTCGTCAGGCGTCGAGGCGATGGGCCTCGCCGGCCGGCCAGCCCACCCGCACCGTGTCTCCGAGGGTCAGCGGGTGGGCGGCGAAGGCGTGATCGCTCAGGATCGCGGTCAGCGCTGAGCCGGATTCGGCGGCGATGTCCGGCGCCTCGAGGCTCACGTGGACGGTGCTGCCCTGGTACTCGACCGCGACCACCCGGGCGCTCAGCCCCTCCGGGCCGGCCTCTTGCCCGAGCCGCATCCGGTCGGCCCGCACGGCGATGCGCCGGTCGGGCAGCGCGATGACGTTGTGGCCGCCGATGAAGCGGGCGACGAAGGCGGTGGCCGGGCGCTCGAACACCGTGCGGGGATCGGCCGCCTGCTCGATGCGGCCGCCATTCATCACCACGACGAGGTCGGAGAGGGCCATCGCCTCCTCCTGGCTGTGGGTGACGTGCACGAAGGTGATGCCGAGTTCGCCCTGCAGGCGCTTCAGCTCGGTGCGCATCCGCACCCGCAGGAACGGGTCGAGCGCCGAGAGCGGCTCGTCGAGCAGCAGCACCTTCGGCCCGGTGACGAGGGCGCGGGCGAGGGCCACGCGCTGCTGCTGGCCGCCGGAGAGCTGCGCCGGCAGGCGGCCGGCGAGGTGGTCCATCTGAACCAGCGCCAACATCGCCTCGGCGCGCGTGAGGCGCTCGGCCTTCGGGATGCCCCGCATCTTGAGTCCGAAGGCGACGTTGTCGCGGCAGGTGAGGTGGGGGAACAGCGCGTAGCTCTGGAACATCATCGCGGTGCCGCGCTGGGCCGGCGGCAGGTCGCCGACGGCCTTCGGGCCGATCACCACGTCGCCCGACGTGACCGTCTCGTGCCCGGCGATCATCCGCAGCGTCGTGGTCTTGCCGCAGCCTGACGGCCCGAGCAGGCAGCAATACGAGCCGGAGCGGATCTTCAGGTCGATGCAATCGACCGCGACAGTATCGCCGTAGCGCTTGGTCAGGCTGGCGAGTTCGATGTCCAACGAGAAAGCTCCCCCACGATGTCTGCCTTTGGGGGAGCCTTGCAAGCTATGGGCCAGGCAAGGGGCCAGGCAAGGACGCTTGGGTGTGGGGCTGGGGCGTGTCCGGGCGGCCTCCCGGCCGGTTCGCGCGGCGGGTCCGGCTGGCGCGGCATTTACCTCCCGCGAGCCTGTTGCAATGCGCCGGGCGATCCGCTATCCCCCCGCTCGTCTTCGGCGCACCACGGAACGCCCGGCCACGAGGCCGCGGGCGGACTGGGATGGGCCGACGGGCCGTTGTAGCTCAGTGGTAGAGCGCATCATTGGTAATGATGAGGTCGGGAGTTCAATCCTCCCCAGCGGCACCATTTTCACCGTGAGAGTCAGAGATTTCGCTCGGTGTGTCTGAAGGCTGTCGATCCCGTGCGGGTGGGCAGCGCGGCACCAGCGCGCCGTTGTAGCTCAGTGGTAGAGCGCATCATTGGTAATGATGAGGTCGGGAGTTCAATCCTCCCCAGCGGCACCACCCTTCTCCTCCCGGCAGATGACGTAAGCCCAGGCCGACCAGCGATCGCGCGCGATGGACCGGACATGCGTCCATCGGGGTTTGAGCCGCGATCCGGCGGTGTTCACGATCATTGGGCGTAGCTCGACCGGTTGCCGCCCGGGGTTCGAGGTCATCGGACCATCCTGTCGCGTCACAGAGACGAACGCGGCGACGGTCGGCCCCGGATTTCCCTCCGCCGCCATGGTTGAAGTATGACGCGGCGACGCTGTCGCCACATCACGATAATGCCAACAAAACATGGTTTTGGATCGTGAAAAAGATCCGACTGCTCACCGTGGTTCCCATGCACCGCCAAGTCATCCCAGCGGACAATCGATTCAAGATAGAAAGTCATCCATCTTGCTGTGCACGCCAGCTTCGCATTTATACCATGGGTCTTGGTCGTCAGGCGCATGCATCGGCTTGAACGATCCCGCCGAAGCCACCTGGAGATCTGCTGGCGTGATCATGCGATGAAAAATATGGCCGTGCCCCGAACTGTTGACAGGGCTTGGCGCAGATTGTCTGATCCATAATCAATTTTCGAACATGCCTGGAGCGTGGGGATGATTGCAGAGAGAACGTTTGCAGACATCGCACTGGCCTACTCCCGTGGCGCGCTGACCCCGTTCCTGGGCTCGGGTATCAGTCATCCAAATTGCCTGCTTTGGCCGGAATTCGTATCCGCGCTCGAACAGGAGGCCAATCAATTAAGGGTTGTGCAAAACATCGCTGCTCTTCGCCCCGATGACCCGGGGACGCTGATTCGGCGTGCGGAGCGCGCAGTCAGAATTCTGCAGAGAGAAAATCTTACCGGCTTCTCAAATGTGATACAGCGTATTCTTTACAGGGGCGAAGCCGGCGCTGTGCCGATCAACCTTGATTTGCTGTCAAAAATCTGGTGGCCTCTCGTGGTTACGACGAATTATGACGGGTTGTTTCTAAAAAATTTCAATAATTACTGGATTTCTCAGCAGGGCGAGCCCTTGCCGGATGCGACCCGCATGAAAGTAAGGGGTCGTTCACCTCGGCATTGCCAGGATGTATTATCATCCTTGCGAAATCCGGATCAACCGATTTTATGGGCGATCCAGGGGTATGTCGGACTGAAGACCGAATCCCGCACACATCTCGCCGATGAGATCGTTGTCGGGCACGAGGAATATCGCAAGCAGACATATGAAGCAATCCATTTTCGGCGCACTTTCGCGGAAATATATCGAACAAGGACATTATTATTTGTCGGAGCCGGTTTGCAGGAGCCGTATTTCCTTGATTTATTTGGAGAAATATTACAACTTCTCGGGCCGATATCTCACCTTCATTATGCAATAATCAAATCGGGATCGTTGGATCCTGAATTTTTGCTGAGTCAGTATCAGATCAGGGCGATCGAATATGATGTCGGCCCGGACGGGGATCATTCCGCTCCGGTGGGTCAGGTCCTGGAAAAGGTTGCCGAGGCGATCAAATCTCCTGAAGCCAGGACCATTCGCTGGAGTTTCAATGTCAATCGAGGTCCTCGTACGGGCGTGGATGCGAGCGGGGTCAAGACGAGCGTCGAGATCATCAGGGGCGATATGCCGTCGCGCTTATCTCCAAACGAGGCGATCGTCGTATCCGGCAAGCAGGAAGTGTCAGGAATAGAGCTGAGCCGGGCTGCGCGGGCAAATCTCGATCGACTCAAAATGACGCCGGACTATCGCTTGGGGAAGGCCTGCGACGAAAACGGCTATGTTTATCCGATCTGTGGGTTCAAGGAAGGGCGTGGATACGCGGCTATCATTCGGCGCCTGGCGGAGCAAAGCGGGGAAGCGCGCGATGCACGTCTGGTCGGCCCTGTGATGGCGGCGGTGCTGGATGCTGCGACGAGGGACGGCGTCGATCGCCTACACCTCTATCCGCTGGCGACCGGGCAGCGTCGGACGTTCCCGCCCTACGTCTCCCTGATGGAAATCCTGAGGGCATATCGGAGATGGAAATCCGGCAATCCATCGCAGCGCCTCAGGTTGAGCATCCATACCGACAACGAGTTTCTCATAAATCTGATCTCGTCCCGTCGCATCGACCCGCTGGACATGTTATCGTCCTCATCGATAAGATTTTGGATAGAAATCACCCGGTCGGAAGAAAACATCATCAGAATTTATGACGAAGCTGATGAGACGACGACTTTGAAGACGATATTCGAAAAGCATTCGATACCGGAAAATTGGCTTTATTCCGTCCGTCCGGCGCCGGGAAAGAAATCCATCCGGCGTCAGGTCGGAATGGCGTGCGACGATGCCTCCACGATGGAGAGCGAAGGAATATTCCTCGGAAGCGTCCTGCGGGTCATCCCGCCGCTCGGTAACGGTCAGGAAGGTCCGGAGGGCATCTGATCGGAACCGTAGCAGCCGGCAACGGGCGGGATCGTCATCCCGGGGATACCGCCCGGCTCGCCCGTCGGGATCCGGGCGTGGCGGCCTTTCGCAGCGCCATCGGACGCGTTACGCCACCCTCCGGCTCTCCCGCCCCTCACCCTCCCACGCCGTCTCTCCCGCCATCATCCCGGCCAGCTGCTCGACCGGCTGCGGCCGGCCGATCAGGTAGCCCTGAACCTCCTCGCATCCCTCCTCGACGAGGAAGCGCATCTGCTCCTCGGTCTCGACGCCCTCCGCCACCACGCCGATCCGCAGGGAGCGGCCGAGGCCGAGCACGGCGCGGACGATCACCGCGGCGGAGGGGCGCTCGGCGAGCTGGCTGACGAAGGAGCGGTCGATCTTGATCTTGTCGAACGGGAAGGCCTGCAGGGTCGCCAGCGACGAGTAGCCGGTGCCGAAATCGTCCATGGCGATCCGGATCCCGAGCGCCTTCAGGCGGCGCAGGACCGCGAGCGCGCGGGCCATGTCGTTGATGATGACGGTCTCGGTGACCTCGATCTCGAGCCGGTCCGGCGGCAGGCCGGTCTCGGTCAGGATCGCCAGCACGCGTTCGGGCAGGTCGGCCTGCTGGAACTGGCGCGGCGACAGGTTGACGGCGACGTTGAGCGGACGCGCCCAGCCCGCCGCCTCGCGGCAGGCCGCCCGCAGCACCCATTCGCCGAGCGGCACGACGAGGCCGGTCTCCTCCGCGAGCGGGATGAACGCCCCCGGCGGCACCAGGCCGCGCAAAGGGTGCTGCCAGCGCACCAGCGCCTCGAACCCGACGAGCCGGCCGCAGGCGGAGCGAACTTGCGGCTGGTAGTGCAGGATCAGCTCGTCCTGCGCGACGGCGCGGCGCAGGTCGGCCTCCAGCTGGCGCCGCTCGGCGAGCGCCGCGTCCATCGCCGGTGCGAAGGGGCGGGCAGTGCCCCGGCCCTCGGCCTTGGCCGCGTGGAGGGCGAGGTCGGCCCGGCGGAGGATCGCCTCCTCGTCGGTCCCCTGGGCGGGGGCGAGGACGATGCCGACGCTCGCGCCGATCTCGACCGCCTGGCCGCCGATCCGGACCGGCCTGCCGATCTCACCGATAATCGCCTCCGCCATGGTCTGCAGCCCGGCCTGCAGCCGGGCCTGCAGCTTGGCGTGCATCTCGGCGTGCATCTCGGCCTGCACCTCGGCGGGATCGCCGGCCGAGGCGACGAGGATCGCGAATTCGTCGCCGCCGAGCCGGGCCGCCGTATCCCCGGGGACGAGGCCCGCGCTCAGCCGCTGCGCCACCGCGCGCAGCAGCGCGTCGCCGACGAGGTGGCCGAGGGCGTCGTTGATCTCCTTGAACCGGTCGAGCCCGAGGCACAGGACCGCGCAGGATCCGCCGCCGGCGGCGATCTCGGCCAGGCGCCGCCGCAGACGCTCGCGGAACAGGGTGCGGTTCGGCAGGTCGGTCAGCGCGTCGTGGGCCGCCATGTGGGCGATCCGGCTCTCGGCCTCCTTGCGTGCGCCGATGTCGATCTGCGTGCCGACGAGCCGGGCCGCCCGTCCGTCGGCGTCGTGACCGACGACCTTCGCGCGGGTGAGGAACCAGCCCCAGGCCCCGTCCTGGCGCCGCAGGCGGTGCTCGCACTCGAAGGTCGGCGTCGCGCCCGCGAGATGCGCGTCGAACATCGCGACGGCGCGGTCCTGGTCGTCGGGGTGGATCAGCTCCTGCCAGGTCCGGATATGGGACGGCAACGCGCCCGGGGCGTAGCCGAGCAGGTGCCACCAGCGGTCCGAGATCCAGGTCTCGCCCGTCGCGAGGTCGCAATCCCACAGGCCGTCGCTGCCGGCATCGAGCGCGAGCGCCAGGCGCTCCTCGCTCACCCGCCGCGCATCGTGCGCGCGGGCGATATCGTCGATGTCGAGGGCCGTGCCGATCCACTCGACGGCCGCGCCGTCGGACAGGACCGGCACCATGACGACCTTGTGCCAGCGATACCGGCCCGACAGGTTCCGCAGGCGCGCCTCGGTCTCGAAGGTGCGGTCCCCGGCCTCCGCCTCCAGCCACGCCGTGGCTACCGCCGTCAGGTCGCCCGGGTAGTAGGCGGCGAGGCGTTGCGCGCGGGAGGAAGGCCCCGGGCCGAAGAACGCCTGGAAGCTCCGGTTCGTGTACTGCGCCTGGCCGTCGTCCCGCGTGACCCAGACCATCTGGGGCAGCGCGTCGGTGAGTGCCCGCAGGCGCTCCTCGCTCGCCGCAAGGGCGGTCCTCTGCGCCTCGAGCATCCGATTCAGCCCGCGCAGGCGGCCGGCGGTGAGCGCCAGGACCGCGCAGGCGAGCACCGCGAGGGTGACGACGGCGATGCCGGCGGCGAGCGCCGCGCGGGGCAGGCTGTCGGCGACGAAGCCGACGCTCGGATCCGGAACGGCCTCGACCGAAGCCATGGCGAGGACGTGCATCGACGCGATGGCGAGCGACAGGAGAGCCGCCGAGGGGATCAGGCTGCGCCGGCTCTCCGGGCGCGGCAGCGCCAGCGCGGCTGCGCAGGCCAGGAGGCAGCCGGTCGCGGCGGCCGCCGCCGCCAGGGCCGGATCCCAGGCGAACCGGCCCGGGATGCGCACGCCCAGCATGCCGGTGACGTGCATGGCGGCGATGCCGAGGCCGAGGAGCAGGCCGGCGGCGACGCCCCTGAGGGGCCCTCGGGCCGGCCGCAGGAGCGCAAGCGCCGCGAGCGCGCTCACCACGCTGACGCCGAGCGAGGCGAGGGTGAGTTCCAGATCGTAGCCGACGCCGAGGCCCGGATCGTAGCCGAGCATGGCGATGAAGTGCGTGCTCCAGATCCCGGCGCCGGCCGAGAAGCCCGCACCGACGAGCCAGCCGAGGGAGCGCCCGCCGCGCTCGACCCGGGCCTGCTCCAGCAGATGCAGGGCGGTGTGGCAGGAGAGCCCGCAGACCAGGGCCGCCAGGGGAAGGGCCCAGGCGGTGTGCTCGGCCGTCAGGCAGACGAACGCACGGTACATAGAGTCCTTCTTTGGCAGCTCTCACTGTCGCCATCATGCGGCAATGAACTTAACAAAGGAGAACAGCGGAGACATGGGACGCGCGTCCGGATCCTGCCTCGACCGAGGGTGTATTACCCGTGGATAGCGCTGCCGCTGCACCATATTCGATCCGGAGACTCGGGGAAGATGTGTGTTGGAGCGGTGGATAGCCTGACAAATGGCGACAATTGGCTCAAAAGATACCCGCCAGCCGGCGGATCCGGGCGCGCCGGTTCGCGGCCGCCAGGTGCGAATTAACGAGACGTTAACCATTCCGCTCCAGTGATTCGGCGATGTACTCACAGCTCCGCCGTACCGGCTGGCGCCCGCTCGAGGCGGCCGGCCACATCGCCTTCGGACTCGCGCTACTCGGCTTCGGGCTCGCCTGCGCGGGCGCCGATCTCCTCGGTGGCTGGGAGAAGGCCGGCCGCCTCCTCACCGGGGCGGGTTGACCTACCGCTGCTGCCGCTCGACCGCATCCTGCCGCTTGCTCGCACGACCTTCGGCAAGGGTCGGGAGCGGCCGTCCAAGGTTTCGCCGGATCCGAACGGGCTGCCGCCCCGTCACGGGGCCCGCCCCGCGGCCTCCTCGACTGGGCATCATCGCCGGCTCCCGGAAGCGGATCCGGCCGGATGCTTCCAGGGCAGATCCGAATGCGGCCACGAGGACCGGATACGGCGGCGAAACCATCCCGGTTGCATCCCTGGCCCAAGCTGTTAAGCTTGACCGTGCCGGGACGCGAGGCCAGTCCCGCCGCCGCGGCCGCAAGGGCCGCCCCGACGCCGCCGGACGAAGGGCGGCGCTCGCCAACGCCGGTGCCGCCGGAATGCGGCGCCGGGCGTCTCCCGTCCCGGGGCCGTCGCCCGTCTCCATCGCCGTGCGCCCGTCGGGGCACCGGGAGCGGGCACATCCCTTCCCACCGGACGCGGGTCGCGTCGCAGGTCCCCGGTTCGCCGCTCCCGGTTCGCCCCTTGCGGCCCACCGGCCGGTCCCGCCCGCGCATCCGACACGTCGAGAGGATCCGACGCGATGATCGATCACCGCCGCCGCCTCCTGAGCCGCGCCGCCCTCACGGCGGAGGGCCGCATCACCGTCCAGCGCGCTCCGGACCGGGCCTGGCCCGGCGACCACAGCCGGCTCTGCGCCCTGGAGAACGACGGCCACCTGCTGTTCCTGGGCGAGCAGCCCGGTCTGCTGCCCGGCAGCGCTTCCGCCGTCTGGCGCCTCACCGCGCAGGGCCGGGAGACGTTGCGGGGGGCCTGACGGCCGCGCCCGGCGCGCTCCGACGCGAGACCCTCGCGTCACAGGGACCGATCGGGACGCGGAGCCGCACCGCGCTTCAAAACCGGTCTGTCCGGGCCTACCTTCCAGAGGCGGGCCACGGCCCGGACAGGCCGTCGAGGTGAGCGATGGACTACGTCTGCGACGTTCCGGGCAAGGCGACCTTGCCCAATTCCGCTCCGGCCCTCGGGACGCCCGCGCCGGGGACGAAGACCTGGTTCCGGATCGAGACCGAGGCGGAGGCGATCCGGGAATCGGAACTGATGGGCCACGCCGTCGAGAAGCATTTCCGCCAGGCGCAGGCCCGCGCCGAAGCGTCTTACGTGCCGCCGGCCGGGCCGTACATCGAGCAGCAGATCGGCCTCAAGGCGCATTTGCGCCGGACCATGCCGCGCTTCTTCACCTTGCGCGACCCGGAGGGCAACGGGCTCGCCACCGCGATGGTGCCCGCGGGCGCCGGCTGCCCGATCATCGTCGGGGTCGGCAACCGCGACCCCTACGTCGAGCATGCCGAGGCGATCCGGGTGCTGGCGGCCCATCTCGGCATCCCGCTCGAACGCAGCCGTTGCTACCCCTACGGCCGGTAGGGGGTCGTCACGCCGCCTCGGCCCGGGCGGCGAGCGGCACCGCGATCAGGCAGGCGAGGCCGCCGGCCGCGAAATCGAGCCGGACCTCGCCGGCCAGCTCCCGCTCCAGGCTGGTGCGGATCAGCCGCGTGCCGAAGCCGGTCCGGGCCGGCGCCGCCACCGGCGGTCCGCCGCTCTCGCGCCAGCGCAGGGACAGGGTCCCGGGCCCGACCTGCCACTCCACCGCCACCTGACCGGTCTCGGCCGAGAGCGCGCCGTACTTCGCCGCGTTGGTGGCAAGCTCGTGGATCGCCATCCCGAGGGGCAGGGCCACCGCGGGGGTGAGGGAGACCGGCGGTCCCTCGAGGCGGATGCGGTCGGGCCTCCCTCCGGCATAGGGTTCGAGCTCCGCCGACAGGATGCCGCGCAGGCCCGCCCCCTCCCAGTGGTTGGCGGTGAGCACGTTGTGGGTCTGGGACATCGCCAGCAGCCGGGCCTCGAAGCTGCCGGTGAAGTCGTCGAGGGAGGCGGCGCTGCGGGCGGTCTGGCGCGCCATCGACTGCACGGTGGCGAGCGTGTTCTTCACCCGGTGGTTCAACTCGTGGATCAGCAGCTCCTGGCGCGCATCGGCCGCCCGGCGCTCCTCCTCCTGCCGCCGCAGGGCCTCGGCCGCGACCGTCAGGGCGTGGCTGATCGCCTGCGCCTCCCGCACGGCGGAGGCCGGCACCGCCACCGCGTCGCCCCGCCCGAGGGCGGCGGCAGCGACGGCGAGGCGGCGCAGCGGCCGGGCGAGCAGGCCGGCGGCGAACCAGCCGATGCCCGCCGCCGCCGTGGCGACGACGAGGCCCCAGAGCAGGATCTGCCGGCGCAGGTCCTCCACCGACGCGAAGGCGGTGCCGGCATCCTGACGCACCAGCACGGTCCAGCCGAGGCCGGGGAAATCGCGGTAACCTTTCGTCGGCCGGTAGCCGGTGAGGTAGCGCTTGCCGTCGGCCCAGGTCTCCGCCGCGGTGCCGGAGCGGCCGTCCCTGGCCGCGGCGACGCTCGGCAGGTCCGCCGGCAGGATCATGTGGGTCAGGGCGCCCGGGCCGAGCAGCACCGTGCCGTCCCGGGCCAGCACCAGGGCGGTGACGTCGCGCATGGCCCCCGAGGTCTCCCGCAACGACGCCTCCGCCGCCCGGGCCCAGGTCCAGTCGAGGTGGCCCGAGACCACCCCGAGGAGGCGACCGTCGTCGCCGCGCACCGGGGCGGCGATGTCGAGCACCCGCTGCGGCTCGTCGCCTGGGCGGCGCGGCGCCAGGGTGGCAAGGAGCACGGCGTCGTGCACGTCGCCGACGAAGGGCCGGTCCCGTCCCTTCGTGAAGTACTCCCGATGTCCGACCTCGACGCCTTCGAGGGCGCCGGTGCTCGTCGCCGCGATCCGGCCGTCGGCGCCGACGAGCCCGATGAGGGCGTAATCCGGATAAGTCTCCTGCGCCCGCCGCAGCACCCGGCGCTTGCGCTCGACCGGGACGGCCGGATCGCGGATGGAATCGTTCTCCGCCAGGATGATCATGTCGCGCCAGCGCTCGAACAGGCCGCGGTCGAGACGGCCGGCCAGGGTGCCGGCGACGTCGGCCAGCTCGGCCTCGATGCGCGCCTCGAGCCGCTGGCTCGCCACCCGGGACGCGACCAGGGCGAGGACCAGGGTCGCCACCAGGCCCGCGGCCCCGAGACCGAGGGCCAGGAAGACGCGGAGCGGCGGCTGGGGCAAGGGGCGGTCCGGATCTCGTGGCCCAGGGAGGGCGGATCTTCCCCGGTACCGGCCGATCCTACCCCGAAGTCGTCGGCGGGCGGAAGCCTCGCCGCTCCGGGATCCGTCCCGCAACCCGTTCGAAGGGGCCGGCAGGCGCACCGGACTTGCCACCGCGAACCGCCCGAGCCGGCTCTCAGCCCTGGCCCGGCTCGATCATCGCCCGGACCTTGGCGGCGAAGGCGTCGATGGCGAAGGGCTTGGTGATCATCCGCATGCCCGGCGCGAGGTGGCCGTTGCCGAAGGCGGCGTTCTCGGCGTAGCCGGTGATGAACAGGACCCGCAGCCGGGGCCGCACGGCCAGCGCCTCGTCGATCATCCGGCGGCCGTTGAGGCCCGGCAGCCCGACATCGGTGACGACGAGGTCGATCCGCCCGGGCCCCTCCAGGATGCGCAGGCCGGCCGGCCCGTCGGGCGCCTCGATCACCCGGTAGCCGAGTTCGGTCAGGGTCTCGCCGATCAGCGCCCGCACCGTGGCGTCGTCCTCCACCACCAGCACGGTCTCGCCGCGCTCGGCCCGCGGCACCGGCATCGCCGTCCTCGCCGGGGCGGGCTCGTCCGCGGCCCGGCCGGCATGGCGCGGCAGGTAGAGCTTGACCGCCGTGCCCTGGCCCACCTCCGAGTAGATCCGCACGTGCCCGTCGGATTGCTTGGCGAAGCCGTAGATCATCGACAGGCCGAGGCCCGTGCCCTGGCCCAGGGGCTTCGTGGTGAAGAACGGGTCGAAGGCCCGGGCGATCACCTCCGGCGGCATGCCGCCGCCGGTATCGCTGACGCAGACGCAGACATACTGCCCTGCCCGCACCCCGATCTCGCTCGCCACGTAGGCGTCGTCGAGATGGGCGTTGGCGGTCTCGATGGTCAGCCGCCCGCCCTCCGGCATCGCGTCGCGGGCATTGATCGCGAGGTTGAGGATCGCGTTCTCGAGCTGGTTGGGGTCGCAGAGCGTCAGCCACAGGCCGCCGGCCACTACCACTTCGAGTTGCACCCGCTCGCCGAGGGTGCGGCGCAGGAGCTCGTCCATCGAGCCGACCAGCCGGTTGACGTCGAGCGACCGGGCCTCGAGCGGCTGGCGCCGGGCGAAGGCGAGGAGGCGGTGGGTCAGCGCGGCGGCGCGCTGGGCCGAGGCCATGGCGAGGCCGGCATAGCGGGCGAGGTTCTCGGTCCGGCCCTCGTCGATGCGGGTCTGCATCAGGTCGAGGGAGCCGACGATGCCGGTCAGCAGGTTGTTGAAGTCGTGGGCGATGCCCCCCGTCAGCTGCCCCACCGCCTCCATCTTCTGGGCCTGGCGCAGGGCCTCCTCGATCCGGGCGCGCTCCTCGATCTCGGCTTTCAGGCGCGCATTGGCTTCGGCCAGGGCCGCCGTGCGCTCGGCCACCTGCGCCTCCAGCGCCGCGCGCCGTTGCGCCAGGGTCTCGCGGGCGCGGACCTGGTCGTCGATGTCGGTGCAGGTGCCGAACCAGCGCTCGATCGCCCCGGTCTCGGGATCGCGGATCGGCATCGCCCGGCCCAGCACCCAGCGATAGACCCCGTCGTGCCGGCGCAGGCGGTACTCGATCTCGTAGGGCTCGCCGGTGGCGAGCGAATGCCGCCAGCGCCGCCACGCCTCCGGCTGCTCGTCGGGGTGGAAGATCGCGTTCCAGCCCTCGCCGTCGGTCGAGCCCTCCCGCACGCCGGTGAACTCGTACCAGCGGGTGTTGTAATAGTCGTGGTAGCCGTCCGGCAGGGTCGACCACACCATCTGGGGCATCGATTCGGCGATGGCCCGGAACTTCAGGGCGCTGTCGGCGAGCGCCGCCCGCGCCTCCTTCTCGGCGGTGATGTCGATCCCGAGCAGGTACAGGTCGGCGATCCCGTGGCGGGGCCCTCGATGAGGCTCGTAGCGCATCAGGACGCAGCGCCCGTCGGCCTTGGGGTGGGGTGCCTCGAACGAGGCCGTCTCGCCCGCGAAGGCCCGGGCGAGCAGCGGGCGGCGCAGGGCGTAGACGTCCTCGCCGACGATCGCCTGCAGCGGCCGTCCGACGACCTGCGCCGGATCCAGGCCGAACCACCGCGAAAAATTACCGTTGGCGAAGCGGCAGATCTCGTCGCGGCCGAAGGCGGCGATCAGGACCGGCGCGGCCTCGGTGACGCTGCGCAGGTCGTCGCGCTCGACCGTCGTCTCCGCGAAGCGGCAGAGGATGTGCCGCTCCCGGATCCCCTGCCTCGCCAGGATGGCGAGGGCCGCGGCCGGTTCGCTCGTCAGCTCGATCCGCCGCGCCGCGGCATCGAGCACGATCAACGTCCCGGGGGAGCGGCCGTCCGGGCCGGGGAGCGCCACGACGGCGCAGAAGCGCAACGGCTCCCGGCCGCGGGCCAGGGACAGGTCGGCGGTGCGCCGGTCCTGCGCCATGTCCGGCACGATGATGGCACGCGTGGGCTCGTCCACGCAGACGAGCGCGGCGAGCGCCGCCGCGTCGCTCGCCGTGAGGTGGGGCGGCGCCGGTCCGCGGAAGGGCGCGCCCGGCCGATGGACCAGGGCGAAGGCGGTGCCGCACGCGATCCGGGCGAGGAGGGCGGTCCCATCGAGGTCCGGTTCCGGCATGCCGGGCGGGAGCGCGTCGCCGTCCCGTCCCGCCGATGTCGTGTATCCGCTCTCGTCGTGGCTGTTCTCGTCGTAGCTGCTCATGGCTGATCGTTGCGGCGCGCCCGGTCGTCCATTCAGAGTCTTCCTGTCAGAGCCTTCCTGCGCCGACCCAGCGGAACGGCAGCCGATAGACGGACGATGTCGCGCAGGCAACCGGCGAGAGGCCGCCGGGTTGCCTCGCGGATGTCATCGGGGCGCAATTCACTTTCGCGCGACGCGCCCTGCGGCGCGATGACCGGCCCGGGACGGTTGCGCAAATCGGGCGGTAGAGGTAACCTGTTGATTATGTTGTAGTTTTCAAAAGTTCTAATCTGAGAGCGGTCAGCGGGAGCGATCCCCGGGCCCTCCGCCGATCGGATGACTCGGTTCCAGCATGATCGTCTGTTCCTGCAACGTGCTCTCCGATGGCCAGGTGCGCGGCTGCCTCCATCCCGGCCCCGGCTGTCCGCGCACGCCGGCCCAGGTCTATGCCTGCCTCGGCTGCAGCCCGAAATGCGGTCGCTGTGCCCGCACGATCCGCGGCATCCTCGACCGGGCCTTGGCCGAGGCGCATTCCGCCTGCACCACCACCTGCGGCGCGGCCTGCACGCTGAAGGAATTGAAGGAGGAGGCCGCGTGAGGCGGCCTCCCCCATGGACTGCCGGTCAAGCTCCGTGGACTGCCGGTTGAGGCCGGACGCGCCTTACTCGACCTCGGGCTCGATCTTCTCGAGGCCGCCGATGTGGCGCTGGGCGTAGAGCGGCAGGCCGACCTGACGGATCAGTTCGAGCTGGGTCTCCAGGAAGTCGATGTGGCCTTCCTCGTCGGCGGCCAGGTCCTCGAACAGCTGCTTCGAGACGCGGTCGTTGATCGAGTCGCAGTACTTCGCGGCCTCGAGGTAGAGGCTGCGGGCCTCGACCTCGGCGGCGAGGTCGCACTCGATGATCTCCTGGACGTTCTGCCCGATCCGCAGCGGGTCGAGCTCCTGCAGGTTCGGGAAGCCTTCGAGGAACAGGATCCGATCGACGAAGCGATCGGCGTGGTTCATCTCCTCGATCGATTCCTTGCGCCAGAACTTGGCGAGATCGATGTAACCCCAGTCGTTCAGCATCCGGAAGTGGAGCCAGTACTGGCTCACCGCGGTCAGCTCGCTGCGCAGGCCACGGTTGAGATACTCGACGACCTTGGCGTCACCCTTCATGCTCGATCTCCCGTATCGATCGTCATCGGGACCGGGCCGATGCCGGTCCAACCGGGGTCCTAGCTAGCAGCGAACGTGCCGCAGGGCCACAGCGGCTATGTTCTGACAACGTCAAGTCGACCGAGAGTCCCGCCCGACGGTCACGCGTCGCGGCAGGCGAAGGCGTCGAGTTCGAGGGCGTGGCCGGCCCGGTCGCGCTTGGCGGTGAGGTAGCGGATGTTCTCCGGCGTGACCCGGCCGAGCGCCCGCTGGGTCTCGACCACCCGAAGGCCGGCCGCCTCCAGGCTCGCCGCCTTCTCGGGGTTGTTGCTGACGAGCCGGACGGCAGTGACGCCGAGCGCCTTGAGCATCGCCGCCGCGAAGTCGAACCGGCGCTGGTCGAGGCCGAAGCCGAGGGCCTCGTCGGCCTCGTAGGTGTCGAGCCCGCGGGCCTGGAGGTAGTAGGCGCGGATCTTGTTGGCGAGCCCGTTCCCGCGCCCCTCCTGGTCGAGATAGAGCACGATGCCGCCGCCATGCTGGGCCATCCAGCCGGCGGTGCCGCGCAGCTGGTCGCCGCAATCGCATTTGAGCGAGCCGAACAGGTCGCCGGTGAGGCAGGCCGAATGCAGCCGCACCGCCACCGGCGCGGAGAGGTCGGGCCGGCCGATCACCACCGCCACCTGATCGCGCAGGCCCTCGCCGCCGCGAAAGACCACGAACTCGCTGTCCGGGGCGCTCGCCAGCGGCACCGGCGCCCGGCTCACCGGCCGCAGCCCGGCGGCCTGCCGGGCCGGATAGGCGAAGACCGCCTCGGGCGTGACCGCCAGGGTGCCGGGCGGCACCGCCTCGCCGGGCACCACGATGACCGCCGGCAGAACCTGGGCGAGCGCCATGAGGGCGAGCGCCGCCGCGTCGCCGGGCGAGACGGGCGCCACCGGCGCGTCGATCCGCCCGTCGAGGCGCAGGCTCAGGGTCTCGATGCGGGCGGGATCGAGCGCCGGCAGGGCGACCGCGCCGGCCTCGGTCCGGTCGGCGAGGCCGAGGCGGCGCAGGCGCGGCGCCGGCAGGACGAGGCGCGCACCGGTCCCGGCGAGCGCCGCCAGGGTTGCCGTCGTGCCTGCGTCGAGCGCCTCGGCCGACAGGGCGAGCACCGGGTCGGCGCCGTGCAGTGCCACGGGCCGGCCGGCGCGGATCTCCGCCAGCGCCCGCTCGACGTCGATCTGATCCCGGACCTGTTCGCGGCCCGCGGCCGGGTCTAGATTGAGATGGCTCTGCATCGCGACCGACATCACCGATCCTGAGAGAGATGACCCGGCGCGGGGGCGACGGGTCGGGAACCGTGAGGACGAACCGGTGAGGGAACAAAAGCCACGGTTCGACGCCGCACGGATGTGGGGCTTGCCGCCCCGCTCTGCCGCGGATCCCTCCATCAACCTTTCGCGATTGTCCAGGGTATCCATACGCCCCGGGAGTGAGGCCGCATGACCCCGCACAGCACGAGATCGGGCCGTTACGCGCCGTCCCAGAAGGTGCTGCACTGGGCGGTCGCCGCCCTGGTCTTCGCCCTGGTGCCGATCGCGCTCGCCATGGCGAACCTGCCCGACGGCGCTCTGAAGAACGCGCTCTACGAGTGGCACAAGTCGTTCGGGCTCACCGTGCTGGGCCTGGCGCTGGCGCGTCTCCTGGTGCGCGCCGCCCGCGGCGCTCCGCCGCTGGTGGCGGGCCTGCCGGCCTGGCAGCGCCGGGCGGCCCAGGCCTCGCACCTCGTGCTCTACCTCCTGATCGTGCTGGTGCCGCTGCTCGGCTGGGCCGGTACCTCGGCCTGCTGCGCCCCGGTGATGCTCTACTTCACGCTCCCCCTCACCCTGCCGATCTCCGGTGGGATGCCGGTGGGCGAGGCGATCCTCAAGGTGCACCAGGTCGCGGCCTTCACCCTGGTGGCGTTGGTGGCTTTGCACGTGGCGGCGGCCCTGCACCACCACCTCGTGCGACGGGACGGGACGTTGCGGCGGATGTGGTCGGGGGGAGGGGAGGGGTGAGGGTGGGCGCCATGGCCGCCGCCGTACCGATTCCTGTCCACTGCAGGGTTCGGACGATCCAGGCCCCTGCCCGTTGAACCGATCGAGGTGCTGGCTCGCGGTGATCTGCCACGATGGCACGGGGCGCCGCTGATCCAGGAGTGAATGGCGGCGTGAGCGCACTCACGCCGCCACCGCATCACGCCGGTAATCGGATCAGATCACCCCGTCGGCCTTCTTTGCATTCGGGAAGAACTCATCGATAAACGAGATCGAATCGCTCAGCAATTCGCGCCAATCGAGATGGAAATTCGCGTGTGTGATGTGCTCACGCGCTATTGTTCCATCTGTGATCATGTGAACAGGGATGTGGCGAGTCGGCGTGACATCGGACCGGAACGTTTTGTCGTGCTACACTCGCAGAGGCCATTTTTGGTGACTGGCTTCATCCACGACAGATCGGGTCGCCATCCTCCGGCGCGACGGGCGCGACCGGCGCCCGCGCCGTCGCGCGCTTCCTCGAGAAGCCCGACGCCGCCCGCGCCGCCGGCCTGATCGCCGAGGGGGCGCTGTGGAACGGCGGCTACTTCCTGTTCCGAGCCGACGTGATGCTCGACGAGCTCGAGGCCCATGCCCCCGCGGTGCTCGACGCCGCCCGCGCCGCGCTGGCGGGCGCCGTGCGCGACCTCGACTTCGTGCGCCTGGGCGCCGAGGCGTTCGGGCAGGCGCCGCAGATCTCGATCGACTACGCGGTGATGGAGCGGACCGAGCGGGCCGGCGTGCTGCCGGTGGGCTTCCCGTGGTCGGATATCGGCACCTGGGGGGCGCTGTGGGACATCGCCGCGCGGGACGGCGACGGCAACGCGCTGCGCGGCCGGGTGGCGTTGCAGGGCACGCGCAACAGCCTGGTCCATTCCACCGGGGAGATCCTGACCACGGTGGTCGGGCTCGACGACGTGGTGGTGGTGACGACGGACGACGCGGTGCTGGTGGCGAGCCGGGAGGCGGCCGGCGAGGTGAAGGGCCTGGTCGAGGGCCTGCGGCGGCGGGGCGAGCCGGAGGCGGATGCCCACCGGCTGATGTACCGGCCGTGGGGCTCCTACCAGCGGATCGA
>NZ_JAAKGV010000010.1 GCF_011043735.1 Methylobacterium sp. DB0501 | reverse complement strand
GGGTTCGGTGAAGCCGCACACGAAGTTCAAGGCCGAGGCGTACATCCTGACGAAGGAGGAGGGCGGGCGCCACACGCCGTTCTTCACCAACTACCGTCCGCAGTTCTACTTCCGGACGACGGACGTGACGGGGGTGTGCCAGCTGCCCGAGGGCACCGAGATGGTGATGCCGGGCGACAACGTGACGATGGACGTGACGCTGATCGTGCCGGTGGCGATGGAGGAGAAGCTGCGCTTCGCCATCCGCGAGGGCGGCCGCACCGTCGGCGCCGGCGTCGTCGCCTCCATCACCGAGTAAGCGTCCAGGCGCTTCCACGAGCGGACAGGTGACGGGGCGGGCCTCGTGCCCGCCCCATCCCGTCGCGAGGTAGACATCACATGAACGGCCAGAACATCCGTATTCGCCTGAAGGCGTTCGATCATCGCATCTTGGATTCGTCGACCCGCGAGATCGTCTCGACGGCGAAGCGGACCGGGGCGACCGTGCGCGGGCCCATCCCGCTGCCGACCCGGATCGAGCGCTTCACCGTCAACCGCTCGCCCCACATCGACAAGAAGTCGCGCGAGCAGTTCGAGATGCGCACCCATAAGCGCGTGCTCGACATCGTCGATCCGACGCCTCAGACCGTGGACGCGCTGATGAAGCTCGACCTCGCCGCCGGCGTCGACGTGGAGATCAAGCTCTAGGCGATCCTCAGGGATCGCTTGGAGCTTCACTAGGCTGCGCGGGGGAGAACCATGCGCTCAGGAGTCATCGCACAGAAGGTCGGCATGACCCGCGTCTTCACGGACGCCGGCGAGCATGTTCCGGTCACGGTGCTCAAGGTCGATCAGTGCCAGGTGGTTGCCCACCGCACGATCGAGAAGAACGGCTACGTCGCGCTCCAGGTTGGCGTCGGCAAGGCCAAGGTCAAGAACGTGACGAAGGCCCAGCGTGGCCATTTCGCGGTCGCGAAAGTCGAGCCGAAGCGCAAGCTGGCCGAGTTCCGCGTCACCGAGGACGCGATCATCCCGGTCGGCGCGGAGATCACCGCGGACCACTTCCTGGCGGGTCAGTTCGTCGACGTGACGGGCACGACCACCGGTAAGGGTTTCGCCGGCGGCATGAAGCGTTGGAACTTCGGCGGCCTGCGCGCCACGCACGGCGTGTCGATCTCGCACCGTTCGATCGGTTCGACCGGCGGCCGTCAGGACCCGGGCAAGACCTTCAAGAACAAGAAGATGCCGGGCCATCTCGGTGTCGAGCGGGTCACGACCCAGAACCTGCGCGTCGTGCGCACCGATGTCGAGCGCGGCCTGATCCTGGTCGAGGGTTCGGTCCCGGGCGTCGACGGCGGCTGGATCTTCGTCCGTGACGCCGTGAAGCGCAAGCTTCCGGCCGACGTGCCGATGCCGGGCAAGTTCCGCGAGCAGAATGCGGCTCCGGCTGAGGCCCAGGTCGAGGCTCCCGCGGCTCCGGCCACCGAGGAGAACGCGTGATGAAGTTCGAGATCACCACGCTCGATGGTGCCGAGGCCGGCTCGGTCGAGCTCGACGAGGCCATCTTCGGCCTCGAGCCCCGGGCCGACCTGCTGCAGCGCTGCGTCCGCTGGCAGCTCGCCAAGCGTCAGGCTGGTACCCACCAGACCAAGCAGCGCGGCGAGATCGCCCGCACGACCAAGAAGCTGTATAAGCAGAAGGGCACCGGTAACGCGCGTCACGGCGCGGCTTCGGCGCCGCAGTTCCGCGGCGGCGCCCGCGCCCACGGCCCGGTCACCCGCTCGCACGCCCACGACCTTCCCAAGAAGGTCCGGGCGCTCGCGCTCCGCCACGCTCTCTCGGCCAAGGTCAAGAGCGCCGAGCTGATTGTCATGGACGACGCCCGCCTCGAGGAGGGCAAGACCAAGGCGCTCAAGGAGCGTTTCGGCAAGCTGTCGCTCTCGAACGCCCTGATCATCGGCGGCGCCGAGCTCGACCAGAACTTCGCCCGTGCGGCCCGCAACCTGCCGCAGATCGACGTCCTGCCGGTGCAGGGCATCAACGTCTACGACATCCTGCGCCGCGAGAAGCTCGTGCTGACCCGCGCCGCCGTCGATGCGCTGGAGGCGCGATTCAAATGAGCGCTGATCCGCGCCACTACGACGTGATCGTCTCCCCGGTCATCACCGAGAAGGCGACGAACCTCTCGGAGCTCAACAAGGTTGTGTTCCGGGTGGCCCCGAAGGCGACCAAGCCGCAGATCAAGGAAGCGGTCGAGAAGCTGTTCGAGGTCAAGGTGAAGAGCGTCAACACGCTCGTCACCAAGGGCAAGACCAAGATGTTCCGCGGTCAGCGCGGCCAGCGTTCGGACGTGAAGAAGGCGATCGTCACCCTCGAAGAGGGCCAGACCATCGACGTCACGACCGGGCTCTGAGGGGAACGGCGTAAGGGAACAAGCCAATGGCTTTGAAGACATTCAAGCCGGTCACGCCGAGCCTTCGCCAGCTCGTGATCGTCGACCGTTCGGAGCTCTACAAGGGCAAGCCGGTCAAGTCGCTGACGGTGGGCAAGTCGTCCACCGGCGGCCGCAACAACCTCGGCCGCATCACAGTGCGGTTCCGAGGCGGCGGTCACAAGCGGACGTTGCGCAACATCGACTTCAAGCGGCGTGAGCACGCCGGCAAGGTCGGCACCGTCGAGCGGATCGAGTACGATCCCAACCGCACGGCGTTCATCGCGCTGGTGTCGTACGAGGGTGGAGCGCAGAGCTACATCCTGGCGCCGCAGCGCGTGAAGGCCGGCGACCGGGTGGTCTCGGGCGAGCAGGTCGACATCAAGCCGGGCAATGCCATGCCGCTCGGCAACATGCCGGTCGGCACGATCGTGCACAACGTCGAGCTGAAGATCGGAAAGGGCGGGGCGATCGCCCGGTCCGCGGGCAACTACGCCCAGATCGTCGGCCGCGACCAGGGTTACGTCACGCTGCGCCTGAACTCTGGCGAGCAGCGCCTGGTGCACGGCCAGTGCTACGCCACGGTGGGCGCGGTCTCGAACCCCGACCACATGAACATCTCGCTCGGCAAGGCGGGCCGCAACCGCTGGCTCGGCAAGCGCCCGCACAACCGCGGTGTCGCGATGAATCCGATCGACCACCCGCACGGCGGCGGCGAGGGTCGCACCTCGGGCGGTCGTCATCCGGTCACACCGTGGGGTATCCCCACGAAGGGCAAGAAGACCCGCTCGAACAAGCGCACCGACACGTTCATCGTGTCGAGCCGCCACAACCGCAAGAAGTAAGGGCTTCGTCCCATGGCACGTTCAATCTGGAAGGGGCCGTTCATCGACGGCTACCTCCTCAAGAAGGCGGACGCCGCGCGCGGCGCGAGCCGCAACGAGGTGATCAAGATCTGGAGCCGTCGCTCTACGATCCTTCCGCATTTCGTTGGTCTGACCTTCGGGGTCTACAACGGGCAGAAGCACATTCCGGTCTACGTCTCCGAGGAGATGGTCGGGCACAAGTTCGGCGAGTTCTCGCCGACCCGCACCTTCCACGGTCACGCGGCCGACAAGAAGGCGAAGAGGCGCTAAGATGGGCAAGGCAGCAGCACCCCGCGCGCTCCCCGAGAACGAGGCCAAGGCCGTGGCGCGCATGCTGCGCGTCAGCCCGCAGAAGCTGAACCTCGTGGCTCAGCTGATCCGGGGCAAGAAGGTCTCTACCGCGCTCGCCGACCTGCAGTTCTCGCGCAAGCGGATCGCGGTCGACGTCCGCAAGTGCCTCGAGAGCGCGATCGCCAACGCCGAGAACAACCACGACCTGGACGTGGACGATCTCGTCGTGAAGGAGGCCTATGTCGGCAAGGCGCTCGTCCTGAAGCGCTTCCACGCCCGCGCCCGCGGCCGTGGCGCCCGCATCCTGAAGCCGTTCGCGAACCTCACCATCGTGGTGCGCGAAGTCCCGGCCGAGGCGGCCTGAGGAGGGATCGATGGGTCAGAAAGTCAATCCGATCGGTCTCCGTCTCGGCATCAACCGGACCTGGGACTCGCGCTGGTACGCCAACAAGGGCGAGTACGCTCGCCTGATGCATGAGGACGTCGCGATCCGCAAAGCGCTGCTCAAGCAGCTCAAGCAGGCCGCGGTCTCCAAGATCGTCATCGAGCGTCCGCACAAGAAGTGCCGCGTCACCATCCACTCGGGCCGTCCGGGCGTGGTGATCGGCAAGAAGGGCGCGGACATCGAGAAGCTGCGCAAGCTGGTCAACTCGATGACCAAGGCCGACGTGACGATCAACATCGTCGAGGTGCGCAAGCCCGAGATCGACGCCACCCTGGTGGCCGACTCGATCGCCCAGCAGCTCGAGCGCCGCGTCGCCTTCCGTCGCGCCATGAAGCGTGCCGTGCAGTCGGCGATGCGTCTCGGCGCCGAGGGCATCCGCATCAACTGCTCCGGTCGCCTCGGCGGCGCCGAGATCGCCCGGCTCGAATGGTACCGCGAGGGCCGCGTGCCCCTGCACACCCTGCGCGCCGACGTCGATTACGGCACGGCCACGGCGTTCACCACCTACGGCACCTGCGGCATCAAGGTGTGGGTGTTCAAGGGCGAGATCCTCGAGCACGACCCGATGGCCCAGGACAAGCGCGCGCACGAGGAGGGCGGCCGTTCCGGCGGACGTCGTGACCGCGAGCGCGGCGAGCGCGGCGGACGGGACGCGGCCTAAGGGCCGCGCTTCCCCCGCCCTTCAGTTTTGAGAGGCTGCCATGCTGCAACCCAAGAAGACGAAGTTCCGCAAGCAGTTCAAGGGCCGCATCCACGGCGCCGCGAAGGGCGGGACCGACCTGAATTTCGGCGCCTACGGCCTCAAGGCCATGGAGCCGGAGCGGATCACCGCGCGTCAGATCGAGGCGGCCCGCCGTGCGATCACCCGCGAGATGAAGCGTCAGGGCCGGGTCTGGATCCGGATCTTCCCCGACGTCCCCGTGACCGCGAAGCCGACCGAAGTCCGCATGGGCTCCGGCAAGGGTGCGCCCGAATACTGGGCGGCCCGCGTGCATCCGGGTCGCATCATGTTCGAGATCGACGGCGTGGCCGAGGACATCGCCCGCGAGGCGCTGCGCCTGGGTGCCGCCAAGCTGCCGGTCCGCACGCGCTTCATCCAGCGCATCGCCGACTGAGGAGAATATTCGAGATGAAGTCGAGCCAGAGGCTGTCTGACCTGAGCGCGCTGTCGCCGGATCAGCTCGGCGAAGAGCTCCTGAACCTGAAGAAGGAGCAGTTCAACCTGCGCTTCCAGCGGGCCACGGGTCAGCTCGAGAACGTCGCCCGGGTGCGCGAAGTGCGCCGCGACATCGCCCGCGTCCGCACCCTGCAGCGCCAGAAGACGCTGCAGGCGGCGCAGGGCTAAGGGAGTCAATACCATGCCGAAGCGCGTGCTGCAGGGCGTCGTCGTCAGCGACAAGCAGGACAAGACCATCGTCGTGAAGGTGGAGCGTCGCTTCACCCACCCGGTGATGAAGAAGACCATCCGTCGGTCGAAGAACTACCACGCCCACGACGAGAACAACGTGGCCAAGGTCGGCCAGCAGGTGTTCATCGAGGAGTCGCGGCCCTATTCCAAGCTCAAGACCTGGAAGCTGGTCGAGGGCGAGGCCGTCGCGACCGCCGAGGCGTAAGGCGGGGCGCCCTCGCGGCGTCCCCCACGCCCGGCGGGGGGCCGAAGCGGCTGTCGTTGCTCCGGCCCCTTGTCGGGACGGAGCGCCTTTTGCCGCTCCGACTCCTTGCCAACGAGGTCGATCCGGTGTAATCGGCCGACCTCCACCGAAACATGAGGGGCGTGTGACGCGCTCCTCATCGCGTTCGTTGACCGCGCCAGAGCGAGTGATCGCCCTGCTGCGCGGTCTTTTAATGGACGGGGACGCGAGATCCCCATCAGGCTGCCGTCCGCCGGGCAATCCTGCCCTCCGGAGACCTGCCTGAAACAAGGAAAGGGCGTTAGGCCGTGATCCAGATGCAGACGAATCTGGACGTCGCCGACAATTCCGGCGCACGTCGCGTGATGTGCATCAAGGTGCTCGGCGGTTCCAAGCGCAAGTATGCCGGTGTCGGCGACATCATCGTGGTGTCGGTGAAGGAGGCGATTCCGCGGGGCCGCGTGAAGAAGGGCGACGTCATGAAGGCGGTCGTCGTTCGTACCGCCAAGGATGTCCGTCGGGCCGACGGTTCGGTGATCCGCTTCGACCGCAACGCGGCGGTGCTGATCAACAACCAGAAGGAGCCGGTCGGAACCCGTATCTTCGGGCCCGTGCCGCGTGAGCTGCGCGCTCGCAATCACATGAAGATCATCTCGCTGGCGCCGGAGGTGCTGTAATGGCTGCGAAGGTGAAGAAGGGCGACAAGGTCGTCGTCCTGACCGGCCGCGACAAGGGTCGCACCGGCGAGGTCATCCAGGTGATGCCGAAGGAAGACCGCGCCCTGGTCCGGGGGATCAACCTGGTGAAGCGCCATACGCGCCAGACCCAGACCTCCGAGGGCGGGATCATCTCCAAGGAGGCGGCGATCCACCTGTCGAACCTGGCGGTCGCCGACCCCAAGGACGGCAAGCCCACCCGGGTTGGTTTTCGCATTCTGGAAGACGGGCGCAAGGTTCGCTTCGCGAAGCGCTCGGGAGATCTGATCGATGGCTGAGGCGCTGAAGGACGGCTACACGCCGCGGCTGAAGAAGCACTACGAGGAAGTGGTGCGTCCGAAGCTGATCGAGGAGTTCGGCTACACCAACCCGATGCAGGTGCCGTCGATCGAGAAGATCGTCGTCAACATGGGTGTCGGCGAGTCGACCCAGGACTCCAAGAAGGCCACCGTGGCGGCCGAGGATCTCGGCCTGATCGTCGGCCAGAAGCCGGTCATCACCCGGGCCCGCAAGGCGATCGCGACCTTCAAGGTCCGCGAGAACATGCCGATCGGCTGCAAGGTCACGCTGCGCAAGCAGCGGATGTACGAGTTCATGGACCGCCTGATCACCATCGCGCTGCCGCGCGTGCGTGACTTCCGCGGCCTGAACCCGAAGTCGTTCGACGGCCGCGGCAACTACGCCCTCGGGATCAAGGAGCACCTGGTGTTCCCCGAGATCAACTACGACAAGGCCCAGAACACCTGGGGCATGGACATCGTCGTGGCGACCACCGCCAAGACCGATGCCGAGGCCCGGGCGCTCCTGAAGCACTTCAACTTCCCGTTCCGGCAGTGAGGGCTCGCCGCCCCCATACGCGGACACTGGAGAGCTAGAACATGGCTAAGACGAGCAAGATCGAGAAGAACAAGCAGCGGCGGGAGCTCGTGAAGCGCTACGCGCCGAAGCGCGAAGCGCTGCTGGCGACCGCCAACGACGAATCGCTGTCGATGGAGGAGCGCTTCGAGGCGCGCCTCAAGCTGGCGGAGTTGCCCCGCAACTCCAGCGCGACCCGCATCCGCAACCGCTGCGAGATGACCGGCCGTCCCCGGGCTTACTACCGCAAGCTCGGCATCTCCCGCGTCGCCCTGCGCGACCTGGGATCCCGGGGTCTGATCCCGGGCCTGGTCAAGTCCAGCTGGTAAGGGGAGGGCGCCACAGATGATCAACGATCCCGTGGGCGATATGCTCACCCGCATCCGCAACGGCCAGATGCGTCGTCGCAACGTCGTGCAGACCCCCGGCTCCAAGCTGCGGGCCCGCGTCCTCGACGTCCTCAAGTCCGAGGGCTACATCCGCGACTACGCCACGACCGATTACGGCAACGGGCGGACCGAGTTCGCCATCGAGCTCAAGTACTTCGACGGCCAGCCGGTGATCCGCTCGATCGAGCGCGTCTCCAAGCCCGGCCGCCGGGTCTACTCGTCGGTCGATACCCTGCCGCGCGTCGCCGACGGCCTGGGCATCACCATCGTCTCCACCCCTCAGGGCGTCATGGCCGACCACGAGGCGCGCGAGCGCAACGTCGGCGGCGAGGTGCTCTGCAAGGTCTTCTGACCTGCAGACCCTGACAGCCGAAAAGGAAAGACGAGCATGTCCCGCGTAGGCAAGAAGCCCGTGACCGTCCCGGCCGGCGTGACCGCCACCGTCGACGGCCAGAACGTGAAGATCAAGGGCCAGAAGGGCGAGCTGCAGTTCCGCGTCCCCGACCAGGTGTCGGTGGCTCACGAGAACGGCGCGATCTCGGTCCAGCCGCGTTCGCAAACCAAGGAGGCCCGCGCGATGTGGGGCCTCTCCCGCGCCCAGGTGTCGAACCTGGTCGAGGGCGTGACCAAGGGCTACGAGAAGAAGCTCGAGATCAACGGCGTCGGTTACCGTGCCGCGGTTGCCGGCAAGGTGCTCAAGCTGTCGCTCGGCTACAGCCACGACATCGAGTACGCGATCCCGGAGGGGATCTCGATCGTCACCCCGCGGCCGGTCGAGATCATCGTCACCGGCATCGACAAGCAGCGCGTCGGCCAGGTGGCGGCTGAGATCCGCGACTATCGCGGCCCGGAGCCCTACAAGGGCAAGGGTGTCAAGTACGCCGGCGAGTTCATCTTCCGCAAGGAAGGCAAGAAGAAGTAAGGACGGCCGATGTCTCGCAAAATCGAACTGCTCGATCGGCGCCGGGCGCGCGTCCGGCGGGCGATCCGCAAGGCGGCCAACGGTCGTCCGCGGCTCTCGGTGTTCCGCTCCTCGAAGCAGATCTACGTCCAGGTCATCGACGATGCGACCGGCCATACCCTGGCCGCCGCGTCGACCCTCGACAAGGACCTGCGTGCCCGCCTCAAGACCGGCGCCGACAAGGCCGCCGCGGCCGAGGTCGGCAAGCTGGTGGCGGAGCGTGCCAAGGCGGCCGGCGTGAGCCAGGTCATCTTCGACCGCTCGGGCTACCTCTACCACGGCCGGGTCAAGGCCCTGGCCGACGCGGCCCGCGAGGGCGGCCTGGACTTCTGATCCCCGGACAGGGGAGGGCGCTTCTCGCGCCGCCCCACCAGGATCGGCACGATGTCCCATGAGGCGAGGGGGCCCGAAAGGCTCCCTCTCTCATACCGGCGGATGAATTAAGCAGCGAGCGGGACCGCCGCCCGCGTCAGTCGATGGACACACAACATGGCACGTGAGCGTGAGGGTCGTCGCCGCGACGACCGCGAGGAGCGCGACAGCGAGTTCGTGGACAAGCTCGTCCACATCAACCGCGTCGCCAAGGTGGTGAAGGGCGGCCGTCGCTTCGGCTTCGCGGCCCTCGTCGTCGTCGGCGACCAGAAGGGTCGCGTCGGTTTCGGTCACGGCAAGGCCCGTGAGGTTCCCGAGGCCATCCGCAAGGCCACCGAGGCGGCCAAGCGCGGTCTCGTCCGCGTCGCGCTCCGCGAGGGCCGCACGCTGCACCACGACGTGCAGGGCCGTCACGGCGCCGGCAAGGTCATCCTGCGCGCGGCTCCGGCCGGTACCGGCATCATCGCCGGCGGCCCGATGCGCGCCGTCTTCGAGACGCTGGGCATGCAGGACGTCGTGGCGAAGTCGCTCGGCTCCTCGAACCCCTACAACCTCGTGCGCGCTACCTTCGACGCGCTCAAGAACGAGGACTCGCCCCGTTCGGTCGCGGCTCGGCGCGGTCTCAAGGTCTCGGCCCTGCAGGCCCGTCGCCGCGACGCCGATTCGGCCGCCTCGGCCGATTCCGCCGACGCAGCGTAAGGGAGGCACGAGATGGCTGAGAAGACCGTCCGCGTGCAGCAGATCGGCTCTCCGATCCGCCGCGAGGCCAGCCAGCGTCAGACGCTGATCGGCCTGAAACTGAACAAGATGCACCGCATCGCGACGCTCGAGGACACTCCCTCGGTCCGCGGCATGATCGCGAAGGTGCATCACCTCGTGCGCGTTCTCGACGACGCGGCGTGAGGAGGGCACCATGAAGCTCAACGAAATCCGTGACAACGAAGGCGCAACCAAGAAGCGGATGCGCGTCGGCCGTGGTATCGGTTCCGGCAAGGGCAAGACCGCCGGCCGCGGCGTGAAGGGCCAGAAGGCGCGCTCCGGCGTCGCCATCAAGGGCTTCGAGGGCGGCCAGATGCCGCTCCACCGCCGCCTGCCGAAGCGCGGGTTCAACAACCCGGGCGCCACCGACCTCAACGAGGTCAATATCGGCCGCATCCAGCAGGCGGTCGATGCCGGCAAGCTGGACGCCTCGGCGCCCGTCACCCTCGAGGCACTGATCGCCGCCGGCGTGGTCTCCAAGGCCCGCGACGGTGTGAAGATCCTCGGCGTCGGCGAGCTCACCGCCAAGCTGACCTTCCAGGTGTCCCGCGCGTCCAAGTCGGCCGTCGAGGCGATCGAGAAGGCCGGCGGCTCGGTGACCCAGTCGCTCGCGACCGCCGACGAGGCGGTTGCGTCGGCGTAAGCCACACTTTAAGTCACCGATCATCGGCGGCGGCCCGTGCTTCCAGCGCGAGGCCGCCGCTCGTGTTTTGGGGGACGCTGGCGCGTCCCTGACCGCGCCCGCCGCGGACCCCGACCCGAGGACACGCAACCCATGGCCTCTGCAGCCGAGCAGCTCGCCGCCAACCTCAATTTCGGCGCCATCGCCAAGGCCGAAGAGCTCAAGAAGCGCATCTGGTTCACCCTTGGCGCCCTGATCGTCTACCGGCTCGGGACCTACATCCCGCTGCCCGGCATCGATCCTGATGCGCTTCGCCAGAGCTTTGCCAACGCGCAGGGCGGCGTTCTCGGCCTGTTCAACATGTTCTCCGGCGGTGCCGTCGAGCGCATGGCGATCTTCGCGCTGAACATCATGCCGTACATCTCGGCATCGATCATCGTGCAGCTGCTCACCTCGGTGGTGCCGTCGCTCGAGGCGCTGAAGAAGGAGGGCGAGTCCGGCCGCAAGGTCCTCAACCAGTACACCCGGTACCTCACGGTGGTGCTGGCGATCTTCCAGGCCTGGGGCATCGCGGTCGGCCTGCAGAGCTCCGGCGGCATCGTGCAGGATCCGGGGCCGTTCTTCCTGGTCTCCACGGTCATCACGCTGACCGGCGGCACGCTGTTCCTGATGTGGATTGGCGAGCAGATCACCTCGCGCGGCATCGGCAACGGCTCCTCGCTCATCATCTTCGCGGGTATCGTCGCGCACCTGCCCTCGGCGATCGCCGGCACCCTCGAGCTCGGCCGGCAAGGCGCGCTCTCGACCGTGGTGATCCTCGGTGTCGTGGTGATGGCTGCGGCCGTCGTCTACTTCATCGTGTTCATGGAGCGCGCCCAGCGCCGCCTCCTGATCAACTACCCCAAGCGCCAAGTCGGCAATCGGATGTACGAGGGCCAGACCTCGTTCCTGCCGCTCAAGCTCAACACCTCGGGCGTGATCCCGCCGATCTTCGCCTCGTCGCTGCTGCTGCTGCCGGCCACCGCCGCGAGTTTCCAGACCGATCCGAACGGCACCGGGATCATCGCCACCATGGCGACCTATCTCGGCCACGGCCGGCCGCTCTACATGCTGCTCTATGCAGGCCTGATCATCTTCTTCGCCTTCTTCTACACCGCGGTCGTGTTCAACCCGCAGGAGACGGCTGACAACCTCAAGAAGCATGGCGGCTTCATCCCGGGCATCCGGCCGGGCGAGCGCACCGCCGAGTTCATCGACAAGGTTTTGTCGCGCATCACGGTGATCGGGGCGGCCTACCTGACGGTGATCTGCCTCATCCCGGAGATCCTGGTCTCCTACGCCTCGCTGCCGTTCTACTTCGGCGGTACCTCGCTGCTGATCGTGGTCTCGGTGACCATGGATACGGTGGCGCAGGTCCACGGCCATCTGCTGGCGCACCAGTACGAGGGCCTGGTCAAGAAGGCGAAGCTGCGCGGCGCCCGGCGGCGCTGAGCCACAGGGGGCGGACCGGATACAACCGGTCCGGTCTCCGACCCTGCGCCCGGGCACTGGAGTCTTGCGCCCAGGCGCGGCCTTGGCGCATGGTCGGATTCCGGCCGCCCGCGGTCACGGGTTAGAACAAGCAGACAGGCCGCGCCCCGGGAGTAAGGATCCCGTGCGGGAGCGGTGGAGGGGAGTGACAGGTTATGCGGATCATTCTGCTCGGCCCGCCCGGTGCCGGGAAGGGGACGCAGTCGGCGCGGATCGTCGAGCGGTTCGGTATTCCGCAGCTCTCGACCGGCGACATGCTGCGCGCTGCCGTCGCTGCCGGCACACCGGTCGGCCTCAAGGCGAGGGCGCTGATGGAGAGCGGCGCGCTCGTCTCCGACGACATCGTGATCGGCATCGTGGCCGACCGGATCGAGGAGGCGGATGCCCGCCGCGGCTTCATCCTCGACGGGTTCCCGCGCACCGTGGCCCAGGCCGTCGCCCTTGAGACGATGCTGGCCGAGAAGGGGCTGCGCCTCGACGCCGTGGTGGAGTTCAAGGTCGACGAGGATGCGCTCGTCGGCCGCATCGCCAAGCGCGCCGCCGAGACCGAGGCCCGCGGCGAGCCGGTGCGCAAGGACGACACCCCGGAGGTGTTCAAGACCCGGCTCGAGGCCTATCGCAACCAGACCGCGCCGCTCTCGGCGCACTATGCCGGCACCGGCCTCCTGCGCCAAGTCGACGGCATGGCGCCGATCGACGAGGTGACCAAGCAGCTCGAGGGCGTGCTGGCGCCCTACCAGGCCGCGACGGTCTGAGGCGGTATCTCGGTTGACAAGCGGATGCGCCCGCGCTAGTGGGCGCTCCTTCGTTCAGACCCGGACGGCCCGGCGTGCCTCTCTGAAGGCCGCTCCGGGCCGATTTGCCGTCGGGACGGCGCGCAGGGGCCGGGCTCCACCGGACGCGCGACAATCGTGAAACGACCGTCCGGGCTCGACGAGCGGCGGACGAGATGGAGAGCAGGAACACCATGGCCCGTATCGCCGGCGTCAACATCCCGACCAACAAGCGCGTCGTCATCGCGCTCCAGTACATCCACGGCATCGGCGCCAAGAAGGCCGAGGAGATCACCGAGAAGGTCGGTATCCCGGCCGAGCGCCGCGTGAACCAGCTCACCGACGCCGAGGTGCTGCAGATCCGCGAGACGATCGACCGCGACTACATCGTCGAGGGCGACCTGCGCCGCGAAGTCTCGATGAACATCAAGCGCCTGATGGATCTCGGCTGCTACCGTGGCTTGCGCCACCGCCGCAACCTGCCGGTCCGCGGCCAGCGCACCCACACCAACGCCCGCACCCGCAAGGGCAAGGCCAAGCCGATCGCCGGTAAGAAGAAGTAAGCCGCGATCTGCGACCGATCGGCGGGGCCGGCTCAGCGGTTCCGCCCGACACCGGCGGCGCGTCAGTGCCGTCACCGCACACCGTAGGACACGTCCCGAGCGCCTGGCACCACGGGCGCGCCTGAAGGATCGAAAGACAGTATGGCCAAGGAAGCAACCCGCGTCCGTCGTCGCGAACGCAAGAACATCGTGTCGGGCGTCGCCCACGTGAACGCCTCGTTCAACAACACGATGATCACCATCACGGACGCCCAGGGCAACACGATCTCGTGGTCGTCGGCCGGCGCCATGGGCTTCAAGGGCTCCCGCAAGTCGACGCCCTATGCCGCGCAGGTCGCCGCCGAGGATGCCGGCCGCAAGGCCGCCGAGCACGGCATGCGCACCCTCGAGGTCGAGGTCTCGGGCCCCGGTTCGGGCCGCGAGTCGGCTCTGCGCGCGCTCCAGGCGGCGGGTTTCACGGTGACGTCGATCCGCGACGTGACCCCGATCCCGCATAACGGCTGCCGCCCGCGCAAGCGTCGCCGCGTCTGATCGTTCACCATGTCCCGGGGGGCTTCTCGGAGCCCCCCGGCCGACGGCCCGCGTAGAGGATTGCGTGTCGACATCTCCCACCGCCACGATCGCCCGGCCCGGCGTCCTGCCCTGGACGCTGGGCGATCGCGTTGTGGTCGCGCTGAATGACGGGCACCTCGTGGCGTCGCTCGGGCTGGTGCAGGGCGTGCCCGCCGGCGAGGTGGAGTGCCTGCAGGCGGCGGGATATCGGAGCGTCGAGGCCCCGCGGATCACCGTCAACGCCTTTCTGATTCTCGGCGGCGGGGCGCCGGTGCTGGTCGATGCCGGCATGGGTGCCGGCGGTCCCGGCACGCTCGGCCGCTTGCCCGAGGCGTTGCGCGCCTGCGGCGTGGCGCCGGACGAGATCGGCACCGTGCTGGTCACCCACCTGCATTCCGATCACATCGGCGGGCTGGTCGGGGCGGACGGCGCGATCGCCTATCCGAATGCCGAGGTGGTGATCCCGGAGGCGGAGGCCGCCTACTGGCTCGCCGACGGTGCCGAGGCGCGCGCCCCGGAGGCGGCGAAGGCGGGCTTCCGCCGCGCGAAAAGCCTCGTGGCGGCTTACGGCGACCGGATCCGCCGGGCGGGCGAGGGCGAGGTGCTGCCGGGCGTCGAGGCGATCCTGGCACCCGGCCACACGCCCGGTCACACCGCGTACCGGATCCAGTCGGGCACGCAGAGCCTGCTGATCTGGGGCGACGTGGTGCATCTGCCGGCGATTCAGTTCGCCCGGCCGGAGGCCGGCGTCTCCTTCGACGTGGACGGTGCGACCGCCGCCGCCACGCGCAAGCGCATCCTCGATCGGGCCGCCGCCGAGCGCAGCCTGGTCGCCGGGATGCATCTCGATTTTCCGGCCCTGGGCTACGTGCGGCGCGATGGCGCCGGCTTCGCCTGGGTCCCGGAGCAGTGGAGCGCGGCGTCCTGACCGCCCCTGCTTCGAACGCGTGAGAGGTCAGGACGGCGGTGTCTCCCGGGCGCGGGAGAGACCGCGAGGGGAAGGTCCTTCGGGGTCGCTCCGGTGTAAGTTGGCGAGAGGTGCGAACGTGGTCATTCAGAAGAACTGGCAAGAGCTGATCAAGCCGAACAAGCTCGAGGTCACCCCCGGGCACGACCCGAAGCGGATCGCCACCGTGGTGGCCGAGCCGCTGGAGCGCGGCTTCGGCACCACCCTCGGCAATTCCCTGCGCCGTGTGCTCCTCTCGTCGCTCCAGGGCGCGGCCGTCACCTCGGTCCATATCGACGGCGTGCTGCACGAGTTCTCGTCGATCCCGGGCGTGCGCGAGGACGTCACCGACATCGTCCTCAACATCAAGACCATCGCGATCCGCTCGTCGAGCGATACGCCGAAGCGCATGACCCTGCGCAAGACCGGCCCGGGCCTCGTCACCGCCGGCGACATCGCCACGGTCGGCGACGTGCAGATCCTCAACCCCGACCTGGTTCTCTGCACTCTCGACGACGGCGCCGAGATCCGCATGGAATTCACCGTGTCGGCCGGCAAGGGCTACGTCCCGGCCGAGCGCAACCGGCCCGAGGACGCGCCGATCGGCCTGATTCCGGTCGACGCCCTGTTCTCGCCGGTCACCAAGGTGTCCTACCGCATCGAGAACACCCGCGAGGGTCAGGATCTCGACAAGGACAAGCTGACCATGACGGTCGAGACCAACGGTGCGGTCTCGCCGGAGGATGCGCTGGCCTATGCGGCCCGCATCATCCAGGACCAGCTCCAGATCTTCGTCAACTTCGAGGAGCCCCGCAAGGAAGAGGCCGCGCCGCTGGCACCGCAGCTGCCCTTCAATCCGGCTCTGCTCAAGAAGGTCGACGAGCTGGAACTGTCGGTCCGCTCGGCCAACTGCCTCAAGAACGACAACATCGTCTATATCGGCGACCTCATCCAGAAGACCGAAGCGGAGATGCTGCGCACCCCGAACTTCGGCCGGAAGTCGCTCAACGAGATCAAGGAAGTGCTGGCCGCGATGGGCCTGCACCTTGGCATGGACGTTCCCGGCTGGCCGCCGGAGAACATCGAGGACCTGGCCAAGCGCTTCGAGGAGCACTACTAGGCCGTTCGCGGCGCGGGGTTCACCCCGCGCCGCCACTCTGGATGCGCCCTCGACAGACGGCGCATCCAGAGTGGCGGGAATCCGCCCTCGCATCACAAAGGACGGCCGACCCGTGGCACGGCGGCCGAGAACCAAAGGAGAGAGCCATGCGTCACGGTTTCCGGGGTCGTCGCTTCAACCGCACCGTCGAGCATCGCAAGGCGATGTTCTCGAACATGTCGGCCGCGCTGATCAAGCACGAGCAGATCATCACCACCCTGCCGAAGGCCAAGGACCTGCGTCCGGTCGTCGAGAAGCTGATCACCCTCGGCAAGCGCGGCGACCTGCACGCCCGCCGTCAGGCGATCGCGGCCCTGCGCGGCGACGAGGTGATGGTCAAGAAGCTGTTCGACGTGCTCGGCCCGCGCTACGAGGGCCGTCCGGGCGGTTACTGCCGCATCATGAAGGCGGGCTTCCGCTACGGCGACAACGCCCCGATGGCGGTGATCGAGTTCGTCGATCGCGACGTCGATGCCCGCGGCAAGGATTCCGGTCCGGTCCAGGTGGCCGACGAGACCCCGGCGGAGTAATTTGCCGGCGATCCGATTGCCTTTGGAGGCGGCCCGCGAGGGCCGCCTTTTTTGTTCGGAACCGCGCGGGCACGGGCACGATCTCCCTACAGCACTCCGCCAGACACGAACGGGAGACCCGATTCATGGCCAAGCTGACCGTCCCGGCCCTCGCTTCCCTGATCCTCGCCGGCACTGGCACGGCCGCGCTGGCCGACAAGGTCGGTGCCGACTGGATGCCGATCGGCCAGGTGATCCAGAAGGTCGAGGCCGCCGGTTACACCCAGATCTCCGAGATCGAGGCGGATGACGGCCACTGGGAAGGTGAGGGGATGAAGGACGGCAAGCCGATGAAGTTCCGGGCCGATCCACGCACCGGCGCCATCCTGTCGGAAAAGGCCGGCAAGTAGGCGATCGGCGCACATCCGGCCGGCTTTACCCGGGAAGGTACTGGATTCCGGCGGGCGAGAGGCGCAAAGGTGCGCGCGTCTCGTTCACCAGCGAAATCCTCTCATGACCGCGATTCCCGCCCTCGCCGACCTCCAGGCCCGCTATGCCGCCCTGCAGGAGCGCGGCCTCAAGCTCGACATGACCCGCGGCAAGCCGGCGCCGGAGCAGCTCGACCTGTCGGAGGGCTTGCTGACCCTGCCGGGCAACCGCGACCACCGCACCGAGAGCGGCGAGGATGCCCGTAATTACGGCGGCGTGCAGGGCCTGGCCGAAGTCCGCGCCCTGTTCGCCCCCGTGCTCGGCGCCTCCCCCGACCGGATCGCCGTCGGCAACAATTCCAGCCTCGCGCTCATGCACGATTGCATCGCCTACGCGCTCCTCAAGGGGGCGCCCGGCGGCGCCCGGCCGTGGGCGAAGGAGGAGGAGATCCGCTTCCTGTGCCCGGTGCCGGGCTACGACCGCCACTTCGCCCTGTGCGAGACCTACGGCATCGGCATGATCCCGGTGCCGATGACCGCCGACGGGCCGGACATGGACGTGGTGGAGCGGGAGGCCCGCGATCCCCGGGTGAAGGGCATGTGGGCGGTGCCGCAATACTCGAATCCAGGCGGGGAGACCTATTCCGACGCCACGGTCGAGCGGCTGGCCCGGATGGAGACCGGCGCGCCGGACTTCCGGCTGTTCTGGGACAACGCCTACGCGCTGCACCACCTCACCGAGCGCCGGCCCCGGCTCCGCAACGTGCTGGAGGCTTGCGCGGAGGCCGGACACCCGGACCGGGCGATCGTCTTCGCCTCGACCTCCAAGGTGACGCTGGCCGGTGCCGGCTTGGCGATGCTGGCCTCGTCGGAGGCGAATATCCGCTGGTATCTCGGCCATGCCGGCAAGCGCAGCATCGGGCCGGACAAGCTCAACCAGCTGCGCCACGTCCGCTTCCTGCGCGACCGGGGCGGGATCGAGGCATTGATGGACGAGCATCGTCGGCTGCTGGCGCCGAAGTTCCGGGCGGTGACCGAGACCCTGTCCCGCCACCTCGGCGGCACCGGCGTGGCGCGCTGGAGCGAGCCGGCAGGCGGCTACTTCATCCTGCTCGAAGTGCCGGAGGGCTGCGCCACCCGCGTGGTCAAGCTCGCCGCCGCCTGCGGCCTCGCGCTCACCCCGGCCGGCGCCACGCATCCCTATGGCCGCGACCCGCAGGACAAGCTGCTGCGCCTCGCCCCGTCCTATCCGAAGCCCGCCGAGGTCGAGGCGGCCGCCGAGGTGGTGGCGGTCTGCGTGCTGCTGGCGGCGGCGGAGAGCCGGGAGAACGGGGGGAGCGGCCGCGTCGCGGCGTGAGCCGGGCGCTTGAGGGGCAGACGACGCGGAGATCGCGTCCTCTGCCGCTCAGGTCGAACGGACAGGCGATGCCGGGCCCGCGCAGCGGCGCCCGGCCTCCCGTCACCGACGTGTCAGGATGGCGGGAGCATGCGGCAGCGGAAGTTCGCCGCAGGCCGTCTTCCGCGTTGCGTCAGACACGACCGGCGGCCGCCCGATAGTCGCGCGGGGTCACACCGTAAGCCTGCCGGAACGCACGATCGAGGCGCAGGCTGCTGCCGAAGCCGTAGGCCTCCCCGATCTCGCCGATGGATCGTCGTTCCAGCGGATCGTCGAGCGCCGTCCGGATCGCTGCGAGGCGCTGACGCGCGAGGTATCGTGCGATCCCGCCCTCCGGTTCGAACACGCGGTAGAGCTGCGAGCGCGACATGCCGAGGGCCTTCGCCATCGCGTCGATCCGGAGCGGCGCACAGAGGTGGTCGTGGAGGAACCGCTTCGCGGTCCTGAGCCGGGCGGCATCGAGCGGTCGGCTCGCGCGGGCCCCAGCCTCCAGGCTTGGGCGCACCAAGGCCGCGACCATGTGGAGCGTGGCCCGGGCGATCGGGTCCGCCTCCGTCGTCGTGATCGCGTGGCGGCTCGCGGCCAGGCTCCGGATGTGGTCGGCCAGCAGGCGGCCGGCGCCGCCATGCAGGATCAGGCCGTGCAACGTCTCCTCGTCGGGCAGCACGGAGGCAACGGACGAATACGGCAACGCCAGGATCAGTGAATCCGTCTCCGGCACCCGGCTGCGGCGATAGGGCTGCGACAGGGCGTTGAGGCTGATCGCACCCGCCGGAACCTCCGTGACGCCGCGCTCGGTCTCCACGCGGTAGGCGTGCCGGCTCAGATGCAGGATGAAGCCGTCCTGGCCGTCGCGCCGGATCTGGGTCCGGGACCGGGCGGGGCCCTGCGGTGCGGCGTTCATGACGCGCAGGCTCATCGCCCCGACCAGGGTCGTCTCGATGCTGCCCGAGAACCCGACCGGGTCGGCGTCGAGGGCATGGGCGGAGAACAGGCTGCGCCATGCCTCGAAACGGTCGCGCTCGGGCAGGCTGTCCGTCGTGAAGAGGGACCGGGGTACGACGCTCACGGCTAGGCTGCCGGTTCGAGAAACCGGTCGATGTTAGCTCCTGTTGCGCGCCCGGCCAGTGTCGTTCGGGCGACACTCGACATTCGCCGCTGCCCCGTCGCCCGATCGGTCCGGGGCGGCGCGTCGTACCCGATCAATGCATCGCCGCTCCGGCCGGTGCCGGCGCGCCCGGCTCCGCCGCGGCGTGGACCGGCGCCGGCCGCCGCCGGGAGAAGAGCAGGACCAGCACCGGCAGGATGATGAGGATCAGGATCGGCGCCAGGCTCATGCCGCCGACCACCACCAGGGCCAGCGGCTTCTGCACCTGCGAGCCGACCCCGGCCGAGAAGGCGGCGGGCAGCAGGCCGACGCCGGCGACGACGCAGGTCATCACCACCGGGCGCATCTGGGTATGGCAGGTCTTCAGCATCGCCTCGGCCCGGTCCTCGCCGCGGGCGAGCAGCGCGTTGTAGTGGGTGAGCACGATGATGCCGTCCATCACGGCGATGCCGAGGAGCGCGATGAAGCCGATCGCCGCCGAGACCGAGAACGGCGTCTCGGTGACGGCGAGCGCCACGATGCCGCCGGCCACCGCCATCGGGATCACGCTGAGCGCCAGCAGCGTGTCGATCAGCGAGCCGAAATTCACGAAGAGCAGCACCGCGATCAGCAGGATCGCCAGCGGCACGGTGACCGAGAGGCGGGCGAGCGCCCCTTGCATGTTGTTGAACTCGCCGACGAGTTCGAGCCGGTAGTCCGGCGGCAGCTTGACCTCCTGCGCCACCCGCTCGCGGGCCTCGATGATGGTGCTGCCGAGGTCGCGGTCGCGCACGCTGAACTTCACCGGCAGGTAGCGCTCCTGGCCCTCGCGGTAGATGTAGGCCGGCCCCGAGACCAGCTCGACATCGGCGACGGCGCTGAGCGGGATCTGGACGGTCACGCCGTTCTGGTTCTGGCCGGCGATGCGCAGCTCGCGGATGGCGCGGACGCTCTGGCGGTACTGCGAGGCGAGGCGCACGACGATCGGGTAGTGGCGCTCGCTGCCGGTGTCGTAGAGCTCGCCCGCGGCGTCGCCGCCGATGGCGGTGCGCACCGTGGTGTTGATGTCGCCGGGGGTCAGGCCGTAGCGGGCCGCCCGGGTGCGGTCGACGTTGATCTGCACCGTCGGCTGGCCGAGCGAGGTGAAGACGCCGAGATCGGTCACGCCGGGCACGCGCTTGAGAACCGCCTCGACCTGGCGCGCCACGTCGGTGAGCGTCTGCAGGTCGGGCCCGAACACCTTGAACGAGTTCTCGCCCTTGATGCCGGAGACCGCCTCGGCGACGTTGTCCTGGAGGTATTGCGACAGGTTGAACTCGACGCCCGGGAACTCGGTGCGCAGGCGCTCCAGCAGGGCGCCGGTCATCGCGTCCTTGGTCATGCCCTCGCGCCATTGCTCGGCGGCTTTCAAAGGCGCGAAGAACTCGCCGTTGAAGAAGCCGGCGGCGTCGGTGCCGTCGTCGGGCCGGCCGTGCTGCGAGACCACCCGCTCGACCTCCGGAACCTCGGCGATCACCCGGCGGATCCGGTTGACGTAGAGGTTGCCCTCCTCGAGCGAGATCGTCGCCGGCATGGTGGCGCGGATCCAGAGGTTGCCCTCCTCGAGCTTCGGCAGGAATTCGAGGCCGAGGTTGCGCCCCTCCACCGCCACGCCGAGGCCGATCAGGGCGGCGAGGCCCAGCGTCAGGGTGCGGTGGGCGAGGGCCGCCCGGATCACCGGCCGGTAGGCCCGGTCGAGGATCCGGACCAGGAGCGTCTCGACCTCGTGGATGTGATCCGGCAGCAGGTAGGCGGAGAGGACCGGCGTCACCGTGAAGGTGGCGATGAGGCCCCCGGCCAGCGCATAGGCATATGTCTGGGCCATCGGCCCGAAGATGTTGCCCTCGACTCCCGACAGCGTGAACAGCGGCAGGAAGCCGGTGACGATGATGATGGCGGCAAAGACGATCGAGCGGCTGACGTCGGACGAGGCGAGGGAGATCAGCCCGAGCTTCCTCGGCATCCCCTTGGCGCCGGCGAGCCCCTGCGGCAGCGCCGGGCCGTGGCCCGAGAGCCGGCGGAAGATCGCCTCGACCATGATGACGGTGCCGTCGACGATCAGGCCGAAATCGAGCGCCCCGACCGACAGGAGGTTGGCCGATTCGCCCCGCACCACCAGGATGATGACGGCGAAGAACAGCGCGAAGGGGATCGTCGCCACGACGATGATCGCGCTGCGCAGGTTGCCGAGGAAGAGCCACTGCACCACCAGGATCAGCAGGATCCCGACCATCATGTTGTGCAGGACGGTGTGGGTGGTGACGGCGATCAGGTCGGCGCGGTCGTAGATGCGCTCGATGCGCACGCCCGGCGGCAGGAGGCCGGCCGCCTCGATCCGGGCGACCTCGGCCTTTACAGCCTCGATCGACGGGGTCGAGCGCTCGCCCCGCCGCATCAGCACGATGCCCTGGACGATGTCGTCGTCGTCGTTCATGCCGGCGATGCCGAGGCGCGGCTGGTGGCCGATGGTGATGGTGGCCACATCCTTCACCAGGACCGGGGCGCCGCCCGATTGCGACAGGACCGTCTCGCCGATGTCGTCGACCGAGCGGATCAGGCCGACGCCGCGCACCACCGCGGACTGGCTCCCCAGGGTGATGCGGTTGCCGCCGACATTGAGGTTGCTGTCGTTGAGGGTCTTGACCACGCCCGAGAGGGTCAGGCCATGGGCCATCAGCCGGTCGAGGTCGACGCCGATCTCGAAGGTCTTGGTCTTGCCGCCCCAGCCGATCACGTCGATCACGCCCGGCACGGCGCGGAAGCGCTTGCGCAGCACCCAGTCCTGCAGCGTCTTCAGGTCGAGGACGCTGTAGCCCTCCGGCGCGACGAGCTTGTAGCGAAAGATCTCGCCGATCGGGCTCACCGGCGAGATCGTCGGCTTGGCGCCGTTCGGCAGCGTATCGAGCTGGGCCAGCCGGTTGAGCACCTGCTGCTCGGCCTCGCGGTAGCTGTTGGCGAAGCCGAATTGCAGCTTCACGTCGGACAGGCCGTAGAGCGAGACGGTCCGGACCTGCTTCAGGTCGGGCAGGCCGGAGGTGATGACCTCGATCGGCACCGTGATGTAGCGCTCGATCTCCTCGCCCGAGAGGCCCGGCGCCTGGGTGATGACGTTCACCATCGGCGGCGTCGGGTCGGGATAGGCCTCGATGTTGAGGCTCTGGAACGCCGCGAGCCCGCCGACCATCAGGGCCACGAAGGCCAGGACGACGAGGGCGCGCTGGCGCAGCGCGAGGCCGACGAGGCCGGTCATGGCAATTGTCCGGGAAAGAGGCGGGATCGGAGGGGAGGGCGCGTCAGCTCTGGGTCGACATGCGGTCGATGAAGAGCGAGCCGCGGGAGATCACCCGCTCGCCCTCCGCCAGGCCGTCGAGGATCTCGACGGTGGAGCCGTCGACGATGCCGGCCCGGACCGGGCGGCTCTGGACCGAGTTGTCGGGCCGCAGCACCCAGACGCTGGCCTTGTTGCCCTCCAGGATCACCGCGGCGCGGGGCACGGCGTGGGACAGGCTCTCGCGCTCGTTGATGATGCGGACGCTGGCATACATCTCGGGCTTGAGCAGGCCTTGGCGGTTGTCGATCTCGGCCCGCACGGTGATGCGCCGGGTCGCCGGATCGACCGAGGTGCCGATGAAGTTGATCCGGCCCTCGAAGGTGCGGTCCGGCTGGGCCGGGACGCGGAAGGTGATCTTCTCGTCCATCTCGACCTTGGCCGCATCGGCCTCGCGCAGCTGCGCGATGAGCCAGACCTTCGACAGGTCGCCGATGATGTAGGACGGCTCGCCGCCCGAGCCGACATATTGGCCCGGGCCGATCTTGCGCTGGATGATGGTGCCGCTGAGCGGCGCGTTGATCGGGGTGTCGGGGTTGATCGCCGAGCCCTTCTGGAGGGCCGCCATGTCCTCGTCGCGAAGCCCGAGGATGCGCAGGCGGTTGCGCACCGCCTCGAGCCCGACCTCGGCGGTGCGGTTGTCGTTGGTGGCGGAGGTGAGGTCGTTCTGCGCGACCTGCAACTCGCGCAAGGTGGTGGTGCGGGTCTCGTAGAGGTCGCGCTGGCGCTTCTCGGCGGCCTGCGCGAAGGTCAGCTGCGAGCGGCTCTTGTTCAGGACGTTGAGCGCCGCGAGATAGTCGTTCTGGGCCTGCACCATCTCGTTGGCCTGGACCGAGAACAACGGCTGGCCGCGCTTCACCTGGTCACCGGTGCGGGCGAAGATCGCGATGACCCGGCCCGGATAGGGCGAGAAGACGGGCGTCGCCATGTACTCGTCGACCCCGATCTTGCCCTCGGTGGCGATCTCCTCGAAGAACCGGCGCTTCACGACGGGCTCGCTCGACACGGTGGCGAGCTGGGACGCCGTCAGGGTGAAGGCCTTGGGCCCCCCCGGCTTCACCGGCACGTCCGCGAAGGTGGCGATCGCCTCCTGGCGGTGGGCGGGACGGAAGGTTGTGTAGGCAAGGATTGCGCCCGCGGCCAAGACGGCCAGGACGACGATCTGAAGGCTCGGTCTCAGCGTCCGGGGCATGTCCGTGTCACACTCTTCGGCAGGCGCGCCGCTGCCTTACGGTGCAGACGACCGTTCGGCAATCGTGAGGCAACACTTCGCAAAACTTGCTGACGCAAGCGTGAACAAGTGCGGAGGGCAAACCGATTTGTCCGGCCGTGCCGTCGGTGAGACACACGTCACTTGTCCCTTCCGCGACCTCGTCCTCGATGCCGCGGGCTGCGGCGGCCTCGAAGGGGGCCCGCCTTCGAGGGCAGCCGATCGCCGACCCCTCAGGACCAGGCCACGGGCGGGATCAGGATGGATGTCGCCTGGACCGGACGGACCCGATGTCGGGGCTCACCCCTCCGGCTTGAGCAGGCCTGCCACCCGCGCTGCCAGGTCGGCGGAGGGGAAGGGCTTCTCCAGCACCGAGAAATCCGCCGGGATCCGGGCCGCCTCGGCGTGGCCGGTGACGAGCAGGAAGGGCAGGGAGGGCCAGCGCCGGCGCACTTCCTCGGCGAGGTCGATCCCGCTCATGCCCGGCATCGCCAGGTCGGCGACCACCAGATCGAACCGCTCCGCCTCCAGGCGCTCCAGGGCCGCCTCGCCGCTCGCGACCTCGGCCTCGTCGTAGCCGAAGCCGTTCAGGAACGACGCGGTGACGTGGCGGACCTGGGTATCGTCGTCGACGACCAGGATGCGGGCCCGGCGCGTCGCCGGTGCCGGCACGCTCCTGACCGCCGCCGTCCCCTCCACCGCCTCGCGGGAGCGCGGCAGGTAGAGCATCACCGTGGTGCCGCGCCCGACCTCGCTGTCGATGCGGATCGTGCCGCCCGATTGCTGGACGAGGCCGAACACCATGGCGAGGCCGAGGCCCGTGCCCTGGCCGACGCCCTTGGTGGTGAAGAACGGCTCGAACACCCTGCCCAGGATCTCCGGTGGGATGCCGGTACCGGTGTCGCGAATCGCGATCACCGCGTAATCGCCGGGTTTCAGGTTCGGATCCTGCAGGTTCGGGTCGGTGCTGCCGGAGACCGTCTCGTTGTGGGTCGAGAGGGCGACGATCCCGCCCTCCGGCATCGCGTCGCGGCCGTTGATGCAGAGGTTGAGGATCGCGAGTTCGAGCTGGTCGGGATCGACCTTGGCGGGCCACAGGTGCTCGCTCAAATCGTGCTCGACCTGCACGAAGCCCCCCAAGCTGCGCCCGAGCAGGTCGTCCATGCCGCGGATCACCGCGTTGAGGTCGACGACGCGGGCCTGGAGGTCGCGGCGGTGGCTGAAGGTGAGGAGGCGCTTGGTCAGCGCCGCGCCGCGCTGCGCCGCCTGGGTGGCGTTGGTCATCAGGCGCGACAGGCGGGCGTCGCCCGCCACCTTCGGCAGGGCGAGTTCCAGGCTGCCCAGGATCGCCGTGAGCAAATTGTTGAAGTCGTGCGCGACGCCGCCCGCGAGCGTGCCGAGCGCCTGCATCTTGTCGGCCTGGCGCAGGCGCAATTCGAGCTGGCGCTGCTCGGTGATGTCGCGGGCGATCACCGCGAGGTGGACGACGGCGCCGGCCTCGTCGCGGATCGGCACCCGGGTGACCTGGCTCCAGGTCTCGCCGGGCGCGGCCTGCGCCGCCTCGGCGCCGCCCACCACGATCTCCGTCGGCACGCCGGACGCGATGGCGGCCCGGTCGGCGGCCTCTGCGTCCTCGCTTCCCGGGACGGCGAACTCGGTCTCGCGGCGGCCGAGGCAGGCCTCGACCGAGGGCGCCCCCAGGCGCCGGGCCATGCGGGTGTTGAGGCGCAGGAAGCGCCCGCCCGTGTCCTTGAAGGCGATCGCGTCGCCGGCATGGTCGAGGAGGCCGCGCAGCAGGGCGCGCTCGGTGGCGAGCTCTCGGGCGAGGCGGTGGCGCTCGTAGGCGCTGCGCACCGCGTTGCGGAGCAGCGACGGGTCCCAGGGCTTGGTGACGTAGCCGGTGATGCCGCCGCGGTTGAGGGCCGAGACCACCGCCGAGATGTCGGCATAGCCGGTGAGCAGGATCGCCTGCGCGTCCGAGATCTCCCGCGCCCGGGCCAGCAGCGCGTCGCCGGTCAGGCCCGGCATGCGCTGGTCCGAGAGGATGACGTCGATGTCCGGCTCGGCGGCGATCAGTTCCAGGGCCTCGGCCGGCCGGCTGGTGGTGAGCACCCGGTACTCGTCCTCGAGCAGGTCCTCGAGGGCGACCAGGATGTCCGGCTCGTCGTCGACCGCCAGGATGGTACCGCGCACCGCCGGCTTCGATGCCCCGCTCGTCACGCCCACGCTCATACGGCCCGCCTCGGAATGCTGATCACGAAGCAGGCCCCTCCGCCCGGTGCCGATTCAACCGAGATCTGTCCGCTATGCGCCTGCACGACGCTGTAGGCAATGGCGAGGCCGAGCCCGGTGCCGGATCCGACCGGCTTCGTCGTGAAGAACGGCTCGAAGATCCGCTCGCGCAAGTCGTCCGGCACGCCCGGGCCGGTATCGCAGATCCGGATCACGTCGTGGTCGTCGCGGATCGCGGTCTCGATCGTGATGGTGCCGTCGCCGGGAATCGCGTCGGCGGCGTTGCCGAGGATGTTCATCACCACCTGGTTGAGCAGGGCCGGCGAGCAGCGGATCTCGGGTGCGCCGGCGAAGTCCTTGCGCACCGCGATGCGGCTGCCGAGCTTGTGCTGGATCAGCGCCAGCACGTTCTCGATCGCGTCCGGCACGTCGACGGTCTGCATCTCGCCCTCGTCGAGGCGCGAGAACTTGCGCAGGTTGACGACGAGATCCTGGATGCGGGACAGCCCGAGGCGCATCGACCCGACCCGGTCGCGCGCCTTGTCGAGGGCGCGCCGCGAGGGGGTGCCCTCCGCGACCGAGCCGGCTACCTCGCCGATCAGCCGCTCGACCGTGCCCTGGTGGGCGAGGATGAAGGCGAGCGGGTTGTTGATCTCGTGGGCGATGCCGGCGACCAGCTCGCCGAGGGAGGCCATCTTGGCGGCCTGGACCAGCTTGGCCTGGGTGTCCTTGAGGCGGTGGTTGGCTTGTTCGAGATCGTGGTTGGCCTGCGCCAGGGCGCCGGCGAGCGCCGCCTTCGCCTCGGCGGCGGTGGCCTCGGCCTTGGCGCGCTCGGCGGCGAGCGCGTGGCGGCGGACCTCGTCGGCGACCCGGCGGTCGTCCTCCTCCAGGAGCTTGCGGCGCACCAGCGTCCGCACCCGGATCGCCAGCAGGTCGGCGTCGGCGCCCTTGGGCGAGACGTCCTTGGCCACCACGTCGTCGGCCCCGGCCGAGAACGCCTCGACCAGGAGGTCCTTGCTCGACGAGGCCGCGCTGCCGATGCCGACGAGATAGAAGCCCGGCGCGCCCGCGCCGGTGGCCGCGCCCCGGAGGGCGTCGATCCGGCGGCAGAGCGCGATCGCGTCGAAGCCGCTCCCCAGGAGGTCGACCGTCACGCAGTCGAAGCCGTCACCGGGGGCCTCGAGGGCGGCCATTGCCTGGTCGGGCCCGTCGGCGGTGACGACCTCGTGCCCCTCCTGGGCCAGCAGGGCCGAGAGATAGGCCCGGAAGGTGGCCGAGCCGTCGACGACGAGGATGCGGGCGCGGCGGAAGCTCGACTGGCGGCCCGGCTCGTCCGCCGGCACCGCGGCGCGCTCGCGCAGCAGCGCCCGGATGCGCAGGAGCAGGAGGTCGCGGTCGGCGGATTTCGGCACGTAGGCGTCGGCGCCGCTCTCCAGGCCCTGGCGCTCGATGTCGCGGCCGCTCGCCTCGGTGAGCATCAGGACCGGCGTCGCCCGGGTGCGCATGGCGAGGCGCATCTGCCGGGTCAGCTCGTCGCCGTTCATCCCGGGCAGGTGGTAATCGGCCACCACGAGGTCCGGCAGGCCATGGTTCATCGCCTCCAGCGCGGCTTCCGCGGTGGCGTAGCGCGTCACCGAAAAGCCGCTGCGCTCCAGGAACAGGCGCAGTTGCAACGCCTGGGTCTCGGAATCCTCGACCAGTAGGATGCGGGGCGGGCTGGCAGGCGCCAGTGGGACCGTCACGGGACGAGGCTCGGCCGGCGCCGTCACAGGCACGGGTTCGACTGGCGCCGTCACGGAAAGAGGTTCGGCTGGCGCCGTCATGGAAAGGGGTTCGGCTGGCGCCGTCATGGGGACAGGCCCGGCTGCACCGCCCGCAGGATGCGTGGGGCGATCAGGTCGAGGGGGAGCACGCTGCCGGCGGCCTTGAGCCGGACCGCCGCCGCCGGCATGCCGTAGACCACCGCCGAGCTCTCGTGCTCGGCGATGGTGGCGGCGCCCGCGAGGTGCATGTCGAGGAGGCCGGCGGCGCCGTCCTCGCCCATGCCGGTGAGGAGCACGCCGAAGCCCCGGGGGCCGGCCTGGCGGGCGACCGAGCGGAACAGCATCGTCGCGGAGGGGCGCTGGCCGCCCAGCGGCGGCTCGTCGAGGAGGGTCAGCAATCCGCCGGGGCCGAGGGTCAGGTGGCGGTCGCCCGGTGCGACGTAGACGTGGCCGGGCAGGGGCCGCACGCCCTCGCCGGCGATGACGACGGTGAGCGGCACGACGCCGTTGAGCCAGTCGGCGAAGCCCTCCATGAAGGCCGCGCCCATGTGCTGGACCAGCAGGATCGGCAGCGGGAAACCCGCCGGCAGGGCGCCGAGCAGCTTGGCGAAGGCCGGCGGCCCGCCGGTCGAGGCCGCCACCGCCAGCACGCTCGGGGCTTGGGTCGCGGGAATCGTCCCGCGGACCTCCTCCCGGGGCGCTTCGCCGCGCGAGAGGCGCTCGGCGCCGATCGGCCGGCGCCGGATCACCGGCACCTGGCTCATGATCCGCAGCTGGGTGCAGATCTGGTCGGCGATCGCCTCGTAGGCGCGATGCCCGGTGCCGACCGGCTTCTCGACCACGCTGAGGGCGCCGGCCCGCAGGGCGTTCATCGAGATCTTGAGCGAGGAATCCTCGATCGCGTCGGCCACGACCACGATCGGGGTCGGCCGCTCGGCCATGATCCGCCGGGTGGTCTCCAGCCCGTCGATGCCCGGCAGGCGGATATCCATCGAGATCACGTCGGGCTGGACCCGGTGGATCTCCCGCAGGGCCTCCTCGCCGGAATCGACGGCCGCCGCGAGGGCCAGGCGCGGGTCGCGACTGACGATGTGGGCGAGGAGCTGGCGCACCACCAGCGAATCCTCCACCAGCATGACGCGGATAGGCGGGCTCACAGCAGCTGACCGATCGTGTCGAGAAGCTCGCGCTGGTCGAACTTCTGCTTGGTGAGGTAGGCGTCGGCCCCGAGATCGAGGCCGCGGCGGATGTCGGCGGGATCGCCGCGGGAGGTCATCAGGATCACCGGCAGCCGCGTCAAGCCCGGATCCGCCTTGAGGGCCCGGAGCAGGCCGAACCCGTCGAGGCGCGGCATCTCGACGTCGGCCACCACCACGTCCACCTCCGTTCCGTCCCGGCGCAGCCGGTCGAGGGCATCCTGGCCGTCGACGCAGACGAAGACCCGGTAGCCATGCGCCTCCAGGATGCTCTTCTCCAGGGTCCGGGTGGTGATCGAATCGTCGACCACCAGCACCGTGCGGGTGCGCTTCGCCCGGCGCTCCGGACCGGAGGCGGGCGAGGCCGCCACCAGGCCGCCGGCGCGGGCCCGGACGCACAGGCCTTCGGGGTCGAGCACCAGGGCGGGGGTCTCGTCGGCGAGCATGACGGTGCCGGACATCAGCACGGGATCGCCCCCGAGCGGCGGGGCCGGGCCGACGAGGAGCACGCGCACGTCGAGCAGCCGGTCGACGGCCAGCGCACAGGACGAGGTGCCGCAGCGCAGCAGGACGGCGCGGACGAGGCCGTCATGGAGGGGAAGGGGAGCGACACCGGATCCGAGGAGCGACGCGAGGGGAACGAGCGGAATGACAACGTTCCGTCCCCCCTGCTTGATCCGTGCCGCCGGTTCGCCCGCCACGGAGGCGAGGTCGCGGTCAGTGAGGCGCAGCAGCCCGGCGACGGCGCCGCTCGGCAGGCCGAAGGTCTGCCGCGCCTCGCCCGGCCGCAATGCCGCCTCGACGAGCAGCACCGGCTGGCGCGCGGCCGAGAGCGGCACGGTGACCGTCACCTCGGCACCGAACGGCTCGGCGGGCCGCAAGGTCGCCCGGCCGCGCAAGGTCCGCGCGGCCTCCGCCACCACCGACAGGCCCATGCCGCGCCCGGCGATCCGGTCCACGGCGGCGGCGGTGGAGAAGCCCGGCGCGAAGACGAGGTCGAGGGTCGCGTCCCGGTCCGGCTCGGATCCGGGCTCCACCAGCCCCTGGCGCCGGCCGGTCTCGCGGATGCGGGCGAGGTCCGGGCCGCGGCCGTCGTCGCGGATCGTCACGACGAGCTGGCTGCCCTTCGAGGCGACCGACAGGGTGACGCAGAGCGCGTCGGGCTTGCCCAGGGCCCGGCGCGTCTCGGGCGGCTCGGCGCCGTGGCTGATCGTGTTGCGCAGGGCGTGAAGCACCGGGTCCTTGAGCGCCTGGAGCAGGCCGCGATCGACCTGGATGTCGAGGCCCTGGAGCCGTACCTCCACGGCGAGGCCGGCCTCGCGGGCGATCTCCCGCACCATCCGGCCGTAGCCGCCGAACACCGTCTCGGCCGGGACCAGCAGCAGGCGGTCGGCATCGTCGCGCAGGCGGCGCAACGCCCCGTCGACGGCGCCGGTGCTGCGGCTCTGCACCCGCGCGAGTCCCGAGATGCCGCGGATCACGCCCCGCAGCTCGTCGTCGAGGCGGCGCACCCGGTCGACGAAGCCGTCGAGGGCGGTGCCCGCCGGGTCGCCGGCCTCGCGCAGGCGGCGGGCGAGCGCCACCATCTCGCCGGTGCGCCCCTGCACGGTGTCGGCGCTGCGCCGCAAACTCCGGGCGCCGGATTCGAGGCTCGCCACCGCGGCGCCGATCGTCTCCTGGCCCTGGAGCACCGCGGTGAGGTCGTGCACCGCCTTCGACAGCGCCTCGACCTGGTCGCTGGCGATGCGCAGGTAGGAGACCGCCCCGTCCTGCGGCGCGGGTTCGGGCGCCGGTTTCGGCTCCGGCTTCGGCTCCGCCTGCGGGATCGGCGCGCCGGACAGGCAGGCGTCGAGGGCCGCGATGGCGTCCGCCGGCGCCGCGGGCTCGGGCGTCTCGGGCAGGGCCGCGACCAGGCCCTCGATCCGGTCGAGGGCGAGGTCGACCACCCCGGCGGTCGCCCGGTCGAGGCCGGTGCGGCCCTGCACCACCCGGTCGAACAGCGCCTCCAGCCGATGGGCCACCTCTTCCACCGCCGGCAGGTCGACGGCGCGCGCGGCGCCCTTCAGGCTGTGGGCGCGGCGAAAGACGTCGTTCCAGTCCGCGGGCCGGCCCGCCTCGGCCTCGGCCAGGGCCGCACGGATCGCCGCGAGATGCTCGCGATGCTCGGCGTCGAAGGCCGCGAGGAGGAGCTGGCGGATGTCGTCCATCGGAACCGGTCAGAGCCGGTAGCGCTCGGCGAGCGCCAGGAGGGCGCCGGCGAGTTCGCTCAGGTTGGCGGCGGCGGCCTCGACCTGGCGGGTGCCGGCGGCGGTCTGCTGGCTCGCCTGGCGGATGTTCTGGAGCGCACCCATCACCTGCTCGATGCCGAGCTGCTGCTGGTTGGTCGAGGCGACGATCTGCTGGAAGGTCTGGACGCTCTCCTGCACCCGGGCGGTGATCTCCTCGATCGTCGCGTGGGTGGTGTCGGTGCGCTCCTTGCCCACCGCCACGCGCTTGACCGCTTCCTCCGTCAGCATCACCGAGGCGTTGATGCCGCGCTGGATGTCGCCGAGGATGGCGCGCACCTGGCCGGTCGCCTCCTTGGCCTGGTCGGCGAGCGCCTTCATCTCGGAGGCCACCACCGCGAAGCTGCGCCCGCTCTCGCCCGCCGCCGCCGCCTCGATGGCGGCGTTGAGCGCCAGGAGATGCGTGCGCTCCGAGACGTCGTTGACGGTCGCGATGATCTCGCCGATGGCCTGCGTCTTCTCGCTCAACGCCACGATGTTCTCGGCCACCGCCTCGCTCTGTTCGCGGATCGCGTCCATGGCCCGCGCCGTCTCGTCGACGGCGCGAAGCCCGGCGCTCGAGGTCTGGGCGGTCGCCTGGGCGGTGGCGATCACCTCCTGCGCGCGCTTGCCGATCTGGGCGCCTGCATGGGTGATCTCGTCGACGGTGGCGGCGGTCTCCTGCACGGCGGCGAACTGCTCCTCGACGCTCGCGGCCTGCTCCTGGGCGGAGGCGCGGATCTCGGCGGCGGCCGCGTTGAGGTTCGAGGTCGAGGCGCGGTTCTGGCTCGCGAGCTGGCGCAGGCCCTCGACCATCTGGTTGAGGACGCCGCCCAGGCGCCCCAGCTCGTCGCGGCGGCTGTCGGCGATGCGGCCGGTGAGGTCGCCGCTGCCGACCTTGCCGACGAAGGCCATCACCGCGTCGAGGGGCTCCACCACCGAGCGGCGGATCAGCACCGTGATGACGAGCGCCATCACGACGCAGATGGCGAGGGCCGCCAGCGTCGAGAGCCGGCTCTCCTCGTAGATCGCCCCGACCCGGCGCTGGCCGGCGGTGATGCCGGCATCCAGGGCCTCGCGGGCCGCCCCCATGGTGCGCACGAAGTTCTCGCTCGACTGGTCGAGGGCGATCTCGGACGCCTGGATGCCCGGCACGTCGCCGGCCGCGATCGCCTCGAACTGGCGCTCGGTGGCGGTGCGGGTGGTGCGCAGCTCGGCACCGGCCGCGACCAGCAGCTCGGAGATGCGCTGCCAGGCGGCGGCGCGGTCGGCCGAGAGCGACTGGGCCCGGTAGTCGTTGGCAGTGGTGAGCGCGCCGGCCAGCGCCGTCTCGGCGGAGGCGGCGATGCGCCGCCAGGTCACCGTCGGTTCCTCCTTGGACGTCAGCTCGCGGCCGAGCGCCCGGAGGTAGTAGCGGGTGGCCGCCTCGTCGCGCAGGTCGCTCATCCGGCGCTGTGCCTCCCGGATGTTCTCGAGCTGGTGCATCACCGTCAGGTCGCGGGTGACGATGGTATCGGTGGCGCTACGCACCTCGCCGATCTGCCCGACTGCGTAGACGCCAAGCGCCACGATCACCAGGACGACGGCGGAAAAGCCGAGGAGGATGCGGTTCCCGATCGAGAGCGACACGCGGGATTCCCTTTGGCTGGAGGCGGCGGGTGGGTCGGGCCGCGGATGTCTACGGGCGGCCCGAGGCGAGGAGCGGGGCCAGCAGGGCCGGCACGTCGATCACCGCGAAGCCGGCCTCGGCGACGTCGTAATCCGGGCGGGAGCCTCGATCCTCACGGATGTCCGGTGCCGCGCGGGCATAGCCCGCCACCGCCCGCCTGCCCAGCCCCTCGGATCCCGCCTCCACCGCGGCGTCGGCGACGGCGAGCACGCGCGCGACCCGAAGGCCGATCCGGGGCCCGTCGCGGCGCAGCACCACGACGTGACCGCCGCTCTCCGCCGCGGGAGACGGCGCAGCGCCGAGCGCCACCGCGAGGTCGATCACGCTGACGAGGATCCCACCCCGCCCGGCGAGGCCGACGAGGGCGGCGGGCGCTCCCGGCACCGGCGTGCAGGGTCGGAACGGAAACACCTCGGCGACCGCCTCCAGGGGCAGGCCGACCGCCTCGGTGCCGGCGCGGCAGAGAAGCAGGGACCGGGTCGGTCGCGTCTCCGGCACCGCGCCGCGGGCGGCGAGGCTGCGGGTACGGGCATCGAGGATCGCGTCGATCCGCTCGGCGCTCAAGGCGGCGTCGCCCGGCAGACGCGGCCCGGCGGCGGAGGCGGTCTTGGGCATCAAGAGACCTCGGGCATTAACAGACCTCGGGCACCAGCGGATCGTCGTCATCGGGCGGCCTCGCCGCCGAGGAACGGCCGGGCCGCGCCGGCGAGGTCGGCGGCGGTGAGCCCGTCGCCCTCGGGCAGGGCCGCGTCGGCGGGCAGGCTTGCCGCGAGCCGCACGGCGTTGGCCACGGCGCGGCGGCCGGCCTCGCCGCGGCCGGCGGCGATCAGGGTCAGCCCGAGATGGTAATGCGCCATGACGAAGCCTTTATCGAGATAGAGCGCGCCGCGAAAGGCGCGCTCCGCCTCCTCCGGCCGGGCCCGGGCGCGGGCGAGCAGCCCTTCGTAGTAGCGCAGGCGCGGATCGGTCGGGTCCTGCACGAGGGCCGCCCGGCAGGCCTGCCAGCTCGCATCGAGGTCGCCGGCATCGGCGAGCGTCCGCACGAGCGCGAGCGGGCCCGGCGGTAGGTCGGGAGCGGGCGGCCGCGACGGCGCGGAGGCGGGATCCGCCTGGGACGGAGGCGGGATCCGGGGCGGGAGCAGCGGCGCCCAGGCCAGGTCCGCGGCCGGCGCCGGCAGGACGGGCGGCAGGACGAGGGCCGGCGGCGGCAGCCCCGGCCGCGCTTCCGGCATCGCCCCGTCCTCCGGCCGGCGATAGGCGGCGGTGCCCGGCAGGGAGACGGCCTCCAAGAATTCCGAGAAGGCCGGGTTCGGCTCGGCATGGCCGAGCAGCAGCCACCCCCCGGGCCGCAGGCGCTGCGCCAGCGCCCGCACCAGGGCCTGCACCACGTCGGGATGGAAGTAGATCAGGACGTTGCGGCACAGGATGAGGTCGTAATCGGTCAGCGCCAGGGAGGCGGTGCCGTCCAGCAGGCTCATCAGGTTCTGCGGCTCGAACCGGGCGAGCGCTCTGTATTCCGGCCGCAAGGCGAAGGTGCCCTCCCGCGGTCCGGGCCGGAAGTAGCGCCCGCGCTCCTCGCCCCCGAGGGTGCGCAGGGCCCAGGCGCCGTAGATTCCGCGCCGCGCCGCCGCCAGCACGTCGCGATTGATGTCGGTGCCGGTGAGGCCGATGCGCCATTCCGGCAGGCGCTCGCCCAGCAATTCGTGCAGCACGATCCCGACCGAGTAGGTCTCCGGGCCGGTGGAGCAGCCCGCGCTCCAGATCCGCAGGCGGCGCTCGTCGCCCCGCGCCGCGATCCGCTCCGGCAGGATCGTGCCGCGCAGGGCGGCGAATTGCTCGGCGTAGCGGAAGAAGAACGTCTCCCCGATGGTGATCTCGGATTCGAGCGCCGCCCACTCGGCGTCCGAGCCCTCCAGCAGCGCGAGGTAGCCCGCGGGCTCCGCGACGCCCCGGGCGCGCATGCGCCGTCCGACCCGCTCCCAGAGGAGGTCGTCCTTGTCGGCGTAGTAATGGTGGCCGGTGCGGGCGACGAGGCGGTTCTTGAGCGCCGCGAAGGCCGGATCGCCGACAGGGGCGGAGCCCCGCGGGGTGGTCATGGTCCGGTTCAGGCCGCCCACTCGGCGAGCCGGGCCTGGGCGTCCCGGGTCTGCGCGGCGAGGCGGGCCGCTTCCTCGGCGAGCAGGATGCGGTCGACCGCGAGCCCGTGCACCAGCCGTTCGCCGACCCGGATTTCGGCCGCGACGCAGCCGTTCAGCGTCGCCGCGTCGGCGACCGACCGCACCTGGTCCGGCGCCACCCGCGTCACGTCCGCGACCCGGTCGACCATCAGCGCCAGGGGCGTCCCGCCCTGCAGCAGGACGAGGTGGCGGTAGACGGCGGCCCTCGCCGTCGCCGGCCCGCCGAGGCCGAACAGGATCGCGAGATCGATGACCGGCACGGCGCTGCCGGCGAGGTTGAGGAAGCCCGCGAGCGCCGCCGGCGCGCCCGGCGGGCGCCACAGGCGGGGCAGGGGCAGCACCTCCCGTACCGCCCGGCGCGGCAGGGCGCAGTCGGTCCCGGCGATGTCGACCAAGAGGTAGGCCATCCCGGTCGTCATCGCGTCGCACCCTGCCTCGAGAGACGTCCGCGGCGGCGGACCGCGCCTCAGATAGGGGAGGCGGCCCGGTTTTCCAAACCGCCGGCGCCCTGTCGCTCCGCGCCGGAGGTGCTATGAGGCGCCGCCGGAACACGCCGCCGGAACACGCCGCCGGAACACTTGGAGCGCCCCCGTCGATGATCGAGATCCGGCAGGTCGGCCATGCCTTCGGGGAGCGCGTGGTTTTGCGCGATCTCACCCTCGACCTGACGGAGCGGCGCATCGCGGTGGTCGGCGGCAACGGCAGCGGGAAGAGCACCTTCGCGCGCCTGCTCAACGGACTTCTGGTGCCGAGCCGGGGCCATGTGCGGGTCGACGGGCTCGACACGCGCCGCGACGGCAAGGCGGTGCGGCGCAAGGTGGGCTTCGTGTTCCAGAATCCCGACAACCAGATCGTGCTGCCGGGGGTGGCGGAGGACCTCGCCTTCGGCCTCAGGAATCTCGGCCTGCCCAAGGACGAGATCGCCCGGCGCGTCGACGAGGCCCTGCACCGCTACGACCTCCAGGCTCTCGCCGACCATCCGGCCCACCTGCTCAGCGGCGGGCAGAAGCAGTTGCTCGCCATCGCCGGCGTGCTCGCGATGGCGCCCGACATCATCGTGCTCGACGAGCCGACGACGCTGCTCGACCTGCGCAACAAGCGCCGGATCGCGCAAGCCATCGACGCGCTGCCCCAGCGCGCGATTCTAGTCTCGCACGATCTCGCCTTCCTGGAGGGTGTCGACCGGGTGCTGGTCTTCGACGAGGGCCGCGTCGTCATCGACGACAGCCCGTCGGTGGCGCTCCCGGCCTACGAAGCGATGATGTCGTGATCCCGTACGTCCCGGGGGAGAGCCCCGTCCATCGTTGCCCGCCGGGACGCAAGATCCTGGCGCTGGTGGCGGCCGGCACCGTCCTGTTCGCGCTGCCGCGGCTCGACCTGGCGCTCGCGGCGGCGCTCCTGGCGCTCGCCGCCACAGGATGGCTCTACCGGGTCGCCGGCATCCCGGGCCGCCTGATGCTAGCGCAGCTGCGGCCGCTCGCCTGGATCCTCGCGGTGCTGGTCCTGGTCCAGCTCGCCCTCGACGGCTGGCAGGCCGGCCTGCTGGTGACCGCCCGTCTGAGCGCCCTGGTGCTGCTCGCCGGCCTGGTGACGCTGACCACGCGCTCGTCCGACCTGATCGAGGCGTTGCAACGCGGCCTCGTCTGGGCCAAGCCCCTCGGCGCCAACCCCGCCAAGGTCGGGCTGGCCATCGCGCTCACCTTACGCTTCATCCCGGTGCTGGCCGCCATCGCCGCCGAGGTGCGCGAGGCGCAGCGGGCGCGGGGCCTCGAAGGCAGCCTCGTGGCGCTGACCGTCCCGGTGGTCGTGCGGATGCTGAAGATGAGCGACGACATCGCGGCCGCGATCGATGCGCGATCGTACGATCCGGATCGGGGGTGATGGCCGAAAGGCATCAGCGGCCGGGCCGCGGTCACATCCTCCTTCCCGCGGCCTCGACGGAGGCCTCCGCTTCGCTCCGGCACCTCGGGCCGGGGTCGCGGGAGGGAGTCGCTTCCATCGGACGGCCGGGCAGGCCCCGACCTGTCCTTCCCCTCGCCAAGGACTCCCATGTCGACCCGTGACATCGTCTTCGTCGCGCTCTTTGCCGCTCTCACCGCCGCGCTCGGCCTGTTTCCCCCCGTGACCTTGCCGGTGGTCGGCGTGCCGATCACCGCGCAATCGATGGGGGTGATGCTCGCCGGTGCGATCGCCGGCGCGACGCGTGGCGGCGCGGCGCTCGCCCTGTTCGTCCTCCTGGTCTGCGCCGGGCTTCCTCTGATGGCCGGCGGGCGCGGCGGGCTCGGCATCGTGATGGGGCCGGGCGGCGGCTTCGTGCTGACGTGGCCGGTCGCCGCCTTCGTGATCGGCTTCCTCTACGAGCGCAACGTGCGGACCCTGACGGCCTGGAAGGAGGCGCTGATCCTCGTCCTCGGCGGCGTCGTGCTCACCTACGCGGTCGGCATCCCGTGGATCGCAGCCGTCGCCCGGGTCGATCTCGTGAAGGCCGCGATCGGCTCGGCCTGGTTCCTGCCGGGCGATGCCGTGAAGGTCGTTCTCGTCGTGCTCATCGCCCGGACGGTGCGCCGGGCCTATCCGACGCTCCAGGCACGCTGACGTCGCATCGTCGACGCGTGGGCCGATAACCGGTTGACCCTGCCGGACGACGCGCGTAGGGTCCCCGCCACTCTCTCAAGGGCAGGCTTTCAGCGGCATGCGTACGGTCCTTATTGTAGCGGAGGCGCCACCGAAGGGGCGGGCTTGAGAAGCCCGGCATCCCAAGGGTGGCGCGTGCAGGGTCCTTCGGGGCCCTTTTTTGTTGCGTAAAACGGACCCGAGAGCGCGGACGAGATCAAGGAACGGAGCGCGGCGATGAGTGCGGGCGAGGTCATGACGGGCGCCGAGATGGTGATCCGGGCGTTTCAGGATCAGGGCGTCGACACCCTGTTCGGCTATCCGGGCGGCGCGGTGCTGCCGATCTACGACGCGCTCTTCCACCAGGACACGGTGAAGCACATCCTGGTCCGCCACGAGCAGGGCGCGGTGCATGCCGCCGAAGGCTATGCCCGCTCGTCGGGCAAGGTCGGCTGCGTGCTCGTCACCTCGGGACCGGGCGCCACCAACATCGTCACCGGCCTCACCGACGCGCTGCTCGATTCGATCCCGCTCGTCTGCATCACCGGCCAGGTGCCGACGCACCTGATCGGCTCCGACGCGTTCCAGGAATGCGACACGGTCGGCATCACCCGCAGCTGCACCAAGCACAATTACCTTGTCAAATCGATCGAGGACCTGCCCCGCATCCTGCACGAGGCGTTCTACGTCGCCTCGCACGGCCGGCCCGGCCCGGTGGTCGTCGACCTGCCGAAGGACATCCAGTTCGCCAGCGGCCTCTACCGCCGCCCGGTCGACAACAGCCACAAGACCTACAACCCGCAGACGCAAGGAGACCCGGAGAAGATCCGCGCCGCCGTGGCCCTGATGGCCGGCGCGCGGCGCCCGGTCTTCTATACCGGCGGCGGCGTCATCAACTCGGGACCGGAAGCCTCCGAGCTGCTGCGCGAGCTCGCCCGGGTCACCGGGTTCCCGGTCACCTCGACCCTGATGGGCTTAGGGGCCTTCCCGGGTTCGGACCCGCAGTTCCTCGGCATGCTCGGCATGCACGGGACCTACGAGGCCAACCTGGCGATGCACGAATGCGACGTCATGGTCTGCATCGGCGCGCGCTTCGACGACCGCATCACCGGCCGGCTCGACGCGTTCTCGCCCTTCTCCAAGAAGATCCACGTCGATATCGACGCCTCGTCGATCAACAAGACCGTCAAGGCCGATATCGGCATCGTCGGCGATTGCGGCTCGGTCCTCCGCGACATGCTGCGGGAGTGGCGGGCGGTGACGCCGGAGCCCGACCAGGGCCGCCTGACCGAGTGGCTGTCGAAGATCCGCGGCTGGAAGGCGCGCGAATGCCTCGGCTACTGGCCGTCGGGCACCACCATCAAGCCGCAATACGCGGTCCAGCGCCTCTACGAGGCGACCAAGGGGCGCGAGACCTACGTCACCACGGAGGTCGGCCAGCATCAGATGTGGGCGGCCCAGTACTACAAGTTCGACGAGCCGAACCGCTGGATGACCTCGGGGGGCCTCGGCACCATGGGCTACGGCCTGCCGGCGGCGATCGGCGCCCAGCTCGCCCATCGCGGCGCCCTGGTGATCGACATCGCCGGCGAGGCCTCGATCCAGATGAACATCCAGGAGATGTCGACCGCCGTGCAGTACCGCCTGCCGGTCAAGATCTTTATCCTGAACAACGAATATATGGGCATGGTGCGCCAGTGGCAACAATTGCTGCACGGCTCGCGCTACTCCGAGAGCTATTCGGAGAGCCTGCCCGACTTCGTCAAGCTCGCCGAGGCCTACGGCGCCAAGGGCATCCGCTGCTCGGATCCGGGCAGCCTCGACGCGGCGATCGCCGAGATGCTGGACTATGACGGCCCGGTTATCTTCGACTGCATCGTCGACAAGACCGAGAACTGCTTCCCGATGATCCCGTCGGGCAAGGCGCACAACGAGATGCTGCTCTCTGACTACCTCGGCGAGACCGGGGCGGACCTGGGCGACGTGATCTCCGACGAAGGCAAGATGCTGGTCTGAGCGGGCAGGGCAGGACGATGAACGCCATGAACACCCATTATCCCGATCCGGTCCGCGTCGAGCCGGTGAACCGCCACACCCTGGCGGTCATCGTCGACAACGAGCCCGGCGTGCTCGCCCGCATCGCCGGCCTGTTTTCCGGCCGCGGCTACAACATCGAGAGCCTGACGGTGTCGGAGACCGAAGAGGCCCGGCACATCTCCCGCATCACCATCGTGACCGCGGGCACCAACGCCGTGATCGAGCAGATCAAGGCGCAGCTCGACCGCCTCGTGCCGGTGCACCGGGTCGTGGATCTGACCCTTCAGGGCGAGTCGCTCGAGCGGGAGCTTGCTCTCGTGAAGGTGGCCGGCAAGGGCGAGCACCGGGTCGAGGCGATGCGGCTCGCCGCCGCCTTCGGCGCCCGCACCCTCGACGCGACGCTGCACTCGTTCGTGTTCGAGCTGACCGGCACGACCGACGAGATCGACCGCTTCGTCAAGCTGATGGCCTCGGTGGGGCTGGTCGAGGTGTCGCGCACCGGCGTCGCCGCGATGGGGCGCGGCGCGGAGCCGATGTAGCACTTGGCTACTCGGCGGGCGGGGTGCCGGTGCGCCCCGCCTGCCCGTACTTCCGCTCGAAGCGGTAGACGGCGAAACCCAGGATGGCGAGGCCCGTCACCGAGATGAACAGGGCGAAGCTGAGCATCGCGAGGGTGGCATCCCAGGGCATCGTCACTCCTCCCGGCGCAGAAGTCGGATCACAGCGTGACCGATACAATGTAAGGCCACAGAGAGGCCATAAACCAAGAGAGATGCGACTGCCCCGAGGTCGCATTCGGGTTATTGACCAGCGGTACGATGATCGCCACACCAGCGACGGCTATTGCCATAGCGTTCACGTAGGCCGCAAACAGCTTGACATGCTCGTTCAAGCGCTTCGCTGCATGCTTGCGACGGGCAGCGATCTCCGCCGCATCGGGGGCGGCCTTGGTCACGCGGGCTGCCTCACCTGTTTATGACCAAACGTAACCGATCGATCCTCCGCCGTCGATATCCGTCGCTCCGTACAAAAATGCCTCCCCGATGGACGGGGAGGCGAACCGCACTTTCGTTCTTTAGCGTGAGCGGAAGGGCGAGAGAGTTCGGAGCCGGGGCCGGCTCAAGCGCCAGCCCCGAAGGCCCTTCGCCTCAGCGCGAGCCCTTGCCGTCCCCGTCGCGCATCGCGCCCGTCGGCTCCTGCACGTGGGCCTCGAGGAACCAGAGCTGCTTGTCGACCGCGCGAGAGACCTCGGTGAACAGGTCGGCGGTGCCGGCGTCGCCGGCCTCGTCGGTCTGGTCGATGTTCTCGCGCACGGCGTTGGCATAGGCCGCGTAGCGGTCGATCAGGGCCGAGAGGTGGTCGGCGATGGCGTACACGTCGGTCGGGTATGGGCTGAGCTTCGAGGACGCGGCCACCACCGAGGCGGTCCCCAGGGCCGTGGCGCCGAGCTGCACCGCCCGCTCCGCGACCTTGTCGTTGAGGTCGTCGAGTTCGGTGCGGAACCCGTCGAGCATCTCGTGGATGCCGATGAATTGCGGGCCCTTCAGGTTCCAGTGCGCCTGCTTGACGGCCAGCGCCAGATCGATGCCGTCGGCGAGACGTGCGTTCAGGGTCTCGATCGAGACGCGCTTGGCGTTCGAGTCGGTGTCGTTGCGGGTGCCGTGCTGGCGCGGCTGGCCGGTCTTGCCCTTGGAATCCGTCATGTCGGTCAACTCCGTGATTTGCCGCAACAACGAGGCCGGGGGGCGGCCGTTCCGATGCTGGGGCAGGGTTTTCTGCGCCGTCCCGGGCTTTTCGGCCGCAGGGTCACGCCGGTCCGCACCGGCTCCGAGAGGCTAGGGCGGGGTATCCGGCCGGACACCCCGCCGGGCGAAGTCCTGACCTTCCGTCAGAGCATCGGCTGCCCGCCGGTCACCGGCACCAGGGCACCGGTCATGTAGCTGCCCTCCCGCGAGGCGAGGAGCACGTAGGCCGGGGCCAGCTCCGCCGGCTGGCCGGCGCGGCCGAGCGGGGTGTCGGCACCGAGCTGCTCGATCTGCTCAGGGCTCTTCACGATCGGCTGGATCGGCGTCCAGACCGGGCCGGGAGCGACGCAGTTCACCCGGATGCCCTTCGGGGCGAGCAGGTTCGAGAGCCCGACCGTCAGGGTGCTGATCGCCCCCTTGGTGGCGGCGTAGACCAGCATGCCGGCATCCGCCACCTTGGCCTGCTGGCTCGTCGAATTCACGATCGCCGAGCCCGGCCGCATATGCGGCACCGCTTCCTGCGCCAGGTAGATCATCGCGAAGACGTTGGCGCGGAACGAGCCCTCGACGTCGTGGGCGGTGACGTCGTCGAGGCCCTCGTTGACCACCTGGGCGGCGGCGTTGTTGACCAGGACGTCGATGCGGCCGAACTCGGTCACGGTCTTTGCGACGATCGCCCGGCAATGCGCCTCGTCGCGCAGATCGCCCGGCAGCAGCAGGCAGCGTCGCCCGGCCTTCTCGACCCAGGTCCTGGTCGCCTGCGCGTCCTCCTCCTCGGAGTCGAGGTAGGAGATCGCCACGTCGGCGCCCTCGCGGGCATACGCGATGGCGACGGCGCGGCCGATGCCCGAATCGCCGCCGGTGATCAGGGCGATCCGGTCGGTGAGCAGGCCCTTGCCGACGTAGGTCTCCTCGCCGTGGTCCGGGGCCGGGTCCATCGGGCCGGTGAGGCCGGGGCGCGGCTGCTGCTGCGCGCCGGGGAAGGGCGGCCGGGGATAGGCCGCGCGGGGATCGTCGCTCATCGGGTGCCTTTCAGGAACGCGCCGGCGGTGCGTAAGGAGAGCGCCATGATGGTCAGGGCCGGATTGGCCGCGAGCGAGCTCGGGAAGACCGAGCCGTCGCAGATCCAGAGATTCTCGACCTCGTGGCTGCGCCCGAAGGAATCGACCACCGAGGCGTCGGGGTTCCGTCCCATCCGGCAGGTGCCGAGGGTGTGGGCGACGCGCTCCAGCACCCAGACGTCGCGGGCGCCGGCCGCCTCCCAGATCTCGCGCATCACCTTGGTGGCGTGGGCGTTCAGCCTGTGCTCGTTCGGCCCGTAGCCGAAGTCGATCTGCGCTTTCCGCATCCCCAGCGCGTCGGTCTCGTCCGACAGGGTCAGGACGTTCGCGTCGCAGGGCAGGGTCTCGCCGTTGATGCCGATGCCGGCGACGCGGTTGTACTGCCGGAGGTAGTCGGTGAGCGCCGTGCCCCACAGGCCGCGGCCGCGAGCGACGGCATTGGCCCAGGTCAGCGGCTCGACGCCGAGGCTCTGGATCAGGTAGCCGCCGGCGAAATCGGCCTCCTTCGGTCGGGTGAAATCCTCCGTGATGAGCGAGGACGGGTAGCCCCGGTTCATCCCGACCTCGTCGGCGAAGGTACCCCAGACCTGCGTGGCGACGTGGCCGATATAGTTCCGCCCGACCTGGCCGCTGCCGGTGGCGAGGTCGAGGTGGAGCAGGAGCCGCGGCGTCTCGACGGCGCCGGCGCACAGGACCAGATGGGCGCAACGCTGGCGATGATCGCGCCCGCCGCTGCGGTAGATCACGGCGGTGATCCGCCCGGCCTTGTCGCGCTCGACCCCGTGCATCCGGGCTTCCGCCCGGATCTCGGCCCCGCGCGCCACCGCCAGCGGCAGGTAGGTCACGTCCATGCTGGCCTTGGCGCGGGTGCGGCAGCCCTGATGGCAGAAGCCGCAATTGATGCAGGCCTTGCGCTCCGGCACCGCAGGGTCGGCCGTGAAGTCGCGCGAAACCACCGCCGCCGGCGCGTCGGTCGCCGCGATGCCGAGCCGGTCGCAGGCTGCGGCCATCAGCTGGGCCGGGCCGTTGCGCAGGACCGGCGGCAGCGGGAAGCGGCGCGCCTCGTCCCATGGATAGGGCGTCGGGCCCGACGTGCCGATGAAGGCCTCGACGCGGTCGTAGAACGGCACCAGCTCGGCGTGCTCGATCGGCCAGTCGCAGCCCTCGCCGCTCTCGGAGTTCAGCCGGAAGTCGCGCGGGTCGGCCCGGGGCACGAAGGCGCCCCAGTGCAGGGTCGAGCCGCCGATGCCGGTGCCGCTGTTGTTGGCACCGAAGGCCTCCGGCGTCGAGCCGCCGCTGAGGCGCTCCTCGGTCCAGTAGATCTCGTCGGCCAATGTCTCGTCGAAGCCGTACCCGGCGGGATCGAAGTTCGGCCCGGCCTCCAGCGCCACGACCTTGAGCCCCGCGGCGGCCAGCTCGGCGAGGAGGGGCGCGCCGCCCGCCCCGGTGCCGACCACCACCACGTCGACGACCTCGTCGGTGCTGTAACGGTTCTGCCCTGAGAGGTTCATCGGGCGTTTCCCACGGTCTCGAGGACGGGCTTTTCCCAGGGCTCGCGTTCGTTCAGGCCGGTCAGGCGGTAGCCGGGCAGGGAATCGGCGTCGTCGCCGCCCGCGCCGATCCCGGTGAAGCCGATCGTCGCGAGGCCGGCCGGATGGGCGAGGAAGGTCCGCACCGCTTCCCCGCGCAGCTCCTCGAACCAGCAGGTCATCAGGTCGGGGGCGAGGCCGCCCGGGAGTTCCGGCAGGTCGCCGGAGGTGGCGCGGGTGAGGAGGGCGTCCTGCTCGGTCCCGCCCAGCGCCGTGAACGGGCGCCCGTGCGCCTCTCGCGCCGCGCCGTCGAGAGTCCGGAGCGCCCGGCCATAGGCCTCCGCATCCGGCGGCAGGGCGGCGAAGCGCCAGCCGTCGCCGGTGCCGGAAGCCAGCCGCGCGTCGATCCGGCGGGCGAGGTCGATCTTCCCCGGTCCCGCCTGCGGCAGCACCCGGTCGAGGCAGGCACCGAGCGTCGCGCGCTCGTCCGCGCTCAAGCAGAACGGGCCGTCGGGCTCGTTCATCCGCTCGCGCAAGGTGGTGCGCAGCCGGGTATTGACCCGGTCCGAACTCATCAGCGCCGCGAAGGCCGGCGGCAGAATCGGCGCCTCGGCAGCCCGGGGCCCGGAGGTGACGAGGTCGCGGATCAGGGCCGCCAGCATCTCCGGCTGCTCCAGCGGCAGCAGGTGGCCGGCGCCGGGGGCGACCTCGTGGCGGTGACGGGCGAGATGGGGCAAGGTCAGCGCGGCCTGTGCCTCCGGACCGAGATCGCCGTCCTCCGCCCCGCTCACCACCAGGGCCGGAACGGACAGGGTGCCGATAGTCCCGCGCCAATCCTCGTTCGCGCCGCCGGTGAGCCAGGCCTTCCAGGCTTGCGGATTGGCCCGCAGCACGTCCTCGACGGCCCGGGCGTGGTCCTCCGGATCGAGGGGCGCCCCGACATTCGCGGACACGAAGGCCTCGGCCTCCCGGCGCCGGGTCTGCGGATCGGCGTCGATCCAGGCGATCATCGCCTGCCGGCGCTCCTCGTCCATCGGCTCGGGCGCGGGCGGCGAGCCGGCCAGCAGCACCAGCCCGGCGAGGCCCGCGAGGGCCGGATCGCCGTCCTCGCTGCGGCGCGCGAGAGCGAGGGCGACCTTCGCCCCCATGCTGTTGCCGGCCAGGAGCCAGGGCCCGGCCGGGGCCTCGGCGGTGATGCGGGCGGCGACGTGGTCGGCCATGGCGGCGACGCCGCAGCCCGGATGTCCGGCTTCGTCGCCGAAGCCCGGCAGGTCGATGGCGACGCAGCGCGCCGCGGGCCCGAGACGCTCGGCGAGGGGGCGCCAGGTGCGGGCGCTGCCTCCGAGGAAGTGCAGGCAGAAGAGGACGGGTCGATCAATCATGCCGGCGAGATCGCGCGACGCTGCCTTGCGTCAACGGCGGCCCGCCCGCGGCGCCTTGCAGCACCCCCGCACGATGTCTCGTGTCGTCAACGGATCGAACGGGCCGGAGGAGGACGTCTCGACCGGTCTTCGGCCGCCGCGGTCGCCGCGAAGCCTCGGCCGGACAGGCAATCGACGTTCGACGACGGCGACGATACCTCGCCTCTTCGTGCTGACGAACGGCCGGCGCCGACAGCATTCGCCCCGCCGTCGGCCGGTTTGATCGATGTTAAATGATTCCAATGACGAAGTCGGACCTGGCGCCTCGACCTGGACGGCCGGGGGCGACAGGCGCGTAAGGCTCGCCACATCTCGCCGGAAAGACCGGATGCGGCCCCGGATCTACGCCGACCGGCGACGCTATTCGGCGCGCCGCCAGGTCCCGGACGCGGAAACGCCGCGCGGAAGGGTGTTCCGCGCGGCGTTCGCAGCAGGCGCCGCAGCCCGCTGGGGGCGGCCGCGGCTGCCGGAAACGTTAGTTCTTGGCCTTGTCGACCAGGGCCTTCTCCTTGATCCACGGCATCATGCCGCGGAGGCGCTCGCCGACCTCCTCGATCGGGTGGGCGGCGTTGCGGGCGCGGGTCGCCTTGAACGAGGTCTGGTTGACCTTGTTCTCGAGCATCCAGTTGCGGGTGAAGGTGCCGTTCTGGATGTCGGTGAGCACCCGCTTCATCTCGGCCTTGGTCTCGGGCGTGATGATGCGCGGGCCGGTCACGTACTCGCCGTACTCGGCGGTGTTCGAGATCGAGTAGTTCATGTTGGCGATGCCGCCCTCGTAGATGAGGTCGACGATCAGCTTCACCTCGTGGAGGCACTCGAAATAGGCCATCTCGGGGGCGTAGCCGCCCTCGACGAGGGTCTCGAAGCCGGCCTTGATCAGCTCGACGAGGCCGCCGCAGAGCACGACCTGCTCGCCGAACAGGTCGGTCTCGCACTCTTCCTTGAAGGTGGTCTCGATGATGCCGGCGCGGCCGCCGCCATTGGCCGAGGCGTAGGACAGGCCGAGGTCGTGGGCATTGCCCGAGGCGTCCTGGGCGATGGCGATCAGGGTCGGCACGCCGCCGCCGCGCAGGTACTCGGAGCGCACGGTGTGGCCGGGGCCCTTCGGGGCGACCATCAGCACGTCGAGGTCGGCGCGCGGCTCGATCAGGTTGAAGTGGACGTTGAGGCCGTGGGCGAACAGCAGGGCAGCGCCCTGCTTCATGTTGCCCTGGAGCGAGTCGCGGTAGATCTCGCCCTGCAGCTCGTCGGGGGTCAGCATCATGACGACGTCGGCCTCGCGGGCGGCGTCGGCGACCTCCATGACCTTGAAGCCCTCGGCCTCGGCCTTCTTGGCGCTGGCCGAACCCTTGCGGAGCGCGATCACCACGTCCTTGACGCCGGAATCGCGCAGGTTCAGCGCGTGGGCGTGGCCCTGGCTGCCGTAGCCGACGATGACGACCTTCTTGCCCTTGATCAGATTGATGTCGGCGTCACGATCGTAATAGACCCGCATGGCGGCTCCCCCTTTTGCGGATGGCGAGAATCTCGAACGCTCCGGGCGCTGGAGCGGCCGTGCGACGGGCGGCTTGTAGCGGCGTGATTCGCGTCAGGGAATAGGCTATGCGCGCGGAACCGCACATGTCTGCCAAGCTCGGCGCGCGGACGCGGGCATCCAGGCATCCTTGAGGAGACCGGCATGACGCAACGGGCGACGCCCGCCGAACTGGTCGATTTCTGGCGCGAGGCCGGATTCGACCGCTGGTTCAAGGCCGATCCGGCCTTCGACGCCGCCTGCCGGGCCTATCTGCCGCTGCACGAGGCGGCGGCGCGGGGCGAACTCGCCGCCTGGGAGGAGACTCCGGAGGGCGCGCTCGCGCTGGTGCTGCTCCTCGACCAGTTCCCGCGCAACCTCTTCCGCGGCACGCCCCGCGCCTGGGCGACGGACGCGGCGGCGCTCGCCGCCGCCGACCGCGCCATCGCCCGCGGCCACGATGCGGCGATCGAGCCGGCCCTGCGTGCCTTCCTCTACATGCCGCTGATGCACGCCGAGGATCCGGGCCACCAGGAGCGCAGCGTCGCGCTGTTCGCCGAACTCGGGATTCCGGTGAACCTCGAGGCGGCGCACGAGCATCACGCGCTGATCCAGCGGTTCGGCCGCTTTCCCCACCGCAACGCGGTGCTCGGCCGCCCCGAGACGGCCGCCGAGCGCGAGTACCTGTCGGGCGAGGGCGCCTTCCGCGGTTAGGGCTCCCGGCGGATCTCGAGCAGCGCCCGAGCGCGTTGCGCTCGAACGCTGCTCGAGATCGTTGATTTTGCCGGATTTTCTGCGACGAACCGGTCTCCGCTTCGTCGGACAATGCTCTAGGCCGGCAGCGGCAGCCCCTCGCGGGCGAAGGCGCGCTGCACGGCGGGGCGCTCGGCCATGCGGCGGGCATGGTCGGTCCAGTACGGGAACTGGCGGGCCATGTCGTAGCCGAGCACCTGGCCGCGGCCCCAGTGCCAGAACACCAGGAGGTAGGGATCGGCGACGCTGTACTGCGCGCCGGCCGCCCAGCCGCCGCGGGACAGGCCGACCTCGATCATCGTCCACAGGTCGGCGCAGGTCTCGTGGCCCCTGGCCTTCACGTCCTCGATCGCCGCCGGATCGGTGGCGTAGCGCTCGGCCCGGCGGATATGGGCGTAGGCGGGGTGGATGGTGGAGGAGAGCCAGGCCAGCCACTCGGCGCACCGGGCCTCCTCGCGCGGATCCTCGGGCCACAGGCCGGCGCGCGGATGCGAGCGCGCGATGTAGCGCAGGATCGCCGGGTTCTCGGTCAGCACCCAGTCGCCCTCGGCGAGGGCCGGCACCCGTCCCTTCTGGTTGACGGCGAGGTAGCGCCCGCCGCGCTGCTCGGCGGTGGCGAAATCGATCCTCACCGCCTCGAACGGCGCGCCGGTCTCCTCGAGGGCGATATGGGGCGCCAGCGAGCAGGCACCCGGCGAGTAGTAGAGCGTGGTGGTGTCGGACAAGGGGGACCTCCCGGCAAAGCCGCCTCCAAGTCCTTAGCGCGAAGCGCACCCGGAGCGGTACCGCCCCGGGCGCGTGTCCGTCAGCCCGAGACCTTTCGGGCTGGGACTTGTCGGGCGGGGACCTTTCAGGCGGGGACTTGCGGCCGAGCCACCGGAGCGGACGCACGCGAGCGCCGCACCGCCATCCAGACGACCGCGCAGAGCACGATCGCGCCCTGCACCGCCAGGGCCTCCCAGCTGCCGTTGAAGCCGAGTTCCGTGACGATCTCCGGCACCCCGTCATTGTGCACCGGCAGGAGCAGCTGCTCCTGGAACTCCTGGATCGCCGCCCCGACGAGGCGCAGGCCCATCACGAACAGGAAGGCGGAGGTGAGCAGGAAGACCGGGCGCAGCGGCAGCCGCAGGGCCAGCCACTGCATCGCCACGAACACCACCGCAAGGGCGAGGGCCGCCGCGGCGAGGCCGCCGAGCAGCGAGGCGTCGAACCCGCCGACGGTGCGGGCGAGAGCGTGCAGGAACAGCACCGTCTCGGCGCCTTCGCGGAACACCGCCAGGAAGGCGATGCCGGCGAGCGACAGCACCGTGCCGGCGCTCATCGCCCGCTCGGCCATGCGGGCGATCTCGGCCTTCCAGGCCGCCGGATCCTGGCGCAGGAACAGCCAGCCGCTCATCGTAAACATCAGGCCGGCGGCGACCAGCATCACGCCGGCCTCGATCAGGTCGTTGTGGTTGCCGTCGAAGAAGGCCTCGAACACCCAGGCCATGGCAAAGCTCGCCAGCACCGCGAGGCCCGCGCCGGCATAGAGCGGGCGAATGCGCTCGGCGGCGCCGGCCCGGCGCAGGAAGGCCGCCAGCGCCGCCACCACCAGGAGCGCCTCCAGCCCTTCGCGGAACAGGATGGTGAAGGCCTGCGCGAAAGTGGATCCGTCGGCCATGGGTGCTCCTCGCTGGGCGTATGTCGGGGCGCCGCCGCGCCGCCTGCCAATCCTCTGATGGTCGTTCTCTTAGGCGAGGATGCAGCGTCATTCAAACGGCACGTCTTTGTTTTGTATGATTCTAATCTGGAGAGCGGATTGTACAAAGGACTGTATCCGGGACCTGCCTACTTGCAAATCCTCGCGTGGAATCAATATGCCGCAGCGTCATCCCGGTGCCGCGCAGGGGAACCCCGGATCCATGACCGGTGTCGATTGCCGGACGAGGCCGAACGCGCTTCGACCTATTCTGCAGCGTCGGCGGCCATCGGTCCCGGGTTCTCCCCTGGCGGCGAGCCCCGGGACGGCGCGGCGCGTGCTCGACCCGTCGCCAGGGCGCCGACAAGCGCCCCTCACAGCCCCGCATGAGGCTTGAGCCCCCGCACCCGCGCCACCGCCGCCTCGAGCCCGTCCCAGGCCGGCGCGCCCGGCGCGTAGCGGGCGCGGGCATAGGCCGCCGCCTCCGCCACCTGTCCGTCGGTGAGGGTCTCGCGAAAGGCCGGCATCGCGGCCGGCGGCGCCGTGGGGTCGGCGGTGGGGAAGCGCTCGGCCGAGGCCGCGACCCCGTTGAGGATGGCCTGGATCAGGTTGTCCGGATGGGCGCTGTGCAGCGAGGTGACGAGGCCGAGCGGCACCAGGTCGCCGCCGGCCCCACCCTCGTGGCAGGAGGCGCAGGCGCCCTGGAACAGGGACGATGCCGCCGGGGGTGCGGACGCGACGGCGCGCCCGGGCCAGGGTGCCGGGCCTTCGCCGGCGAGGCTCGCCAGGTAGACCGCCATGGCGCGGATGTCGGCATCCGGCAGCGGGCCCAACGACGCGACCACGTCGGCCATCGGGCCTGCGGCGCTGCCGTGGCGGGGAGAGCGGCCGGTGCGCAGATAGGCGAAGAGGTCGTCCTCGGTCCAGGGCAAGGGCGCGCGGGACAGGCCGGCCAGGGCCGGCGCCTCCCAGCCGTCGGCGAAGCCGCCGCCGAGGTGCGCCGCGCCCCGCCGCTCGGCGCCCAGCACGTTGCGCGGGCTATGGCAGGCGGCGCAATGGCCGAGCGCCTCGACGAGGTAGGCACCGCGGTTCCAGTCCGGCCCGCGAGCCGGATCCGCGACGGTCGCGGGGCGGTGGAAGAGGGCGTTCCACTCCGCCATCAGCGGCCGGAGGCTGAAGGGGAAGCGAAGCGCCGTCTCGGGTGCCCGCGCCGCCACCGGGGCCTGCGCCATCAGGTAGGCGTAGAGCGCCTGCAGGTCGCGCTCGGCGATGCCGGAAAAGCTCGGATAGGGATGCGCCGGGTAGAGGTGGTGGCCGTCCCGCGACACGCCCTCGCGCATCGCCCGGGCGAAGGCCGGGTAGGACCAGGCGCCGATCCCGGCACCCGGGTCCGGCGTGATGTTCGAGGCGTAGACGAGGCCGAACGGCGTCTCGAGCCCGCGTCCGCCCGCGAAGGAGGTGCGGTCCGGCCCGGCATGGCAGACGAGGCAGGCGCCCGCCGCCGCGACGAGGCGCCCCTGCGCGATCGTGGCGGCGGCATAGGCTGCCGGGTCCGGCCGCTCGATCGACGGATAGGTCGGGCGCCAGGGCATCAGGGTGGTGGCGAGCGCGAGCATGCCGGCCCCGGCGCCGAACAGCCCGGCGAGGAAGCCGCGGCGCCGGCGGGGCGGCTCGTCCGGCCCGGCGATCCGCGGCGGGTTGAGGGCGGCGCGGACGGAATCGGCGGTGAGGGGCAATTCGCGGAAGCGGATCCCGGTGGCGTCGAACAGCGCGTTGGTGATCGCCGCGGCGCTCGGCACCGAGGCCGACTCGCCGGCACCGAGCGGCGGCTGGTCCTGGCGCGGGACCATCAGCACGTCGATCTCGGGCACCTGCGGGAAGGCGAGGATCGGGTAGCTGCCCCATTCCCGGCTCGTCACCCCGGTGGCGTCGAAGCCGACCGATTCCCTCAGGACCCGGCTCGTCGACTGGATGACGTTGCCGTGGATCTGGTGGCGCACCCCGTCCGGGTTGATCATCAGGCCGGAATCCTGGCCCACCACCACCCGGGTGACCGCCACCTCGCCGGTGACCCGGTTGACCGCCACGTCCGCCACCCAGGCGGCCCAGGCGGCGGCCTTGCCGGGAAACGGCCCGTGCACGTAGACCGCGTAGGCGAAGCCGCGCCCGTACAGGATGTCGCCGGAGCCGCCATGCGTGCCGGGCCTCGTGTGCGGCACCCAGGCCGCCCGCTCGGCCACGGCCCGCACGAGGGCGGCGGCGCGGGGATCGTCCAGATAGCGCAGGCGGTACTCGATCGGGTCGATGCCCGCCGCGGTGGCGAGCTCGTCGATGTAGGATTCGTGCGCGAAGGTGTTGGGCAGGGCCGAGACGCCGCGCAGCCAGGAGGCGCGGGCGATCGGCGGCATGTCGTGCACCGTCACCCGGGCGTGACCGAAGGCGTAGGGCGGCACCGCCGTGCGGTCGCCCATCGGGTACACGGCGGGCGTCGCCTCCACCTTGCCGGTGAGGATCAGCGCCAGCGTCGGGGCGCCGTTCGAGGGATAGCGGGTCTCGAAATCGTAGGCCGCCGGTCCGCCCTCGGCGTCGAGGCCGCCGCGGACGTCCATGACCTGCGCCGCCCCCTTCGGCTCCCAGGCATGCTCCTGCTCGCGGGTGAGCTGCACCCGCACCGGCCGGCCGACCGCCCGGGCGAGCAGGGCGGCATCGGCCGCGACGTCGTCGGCGCAGTTGCGGCCGTAGCAGCCCGCCGCCTCGTGGCGCTCGATGGCGATTCTCTCCTCCGGCAGGTCGAGGAGGAGCGCGAGGTCGCCGCGCAGGGCGTGCGGGTTCTGGGTGCCCGACCACACGACGAGGTCGCCGTCGCGGAAGGCGGCGACGGCGCAGGACGGGCCGATCGAGCCGTGCATCTGGTAGGGCCAGACATAGGTGCGGTCGAGGCGCGCCCGGGCATGGGCCAGCGCCCGCTCGACGTCGCCCCGGTCGAGGAGCCTGCGCGGCGTCGCGGGATTGTCGCGGAGCGCCGCCTCCGGCCGGTTGAGGTCGGGCAGGCCGTCGACGGGGCGCCAGGTCGCCCGGAGGCAGCGGGCGGCTTCCGCCGCGTTCTCCTCGCGCTCGGCGACGATTCCGACGAAGTCGCCCTCCACCACCACCGCGACGAGGCCGGGAATGTGGGCGACCGACGAGTCGTCCACCCCGATCAACAGGCCGCCGACCACGGAATCGACGCCCGGCGCGGGTGGACGCACCACCCGGCCATGCAGCATGCCGGGCACCCGCACGTCGTGCACGTAGGTCCAGGCGCCGGTGGCCTTCGGCCGGATGTCGACCCGCGGCACCGGCGTGCCGACGAGGGTGTAGTCCTCGACGGCCTTCAGGGGCGCGTCGGGATCCAGGGTCAGCTCGGTGCGCGCGCCCCGCACAAGGTCGCCGTAGGGAACGCCGCGATCCGGCTCCGCCGCGACCCGGACGGTGCCGGCCTCGACGGCCAGTTCCGTCGTGCCGCGGTTGAGCCGGCGCGAGGCCGCCTCGACCAGATGGCGGCGGGCGGTGGCGGCGGCCAGGCGCAGGGGCACCGCGGCGATCTGGATCGTCTCGCTGGCGATGGTGCCGCCCTGGTCGGGGGCGGTCGCGGTGCTGCCGAGCTCCATCGCGACGCGGTCGAACGGCACGTCGAGTTCCTCGGCGACGATCTGGGCCAAGGCCGTGCGGATGCCGGTGCCGAGATCGACATGGCCGTTGAACGCCGTCACCCGGCCGTCGCCGTCCACCGCGAGGTAGAGTTCGCGCTGCGGCCCCACCGCCAGGGCGGCCCCCGGCGGATCGCCGAGGCGGGGCGGCCGGCCCATCGTCTCGCGGTAGACGAGGAGCAGGTCGCCCGCCTCCTGCCAGTGCCGGCGGCGCTCGGCGGGATGCCCGGTCATGCCTCGCCTCCGTCGGAACCGGTCCGCGCCGCGCGCAGCCGCGCCGCGGCGGCCCGCACCGCCCGCAGGATCTCGATATGCGTGCCGCACCGGCACAGGTTGGCCTGGAGGCTCGAGCGGATCTCGGCCTCGCTCGGGTCGGGATTGGCGGCGAGCAGGGCGACCGTCGTCAGGATCATGCCGTTGAGGCAGTAGCCGCATTGCGCGGCGTTCTCGGCGATGAAGGCCTCCTGCACCGGATGCAGCCGCCCGCCCGAGCCGAGACCCTCCAGCGTCGTGATCCGCCGCCCGACCGCGGCGCGCACCGGGATCGCGCAGGAGCGGAGCGCCCGGCCGTCGACCAGCACCGTGCAGCTGCCGCACTGGCCGAGGCCGCAGCCGTATTTCGGGCCGTTCAGCGCGAGGTCGTTGCGCAGCACGTAGAGGAGGCGGGTGCCGGGGGCGGCCTCCACCGCCACGCTCCGGCCGTTGACGGTCAATCCGTGGCGGACCGGTGCCAGGCGGGGGTCGTTGGCGACCGGTCGCCGATCGTCCTGCATGCGCCGCAATCCCGCCCCCGCTCCCGGCTGTCCTCGCCGGCTGCCGATCGTTCTCACAGATTTCCGGCGCGACCGGAACCGGGCCGCCGGTGGATTTTCGGGGCTTGCAAGAGCTTGGCCAGCCGGAGCGACGCGGCCGCAGGCTCGCGCACCGCTTCGCCGGCACCGAACGCCGCACGACCTGCGCGCCTGCTGCGCGTCCCGCCTCCGTCAAAGCAGCGCCCGATTGCGTTCCAGTCGAACGCTGCTCTCGATCTTGGATGGCGCCGCATTTTCTGCGACGAACCGGTATCCACTTCGTCGGAAGACGCTCTAGCTCCCCGTCGACAGACGGGGGGAACCGATGCAACAGCGCTGGCCGGACCGGATCTGGATCGTGCGGCACGGCGAGAGCGCCGGCAACGTCGCCCGCGACGCCGCCCAGGCGGCGGGGCACACCCATATCGACATCGCCGAGCGCGACGTCGACGTGCCGTTGAGCCCGCTGGGCGAGCGGCAGGCCGCGGCGGTCGGACGGTGGTTCGCGGAGAAGCCGGCCTCCGAGCGGCCCGACGTGGTGCTGACCTCGCCCTATCGCCGGGCCGAATCCACCGCACGGCTGATCCGCGAGACCGGCGGCGTCGCCGACCCGCTGCTCGATTACGTCGCCGACGAGCGCCTGCGCGAGAAGGAGTTCGGCATCCTCGACCGGCTCACCCGCGAGGGCATCACCCAGCTCCATCCCGACCAGGCCGAGTTGCGGCGCCTGCTCGGCAAGTTCTACCACCGGCCGCCGGGCGGCGAGAGCTGGTGCGACGTGATCCTGCGCCTGCGCAGCGCCCTCGACACCGTCTCGCTGCATTACGGCGGCCGGCGCGTGCTGGTGGTCGGGCACCAGGTCGTGGTCCTGTGCCTGCGCTACCTGATCGAGGGCATGACCGAGGACGAGATCCTGGCCATCGACCGGGAAGGCGACGTCGCCAATTGCGCGGTGACCGAGTACGCCTTCGATCCCCGCCGCGGCAGCAGCGGCAAGCTGGTGCTGCAGCGCTACAATTTCGTCGCGCCGCTGACCCGGGCCGGCGCCCCGGTGACGGTCGAGCCCGACGCCACGGGAGCCGCCCGATGACCCAGGACGCGACGATCAGGCCGATCACCGCCGGGACCCTGCGCGGCCTGCCCCTGCCGGATGCGTCCGGCGGCAGCAAGGAGGCGCGGGGCAGCGCCCTCGTCATCGCCGGGTCGGTCGAGGTGCCGGGCGCCGCGATCCTCGCCGGCACTGCGGCGTTGCGGGCCGGCGCCGGCAAGCTGCAGATGTCGATCGCCGCCAGCACCGCGCCGCACGCGGCCCTTGCGGTCCCCGAGGCCCTGGTGGTGCGGCTGCCGGAAGGCGAGGGCGGCCACGTCGATCACGCGGTCGCCGCCGAGGTGCTGCTGCCGCGCACCGAGCGGGCCGCCGCGGTGCTGGTCGGCGCCGGCATGACGTCGGGCGAGCCGACCAAGGCGCTCACCGCCGCGCTCCTGGCCGGACCGGCCACAGCGCCCTTCCTGCTCGACGCGGCGAGCATCGACGGGTTGTGCGAGATCGCCGGGACGGTGCGGGCGCGCGCCGGCCGGGTGGTGCTCACGCCCCATGCCGGCGAGATGGCGCGCTGCCTCGGCTGCGAGCGCGAGGCCGTCGAGGCCGATCCCCTCGGCGCCGGCCGGCAGGCCGCCGAGCGGCTGGGTGCCGTGGTGGTGATGAAGGGGGCGGAGACCTGGATCGTCGATCCCGCCGGCGAGACCTGGCATTACGCCGGCGGCGGCGCCGGCCTCGCCACCTCGGGCTCGGGCGACGTGCTGGCCGGGATCATCGTCGGGCTGCTCGCCCGCGGCACGAAGCCCGCCGAGGCTGCGGCCTGGGGCGTGTTCCTGCACGGCGAGGCGGGGCGGCGGCTGGCGCAATCCTGCGGGCCGATCGGCTTCCTGGCACGGGAGCTGGCCGGGGAGGTGCCGGGGCTGATGCGGGACGTGGCGGAAGGCAGGGCGTGACACGCAATCCGGTGTTCAGGGCGAACCGTGCCGCTCGATCGGGCGACGGTGTTGCCGGAAGACAAGTCTTGCAATCGATCCAATGCCATATCCCATGGCATGGAGAATCATCAACATCGCAGGAACGAAGAGGGCGTAGGCTGGCAGCCAAGCGATGTTTGTCAGGAATGGCGATACGCCGATCGATTCAAGGAGATTCATCATGACTTCAATCGGTAATTGAAGCGGGGCGAGAGGTCACTTCGGGTCAGATCGCGTCGAGAGTGCCTGCGCAGCGCATAAGACGGTGTTCAATATTTAAAATACGCATAAGAACAGGCCAGTATAGAATTTCGGTGATCTGGGAATTTTCGTTTTATTGCTTTTATAAATATTATGAAAAGACATTGTGCGGCTTCAAGGCGAAGCTGGGCCGACCGCCCACCTATCCTGGATTGTCACGCGCAGGGAAGCCGATGTCACGTCGAGGAAGCCGGGCAGGACGGTTTCTGCCCGGATCGGCGAACCCGAGTGCCGCCCCGATGTTGATGCGTCACCGCTTCCTCACGGACAAGCCGATGATCAGACCCGCCCTCGCGCTCGCCCTTACCCTCGGCCTGACCGCCGCAGCCACCGCCCAGACCGCCCGGGTGCCGCCGCCGAGCGATGCCGTCGGCGCGCCCGGTCCGGGCACCGGGACGAAGCCGCCGGCCTCGCGCCCGACGCAGAACCTGCCGGGCAACCCGAGCAGCACGTCCGTGCCCGGCACCAATCCGGGCGTCTGGATCGGCGGCAGTCCGACCGCGGGCCCGCCCGGCTCCGGCGGCACGGCGGGCGGGCCGGCGGCGGGGAACCGGTGAGCGATCATGCGCCGGGCTGGATGGTCCCGGTGCTTGCCGGCAGCCAGCCATCGTGACGGGAGAGCGCCAGTGCTGACGATCCACCACCTCGGCCATTCGCAATCCGAGCGCATCCTCTGGCTGTGCGAGGAACTCGGGGTGCCCTACGACCTCGTCCGCTACCGGCGCGACCCGGTGACGATCCTGGCACCGCCGGAATTGCGGGCGCTGCACCCGCTGGGCGCGGCGCCGGTCCTCGAGGATGACGGGGTGGTGCTGGCGGAATCGGCCGCGATCGTCGAATACGTCATCGTCAAGCACGGGGGCGGCCGCCTGCGGCTCGGGCCGGAGCATCCCGCCTATGCCGATTATCTGTACTGGTTCCACTTCGCCAACGGGAACCTGCAGCCGGTCGTCGGGCGGCTGATGATGGTGGGGCGCGTCGGCTTGGGGCCCAACCATCCGGTGCAGGCGGCGGTGCAGGGGCGGCTCGACCGGGTGATGGCGCTGGTCGAGGCGCGGCTCGCTGCGGTGCCCTACCTCGCGGGCGAGGACTTCACCGCGGCCGACATCATGAGCGTGTTCTCGCTCACCACGATGCGGCTGTTTCAGCCGATCGATCTCGCGCCCTATCCGAACATCCGCGCCTACCTGCAGCGCATCGGGGAGCGCCCGGCCTATCGCCGTGCCATGGCGAAGGGCGATCCCGATCTCGTGCCGATGCTGACCTGACGCCTCACGCCGCCAGCCAGTCCCGCAGCAGCGCGCCGGTCTCCTCCGGCCGCTCGAGCGGCGGCAGGTGGCCGCATTCCGGCAGCACCTCCAGGCGCGAGCCGGCGATGCCCTGGTGGATCTCGCGGGCGAAAGCCGGCGGCGTCAGCCGGTCGTCGGCCCCTACCGCCACCAGGGTCGGCACCCGGATGTCGCGCAGCGTCGGCCGGCTGTCGGGCCGGTCGAGGATGGCGCGCTGCTGGCGCAGGAAGGCGCCGCCGCCGACCCGCTCGGCCATGGCCTTCACCGCCTCGCCCACCGGCCCGTGCACGTGCGAGGCGTGGACGAGCGTCGGCAGCAGGCGGGTCGTGACACCGGCGAAGCGCCCGACCTTGAGCTGGTCCATGCCCTGGCGGCGGGTCGCGGCGCGCGCGTCGGTCTCGGGCGAGGCGGCGGTGTCGAACAGGGCGAGGCGGGTCACCCGCTCGGGCGCCTGGCGCAGGATCTCGAAGGCGACGTAGCCGCCCATCGACAGGGCGACGAGGCCGAAGCGCGGCGGCGCCGCGACGAGCGCGCGGCGCGCCATCGCGGCGATGCTGTCGTCGAGGGTGAGGTCCGCCACCGACGCGGCCGCCCGGTCGGCGAGCGCGTCGATCGGGGCGCGCCACAGGACCGCGTCGTTGAGGAGCCCGGGCAGGAACAGCAGTGGGGCGAGATCGCGGGTCACTCGATCACAGGTCATGACCGCCCCTATGGACGGATCGCGGATCCGGCGCCAGGGGCGGACTCGGCGATCAGTACGAGCGCGGCATGCCGAGCACGTGCTCGGCGATGTAGGACAGGATCAGGTTCGTCGAGATCGGCGCCACCTGGTAGAGCCGGGTCTCGCGGAACTTGCGCTCGACGTCGTACTCCTCCGCGAAGCCGAAGCCGCCGAAGGTCTGGATGCAGGCATTGGCCGCCTCGAACGAGGCGTCGGCGGCGAGCATCTTGGCCATGTTGGCCTCGGCGCCCGGATTGGCGCCGGCCTCGTAGAGGCGCAACCCCTCCTGCACCATCAGCTCGGCGGCGCGCATGTTGGCGTAGGCCTTGGCGATCGGGAACTGGATACCCTGGTTCTGGCCGATCGGCCGGCCGAACACCTGACGCTCGCGGGCGTAGGACGACGCCTTGGCAATGAACCACTTCGCGTCGCCGATGCACTCGGCGGCGATCAGCAGCCGCTCGGCATTCATGCCCGACAGGATGTAGCGGAAGCCCTTGCCCTCCTCGCCGACCAGGTTCTCGGCCGGCACCTCCATGTTGTCGAAGAACACCTCGCAGGAATTGTGGTTCATCATCGTGCGGATCGGCCGGATGGTCAGGCCGCGGCCCAGCACCGTGCGCATGTCGACGATGAAGGTGGAGAGCCCGTCGGTCTTCTTCGCCACCTGGTCGCGGGGCGTGGTGCGGGCAAGCAGCAGCATCAGGTCGGAATGCTCGGCCCGGCTGGTCCAGATCTTCTGGCCGTTGACGATGAACCGGTCGCCCTCGCGGCGCGCCGTGGTGCGGAGCGCCGTGGTGTCGGTGCCGCTCGTCGGCTCGGTGACGCCGAAGGCCTGGAGCCGCAGGCGGCCGGCGGCGATCTCCGGCAGGTAGCGCTCCTTCTGGGCCGGCGTGCCGTGCCGCAGCACCGTGCCCATCGTGTACATCTGGGCGTGGCAGGCGGCGCCGTTGCAGCCGGAGCGCTGCACCTCCTCGAGGATCGCGGCCGCCGCCGAGAGCGGCAGGCCGGAGCCGCCGTATTCCTCGGGGATCAGCACCGACAGGTAGCCGGATTCGGTGAGCGCGTTCACGAACTCCGTCGGATAGGCGCGGTCCGCGTCGAGCCGGCGCCAATACTCGTCGGGGAAGCGGGCGCAGAGCTTGGCGACCTCCTCGCGGATCTCGGGGTGCCGGAGGGCGTCGGTCTCGGTCATTCGGGCGTCTCCGTCCTGCCGCCGCCTGCATCGGGGCGGCGTGTCGTTCGGCAGGGAGGCTATACCGATCGCCACCGCAGGTGTCAGGCCGTCGCGCCGCCGCCCCGCGCGCAACCGACGCAGGGCTCCCCATGCGCGGGCGACGCGGACATCCGCTTCGCGAAAGCGATCCGACGGGATCGCCTGGGGCGATCGATCGGATTGCGTCTCACGGCACTGCCGCGGCCGCGCGGCCGGGGGCGAACATCTCGGTCTCCAGGAACCGCCCGACCGCGTAGGTCGCCCCGGCGGACGAGAAGTGGCCGCTGTCGCCGTACAGGAGGGTCTCGCCGTGCGCGTAGGGGCAGGAGCCGCCGTCGCACAGGGCCGCGCCCGGGTCGATGAAGGTCGCAGGCGCGGGCAGGGCCGCCCGCAGGGTCCGGTTGAGGCCCCGATCCGCGACCGGGTGCCACCGGCCGGCTTCACCCGGCGGGGCGTGGCGCTGGCGATAGGCCAGGATGGCGGGATCGAGCGGGAATTCCGGCGATTGCCCGATGACGTGGACGCGGGCCCCGAGCGCGGTCACCCGCGCGACGGTCTCGTGCAGCCCGTCGGCGACCGCGCGGTCGCGCTGCGCCCCCCAGCGCGCCGCCAGCACCACGTCGCGGATCCCGAGCCGGCGGATCAGCGCGAGGGCGTTCTCGTTGAAGGCGTGGCAATGCGGGACGACGTGCGAGGTCACGCCGAGGTCCGGCCGGCATCCCGCCGCCGTGTACTGGAGGAGGTTGCCCGGCAGCCGGTCGCCGTGCCGGATCAGTCCGGGCACGTAATGGGCCGCGAAGCTGTCGCCCCAGAGCAGGATCAGCCCGTCCTTGCCCCCGGTCCGGGTGCAGGCGGCCTGGTCCCAGGCCTGCCAGGTCTGGTCGGCGAACAGGAAGCAGGTGCGGTGGTTCCAGGTCTCGGTGCCGGGGATCGGCCGGAGGTGGAAATCGGGGAAGCGGCCGGGCAGGCCGCCGCTCGCCGCCCCCGCCCAGCCGAGCCCCGCCGTGGCGAGCGTGGCGAGGAGGCCCGCGGCGAGGACCGGGCGCAGCGGCGCCCCCGGCGACGGGCGCCGGAACGGGCGCTCGACGAACCGGGTGGAGAGGGCGGCCAGGACCAGGGTGGCGGCGATCACCGCGACCGTCTCGGCCCCGTCGAAATCCCGCATCAGGGCGATCCGTCCGAGCACGATCAGCGGCCAGTGCACAAGATAGGCCGAGTAGGAGATCAGCCCGATCACCACGAGGGGGCCGGCCGCCAGCAGGCGGGTGGCGACGTCCCGCTCCCGGGCCTCGCCGAGGCCGATCAGCAGGGCGGCACCGAGGCAGGGCGGCACGGCGCCGGCACCGGGGAAGGGCGTCGCCTCGCTGTAGAGGAGCGCCGGCACCGCGATGCAGCCGAGCCCGGCAAGGCCGCCGGCCTGGCGCAGGACGAGCGGCAGCGCTCCTGCCGCGCCGCGCGGTGCCATCGCCAGCAGGGTGCCGGTGAGGAGTTCCCAAGCCCGGGTCGGCAGCAGGTAGAAATTCGCCGTCGGTGCGAAGCGGCCGGCATAGAGGCTGAGGCCGAAGGAGGCGAGGGCGACGGCCGCGACGGGCAGCCAGAGCGGCCGCAGCCGCAGCCTCAGGGCCAGCAGCAGCGACACCGGCAGCAGGAGATAGAACTGCTCCTCGACCGAGAGCGACCAGGTGTGCAGGAGCGGGCGGTAGAGCGCCGCCGCGTCGAAATAGCCCGACGAGCGCCAGAAATAGAGGTTCGCCACCGACAGGGCGGAGGCGGCGGCGCTGGCTGCGTAATCCTCGAATTGCGGCGGCAGCAGCAGCCAGTACGCGGCGAGCGAGGTGACCGCGAGGGTCGCCAGCAGGGCCGGCAGGATGCGCCTGATCCGGCGGGCGTAGAAGGCCGCGAGGTCGATGCCGCCGCGATCGGCCTCCCGCAGCAGGCCGCGGGTGATGACGTAGCCCGAGATGACGAAGAACACGTCGACCCCGATGAAACCGCCCGGCATCCCGTCGAGCCCGACATGATACAGGATGACCGCCAGGACGGCGACGGCGCGCAGGCCGTCGATGTCCGGGCGATAGGACGAATGGACCGGTTGCCGATCCGTGCCGACTTGCATGATGAGCCCTCCGTCCCGTCGGGACATGCCGTCTCGATCTGCAAGCGGCCGTCGGCATGCGCGCCGGGAGGCGGATCCGATCCCGTCCTCCGGCGGCCTCGTGCTCGCGTCCGTTCAGCCGATTGCGGGCCCAGTGTAGGAAGGCCGTCGCCTGGCGACAGCACAGCCATAATCCGTAACTTGTTCAGTAGAAGTGCTCTGGCCGACGTCATGGGCGCCGCCGCTTCGTCGACGGGGCCGATCGAAGCATCTTCGAATTCCGTGTGGATGAGTGGAGGATCTTCGCGGATCTTCTGTCCGGCCCCGAAAACAACGCGCGCCTGATCTCGTCCGGGCGGGAGAAGGGTTGGGGTGAGAGGGTGGTGGGTGCGAGCCGAGCCGCGTCCGTCCAGCCGGACGCGACGCAGTCCGGTCTTCCTGCGCCGCCGCTCCATCCGCATCCCGACGCCTCTGCCGCTTGCGAGAGGAGGCTCGCGACTTGTCGTCATCCGCGGCACCCGTCCGCCTCGGACACGGGACGGCAACCGCGCGGCAACAGGCAGAAACGGCACACCACCCGAGGATGATCGACTGTAAGGCGTAGACGGCCCGAGCGCGGCCGACTTCAGAAATCGGCGTGGAGGCGCGTGCCGAAGAAGTTCGCCGGGCCCCGGTCGCGGTTATAGGCCGGGTTGACCACCAACTGGTAGTTGAACGACACCGTCACCGCCTTGGTCAGGCTGAGCGCGTAATAGGTCTCGACGGCGCGCTCGGGGGCATAGTTCAGCCGCCCGTCGCCGATCAGCAGGCCCAAGCCCCCGTTGGCGAAGAAGGCGCGGTGGGACGGCGACAGGCCATTGATCGCCGCGCCGATGCCGACCGTGTCGCTCGGCCGCTCCCAGGCGGTGCCCTTGAGCGAGAGACCGCCCGAGAGGCTGCGATCGACGTCGGTGAAGGACAGGCTCTCGTTGCGGCCGTCCGAGATGCTGGCCCGGGCGAACAGGCCGAGATCCGGCGTCAGCGCCTGTTCCAGGTTGATGTAGGCGCCGGTCTTGCGCCGGGGCCGGCGCGTCGCGGACGCGGCGTCGTTGATGTCGTCGTAGATCCCCGACTGCGTCAGGGCGACGACCTGGCGGTAACTGGCGGTGTTGCCGACATTGCTGAACAGGCCGATGCGCAGCTTACCCGGCTGGTCGAGGCCCGGCAGGACGTGGCGCTCCTCGAACTCGATGTTGGTGCCGGCGCGCTGGAAGACCCGCGGGTCGAGCACGTCGCTCGACGGTTCCTTCGGCACCTGGGTGTAGGCGGCCCGGATGGCGAAGTCCGGCCGGTTGTACTCGACCATCACGCCTTGCGTGAATCCCGGGAGGTTGGCTGGGAAATCCCAGGCCGAGGAGCCCCAAATCGACCAGTTCATGAAGTCGACCCGGGGGTCGTGGGCGTAGACGTTGCCGTCGAAGAAGTCGCCCAGCGCGAACTTGCCGGCCACGACCGAGATCCGCTCGACGTCGCGGGTCATCGCCACCTGGTTGACGCCGTCCGGCACGTCCTCGGTGGCGCCGCCGAGGCCGAAGGTCTGGCGGATGAAGTAGCGGTTGGAGCGCAGCTTCGGGAACGGCGCGCCGGCCTTCTGCGCCTCGCCGTTGACGAAGCCGGCGACGCCGAGCGTCCGCGACAGGCCGAATCCTTGAGAGAATTCCGGGTTGTAGTAGAGTTCGGTGCTGTCGGTCAGCTTCACGCCGAGGAACAGGGTCGCGGTGGTGGTGGACTGGGCCTGGCGCGGCACCAGGCTGTTCTCGCCGCGATAGGGCGCGCGGAAGCCGGGCACGCCCTGGCTGACGAAGGTGGTCTGGCCGTGGAACGAGTACCGGCCGGTGTCGCGGCTCCCCGGCGCGTCCTCGGCCGCCTCGGCCGGCAGCTTCAGGCCGTAGGGGTACCAGGACAGCCGCGCCATCATCTGGTGCGACGTGAACGCGGCCTCCGTCGTGACCGGGCCGAGGCCCGGCACGGCCCCGAGGGGGAAGCGGCCGGAGCGGCCGAGATCGACGTAGCGGTAATCGAGGCCGAGCGCGAGGTTCGGCGTGATGGCGTATTGCACGCCGGCCCCGAGGGTGAAGCCGAGGAACGACAGGTCGCGCCTCGCTGTCGCCACCGCGCCGGAGGCGAGATCCGGATAGGTCGCGAGCACCCGGGCATTCGCCCCGGCGAGCCCGAAGGTGCCGTAGACGAGATAGGTCTCGAACGCGTAGCCGAGGCGGCCGCGGACGGCGCCGTAGAGGTCGGTCTTGCCGCGGATCACGCTGAAGGGCGGATCGACGCCCTCGTAGCCGAAGCCGATCGCGTTCGAGGGGACCGGCCGCTTCAGGTTGGCGCCGATGAGGTCGGCCTCCAGGCCGTAGAGATACGGGCCCGTCTGCCAGTTATAGCCGCCGAACAGCCCGCCGACCGCCGTGGTGGCGGTGCGGCCGGCATCCGAGCGTCTCGTCGAATCGCCGCTCTGGAAGGCCGGGATCGCCTCGCCGCCGACGGTGCTCGGCCCGAAGCGGTAATTGCCGAAGGACGCGCCGGCGCTGCCCTCGATCCCGAGATAGGGGCCGGACCAGTCGACGTAGCCGGGGCCGGCCGGAACGGGGGCGGGGGGCTTCAGGTCGGCCGCCGCCGCCAGTCCGGCGCAGAGGCCGAACGCCACCCCGAATCCCGCTCCGCCCGTCCGCCGCATGCCACGCCCCCGTCTCGTTCCGGACGCCAGGTATAGCCATTGCTATACTCCTGGCAACCGGCCCTGCTCGTCCGGGAGAGGGGTCCACGTTTTCCGTGACGGTATTGTCACGGATCGAGGCGTCGTGACCGGCTTCTCAGCCCTTGAGCAGCCCGCGGGCCGCGAGGTTGCGCATCAGCGCCGCCGCCCCGAAGGTCCAGGGCTCGCAATCCTGGCAGTGGCGCATGCGATTGACCAGCGCCCCGAGCCCCGGGCTGCGGATCACCACCCGGTCGCCGACCTTGTGGGTGAAGCCCTGGCCCGGCGCGCCCCGGTCCTCGACCGGCGCGAACATCGTGCCGAGGAACAGCACCGCGCCGTCCGGATACTGGTGCGTGCCGCCCATCATCGCCTCGACGAGGTCGGCCGGGTCGCGGCTGATCTCCGAGAGGGCCGAGGTGCCCGCCAGCCGGAATCCGTCCTCGCCGGTCACCTCCAGGCTCACCACGGTGCGGCGCACGTGGTCGAGGGAGAAGCCGTCGTCGAACAGGCGCAGGAACGGCCCGAGCGCGCAGGAGGCCGCGTTGTCCTTGGCCTTGCCGAGGAGCAGGGCCGAGCGGCCCTCGAAGTCGCGCAGGTTGACGTCGTTGCCGAGCGTCGCCCCGACGATGCGCTGGTCGGAGGCCACCACCAGGGCCACCTCGGGCTCCGGGTTGTTCCATTGCGAGCCCGGATGCAGGCCGGCCTCCTGGCCGCAGCCGACGGAGGAGAGCGGCTGCGCCTTGGTGAAGATCTCGGCATCGGGGCCGATGCCGACCTCGAGGTACTGGCTCCACGCGCCTTGCGCGACCAGCACCGCCTTCAGGGACATCGCCTCGGGCGAGCCGGGCTTGAGGCGGCGCAGGTCGTCGCCGACGAGGCGCCCGACCTCGAGGCGGATCGCCGCCGCGGCGTCCGGGTTGCCGCGCGCCCGCTCCTCGATCACCCGCTCCAGCATCGAGACCGCGAAGGTGACGCCGGCGGCCTTGACCGCCTGGAGGTCGACGGGTGCGAGGAGCCAGGGCCTGGAAGCGTCGCGGGTGTCCGGGGGCGTGTTGGCGAGCACCGCGTCGAGGGGCCCGACCGCCTCGCCCGCAGCCTGGCGCAGGGCGGCGGCGGGATCGGGCGCCTCGCACAGGTCGCGGATCGTCGGGAAGGCGCCGGTGATGTCGACGAGTTCCGGCGTTCCACCGCGGCCCTCGCGCAAAGCCACGACGCTCGGCCCGTTCAGCTCCGGCCGCCAGATCCGGCCGGCCAGCGCCCCGGCACAGCCATCCTCCGGCAGGATGGCGCGGGCGTCGTAGGCGTCGAGAATCGGCTGCATGGGGTGAGATCTCCTCCCGGCCGGCGCCCGTTCGGCGGATGCGCGGCACGGAGAGAGACCTAAGCCGATCGGCCGCGGCGGGGAAGCGTCCTGAGAGCGGGGTTCATTCGATATCGGCTCGACGGAATGTCGACCCTCCGGGTCATCCCGGGGCCGCCGAGCGGAACCCGGGATCCATGAAAGCCGACGATGCAGGGTGAGGCGGGATGCGACCCGCTTCATTCTCGAACGTCGGCGGCTATGGATCCCGGGCTCTCGGCTGCGCCGCGCTCCGGGATGAGAGCTGGACAGGCTTTCAGCCGAGGAAGACTTGTCAGATCGTCTGGTTGTACGCCCCGACCTGCGGGTTCTCCCGCAGAACTCCGTCGACCGCCCGGAACATCTCCTCCAGGCGGGCCCGCGACACCGGGCTCTCGACCACCACCACCAGTTCCGGCTTGTTCGAGGAGGCCCGCACCAGGCCCCAGGTGCCGTCCTCGGTCGAGACCCGCACGCCGTTCACCGTGACGAGACCGGTGATCGCCGCCCCGCCCAAGGTCTCGCCGCGCTCGTGCATCTCGCGGAAGCGCGTGGTCACCCGCTCGACCACGCCGTACTTCTCCTCGTCGGCGCAGTGCGGCGACATCGTCGGCGAGCCGAAGGTGGTGGGCAGCGCCGCGTAGAGCTGCGACAGGCTCTTGCCCGGATTGCGGTCGAGCATCTCGATCACCGCGATCGCCGTCAGGAGCCCGTCGTCGTAGCCGCGGCCGACCGGCGCGTTGAAGAAGAAGTGGCCCGACTTCTCGAAGCCGGCGAGCGCATTCAGCTCGTTGACCCGGCGCTTGATGTAGGAATGGCCGGTCTTCCAGTAATCGGTCTCGACGCCGCGGGCCTGCAGCTCCGGGTCGGAGGCGAACAGGCCCGTGGACTTCACGTCGACGACGAAGCGGGCCTTCGGGTGCTGGAGCGAGAGGTCGCGGGCGAGCATCACCCCGACCTTGTCGGCGAAGATCTCGTGGCCCTGCTCGTCGACCACGCCGCAGCGGTCGCCGTCGCCGTCGAAGCCCAGGCCCACATCGGCGCCCGTCGCCTTCACGGTGTCGGCGATGGCGTGGAGCATCGCCATGTCCTCGGGATTCGGGTTGTAGCGCGGGAAGGTGGCGTCGGCCTCGACGTCGAGCGGCACCACCTCGCAGCCGAGGCGCTCCAGCAGCTGAGGCGCGAAGGCGCCCGCCGTGCCGTTGCCGCAGGCGGCGACGACCTTGAGCTTGCGGGTCAGCGGACGGGCGCGCGAGACGAGGTCGTCGAGGTAGGTCGCGGCGAAATCCGGCACGAACCGATAGCTGCCGCCGTCGCGGTACTGGAAGGCGCCCGCGAGCACGATCTCCTTGAGGCGCCCCATCTCGGCCGGGCCGAAGGTCATCGGCCGCTCGGCGCCCATCTTCACGCCGGTCCAGCCGTTGTCGTTATGCGAGGCGGTGACCATCGCCACGCAGGGGCAATCGAGGGCGAACTGGCCGAAATAGGCCATCGGCGACAGGCAGAGGCCGATATCCTTCACCCGCAGGCCGGCGGCCTGCATGCCGGCGATCAGCGCCAGCTTGATCGAGGCCGAGTAGGCGCGGAAATCGTGGCCGGTGACGATGTCGGGCCGCACGCCGAGTTCGTGGACCAGGGTGCCGAGCCCCAAGCCCAGCGCCTGGACGCCCATCAGGTTGAGGTCCTTCGGGAACAGCCAGCGGGCATCGTACTCGCGAAAGCCGGTCGGTGCGACGAGCGGCAGGCTCTCGAACGCGAAGGTGTTGGGGGTGAGCGCGGCGTGGGGCTTCGGGAACATGATCCGGCGTCTCGTGGGCGGGGGGGGCTGTGCGGCGGATTATCGGAGACGGGCTCACCGGTCACCCCCGGGCCCTTCATCCGAAAAGGGGTGGCCGGGGTCAGGCCGCGTCCGGGCGGCAGGCCAGGACCCGCCGGAGCGCCTGCTCGGCGGGGGCCGGCCGGCCGAGATGGTAGCCCTGCAGGAACGGGCAGCCGAGCGCGTGCAGGGCCGCCACGTCCTCGGCGGTCTCGACGCCCTCGGCCACCACTTCGAGGCCGAGGGCCCGGCCGAGGCCGAGCACCGCCTGGACCAGACCGCGCTTGTCGTCCGAGGTGGACAGGCCGGTGACCAGGCTGCGGTCGATCTTGACCCGCCCCGCCCTCAGCTGGCGCAGCGAGGCCAGCGACGAGTAGCCGATGCCGAAATCGTCGAGCGCCACCCCGATCCCGGCGCGGGAGAGGGCGAGCAGCTTGTCCTGCACCGTCTCGATGTCGAGGGCGGTCTCCTCGGTGATCTCGATCTCGAGGAGCGCGGGCGGCAGGCCCAGCGCCCGCAGGCGCCCGAGCACGATCTCGTCGACCGGCACCTGCGCCATCTCCCGCGGCGAGACGTTCATCGCCACCCGGATGTCGGTCGCGCCGCCGGCGCGCAAGGTGAGGAGCGCGCGGCAGACCTGCTCCAGGATGAAGCGCAGGAGCGACTCGGTCAGCCCGGCCCGGGCGGCGGCGGCGACGATCTCGCCGGGCGGGATCCAGCCGTGGACCGGGTGATGCCAGCGCACCAGGGCTTCGAGGCCGGCGATGCGGCGGCCGCCGTCGCCGAAGATCGGCTGGAACCAGACCGAGAGCCCGTTCTCGGCAAGCCCATTCTCGGCCAGCGCGTGCGAGAGGTCGCGCTCGCTGTCGCGCCGCATCTCCAGGCGTCCGCGCAAGGTCTCGTCGAAGATCCGGAAGCGGTTCCGCCCGGCGGCCTTGGCGGCGTAGAGCGCCTCGTCGGCGCAGCTCAGCATCTGGGTCAGGCTGGGCCCGTGGGCGTGGCACAGGCCGATGCTGATCCCGAGGCGCCCGGCATCGAAGCTCTCGAACGGCTCGACGACCGCGGCGATCAGGGAAGCGGCCAGGTCCGCGGGCGGCAGGTCGCAGGGCGGATCGTACAGGACCGCGAACTCGTCGCCGCCGAACCGGGCCGCCAGCGCCCCGGGCGGCAGGGTCCGGCGCAGGCGCCGCGCCACCTCGACCAGCACCCGGTCGCCGGTCGAATGACCGTAGACGTCGTTGACCGACTTGAAGCCGTCGAGATCGAGCAGCATCAGGCAGGCGGCGGGTCCGGGCTGCGCGATCCGCTCCTCCGCGCCATGCGCGAAGCCGGCCCGGTTCATCAGCCCGGTCAGCGCGTCGTGGGTGGCGCGGCGGCGCATCTCGTCGGCGAGTGCCGAAGCCTGTTCGTGGGCTTCCTGGCGGGCCCGCGCGAGCGCGGTCGCCTCGTTCTTCAGCCGCGAGGTGCGGCGGAAGCCACGCTCGGTCTCGACGGTGGCCCGCAGCAGGGCGGCGAGGTAGAGCAGCACCGTGACGGCGAGGCAGGTGCGGTCGAACCCGCCCGACCAGGCGAGGCAGCCCGCCGCGGTCAGGAGCGGCGGCGCGATGAACGCGGCCGGGATGGCGGCGAAGGCGATGCCGTGGGTGACCGAGCCCGCGGTGATGCCGCAGGTCACGATGAGGTAGAACAGGGTCTGCGGCGCGGTGTAGCCGCCGCACAGAAGCGCCACCAGGGACCAGACCACGCCCGACAGGAGCGCCGCCAGGGTGGCGAGGCGCAGGTGGCGATCGACCGACCGGGCGCCGTCCCGGACCGCGTCGGGCGACGACGCCTCGGAGGTGGACAGGCCGGCGCAGGGCGCGCGGCACAGGCCGATCCGGGTCAGGTTGACGACCGAGGAGACCGCGAACCAGGCGAGACCCGCCCGCCACTGTCCGGCCTGGGCGGCGACCAGGGCGCCGGTGGCGCCGAGGATCGCGTTGACGGGGATGGCCTGCTGCACGCTCAGGCGCACGGCCTCGAGCTGGTCGCGCCGGATCGAGGCGCGCAAGACCGGGCCGCCGCCTGCGGGCGATCTCTCGGAGCCTGCTTCCTGGCTGCCTGGTCCGGACATGGCACCTCGGGGGATCAGCGTCGCCGTCCTAGCAGCTTATGGGTAAAGAATCATTGACGGCCACCGCATCGGCAAGCCCGTTCGCCCCTTCGCGGCTGCCGCGGCGGAACGCTCTCCGAGCCTGGCTGTTGAATCGTTCGCAGAGCGGAGGAGCATCATGCGGAACGTGGCGAAGGCGGCGGTCGTGGTGGCGATGACCCTGATGGGCGTCGGTGCGGCGGAGGCTAAGGGCTGCATCAAGGGCGCGATCATCGGCGGCATCGCCGGTCACTACCTCGCCGAGCGCGGCGTGGTCGGCGCCGTGGCGGGCTGCCTCGCCGGCCGGGCCCTCGCCAAGCGCCGCTCCCAGCGCGACGTCGATTACGGCGCCCGCGTGCGCCCGCGCGACGGCTACGGCTACGGCGCGGGGCGGAGCTACTGAGGACCGGCCGGCGGAACGCGATTCGCCGGTTATCCTGACACTCGGCATCATCCCGGGCCGCGCGAGCGAAGCACGGGATGATGCGGAGGATGGTGGGATCGGTGCGTGTCGCCCGTCCCGCGGCTCAAGGGTCCCGCGGCACGGGACGGGCGGCGCGGCGATCCGTCCCGTGCCGCCGTCGCGCGTCGCCCCATGTGATTCCGCATCCGTCACGCTCGATCCGGGTGCGCATGGCCGTCTTCTTCACCGCCGACACGCATTTCGGCGATGCCCACATCCTGCGCCAGCGCGGCCGCCTGTTCGCCTCGCTGGAGGCGCATGACGAGACCCTGGTGGCGAACTGGAACGCCGTGATCGGCCCGCAGGACGAGGTCTGGCATGTCGGCGACTTCGCGGCCCATGCCGGGCGCGAGCATTGCGCGGCGATCTTCTCACGATTGAACGGCGTCAAGCGCCTGGTGCGCGGCAACCACGACAGCAACCGCGTCCTCGACCTGCCCTGGGCCGATCCGCCGGTCGAGAGCGCGCGGGTCACCCTGCGGGAGGACGGCCGCGAGTGGCGGCTGTTCCTGGCCCATTACGCCCACCGGGCCTGGCCCGGCCTGTGGCGCGGCACCCGCCACCTCTACGGCCACACCCACGGCACCCTGCCCGACACCACCCGCTCCTGCGACGTCGGGGTCGATGCCTGGGCGTATCGTCCGGTCGGGCTCGCGGCCCTGGCGGCGCGGCAGGATGCGGCGACGCTGGTGCCGGAGGAGCTGGCGAGGGACCGGGCGCGGGAGGAGGCCGCGACCCGGGACCATGGCGGATCGGCGGAGCCGGCCCTACCCGCGACCTCGCCCTGAGGTCGCGGACGGGCGGGGCCGGCGAGGCCGACCCCGAAGGCCGCCGATCAGCCGCCGATGTTGTAGGCGGCGAGCGCCGCCATGTTGACGAGGTCGGAATCGGTCGCCCCGAGCGGTACGATCTGCACCGCCTTGTCGAGGCCGACGATCAGCGGCCCGAGAACCTGGGCGCCGCCGAGTTCCTGCAACATCTTGGTGGAGATCGAGGCCGAGTGGAAGGCCGGCATCACCAGGACGTTGGCCGGCTGCTTGAGGCGGCTGAACGGGTACTGGGCGAGCAGGTCCCTGTTGAGCGCGACGTCGGCCGCCATCTCGCCGTCATACTCGAAATCGACCCGCATCCCGTCGAGGATCCGCACCGCTTCCTGGACCTTCTCGGCGCGCTCGGCCTTGGGGAAGCCGAAGGTCGAGAACGAGAGGAGCGCCACCCGCGGCTCGTAGCCGAGGCGCCGCGCGACGCCGGCCGCCTCGATGGCGATGCCGGCGAGTTCCTCGGCGCTCGGCATCTCGTGGATCGCGGTGTCCGCCACCAGCACCACCCGGCCGCGGGCGAGGCAGAGCGAGACGCCGATCACCCGGTGGCCGGGCTTGTGGTCGATGACCCGGCGCACGTCCTCGAGGGCGATCGAGTAGTTGCGGGTGGTGCCGGTCACCATCGCGTCGGCGTCGCCGAGCGCCACCATCGACGCCGCGAAGTGGTTGCGGTCCTGGTTGATCAGGCGCTGGCAATCGCGGAACAGGAAGCCCTTGCGCTGCATCCGGGCGTAGAGGAACTGCGCGTAGACGCTGTTGCGGTGCGACTTCGCGGCGTTGTGGATCTCGATGTTGTCGCGGCCGGCCAGATCGATGCCGGCGGCCTCGGCATTGGCCATCACCCGGTCCTCGCGCCCGACCAGGATCGCGGTGCCGAGGCCCTGGTTGACGAAGGAGATCGCGGCGCGGATCACCACCTCCTCCTCGCCCTCGGCGAAGACGACGCGCTTCGGGTACTTGCGCACCCGCTCGAACACCCGGTTGAGCGTGCCGGCGACGGGATCGCGCCGGGCCGAGAGCTGGGCCCGGTAGCGGTCCATGTTGTCGATGGGCTTGCGGGCGACGCCGGTCTCCATCGCCGCCTTGGCCACCGCCGGCGGGATGGTGAAGATGAGGCGCGGATCGAACGGCACCGGGATGATGTATTCGCGCCCGAAGCGGGGCCGCGCGCCCTGGTAGGCCGCCGCCACCTCGTCCGGCACGTCCTCGCGGGCGAGCGCCGCCAGCGCCTCGGCCGCCGCGATCTTCATCTCCATGTTGATCGTGGTGGCGTGCACGTCGAGCGCGCCGCGGAAGATGTAGGGGAAGCCCAGAACGTTGTTGACCTGGTTCGGATAGTCCGAGCGCCCGGTCGCCACGATGGCGTCGTCGCGGACCTGGGCCACCTCCTCGGGGGTGATCTCGGGGTTCGGGTTCGCCATCGCGAAGATGATCGGCTGCGGCGCCATCGAGGCGATCATCTCAGGGGTGAAGGCGCCCTTGACCGAGAGGCCGAACACGATGTCGGCGCCCTCCATCGCCTCTTCGAGGGTGCGCTTCGCGGTCGCGACCGCGTGGGCGGACTTCCACTGGTTCATGCCCTCGGTGCGGCCCTGGAACACCACGCCCTTGGTGTCGCACAGGATCACGTTCTCGGAGCGGAAGCCGAGCGCCTTGACGAGTTCGATGCAGGCGATGCCCGCCGCCCCCGCACCGTTGACGACGAGGCGCGCCTCGGAAATGTCGCGGCCCGTGAGGTGCAGGGCGTTGATGATGCCCGCCGCCGAGATGATCGCGGTGCCGTGCTGGTCGTCGTGGAAGACCGGGATGTCCATCAATTCCCGCAGGCGCTCCTCGATGATGAAGCACTCGGGGGCCTTGATGTCCTCCAGGTTGATGCCGCCGAAGGTGGGCCCGAGATAGCGCACGCAGTTGATGAACGCCTCGGCATCCTCGGTCCCGACCTCGAGGTCGAAGGAATCGATGTCGGCGAAGCGCTTGAACAGGACCGCCTTGCCCTCCATCACCGGCTTCGAGGCGAGCGCGCCGCGGTTTCCCAGGCCCAGGATGGCGGTGCCGTTCGAGATCACCGCCACGAGGTTGCCCTTGGCGGTGTAGTCGTAGGCGAGCGCGGGATCCTCCGCGATGGCCAGCACCGGCACGGCGACGCCCGGCGAGTAGGCGAGCGATAGGTCGCGCTGCGTCGCCATCGGCTTCGTCGCCACCACCTCCAGCTTGCCGGGCCGGCCCTGCTGGTGGAATTGCAGCGCCTCCTGGTCGGTGAAGGTCGGGCGCTTGCCGCGGGTGACGGGACGGGACTCGCTCATGCCGGGCTCTTCTCTACGACCAAGGTTTGAGACGTCTGGGGATAGGTCCCTTAGGGCCAGGATCCGGCCGGCTCAAGCGGCGCTGCGGCGCTAAAGCCCGCCGGCACGACATTTCCGCCGGGGATGACGATCCCCATCATCCCCGCTGTGCCGGTCTGGAGCGTGGCCGCGTGCCTCTGTTAGTCTGGCCGACCATTTCGCCGCCGACCTGACGACAGCTCAAGATCTCATGACGATGGACAGCGACACCGGCCGCCTACTTCGCTCGGAGGCTTGCGAGCCGGCCGACGAGGCGCCCCCACCGCCCGCCCGCACCCGCCGGGCCGCCGCCCCCGACGACGAGGCCAAGGTCTCGCCGATGATGGCGCAGTACATCGAGATCAAGGCGGCGAATCCCGATTCCCTGCTGTTCTACCGCATGGGGGATTTCTACGAGCTGTTCTTCGAGGATGCCGAGACCGCCTCGCGGGCTCTCGGCATCGTGCTCACCCGCCGCGGCAAGCATGCCGGCGCCGACATCCCGATGTGCGGCGTGCCGGTGGAACGCTCGGACGACTACCTCCAGCGCCTGATCGGCCTCGGCCACCGGGTCGCGGTCTGCGAGCAGACCGAGGACCCGGCCGAGGCGAAGAAGCGCGGCTCGAAATCGGTTGTGCGCCGCGAGGTGGTGCGCCTCGTCACGCCCGGCACCATCACGGAGGACCGCCTGCTCGATCCCGGGCGGGCCAACATCCTCCTGGCGCTTGCGCGACGGCGCGCCTCGGATTCGGCCTGGGTCTATGGGCTTGCCGCCGTCGACATCTCGACCGGGCGCTTCGCGCTCGGCGAGGTCGAGGGCGCCGGCCTGTCGGCGGAGATCGCCCGGCTCGACCCACGCGAGATCGTGATGGGCGACGCGCTCCACCAGGATCCCGAGCTGGCCCGGCTGTGGCGCGACACGCGGGCCGCTGTCACGCCGGTCGGCCGCGGCGACATGGATCCGGCCTCGGCCGAGCGGGCGGTGAAGGACCAGTTCGGCGTCCAGACCCTCGACGGGTTCGGCGCCTTCAGCCGGGTCGAGATCGCGGCGGCGGGCGCCGTCCTGCACTACATCGCCCGCACCCAGCTCGGCGCCAAGGTGACGCTCAGCCCGCCGACCCGCCAGGCGGCGGGCGCGAGCCTGATGATCGACGCGGCGACGCGCCAGAACCTGGAGCTCACCCGCACCCTCTCGGGCGAGCGGGCCGGGAGCCTGCTCGCCGCCATCGACCGCACGGTGGGAGGCGCCGGCGCCCGGCTGCTCGCCGAGCGGCTGGCGGGACCCTCGACCGACCTCGCGCTGATCCGGCGCCGACACGACGCGGTCGAATTTCTGGTCGGCGAGGGGGGCCTGCGGACCGAACTCCGGGCCGAGCTGGCGCGGGCCCCCGACATGGCCCGGGCCCTGTCGCGGATCTCGCTCGGCCGCGCCGGGCCCCGCGACCTCGCGGCGCTCCGCGACGGATTGCTCGCCGCCCGCGGCATCGCCACGGCGCTCGCAGGGGCGGGCGCCTTGCCGGGCGAGATCGGCAAGGCCGCCCGCATCCTCGCCGGCCTCGACGAGGCACTCGCCGACGATCTCGCCGCTTCGCTCGCCGACGACCTGCCGTTGCAGCGCCGCGACGGCGGCTTCGTGCGCGAGGGCTACCGCACTGAACTCGACGAGACCCGCACGCTCCAGCGCGATTCGCGTCAGGTCGTTGCGGGGCTCCAGGCGCGCTACGCGTCCGAGACCGGCTGCCGGACGCTCCGGATCAAGCACAACAACCTGCTCGGCTACTTCATCGAGGTGCCGCAGGCCTTCGGCGAGACCCTGCTGAAGGATCCCTGGCGCGCCACCTTCGTCCACCGCCAGACCATGGTGGACGCGATGCGCTTCACCAGCGTCGAACTCGGCGAACTGGAGACCAGGATCGCCAATGCGGCGGGCCGGGGCCTCGCCCTCGAACTCGAGATCTTCGAGAGCCTGTCCAAGGCCGTGATGGCGGAATCCGACTCGATCGTCGCGGCGGCGGGCGCGCTCGCCGCCCTCGACGTCGCCGCCTCGCACGCGGAACTCGCCGTCGAGCTGAACTGGACCCGGCCCATCGTCGATGACGGCCTCGCCTTCCGGATCGAGGGCGGGCGCCACCCGGTCGTCGAGGCGGCTTTGACCAAGGCGGGCGAGGCCTTCATCGCCAATGCCTGCGACCTGTCGGGCGACACGGCCGGCCAGATTCTCCTCGTCACCGGCCCGAACATGGGCGGCAAGTCGACCTTCCTGCGCCAGAACGCGCTGATCGCGGTGCTGGCGCAGATGGGCGCCTTCGTGCCGGCGGCGTCGGCCCATCTCGGCCTCGTCGACCGGCTGTTCTCCCGCGTCGGCGCCGCCGACGACCTGGCGCGGGGCCATTCGACCTTCATGGTCGAGATGGTCGAGACCGCGGCGATCCTGAACCAGGCGACCCGCCGCTCGCTCGTCGTGCTCGACGAGATCGGCCGCGGCACCGCGACCTTCGACGGCCTGTCGATCGCCTGGGCCTGCCTGGAGCACCTGCACGGCACGAACGGCTGCCGGGCCCTGTTCGCGACGCACTTCCACGAGCTGACGGGCCTCGCCCAGCGCCTCGAGCGTCTTTCCAACGCCACCCTCAAGGTGACGGAGTGGAAGGGCGACGTGGTGTTCCTGCACGAGGTGGTGCCCGGCGCCGCCGACCGCTCCTACGGCCTCCAGGTCGCCCGCCTCGCCGGCCTGCCGGCGCCCGTGATCGCCCGTGCCAAGGCGCTGCTTGCCGAGCTGGAGCGGGGGGAGGGCGGGTCCGGACGGAGGAAGGCCCCGGCCGAACTGCCGCTCTTCGCCGCCGTGCCGGCCGCCCCGCCGCCGGCCCCGCCGGTCGAGAAGCCCGACCCGGTCGGCCTCCTCCTCGACGGGATCGACCCGGATTCCCTGAGCCCGCGGGAGGCCTTGGATGCGCTCTACCGGCTGAAGGCGGCGCGGGCCGACGGGTGATGGGCATCGAAAGCGGCAGCTTCGAGAGTGGCATCTGGCTCAACGAGCCCGCTAGCTGGCGTCGGGAGGGCGACGCCCTCCACGTCGTGACGGATCGCGCCACGGATTTCTGGCGCGAGACCCATTACGGCTTCACCCGCGACACCGGCCACTTCCTCGGAGCGACGACCCCCGGCGACTTCACAGCGCAGCTGCGGGTCCGGGCGCAGTACCGGGAGTTGTACGACCAGGCCGGATTGATGGTGCGTGTCTCCTCCCACGCCTGGGTCAAGGCGGGGATCGAGTGGTCGGACGGTCTGCCGATGATCGGCAGCGTGCTGACGGTCGACCGCTCCGACTGGGCGACCGCACCCTACGGTCACGATCCCGGGGATTTCTGGCTGCGGGCGACCGTGGCTGCCGGGGTGCTGCGGCTGCAGGTGTCGGCCGACGGTCGGCATTGGCCGCTGATGCGCCTCTGCCCCTTCCCCGCGGGACCCTACAGCGTCGGGCCGATGTGCTGCACGCCGGAGCGCGCCGGGTTGAGCGTCGCATTCTCCGATCTTACGATCGGCGCGCCGATGGGGAAGGCGCTGCACGACTTGTCGTAGGCCGCGCACCCGTCCGGGACGGCGAACACCCACGGTCGTTGAAAACGACCGTTGGGACGAGGCAGGTGCCACGCCGCTTCTGCCTGATTTTTCCCATGATCGAGACTGCGCGGGATCTCCTTTCCCGAGCGGGAGAGGGGCGCACTGTACTTCAGCTGGGTCGATCGAGCGGACGACGTCTCAAGCCGGCACTTCGGGACGCGGGCCATCGTCGCCACGCCGGTCCGGCGCCAGCACCACCCCGTCGGGCGGCTCCGCCGGCACCCCGCCGTGATACCGCCCGCCCACATAGGCGAGCGCCGCGCGGATCACCCGTTCCGAATACGGCTTGGCGATGATACCGGCCGCTCCCGCGAAATCCGCGGGGACGCGCTTGGCGTTGGCGGTGGTGAACAGCACCGTCGTCCCCGCCCGCGCGCTCAGCGCCTGCGCCACCGCGACGCCGGTCGGGCCGTCGGCGAGGTGGATGTCGACGAGGGCGACGTCCGGGGCGAGGTCGCGGGCGAGTGCGATCGCCTCGGCCGAGCGGCTCGCGACGCCGACCGGCACGTGGCCGGCCTCTTCCAGCAGGCATTCGAGTTCGAGGGCGATGAACGCCTCGTCCTCGACGATCAGGATCCGCAAGGGCGCCCCGCTCAAGGCCCGGCTCCCGTGACGCCGCCCTCGAGCGGCAGGACGACATGCGCCCGCGTGCCGGGATTCAGGTCCTCGAAGGCGAGGCTCCCGCGCAGCTGGCGCACCAGCATGCCGACGAGGTCGCGGCCGAAGCCCTCCGGGTTGTCGGATTGCGCCGAGAGGCCGACGCCGTCGTCGCGGACATCCAGGATCAGGCGCTCGCCGTCCGCCCGCGCCGTGATGGCGACCCGGCCGCGGCGCTCGCCCGGAAAGGCGTGCCGGACCGCGTTGACGGCAAGTTCGTGCACCAGCAGCGCCAGGGGCGCGGCCATCGAGGCCGGCACCGCCACCGCCTCGACGTCGACCGTGAGGGCGATCCGGTCGGGATCGAGGCCGGCCTCGAGCTCGACGGCGAAGTCGTCGGCGAAGTCGCGCAGGTCGAAGCGGGCGACGTCGCTGAGGGAGTAGAGCAGGCGGTGGACGGTGGCGAGCGCCCCGATGCGGTCGGCCATGCTGCGCAGCACGTCGCGGCAGGCGGCGTCGCGGGCGCGCCGCGCCTTCAGCAGCACCAGGGAGGAGATGACCTGGAGGTTGTTCTTCACCCGATGGTCGACCTCGTGCAGCAGGGCGGTCTGCTGGTCGAGGGCGGATTGCAGCGCCCGGTTGCGCGCCTCGATGTCCTGGGCGAGCCCGTCCTTCTCCTGCGCGAGCGTCCGCTCGGCCTGCCGGTCCCGGGTCACGTCGCTCAGAACCGCGAAATAGGAGCGCAGCGTCCCGTCCTCGTCCCGGACCGGCGTCAGGGTCATGGCGTTCCAGAACGGGCGGCCGTCCTTGCGGTAGTTCAGGATGTCGATCTGCAGCGGCTCGCCGAGCGCCACCGCCTCGCGCACCCGGGCGATGGCGGCGGGGTCGGTGTCGGGTCCCTGCAGGAAGCGGCAATTGCGGCCGGCGACCTCGTTCGGCGCGTAGCCGGTGAGGCGGCAGAAGGCCGAGTTGGCGAAGACGATCGGGTTGTCGGGACGGTGGGGATCGGTCATCACCATCGGCGCCTCGCACGCCCGGAAGGCGGCCAGGAACGGCGCGTCGGCCGCCAGTGCGGTCATCGCCCCGGCTTCCTTCGCCTCGGCCTGCCTCGGAGCGTCCAACCCGATCATCCGCATCCGCCCGCGTGCTGCGTCCGCTCCGGTTGGTCCGGGGCGGAGCGGGGCCTTTAGGCCCCGTCCCGTTCAGCGAACCCGCGACGGGGGGAGGGGTTCCCGGCCGTGGCGTAACCTCCGGTGGATGCAATCTTAATCCTTCGTCCATCATGATGCCGCCCACATCCTGGGGTCGAGTACGCGGCCCAAGGGTACGGCCCGAAGGCACGGCAGAGGCCGGGCGCGGCACCGGGAGCTTTCCCACGGTTCGGGGGACGATGAGCGCGATGACGACGACGGCCGGGAGACAGGGCGCGGGCTGGCTGTCCCGCACCCGCGCCACCCTGCGGGACGTGGCGGCGGACCGGCGCATGGCCTTGATGCTGGTGCTCGGCTTCGGCGCCGGCCTGCCGATCCTCCTGGTCTTCGCCACCCTGTCGGCCTGGCTGCGCAGCGCCGGCATCGAGCGGTCGAGCATCGGGCTTCTGAGCTACGTCTCGCTCGCCTACACGCTGAAGTTCCTCTGGGCGCCGGTCATCGACCGGTTCGACGTGCCGGTCCTGTCGCGGCTCCTCGGCCGGCGGCGGGCCTGGATGCTGACGGCGCAGCTGGCGGTGGCGGCCGGCCTGATCGCGATGAGCCGGGGCGATCCGGCGAACTCTCTGAGCTACATGGTGGTCTGCGCCCTGGTGATCGCCTTCGCCTCGGCGACCCAGGACATCGTCGTCGACGGCTGGCGCATCGATTCGGCCCCGACCGAGCGCCAGGGCATGATGCTGGCCTCCTACCAGCTCGGCTACAGCCTCGCCCGGATCTGCGCCGGCGCCGGCGCGCTCTTCGCCGCCGACGCCTTCGGCTGGGCCCCGGCCTACGGCAGCATGGCGGCCCTGATGCTGCTCGCCATCGCCGGCACCCTCGCGGCGCCGAAGGCGGCGGCCAAGGATCCCGGCGAGGATGCCGGCGAGCATCCCGGGGCCCGCCGCGGCTGGCGCCCTGCGTTGCGCGAGGCGGTGGTCGATCCGTTCGCCGACCTCGTGCGCCGCAAGGGTCCGGGGCTGGCGCTGATCCTGGCGCTGATCACCGTCTACCGCCTGCCCGACATCGTGTCCGGCATCATGGCGAACCCGCTCTACATCGACATGAAGTTCTCCCTCTCGGAGATCGCCACGGTCTCGAAGGTCTACGGCGTCTGGATCGGCATCGCCGGGGCCTTTGCCGGCGGCATCGCGGTGAGCCGCCTCGGGCTCTACCCGGCGCTCCTCATCGGCGGGATCGCGGCGTCCGCCTCCAACCTGATGTTCGCCTGGCTGGCCCTCGCCGGCCACGACCTGCCGCTGCTGGTGGCCAGCATCAGCATCGACAATTTCGCCGGCGCCTTCGCGGGCACCGCGCTCATCGCCTACATGTCGAGCCTGACCTCGCCGGCCTTCGCGGCGACGCAATACGCGCTGCTCTCCTCGCTCTACGCCCTGCCGGGCAAGTTCGTCGGCGGCCTCTCGGGCTTCGCGGTCGAATCCCTCGGCTATCCGACCTTCTTCGTGATGACCGCGGCCGTCGGCATTCCGGTGACCGTGCTGTGCCTCGGCCTCAGGATGCTGCCCGGCGAGACCGGGCCGGCGCCGCGGGAGGAACTGACGGCGCGTGCGTGAGGGCGCGCGTCGCCCCTTGCGGAACCGGCACCCGGCGCCCCAGCTTTAGTCCCGGAAAGCCGCTGATCGTCCGCGAGGGAGCGTCCGTGTCCGAGATCGTCGCCGTCGAGCCCGTCCCGTCCCCGGTCCCGCTCGGGGCGCCGGAGCCCCTGAGCGCCGAGGACCGCGGCGCCTTGCGCCGGGCGGTCGAGGCCCTGGAGCGGCCGAGCCTCGCCGGCCGGCTGTCGGCCATGGCCGGCGGCCCCCTCGACCTGATCACCCGAGCCCTGCCGGCGCCGGTCGTCGACGCGGTCGGCCACGCCACCGAGACGGCGATGCGCGGCGCCCTGCACGTGGCGCTCGCCACCCTGCCCAAGGCGGCGGAGGCCGCGTCGGAGGACACCGCGCTGGTGCCGCTCGGCCCCGACATCGCGCCGTCGTCGCCGGCCTCCTGGCGCAGCCGCGCGATGGACCTCCTCGAACGCTTCCCGCCCGGCGACCGCGGCCACAAGGCGCTGGCGGCGGTATCGGGCGCGATCGGCGGCGCCTTCGGGATCACGACTCTGGCCGTCGAATTGCCGCTCTCCACCACCCTGATGCTGCGCTCGATCGCCGAGATCGCCCAGCGCGAGGGCGAGGATCTGGCGGATCCGGAGGCCGCGCTCGCCTGCATGCAGGTCTTCGCCCTCGGCGGCCGCGGCCCGACGCAAGGCGATGGGCAAGGAGACAGATCGGGCGGCAACGCCGCCGAGAGCGGCTATTTCGCGGTGCGCGGCGCGCTCGCCAAGGCGATGTCGGAGGCCGCCCGTTACGCCGCCGGCCGCGGCCTCCTCGACGAGAGCGCGCCGGCGCTGATGCGCTTCGCCGGCCAGGTCGGCGCCCGCTTCGGGGGCGTGGTGTCGCAGAAGCTCGCCGCCCAGGCGGTACCGGTGCTCGGCGCCATCGGCGGGGCCGCGGTCAACACCGCCTTCATGGACCATTTCCAGGCCATCGCCCGCGGCCACTTCACCGTGCGGCGCCTGGAGCGCCGCTACGGCAAGGCGCTCGTGCGCGAGGCCTACGAGGCGGAGCGGGCCTCGCTCGGCACCGCGTAGCGCGCCTTCAGGAGGGCGTAGACGAGGCGCGCCGTCTGCACCTCGCCGCCCTCCGGCCGGCCGGGCTTGGTGCCCGGGTTCCAGCCGTAGAGGTCGAGGTGGACATGCGCCCTGGCCTTCGTGGCGAAGCGGCGCAGGAACAGGGCCGCCGTCACGGCGCCGGCGAAGGGGCCGCCCGAGACGTTGTTGAGGTCGGCGACCTTCGAATCGAGCAGGGCGGCGTAGGGCCCCCAGAGCGGCATGCGCCAGACCGGATCGTTGACGGACAGGCCCGCGGCGGCAAGCTCGCCGGCCAGGGCGTCGTCCTCGGTGAACAGGGCCGGCAGGTCGGGGCCGAGCGCCACGCGGGCCGCCCCCGTCAGGGTGGCGAAGTCGAAGACGAGGTCCGGCGCCTCCTCGTCGGCGAGCGCGAGCGCGTCGGCCAGGATCAGGCGGCCTTCGGCGTCGGTGTTGCCGATCTCGACCGTGAGACCCTTGCGGCTCGCCAGCACGTCGCCGGGCCGGAAGGCCTCGCCGTTGATCGCGTTCTCGACCGTCGGGATCAGCACCCGCAGGCGGACGCGAAGGCCGGCCCCCATCACCATCTCGGCCACGGCCAGCGCCACCGCGGCGCCGGCCATGTCCTTCTTCATCAGGAGCATCGCCGCCGAGGGCTTGATGTCGAGGCCGCCGGTGTCGAACACCACGCCCTTGCCGACGAGGGTCACCCGCGGCGCATCCGCCTCGCCCCAGCTCAGGTCGATCAGGCGCGGCGCCCGCGGCGAGGCCCGGCCGACCGCGGCGATGAGCGGGAAACCGCGCGCCAGGGCCTCGCCCGAGACCACATTGCACGCGGCACCGAAGCGCTCGGCGAGGGCGCGGGCCGCCGCTTCGATCTCCGCCGGGCCGAGATCGTTCGCCGGGGTATTGACGAGGTCGCGGCCGGCGGCGACCGCCCGCGCGGTGCGGTCGATCTCGCCGGCATCGATGCCGGCGGGCGCCACCAGGCGGGCCCTGGGCGCCGGCCGGTCGCGGTAGTGGCCGAAGCGGTAGCCCGAGAGCTGCCAGGCCAGAGCCGCGAGCGCCGGATCTCCCGGCAGGTTTTCCAGGCGGTAGGCGCCCTCGGGCAGGGCGTCGGGCAGGCGCCCGACGGCGAACGGATCGGCCCGCTCGCCGGCCTCGACCCCGAACAGCACGGTCGCCAGCGCCCCGTCCGGCCCTGGCAGCAGGGCGATGCGCCCGGGCTTGGCCTCGAACCCGCTGGCGCCCGCGAAGGCGGCGGCGAGCGGCGGCAGCTCGGCCGCAACGGCCGGCCAGCCGGCGGCGTCGACGCAGCGGATCGGGACGGCATCCTCGGTCGCGGGCAGGAGCGTGGTCACGCGGGGCATCCCTTTCCTTCGACGCGCACAGCCATTGCCGGATGGGGGAGGCAAACCGGACCGGTTGTCAATCCGGGCGCCGGCCGGGAACACCGGCGGGCCTGCGGCGTCACCCAGGACCCGACACCGCCGACTGAGAAGGACATGCCATGGCCGAGGACCTCAAGCCCATCAACCCGCTGGAGCGCTGCGAGACGATCGGCGTCGAGGATGGCAGCCGCCACGACGGCCCGGCGACGCCGAGCCGCCACGGCACCGGCACCGACCGGGGCGCCGCCGAGACGCCGCCGCCGGCTCCGGAGGCCACGCCGTCCGGCACGCCCCAGCGTTAACGACGGGTTAGGGTTAACGACCTACCACCGGACTCATCGAGGGCCGTGGGAGCGGGGTCAGCCATCCCAGGTCCGTCCCCGGAGAGGCCGATGCCCGCGACCGTCGAGACCCGTCCCGTCCGCCCGAGCGCCTCGGCGAGCCCCTTGCGGCGGCTCGCCCTGGCGGGATTGGTGGCGCTGATGGCCTCGGGCTGCCTGTCGCGCAACCCTCTCACCGGCAATCCCCTGACCACCGGCTCGATCGACGCCAGCGCCCCGCGGAGCACGGCTCGGCGCGACGTCGGACGGCTCGCCGAGCGCTACACCCGGGACCCCGCCGATACCGGCACCGCCATGGCCTACGCCCAGGCCCTGCGGGCGACCGACCAGGGCGCCCAGGCCGCCGCGGTGCTGCAGCAGGCGGCGCTGCGCAACCCGAGGAACCCGGCGGTGCTCGCCGCCTACGGCAAGAGCCTGGCCGAGGTCGGCCGCTTCACGGAAGCCGCCGAGGTCCTGCGCAACGCGCATTCCCCCGCCAACCCGGACTGGCGCGTGCTTTCGGCGCAAGGCGCGGTGGCCGACCAGATGGGCGATCACGTCCAGGCCCAGCGCTACTACGAGGCGGCACTGAAGATCGTGCCCGGCGAGCCGGCGGTCCTGTCGAATCTCGGCCTGTCCTACGCGCTGGCCAAGCGCCTGCCCGAGGCCGAATCCACCCTGCGCCAGGCCAGCACCGATCCCCGCGCCGACGACCGGGTGCGCCAGAACCTCGCCCTGGTCCTCGGGCTCCAGGGCCGCTTCGGCGAGGCCGAGCAGGTCCTCACCCGCGATCTCGGCCCGGCCGAGGCGGCGCAGAACGTCGCGGCGCTCCGCGCCTTCGTCGCCCAGCCGAATGCCTGGAAGGCGATCCGGTCCGCCGAGAAGGCCGGCGGCGAGAAGGCTGCGGGCCGGCCGGCGCATCCGCAGGTGGCGGCCTCCGCGCTCTGAGGGCCGGAGCCCTGTCCGTCGCAGGATGGCCCGTCGTGAGCCATTCTCTCTCTCCCGCATCTTCGTCCGCCGACGCTGCCATCGTCCGGGAAAGCGGAGAGGGGTACTGACAGCCCTCGGTTCGGGAGAACGCGTCAGGCTGAATCGTGGTGGGCTCGTTCGCGATGGGATCGAGCGGCGTCTCACATAGCCTCAAGAGGACATGATCCGTCGTGTCGGCCGGCGCCCGACGCATTCGGAGGTGCCCGGACCGGGCGCAGGCCCTATCATCCGTTCCGCGCGCCGATGCCCCCTGCCGAGGGCGCCGCGCCGGAGGAAGCGCCTTTGACCCGCGTGCTCTACGAACTCGCCGCCGCCGATCCGGACCGGCGCTTCAGCCCATTCTGCTGGCGCATCCGCCTCGCCCTGGAGCACAAGGGCCTTCCCTTCGAAGGCCGGCCCTGGCGCTTCACCGAGACCGACGCGCTCGCCTTCTCGGGCTCGGACAAGGTGCCGGTGCTGGTCGAGGACGGGCGGGCGATCGCTGAGTCGTCGGTCATCGCGGCCCATCTGGAGGCGGCCCATCCGGACCGGCCGTCGCTGTTCGGCGGGCCGGCAGGGGCGGCGCTGACCCGCTTCCACGTCGCCTGGACCGACCAGGTGCTGCACGTGAGCCTGGTGCCGCTCCTCCTCCTCGACATCCACCGCCACCTCGCCGCACCCGACCAGGCCTATTTCCGGAAGAGCCGCGAGGCCCGGTTCGGCAAGCCCCTGGAGGCGGTCTGCCCCGATCCGGAGGCGCAGCTCGCCGCATTCCGGCGCACGCTCGCGCCGGTCCGCACGGTGCTGCGGGCGCAGGCTTTCCTCGGCGGCGAAGCCCCGCTCTACGCCGATCACGCGGTGATGGGCGCCTTCCTGTGGGCCCGCGGCGTCAGCGCGCTCGCCCTCCTCGAACCCGACGACCCGGTCGAGGCGTGGCGCCGGCGGATGCTCGAGCGGATGGGGGAGGGGTCGAGGGCGCTGGTCTCCGGCTGACGCCGACGTCCCCCCGGACCACTCCTTGTGGACCACTCCCCTGTGGACCCCTGCGGGTGACACGGATCGGGAGCGCCCCGGCCGTGTTACGAGTCGTGGCATCGCAGGGAGCCGAGATGACGATCAGCGTCGAGATGGGGGTGGCGAGCGGCGGCCGGCCGGCCGCCCTCGACCTGGAGGAGTTGCTGGCGACCCGCCTGCTGGTCCAGGGCAACTCCGGCTCGGGCAAGTCGCACCTCCTGCGCCGCCTGCTGGAGCAGAGCGCGCCGCACGTGCAGCAGGTGGTGATCGACCCCGAGGGCGATTTCGTCACCCTGGCGGAGGCCCACGGCCACGTCGTGGTCGAGGGCGACCACGGCGAGGCCGATCTCCAGCGGATCGCCGCCCGGGTGCGGGCGCACCGGGTCTCGGTGGTGCTGACCCTGGAGAGCCTCGACGTCGAGGCGCAGATGCGCGCGGCGGCGGCCTTCCTGGGCGGCCTGTTCGAGGCCGAGCGCGACCATTGGTACCCGGTGCTCGTGGTGGTCGACGAGGCGCAGCTCTTCGCGCCGGCCGCCGCCGGCGAGGTCTCGGACGAGGCCCGCAAGGCGTCGCTCGGCGCGATGACCAACCTGATGTGCCGCGGCCGCAAGCGGGGGCTTGCCGGCATCATCGCGACCCAGCGCCTCGCCAAGCTCGCCAAGAACGTCGCGGCGGAAGCGTCGAACTTCCTGATGGGCCGCACCTTCCTCGACATCGACATGGCGCGGGCCGCCGACCTCCTCGGCCTCGAGCGCCGCCAGGCCGAGAGTTTTCGCGATCTCGAGCGCGGCCACTTCATCGCGCTCGGGCCCGCGCTGTCGAAGCGCCCGCTGCCGATCGCCATCGGGCCGGTGGCGACCTCGGCGCGCTCGTCGAGCCCCAAGCTCGTGCCGCTGCCGAGCCCGGCCGCCGGCGACGACCTTCGCGAGCTGATCCTGACGCCGACCGAGAGCGAGGTGGCCTGGATGCCCGCTCCCCGCCCGGCCCCGGCGCCGCGGGCAACGCCCACCGATCTCCTGCAGCAACTCGCCCAGTACCGCCCGCCGGAGCCGGTCGAGGTGGCCCCGAGCATGAGCGAGGCGGACCGGGACGCGGCGCTCGCCGACATCCTGCGCGAGATCGCCGCCGATCCGGACGGCGCTCACCACCCGATCGCCGTGCTCTACCAGGACTTCCTGGTGCGCTGCCGGATGCGCCGGCTGCCCGGCGAGCCCCTCGATCTCGGCCGCTTCCGCCGGCGGCTCGCCATCGCGCGGGCCGGCGTCGACGGCGAGGCGGCCGACGGTGACGAGGCGGAGGCCGTGATGGCCGCCTGCGCCGGCCTGCCGGAGGAGGTGCAGGGCCTGTTCCTGCTGCTGGCGCGGGCCGCCCGCGCCGGTGCCCCGTGCCCTTCCGACGACGCGCTCGCCCGGGCCATCGGCTCGCGCTCGCCGGGCCGGGCGCGGCGGTTGCTCGCCTATGTCGAGAGCCGGGGCGCCGCGGTGTGCCGCACCGATTTCCGCGGCAACCGCGTCGTCGCGCTGCCGGCTCTGGGCTGCGAGACCGCTCCCGGCAACCCGAAGGGCGCGGCGGAGGAGCCCGCCGGCCTCTTCGCCGCGGAGTAGCCGAGAGCGGACGAGGGAGGATCAGGCCGGCAGCGCCGCCGGCCGGAGCTCGCCGCGCCGCGCATAGGCGAGGCCGGCCGCCAGGGCGAGCAGGACCAGGGCGGGGAGCGCCATCGCCGGCGCGTCGCCGGCCCGCAGATGGCTCACCACCGCGCCGACCATGATGGCGGCGATGAGCAGCGCGCCGTAGACGGCCGTGCCGCGGACCCACAGCATCACGGCGCCGAGCGCCTGCGCCGCACCGACCGCGTACAGGAACCAGAGGGGATAGCCGAAGCGCGCGAAGCCCTCGACCTCGAACGGCACGGCGGCGAGCTTCATGCCGGCCGCCACCAGGAAGACGGCCGTCAGGAGGCCGCGCACCACGAGGCCCGTCCACGGGCCGGTCGATCTCGTCATCTTTCCCCCTTCGCGGCGTCCCGGCTCTTCGGCCGGAACGCCGCCGCGAGAGCAGCGCCCGATCGCCTTGCCATCGAACGCTGCTCGCGAGCTTTGCTCGTGCCGCATCTTCTGCGACGAACCGGTATCCGCTTCGTCCGACGATGCTCTAGCGGCGGGGGATGTCCGCAGGATTGCGTGGCGTGTTGCGTGGGTCCGGCGCGCTACGGGCCGGCAGTGTCCTCGCGCCCGTACAGGATCCGGCGGAAGCTGGCGCAGAGATGGGCCTCCGGCGTGGCGTCGTCGTCACCGAGGCCCTGCGGCCCCGGACCCTGCGGGTCGGCGGCGGCGGCGAGCTGCTGGGCCGCGAAGGTGGCGCCCGGCCGGCCGGTCATCAGCTCCTCGACCCGGTCGAGCAGCGCCTCCGCTTGCGTCTCCCGCAGCACCCCGGCGCCGCGAAGGGCCCGGATCAGCTCGGTCGTCAACGCTTCGAGGGCGATGAGCCGGTCTTCCGCTTCGCGCAGGGTCATGTCGCGCCCGTGCGCGGTCCCGCGCGTCCCGATGGCCGTCTGTGAACCCATGACCCTGTGCCCGCTTCGTTCGCCATTGATCCAGGAAAGCAGGCAGGTGCGAACCCTCCCTCAAGCAATTGGCTCGAATTCGATGCAGATCCGAGTTTCTCGAGCAGGGAGCGAAGAATCCGACCCAGCGACAATTGGCATGGCCGCCGACGAGTTCGAGTGACTGACCGGGGTCGGACGTCCGGCGCGAAGTCGAAACTGTCCCGTGCCGGCGGGAACCGCGCCGGGATTCCGGTCGAACGGCACGCAGTCGATGCCCGGAACTACGGACCGACTGTCCTGCGGAGCGGACCGACCCAGCCCTGCGCGGATCTCGCCACCCCCTGGACCGTCCGTTACGGCGATCCCATGCACCTGACATTAAGTCTGGCGCCGGAAGATGATCGGGGAGCGACACGCGGCCTTGCGGCCGGCCGAGCTCCGCGCGATCCTGTCGGCATGCGTTTGTAAGATCTTGGCGGACACCTTGAAGTTGCATATCCAGCCTCAACCGGAACCGGATGCGCAGCCGATCCAGATCCGGGTCAGCGGCCGCTACCTCCTGCCGGGCGGGGCGGAGCATGTATGCGAGACCCGGAGCCTCTCCCTCGCGGCGATCGAGGTGCTGGCGCCGGAGCGGGGCCTCCTGGGCGATCCCGTGACGCTCTACCTCGACGATGTCGGCCCGGTGGCCGGCGCCATCCAGACCATCTCGGCGGACGGGTTCACCCTCGCGGTCGATGTCGGGCCCGAGCGCCTGACCCGCTTCGCCGCACGCCTGCACTGGCTCGCCGACCAGGCGAGCGGGCGCGCCGACCAGCGCAGCGACCCGCGCATCGTGCCGACCCACCGCACCCTCGAGATCCGCCGTGCCGACGGCCGGGTCCTGACGGGCACGATCGTCGACCTGTCGATGACCGGCGCGGCCATCGCGGCGACCGAGCTGCCGCCGGTGGGCGAGGTCGTGACCCTCGGCAAGCGCCGCGCCACGGTGGTGCGCCACCTCCATGCCGGTTTCGCCGCCACCTTTCGGCTGCCGTTCCGGCCGGAGACATTCGGGCTGCACGTCGTTCTCTGACGGCCTTGCTCCGACGCCGGCGAACGCCCTCCGAACAGAAAAAAAGCCGCCCCCGCGGGCGGCTCGAAGTCTTGGAGGAACGCCCGTCAGGGCTTGTTCCTTGTGCCGGATCCCGGGCCGGACGGGCGTGCGCGGGCGCACATGGCGACCGCATCCTGGCGCGTGGCCGCATCCTGGCGCGCGACCGCATCCTGGCGCGCGGCCGCATCACGACGCACTTGGCGCGCGGCGGATCGCATCGCCTCCGATCCATTCCCGCGCCGCCGCAAGTTTTCCTGCACAACCGCCGAAGTCGGAAGAGTGCAACCGTTGCGGCGCACGAAAATTTAATCCGGCGGCGGCGAGATCATCGGGACGAACCACGACCGTGGTCGGAGCCTGGGAAGACAGGATGCACGGCTATCAGCGCAGCAGCGGGATCGAGCGCCTCGACCGCGGGATGAATCGGTTGCAGGATCGCGGCGGCAGCCTCGATCACGACCGCGACAACATCCGCATCGTCGTGCAGCAGGTGCCGGCCGAGCACAAGAAGGAGCGTACCTTCTCCTACCTGCCCTGGCCGGTGAAGCTGCTGCTGAAGTTCGGGCTGTTCGCGGCCGTCATGTCGTCGATCTTCGTGCTGCCGAACTACCTCGACTGCCGCAACCAGCAGGAATCCGGCATGTTCTACTACGGCATGACGGTGTCGGCCTGCACGCGCCAGAACGTCTACGGCCAGATCGGCACCACGCAGAAGCGCTTCGAGGACATCGCCCGGGCCATCGGCGCGCGCTGAGCCCGGCAAGCGACGGAGCGGGAAGTCTGTCAGGCGGAGCTCTGACAGACAAGGCGCGCCCGGGAGGCGGGGCGTTGCGCGGCGGAGCCTGTCTCGCCGGGAGGGAGCGCCTTAGTTAAGGGCGGTCCCCTCCGGTACGAGGATGAGCCCCCGATGTTTTCAGACGTGAAGCTCCATATTGCCGGCGAGTGGCGCGCCGGCAGCGCCGGCCAGACCCTGCCGATCCTCAACCCGGCCACCGGCGAGACCCTGAGCCAGCTCGCGGTGGCGACCCGCCAGGACCTCGACCAGGCGCTCGAGGCGGCGGATCGCGGCTTCAAGGCGTGGCGCAAGGTGTCGGCCTTCGAGCGCAGCAAGGTGCTGCGCAAGGCCGCCAACCTGATGCGCGAGCGTGCCGACGCGATCGCCCGGATCATGACCCTCGAGCAGGGCAAGCCGCTGGCGGAAGCGAAGATGGAGGTGCTCGGCGGCGCCGACACCATGGATTGGTTCGCGGAAGAAGGCCGGCGCGCCTATGGCCGGGTGATCCCGCCCCGGGCGGAGGGCGTGATGCAGCTCGTCATCCGCGAGCCGGTGGGCCCCGTCGCGGCCTTCACGCCGTGGAACTTCCCGATCAACCAAGCGGTGCGCAAGGTCTCGGCCGCGCTCTGCACCGGCTGCTCGGTGATCCTCAAGGGGCCCGAGGACACCCCGGCGAGCTGCACCGCCCTGATCCAGGCCCTGCTGGATGCCGGCGTTCCGGGCGACGTGCTCGGCCTCGTCTTCGGCGACCCGGCGGAGATCTCGTCGTACCTCATCCCGCACCCGATCATCCGCAAGATCACCTTCACGGGCTCGACCGCGATCGGCAAGGAACTCGCCGCGCTCGCCGGCAAGCACATGAAGCGCGCCACGATGGAGCTCGGCGGCCACGCCCCGGCGATCGTCTTCCGCGATGCCGACGTGCAGAAGGCCGTGCAGGTGCTCGGCGCCAACAAGTACCGCAATGCGGGCCAGGTCTGCGTCGCGCCGACCCGCTTCCTCGTCCACGATTCGGTATTCGACGCCTTCGTCGACGGCTTCGTCGATCTCTCCCGCGGCCTCAAGGTCGGCAACGGCCTGGAGGAAGGGGTGAAGATGGGCCCGCTCGCCCATGGCCGCCGCATCGAGGCGATGGAGGGCTTCGTCGCCGATGCCGAGCAGAAGGGCGCGAAGCTGCGCACCGGCGGCAAGCGTCTCGGCAACCAGGGCAACTTCTTCGAGCCGACGGTCTTCACCGACCTGCCGCTCGATTCCCGGATCATGAACGAGGAGCCCTTCGGGCCGATCGCGGCGATCCAGCGCTTCTCGGACGACGAGGAGGCCTTCACGGAGGCCAACCGCCTGCCCTACGGCTTGGCCGCCTACGCCTATACCCGCTCGGCCGAGACCGCCACCAAGCTCGCCACGCGGGTGGAGAGCGGCATGATGTCGATCAACCACCACGGCATCGCGCTGCCGGAGACGCCCTTCGGCGGCGTGAAGGATTCGGGCTACGGCAGCGAGGGCGGCTCGGAGGCGATCGAGGCCTATCTCAACACCAAGTTCGTCACCCAGGCGGGCTTCTGACCGGGGAGGGGGCCGCCCGTCGGCCCCCTCTTCGCTCCTCCGTCCACCGCGCTCTTCCGCCGGCGAAATAGGGGTTGCCAAGCCAGGGCGGACCCCTTAGATCCCACCTCACCGGCGGGGCGCACCGCTCCCCCCGGTCAGGCGCCCGTAGCTCAGCTGGATAGAGCACCAGACTACGAATCTGGGGGTCAGAGGTTCGAATCCTTTCGGGCGCGCCATTTTACTCTTGTCGATCACGGTCATGCACGGTCCATTCCGGCATCGGCTGTCACATTATCGAAGACGCGATCTTCGATCGGGCGCCCGTAGCTCAGCTGGATAGAGCACCAGACTACGAATCTGGGGGTCAGAGGTTCGAATCCTTTCGGGCGCGCCACTTCTCTTCATCAGACAATCAGAATCATCTGTGGTCGAGTGGCTGCCATCCGGCTCCTGGCCTGCGCGGCTTCGACCCTCGGGATGCCGCCGGATGAGCACGCACGCCACGCGCCGCAACCTGGTCGAGCATCAGGCGGAGCAATTCAAGCCGCCGGTCTTCCGCCCCCGGCGCTCCCGGTGGGACGACGTGCTCGCGGCGGGACGGCGCCTCCTCGATCTCCAGGCCGGGTCTGCCTGGCGCGACCTGCGCGTCGAGCTCGCCACCGCCTCCGGCGTGGTGCTCGATGTCGGGTGCGGCGCCCAAGTCTTCCGCCCTCTCCTGCCGCCGACGGCGCGCTACCGCGGCATCGATACGTGCGACGCCCGCGACCGCTTCGGCTATGCCGTGCCGGATACGGAGTATTTCGAGGGCAGCGACTGGAACGTCGCGCCGGCTTCCGTCGACGTCGCCCTGTGCACCGAGGTGCTGGAGCATATTGAGGCGCCGGAGCCGTTCCTCGGGCAGCTCTTCGCGGCCTTGCGTCCCGGCGGCCGCCTGGTGCTGACCGTCCCCTTCGCGGCCCGCTGGCATTTCATCCCCTACGATTACTGGCGCTACACGCCGTCCTCCCTCGACCTGCTGCTGCGCCGGGCGGGCTTTCACGCGGTACGGGTCACCGCCCGCGGCAATCCCGTCACCGTCGCCTGCTACAAGGCGATGGCCTTGTGCCTGATCCCGCTCCTGGACGGGCGCGGCAACCCGGCGCGCCGCCTCCTCGGCGTCGCGCTCCTGCCGCTCCTCGGCCTGCTCGCCGTGATCGGCACCCTGTCCCTCCGCGCGGATTGGGGCGAGGACTGCCTCGGCTACACCGTCACGGCGCGCCGCCCCCTCGCGGCCGGAAGCGACGTGCGGTCCTGAGCGACGGGACGGCCGTCCCGGGCGGTCGCCGGACGCTCTCTCGGCAGACTTGCGGTGGCAGGCCAACGCTTCGTCCGCGTACACGCTTGTTCTGTCGCAGATTTCTGTCGCAAAACCGGCAGCCGCCTTTGCGAAATCAGCTTAGAACACCGTCCCGGCGCCTTCCTGATGTATCGGATGGTCCGGCCAGCACGTGGCGTGCGGCACGAGCCGGATCGTCGTCCCGGGCTTGGCGAGAACCGTGTCGGCGAGGTGGCCCCGCAGCGCGTCGAGGCGCGCGACGTAGTGGACGAGCGGGCCGTCATTGGGCGGGGTCCGGGCGGCGGCGAGCAGGTTGCAGGCGCTGATCGAGAAGGGCGGTTCGGTCACGGCCCGAATCACCTCGGAAAGCGGCGTGGCCGCGCCGATCCCCAGGATCGCGAGGGCCGCAAGCCGGCGCCGGGCGTCGAGGGCCGGGACTGCGGCGCCGACCTGCACAGCCAGCAGGGCGAGGGCGGGAATCGAGGCGCGCATGACGAAATCCGCCCCCCCGAGCCGGTAGAGCGGGGCGAGCACGAGGAGGACGACGACGAGCCCGGTCTCGAACCGGGACCAGGGATCCCGGCGCCCGGGCACGAGGCCGAGGACGAGCAGGGGCGGCACCAGTTCGAGCAGGAGCAGGAGGCCGTAGCGCAGGAGGAAATCCCCGCCCATGGCTTGCAGCCCGTGCGGGACGCGCCCGGCATCGGTGCCGAGATAGAGCGCCACCGGCGCGAGCCCGAGGCCGGCGAGCGCGAGAACGGCCAGGGTGCCGGGGGTGAGCCGGCGATGCGCGGCATCGGCGAGGCACGCCACGGCCAGGAAGGGCAGGGCGCCGATCATGCTCAGCGGCGACCACAGCACGCAGAGGCCGAACACCACCGCGAGGGAGGTCGCCCGCAGGGTGCCCGCACGCCACAGGCAGTAGGCGCAGACGAAGATCCAGCCGGAGGCGGCGTGGTTCGGCACCCAGAACAGCTGCGTCGCGTGGGAGGAGAATTGCAGCTCCCCCGCCCATTGCTCAAGATGCCGGCCGGGGATCAGCCGGTCGCCGGCCAGTAGGCTGCCGACGACGTCCCAGCCGCTGAACGCGACGAAGACCGCGATCAGAACGAGGCCCCGCCGGTGCGACGGCACGGTCCGGGCGAAGCCGTAGAGCAGGCACCCGAACAGCAGCCCGTCCTGGGCGAGCAGCGCGACATGGGCCCCCTGCAGCCCGACGACCTTCCCGATCGCCGCCGGCAGCAGGTAGAGCCCGAGCGGCGCGCGCAGCATCGTCGGCTCGCCGGCATAGAGGTAGCCGACCGGCCAGGGCCCGGCGACGAGATCGTGCAGGACCGCGTCGCGGATCAGCCAGTCGTCGTTGGCGAAGAACAGATGCGTCTGGCCGCCGAGCAGGCAGAGCGCGAAGCCGGCCGCGAGCGCCACCCCGAGGAGCGGGCGATCGAGCGGCGCGCGGGTCCGGGCGAGGTCGCGCAGGACCAGGGCCAGGGCCCCCGACAGGAGCGCCACCGCCGCCGCGGCGAGCGGCGCGCTCGCCAGATGGGTGGCGAGGAAGATCAGGTTCGGCGCGGCCGCGAGCCCGAGCACGACGGCGAAGGGCAGGTGGCCGAGGCGGGTCCCCGCCGGCATGTCCCGCAGGCCGCGATCCGGGTTCGTGCGGTCGCGCGGCGGGGCGTCGGGCGTCGCGAGGATGGCGGTCACGGGCGCGGCCTTCCCTCCGGCGGGAGGTCGGTCGCCACGCCGTTGCGGATCAGCGCCGCCCGGATCAGGCGCGGGCGCCCCTTCACCTCCTCCATGATCTTGGCGACGTACTCGCCGATCAGCCCGATGGCGAACAGGTTGAGGGCGCCGAAGAACAGGATCGCCAGCTGGGTCGAGACCGCGCCGCGCGGGGCGATGTCCGGCACCAGGAGGCGCAGGATCACCATCGCGAGGCCGATGAGGCCCGACAGGCCGAGCAGCGCGATGCCGGCGGCGGTGAGCATCTTGAGCGGGGCGTTGCTGAACGAGAAGATCCCGCGCTTGGCCCATTCGAGGTTGGAGAGCAGGTTGTTGGTGCTGGTGCCGAACATGCGCTTGGGCCGCACGTAATCGACCCCGGTCTGCCGGAAGCCGACATAGGCGCGAAGCCCGCGCATGAACAGGTCGCGCTCGGGGCAGTTGAGCAGCCAGCCGACGACCCGCCGGTCCATCAGCGAGAAATCGCCGGCATCGTGCGGGATGCGCACGTAGCTGAAGGCGGCGAAGACCCGGTAGAACGCCTTGTAGAGCAGGCCCCAGACCACCGGCATCTCGCGCTGGACGCGGCGGCCGTAGACGACGTCGGCGCCCGCCACCCATTCGCGGTAGAACGGCTCGATCAGCTCGGGCGGGTCCTGGAGGTCGCCGTCGAGCAGCACGCAGGCCTGGGCGGTCGCCAGCTCCATGCCGCTGCGGAACGCCATCTGCGAGCCGAAATTGCGCGAATGCGTAATGCCGAGCACGTGCGGATCGGAGGCCGACAGCTCGCGGATCCGCGCCGCGCAGCCGTCGGGGCTAGCGTCGTCGACGAAGATGATCTCGTAATCGACGTCGATCTTGCGGAACACCGCGGTGAGGCGGGCATGCATGATCGGCACCGCCTCCTCGTCCTTGTAGCAGGCGATGACGGCGGCGATGCTGCGGCGGCGCGGGACGCCCGCCTTGGTGAGCCCGGCGATCTCGGCGCCGGCCTCGCGCATCCAGGCGGCGGTGCGCGACAGCCCGTCCGCGAGCGGCGTCGTCGCGCGCCAGCCGAGCAGGCGCTCCGCCTTGCCGGGATCGGCCTGCCAGCGGGCGAGGTCCCAGGCGCGCGGCGCCATGGCGCCGAAACGCGGCGGCTCGGCGATGCCGAACAGCTCCCGCGCTGTCGCCGCGAGGTCGCCGATCGTCGTCTCGGTCCCGGTGCCGATGTTGAGCGATTCGCCGTAGAGGTCGAGCGACATCTTGGCCGCGGCCCGCACGAAGGCCGCGCAGACGTCCTCGACATAGACGAAGTCGCGGGCGATTCCCGGGTCGACGAGGTCGGGATAGGAACCGGCGAGCCCGCGCGAGACCACGGCCGGGATCAACCGGCCGGCATCCTCGTAGGGGCCGTAGACCGAGTAGAGCCGCAGGTTGACCACCGGCCAGCGGCGCGTCTTGCCCGCATAGGCGATGTAGTGCGCGGCCGCCGCCTTCGAGACCGCGTAGGCGCTGTTCGGCACGAGGCCCGATTCTTCGGTAGGCGAGGCGGAGTTCAGGCCGTATTCCGAGGACGAGCCGGCATGGATGTAGGCCGCGAGACGGCCGCTCGAGGCCAGGCGCTCGATCCGCCCGACGAGGGCGGTGAAGTTCGTGGCGTAGATCAGGTCGGCGTCGGTCTCGAACGAGTAGGCGCCGTAGGCGACGCAGTCGAACACCGTCGCCGGGCCGATCGCCTCGACGAAGTTGGCGGTCGCCGCCCGATCGGTGAGGTCGACGGCGATCAGGTGGCCCGGATCAATGCCGCGCAGGCGCGGCGCCGGCAGGGTGCGGGCGACGGCATAGACGTCGCGGCGCCGCGCCAGGATGTGCCGGAAGAGGTTGCACCCGACGAAGCCGCCCGCGCCGAGGACGGCGATCGGCCCCTTGAGGGTGTCGATCCAGTCGGCGTCGGACGGGATCATGGCATCAGTCTTTCGCGCAGCGAGGCGGCGTCGAGGCCGCTTTCGCGCCGGTGGAAGGCCTGCGAGCCGTAGGTGCCGGACGGGTAGCCGGCGGCCGTCGCGGTGCGGAATCCGGCGAGTGCGACACCGCCCTCCAGGCACCAGGCGGCGAGCGCTTGGCCGAGGCCGCCCTGGGCGACGTGCTCCTCGACGACGCAGAGCCTGCGGCCGCTCAAGGCCTCGATGAAATCCCGCGGCGGCTGGTTCAGGGCGAGCGGCAATTCGCTCACCGCCCACAGGTCCGGCCCGTCCTCGCCGTCCCGCGCGAAGGCCGACCAGGCGATGCCGGCGATCGGCCCCACCGCGACAACGACGGGGCCGCGCCCAGGCCGCAGGCGGCGCCAGGGCGCATAGGCCGGGGCGGCGCAGCCCGCCGGCAATTCGCCGCGGCCGAGCCGCAGATAGGCCGGTCCGGGCTCGATGCCGGCCGCCTCCACCACCGCCGCCACGTCGCTGTCGAAGGCCGGCACGAAGATCCGCAATCCGGGGAGCGTCGCGAGCACCCCGTAATCCTCGAGCGCGTGATGGGTCGGCCCCATGACCCCGTAGGCGTAGCCGCCGCCGTTGCCGAGCAGGCGCACCGGCAGGCGGTGGAAGCAGATGTCGTTGCGGATCTGCTCGAAGGCGCGGGCGTAGCAGAACGGCGCGATCGTGTAGGTCCAGGGCTCCAGCCCCTCGCTCGCCAGCCCCGCGGCGACCCCGATCATGTTCTGCTCGGCGATGCCCGCATTGATGAAGCGGTCGCCGAGCGCGTCGCGCAGGGGTTCGAGGGCGCCGAAGCCGAGATCGCCGGTGAGGAAGACGAGGTCCGAGCGCGCGGACCGGGCGACGAGCGCCTCGCACAATTCGCGCCGCATCACGCGTACCCCGTCCCGGGTGCGTTTCCGGTGGGCGGGATGCCGAGCATCGCCGCGCGGACCTGGTCCTCGGTGAGCGGCAGGTAATGGCTGTCGAGGCGCCCCTCGATGGCCGGGACGCCGCGGCCCTTCACGGTGTGAAGCACGACGACCACCGGCCGGTCGGTGCCGGGGACCAGCGCGCGGCGCATGTCGGGGAGGTCGTGCCCGTCCGCCTCGCGGATCTCGACGTCGAACCCGGCCAGCACGCGTCCGATCGGGTCGAGGGAGGCGACCTCCGCCGTTGTGCCGAAGCCCTGCAGGCGGTTGTGGTCGATCAGGATCGTCAGGTTGGACAGCCGCCGGTGGGCGCAGAAGATCAGGGCCTCGAAGGTCGAGCCCTCCTGCCACTCACCGTCGGAGGTCAGGCAGAATACCCGGCCCTCCCGCCGCTGCAGCCGGGCCGCGAGGGCGAGCCCGCCGGCCAGCGGCAGGCCGTGGCCGAGGCTGCCGGTGCCGAAGCGGATCCCCGGCAGGCCGCCTGCGGGCGGGTGGCCGGGCAGCCGCGTGGCGTCGGCATGGAAGCTGGCGAGTTCGGCCTCGGAGATCAGGCCGCGGCTCCACAGCGTGACGTAGAGCGCGCCGGCCGCGTGGCCCTTCGAGAGGACGAAGCGGTCGGCGGCGCCCAGCATCTCGTGGTGGACGAGCATCATCGCGTCGAAGGCCGACAGGTTGCCGCCGACATGCCCGACATGCGCCTCCCGGTGCATGGCGAGGAGCCGCCAGCGCGCGAGGGTCAGGAGGCCGGGCGCCAGCGGCGCAGGTGCCTCTTGCGGTGCGGGATTCGCGCCGTGCGGCCGGCTCTCGGCCCGAAGGGTATGTCCGCGCCGTGCCATCCGCCCGAGAATCCGCTGCTCCCTTCCTGACGGAACGACGGCCATGGTTAGCGCCGGGTTAAGGCGGCCCGCGCCCGTGCGGAGGGACCGAGGGCGAAACCCGGACGTCGTCCCTCGTCAATTCCGTCACCCGGCGCGAGGCCTGTACGCGACAGTCGATCCAGAGCCTCGGCGCCGTCTCGATCGCTGCCATCGATGACGAAACGGGGAGATTACGCAGGAATTAACCTTGTTGGACTGGTCATGTCGAGGCGCCTACCGATCTCCAAGAGAGGATGTCCCGCGCCACCGTCCCGGAGAGACTATTGCCCGAGGGCGGGGCGTTTACCTGCGACTCAGATTTGCGTGAGAATTTACCCGGACCGGCCGGGTAAGTGGCGGAGTTTGTTCGTGCGTTGCTTCAAGCTCCTGCTGCTGTCCGGTTTGCTGTGCGCGCCGCCCGGCCTTGCGGCAGAGGCCTGCGGACCGGCGGCGCTCGGCACGGCCCGCACTCTGGACGTGCCGTTCTCGCAAGGGCCGGTCGGGACGGCGAGCTACGGCCGCACCCTGCCGCTGGAGCGCGGCGAGGTGGTGCTGACCTTCGACGACGGGCCGCTGCCCCGGCGCACGACCGCGGTGCTCGACGCGCTCGAGGCCGAATGCGTGAAGGCGACGTTCTTCGTCGTCGGCAGCATGGTGGCGCAGTTCCCCGCCATCCTGCGCCGCACCGCCGCCAGCGGCCACACGATCGCGACCCATACCTGGTCGCACCGCTACCTCGATCGGGTCCGCAGTTCCGCGGCGCGGCGCGACCAGATCAATGGCGGGCTGGAGGCGGCCCGCACCGTCCTCACCGACAACGCGACGTCCCTGTCGCCGTTCTTCCGCTTCCCCGGCCTCGGGCACACTCCCGCCCTCGACCGCTACGCTGCCGCGCAGCGGCTGGTGCCGTTCAGCATCGACGTCGACGGCGACGACTGGAAGCGGATCGCCCCGGCGGCCGTGCTGGAGCGGGTGATGGCCCGCCTCGACGCCGCCGGGCGCGGGATCATCCTGCTGCACGACATCCAGCCCCGCACCGTCGCGATCCTGCCCGCCCTGCTGCGCCGGCTGAAGGAGCGCCGCTACCGCGTCGTCCACGTGGTGCCGGCGCCGGCCGACACGCGGGCCGCCCTCGCAGTCCTCGACGCCCCGCAGGCCCGGCCGATCCGCCTCGCCCTCGACCGCCTCGGCACCCGGATGGCCGCCTTGCGCGCGCCGGGCGGGTTCGCCCCGGTCGCCGAGGCCGGGCCGCGCGGGACCATCGCCGAGGATGCGCCGCTCGTCCTGCGGGCGGGCCTGTTCGAGGAGTCGGAGGCGCCCGCCGCTGCGCCGATCCGGGACCAGAGCCGGGCCGGCGAGGCCGTCCACATCGCCGTGGTGGCGGAACCGGGCCCGGCGCCGCGGCGCGGCTGGAGTGGGTTCGTGGTGGTCGGCGCCGCGCCGGAATCTGCCGGCCCAGGACCTGCCGGATTCCGTCCCGCCGGCTTCCGCCCCGTCGCCGCGGCGCAGGCCGCGCCCCCGCGATGATCCGCCCTCGATTTCCCGTCCGGACCCCCTGCACGATGCGACGCCTCGGCCGGCTCCTGCCCGCTCTCCTCCTCGGCGGTGCGAGTACCGCCCATGGGCCGACCGCCCATGCGATGAGCCCCGACGAGTCGCCGGTGGGCTGGTGGGCGCCGAGCCCGGCCGATTGCGCCGATCCGGCGAGCCCGCGGGCGTTCGAGATCCGGCTGAAGCCGGCGGCCGAGGCGCGGCTCGACGCGCACGACCTGCGCTGCCGGATCGACAAGGTCTCCGACACCGCGATCGGCTACCGCCTGCATATGCGCTGCTTCCGCACGGTGGAGGACCGGCGCGCCGAGACTCGCGCCGAACCCCGACAGATCGTCGTCGACGCGATCGGGCCGGTGACGATGCGGGCGGACGGGCGCCGGGTCTATCGCTGCCGCTCCCGCCCCGCCGCCGCCGTCGAGACGCCCGGCGCCATGGCCGTCGGCGAGGCGCCCGCGACCGTGCCGGCCCTGCCGCTGCCGGACGCTCCGATGCGCCTGACCGCCCTGTCCCCCGAGATCGTGCCGGGCCCGCCCGCGCCGGCTCCTACGCGCATGGCCGCGCTCCCGGCCGAGCCGCCGCCGGCCCTCGCTGGACCGGTGCCCGCCGCGCCGCCGGCGGCCCCGCCGATCCTGGCTCCCGCGCCCATCAGCCTGCCGGCGGTACGGCGCGGCAAGGTGGTCGGCTATCCGGGGGCGGAGGCGCCCGGCACCATCGTGGTCGATACCGCGGCGCGCGTCCTCTACCTCGTACGCGGCGACGGCACGGCGATTCGCTACCGGGTGGCGGTCGGCCGGCCGGGCACGGGCTGGAAGGGCGTCGAGACGGTCACCGCCAAGCAGGAATGGCCGCAATGGACGCCGACGCCGGAGATGCGGCGCAGTCGCCCCGGCCTGCCGCGCCACGTCGCCGGCGGCCCGCGCAACCCGCTCGGCGCCCGGGCGCTCTATCTCGGCTCGTCGCTCTACCGCATCCACGGCACCACCGACCCGAGCTCGATCGGTCGCGCCGCCTCGGCCGGCTGCTTCCGGATGCTCAACGACGATGTGATCGAACTCTACCGGTTCGTTCCCGTCGGCACGAAGGTGCGGGTGATCTGAGGACCGGATGATCCGAGGCGCGGGCGATGCACGGCCGGTGCGACGGCGCCGGAACGTTGGCGCGCCCCGTCGATTGCCCCGGCGGAGACGCGCAGCCTGCAGAGGAAGCACCGATGGCCGACGACACCCGCCAGGATACGGCACAACCCAACATCTCGAACGGCCCCAACGCGCGCCCGCGCGACGCGACCATCGCGCAGACCGGCCCGGGCCTACCGAACGATACCAGCCGTCCGGTCGAGATCGACGAGGACGAGGCCCGGCGGATCGAGGACCGGATCCGGTCGCTCTGAGCGGCAGCCCGTTACGCCGCGGCCGACGAAGCCTCAGACCGGCATCTCGAACGTCACCCCGACCCGTCCCGGCCGCCGCCACGTCACCCGGCAGCGGCGCATCACGAATTCCCCGGCGATGGCCAACGTGAGCGCGTCCGGCACCACCGCCCCGGCCGGCACGACGAGCGTGGCACCGGCAGCCGTCAGGCGCGCGACCCGGCATTCCAGGGCGGGGGAGGGCGGCGACACGATGATCTCACCCCGCGATCCGGGAAGCCCGTCCGGCTGTGCGGGGGAAAAATTCATAGACTGGCCTCACCTCACCCGGAAGAACGCATATTGCTCAAAATAGGCGTTCTTTCCCAGCGGAAATCGATCAAGGGCTCTAGGCTGTTGGGCCTAGGACTTCAGTCGGCGAGGGCATCATGGAGCGGACGCGGGGAGCGCGTTTCCGTATCCGATCGAACGGCCCGCATCCCCGCTGCCCGAGCGATGAGCAAGCCCGGCCGGAACCATCGCCCCTGGGCTCACGTTGACAGGACAGCAGCGGATTCCCCAATCCCCGACGACAGCCGCCCGCCGAGGTCCTAACCCTCAGGTGGGCGTTCTGCTGCTTACGGTGAATGAACCGCCCGCGCCGGCCTCCATTTGGGACCGCACGGTCCCGAGGCCCGTCGAACAGCGAGACCGGTCAGCACGCCGGCAGAGTCCGGCCCGCCCCCGCGTCGGACCGTTGCCCGCGCGACGCCCCTCCGTGTATCGGGCTGCCGGCTCCTCTTCCGGGGTTTCGAGCACGTGCCTCGAACCGGTCGATCCCTCAATGGTGCAGCCCTGTCGCATCACCCGCAACGAGGTCGACGATCGGGACGTGGATGATGTCGCGGCCGTCGCTGCTCTCGACCACCAGCACGCCATCCGTCCACGTCACCGTGCGGTCGCCGAGGGTGAGAAGCGCCTCGACGAGCTGATGTGCTTTTTCCAGGGCCGCCTGTTCATCGGCGAGACCGATCCAGGCTCCTTCCCGAAGAGTCTGCCCGTAGATGCTTAGACTGAAGCGATAGCGCGGCATAAATCGGAGGCGCCCCAGACACGATGTGGCGTCTTCTATGATCTAGGGTATCGGGCCGAGCAACTGGACGGGGAATGAGATTGGGGCGATTTTTCGATGTTTGGGACGCTCGGTCAAGTCTGCGAGACGCCCTGACGCGCTTGGGCACGATCCCTCCGATCGCGCCTGAGCCGCTCCGGCTGCCGGCGGTGAGTGAGGTGGTGATCGCCGCGCTTGCCACGTTGGTCTGGCCGGCGGCGCGGGCGACGGCGCTGCCCTCGGTGTCGTTGGCGGCCTTCAGGCCGGCGGCGGTCATCGCCGCATAGTCGTCGCCCACCGCCCGGGCGACCTTGGCGACCGCCTGGCCGTAGCCGCTCTGGGCCTGCGTGTCCTTGTTGAGCGCCGTCGAGACCAGCCCGACATCGGCGACCACCGAGGCCGCGAGGTTGGTCAGGCCGGCCTTGGCGGAGGAGATGTCGGTGCCGAAGCGGATCTTCAGCGGCTCGCTCATACCGGCGCCCTCCTGTGCTAGGCAGATTTTGCAAAGGTGGCGACCAGTTTTGCGACAAAAATCCGCGACGAAACAAGAACCCAAGCGGACGAAGCGTTAGCCTGCCAACGCAAGTCTGCTTAGGCTCTTCGGTGCTCGGCGAGCGCCGTCATGAACACGTCGAGGCTCGGTATCGGCGCCTCCTCCTCGCCGCCGTGGACGCGGCGAAAGCCCTCGATCATCGCCGGCATCTCCGGCAGCGTGAGGGCGTCGACCGCCAGGGGCGTCAGGCCCATCATGCCGCCGGCGCGGTGCCAGACGGTAGAGGTCGCCGGGGCGTCGCTCCCCTCCGTCACCCCGTTTCCCTCCGGCTCCACCCCGGCCACCGTGGCCGAGAGCAGGTCCGCGGCGAGCTGGAGGTGGGTGGCCAGCGGCTGCTGGTCGAAGTTGAAGCGCATCAGCGTCTCGGCCCCGGCCGGGGCCTCGCCGCCGCCGATCAGCCCGAGGCGGATCGTCTCGCGCAGGTCGGCGGCGTAGAAGCGGTGGCCGGCCAGCCTGAGCTGGATCTCGCCGATGCCGGCGGTGCAGATCCGCTCCAGCTCGCCGATGCAGCCCAGGGTGAGCTGCAGCTTGCGGCGGCTGCCGCCGAAGGCGGCGTAGATTGCGGTGCGGGAGGTGTCGGGCGCCATCAGCTCGCCGCCGTCCAGGCCAGCGGGCCTTCGCCGCGCAGCTGGCCGCTGAACTTCGCCACGCCGTTATCCTGCGAGGAGAGCTTCAGGTTCTCGAACCACACCGCGCCGTCCCAGCGCCCGCCGCCGGCCGCCGCGGCCTTGGCGACCAGGACCTGGACGTAGGTGGGCAGGTCGGCGGTCGCGGCGGCCTGGAGGATGCGGAAGCCCTTGGCGTCGGCGATGCCGGAGAACGAGGTGTTCCAGGCCCGGGCCTTGAGGAAGGAGCGCCGGCTCGGCACCTGGTCGGGGGCGTCGGCCTCCGGCACGGTGGCGTCGTCGAACTCGTTGACCCACTCGATCTCCTTGGTGGTGATCATCGCCACGAAGTCGGGGGTGGTGTCGGCGGCGGAGTCCTTGAGCAGGACGCGCAGGTCCTTGCCGCCGAAGGGGACGGTCTGGGGCATCGGGTGCTTTCCGGTGAGGGGAGTGGCTCGTCGTGCCGACCGGGCGGGCCCGGGGTCGTACGGGACAGATGACGGCCTTGTTACCAAATCGAGATTTTTGGTAACAAAGCGCTGGCTGGGTCTGGGCTGACCTGTTACCAATCACCGTAGTTTGGTAACAAGGTCGTCGGTTCGTGCGCGCGCTCTCCCACCTCGATCAGGTCGCCTTCGCGGACCTGTGCTCGAAGGCCTTCGACGCTCAGTTCGACCAGCGTTTTCCTGCGAACGGCAACTTCGTCAGGCAGAAGCGCGGCAATAAGGAGTATTTCTACTACAAGGGCTACGAGCGTGCGGCCGATGGCGTACCCGGCAAGCACAAGCTCATCTATGTCGGGCCCGCCGATGACCCGGAGGTGCAGCGGCGCGTCGAGAATTTCGGGCGCAACAAGGACCTCTATCGGACCCGGCGCGAGCTGGCCGGCAAGCTCCGGCATTCCGGCCTGCCGGCACCGTCTCCGATCGAGGGCAGGATCCTGGAGGCCTTCGCCAGCGTCGATGCCTGGAGCAGGGTCGTGCTCGTCGGCACGCTGGCCTACCAGAGCTACAGCGGTCCCCTGGCCGCCCTGCTGGGGGAGGCCGAGTACCGGACGCAGGACGCGGATTTCGCCGAGTTCTTCGTTCCCGCTGTCCAGGACATGATCGACCTGCCCGCGCTGCTGCAGACGGTCGACCCGACCTTCGAGCCGGTGTTCCATCCGGCCGAGGCCACGGTACCGGTCGGGTTCCGCAACCGGATGGGCTACAAGGTCGAGCTGCTGGTTCCGTCCAAGGGCGGCGCGAGCGCGGTCTATCCGTCCCGCGTCATGGCGAACATGGGAGCCCAGGCGCTCAAGTACCTGGAGTTCCTGGTCAAGGATCCGGTCCGGTCGGTCGCCCTCTACGATGCCGGGATCCCCGTCATGGTGCCCGCGCCCGAGCGCTTCGCCGTCCACAAGCTCATCGTGACCTGCCTGCGCGCGAGCCACGACCAGGCCAAGGTCGCCAAGGACATCGCCCAGTGCGGCGCGATCATCGACGCCAAGCGGCTCGCCGGCATGACGATCGACCTCGGCCTGGCTTGGACGGACGCGCACGGCCGCGGGCCGAAATGGCGCAGGTTCCTCGCCCTCGGCGCCGCGCGGCTCTCCGACGACCGAAGGGCGGCCCTGGAGGAGGGGATCCGCAAGCTGGCGCAGGTCGAAGGCAAGGATCCGGCCCCCCTCATTCCCTGGCTCGCGCGTCCGGGCGGGTAGCCCGGCCGGCGCGTCATCCATCCAGCATCACGGCGGCGACGTCGAAGAACACCGCCTTCACGGTGAGTGGGGTGATCACGTCGCCGGCCTGGCGCACGCTCAAGCGGTCGTAGAACCCGCCCTCGGCCGGCTCGACCCCCTCGACCGCCCGCATGCCCGCCCGGGCGAGGCTCCAGGCCTGGTCGCGGTCGAAGGCCGCTTACCTCGAGGCGCGTCGCGTTGAGCGGCCCGGCGAACATCCACGGCAGGTCCGGCTCGCCGTCCGCCGGCACGTCGTCGTAGATCTTCCCGCCCACCACCGCGCTCACCGCCGGCGTCGCCCGCAGGCGCTCCAGCACCGCTGCCCGCCCCAGACGCCGCCGACCTCGGTGGTCTCGATGCCGGAAGAGAGCCGTCCGGTGTCCTGCGGGACCCGGGCATGGGCGCGCTCCACGATGTCCCCGGCCGCCTGCCGGTCGAGGACGCGGCTGGCGAGGTGCAGGCCCATCCGGGTCAGGCCGGTGACCAGGGCCGACAGCATCGTCACGGCCGTGGCCATTCCTCCTCGTTCGGTCCGTCGGGAGCAAGTCGCGCCCTACTACGACCTTTGCTGACTTCGCGCTCCGGCTCGACGCCGTCGCCCTTTCAGACGCGAGGCGAGATCTCCCCAGGTAAGAGCACGTTCCGTCCCTGCACGACCGCCGGATCTACGCCGCCTCGCTTTGATCACGAGAGCTTCGCGGCTGTTTGCCCGCTCGCCCTGCTCGGCATCGCCTTCTATCCGGTTCTTGTTCATCGGCCCGCAGGTTCGCTCCACGCTTCCTCTCCACGGTCGGTCACCCTTCCGCAGTTGCGCTTCATTCCGCTCGCCGTGACCGGCTCACGGAGGGGCTTCCACCCTCAAGAACGCGCTCCATGCTGGGCGCACAAACGAAAAGGCGGCCTCTCGGCCGCCTCGACGAAGGTAATCCGGCTCACGGGGAAACCGGCGCGTCCCATCTACATTCGCTCCCGCACCGCGCGCGGGGGCGCGACCACGATCACTCGTAGACGCAGACGTAGATCTTGCGGACGGTCTCGATCGTGCGCCAGATGCCGACGAAGCCGGGCTTCATGACGAAGCTGTCGCCGGCCCTGTAGGTCTTGGTCTCGCCGCCCTTCTCCTCGATCTCGACCAAGCCGAAGAGGATATGGCAGAATTCGAAGGTCGTGCCCTTGATGGAGTGAGTCTCGCCCGGCGTCGCTTCCCAGACGCCGCTCTTGATCATCCCATCGCGGGACTCGTCCTGCGCCCAGGTCTTGAACTCCGGCGCGCCGGCGATCAGGCGCTCGGGCAGGGGCAGGCCCGGCTTCGGTGCGAAGGTCGGGTCGGTGTCGATGGTGATGAGGAGGGACATACCGGTTTCCTTGGGCGTGAGGACCGCGACCCGCGGCGTTTGCCGATCGGCGTCGATGCGGGGCGGCCGCGAGCCGTAAAAGGCGGCCGTGGAGGATCGTGAGGCGACGCTGGCGGCGCGGCGGTCGCCGGCCTCCATCGGAACCGGCTCGAGGATAGAGGCGCGGAGACCGGCATTCCTGCCGTAGAGCGGGGGAGTTCGGTCGAAAATTCCGAAAACCGCCCGATCCTCGGCAGAAACCGCGGACGGGCCCGGGGCATCTTGTGGGGAATGGCGAGGCGGTGGTGCGGCCCGGATCGGGGGCTGCGCCGGCCGCTTGGGAAGAGGATGCGGTGACGATGTCCCAGAGCACGATGCGCCTGCAATCCTTCGACCTCGCCTCGCAGGATATCGCCTCCGTCGACGTGGACGCGCTCCACGGGTTGTCCCTCGGCGTCGAATGGCCCCATCGCGCGGCCGATTGGGAGTTCCTGCGCAGGGTCGGCCACGGCTTCGTCGCGCTCGACGAGATCGGCCGCGTGTTCAGCTCGGCGATGTGGTTTCCCTACGGCGCGGATTGCGCGACGATCGGGATGGTCATCACCTCGCCGCGGGTGCAGACCCATGGCGGCGGGCGCTGGATGATGGAAGGCATCCTCCGGCAATGCGGCGAGCGCCGCCTGATCCTGAACGCCACCCGCGCCGCCTACAGCCTCTACGTCTCGCTCGGCTTCGCGCCGCAGGCGACGGTGTACCAGTGCCAGGGCTACGCGCGGCCGGTCGTGCCGCAGGGCGACCCGGTCGAGACGATCGAGGCTGTCGGCCTCGCCGAGGTCGCGGCCCTGGATGCGGCAGCGTTCGGTGCCGACCGGTCCGCCCTCATGGCGCAGCTCGCCCTAGTCTCCGAGATCCGCGGCCTGCGGCGCGGCGGGCGCCTCGTCGGCTACGCCATGCGCCGCCCGTTCGGGCGCGGCCAGGTGATCGGGCCGGTCGTCGCCGAGAGCGAGGACGAGGCGGTGCGGCTCGTCACCGCGCTCCTGGCCGGTCTCGACGGCCAGTTCGTCCGCCTCGACACGCGGCAGGCGGGCGGCGCGCTCCGCGCCTTCCTGCACGCTGCCGGCCTGCCCCTGCACGACACCGTGACGACGATGACCCGCGGCGCGCCGCTGCCCAAGGTCGAGCCCGGATCCCCTGGCACCTACGCCCTGGCGGCGCATGCGCTGAGCTAAGCAGATCTCGCAAAAATGGTTGCCGGTTTTGCGACAGAAATCTGCGACGACACAATAAACTGAGCGAACGTAGCGTCGGACTGCCAACGCAAGTCGCTTAGTCAGACCGGGATCTTCGATTTTGCTGCATGGGTTTCGACCGAGCGGGGTCCGCTTCGTCGAAGACCATGCCCTCCGCCTTCGCCCGACCGACATGAAGCCCGTTCCCGCCATGGAAGCCGCCACCCTCCCGGATCGTCGGAGCCGGACCGATCCCGTCGCCCTGGTGCCGTTCGCGCCCGCCCATCGCGACGGCGCCCTGGCGCTGTCGCGGGAAATGTCCTGGCCCTACCGGATCGAGGATTGGGACTTCGCGCTGCAGCTCGGCCGGGGCTTCGTGCTCGAGTGCGACGGCGCGGTGATCGGGACCGCGGCGTGCTTTCCCTACGGCGAGAGCCACGCGACCGTCGGCATGATCATCGTCGCGAAGGCCGCGCAGGGGCGGGGCTACGGGACGCGGCTGATGCAGGCGCTGCTCATGGAAGCCGGGCCGCGCAGCATCCTGCTCAACTCGACGGCGGAGGGCTGCGCCCTCTACGAGCGCTACGGCTTCGTGCCGGTCGGCACCCTCCTTCAGCACCAGGGCGGGTACACGGCCCGGGCCGCCGTCGTGCCGGACGACCGCGTCCGGGCGCTGGCCCCGGCCGATCTCGATGCCGTCCTGCGCCTCGACCGGGCGGCGACCGGCCTCGACCGGCGCCCCCTCGTCGAACGCCTCGCCGTGTCCGGCGAGGGCTACGTGCTCCTGCGCGACGGCCTGCCTGCCGGCTACGCGATCGCGCGCCTGTTCGGCCGCGGCCACGTCGTCGGGCCCGTAGTCGCCGAGGGCGTCCCCGAGGCGCGCAGCCTCATCGAGGCCGCGCTCGCGCGCCTCGACGGCCGCTTCGTGCGGATCGACACCGCCGCCGAATCGGGGCTGTCGTCCTGGCTTGCCGCGCTCGGCCTGCCGCAGGTCGGCGACGCCCTCACCATGGTGCGCGGCACCCGGCCGCCCGCCGGCCCGACGCGCGTCTTCGCGCTCTCCAACCAGTCGCTCAACTGATGCGACCCGACCGATCCGGCCGGCGCGCGCCGGCCTGAGCGCCCGATAACCGGCCGGACCTCTCGCCGGGCCGGCCATCGTCTCGACGAAACCTGCCGAGGGTGGAGGGCGCCGCTTTCCGCTCCGGGCCGTCGCGCCCGTTCGGCACCGAGGAACCCGGAGCCGCCATGAAGCTCACTTCCTACTGGCTCGACACGTCGATGCCGTTCGCGAGCGGTGCCGCCGGCCCGGTCGAGGGCACCTGCGACGTCGCGGTGATCGGCGGCGGGCTCACCGGCGCCTCCGCTGCCCTGGCGCTGGCCAAGAAGGGCGCCCGCGTGGTGTTGCTCGAGGCCGAGACGATCGGCAACGCCGCCTCGGGCCGCAACGGCGGCATGTGCAACAACGGCTTCGCGCAGGATTACGGCCTGCTCTCGGCCAGGCTCGGCCGCGATGTCGCCAACACGCTCTACCGTGCCTTCGATGCCGGGGTGGACACGGTCGAGCGCCTCGTCCGGGAGGAGGGCATCGATTGCAGCTTCGCCCGCGTCGGCAAGATCAAGCTGGCGGCGAAGCCCGAGCACTACGACAGGCTGGCGCGCAGCCAGGAGCTGCTCGCCGCCAACGTCGATCCCGACACCGAGATGGTGGACCGCGCCGGACTGTCCGCCGAGATCGGCTCGACGCGCTATCACGGCGGCCTGATCTACCGGAAGAGCGCCGGGATGCATGTCGGGCGCTTCGTGCGCGGCCTCGGCGAGGCCGCCGCCCGCCGCGGCGTCGCGGTCCACGAGCGCACGCCGATGACGAGCCTGAAGCCTGCCCCAGAAGGCGGCCATCTCGTCGGCACGCCGAAGGGCACGGTGCGCGCCAAGCAGGTCCTGCTTGCCAGCGGCACCTCCCAGACCGGCCCCCTCGGCTGGGTGCGCCGGCGCGTCGTGCCGGTCGGCGCCTTCCTGATCGTCACCGAGCCGCTGCCGGTGGCGATGCTCGATCGCCTGACGCCGCGCCGGCGGATGGCGGTCGATACCAAGAACCTCGTCAACTACTTCCGCACCACGCCGGACAACCGGCTGCTGTTCGGCGGGCGGGCCCGCTTCGCCGTCTCCAACCCGGCCTCGGACGAGAAGAGCGGCGCGATCCTGCGCGCCGCCCTGCACGACGTCTTTCCCGAGCTGACCGACATGCGCCTCGATTACTGCTGGGGCGGCATGGTCGACATGACCCGCGACCGGCTTCCCCGGGCCGGCGAGCGGAACGGCATCTACTATTCCATGGGCTACAGCGGCCACGGCACCCAGATGTCGACCCTGATGGGCACCATCATGGCCGAGGTCATGGACGGCCGCGCCGAGCTGAACCCCTGGAAGGACTTCGCCTGGCCGGCGATTCCCGGCCATGTCGGCCCGCCCTGGTTCCTGCCGCTCGTCGGCGCCTATTACCGTCTCAAGGACCGCTTCCAATGACCGACCCTATCCGGCACCTGACCGAGGCCGGGCGCCTCGGCCGCTTCTACGTCGACGGGGCGTGGCGGGACCCGGCGGGTCGCGAGCGCGCGGCCGTCGTCAACCCGGCGACCGAGGCGGCCATCGCCGAGATCGCGCTGGGCGACACCGCCGACGTCGAGGCCGCGGTCGCTGCGGCGCGTCGCGCCTTCCCGGCCTGGTCGCAGACGACGCCGTCCGAGCGCGCCGCCCTGCTCGACCGCGTCCACGCCCTCGTGCTCGAGCGGCTGGAACTGTTCGCGCAGGCCCTGACGGCCGAGATGGGCGCCGCCATCGCGTATGCCCGCACGGCGCAGGTGCCGCTCGCCGCCGCGCATCTCCGGGTCGCCCGCGACAACCTCGCGACCTTCCCGTTCCTGTCGCAGCGCGGCACCACCGCCATCGCCCGCGAGGCGATCGGCGTCTGCGCGCTGATCACGCCCTGGAACTGGCCGCTCTACCAGATCACCGCCAAGGTCGGCCCGGCGCTCGCCGCCGGCTGCACGGTCGTGCTGAAGCCGAGTGAATTGTCCCCCTTGAGCGCGCTGCTCTTCGCCGAGGTGATGCACGAGGCCGGCTGCCCGGCGGGCGTGTTCAACCTCGTCAACGGCACCGGGCCGGTGGTCGGCGCGGCGCTCGCCACCCATCCCGAGGTCGACATGATCTCGATCACCGGCTCGACCCGGGCCGGCGTGCTGGTCGCCCAGGCGGCGGCCCCCACGGTCAAGCGCGTCGCCCAGGAACTCGGCGGCAAGTCGCCGAACGTGGTGCTGCCGGATGCCGATCTGGCCCGCTGCATCCCGCTCGGCGTCGCGGCGGCGATGCGCAACCTCGGCCAGTCCTGCAGCGCGCCGACCCGGATGATCGTCCCCCGCGACCGTCTCGCCGAGGTCGAGGCCCTGGCGAAGGCGGCCGCGACCGGGTTCCTGGTCGGCGACCCCTTGAGCGAGGAGACCACCCACGGCCCGATCGCCAACCGGGCGCAGTTCGACCGCATCCAGCGGATGATCCGGGTCGGCATCGAGGAGGGCGCCAAGCTCGTCACCGGCGGCCCCGGCCTGCCCGAGGGCTGCGAGGGCGGCCTGTTCGCCCGTCCGACCGTGTTCTCCGAGGTGCGCCCCGACATGGCGATCGCGCAGGAAGAGATCTTCGGGCCGGTCCTCGCCATCCTGCCCTACGACACCGTCGAGGAGGCGGTCGCGATCGCCAACGACACGATCTACGGCCTCGGCGCCCACGTCCACGGCGTCGACCTCGACCAGGCGCGCCGGGTGGCCTCGCGGATCCGCGCCGGCCAGGTGCATCTCAACGCCCCCGACTGGGACCCGCAGGCGCCGTTCGGCGGCTACAAGCAATCGGGCAACGGCCGGGAATACGGCCGCGAGGGCATGGAGGAGTACCTGGAGACCAAGGCGATCCTCGGGTTCTATCGGTAGGAGTTGAGACGATCATGGTCACGTTCATCCCGGAACACCTGTCGTCGCGGCTGATCTCGCACGAAGCCGCCTTCGAGCCGATCCGGAGGTCGCTGGTCGCGGCCTCCTCCGACGCGGCGCGCGTCTACCCGGCGGTCATCGCCTTCGCGTCGGACCCGCGCGACCGGTTCTCGATCAAGTCGGGGGCCACGGCGGAGCTCGCGGGGCTCAAGGTCGGAGCCTTCTGGCACAACAATCCCGCCCGGGGCCTGCCGCGCCACAACTCGACGATCCTGCTGATCGACCAGGATTGCGGGCGGATCGGCGCGGTGGTCGAGGCCGCCGCCGCCAACGCCTACCGCACCGCCGCCGCCGACGCGGTGGCCGCCAAGGCCCTCGCCCGGCCCGACAGCGAGACGCTCGCGATCTTCGGCGCCGGCAACCAGGCCCTCTACGAGGTCGGCGCGCTCGCCCGCATCCTGCCGCTCCGGCGCCTCCACGTCGTGGCCCGGGACCCCGCCAGGGCCGAGGGCTTCGCCGCCCGGCTGGTGGAGCAGGGCGTTTCCCTCGACGTCCGGGTCTCGGAGCCCGAGGAGGCCTGCCGCGCCGCCGACGTGATCGTCACCGCGACGCCGTCGCAGGCGCCGCTCTTCGCCGCGGAGTGGGTGCGCCCCGGCACCCACGTCGCCGGCATGGGCTCGGACGGGCGCGGCAAGCAGGAATTGCCGGTGGACCTCTACGAGCGGGCGCGGCTGTTCTGCGACCTGCCCGCGCAGTCGGTCGAGATCGGCGAGTTCCAGTACGTCCGCGAGCGGATCGAGAGCGGCGCGCTGACGCTCACGGCGATCGGTGCCGTGCTCGAGGGGCGTGCACCCGGCCGCACCAGCCCCGACGAGATCACGGTCTTCGACAGTTCGGGGATCGCGCTGCAGGATCTGTATATCGGGCAGTACCTGCTGGAGGCGGCCAAGGCAGACGCCGAGTAGAGCTTTTCCCTTTCAGGCACCGCCCTTTCCCGGACGACTGGAACGAACTGGAAGGAGATCCGGGCAGGGGGGTGAGAGGTAGAGGCGCTCGACCCTGTGGCTGTCGGCGACCTGGGCTCGCCGAGCCGACCGGAGCCGGTCAGCGGCCGATCGCCACTGGCCCTGCCCGGCCCGCTCCCGTACAGAGCGTAAGAGCTTTTCTTGCGTTCCTCATACCGGGGCGGCCCGATGTCCAAGCTGGCGAGCCTCGCCGTCGCCGTCGTCATGGCCTGCGCCGTCGCCCCGGCGGCCGGCCAGCAGCTGACCTATTCCTGGCCGACCAATGTCGGGCCGCTGAACCCCCACCTCTATGCGCCGAACCAGATGTTCGCCCAGGCGAGCGTCTACGAGCCGCTGGTGCGGTACCGCGCCGACGGCACGATCGAGCCCTGGCTCGCGACCGCCTGGACGGTCTCACCGGACGGGCGCACCTACGACTTCATCTTGCGCCCGGGCGTCACCTTCAGCGATGGCACGCCGTTCGACGCCGCCGCCGTGAAGGCGAATTTCGACGCCATCCTCGCCAACCGCGCCCGCCACGAGTGGCTCGACCTCACCCGGCAGATCGACCGCGCCGAGATCGCCGGTCCCCTGGCCTTCCGCCTGGTGCTCAAGGCGCCCCACGATCCGACGCTCCGGGAACTCGCGCTGCCGCGCCCGTTCCGCTTCCTCTCGCCGGCGGCGATGGGGGAGGGCGGCACCACGGCCTCCGGCATCAAGGCGCCGGTCGGTACCGGGCCATGGCGCCTCGTCGAGACGCGGCTCGGCATCTCCGACACCTTCGCGGCCAACCCGACCTATTGGGGCGGCAAGCCGGCCTTCGCGCGCCTCGTCGTCAAGGTGATCCCTGATCCCAACACCCGCGCCATCGCGCTCCAGACCGGCGAGATCGATCTCGTCTACGGCGCCGCCGGGCAGATTCCGTCGGAAGCCTTCCTGCGCCTGCGCGACCAGGCGCCGGCCGTCTCGGGCGCGGTCTCGGCGCCGCTCGCCACGAGGGTGCTGGCGCTCAACTCCGCCCGCGCCCCGACCGACGATCGCGCCGTGCGGCTCGCGATCAACCGCGCGGTCGACAAGGACACCCTGGTGCGGACCGTCCTCGACGGCCTCGAACCCCGGGCCGATTTCCTGTTCGCGCCGAGCGTCCCCGATGCCGATGCCGGTCTCACCCCCCACGGCTTCGACCGGGCGGCGGCGAACCGGCTCCTCGACGAGGCCGGCTGGGCGCGCGGGACCGACGGCATGCGGGCGAAGGGCGGACGCCCCCTCGCCGTCGAACTCGACTTCGTCGGCACCAACGCCCAGCAGAAGGCGATCGCCGAGGTGATCCAGGCCGACCTCGCCCGGATCGGCATCGCCGTCCGCCTCGTCGGCGAGGAGGAGAGCGCGATCCTCGCCCGCCAGAAGGACGGCCGCTTCGGCCTGATCTTCGGCGAGACCTGGGGCCCGCCCTACGATCCCGCCTCCTTCCTCAGCGCGATGCGGGCGCCCTCGCACGCCGATTACCAGGCCCAGAGGGGCCTGCCCGAGAAGCCGGAGATCGACGCCACCATCACGGCGATCCTCGCCGCCGCCGACCCGGCCGAGCGCAAGCGCCTCACCGCCGGGCTCCTGACGGCCTTGCACGAATCGGCCGTGTACCTGCCGATTTCCCATGCGGTCGCGATCGAGGTCCACCGTTCCGCAATCGCCGGCGTGGGGTTCGGCGCGACCCTGAACGAGATCCCGTTCGCCGCGATGCGGCCGGCCTCGGACCGGGCCGACCGCTGATGCTGCGCTTCGTCCTCGCGCGGCTCGCGCTGGTTCCGCCGATGCTGCTCGGCGTCTCGCTCCTGGTCTTCGTGGTGCTGCGGCTCGGGCCCGGCGATCCGGCGCTCGACTACCTGCGCCTGTCGCAGGTGCCGCCGACCGACGCCGCCCTGGCGGATGCCCGGGCGATGCTCGGCCTCGACCGTCCCTTCGCGGTCCAGTACCTCGACTGGCTGTGGCGGGCGCTGCAGGGCGATTTCGGCCTCTCCTATGCGACCCGCCGGCCGGTCCTGCCGGACCTGCTCGGCTATCTCCCGGCCACCCTCGAACTCGCCGGCACGGCCCTCGTCGTCAGCCTCGCCTTGAGCCTGCCGCTGGGCGCCTGGGCGGCCGGGCATCGCGGGGGCTGGCAGGACCGGCTGGTGCGCGGCATCGCGGTGCTCGGCGTCTCGCTGCCGAATTTCTGGGTCGCCTTCCTGCTCGTCGTCACCTTCTCGGTGACCCTGGGGTGGCTGCCGCCGATGGGAAGCGGCACCATCGCCCACCTCGTCATGCCGGCGCTCGCCATCGGCCTGATGTCGCTCTCGGTCAACGCCCGGCTCCTGCGGGCGAGCATGCTGGAGGCGGGGGCCGGGCGCCACGTGCTCTATGCGCGGCTGCGCGGCCTCTCGGAGCGCGCGGTGACCCGCCGCCATGTCTTCCGCAACGCCCTCGTGCCCGTCGTCACCGCGATCGGCATGCATGCCGGCGAATTGCTCGGCGGGGCGCTCGTCGTCGAGACGATCTTCTCCTGGCCGGGCATCGGCCGCTACGCGGTCTCGGCGATCTTCGACCGCGACTATCCGGTGATCCAGTGCTTCACCCTGGTGATGACGGTGGTGTTCGTGCTCTGCAACCTCGCGGTCGACATCGCCTATGCCTGGCTCGACCCGCGCATCCGTCTCGGGGACGACGCCGCATGATCGCCGCCAGCTCGGCCAACCGGTCCGGATCCGTGGCGGTGGCCGGCGCGCTCGCCGCCGGCTTCGTGCTGCTGGCCCTCGCCGGGCCGCTCCTCGCCCCGCACGATCCGCTGGCGGTCGACCTCGCCCGCCGCTTCGAGGCGCCGAACCTCGTGCATCTCCTCGGCACCGACCATCTCGGGCGCGACATCCTCTCGCGGCTGATCGTCGGGGCGCGCACCACCCTCGGCTCGGTCCTCGTCGTGCTCGCCCTGGTGCTGGGCCTAGGCCTCTCGGTCGGCGGGCTCGCCGGCATGGTCGGCGGCCGGCTCGACGCAGGTCTGATGCGTCTCTGCGACGTCTTCCTCACCGTGCCGACCTTCGTGCTGGCCCTGTTCATGATCGGCGCGCTCGGCACCGGGCTCGTCAACGTCGTGATGGCGATCGTGCTGTCGCATTGGGCCTGGTACGCGCGGATCGTGCGCGGCCTGGTTCTGGAGCTGAAGACCCGCGACTACGTGCTGGCCGCCCGGATCGCCGGGGCCCCGCCGCTCGCGATCTTCGTCGAGCACGTCCTGCCGGGCGTGGTGCCGCCGCTGGCGGCGCTCGCCACCCTGGATATCGGCCACATGGCGCTCCACGTCGCCGGACTGTCCTTCCTGGGCCTCGGCGTACAGCCGCCGACGCCGGAATGGGGCGTGATGATCAACGACGCCCGCGCCTTCTTCTGGACCCGGCCGCTCCTGGTCGTCTGGCCGGGCCTGGCGATCGCGCTCGCCGTGCTGGCCTTCAACCGCCTCGGCGACGGCTTGCGCGACCGCCTCGACCCGACGCTGATCGCGGAGCGCGGCCTGTGAGCGCCAAGGTTCTCCAGGGCAAGGTTCTCCAGGCCGAGGTTCTCCAGGCCAAGATTCTCAGGGCAGAGGGCCTGTCGGTCGAGACGTGGCGCACGACGTGGCGCGGCCGCGAGCCCGTGCCCCTGGTGCGGGGCGTGGATCTCGACATCCGGACCGGCGAGGTCCTGGCCCTCGTCGGGGCGAGCGGGTCCGGCAAGTCGCTGGCCTGCGCCGCCCTCCTCGACGTGCTGCCGCCCGGCACCCGGCGCACGGGCGGGCGGATCCTGCTCGACGGCGCGCAGGCCGAGCCCGCGGCGTTGCGCGGCCGGGCCGTCGCCAGCGTGCTCCAGGCGCCGCGCACCGCCTTCAACCCCCTGCGCACCATCGGCGGCCACGCGACCGAGGACCCCGGCAAGCCCGGCCGGATCGCCATGGCCGAGGCCTTCGCGGCGGTCGGGCTCGGCGACGATCCGCGCGTGCCCGACCTCTACCCGTTCCAGATGTCCGGCGGCATGCTGCAGCGGGCGATGATCGCGCTGGCGCTCATGTCCCGGGCGCCGTTCCTGGTCGCCGACGAGCCGACCACCGATCTCGACCTCGTGGCTCAGGCGCGCATCCTCGACCTGCTCGCCGGGCTGGTGCGGGCGCGGGGCCTCGGCCTCCTGATCGTGACCCACGATCTCGGCGTGGTCGCCCGCCTCGCCGACCGGGTGGCCGTGATGGAGGCCGGCCGGATCGTCGAGACCGCACCGGCCGCGTCGCTCTTCGCCACCCCGCGCGAGCCGGCGACGCGGGCGCTCCTCGCCGCCCATCGCGCCCTGCACGCGGTGCCGGCGGCGGAGGCGGTCGCATGACCCCGCTTCTCGCCGCGCGCGGCCTCGGCAAGGCCTATGCCCGAGCGGGCTGGCGGCGGGGCGCGCCCCGTACGGTGCTGTCCGGGATCGACCTCGCGATCGGCGAGGGCGAGTGCGTCGCCCTGATCGGCCGCAGCGGCTCCGGGAAGAGCACGCTCGCCCGCCTGCTGATGGGGCTCGAAGACCCCGACGGGGGCGCGGTGCTGTTTCGCGGTGCGCCCCTCGCCGGTCTCGATCGCGGGGGGGCGAAGATCTTCCGGGCGGCGGTCCAGATGGTGTTGCAGGATCCCCTCTCGGCGGTGAACCCTCGCCATGGCGTCGGGCGGATCCTCGCCGAGCCGTTGCGCCACCTGACCGATCTGACGGCCGCCGCGCGGCAGGCCAGGATCTCGGACGTGCTCGACGCGGTCGGCCTCGATCCCGACGCGGCCGACCGGCTGCCCGGCCAGCTCTCCGGCGGCCAAGTGCAGCGGATCGGCCTCGCCCGGGCGCTGGCGACGCGGCCGGCCCTCGTGATCCTCGACGAGGCGGTGTCGAATCTCGACGCGCCGCGCCAGGTCGATCTCCTCGACCGCCTGGCGTCCCTGCGCCGCCAGGACGGTACCGCCTTCCTGCTCATCACCCACGACATCCGCCTCGCGCGCCGTTTCGCCGACCGGGTCGTGGTGCTGAGCGAGGGCCGGATCGTCGATTCCTCGGCGTGCCGGCCGGGCCTCGCCCTGTCGCACCCGGCGGCGCGGGAACTCCTCGACGCCGTCCTGCCGGCCGCTCCAGGGGGGCTTTGAGCGATGCAGCGGATCACCGTCACCCTCGATCCGGACCTCGTGGCGGAGGTCGACCGGACCGTGGAGCAGCGCGGCTATGCCGGCCGCTCGGAGGCGATGCGCGACCTCCTGCGCCGCGGGCTCGCCGAGACCCGCCGCCGGCTCGACCCCGACCTGTCCGGCATCGCGACCTTCACCTTCGTCGCCGAGGCCGGCGTCCGTGACCTCGGCCAGCGCCTCGCCGAGGTGCAGCAGCGGCGCCACGACCTCGTCGTCGCGCAGATCCAAATCCCCCTCGACCACGAGGCCAGCCTGCACACGCTCCTCGTCCGCGGCCGGGTCCGCGACATCCTGGCCTTCGTCGACGAGGTCGCGACCCAGCGCGGCATCCGCCACGACAGCCTGTCGCTCATCCCGGCCCGGATCGAGCTCGGCGCGCATCGCCACGGCGAGGACCCGCACCCGCACGAGCATATCCGGACGTGACCGAGCAATCGTGATGCACCGGTCGCCCGCCCGCCTCATCAGCCCGGGGAGGCGATGCGGTCGCTTGACCCTACCCGCGGCCTCATCCTGAGGTGAGACCGAGAGGAACCTCGAAGGAGGGCTCGAGACGTCTGTGCGACCCCTGGGACCTCCTTCGATGTCGGTCGATCGGCGAACGCCTCGGGACGAGACGAGTGGGTCGGACGAGCAGCCGCTCACTCCTCCGCCGCACACCGGGCCGCGCCCGATTCCGACGCGTCGCACCAGTCCTTCCCCGTCCACAGCCGCACCTGCACGGTCGCCACGCCGTCCGCCACGGTGATCCGGTTGTAGGCGTTGGGCTCGTTGCCGCGCAGGCGGGTCGAGGTGGCGGAGCCGGCCTGGACCGCGAGCAGGCGCCGGCCCGTCGCCCTCGCCTCGGGCCGGTCGATCTCGGCCTTCGGTCCGTCCGGGGTCGGCTCGGCGAAGCGGGCATAGCCGCGGTGGAGGTGGCCGGCGAGCGTCAGGCCGACGCCGTGGCGCTGGAAGGCATCCAAAGCCTCGTCGGCCCGGCCGACCAGGCGCGCCTCTTCGTCCCAGGGCGGCGGCATGAACGGGTGGTGGCCGACCACGATGCGGAACAGCCCCGGCGGCAGGGCGTCGAGCTTGGCTTCCGTGCGCCGGATCTGCCCGCGGGTGATCTTGCCCTGCGACCAGTCGGTCTCCGGCGCCCAGGTCCGCACGGTGTTGAGGCAGACCACCGCGATCTCGTCGTCCTGGAACACCGGCTCGGTCTCGGGCGCGACGTAGCGCTTGTAGCGCCGGAACGGATGGAAGAAGCGCTGCCAGAGCCGGAACGGCGAGATGTCGTGGTTGCCCGGCACGGCGATCCACGGATGCGGCAGCCGGTCGAGGAAGGCCTTCGCCTCCAGGTATTCCCGGGTGCGGGCACGCATGGTGAAGTCGCCCGAGATGATGATCAGGTCCGGGTGGTCACGGGTCAGCTCCGCCACCAGGCCCTCCACCACCGCCGGGTCGGTACGGCCGAAATGCAGGTCGGAGATATGGGCGATCCGCCTCACCGCGCGCCCTCCGCCGGCACGAGGACCCGGAGGGCGACGGGGCGGATGCGGTAGCGCAAGGGTGGGGCGATCAGCACGACCTCTCCGTCATTCATCACCCGCAGGGCGCGCCTGCGGGCATCGAGGGTCAGCGCGCGCGCCTCGTGCCGCTCCAAGTCCGGCAGGCGGCGCCACTCGCCGACCGCGAAGCCCAGACCGAGCCGCACGAGCCGCGCCGCCGACAGGGTCTCGACGAGGTAGAGCGTGAGGTGCCCGCCGTCGACGCCCGCCCGCGACAGAACCTGGCCCAGCCCTTCCCGATAGTCGCCGCAGACGACCGCGAGCGTCCGGAAGCGGATCCGCCGGGTCTCGTCCCCGAGGGTGAGCACGGCCCGTTCCCGCGGGTAGCGCCCGAGATGGCGCAGGAGGCCGGCCGCCATGCGCAGCAGGTCCGCGAGCCCCATCCGGCCGCGCTTCGCCTCGCGGTGGCGCGCCAGCCGGGCCGGCAGGCCGAGCACCGAGTTGATCAGGAAGACGTGGCCGTTGACCTCGCCGGCATCGATCGGGCGGAGGCTGCCATGGGCCAGCACGGCGATCGCCGCGTCGAGGTCGAGAGGGATGCCGAGATCCCTGGCCAGCAGGTTCATGGTGCCGAGGGGCAGGATGCCGAGGGGGACGGCCTGCCCCGTGAGGGCCTGCGCCGCGCAGGCCAGCGTGCCGTCGCCGCCCGCCACCGCCACGGCGTCGATGCCGGGGAGCTCGGCCGCAGCCGCGAGCCGGTCGGGCGGCGACGCCTCGGGCCGCGGCTCCGGCACGACGGCGAGGCCCGCCGCCTCCAGGCGGGCGCGCAACGTCTCCGGTGTCAGGCCGCCATCGACCAGGGAGCCCGCCGCGACATTCGCCACCAGCACGATCCTGCGGGCCGGCGCTTCACCATTCTGCTTCGTCACGCGATTGTCCCGGGCGGCGAGCGTGCCGCCCGGGCAGGATGCCGGCCCCGCATCTCAGGCAGATGGCAGGGCCGGATCATCTCGTGCCGGCTCCGGTCTCATGCACGTTTCATCCCGCCCGCGCCCTCAGGATGAGGTCGCGGGCGGGATGAGATCCGGCAACCGGGTCGACCGGACCCTCACGCCGCCTGCCCCTCGGGCGGCCTTCCCGTCAGGCCGCCTTCCCGTCAGGCCGCCTTCTTGGCCGCCTCGCCGTAGAAGGTGGCGCCCTTCTCCGCCATGGCGACCAGCGTCGCCGGCGGGGTGAAGCGGGCGCCGTGCTTGGCCTCGAGCGCGCGGCAGAGTTCCACGAACCGGGCCGCCCCCATGAAGTCGATGTAGGACAGGGCGCCCCCGGTGAACGGCGCGAAGCCGAAGCCGAGGATCGAGCCGACATCGGCCTCGCGCGGATCGGTGACCACGCCCTCGCCGACGGTCCGGGCCGCTTCCAGCGCCTGGGTGACGAGGAGGCGCTGCTTCAGCTCCGAGAAGTCCACCTCATCCGGGTCGAGCTTCGTCTCCTGGAGGTCGCGCAGGCCCGGCCACAGCTTCTTCGAGCCCTGCTCCGGATAGTCGTAGAAGCCCTTGCGGTTCTTGCGCCCGAGGCGGCCCTCGCCCTCGACGAGGGCGGTGAGCAGGCGTTCCTGGATCGGGTTGACGGCGGCCTCGCCGACCTGGGCCTTCGTCGCCTTGACGATCTTGAGGGCGAGGTCGACGCCGACCTCGTCGTTGAGCGAGAGGGGCCCCACCGGCATGCCGGCCTGGCGCCCGGCATTCTCGATCATCGCGGCGGGCACGCCTTCGGCCAGCATCAGGTGACCTTCGAGGATGTAGGCGCCAACGCAGCGGTTGGCGAAGAAGCCGCGGGCGTCGTTGACGACGATCGGGGTCTTCTTGATCGCCCGGACGTAGTCGAGGGCGACGGCCAGCGCCCGCTCGCCCGTCGCCTTGCCCATGATGATCTCGACCAGCATCATCTTCTCGACCGGCGAGAAGAAGTGGATGCCGATGAACTGCTCGGGGCGCGACGACGCCTTGGCGAGCCCGCTGATCGGCAGCGTCGAGGTGTTGGAGGCGAAGATCGCGTCCGGCCCGATCACCGACTCGACCTTGGCGATTACCTCGGCCTTGACCTTCGGATCCTCGAACACCGCCTCGACCACGAGGTCGCAGCCGGAGAGAGCGCTGTAATCGCCGGTCGCGGTGATGCGAGACAGCAGCGCGTCGCGATCGGCGGTCTTGGCGCGGCCCTTCATGATCTGGTCGGAGACGAGCTTGTGGGCGTAAGCCTTGCCCTTCTCGGCGGCGTCTGCCGACTGGTCGACCAGCACGACCTCGAGCCCGGCATTGGCCGAGACGTAGGCGATGCCCGCCCCCATGAAGCCGGCGCCGACGACGCCGACCTTCTTGAGTTGCACCGCGCCGACGCCCTTCGGCCGGCGGGCGCCCTTGTTCAGCTCGCCCATCGACAGGAACAGGGTACGGATCATCGCCGCCGCTTCCGGCGAGCGCAGGATCCTGGCGAAGTACCGGCTCTCGACCTTGAGCGCCAGGTCCATCGGCAGCTGCAGGCCCTCGTAGACGGCTTGCAGGATCGCTTTGGCGGCGGGGTAGTTGTCGTGGGTCTCGCGGCGGTAGATGGCGTTGGCCGGCGGCCAGGTCATCATGCCGGCGGGGGAGTAGACCTTGCCCGACGGCGCCTTGAACTTCGGCTGGTCCCAGGGCGCGACGGCCGATCCGCCGGCCTTGATCCACTCCTTCGCCTTCTCGACGATCTCCGCCTTCGGCGCGACCGCGTGGACGAGGCCCATGTTGCGGGCCATCAGCGGGCGGATCTGCTCGCCCTTGAACAGCATCTGCAGGGCGTCGCCGGTCTGCATCAGGCGGGCGACGCGCTGGGTGCCGCCGGCGCCCGGAAACAGCCCGACCTTGATCTCCGGCAGGCCGACCCGGGTCTTGTCGTCGTCCGACAGCACCCGGTGGTGGCAGGCCAGCGCCAGCTCGAAGGCACCGCCGAGGCAGGTACCGTGCACGGCGGCCGCGAACGGCTTCCCGCAGGTCTCGAGCTTGCGGTAGAGCAGGGTGAGCCGGCGCGACTCCTCGAAGAAGAAGGTCATCGCCTCCTCCTCGCCGCGCTCGCGGGCCAGACGCGCGTGTTCGGCGCCGAGCCCCTGGAGCATGGTCAGGTCGGCGCCGCCCGAGAAGGTGTCCTTGCCCGACGTGATCACGCAGCCCTTGATGGCGGCGTCGGCCACCACGGTGTCGATGATCCGGTTCAGGTCCTCCATCACCTCCGGGGTGACGACGTTCATCGAGCGGCCGGGCATGTCCCAGGTGGCGAGCGCCACGCCGTCGGCATCGGTCTCGAAGCGGAAATTGGTGAGGTTCATGGTGAGGGCCTCGTCAGATCGATTACGGCTTGGCCGGCGCGGGCGCCGGGGCCGGAAGCGGCGCCGGCACGCCCTGCGGCGTCTGGCCGTTGCCTTGCTGCGACAGGGCCGCCAGCGAGAGCAGGTTCATCATCTTGGTCACCGCGTCCTTGGTGATCGTGGTGACCATCGAGGTCGGGTCGGCGTTGAGCGCCTGGAACTTCTGGTAGACCGGGTCGTCGTAGATCCCGGCCAGCCGCTTCAGCTCCGCCGCGTCGAACTTCTGGGCGTATTCCTTCGAGAGCTGGTCGACGAGGGTGTCGCGCTCCTGGGCGAAGGTCTTGTCCAGCTCTGGGCGCAGCTTGGCCGATTGCTCGGCCGAGAGTCCGGAGAGGGTCTTCTCCTCGGCCTGCTTGAACGCCGCGGTGAGGTTGCGGGCGACGGTCTTGTTGACGATGTCGCGGGCGAGGGTGAGCCGCTCGTCGTCGGCCCGGGCCGGGCCGGCGAGGACGAGGGCGAGGGCCAGAAGGGGAAAGGCGAGACGCATCGTGCTCACACCCGCTCGATGATGGTGGCGGTGCCCATGCCGGCGCCGATGCACAGCGTGACGAGGGCCGTCTGCTTGCCCGTGCGCTCCAGCTCGTCGAGCACGGTGCCGAGGATCATCGCTCCCGTCGCCCCGAGCGGATGGCCCAGCGCGATGGCGCCGCCATTGACGTTGACCTTCGCCGGATCGACCTCGAAGGCCTGGAGGAAGCGGAGCACTACCGCCGCGAAGGCCTCGTTGACCTCGAACAGGTCGATGTCACCGACGCTCATCCCGGCCCGCGCGAGCACCTTGCGGGTCACGTCGACCGGGCCGGTCAGCATCAGGGCCGGGTCGGAGCCGATATTGGCGAAGGCCCGAATCCGGGCGCGGGGCTTGAGGCCCGCCTTCGCGCCAGCCTCCTGCGAGCCGATCAGCACCGCGGCGGCGCCGTCGACGATGCCCGAGGAATTGCCCGCGTGGTGGACGTGCTCCACCGCCTCGACGTCGGGATGGGCGTCCACCGCCACCGCGTCGAACCCGCCCATCTGGCCCATCTGGACGAAGGATGGCTTGAGGCTCGCCAGCGACTGCATGTCGGTGCTCGGGCGGCGGTGCTCGTCGTGGTCGAGCAGCGTCAGCCCGTTGACGTCGCGCACCGGCACGACCGACTTCTTGAAGCGGCCGTCCTCCCAGGAGCGAGCGGCGCGCTTCTGCGACTCGACGGCATAAGCGTCGCATTCGTCGCGCGAGAAGCCGTACTTGGTGGCGATCAGGTCGGCCGAGACGCCTTGCGGCATGAAGTACGACTTGATGGCGATGGCCGGATCGACCGGCCAGGCGCCGCCGGAGGCGCCGATGCCGATGCGGCTCATCGATTCGACGCCGCCGCCGACCGCCATGTCGTGCTGGCCGCTCATGACCTGGGCGGCGGCGAAGTTCACCGCATCGAGGCCCGAGGCGCAGAACCGGTTGATCTGCACGCCCGGCACGTGATTGCCGTAATCGGCCACGAGGGCGGCCGCGCGGGCGATGTCGCCGCCGGCCTCGCCGACCGGATCGACGCAGCCCAGGATCACGTCGTCGACGAGCTTGGTGTCGAGGGCATTGCGGTCCTTGAGGGCGCGCAAGGCGGTTTCGGCGAGGCGGAGCGCCGTCACCTCGTGCAGCGAGCCGTCGGGCTTGCCGCGGCCGCGGGGCGTGCGGACGTGGTCGTAGATAAAGGCGTCGGGCATGGGGCGTCTTCCCGGAATTGTCGTGCGGCGGCCCGAGGGGAGGGCGCCGGGGGATGGGGAGCGCGCCGGATCAGGCGCGCTCCGCTTCGATGCGGGCGATACGGCGCTCGTGGTCGTCGAGGCGATGGACGAGGGCCCCGAACCCGGCCACGACCGCGTGGGTCAGGCCGGTCACGCGGGTGTCGAGCCCGTCGATGCGGGACTCGACGTGATCGAACCGGCTCTCGACCCTGGCTTCCCGCCGTTCGACCTTGCGTTCGAGCCGCTCGATCGCTCCGCGGATCGCGCGGAGGTGTTCGAGGACCAGATTCTCCGGTTTGGCCATCGCCGGGCTCCGTGCGTACGGGCCGGAGCCTAGAACAGCTCCGCCGGCACCGCCATGACGGCGTCGGACCCGGCCGAGATCCGGGCCAGCCGCGTGCCGGTCTCCGGCAGCACGCGCTCGACGTAGAACCGGCCGGTGGCGAGGCGGGCATCCAGGCGCTCGGCGATACCCTCGCCGGAGACCTTCTTCTCGGCGGTCGCCTTGGCGATCCGGCCCCACATGTAGCCCATGGCGACGAGGCCCATCAGGTGCATGTAGTCGGTCGCGGCGGCGCCGGCATTGTCGGGTTTCGCCATGGCGTTCTGCATCAGCCACATCGTCGCCTGCTGCAGATGGCCGAGGCTCTTCATCAGGGGGGCGCAGAACGGCTTGAGGCTCTCGTCCTCGGCGTTCTCCTTGCAGAAGCCCTCGACCTCGGCGAGGAAGCGCATCATCGCCCGGCCGCCGTCGCGCGGCAGCTTCCGGCCGACGAGGTCCATGGCCTGGATGCCGTTGGCGCCCTCGTAGATCTGGGCGATGCGGGCGTCGCGCACGAACTGCGACATCCCCCATTCCTCGATGTAGCCGTGGCCGCCGAACATCTGCTGGGCATCGACCGCGTTGGCGAAGCCCCGGTCCGTCAGCACGCCCTTCACCACCGGGGTGAGCAGGCCCATGTGGTCCTCCGCCGCCTGGCGGGCGGCCGGGTCCTCGGAGCGGTGGGCGATGTCGGCCTGGAGCGCGGTCCAGATCACCAGCGCCCGGGCCGCCTCGTTGAAGGCGCGGATCGTCATCAGGGTCCGGCGCACGTCCGGATGGACGATGATCGGGTCGGCCGGCTTGTCGGGCGCCGCCGCGCCGGTGAGCGCCCGGCCCTGGAGCCGGTCGCGGGCGTAGGCGACGGCGTTCTGGTAGGCGACCTCGGACTGGCCGAGCCCCTGGATGCCGACGGCGAGGCGGGCCTCGTTCATCATCACGAACATCGCGTTGAGGCCGCGATTGGCCTCGCCGACGAGCCAGCCGGTGGCGCCGTCGTAGTTCATCACGCAGGTCGCGTTGCCGTGGATGCCCATCTTGTGCTCGATGGCGCCGCACGACACCCCGTTGCGGGCGCCCACCGCCCCGTCGGGCCCGACCAGGAACTTCGGCACCACGAAGAGCGAGATGCCCTTGGTGCCGGCCGGCGCTCCCTCGATCCGGGCCAGCACCAGGTGGATGATGTTCTCCGACAGGTCGTGCTCGCCGGCCGAGATGAAGATCTTGGTGCCGGTCAGCGCGTAGGAGCCGTCGCCGTTGGGGGCCGCCTTGGTCTTGAGCAGGCCGAGATCCGTGCCGCAATGCGGCTCGGTCAGGTTCATCGTGCCGGTCCAGGTGCCCTCGATCATCTTGGGCAGATAGGCCTGCTTCTGCTCCTCGGAGCCGTGGACCAGGAGGGCGGCCATCGCGCCCTGCGTCAGGCCCGGATACATGCCGAGCGCCGTGTTGGCGCCGGACACGAATTCCTGCATCACGCTGTTGAGGGTGTGGGGCAGGCCCTGGCCGCCATATTCCGCCGGCATCGACAGGCCCATCCAGCCGCCGCCCGCATAGGCGTCGTAGCCGGCCTTGAAGCCCTTCGGCGTCGTCACGCTGCCGTCGGGATGGCGGGTACAGCCCTCGAGGTCGCCGACACGGTTGAGGGGCGCCAGCACCTCCTCGCAGAGCTTCGCGCCCTCGGTCACCACCGCCTCGACCACGTCGGGCGTCGCCTCGGCGAAGCCGGGCAGGTTGCTGTAGCGCGCGATCCCGAACACATCGTTGAGGAGGAACAGCACGTCCTCCACCGGCGCCTTGTAGCTCGGCATGTTTCCCCCGCTCACGCGATCCGTTGAGGTCCGTCCGCGGAGCTTCCCGCGGCGAGATAGTTCATATGTAAACTATCGCGGTTCCGAACGGAAGGGGGGGCCGTGCGCCCGGCCGGGCTTCACGGGTGATATCTGTCGAGCGAGAGTGTCGCCGTGCAGGTTCCGGGCGGCGCTCGCCCCCGCAGGGCGCCGCCTGGGTTGTCATCAAGGCGTCAGGCGGTCGCGACGGTCGTGCCGTAGCCCCGCAGCGCAGCGAGCGCCCGCTCGATCTCCGCCTTCTGGTTCTCCAGATGGGTGATCTGCTCGGCGACCTGGGCCGGGGACAGGGACAGGGTCGCCCCCGCGCCGGCCTCGGCGATCTCGTCGCCGTCAACCATCGCGGCGATCTCCCGCAGCGTGAAGCCAAGTTCCTTGCCGCGCAGGATGGTCGCAAGGCGCGAACGGTCGTCCTCGGTGTAGAGGCGGGTCGTGCCGCGGCGCTGCGGGTGCAGCAGCCCCTTCGCCTCGTAGAAGCGCAGGGCGCGCAGCGTCACGCCGAACTCCTCGGCGAGGTCCCCGATGGTGAGAGTCGCGGGCGCCGTCGACCGACCGGCAGGCCGGCCGGTGCGCGAAGCGGGTCCGCCGGGACGGGCAGACGCCCCCCTGCTCTCGGTCTGCCGATCATAAGCCATGCCGTTCCCCCGTTGAGACACGCATCACTGCCGGAACCAGCGACGCCCCCCAAGGACGTCCTGTGACACAAAGAAGGTCAAATGACCTACCTAAGGGAAAGGTAACGTCAACTTGAGCGTGTGTTACTTACGGTAAAAAGTTCAATGTGTCAAAGCCTTACAGCGAAAATCACATAACCGTTACCCGCAGGGCGTTGACGCGAATCGGTGGAAAACGCCCGGTTTGCGTGCGCACTCTCGCTCAACGGTTGTGAACATAAATCGCCCAGAGGCAGGTTGCGCGCGCAACGATCGCGGTCGACGGGCCGCGTTCGCGCAACCGAAGGGAAGGCTTAACCGCTTGTTTACCGTGTTCCTTGAAAGTGCCTGCAGAAACTTTTCAGGCTGCCGCCACTGACCGGATCTTCAGGATCGAGCATGGCGCGGGGTTTCCACCGGGTGACCGGTGCCTATCAGCGTGATCCTCAGGCCCCTTGCGCAGAGCCCGCTATGAGACGGACCGCTCCTACACTCGATGCCTTCGATCCGGAGCTGCGCGATGCTGCCCGTGAGGCCGCCCGCCGCGCCGGATTGTCGGTGGACGAGTGGCTCGCCGAGGCGATCAGCGAGGGGTCGGCCCGCGCCGGGGTGCGGCAGCAATCCCGCCGCGCCTCCGCCGGCTCGCGCCGGTCGCGGCAGGACATCGTCCAGGCCGCCGCATTCCAGAAGCCCGATCTGACCGAGGGCCGCCGCGCCGATCGCGGTTGGCAACCCGAGCCGCCGCGGGCCCAGCGCCCACGGCCTGCCCGCCCCTCCGAGCCCGTCGCGCCCGCTTCCGCCGGACCTTCGACGGTCGAGCCCGCCGCGGATGCGCGGCTGATGGATGCCGTCGCGGCGATCGGCCGGCGCCTCGATGCGATCGATCGGCGCATCCTCGAGACCCGTGAGGCGACCGACGAGGTCGTCGCCAAGGCGGTCCAGGGCATCGAGACCCGCCTCGCCGAGACCCGCCCCGCCGACGCCTCCCCGCGCCCGGGACGTCGCGCCCGCCCGGCGCCCGACGGCCTCGCTGCCGCGGTGGCGGAGATCCGCCAGCGCCAGCAGCAGCTCGACGACGGCAATCCGGAGGAGGAGAAGGACCTCCTGGTCGACGGCCTGCGGCGCGACCTCGCCCGGGTAATGGAGACGACCGAGGCCGCCGCCGACGCGCTCTCCCCGGCGATCGCCGGGCTGCAGGCCGAAACCTCGCGCTTGCGTGAATCGATCGGCACGCTCGCGACCAGCGGCGATCTCGTGACCCTGGAGCAGGCGGTCCGCACCCTCTCCGACGAGGTCCAGCGGGCCCGCGATCCGGCCGACCTCGTCGCCGTCGCCGGCCCGATCGACCTGATGCGGGTCCAGGTCGGGCGCCTCGCCGAGGACGTCGCCGCCAACGTGCATGCCCGGATCGCCCAGGACGTGGAGCGCCTGGCGCGCGAGGTCGGCGGCGCGCTCGGCACCGACCGCGCCGGGCTCGCCGACCGCGATGCGGCCGCCAGGCTGTCGAGCGAACTCGACGAGATCCGCGGGCAGATCGCCGTCCTGGCCGAGCCGGCCCGGGTGCAGAACCTCGCCCGCTCGGTCGACGAGCTGACCGAGACGGTGACCCGGCTCGGCAACGGCATGTTCGACAGCCCAGCCCTGATGGACGAGCTGCGGCCGCTCCTGGAGGAGATCCGCGAGGGCGTGCGGGCGCCCGGTCCCGACGCGCCGGCTCTCGCCCAGGGCATCGCCGACCTCGACCGCAAGCTCGACGACCTGCGGGCCGAGCGGCGCGACCAGCCGGGCGCGGCCGGCGACATCCTCGGCCGCATCGACGCCCTCTCGGCCAAGGTCGATCAGGTCGCGGCGGTGAGCACCGTCGGCGACGTGATGGAGCGGCTGGAGCAGATCGGCGACGCCCTGCGCCAGCCGGCCCTGCCGGGCAGCGACCTCGCCTCGATCCACGGCATGCTGCGCAGCCTCGCCGACAAGCTCGACCGGGTCGGGCAGGGGGCGGGCGGCGAGACCCTCGACGGCCTCGAGCGTCAGGTCCTGGCGCTGGCGAGCCGCATCGACACCCGCGGCAGCGATCCGGCCCTGGCGGGCCTGGAGCGCACCATGGGCGACCTCCTGGCCCAGGTCGCGCTCCTGCGCGACGAGGCGCCGATCCAGGCCGCCGCCGAGCGCGCCGCCCGCAGCGTCGCCGATTCGATCGGCGTCGAGCGCAAGGGTGCCGTCGCTTCCGAGGGGCTGGACGGGCTGCAGGCGACGCTCGCCGACATGCGGGCGCAGCAGGCCGCCTCCGACAAGCGGCTCCAGGCCACCATGGAGGGCGTGCATTCCGCCCTTGAGCAGCTGGTTGCCCGGCTGACCCATCTCGACGCCCGCAGCGAGGCTGCCGCCCAGGCGCCGGCGCTCGCCGCGACCCCGCCCCGGGCCGCCCGCAACCTGCGCGACACGTTGCGCGAGACCACCGTCGCGGCGGCGGAACGCCCGTCCCGCCGGCCCGAAGCCCCGCGGTCGGACGGAGCCCGACCGGACGCGATGCGACCCGGCGCCACGAGCCCGGCCGACGAGATGCTCGAGCCCGGCGCGGTCCGCCCGCGCCCGATGTCGAGCGAGGCCGCCCTTTCCCCGGCCCCGGAGATGCCCGCCGGCGACATCAAGGCGAGCTTCATCGCGGCGGCCCGCCGCGCCGCCCAGGCCGCCGCAGCGGAGGCCGCCGGCACCGGCCCGGCGACGCCGGCCGCTGAGCGGAGGCCCGAGCCCCGCGGCAGCCTGGTCGAGCGCCTGCGGACGGCGATCGAGCGCCGGCGCCGGCCGCTGCTCCTCGGCCTTGCCGCGATCGTCCTCGCCCTCGGGACGCTGCAAGCCCTGCACGGCTCCGGCGCCCGGATGAGCGCCCCGACGATCTCCCAGGCGGCCGCGCCGGCCGATCCCGCCACGACCCAGGCCGTCTCGGCGATGCCGGTCCAGACGAGCGTGCCGCCGGTCGTCGCTCCCGCGGAGCCGGCGGCGGAGGCCAAGGCGGTCGCCAGATCCGAGGCGGCCAAGTCCGAAGCAGCCAAGTCCGAGGCGGGCAAGTCCGAGGCGGCCAAACCCGATGCCGCCGTCGAGCAGGCGCCGGAGGCGGCCAAGCCGTCGCTGGCGGCGAAGTCCGTCGCCCCGCGGGTGACCGACATGGCGTCGCTGAGCAGCGATCTCGCCGGCATCCCGTCAGGTGCCTCCTCCCTGCGCCAAGCCGCCCTCGAGGGCGACGGCGCGGCGGTCTACGAACTCGCCAGCCGCGCCGTCGACGGCCGCGGCCTGCCGCGGGACGCGGCCCTTGCCGCCAAGCTGTTCGACCGCCTCGCCGGCGCCGGCTACGCCCCGGCGCAGTACCGCCTCGGCAGCCAGTACGAGAAGGGTCTCGGACTCGTCCGCGACCAGGACAAGGCGCGGCTGTGGTACGGCCGGGCGGCGATCCAGGGCCATGTCCGGGCGATGCACAACCTCGCGGTGATGCTGGCGGAATCCGGCGCCGCCGGCGGCAAGCCCGATTATGCCTCGGCCGCGAACTGGTTCCGGAAAGCCGCCGAGTACGGCGTGCGCGACAGTCAGTACAACCTGGCAGTGCTGCTCGCCCGCGGGCTCGGCATCAACCAGGACCTCGGCCAAGCCTATGGCTGGTTCGCCGCGGCTGCCGCCCAGGGCGACGACGATGCCGGCCGCAAGCGCGACGAGGTGGCGGGCAAGCTGGCGCCGAAGGATCTGGCCACGGCCCGCGCCGCGGCCGAGGCCTGGAAGCCGAAGACCCCCGACCCGGCGGTGAACGACCCGCCGCCGGCCCGGACCGAAACCGCGTCCAACCCCGGTGCGATGTCGCTGATCGGCGCGCCGCCGCCCCTCAGCGTCGCCCGCGGGACCGGCAAGGTGTAGTCGGACGGTTTCATCGAGAGGAGTCGACGGGCGCGGATCGGGGGATCCGCGCCCGTCGGCGTTCGGCGCGGCCGGATATCCCCTTGGCCCGATATCCCCTTGGCCCGATATCCCCTTGGCCCGGTATCCCCTTGGCCCGATATCCCTCGGCCGGTATCCCCTGGGTCGAAAACATGGTCTAGATCGCGGTCGCCGCCGCACCGGACCGTCCCGTCGTTGCAGATCTACCTTCCGATCGCCGAGATGCCCGTCAGCGTCCTGCTCCTCATCGGGCTCGGCGCCGCGGTCGGCTTCATCTCGGGGCTGTTCGGCATCGGCGGCGGCTTCCTGATGACGCCGATCCTGATCGTGATGGGCATCCCGCCGGCGGTGGCGGTGGCGACCCAGACCGCCCCGATCGTCGCCTCCTCGGCCACCAGCGTGCTGGCGGCGCTCCGGCGCAACGCCCTCGACCTGCGGCTCGGCCTCGTCCTGGTCCTCGGCGGCTTCGTCGGAACCAGCCTCGGCGTCTGGTTCTTCGCGGCGATGCGGCGGGCCGGCCAGCTCGATCTCGTCATCACGGTCGCCTACGTCACCCTGTTCACGGTCGTCGGCGGGCTGATGCTCGCCGAATCGGTGCGCGGCTTCTGGGCGCGCCGCCGCGGCAAGGCGCGGCCGGCCCGCCTCGGCGGCGACCACGCCGCCTACATGGCCTGGCCGCTGCGGATGCGGTTTCCGCGCTCGCGCCTCTATGCCAGCGTGATCCCGATCCTCGGCCTCGCCCTGTTCGTGGGCTTCGCTGGGGCGGTGCTGGGCATCGGCGGCGGCTTCATCCTGGTGCCGGCGCTCCTCTACCTGATGCGGGTGCCGACCGGCGTGGTGGTCGGTACCTCGCAGTTCCAGATCCTGTGCACCAGCTTCGTGGCCCTGGTGCTGCACGCGGTGCAGAACCAAGCGGTCGACATCGTGCTGGCCGCGATCCTGATCGTCGGCGGGGTGTTCGGGGCGCAGTTCGGGGCGCGGGCGGGACGCAACCTGCGCTCGGAGTATTTCCGGTTTCTCCTCGCCATCCTGGTCCTGGCGGTGGGCCTGCGCTTCGCGGTCGAGCTGGTGCTGCGGCCCGAGGAGCCGTTCTCGATCGTGGTCCAGGAGGCGCGCTGATGCGCGCCGTCCCCCTGGATGCGGGCGCGCTGATGCGCGCCGTCCTCGCTCTTCTCTTATGGATGGCCGTCGGGGCGGCTCGGGCCGAATCCCTCGTGGTCAGCCTGTCGTTCACCCGCCTCGCCGTCACCTCGACCTATACCGGCGCGTCGGTCGCGGTGTTCGGCGCCATCGAGCGCGACGGGCAGGCGGCGGCGCGCTCCGGCGGATACGACGTGGTGGTGACGATCCGGGGGCCGCGGCAGTCGCTGACGGTACGGGAGAAGGAGGCGCTGGGGCCGGTCTGGGTCAATCGGGCCCAACAGAAATTCGCCGACGTGCCGAGCTTCCTGGCGGTCCTGTCCTCGCGCCCCGTGACCGCCGTCGCCGACGAGGCGACGCGCCGGCGTCTGCGGCTCGGCCTCCAGGCCATCGTCGCCGCCCCCGACCTGACCCTGGCGGCGCCGGCGCCGGACGACCCCTTCCGCGAGGCGTTGCTGCGCCTGCGCCGGCGCGAGCGCCTGTTCACCGAGAGCGAGGCGGGAGTGCGCTTCCTGTCGCCGTCGGTGTTCCGCGCCACCGCGCCGCTGCCGGCGACAGCGCCGGTCGGCGCCTACGACGTCGAGGTGGTGCTGCTCGCCGGCGGCGTGCCGCTGGCACGGCACGAGGGCCGCTTCGACCTGGTGAAATCCGGAGTCGAGCAGGGGATCGCGACGCTGGCCCGCGATTGGTCGCTGGCCTACGGGCTTGCCGCCGGCGCGCTGGCACTCATCTCCGGCTGGCTCGCCAGCGTGATCTTCCGGAGAGATTGATGCCCCGTTCCGCACCCCCCGCCGCCCTGATCCTCGGTGGTGCGGGATTGATCCCGTTCCTGGGCCTCTCCGCCCTGGTGATCCTGGGCCAATCGCTCCTCGGGCTGGCGCCGCGCCCGCTGCTCGCGGCCTACGGCGCGGTGATCGCGTCGTTCCTCGGCGGCCTGCGCTGGGGCGCGGCGGCTGCCTCGCCGGAGGGGCGGGGCGCGGATTACGCCGTCGCGGTCGTGCCCTCGCTGCTGGCCTGGGCGGCCCTGTTCGCGCCGGCGCCGTGGGATCTGCGGGCGCTCGGCGCCCTGGTGCTGGCCTGGGGCATCGTCGACCAGGATCTGCCGCGCCGCGGGCTGGTGCCGGCCTGGCTCGGGCGGTTGCGGCTCGTCCTGTCGGGGGTGGCCGGGCTGGCGCTGCTGGCGGCGGGGTTTCTGGGCTCTGTCTAGCTTATACCGGACGACCGCCTGATCCGGTCCCATCGCGGGATCCCCCTCCCGGGCGGGAGAGGGGATTTCCGACTGATCGGCTCGCGAAGCGGACGTCGTCTCACTCCCGCGTCAGCATCGTCCGGCTGATCGCGAAGACCCGCCCGTCCCCGATCAGGTGCGCGGTGAACCCACCGGGAAAAAGCTCGTCGAAGACCTTGTCGCGCACGTTGAGTCCGCCGGTGAGCGAGCCGAAGGCCGGCATCACCAGTCGCGTCGCGTCGAGGACGAAGCAGCGGCGGCGCACGGCGCGGCCGCGCATCGCCACCTTGCCGACCGGGTGGAAGTGTCCGGCGACCTCGCCGGGCTCGGGGGCTGCGGCGGGCTCGTGCCGGAGCGTCAGGCCGCCGACCGCCAGGGTGTCAGCGAAGCGGCCGCCGACGCCGTCCTGGACGGCCCGGTCGTGGTTGCCGGAGATCCAGATCCAGTCGCGCCCCTCCTGCAGGGCGGCGATCAGCGCGCGGTCGGCGACGTCGAGGCGGGACGGCCCCTGCGCATCGTGGAAGGAATCGCCCAAGGCGACCACCCGGGCCGGCTCGAGGCGCGCCACCGCCTCGTGCAGGGTCGCCAGGGTCTCGCGAGTGTCGTAGGGCGGCAGGAACTGGCCCGAGCGGGCCGCATACGCCGAGCCCTTCTCGAGATGCAGGTCGGAGACCACCAGCGTGCGGTGCTCCGGCAGCCAGAGGCCGCCGCTGAGATCGAGGGCGAGGGTTTCTCCGGCGAGCGTCACGCCGGGGGTCTTGTGGGTCTTCTCGAGCTTGAGCGGCAGCGCCACGGTCGTCGTCTTTCCTCTCGGAGCGGGGCGCCCTCCGGTCCGTCATGCATCATGCCAGCGCCTCGTCGAGCAGCGCCGCCTCGGCCTCGGCCAGGATCTCGTCCGCACCTTCGCCGTAGACGCGCTCACGCCCGATCTCGAGCATCACGTTCACGGCGAGCGGCGAGACCCGGTCGAGGGCCTTGTGGATGATTCGCCCCTGGATGCGCGCAAGCATCATACCGAGGCGGGCCACGTCGAGGAGTCCGGTTGCCGCATCCTGCCGCGCCGCCCGCAGCAGCAGGTGGCCGGGCTGGTGCTTGCGCAGGACGTCGTAGATCAGGTCGGTCGAGATCGTGACCTGTCGCCCGGTCTTGCGCTGGCCCGGATGACGGCGCTCGATCAGCCCGGCGATCACCGCGCATTGCCGGAAGGTGCGCTTCATCATCGCCGATTCGTCGAGCCATTCCTCCAGGTCGTCGCCGAGCATGTCCTCGGCGAACAGCCCGTCGAGGAAGCCGGGCTCGCGGCCGATGCGCTCCGAGAGGTCGCGGGTGCCGAACACCGCGAGGCCGTAATCGTTGGCGGCGAACCCCAGGGGCCGCATCCCGGCCCGCTCCAGCCGGCGGGTCAGCAGCATGCCGAGCGTCTGGTGGGCGAGCCGCCCCTCGAACGGGAAGCAGGCGAGATAGTAGCGGTTGGCCCGCGGAAAGGTCTCGACCAGAAGGTCGCGCGGCCCCGGCAGCACCGAGCGCCGACGCTGCTGCACCAGGTAGTCGGCCACCTGCGCCGGCAGCCGGTCCCACTCGAACGGATCGGCGATCAGCGCCCGCACCCGCGCGGCCAGGAAGGTCGAGAGCGGGAATTTCGAGCCGGCATAGCTCGGAATCGCCGGATCGGTACCGGGGGGCCCGCGGGTGACGAGCGCCTCGTCCTCGTGCAGGCCCTCGAAGCGCAGGATCTCGCCGGCGAACAGGAAGGTGTCGCCCACCGTCAGAGTCTCGGCGAAATCCTCCTCGATCTCGCCGAGCACACGGCCCCCCGCCGGCAGCACGGAGCCGGGCTTCGTCCGGTTGCGCCGGGCGAGCCGCACCTTGACGGTGGTCGATTCAACGATCGTGCCGACATTCATCCGGTATTGCTGTGCGGTCCGGGCGTCGCGCACCCGCCACAGCCCGTCCGGCCCGCGCAGGATCTTGGCGAAGCGCTCATAGGCCCGGAGCGCGTAGCCGCCGGTGGCGACGTAATCGAGGACCAGGAGGAAATCGTCCCGGGTCAGGTCGGCATAGGGGGAGGCGGCCCGCACCTCGTCGTAGAGGTCGTCCTCCGAGAACGGCCCGGCGCAGGCCATGCCGAGCACGTGCTGGGCCAGCACGTCGAGGGCGCCGATGCGTGGATCGGGGGTGTCCTGCGCCGCCGCCTCGACCGCGTCGAGGGCGGCGCGGCATTCCAGCATCTCGAAGCGGTTGGCCGGGACGAGATAGGCCTTCGACGGCTCGTCCATGCGGTGGTTGGCCCGGCCGATCCGTTGCATGATCCGGCTCGCCCCCTTCGGCGCGCCGATATTGATGACGAGGTCGACGTCGCCCCAGTCGATGCCGAGGTCGAGGGTCGCGGTGCAGACCACGGCGCGCAGGACCCCCGCCGCCATCGCGGCCTCGACCTTCCGGCGCTGCGTGGCGTCGAGGGAGCCGTGATGCAGGGCGATCGGCAACCCGTCGTCGTTGAGGTTCCACAGCTCCTGGAAGGTGTACTCGGCCTGGAGCCGGGTGTTGACGAAGACCAGGACCAGCTTGTGCCGGCGGATCAGGTCGTAGACCGCCGGCATCGACTGCCACGCCGTATGCCCGGCGAGCGGCAGGGTGCGGCCGGTCTCCAGCATGTGCAGGTCGGCCCGGGCCCCGCCCGCGACGGTGATGAGGTCGGCCATCGCCGGCGCCGGCACCTGCGGCACCAGATAGCGGCGCAGGGCGTCGGGCTCGCGCACGGTGGCCGAGAGCCCGGTCGTGGCGAGGCCGGGCGCTAGGCGGTGCAGCCGGGCGAGGCCGAGGCTGAGGAGGTCGCCGCGCTTCGAGGTGACGAGGGCGTGCAACTCGTCGAGCACCACCCGCTTGAGGCCGGAAAAGAGCTCCGCCGCCTCGCGATGCGCGACCAGCAGCGCCAGCTGCTCGGGCGTCGTCAGGAGGATGTGCGGCGGGCGGGCGACCTGGCGGCTGCGCTTGTGCGACGGGGTATCGCCGGTGCGGGTCTCGATCCGGACCCTTGGTTCAAGCCCGATCCCGGCCACCGGCGCTTCGAGGTTGCGGGCGATGTCGACCGCCAGCGCCTTGAGCGGCGAGATGTAGAGGGTGTGCAGCCCCCCCGTGCCGGCCCGCTCCGCCAGCTCGACCAGAGTCGGGAGGAAGCCCGCGAGCGTCTTGCCGGCCCCGGTCGGCGCCACCAGGAGCGCCGAGCGCCCGGCTTGTGCCGCCGCCAGCAGGGCGAGCTGGTGCGGCCGCGGCGCCCAGCCGCGCGCCGCGAACCACTGCGCGAAGGCGGCGGGGAGGGCGGGGGAGTCAGGGAGGGACGGAAGGGGGGAGCGTTTCTTCGGCACGCCCTCCCATGTAGCGCGCCCGACCGTTTCGTGGGATGGCGGCGGTCTCCAACCGTTCTCGGGAGCGCCGTCGTGGGTCTCGAATGCACGCCCTGGATCACCCTCGACGAGTCCGAACTCGAGGAGAGCTTCGTGCGCGCCTCGGGTCCCGGCGGCCAGAACGTCAACAAGGTCTCGTCGGCGGTGCAGCTGCGCTTCGATGTGCGCCGCTCGCCCTCGCTGCCGAACGCCGTGGCGATCCGCCTGATGAAGCTCGCCGGGCGGCGGCTCACTGCCGACGGCGTGCTCGTCATCACCGCCCAGACCCACCGCACCCAGGAGCGCAACAGGGCCGACGCCAGGGAGCGACTGGCCGACCTCGTCCGCGAGGCCGCCGTGCCCCCGACGCCGCGCCGCCCGACCCGCCCGACGCTGGCCTCGAAGAAAAGGCGGCTGGAGGAGAAGGGCCGGCGCGGCGACGTCAAGAAGCTGCGGGGCGGCAAGCCGGGCGTGGACTGAGCCCGGCCCAAGACCGTGTCCCGGGGGCAAGGTCGATCGAAAGCTCGCACGCCCGAACCCTCCCCCGTCCCAGGTCGTGCATGCCCGACTTGGACACGTCGATGCGGAACCCGGGCAAGCCCGAGATCCGTGGGGGGAGGGTTCCGGCACGGCGCCTGTCGCATGGTCGAATCGACAATGTCTTCGCCTGCTGCCCTATAGTATCGATCATAACTTCCACCGTGCCTTTGGGGAAGATTTACGAATATCCGAGTACGCTGCGCCGCAGCATCACTCCGATCGGCGGCGCCCGCATGATGAATCCGGCCCATCCCAGCATAACCCGCCCCTCGCTCGCCAGGATCCCGGTCTCCTGGATACTCTGCCTCGTCCTCGGCCTCATGGGCGTCCTGGTCGTCGCCCAGGCCGCCGGCGCCCTGATCGGCGCCGCTCGCGAGCAGGTGCAGGCGGGCAAGGTCGTCACCCTGTCGGTCGGCAGCCGCGCCTTGCTTGGGACGCTGCTGGCGAACCGCCTCGAGCGCGGCACCGCCCTCACGGCGCTGGGCGTCGAGACGCCGGCGGATCCGGACATGCGGGCCGCCCTCGCCAAGGGCCGTGCCACCGCCGACAGGGGCTTTTCCGAGGTGCTCGCGGCCCTGGACGGAACCGATCTGCCGAGCGTCGCCGACACGATCGGCCGTCTGCGCGCGGCGCAAGGCACTCTGGCCGCCCTGCGGCCGCGCATCGACGCCGCCCTCGACCGGCCCCGGAGCGCCCGGGAGCCGTCGATCCTCGCCGACGCGCGGGCCGCCTACGATGCGCTGCTCGCCAGCCTGTCCGCGACGACGGACGCGGTCGATGGCGGGATCGCCTCCGGCGATCCGGAGATCCGCGCGGCCCGGCTGATCAAGCGGGCGGCCTGGGCGACCCGCGTGGCGGCCGGCGGGGCGGCCCTGCGGCTACAGACCGGTGTGGCGAACCCGGCCTCGTGGTCGCCGGCCGGCACCCTCGCGGCGGCCGAGGAGCGCGGCCGGCTCGACCAGACCTGGGCCGCCGCCGTCGAGGCCAGCGGCCGGGTTCCGGACGGCCCGATCCGGGCCGCCTTCGAGACCGCGCAGGCGCGCAACTTCTCGACCACCGCCAGGGAGGAGCGCCGCGCCCTGGCCGAGGCCCTCGGTGCAGGCCGGCCGGTCGCCATCGCGATCCAGGACCTGCGCCGGCGCGACACGGACAACCAGGGCACCATCGTCGATCTCGCCAACGTCGCGCTCGACGTCATGGTCGCGCGGGCGCAGTCCCTCGAGGACGAGGCCCGGCGGAGCGTGATCCGCAACGGCGCGATCCTCGCCGCCGCGCTGGCCCTGTCGGTCCTCGGCCTCGTCTGCGTCGTCCGCGGCGTGCTGCGGCCGATCCGGGCGATGACCCGCGGCATGGGCGACCTCGCGGCCGGCCGGCTCGACGTGGCGGTGCCCGGGCTCGGGCGCCGTGACGAGATCGGCGCGATGGCCGAGGCCGTGCAGGTGTTCAAGGACGCGATGATCCAGGCCCGCCGGCTCGAGGCGGAGACCGCGCAGGCGCGGCTCTCGGCGGAGGCGCAACGGCTCGCCGGGATGCGCGAGATGGCCGACCGCTTCGAGGCATCGGTCGGCAGCGTGGTCGACATGGTGTCGTCCTCGTCCATCCAGCTTCAGGCGACCGCCCGGTCGATGACGGCGGCGGCGACCCGCACGACGGCGGAATCCGGCGCCGCCTCGGGGGGCGCCCGGGAGGTGTCCGGACATGTCGGCGGCGTCGCCGACGCGGCCGGCCGGCTCGGCGAGTCCGTCGCCGAGATCGGACGCCGCGCCTCGAATTCGGCGGACCTCGCCCGGACCGCGACCGACGAGGCCGGCCGCACGGCCGAGCTGGTGCAGGAGCTGAACGGCGCGGTGGCCAAGATCGGCGACGTGGTCGGCATCATCGCCACCATCGCCAGCCAGACCAACCTGCTCGCGCTCAACGCCACGATCGAGGCGGCCCGGGCCGGCGAGGCGGGGCGCGGCTTCGCCGTCGTCGCCGCCGAGGTGAAGGAGCTCGCCGGCCAGACCGGGCGGGCGACGGAGGAGATCGGCGGTCAGATCGGACGCATCCAGGGAGCCACGGGCCACGCGGTCGCGGCGATCGACGGCATCGCCGACCGCATCCGGGAGGTCAGCCGCGTCACGAGCGCGATCGCCGCCGCGGTCGAGGCCCAGGGTAGCGCCACCCGCGACATCGTGCACAACGCCTCGCACGCGGCGATCGGAGCCCGGAGAGTGACCGAGACGATCGACGGCGTCGCCGCCACGGCGGGAGAGACCGGCATGGCCGCCGACCAGGTGCTCGCGGCGGCGTCCGCCCTGTCGCACCAGTCCGAGGACCTGCGCCAGGGTGTCGCCCGCTTCCTGGAACGCGTGCGGATGGCGTGATCCGAAGTCCGGACGATCCCGGACTTCGTCTCACCAGCCCGCGCGGTGGGGCCGGAGGCTCCCCATGCTGGAGCGAAGCCGACTTCCGCATGGCGAACGCGGTTGCGTCGCAATCGATCGGAAGTCGTGTGAGCCGCAAGGGGCCCGTCGGATCGTCACCGAACCGTCAAGGAGGCGTGATGGTCTCGGCACGGATGAACGCGCAGCCCCGAGCCGCTCCTGCGGACGAGGCTGCCGGGAGGACGAGGCCGCGATGACGGATCACACCACCCTGACCCGGCGTACCACTCTCGCCGGGGCGACGGCCCTGGCGCTGGCGCCCCTCGCGGCCCTGGCGCAGGACGCGCCGGCGGCCGGGCCGGGAAACGGTCAAGGAACCGCACAGGTCACCGGCTTCGTCTACGAGGATCGCGGCGGCAAGGGGCGGCGCGGGCCCGACGATCCGGGGCTGCCCGACGTGCTGGTCTCGAACGGCCGCGAGGTGGTCCGCACCGATGCGCAGGGGCGCTACGCCCTGCCGGTCGGGGACGAGGCGGTGATCTTCGTGATCAAGCCGACGGGCCATGCCCTGCCGCTCGGGGCCGACGGACTGCCGCGCTTCTCGTACCTGCACCAGCCGGCCGGCACTCCGGCGGACCTCTCCTTACGCTATCCCGGCATCGCGCCGACCGGACCGCTGCCGTCGTCGGTGGATTTCGGCCTGGTACGCAGCCCGGAGATCGGCGACTTCGACGTCGTGCTGTTCACCGACCCGCAGCCCGAGAGCCACGCCGAGCTGACCTTCGTGCGCGACACCGCCATCGCGCGGGTGCTCGGCATGCGGGACGAACTCGGCAAGGTCGCCTTTGGAATGACGACGGGCGACGTGCTGTTCGACGATCTCTCGCTCTATCCGCGCCAGAACCGGCTCATCGCGCAGGTGAGCGTGCCGTGGTTCCATATCGGCGGCAACCACGACGTCAACTTCGAGGCGCCGGACGCCCGCCATGCGCGCGAGACCTTCAAGCGCAGCTTCGGGGCACCGTACTACGCGCTGGAACACGGCGGCGTGCTGTTCCTGATGCTCGACAACGTCCACTATCTCGGGGCTGCCACCGCCACGTCAGGACGGGGCGGGCGCTACGAGGGCCGGATCGGCGAGCGCCAGCTCGCCTTCATCGAGAACCTGCTGAGGCAGACGCCGACCGACCGCCTGGTGGTGGTGGCGATGCACATCCCGCTCGCCAGCGATCTCGGCCCCGACGATCCCGGGATCAGCACCGCCGACCGGGCGCAGCTGCTGCGGCTCCTCGCCGGGCGGCCCTGCTTCAGCGTCTCGGGGCACACCCACACCACCGAGCACCATTATCTCGGACCGGACGGCCGGCCCGGCGCGCCGGGCGAGGACGCCCATCACCACCATGTGCTCACCGCCGTCTCGGGCTCGTGGTGGAGCGGACCGCCCGACCGGCGCGGCATCGCAACCGCCGACAGCCGCGATGGGACGCCGCACGGCTTCCACGTGCTCAGCGTCACCGGCGGGCGACGCTTCACCACCCGCTACGTCCCGGCGAGCGACGATGCGGATCGCCAGATGCGGATCGTGCTCGAGAGCCAGTTCCACGGCGACGACCTCGCCCGCCTCCCCGAGACGCGGCTCTACGAGCTGCTCGGCGCGACGATCCCGGCCGAGAGTGCCGGCAGCACGCAGGTGGTGGTCAACCTGTTCGACGGCGGGCCGCGCAGCCGGGTGGTGCTCCGGATCGGCGACCGCCCGCCCGTTCCGATGACGCGGGTGCGCCGGCCGGACCCGTTCGTCGCCGCGCTCTACGCCCGCAACGCCGCGACGAAGAAATCCTGGGTGAAGGCCGAGCCGTGCTCGCATCTCTGGGTCGCGCGCCTGCCGCGGGATCTCGGCGCCGGCACCCATCGCCTCACCGTGGAGGCGACCGACGAGTACGGCCGGCCGCACCGCGACGGGCTGGTGCTCGAAGTGCTGGATGGGGCGGGGAGGGCCGGGTAGCGGCCCTCATCCGATCGACGACCGCTTGCGTCGCGCGGCGGATACCGGGTCCGTTCAGGCGTGCGGAGCAAGGCTCCGCCGTCGCGGGCCGGTGACACGAAGTCCGGACGGACCCTCTCGAAAGCGCATCACAGACGGCTGGGGAAAGAGATCACCGCGTCGACCGTGTCCTTGATCGCGCGGCCGGCCGGGGCGAGGTCCGGCATCGGCACGCCCAGGAAGCGTGTCGGCTCCTCCGCCTGCGGCGCCGGGGCGGCACGGGCGGGATCGGCCTGCGCGGCGGCCGTGCGCTGATGCGCGTCGGGCTTCTCGCGTCGGGCGACCGGCTTCTCCGCTGCGGCCTTGTGGGCGGAGGGCTTGGGTGGTTCGACCACCTTGGCCTCCCGGGCCGGGGCGGGCTTCGACGGCTTCTCCTCGGCGACCTTCTCGCGCGGCGCGGTGGGCTTGGAGACGGGAGGGCCGGCCTGGACGGCGCGGGCCGGGGGCAGCGGCGTGGCTTCGCGAGGCGGCGTCGCGGCCAAACGCGGCTTCACCGCCTCACGGGACTTGACGTCCTCGCGCGGGGTGGAGGCCTCTCGGGTCTTTACGGCCTCGCGGGGCACGGTGCCCTCGCGGGACACATTACCCTCGCGGGGTGTGGCGGCGACCGGGCGGGGCGTCTCCGGGGCCTTCGGAATTGCGGCGGGGATCGTCTGGAACGAGCCGGCGGTGCCGGTCGCCGCCACGTCGGAGGCCGGGGACCAGTTCCCCTGCACCGACGCGCCCTGGACCGGGCCGGTCTGGCTCGACATGCCCTGCGCGCCCGATGACGGCTTCGGATCGAGCAGGGCGGCGGGCACGGCCGGCGGCGAGGACGCGGTGGCTGTCGGGTTGGCGGGCGGGATCGCCACCTGGCGCACGACCGGAGGGGGATTCGTCCGCAGGGCCGGAATCCCGTCCTTGATCTCCGGCATGTCGGCGACCCGGCCGAAATGCACCTCGGTGGGCCGCGGGCGCAGCATGTCGCTGATCGCCGGATAGGCCGCCGCGGCGAGGCCGGCGCAGCCGCCGATCCCGATCACCGCCAGGCCCGCCAGCATCGCCGGACGGCCGAGACGCGGCGAGGCGCGCTCGGGCGAGTCCCCGCGCGGCCGGCGCACCTCGGACGGATCGATCTCGACTGGTATCATGGCGCGGGCTCTCCGACTTTCACCTGCCCTCAACCATGAGGAGAACCGCCGAATCAGGCGTGAAGATGTCGGGGGAAAACCCGGAGCCTGTGGATAACGTATTGATGACCTCCGGGAGACGGGAGGGGGCCACGATTGACTCAAGGCCGGGCCCGGCGCTTGTGAGGCCGCGTGGGGGGAGAAACGACGCGAGGACGGGTGCGGACCAGAGTGAAGATCGGGGCCGGGCTGGTCGCGGCTGTCGTGGCGGCCGGTGGCGCCGCCCTGGTGCTGAGCCACCGGGCCGGCGGCAACGGGCAGGGCGTGGCGGCCTTCCGGGAGGCGCGGGCCTTCGCGGTCTCCGGCCTGCTCCAGCAGGTCGACGGGCCCTATGCGTTGCTCCTCGGCGATTCCCAGATCGAGCGGCTCTACCTGCCGACTCTGTGCGGCGGTCCGGTCGTCAATGCCGCCATCGCGGGCACGCGGATCTCCGGCTTGCGGGCGGTGGCCGGCTGGATCGCGCTGCCGCGGCCGCCGGAGACGATCGTGGTGACGATCGGCACCAACGACCTCACCCAGCGCCAGCGCTCCCATCCCGCGCAGGCGGCGGCGCATTTCCGCGACGAGGCCCGCGCCCTGTTCGCCGAGCTGGCGCCCCGGGCGCGGCATGTCGTCGCGACCGCGATCCCGCCCTTCGACGCGGCGCGCTCGGGCGTGACCCGGTTCTACGACGCCGCCGCCGCCCCGACCTACTCGGCGATCCTGGCGGAGGAATGCGCCCGGGCCGGCTGCCGCTTCGTCGATCCCTACGGCGACCTGCGCGCGCCGGCCGCCGCGAGCCGGTCGCCGGACGGCGTCCATCTCGGCCTCGACCGCGCGGCACGGGACGGCGTCGCCGCGCGCCTCGAGGCGGCGGCCTGCCCCGAGCGCGCGGAGCGGCCGCGATGAGCCGTGTCCCACCCCGGTGTCCGCGCCCTCCCGCCCCCGCTTTTGCAACCAGAGATGCGTGATTTACTTGAGTTGCATCGGTCCTCGTTCGACCACCTGCTACCCAGGACTGTGGAGCCGGGCCGCCACTCTCGCGGGCACCCTATTTGCGGGGACGCAACAACAAATGCCGCCATGATTACGCAGACGCTCTGGCAGATCATGGCGGAACCGCGGTTTTACGCGGGAAAGTTTTCGAAGTCCGCAACGGGCTCTTGGACAAAATGCGCCCTTAGGTTAGCAGAAGCATGGGTCGGGATTTACCCGATTCGGCTGAGCGAGATCGGCGGCTGACGGGGTGGCAAGGGCTACGCCAGGAGCGCCGCGAGGGCGCCGGCCTCCGGGGTCTCGACGTGATCGAGGTGGTGATCTGATGACGGCCCGGACTGCGCATCCGTTCGAGGGCATCCCGGTCGGTGGACCGGACGAAGCCCTCGGCCGTGCGCTGCCGGAGAGCGAGAAGGGGATGACCGGCCTGCCGTCGCGCCTCCTCCTCGACGCCCTGCCGCAGAAGATCTGGCTGCTCGACGGCGACGGGGCGGTCCAGTTCGCCAACCGGGCGGCGCGGGAGATCGGCTCGAGCCTCGGCGAGCCCGACGGCTGGGACAGCGTGATCCACCCGAAGGACCGCGGCCGGGCGGCGGCGGCCCGCGCCTCCGCGATCAGGTCGGGCCAGCCCTACGACCTGACCATCCGCCTGCGCGACACCAGCGGGCGCTGGCATTGGCACCAGACCGACCTGGTGCCGGTCCGCGAGGGAGCCTCGCTCTCCGGCTGGATGATGAGCGCCGCCGACGTCGACGACGTCGTGGCCGACAACCAGGCGCTGGAAGCCACCACCAACCTGCTGCTCCTCACCCACAAGGCCGCCGGCGTCGGCCTGTGGGACTGGAACATGCGCACCGGGGCGCTCTCGCTCTCGGCGGAGGGCGCACGCCTGCACGGCCTCTCGGCCCAGGCCTGCGTCATCACCTCCTCGGCCTGGACCGGCCTGGTCCATGCCGACGACCGCGCCATGCTGTGGGACGCGGTGACGAAGGCCGTCACCACCCGCACCCCGTTCTCGGTCGACGTGCGGGTGACGGCGGAGCACGGCGCGGTGCGCTGGATCCAGAGCCTCGGCCGCGTCCTCGACGACGCGCAGGGGCTGAGCGGGCGCATCGTCGGCCTCACCCTCGACATCACCGCCCGCAAGCGGGCCGAGCAGGCGCTCGCCAACGCCCGGGACGGGGCCGAGAAGGCCAACCGGGCGAAATCGGACTTCCTGGCGATGATGAGCCACGAGATCCGCAACCCCCTCAACGCGGTGCTCGGCTATACCGAGCACATGCTCAGCCGCTCGCGCGAGCCCGAGACCTTGCGCCACCTCGCCGCCGTCCAGGAGGCCGGCGAGATCCTGATCCGGGTCGTCGACGATGTGCTCGACGTGGCCCAGATCGAGGCCGGACAGGTCGCCCTCGATCCGGAAGCGTTCCTGCTCGCCGACCTCCTCGAGGGCACCGCCGCCGTCGCCCGCGGCGCCGCCGCGCGCAAGGGCGTCGCGGTCGAGGTCCTGCGCGACCCCGCGACCCCGGCCCTGGTGCTGGGCGATGTCGGGCGCCTGCGCCAGGTGCTGCTGAACCTGCTCACCAACGCGGTGAAGTTCACGCCCGCCGGGCGCGTCGTCCTGGCGGTGTCGCCGGATACCGGGCGCGGCGGCGCGGGGCGGCTGCTCTTCACGGTGAGCGATACCGGAATCGGCATGTCGGCGCAGCAGCAGGAGCGGCTGTTCGTGCCGTTCGGTCAGGGCGACGAATCGATCCGGCGGCGCTTCGGCGGCAGCGGCCTCGGCCTCGTGATCTGCCGCCACCTCGTCGAGCTGATGGGCGGGCAGATCGGCGTGACGAGCGAGCCGGGCCGCGGCACGCGGATGTGGTTCGCCGTGGCGCTGCCGCCGGCCTGAAGGCCGGTGCCGGCCAGAGCATTTTCCGACGAAGCGGGTGCCGGGTCGTCGCAGGAAATGCGGCCCACTCGAAGGTCTGGAGCGGCGTTCGATGGCAACGAGATCGGGCGCTGCTCCGGAGACCGGCGCCGGCCGGTTCTGTTCCGGCGCCCGTGCGACTATCTATCTTCCCATGCAATGGACGGATGACGGGCTGGTTCTCGGGGCGCGGCGGCACGGCGAGACCGGCGTCGTCCTCGAATTGATGACGGCCGAGCACGGCCGCCATCTCGGCCTCGTCCATGGCGGGCGCTCGCGCCGGATGCAGCCGGTGCTCCAGCCCGGCAACCTGGTGCGGGCGGTGTGGCGGGCCCGGCTCGACGAGGGCCTGGGCTCCTACGCGGTCGAGCCGCTGGAGAGCGCCAGCGCGCGGCTGATCGGCTCGCGGCTGGCCCTCTACGGCATCGGCTACGCCGCCGGGCTGATGCGGCTGCTGCCCGAGCGCGATCCCCACCCGGCCCTGTTCGCCGTCGCCAAGGTCCTGATCGAGCATCTGCACGAGCCCGACGTGGCGCCGGCGCTGATGGTGCGGTTCGAGCTTGCGATGCTGGCCGAGCTCGGCTTCGGCCTCGACCTCTCGGCCTGCGCCGCCACCGGCGCCAACGAATACCTCGCCTACGTCTCGCCAAAGAGCGGGCGGGCCGTCAGCGCCGCCGCCGGCGAGCCGTGGCGCGACCGGTTGCTGACCCTGCCCGACTTCCTGGTCGACCGCTCCGACCGTCGCGGCCTCAACGTGCCGACCCCCCGGGAGGTCAAGCAAGGCTTTACCTTAACGGGTTATTTCCTCGACCAGCACATCTGGGGTCCGCGCGACGTCGCCGAGCCGGAGGAGCGGGCGCGATTCGTTGCGCTGGGCACCGCCGGGGCGATGTAGGATGGTGGCGCCCGTCTGATACCAACGGTCGTTGAAAACGACCGTCGGCTCCGGTCCCGAATTTTTGCCAAGCCATTGGTTTGGCATAAAAAATTCGAGATGGGCCACGAGTGTGACTCCGTGATCGGGAGTTCCCGAGCGCACGGAGAAGTTGTCCATCCGTTCCTGGCAATCGGCGGATGTTCGTGTTATGTTCTGGTCTTGAGACCGCCGAAATCGTGAGTTGACGTCCGCCCATGGGAAAGCCCTTCGAGCCACCCTCCGACCGCGACGGGATCGAGAACGTCGACCTGAAGGCGGCGCTGGAGGAGCGCTACCTCGCCTACGCGCTCTCGACCATCATGCACCGGGCGCTGCCCGATGCCCGCGACGGCCTGAAGCCGGTGCACCGGCGCATCCTGCACGCGATGCGGCTTTTGCGCCTCGATCCCGGCAGCGCCTACAAGAAATGCGCCCGCGTCGTCGGCGACGTGATCGGCAAGTACCATCCCCACGGCGACGTCGCGGTCTACGACGCCCTGGTGCGCCTCGCGCAGGACTTCGCCCAGCGCTATCCGCTGGTCGACGGCCAGGGCAATTTCGGCAACATCGACGGCGACAACCCGGCGGCCCAGCGGTACACCGAGTGCCGCATGACCGAGGTCGCCCGTCTCCTCCTCGAGGGGATGGACGAGAACGCCGTCGACTTCCGCCCGAACTACGACGGGCAGGAGGAGGAGCCGGTCGTGCTGCCGGCGGCCTTCCCGAACCTGCTCGCCAACGGCTCGCAGGGCATCGCCGTCGGCATGGCGACCTCGATCCCGCCGCACAACGTGGCGGAGCTGTGCGAGGCGGCGCTCTACCTGATCGGTCATCGCGACGCGACGTCCGAGCAGCTGACCCACTTCGTCAAGGGGCCGGATTTCCCGACCGGCGGCATCGTGATCGATTCCGCGGCCTCGATCGCCGAGGCCTACCGCACCGGCCGCGGGGGTTTTCGGGTGCGGGCGCGCTGGCAGAAGGAGGATCTCGGCCGCGGCACCTGGGCGGTCGTCGTCACCGAAATCCCGTACGGCGTGCCGAAGGCCCGGCTGATCGAGAAGATGGCCGAGCTTCTCCAGGAGAAGAAGCTGCCGCTGCTCGCCGACGTGCGCGACGAATCGGCCGAGGACGTGCGGGTGGTGCTGGAGCCGCGCTCGCGCACCGTCGACCCCGTGGTGATGATGGAGTCGCTGTTCCGGCTCACCGAGCTGGAAAGCCGCATCTCCCTCAACATGAACGTCCTGGTCGGCGGGACGGTGCCGCGGGTGATCGGCCTCGCCGAGGCGCTCCGCGAATGGCTCGACCATCGCCGGGTCGTGCTGCAGCGCCGCTCGCGCCACCGCCTCGCCCAGATCGAGCGCCGGCTCGAGATCCTCGGCGGCCTGCTCATCGTCTATCTCGACCTCGACCGGGTGATCCAGATCATCCGTGAGGAGGACGAGCCGAAGGCCGAGCTGATGCGGGTCTTCGCGCTGACCGAGTTGCAGGCCAACGCCATCCTCGACACGCGCCTGCGCAGCTTGCGCAAGCTGGAGGAGATGGAGCTGAAGCGCGAGCACGAGGCGCTGACCGCGGAGAAGGCCGATCTCGACGGGCTGCTCGGTTCCGACGACCGGCAGTGGAAGGCGATCACCAAGCAGATCCGCGAGGTGCGCAAGACCTACGGCCCCGAAACCCCGCTCGGCCGCCGCCGCACGACGCTCGAGAACCCGCCCGACACCTCGGGCATCGATTTTTCCGAGGCGATGGTGGAGCGCGAGCCGATCACCGTGATCGTGTCGCAGAAGGGCTGGATCCGGGCGCTCAAGGGCCACGTCGCCGACCTCTCGGCCGTGCAGTTCAAGGGCGACGACGCCCTGAAGGTCAGCTTCCCGACCGAGACCACCGCCAAGATCCTGGTGCTGGCCTCGAACGGAAAGGTGTTCACCCTGGAGGCCGCCAAGCTCCCGGGCGGACGCGGCGTCGGCGATCCGGTCCGCCTCATGGTCGACATGGACGAGGGCTCGGAGATCGTCACCGTCTGGGCGCACAAGCCCGGCGTGAAGCTCCTGCTCGCCACCACCGACGGCCGCGGCTTCGTCACCCCGGCGGACGGCCTCGTCGCCAATACCCGCAAGGGCAAGCAGGTGATCGGCCTCGACGATCCGGCGGCGGCGAGCCTCGTCGTCGAGGTGGGAGAGGGCGACCACGTCGCGGTCTGCGGCACCAACCGCCTGATGACGGTGTTCCCGCTCTCGGAGATCCCCGAGATGGTGCGCGGCAAGGGCGTGCGGCTGCAGAAGTACCGCGACGGTACCCTCGAATCCGTGACGCTCTTCCGCCTCGCCGACGGCCTGACCTGGCCCGACAGCGCCGGGCGCACCCGCACCGTCGCGGGCGAGGAGCTGGCAAAGTGGGTCGGCCATCGCGGCGGCGCCGGGGCGATGGCGCCGCGGGGCTACCCCAAAGCCGGCCGCCCGTGACCGGGGCCCGGATCGCGCGTGGCGGGCGGGCTGCAATCCCAAGGGGACGGTGACCGGGAGGGTGACCAGGACGGCGACGGGGAGCGCGAGCGGGCCGAGCTCGCCCGCGACATCGTCGTCCACAACGAGCGGGTGAAGCTGACCGCCAACCTGATGAATATCGGCGCGGCCGGCTTCGCCATCACGGGCATCGTCGCCCCGCTCACCGCCGCCATGGCGACGACGGGCCGCGTCACCGCGCCCGCCCTCGCGCTGATGGTCGTTTGGTTCGTGCTCGGCGTTGGTCTACACTTCGGTGCGAGGCTGACGTTGACGAACCTGCGATGATGAGCCTGACGACCTACGCCCTGGTCCTGGTGCCCTGTCTGGTCGGCGCGGCCGCCCTCATCGGCGTGACGGTCTCGCGCCGTTCGGCGGCCCGGCTCGATCGGCGGGCGGCGCGGATGGCGGCGGAGGCGTTACCTCCCCGGAGCCCGAGGGTGCATCCGGGACCGGTCCGGCGGGTCATCGCGCGCTGACCGGCGGGATGCGGATGGCTGGTCGCGCGTGGGCCATTCTGGCCGCCATCTTTCCGGTCGGCACGGCGCTTGCCGAAGTCTCCGATAAGGTCGAGGAGACGCGCGCGAATCAGTGGATCGCCACGTGTGCCCTCCTGATACTCATCCTTGTCGCAGCGGCGAGTGGATGGCGCCGCGCATCGCTGCTGTGGCCGGTGACCCTGATCTGGAGCCAGATCGTGCTCTGAAGTGTCTGGGAGTGGTTCGACGAGATCCGACGGGAAGGAATACTCTTCCTGCTCTGGGAGAGTGGAGCAACAGCCACGGCATTGCTCCTCGCTCCGCCCCTCTTCGCCGGGCTCGCGCGTCGGCGTAGCCGAAGCGCCATCTTCCCAGCCCGTCCGCGATGCGGTCAGGACAAGTCCCGCTGCTCCACTGCCAGTTCGTTCAGGATTGGCGCAAGGGCCGGCCAAGCAGCCTCAGCCGATAGAGGCGCCTCCTCCGAGGCGGTCGTGCCTCGCATGGCGAGGTATCGCCGGACCAACTCGTAGCCGAGCGAGTAGCCGCCGCTCCATGGCCAGGCGGAATCGGCGCGGTCGCCGTAGAACCAGCGGTTATGGTCGTACCGGGTCTCTGCCCACGCATCGCGGGCGAGGCCAGCCATAACCGCCAGACGCGGGCCGCGCACCGCGAGGGCGTAGTTGGGCGTCGGGCACCCGACTTCCTCCTGGAAGCATTGCGCGAGCCCTTCGGCCAGGAGGTTGGCACCGAGCGTGTCGTGCGGGCCGGGCCCACGGAACCGGCGCAGATGGTGCAGCTCGTGGGCCAGCGTCGTCGTCAGCTGTTCCGACCAGGAGGGAGTCCAGGCGTCCAGATCCGTCGTACCGACGCCAATCGTCAGGCGCGCGATGCCGTGCGCGTAGGCGTTGAGGTTCCAGCCCGGAATGAGCCAACGGGCCGGGGTCGGAGCGACCACGACATCGACGCGGTCGAGGCCGAGACGCGGGACGATCCTGGCGGACGCGGCGTCCAGGCATTCGACGATCCGATCGAGCATGCCGGGCGGACATTCCGCCATGGCATCGAGTGCGATGAACCGGATCGTCATGGAGTAGTCCAAGACCGAGAGCAGACGGTTACCTTAGGTCAGAGAGCGTCCGCCCGCAAGCCGGATTCACACCCACTGCCCCATCGCCCCCTCCGCCGCCCGGCGGATCGCCGCGATGTTGGTGGCATAGGCCTCGCGCCCGCCCTTGAAGGTGGCCGAGCCCGCGACGAGGGCGTTCGCCCCCGCCTTCACCACCGCCGGCGCGGTCTCCGCCGTCACGCCGCCATCGACTTCGATGTCGATATCGCGGCCGGCGGTCATGGCGCGCACCCGCGACACCGTCTCGCAGACCGAGCCGATGAAGCTCTGGCCGCCGAAGCCCGGGTTGACGGTCATGCACAGCACGAGGTCGACCATGTCGAGCACCGGCTCGACGAGGCTTGCCGGCGAGCCCGGGTTGATCGCGACGCCCGCCTTCTTGCCGAGCGCCCGGATGGTCTGGAGCGAACGGTGGAGATGGGGACCGGCCTCGGCATGAACCGTGATGATGTCGGCGCCGGCCTCGGCGAAGGCCTCCAGGTACGGATCGGCCGGGGCGATCATCAGGTGGACGTCGAACACGGCTTTGGTGTGCGGGCGGAGCGCCTTCACCACCACCGGGCCGAAGGTGATGTTGGGCACGAAATGGCCGTCCATCACGTCGATATGGACCCAGTCGGCCCCGGCCGCGACCACGTCGCGGACCTCCTCGCCGAGCCGCGCGAAGTCGGCCGAGAGGATCGAGGGGGCGATCACCAGGGGACGGGTCATGGGAGGCCTCATCAGATGCGCAAAAGGCCAGGGTTCTCACCCCAGCCCCGCGCAGACATCGGTCTTGATAGAGGAAGGATCAGCGCCGGCGGAACTGGCTGCCGCCGCGGAACGGCGGGCGCGGGCCCGAGGAGCGCTCGTCCTTGTGGCGGAACACCAGACGGCCCTTCTCCAGGTCGTAGGGCGACATCTCGACGGTGACCCGGTCTCCGGCCAGAGTCTTGATGCGGTTCTTCTTCATCTTGCCGGCCGTGTAAGCCACGATCTCGTGGCCCTGGTCGAGCTGCACGCGGTACCGTGCGTCCGGCAGGATCTCGAGCACGAGACCGTCGAACTGCATCAACTCTTCTTTCGCCATTCACACTCTCCACCCGGGTCGCCGTCGCGGTCGACGCCACCGGGAGTCATTTTCATCGATTGATCGCGACGCGGCCGGCCGTACGGGTGCTCGGCCGAGATGCCGGGCGCGCTGATGGCCTTCTAACGCTCGCTGTGCATGTAAGGTGAGGCGAAGGGACGCGCAAGCCGCGCGGGTGACGCACGCACGGCTTCGTCAACGGAAAAAGGCCCGGCGCGCGAGGCGCCGGGCCGATTCGGCCGGTCCGCGTGTTATTGGGTCAGCTCGTTGCCGGTGTAGTCGATCCGGCCGTCATTGCCCTTCTTCCACATGTACATCACGTAGTCGGGACGGGTGATGTCACCCTTCTTGTCGTACGAGATGTCGCCGATCACGGTCTTGAACGGCTTGCCCTCGTGCATGTAGGCCGCGACCTTCTTGCCGTCGGTCGACTTGGTGGCCTCCATGGCGTCCTTCAGGATCTGGACGGCGGCGTAGGAGTAGAGGGTGTAGGCCTCGGGGTCGATGTTCTTGGCCTTGAAGGCCGCGACCACGTCCTTGGCGTTGGGGTTCTTGCGGGCATCCGGCGAGAAGGTCATCAGCGTCCCGTCGGCGCCCGGGCCGGCGATCTGGGCGAATTCCTTGTCGGTGATGCCGTCGCCGCTCATCAGCGGGGCGTTGAGGCCCTGGTCGCGCATCTGGCGCACGATCAGGCCGGCCTCGGTGTGCAGGCCGCCATAATAGACCACGTCGGCCTTGGCCTGCTTCAGCTTCGAGACGAGGGCCGAATAATCCTTCTCGCCCGGGTTGATGCCCTCGAACAGCACGTCCTTGCCGCCCTTGGCCTTCAGCGCCTTCAGGGTCTCGTCGGCGAGCCCGCGGCCGTACGGAGTCTTGTCGTGCACGAAGGCGACGTTCTTGCCCTTGAACTTCTCGGCGAGCCAGGCGCCGGCGACCGCGCCCTGCTGGTCGTCGCGGCCGCAGGTGCGGAACGTGTTCCACAGCTTGCGGTCGGTGTATTTCGGGTTGGTCGAGGCCGGGGTGATCTCGACGATGCCGGACTCGGCGTAGACGTCGGAGGCCGGGATCGAGACGCCGGAGTTGAAGTGGCCGACCACGGCCTTCACGCCCTCGGCGGCGAACTTGTTGGCGACCGACACGCCCTGCTTCGGGTCGGAGGCGTCGTCGCCGATGACCAGGACGATCTTCTGGCCGTTGATGCCGCCGGCCTTGTTGATGTCGGCCACGGCCTGCTCGGCGCCGTTCTTGAGCTGGGCGCCGAAGGCGGCGTTGGCGCCGGTGATCGGGCCGGCCACGCCGAGCTTGATCTGGGCCTGCGCCGATCCGGCCCAGGCGAAGGTGGCCGCGAGGGCGAAGCCGGCCAGTAGCGTGCGCTTCATCTCAAGTACTCCTCTGGATCGACGGTAACGTCGGGCTCGCGGGCCCTTTCGGCCGTGAGACCGGGGCGTGGGGGCCCCGGATTCGTGGACCCGGAGCCGTTCCGGCCCCGAGGTCGATTCGCACGCCCCGCGCCGACCGCGCGGGCGTAAGGTGTCAGGCGCCGGCCTTCGCCCGCCAGGAGAGCGGACCGCTGCGCTCGTAGAGCCAGCGGTACTGCGTCGTCATCTGCCGGGCGCGGGTGGCGCGGTAGCCGGCCGAGCCGATGATCAGCAGCACGATCGTGTCGACGACGTAGTAGTACGGCGACAGGAGCGTGCCCCCGAACAGGGCGTAGTGGATGAAGCGCACGGCGAAGCCGAGCAAGAGCAGCGAGACCACCGCCTGCCAGTACGGCTTCCAGCCGATCGCGATGCCGCGCCCAATCATCCAGGCCATCCAGCCGCCCATCACCACCGTGACGAGCAGGAAGAGCCAGATCGTGCTCTCCTCGTGGAGGAACCCCTGCATCAGTGCCGTCCCCCTTCGAGATAGGCGGCCTTCACCGACGGGTCGTCGAGGAGCTGCTTGCCGGTGCCCGACATCGTGATCGTGCCCGTCACCATGACGTAACCGCGATGCGCGAGCTTCAGGGCATGGTAGGCGTTCTGCTCGACGAGGAACACCGTCATGCCGTCGCGCTCGTTCAGCTCCTTGATGGCAGAGAAGATCTGCTTGACGATGAGCGGCGCCAGGCCCAGCGACGGCTCGTCGAGCAGCAGCAGCCGCGGACGGCTCATCAGGGCGCGGGCGATCGCCAGCATCTGCTGCTCGCCGCCCGACATCGTGCCGCCGCGCTGGTAGAGCCGCTCCTTGAGGCGCGGGAACATCACGCAGACCCGCTCCAGGTCCTGCTCGAAATGGGCGCCGCCATTGACGGCAGCCCCCATCTGCAGGTTCTCGTAGACGGTCATGCGCGGGAAGATCCGCCGCCCCTCCGGCGATTGCGCCAGGTTGAGCCGGGCGATCTCGTGGGTCGGCATCCGGGTGATGTCCCGGCCCGCATAGGTGATGGTGCCCTCGCGCGCCCGGGGGCTCCCGAAGATCGTCATCATCAGGGTCGACTTGCCGGCCCCGTTGGCACCGATCAGCGTGACGATCTCGCCCTCGTTGACGTCGAGATCGACGCCCTTGAGCGCGATGATGTTGCCGTAATAGGTCTTCACCCCCCGCACCGTGAGGAGCGGCGCCCGGGTGCCGGCGGCCCGGGCGCGGGTCTCGTCCACGAGGACGTTGATGCCGGCGACGCTCACGGGGTGCTCCGGGCGGCGGTGAAGCCGGCGCCGATGAGCAGGCTGCCGCCGACGCGGTTCATCAGCCGCACCCGGGAGGGGCTGGCGAAGAAGCCGCGGGCCCGCGAGGCGGCGAGCGCGTAGCCGAGGGCGTTTAGGAAGGCGAGGGCGACGAAGGTCGCCTCGAACACCACCATCTGGGTCAAGAGATCCCCTCGCGGATCGAGGAATTGCGGCAGGAACGCCACGAAGAAGGTCAGGCTCTTCGGGTTGAGCGTGGTGACGAGCCAGGAATGGGCGACCATCCGCAGGGCCGGCGCGCCGGAGCGCGGCGCGGCCTGGAACCGGCTGCCGGCCCGCCACAGCTTGATGCCGAGCCAGACCAGGTAGGCGGCGCCGCACCATTTCAGCACCGTGAACAGGGTCGCCGAGGCCGCGAGCAGCGCGCCGAGGCCGAGGAGCGACAGCGTCATGGCGGTGAGGTCGCCGAGCGCGACGCCGATCGCCGCCGGCAGGGCAGCCCGCAGGCCGCTGCCGATGGCGTAGGAGACGACGAGCAGGATCGTCGGGCCGGGGATGACCAGCAGGATCGCCGAGGAGGCCGCGAAGGCGGCCCAAGTTGTGAAGGTCATACGCCCACCTCCGCCTCGACCTGCTCCACCTCGTCGTCCTCGACGCCGAGATAGGCGGCGATGACGCTCTGGTCGCTCTGGATCTCCGACGGCGTGCCGTCGGCGATCTTGGTGCCGTAATCGAGCACCACGACGTGGTCGGAGATCTCCATCACCACCGACATGTCGTGCTCGATGAGCAGCACCGAGGTGTCGTGGTCGTCGCGGATCGCCCGCAGGAGATCGTTGAGGAGCAGCGATTCCCGCGGGTTGAGGCCGGCGGCCGGCTCGTCGAGGCAGAGCAGGACCGGATCGGTGCACATGGCGCGGGCGATCTCCAGCCGGCGCTGGTCGCCATAGGGCAGGGCGCCCGCCGGATCGTCGGCGCGGTCCATCAGCTTGATGCGCTCCAGCCACTCCTTGGCCCGCTCCAAAGCCGCCTTCTCGGCCCGGCGATAGGCGGGCAAGCCGAGCAGGCCCGCGATGGTGAAGCCGGAGGCCAGCATCAGCGGGTTGTGCTGGGCCACCAGCAGGTTCTCCAGCACGGTCATGCCGGTGAACAGGCGGATGTTCTGGAAGGTGCGGGCGACCCGCGCGTTCCGGTTCACCGCGTAGCCCGGCAACTGCTCCAGCAGGAACTCCGCGCCGTCGCGGTGGCGCAGGGTCATCATGCCTTCCGTCGGCTTGTAGAAGCCGGTGATGCAGTTGAAGACCGTGGTCTTGCCGGCGCCGTTCGGGCCGATCAGCGCCGTGATGTCGCCGCGGCCGACCCGGAACGACAGGTCGTTGACGGCGACGAGGCCGCCGAAGCGCATGGTGACGTGATCGACCGTCAGGACAGGATCGGCCATGCGGGGGGAGGCGAGGGAGGAGGGGGACATCGAGGACGACATCAGCCGTGGCCCTCCTTCACGAGGGAGCCCGAGATGCGCTTGCGCTCCTTCAGCACGATCGAGGGTGCGCGTTCCGAGATCAGGCCGCGGGGGCGCCAGATCATCATGACCACCATGGCGAGGCCGAACAGCAGCAGGCGGTACTCGTTCGGGTCGAACCCTTCGCCGAACACCGCCTTGAGGAAGCCGAGGTTGCGCAGCATCTCCGGCCCGCCGACCATCGCGACGGCCGCCACCGCCACACCGATCTGCGAGCCCATCCCGCCGAGGACCACGATCGCCAGGATGATCGCGCTCTCGAGGAAGTTGAAGCTCTCGGGGCTGACGAAGCCCTGGCGCACCGCAAAGAACGAGCCGGCAAAGCCGCCGAACATGGCGCCGAGGGCGAAGGCCGTGAGCTTGGTGTTGGTGGTGTTGATGCCGAGCGAGCGGCAGGCGATCTCGTCCTCGCGCAGGGCCTCCCAGGCCCGGCCGATCGGCAGGCGCCGCAGGCGAAGGGTGACGCCGTTGGTGATGAGCGCGAGCGCCAGGATGAGGTAGTAGAGGAAGATCACCCGGTGCATCGGGCTGAAATCGAGCCCGAACTTGGCCGCGAACCCGTCCTCGTCCGCCGTGAACGGCACCCCGAAGAAGGTGGCGCGGGGGATCGACGAGATGCCGGCGGCACCGCCCGAGAAGTCGGTCCAGTTGATGAGGACGAGGCGGATGATCTCGCCGAAGGCCAGCGTCACGATGGCGAGGTAGTCGCCGCGCAGCCGCAGGACGGGGAAGCCCAGCACCATGCCCCACAGGCCCGCGAACAGGCCGGCGAGCGGCAGGCAGACCCAGAACGACAGGCCGAACACCGTCGAGAGCAGGGCATAGGAATAGGCGCCGACCGCGTAGAACGCGACGTAGCCGAGATCGAGGAGGCCCGCGAGGCCGACCACGATGTTGAGGCCCCAGCCCAGCATCACGTAGGTGAGGATCAGGATGCCGAGGTCGATCCAGTAGCGGGACTCGCCGAGGCCCCCGGTGCCGAGCACTGCCAGCAGCGGGAAGGCGAGCGTCACGCCGAGGAAGGCCGGCAGGGCGTAGGTGGAGAGTTTCTGCGAGGCGTTCGGCTCGGCGTGGACCGCCTCCGTCGCCTGGGTCGGCGAGGGAGTCAGGGCCCGCCGGGCGTCGCGGTTGGCGAGGATCAGCCGTTGCGCCAGCCGTGCCACGAAGACGATGCCGCACAGGATCGCGACGAGGCCCCAGCGCGGCACGAGGTCGAGGGCGGAGGTCTGGCTCAGATCGGTACGGAAGGCGACGATCGGGAAGCAGAGACCGAAGGTGACGAGCGCGAACAGCGCCGCGTCCTTGACGATCGCCGTCATGTCGGTGGCGGCGCGGTCGGCGGCGCTGGGCGCCGCCAGGGTGTTGGCCGGGTTCGCCATCAGACCTTCTCGACCTCGGGCCGGCCGAGGATGCCGGACGGCATGAAGATGAGCACGATCGCGAGGATCGAGAACGCCGCCACGTCCTTGTACTCGATGGAGAAATACGCCGACCAGAAGGTTTCGACGAGGCCGATGAGCAGGCCGCCGAGCACCGCGCCGGGCAGGCTGCCGATCCCGCCGAGCACCGCCGCCGTGAAGGCCTTGACGCCGGGCGTGAAGCCGTCGGCGAAGGACACGACGCCGTAATAGAGCAGGTACATGGTGCCTGCGACCGCAGCCAGCGCCGCCCCGAGCACGAAGGTCAGCGAGATGGTGCGGTCGACGTCGATGCCGAGGAGGGCTGCCATCTTGCGGTCCTGCTCGCAGGCGCGCTGGGCCCGGCCGAGCGACGTCTTCTGCACCAGGTACCAGAACCCGGCGAGCAGCACGACCGTGGTCAGCATGATGATGATCTGCTTGTAGGAGAGCGCCACGGCGTAACCGTTATCCCCGGTCCAGAGCGTGATCACCTCCCGCATCATCGGCGGCGTGGGCTTGTTGCGGGCGCCCTGCACCACCTGGACGAAGTTCGACAGGAAGATCGAGACGCCGATCGCCGAGATCAGCGGCGCCAGGCGGAACGAGCCGCGCAGGGGCCGATAGGCGATCCGTTCGATCGCCCAGCCCCACAGGGCGGTGAGCACCATCGCGCAGATCAGGACGATCAAGAGGGCCAGCGCGATCGACGAGATGCCGAGCCAGGTCGTGACGATCAGGAACATGATCAGCGCGATGAAGGCCGAGAGCATGAACACGTCGCCATGGGCGAAGTTGATCATGCCGATGATACCGAACACCATCGTGTAGCCGATGGCGATGAGGCCGTAGATCGACCCCAGCGTCAGCCCGTTGATGAGCTGCTGCGCGAAGACCTCCATGCGGTCACGTTCTCCAATCGCGGGCGTCTCGCCCGGGCCTCCCTGGCCGCGCCCCGTCATCCGGGTGTCACGGCCGTCCCTTGGCGCGAGGCTTAGCAAGCACCGCACCACTCGACAATCCGGATAAGCCGGGCGGGTGTGCGAAAGCCCCGCTGGCCCTGACGCTACGGCTCCGCTACCCTCGGGGCGAAGCCTGTTTCACCATAACAAGGGAGGGGCGCCGCCATGGCGATGACGATGACCGGCGAGGTGCTGCTGCCGGCCGACCAGCAGACCGTTTGGGAAAAGCTCAACGACCCGGAGGTGCTCAAGCGCTGCATCCCGGGCTGCGAGACCCTCGAGAAGGTCGGGGACAACGAGCTCCAAGCCTCGGCCAAGATCGCCGTCGGCCCCGTCAAGGCGACCTTCAAGGGCAAGGTGACGCTCACCGACATCGACCCGCCGAACGGCTACCGCATCACCGGCGAGGGTCAGGGCGGCGTCGCGGGCTTCGCCAAGGGCGGGGCCGTTGTGCGGCTGGAGCCGGCCGAGGGCGGCCAGACCAAGATGACCTACGACGTCGAGGCCAGCGTCGGCGGCAAGATCGCCCAGCTCGGCGGGCGCCTGATCAACGGCGTCGCGAAGAAATACGCTGACAACTTCTTCGACACGTTCGCCAAGGAGGTCCAGGGCGGCACCGCGGGCGAGACTTCGGCGGCCTGAGCCGATTTTGATCGCCCGCGATCAACTTGTTGCGAGGCGAACGGCGAAGAGGACCGAAACCGGGCGAAAACGGCCGGTTTCCGCGCCAAAAAGTCGGAGCGCCGTGCCTTGACCGGCGCTTCCGGCCGGTTGACACTCGAATTCGAGAAATTCCAGAGAGGCAGGCCGGCCCGGCCACCACGAGCGACAGGGTCCGACACACAGGACCCGCGGGTCTCGGCCAGGAGGAGGACGTCACCCATGAGCGCTGTCAGCCTGACGGTGAACGGCAAGGCCGTGACCGCCGACATCGATCCGCGCACGCTGCTGGTGCAGTACCTGCGCGAGAATCTTCGTCTCACCGGCACCCATGTCGGCTGCGATACCAGCCAGTGCGGCGCCTGCGTGGTCCATCTCGACGGCGAGGCGATCAAGGCCTGCACCGTGCTCGCCGTGCAGTGCGACGGCCGGTCCGTCACCACCATCGAGGGCCTGGCCTCCGGCGGCGAGCTGCACCCGATGCAGGCGGCCTTCCGCGAGCACCACGGCCTCCAGTGCGGCTATTGCACCCCCGGCATGATCATGACCGCCGTGGATCTGGTGCGCCGCAAGGGCAATGCCCTCGACGAGCAGACCATCCGGCACGAGCTGGAGGGCAACATCTGCCGCTGCACCGGCTACCATAACATCGTCAAGGCGATCGCGTCGGGCGCCGAGAACATGGCGGCCGAGCCGCAGAAGGTCGCGGCGGAGTAGCAGCGCCGCCGCCGGCAACCCTCGCCCCCTCTGCGGGGAGGGTGCCCGGCGGAGCCGGGCGGGAGAGGGGCAGCGCGATGCTGCTCCAGGTGGCGCCCTTCCACATCGGTCGCGACCTTTTCGGAAGCGGCGTCCCCCCTCCCGGCTCGCTCCGCTCGCCACCCTCCCCCACAGAGGGGGGGGAGGCTTCACGACCTGCGCCACCCTTGAAAACGTCCGCGCCATCCGGACCACCAACGAGACGCCACTCAAGAACGAGGCCGGCCATCCTTCTGCGCCGGCCCACGAGGCCAGATCCGGGAGATTCACGCCCATGACCGCCACAGGTATCGGCGCCTCGGTGCGCCGCAAGGAAGACCAGCGCTTCATCACCGGCAAGGGCCGCTACGTCGACGATTACAACCGTCCGGGCCAGGCCTACGCCTCTTTCCTGCGCTCCCCGCACGCCCATGCCACGATCCGCGGCATCGATACCTCGGCCGCTGCGGCGATGCCGGGCGTGGTCGGCATCCTGACCGGCGAGGATCTGGCGGCCGACAAGGTCGGCGGGCTGATCTGCGGCTGGATGATCCATTCCAAGGACGGCACGCCGATGAAGGCCGGGGCGCATCCGGCCCTCGCCCAGGGCAAGGTGCGCTATGTCGGCGACCACGTCGCGGTGGTGATCGCCGAGACCCTGGCCCAGGCCAAGGACGCCGCCGAGGCGATCGTGGTCGATTACGACGTGCTGCCCGCCGTGGTCGAGACCGCCAAGGCCGCGGGCGCCGGCACGGTCGTCCACGACGTCGCGCCCGACAACACCGTCTTCAACTGGCATCTCGGCAACCAGTCCGACGTCGAGGCGGCCTTCGCCCGGGCGGCGCACGTCACCAAGCTCGACATCGTCAACAACCGGCTGGTGCCGAACCCGATCGAGCCCCGCGCGGCGGTGGGCGAGTACGACGAGGCCGAGGAGGCCTTCACCCTCTATACCACGAGCCAGAACCCGCACGTCGCGCGGCTCGTGCTCTCGGCCTTCATCGGCATCGCGCCGGAGAACAAGCTGCGGGTGGTGGCGCCGGATGTCGGCGGCGGCTTCGGCTCGAAGATCTTCATCTACGCCGAGGAGACGGTCTGCGTCTGGGCGGCGAAGAAGGTCGGCCGGCCGGTGAAATGGACCAGCGACCGCACCGAGGCGTTCCTGTGCGACGCCCACGGCCGCGACCACGTCACTCATGCCGAACTCGCGATGGACGAGGGCGGCAAGATTCTGGCCCTCAAGGTCCATACCGTCGCCAATCTCGGCGCCTACCTCTCGACCTTCTCCTCGTCGGTGCCGACCTATCTCTACGCGCCGCTGCTGTCGGGCCAGTACAACATCCCGGCGATCTACTGTGAGGTCGACGGGGTCTACACCAACACCGCGCCGGTCGACGCCTATCGCGGCGCCGGGCGGCCGGAGGCGACCTTCGTCATCGAGCGGCTGGTCGAGGTCGCGGCACGCGAGCTGAACCAGGACCCGGCGAAGTTCCGGCGCAAGAACTATATCAAGAGCTTCCCGCACCAGACGCCCGTCATCATGATGTACGATGGCGGCGACTATTCGGCTTCCCTCGACAAGGCGCTGGAGATCGCCGACCATAAGGGTTTCGCCCGGCGCCGGCGCGAGAGCGCCCGCAACGGCAAGCTGCGGGGCATCGGCTTCTCGTCCTATATCGAGGCCTGCGGCATCGCCCCGTCGCAGGCGGTGGGCTCGCTCGGCGCCGGGGTGGGCCTGTGGGAATCGGCCGAGGTGCGGGTCAACCCGACCGGCTCGATCGAGGTGCTGACCGGCTCGCACAGCCACGGCCAGGGCCACGAGACCACCTTCGCCCAGCTCGTCTCCGACCGGCTCGGCGTGCCGATCGAGAGCGTCACCATCGTGCACGGCGACACCGACAAGGTGCAGTTCGGCATGGGCACCTACGGCTCGCGCTCCGGCGCGGTCGGCATGTCGGCCATCGCCAAGGCGATCGACAAGGTGGTGGCCAAGGGCCGCAAGGTCGCCGCCTACGCGCTGGAGGCCGGCGAGGACGACATCGAGTTCAAGGACGGCCGCTTCTCGGTCGCCGGCACCGACAAGTCCCTCGCTTTCGGGGAAGTGGCGTTGCAGGCCTACGTCGCCCACAAGTTCAGCGGCGCGCAGCTCGAGCCCGGGCTGAAGGAGGGGGCGTTCTACGATCCCACCAACTTCACCTTCCCGGCCGGGATGCACATCTGCGAATTGGAGGTCGATCCCGATACCGGCGTCGTCACCATCGAGAAGTTCACGGCGGTCGACGATTTCGGCAACGTCATCAACCCGATGATCGTCGAGGGCCAGGTCCATGGCGGCATCGCCCAGGGCGTCGGACAGGCCCTGTTCGAGGGCGCGCTCTACGATTCGGACGGCCAGCTCGTGACCGCGAGCTTCATGGATTACCGCATGCCGCGCGCCGCGGATCTGCCTTCGTTCGAGGTCGGCATGACGGTGACGCCGTGCCCGTCGAATCCGCTCGGCATCAAGGGCTGCGGCGAGGCCGGCGCCATCGCGGCCCCGGCCGCGGTGATGAACGCGCTGACCGACGCGCTGGGCCACGAGAACATCGCGATGCCGGCGACACCCCTGGCAGTGTGGCGGGCCGCGCAGGCGAGCCCCCACCTGCGCCCGGAAGCCGCGGAATAAGACCAGTCTGGAGAGCATCATGTACGCTTTCGCCTATCATCAGCCGACCAGCCTCAAGGAGGCCGTGAGCCTGCTCGCCGGCGAGGACGCCAAGCTCGTCGCCGGCGGCCACACCCTGATCCCGACGATGAAGCAGCGCCTCGCCGCCCCCGGCACGCTGATCGACCTCGGCAAGGTGCCGGACCTCGTCGGCATCGAGCGCAGCCCACGCTCGATCACCATCGGCGCCATGACCACCCACGGCGCGGTGGCCGACTCGAACGACGTGAAGGAGGCGATTCCCGCTCTCGCCGAACTCGCCGCGCTCATCGGCGACCCGGCGGTGCGCCATCGCGGCACGATCGGCGGCTCGGTCGCCAACAACGATCCGGCCGCGGATTACCCGGCGGCGTGCCTCGCGCTCGGTGCCACGATCAGCACCAACAAGCGCAAGCTCGCGGCGGAGGAGTACTTCACCGGCCTGTTCGAGACGGCGCTGGAAGAGGGCGAGATCGTCACCGGCGTCTCGTTCCCGATTCCCCACAAGGCGGCCTACGAGAAGTTCCGCAACCCGGCCTCGCGCTACGCGCTCGTCGGCGTGTTCGTCGCCAAGCGCCCGAGCGACATCCGCGTGACCGTGACCGGCGCCGGCTCGAACGGGGTATTCCGCTGGACCGAGGCCGAGGAAGCCCTGGGCAAGCGCTTCGCCGCCAAGTCCCTCGAAGGCATGTCGCCCTCGGCGTCCGGCCTCAACAGCGACATCCATGCCGATGCCGATTACCGGGCCCACCTGATCGGCGTGATGGCGCGGCGCGCGGTGCAGAAGGCGGCGGATCGGTAATCGGTCAGACGCGACGCCACTCGGAACCCTCCCCCCTCTGCGGGGGAGGGTGCCCCACGGAGTGGAACGGGAGAGGGGCAGCGCGACGCCGATCCAGGGGGGCGCCCTTCAGAATGGTCGCACCCTCTCCGGACACCGGGTTCCCCTCTCCCGACCCCTGCTGACGCAGGCCCCCCGCAAAGGGGGAGGGACTGGATCGGCGCGGTTCCGCTCCAATATCCATCGTCACCGCAAAGACCCCGGCGGACGCCCGCCTCCCGCGAGAAGCCCCCTCCGCCGAATGACTCTCCCCACCTCCATCGACGCCACCCAGGCGCTGCTCGCCTCCGCCGGCTACGTCGCCGACCGGGCGCTTTCCACCGTGGTGTTCCTGTCGCTCAAGCTGCAACGGCCGCTCTTCCTCGAAGGCGAGGCCGGGGTCGGCAAGACCGAGATCGCCAAGGTGCTGGCGAAATCCCTCGGCCGGCCGCTGATCCGGCTGCAATGCTACGAGGGGCTCGACGTCGCGGCCGCTGTCTACGAGTGGAACTATGCCGGCCAGATGATGGCGATCCGGCTCGCCGAGGCCGGGGGTGCCGTCGACCGCGAGCGACTGGAATCGGAGCTGTTTTCCGAGCGCTACCTGATCCGCCGGCCGCTGCTCCAGGCGCTGGAGCCGGGAGCGGGCGGGGCGCCGGTGCTGCTGATCGACGAACTCGACCGCACCGACGAGGCCTTCGAGGCCTTCCTGCTCGAAGTGCTGTCGGACTTCCAGGTCACGATCCCCGAACTCGGCACCATCCGCGCGCCGGAGCCCCCTCTCGTCATCCTGACCTCGAACCGCACCCGCGAGATTCACGACGCGCTCAAGCGCCGCTGCCTCTACCACTGGGTCGATTACCCGGATGCGGAGCGCGAGTTGCAGATCCTGCGCACGCGCCTGCCGCACGCGCCGGAGGCCCTGTCACGCCAGGTCGTCGCCTTCGTGCAGGCGATCCGCAAGGAAGACCTGTTCAAGGCGCCGGGCGTCGCCGAGACGCTGGACTGGGCCACCGCCCTCGTCGAGCTCGACGCCGTCGCGCTCGATCCGACGCTCGTCATCGACACGCTCGGCGTGCTGCTGAAATACCAGGACGACATCCAGGCGATGCAGGGCGGACGCGCCAAGGCGCTCCTCGACGAGGTGCGGTCCTCCGCCGGATGAGCGACGCGCCCGCGGGCTCCGGCCGGCTCCCGGACAACATCGCGTATTTCGCCCGGGCCCTGCGCGCCGCCGGCGTGCCGGTGGGGCCCGGCGACGTGATCGACGCCGTCGAGGCGGTCGAGGCCGCAGGCATCGGCAGCCGCGAGGATTTCTACTGGACCCTGCACGCGGTGCTGGTGCGTCGGCGCGAGCACTCGACCCTGTTCGCCGAAGCCTTCCGGCTATTCTGGCGCCGGCGCGACCTCATCGAGAAGATGATCGCCCAGATGTCGCCGGTCGCGCCCGACAAGGCGCCGCCGAAACCCCCGAATGCCGGGGCCCTGCGCGTGCAGGAGGCCCTGTCGCCGAAGTCCGAGCGGCCCAAGCCCAAGGTGACCGAGGAGGACCTGACCACCGTCACCCTGTCGGTGTCGCAGGCCGAGGTACTGAAGGCCAAGGACTTCGCCCAGATGAGCACCGAGGAGGTGGCGCAGGCCCGCCGGCTCATCGCGGGCCTGCGGCTCCCGGACGACGCCACCCGGACCCGCCGGTTCGAGGCGCGGCCGCGCGGGCGCATCGATCCCCGTCGCAGCTTCCAGCGCACGGTGCGGGCCGGCGGCGCCATCGACCTCGCCTTCCGGGCGCCACGGGAGCGGCCGCCGCCGATCGTGGCGCTCTGCGACATCTCCGGCTCGATGGCGGAGTATTCCCGGCTGTTCCTGCATTTCCTGCACGCCATGAGCGAGCAGCGGAAGGTGCACAGCTTTGTCTTCGCGACGCGGCTCACCAACATCACCCGGGAGCTGACCCGCCGCGACCCCGACGAGGCGCTGGCCCGCGCCAGTGCCCGGGCGCAGGACTGGGAAGGCGGCACCCGCATCGCCGAGGCCCTGCACCTGTTCAACCGGCACTGGTCGCGCCGGGTGCTTGGCGGCGGCGCCGTGGTGCTGCTGTTCACCGACGGCCTGGAACGCGAGGTGACGCCGGAACTGACGCACGAGATGGATCGCCTGCGGCGCTCGTGCCGGCGGCTGGTCTGGCTCAACCCGCTCTTGCGCTTCGAGGGGTTTTCCGCCCGCGCCAGCGGCATCCGGGCGATGCTGCCCCATGTCGACGATTTCCGGCCGATCCACAGCCTGTCGGCGATGGCCGATCTCTGCCGCGCGCTCGGCGCGCACCAGCCGCGCGGCCGCGAGCCGAAGGCGTGGTTGCGCGCGGCGGGCTAAGTCCTAACTTCTGCGGCGGGGCTGAAGGCCCCGGAGAACTCGTCCGATGCTGTCGACAGACACCGACATCCTCGCCACCGCCGAGGCCTGGCGCGAAGCCGGCCGCGGCGTGGCCCTCGCCACCGTGATCGAGACCTGGGGCTCGGCTCCGCGCCCGGTCGGCTCGCATCTGATCATCGACCAGGAGGGCAACTTCCTCGGCTCGGTCTCGGGCGGCTGCGTCGAGGGCGCAGTCATCGCCGAGGCCGCAGACGTGATCGAGGACGGCAAGCCCCGGGTGCTCGAATTCGGCGTCGCCGACGAGACCGCCTGGCGGGTCGGCCTGTCCTGCGGCGGGCGCATCCGCGTGCTGGTCGAGCCGGTCGCGTGAAGCTCGACATCCTGCGGGACATGAACCGGGAGCGCGCCGCCCGCCGCGCCGTCATCCTGGTCACCGACACCGCCGACGGCAGCCAGCGCCTGGTGCGCGAGGCGGAGGCCGGGCACGATCCGCTGGCGACGGAGCTGGCGGCCCGGTTCCGCTCCGGGAAGAGTGGGATCGTCGAGGCCGAGGGCCGGTCGCTGTTCCTGACGGTCCAGGTGCCGCCGCCGCGGCTCGTGGTGATCGGCGCCGTCCATATCAGCCAGGCGCTGGCCCCGATGGCGCAGGCGACCGAGCTCGACGTCGCGATCATCGACCCGCGCACCGCCTTCGCGACGCCGGAGCGGTTTCCCGGCGTGCCGCTGCTGGCGCTGTGGCCCGACGACGCCCTGGCGCAGCTGCCGCCGCTCGACCGCTACACCGCGCTCGCAGCCCTGACCCACGACCCGAAGATCGACGATCCGGCGCTGATCGCGGCGCTCAGGGCCGAGTGCTTCTATGTCGGGGCGCTCGGCTCGCGGAAGACCCATGGCAAGCGCGTCGAGCGCCTCACGGCCGCCGGTCTGACGCATGAGCAGATCGCCCGGATCGCCGCCCCGATCGGCCTCGATATCGGCGCGGTCAGCCCGGCCGAGATCGCCGTCTCGGTGCTGGCCCAGGTGATCGCGGCCCTACGGCAGGATCGCCGCCGGGCTCCCGCATGAAGTTCGGCCCGGTTCCCATCGCGGAGGCCGCCGGCCTGATCGCTGCCCATTCGGTGCGCGCCGGCGAGGCCGTGGTGAAGAAGGGCCGGGTGATCGGCGCCGACGAGGCCGCGCGTCTGGCCGAGGCCGGAATCGCCGCGGTGGTGGCGGTGGCGCTCGAACCGGGCGATGTCGGGGAGGACGCGGCGGCCGAGCGGCTCGCGGCGGCGGTCGCCGGTCCGGGCGTCGCGGTCGAGCCGCCCTTCACCGGCCGGGCCAACCTCCACGCGTCGCGAGCCGGCCTGCTCGTCCTCGACGAAGAGGTGATCGGCGCGGTCAACCGCATCGACGAGGCCGTGACCCTCGCGACCCTGGTGCCGTTCAAGCCGGTGGTGCCCGGCGAGATGGTCGGTACCGTCAAGATCATCCCCTACGCGGTGCCGGGCGCGGTGCTCGATCGGGCGCTCGCGGCCGCCGCGCCGGCAATCCGGATCGCGCCCTATCGGCTGACCCGGGTCGTGGCGATCTCGACCCTGCTGCCCGGCCTGAAGGCGAGCGTCGTCGACAAGACGCTTCGCACCCTCGAGGCGCGGCTGGCCCCCGCCGGCGCTGGCCTCGTCGGCGAGGTGCGGGTGCCGCACGAGGCCGGCGCCGTGGCGCGCGCCCTGCGCGACGCGGTCGAGCGCGACGGTGCGGAACTCGCCGTGGTGTTCGGCGCCTCGGCCATCGCCGACCGGCGCGACGTGATCCCGGCCGGAATCGAGGCGGCGGGCGGCCGCGTCGACCATCTCGGCATGCCGGTCGATCCCGGCAACCTGCTGCTGCTCGGCCGTCTGGGCCAGGAATCGTCCAATCCCACGCCGGTGATCGGCGCGCCCGGCTGCGCCCGATCGCCGAAGGAGAACGGCTTCGACTGGGTGTTGCAGCGGCTGCTCGCCGGTCTTCCCGTCACCCGCGACGACATCGTCGGGTTCGGGGTTGGCGGGCTCCTGATGGAGATCGTATCGCGGCCCCAGCCGCGGGGCGGCGGTGAGAGCGCCGACGATGCCTGAGGCGGTCGGCACGGTCCTGCTGGCGGCCGGTCGCGGCACCCGCTTCGGCGCGAGCCCGAAGCTCCTGAGCCCTCTCGACGGCAAGCCCCTGGTACGCCATGCGGCCGAGGCTGCCCTTGCGGCAGGTCTCGGGCCGGTGGTCGCGGTGCTCGGCCATGCGGGCGGGGAGGTGCGGGCGGCGCTCGGCGGCCTGGACCTGATCCTCGTCGAGAATCCCGATTACGCTGCGGGCCTGTCGACCTCGCTCCGCGCCGGGCTCGGCGCTCTGCCGGACGATGTCGCAGCGTCGCTGGTGCTGCTCGGTGACATGCCGCGGGTCGGGTCCGGGCTGCTGGTGCGGCTCGCCGAGGCGTTCCGCGGGGCCGCGGTCGCTCCCTCCGCGGTCGTGCCGGTGCGGGACGGCCGGCGCGGCAACCCGGTCCTGCTCAACCGCCGCCTGCTCGCCGACGGTCTCGCCGGCCTCACCGGCGACCGGGGCGCCGGCCCGCTGCTGGCCCGGCGTGGCGACGTCCTGGAATTGCCGGTGGAGGATCCGGGGATCCTGGTCGACGTGGATACGCCGGCGGCATTGGCGGAACTGTCCTGAGACGGCCCTGAGGCACCGGTCATCCGACCGACGGCGACGCCGGGGAATCGTCTCCCGAGCGAAACAGCCTGTCGTGCCGATCATGACCGGGCCGATACCCGCCCCGTCATACGACATCCGACCGATTGCTTCGCAATGCGGATTGCGGCGTCGGTCAGACGCCGAGCGGGCTGGTGAGACGATGTTCCGGGCCCGCGCAACGGCGACCGGAATGATCCGGAGGGTTCGACTCTTGCCGAACGAATTCGACTCTTGCCGAACGGATCCGGAAAGTCGCCGAAGCGCGATGCTTACGCCCCCGCCGCCGCCGCCGCACCCAGGTTCAGCAGCCCCATCACGGCGGTGAACACCGCATAGACGAAGCCAAGATTCAGCAGCACCCCGAGAACCCCGACGCCCAGCCCCGCCGCCACCACGATGCCGTCGCGCTCGACGAGGCCGAGGCCGACCAGGGTGACCGCGAGGCCCAGCGGGATCTGGCCGACGAGCGGAGCGGCGACGATCAGCACCAGGGAGAGCGCCAGGAGCAGAAGCCCCATCGTGCGCATCCCGATGTCGTTCTCGAACACCCGCAGCCGCGGCCGCGACCAGCGCTCCAGGCGGCGCAGCAGCGGTACCGCGCGGGACACCGCCCGCTGCAGGTCGGACCGGGCGATCGAGCGGCCGAGCAGAGCCCGCGGCAGCCAGGGCGCCGACATGCCGAAGGCGATCTGGGCGGCGACCAGGGCGAGGAGCAGGCCGCAGATCAGCGGAATCGGCGGCGGCATCGGCAGGCAGTTGGGCAGGCCGAGCAGCACGACGAGGAGGGCGAAGGCGCGGTCGCGCAGCACCGCCACGATGTCGCCGACGGTCAGCCGCTCGGTCTCCTGGGCGGCGAGGATGGTCAGGACCTCGGAGGTGCGGGCGAATTGGGTCACGGGGCTCTGGCCGTCCGGTGCCGGGGAGGTACCCTGGGGCGAGGGCGCGGCGCCCTCGCGGGGCACGGCGCCGGCCGCCGGCGGGGTCGCCCGGCCCCCTCTAGCCCAACCTGCCGCCCGGGCCAACCCACGGGCATGGGTGGCCGCACCCCGGTCGGCGGGGAAGCCGGCGAGGACGGGGCCGAAGCGCCGTCGCAGCGGACCGGTCGCGGAGAGGATGCGCCTGGGCATGGTTCACCGACGTGAGCGCCGCGCTCCAGGAGCGCAGCCGTGAGCGCCTCACACACGGCCAAGCGGGCAATCGTAGGGCAGCGACGAAAAAAATCGCCGCGCCCCCCGCTCAATGCAGCGTCAGCACCCCGTTCACGGCGCGGAACTCGGCCGGCTTGATCAGCTGGCAATGCGCCACCCGGACCGAGTGGAGCGGCCCGTCGAGCTCGCGCTTCCAGAAATCCAGGAAGCCGGTGAGCACCGGAAAACGCGGGGCGAGGTCGTAATCCTGCCAGACGTAGGTCTGCAGCACGCCGGGATGGTCGGGGATGCGGTAGAGGATATGGGCCGTCGTCAGGCCGTAACCCTCGATCTGCTGCCGGAACTCCTTCGAGACCATGGAACCTCCGCTCGGTTGGTGACGATCCTTCTCGGTGTCGCGCGCTTTGCCGGCCAAGCGTCCGATAAGCCAAGCGTCCGATGATGCGGTTAATCGATCCTTAATCTCAAGCGGCAACCGCGGCGAAGTCGTTGATTTTTCTCGTAATAGCAGCCTTGCGGTGCGAGTGCTGACAATCGCGGTCGGTCGAGACCCGTCGAGACCGTGCGGAGCGGCGGACGACATCGCCCGCGCGGTCCGAAAGCGATCCTGAACCGGATCTTTCCCTGTCTCGGGTGCCTGTGCGGCGGAGCCGGCTAGTTCTTGACGCAGCGTTTCATGGAAAAGATATTTCCATTGTCGCAATGCCGGGTCCGAGCGTCGTGCCTCTTCCGTCGGTTCGTCATGCCCTGCTCTGCGCCGCGGCCGGCCTCGCCTGCCCGGAAGGCTTGCGCGCCGACGAGCGGGAGGAGGTGCGGACCGTGCTGTTCGGCAGCTTGGATGCCGGCCGCTCCACCTTCCTCAGCGCCGGCGCGAAGGTCGCGCCGGACGGCGTTGCCCGCGACGGCCTCGCGGCCCTCGCCACGCTCGGCTACGGTCTGCGGACGGAGCGCGACTGGTGGGGTATGTCCCCCGGGGAGGGGGGAAGGCCGCCGCCCCGGATCCTCCGTCACACGGTGCAGGCCGGTGCGGTGGCCGGGTGGCAATGGGTGCGAGACTGGGGCGTGGCAGCCCTGTTCGCCGGGCCGGAACTCGCCTTCGAGGTGCTGGACAGCCCGGCGACCCGCAGCCTGCCGACACCGCGGTTCGGGGCCAGGGTGCAGGGCGAGCTGTGGGCCCGCCCGAGCGAGGCGACGCTCCTGACCGCGACGCTGATCGCCGGGACCGCCCGCTGGAGCGCCTGGGGGCGGGTGGCCTGGGGCGTCCGCTTGCCGGCGGGCTTTCTCGGGCAAGGGTATGTCGGGCCGGAAGCGGCGCTCTACGCCGACCGGACCGGCTACCGGAAATGGAGCCTCGGCCTGCACGCCACCGAGGTCGTGCTGCCCGTCGAGAGCCTGGCGAAGGTCGGTCTGCGCGTCTCAGCCGGCTGGGCCTACGAGGAACAGATCCGGCGACCGGGCCTCTACGGCACGCTCACCGCCTGGCTCCCCCTCTGACGCGCTCAGCGAGTCGAGGAAGCGGGCGGAATCGGCCGCGATCTCGTCGCGCCGCGCCGGCGTCATCCTGGCGAGCGTGCGGTAGGGCATCGCGAGGCGCGGGTTGCGGCTTAGGCGCTCCTCGTGGGTGATCAGGAAGTTCCAGTACAGGTAGTTGAACGGGCAGGCCTCCGGCCCGGCCTTCTTCTTCACGGCGTAGGCGCACCCGCCGCAATAATCCGACATCCGGTCGATATAGGCGCCGGACGCCGCGTAGGGTTTCGAGCCCAGAAGCCCGCCATCGGCCCACAACGCCATGCCGTGGACGTTTGGCAGCTCCACCCACTCGTAGGCGTCGGCGTAGACGACCAGGAACCACTCCTCGACCTGGGACGGCGCCAGGCCGGCGAGCAGGGCGAAATTGCCCAGCACCATCAGGCGCTGGATGTGGTGGGCGTGGGCGTACGTCCTCGTGTCGCGGATGCACTCGGCGAGGCAGGCCATCCGGGTCTCGCCCGACCAGTAGAACCACGGCAGGTCGCGGGTGGCGTTCAACGCGTTGGTCGCGGGGTAATCCGGCATCCGCGCCCAGTAGAGCCCGCGCACGTATTCGCGCCAGCCGAGGATCTGGCGGATGAACCCTTCGACGGCGTTCAGCGGCGCCGACCCGTCGCGCCAGCGTTCCTCGGCCGCCCGGCACACCTCCTCGGCATCGAGCAGGCCGAGATTGAGGGCGGGCGCGATCAGCCCGTGATAGAGAAACGGGGTGCCGGCGCGCATCGCGTCCTGATAGTCGCCGAATTCCGGCAGGCACTCGTCGAGGAAGTGCCGCAGCGCCTCGAGCGCCTCGGCCCGGGTCACCGGCCAGGCGAAGCCGTCGAGATCGCCGAAATGGTCGGGGAAGCGGCCCGCGACGAGGTCCATCACCGCCCGCGTGACCGCATCGGGCGGGAAGCGGCGGCGCTCGGGCACGGTGTGGCCGGCCGGCAGGCGGCGGCGGTTGTCGTGGTCGAAGTTCCAGCGCCCGCCGACCGGCTCGCGCCCCTCCATCAGGAAGCCGGTGCGCCGGCGCATGGCGCGGTAGAAGGTCTCCATCCGCAAGGCCTCGCGCCCCTCCGCCCAGCGGGCGAAGACCGGGCGCGGGCACAGGAAACGGGTGTCGTCACGGATCTCGACGGCTGGGCCGAGCCGGTCCTGCCACTCCCGCATCATCGCCTCGACGCGCCATTCGCCGGCTTCCGTCACGACGATCCGGTCGGGCCGGTGGCGCGCGATCGCCCGGTCAAGTTCTCCGGTGAACGACCCCGCATTGCCGGGATCGTCGAGGGCGACGTAATCGACCGCGATCCCGCGTTTCCGCAACTCGGCCGCGAAGTGACGCATGGCGGAGAAGACCAGCACCAGCTTCTGCTTGTGGTGGCGGACATAGGTCGCTTCCTCGATCACCTCGACCATCAGCACCGTGTCGGCGCCGGGATCGAGGTCGATGAGGCTGGCGAGCCGCGGATGGAGCTGGTCGCCGAGGACCGGGCGAAGGGTCCGCACGAGCCGTCAAGCCCTCGGAGCCATGCACGGGCGGAGGCCGGCCCGACCGTGGGTTAACGTCCGCGCCATTGCGACTCCCCTTCCGCTACCGGTAGTTCTACCTAGGGCGTTCAGCGAGGTCGGCGCTGGGGGCGGCGCCGGGCCGAACCGACGCAGGGGCCGGAGACCGGCGGGTATGGAGCCGTGACGTGAAATTCGCCTTCGCGGGAATCGACTTCCTCGGCGGTGTGTTCGAGGCGCTGATCGCTGCGAGCTGGAAGCCCATCAAGCTGTTCACCCGCCCCTGCGACGGGATCTACGATCAGAACGATGCGGTCGTGGCGCTCGCCCGGCGCCACAAGATCCCGATCCAGCTCTCGCGCATCCGCGTCGCCGACATCGAGGCGCTCTCGGCCGAGCACGGCCGGGACTGGGCGCTGGTGGTGGCGGGCTATCCCTGGCTGATCACCGGCTGGCCGGGCCGGGTGCGCTATGCCCTCAACTTCCATCCCTCGCCGCTGCCGGACGGGCGAGGGCCCTATCCGCTGTTCCGCGCCGTCGTCGACGCCTACGAGAGCTGGGGCGTAACCGCCCACGTGCTCGCCGAGGACGGGTTCGACACCGGCGACATCCTGGCCCAGGACCTCTTCCCGCTCTCGCGCGCCGAGACGCACGAGAGCCTGCTCGCGCGCTGCCAGATGGCGGCGATCCGCCTCGCCCGGGGGCCGATCGCCCACGACCTGCCGTCCCTGTGGCGCAAGGCCGAGCCGCAGGGCGACGGCGCCTACTGGCCGCGGGTGAGCGACCTCGACCGCACCCTCGATTTCCGCCAGCCGGTCGAGGCGGTGCTGCGCCGGGTCCGGGCCTTCGGGACGATCGAGACCCTGGCGCGGATCAACGACAACCGGATCTTCGTCCAGGAGGCCCAAGGCTGGACTGAACCCCACCGCCACCCCCCCGGCAGCGTGGTGCACGCCTATCGCCGCCAGCTGGTGGTGGCGGCCCGGGACGGCTACGTGCAGATCATCCGCTGGAGCAGCATCTCCCTTGCCGATGCGGACAAGACCGGGCGCTGACGATGCCGAAGATGCGCCGCAAGGGCGACCTGCCGCAGAAGACCTGCGTCCAGTGCGGCCGGCCCTTCGCCTGGCGCAAGAAGTGGGAGCGGGTCTGGGACGAGGTGCGCTACTGCTCCGACGCGTGCCGGCGGGCGGCGCATCGGGGCGAGCCGCCACGGGAAACCCAAGGTTCGCGGTAGAGCATCATGGATCGTCGGCCGGTCCCCTTTCCTGGCTGCTTGCAGCGAGAGTGGAGAGGGACCCGGGATCCAGGCGACATGTGCCGGGAGGCGGCTCTGTGATTGCACCGTTCCGGATTTAGGGACGCGTCACGACCTTTCGCGCCGGATCCCGGACCTGCTTCCACGTCGTCGCGCTCGTCCGGGACAGGAGACGACCGACGCGCCTCCGTCACCCCGTGCGGTTCGGCAGAGCCGCAGACCATGTGCAGGGCGCGACCGGTCGCGGCGACCGCCGCCTCACGCCTCGAGGTGGCGCGCCGGCATCAGCCGCCAGACCAGGCCGCCGCGCGGCCCGAGCAGCATCGAGGCGACGTAGAGCAGGCCGGCCGAGAGCACGATCGCCGGCCCGGTCGGCAGGCTGGCATAATAGGAGACGAGCAGCCCCGCGACGCTCGCGACCAGCGCCAGCACCACCGCCGCGGGCATCAGGCCGGTGAGGTCGAGGGCCCAGAACCGCGCCGAGATCGCCGGCAGCAGCATCAGCCCGACGGCGAGCAGCGTGCCGAGTGCCGCGAAGCCGCCGACGAGGTTGAGCACGACGAGCGCCAGGAAGGCGTAATGGACCGGCCCGCTCGCCCGGCCGACCGAACGCAGGAACAGGGGATCGACGCATTCCATCACCAGCGGCCGGTAGGCGACGGCGAGACCTGTCAGCGTCACGGTGGCGATGCCGCCGAGCAGCAGGAGGGCGTCGTCGTCGAGGGCGAGCACGGTGCCGAACAGGATGTGCAGGAGGTCGATCGAGGAGCCGCGGGCCGAGATCAGCAGCACGCCTGCGGCGAGCGAGATCAGGTAGAACGCCGCCAGGCTCGCATCCTCGCGCAGAACCGTCGAGCGGGCGATGAGGCCCGACAGGAGTGCCACCGCGAGGCCGGCGACGAGGCCGCCGAGCGTCATCGCCGGCAGCGACAGACCGGCCCACAGGAAGCCGACCGCGGCGCCGGGCAGGATGGCGTGGCTCATCGCCTCGCTCATCAGGCTCATCCGGCGCAGGGTCAGGAATACGCCGACCGGGGCGGCGCCGACCGACAGGGCGACGCAACCGGCGAGCGCGCGGCGCATGAAGGCGAATTCGACGAAGGGCGCCGTCAGGAGATCGATCACGCGGCGTGCCCGTGAGTGTGGTGGTCGTTCGTGTGGTCGTCGTGCTCGTGCGGCGCATGCTCGTGAGGTTTCGTGCCGGGCGCACGGCAGACCGGCGCCTCGTCGTCCCAGGCCTCGCACAGCCGGCGGGCGCGCCGCAGGTTGTCGGCGGTCAGCACCTCCCGCGTCGCGCCCCAGGCCACGGCCTCGCGGGCGAGCAGCAGGGTCGAGGGGAAATGCCGGGCGACCTGGTCGAGGTCGTGCAGCACCGCCACCACGGTGCGGCCCTCCCCGTGCCAGCCATGGACCAGGGCGAGCAACTCGTCGGTGGTCCGCGCGTCGATCGCCGCGAAGGGCTCGTCGAGCAGGATCACCCGGGCGTCCTGGAGCAGGACGCGGGCGAACAGCGCGCGGCGCAGCTGCCCCCCCGACAGGGTGCCGATCGGCCGGCGCTCGAACCCGGTGAGCCCGACGGCGGCGAGCGCCGCCTCGACGCCGGGCCGGTGGGCCTTGAGCGAGCGCCAGGGCCCGACCCGGCGCCACAGCCCCATCGCCACGAGATCGAACACGCCGATCGGAAAGGCCCGGTCGATCTCGGCGGCCTGCGGCAGGTAGGCGATGCCCTGGCGCGACAGGCCCGGCCGGGCGACCTCGCCCTCCAGCGGCGTGATCTCGCCCATGATGCCCTTCAGCAGGGTCGACTTGCCGGCGCCGTTCGGCCCGACCACCGCGGTGAGCGATCCGGTCGGGATCGTGCCGTCGAGGTGGTGGACCGCCGGGTGGCGGGCATAGCCGAGGGTGAGGCCGCGGAAGACCAGGGCGCCGCCGGGCGCGGGAGGAACGGACGAGGACGTCAGGCTCACGGGGCACTCCACCCGATGGCCCACCCGATCAGGGCCCAGACCAGGGCGGCGATGCAGGCGGCCGCGGCGAGGCGCGGCGCCAGGCCCAGCCGCAGCAGCGAGAACGGCGCCGTCCGGGGGCGCGGGGCGGGGCCCAAGGTTGGGCCAGAGGTCGGGCCATGATCATGCGGCATCGGCGAATCGTCGCTCGGGTCCGGGTGCGCCCTCGGCGGACGCCGTCGCGGATCCCATATGAAGGGGCGGCCGGCGGCCGCCCGAGGCCCGTTCGTTGTCCTGGTCGGTCGTTACACTGTAACAGGCAGGGCCTGTCAACCGCCGCCGGGTTGGGCTAGGAAGCGCCCGGTGGATGCCGGGAGGGGTTTGGCGCATGGACGAGCACGGCACCTGCGGACAGCACGACCACGCGCATGCCCACCCGCACGGTCCGGTACGGACGGCCGAGCTGGTCGCGCGGGCCGAGCGGCTGGCGCAGGATCTCGGCCTGCAGTTCACGACGCTCCGCCGGCGCACCCTGGAGGTGGTGGCGGAGGAGGGGCGACCGCTCGGTGCCTACGACATCGCGGAACGCCTGAGCGTCCCGGGCAAGCGCGTCGCCGCGGTGTCGGTCTACCGCGCCCTCGACTTCCTGACCGAGCACGGCCTCGTCCACCGCATCGCCAGCCGCAACGCCTTCGTCCCCTGCGAGCACGGCCACGGCGCCGGCGAGAGCGCGGTGTTCCTGATCTGTCGCAGCTGCGGCAGCGTCGACGAGACGATTTCCGCCGAGATCGAGCGCAGCCTCGACCGGACGCTCGCCCAGGCCGGGTTCAAGCCGGCGAGCCGCATCGTCGAGATCGAGGGGGAATGCGGGGCCTGCCAGGGGCGGCAGGGGGTGGAATGACGGAGAGCGGCGCGCCGGTCGATGCAGGAGGGGAGGCGCTCCCGCCGACGAGCGGCGACCAGCGCTGGGTTGGCTGAGCTCCCTAATGCTCATTTCCTCCGCGGTGGGGGCCTTCGCGACCTTCCGCATGCTGCCGGTCGTCATCTCGAGCCTCGTCAAGCCCGTGGGCGTGCCGGTCCGGGTCACACCCAAGGGATCGGGCGACCAGGAATCGGAATTCGACGCGGACACGTTCCTCTCGATCGCCGTCACGGCACTCGGCTTCACCGTCAGTTTTTTACAGAGACCTGCGGGCAAGCGGCGGCGTTCAGGGAGCCGGTTCGAACACCCGGGGGAGCGATACCGGCCGGGAAACGGCGTGCCTGCCGAATGACGAACCCGGTACTCCGATCCATCGTCTGGTCGTGGACGGTTCATTAATGGTCTTTCCCAATAGCCCGCCCTCAGCCGGGACCTCGCGCTTGTTTCGGGGTTTCTGATCACGCACCCCGGTTCGTGCGAATGACGGCGGCGGGCGCTCTTCGAGCGGTCCGGTTCCACCGGTTGGAGTGAGGCGTCCGATGATCCACCAGCTCGTCTATTACAGCCGCAACACCGTGCCGGGCGGCGACCGTGCCATGCTGACCAATATGCGCGAAATCCTCTCAGTGTCGCAGCGTAACAACAGTCGGGACGGAATCACCGGCTTCCTCATCTTCGACAAGACCTGGTTCGTGCAGATTCTCGAAGGCGAGCGCGCCCGGGTGACGGCAACCTATGACCGGATCGCCCGTGACCCGCGCCACGCCGCCGCGACGATCGTCGACGTGCGCGACGTGCCCGGACGGCTTTTCCCGAACTGGACGATGGGCGGCGCGATGCGCACCCCGGAAGTGCAGGAAGTCTACCTGCAGCACGGCTTCGGCGGCCCGCTCGACCCCGTTCAGCTCAAAGCCGATCGGGTCGTCGACCTGGCCCTGGATCTCCAGGCCTTCGAGGCGAGCCGCCGGCAGGGGCAGAGGCTCGCGGGCTGATCCGGCGACGGCGCCGTCCACCGCGAGACCGGGGAGGGCGCCACGCGCCCTCCTCAATACGCGTTCCGGAACGCGCTGCGCGCCACCACGGTCATCACCAGGATCCTGAGGTCGAACCACAGCGACCAGTTGTCGATGTAGAACAGATCGTGCTCGACGCGCCGCTGCATGTCGGCATCCGTCAGGGTCTCGCCGCGCAGGCCGTTGACCTGGGCCCAGCCGGTGATGCCCGGCCGCACGTTGTGGCGCCGCGCATACAGGGCGATGCGGCGCTCGAAGCTGCGGTCGTGGGCCACCGCGTGGGGGCGGGGGCCGACGAGCGACATGTCGCCCCGGATCACGTTGAGGAGCTGGGGCAGCTCGTCGAGGTTGGTGCGGCGCAGGATGCGGCCGATCCGGGTGATGCGGTCGTCGTCCCGGGTCGCCTGACGGAAGGCGGCGCCGGATTCCGCCCGCATGCTGCGGAACTTGAACACCCAGAACGCCTCCTGGTTGAAGCCGTAGCGCTTCTGGCGAAACAGGCTCGGCCCGCGGCTGTCGAGGCGGATCAGGAGCGCGATCAGCGCGAGCAGCGGCGAGAGCGCGACGAGGGCGAGGGACGCCACCACGACGTCGAAGGTGCGCTTGGCGGCGATCTCGAGCGGGCTCAGCGGCGCGCGGCCGACATTGATCCCGGTGAGCAGGCCGACGCGGCCGAGGCGCACGTCGCTGAACCGGTCCATCACCCGGCCCGGGCGCAGGTGGAGCGCGACCGGCACCCGCAGGAAGGCGTCGACGCAGGCCTCCAGGTCCCCGACCTCGGCCCAGGGTACGAGCACGAACACGTCGTCCGGGCGCAGGAAGCGCACCACCGACACGCTGAGATCGAGATCCTCGGCGAGCTGGGCTCGGCGCGCCTCCGGGTCGGAGCCTTTGAGGGCGCCTTGGGGAACGCCTTGGGGAGCGTCGCGCAGGATGCTGACGCCGATCACCCGCAGGCCGAGCGCCGCGGTGTCGTGGGTGGCGTAGAAGCTCGCGACGTCGTCTTCGTAGCCGATCAGGTGGATGCGGCGGGCCGAATCGGAGCGCGGGGAGATGAGCCGGCGCACCAGGCTCACGGTGGCGAGGCGGGTGACGACGAGGACCGGCAAGCCGGCGAGGAAGGTCGCCAGCGCCGCGGCGCGGGAATGCTCGCCGGTGGTCTTGCTGAGGAAGCCCACGACCAGCACCACCGCCCAGGCGGCGAGCCACAGATTCGTCGTCCGGCGCAGGTGCGGCGCGCGGGCGAGGTAGTTCTCGATGCTGTACTCCCCCCGCGCGGCGTTCGGCAGGACCACGAACAGGCCGAGGAGCAGCCCGACCGCGAGCGAGGGGCCGAGATCGGGCTGCCGCTCGTAGGAGACGAGGTGGTAGATCACCTCGCAGGCCAGCCCGGTCAGCGCCACGGCGGCGAGCTCGGCGAAGGCCGCCCCGCCCGCGATGGCGAGGCGCAGGGCCGCGCGGCCGCGCCGGGGCAGCAGCGCGTTCCAGACCGCGCGCGCCTCGGACGAGGCGAGGTTCGCGTTGCCGTCCTCCCGGAATCGTTCGTGTCGCATGGCGAGATGACCCGTGAACGCCTCTGTGCCGGGCTGGGACGGGCCGGGCGGGGAACGTGCCGTTTCCGCACGCGCCCCGGGCCGCCGCCGGCTGGTTGAGGGGTCGGCAGCAAGCCCGGGACCGGCCGCATTCCAGCCCTGCGGTCAGTGACGGGACGAGGCTGTGGGCCCGGGTGTATGGAGGCTCGCCGAACCTCGCCCAGGAACCGGGCGATGCGGCGGGACGCGACTGGCCTGGCCTGTCGCCAGGGGAGCGCCAGAGCGATGGATGCGCGTGCGAGCGAGGGCGGCGTGGCCGTAGAGGCGTCGGTCGCCGGGCCGGCACCGGCGGAACCGGTGGCCCGCAGCGTCCCGGCGGCGGGGCCGACGGCCCTGGTGCTCGGAGGCCTGAGCCTGTCGCACCTCCTCAACGACATGATGCAGTCGCTGCTGCCGGCGATCTACCCGCTGCTCAAGCAGGCCTATGCCCTCGATTTCGGCCAGATCGGCTTCCTGACCCTGGCGTTCCAGCTCACCGCCTCGCTGCTGCAACCGGTGGTCGGCCTGTTCACCGACAAGCGGCCGATGCCGTTCTCGCTCGCCACCGGCATGCTGCTCTCGCTCTGCGGCCTGCTGCTGCTGTCGAATGCCGGCTCCTACGGCCTCCTGATCCTCGCCGCCTGCCTCGTCGGCCTCGGCTCGGCGATCTTCCACCCGGAGGCCTCGCGGGTCGCCCGCCTGGCCTCGGGCGGGCGCTACGGCCTGGCGCAGTCGGTGTTCCAGGTCGGCGGCAATGCCGGCACGGCGCTCGGGCCGCTGCTCGCCGCCTTCATCGTGGTGCCGCTCGGTCAGCGCAGCGTCGCGCTGTTCGCGCTGGCGGCGCTGGCCGGGTTCGTGGTGCTGAGCCTCGTGGGGCGGTGGTACCGCGACCGTCTCGCGGCCGGCGCGGCCCGGGGCAAGAAGGGCGCCGGCACCGGCCGCGCCCTGCCGCGGTCCAGGATCGTCGCCACCATCGCGGTCCTGCTGGTGCTGATCTTCTCCAAGTATTTCTACATGGCGAGCCTGAGCTCGTACTTCACCTTCTACCTGATCCACCGCTTCGGCGTGTCGGTGCAGGAATCGCAGCTCTACCTGTTCGTGTTCCTGGGCGCGGTCGCGGCCGGCACGGTGGTGGGCGGACCGATCGGCGACCGGTTCGGCCGCAAGGTGGTGATCTGGGGCTCGATCCTCGGCGTCCTGCCCTTCACCTTGGCGCTGCCGCACGTGAACCTGTTCTGGACCGTGGTGCTCACCGTGCCGATCGGCCTGATCCTCGCCTCGGCGATGCCGGCGATCCTGGTCTACGCCCAGGAGTTGCTGCCCGGGCGGGTCGGTCTGGTCGGCGGCCTGTTCTTCGGATTCGCTTTCGGCATGGGGGGCCTGGGCGCCGCGGTGCTCGGCGAGCTCGCCGACCGCACCAGCATCGAGTTCGTCTACGGCCTGTGCGCCTTCCTGCCGGCGGTAGGCCTGCTGGCGGCGTTCCTGCCGCGGCTCGAATCGCCCCGGGCCGCCTGACGCGGTTTCCGGAGGGTTCCTTCCGGAAACGGGATCACCAGCCTGCACGGCGCTTGAGCGAAGCCGAAACCCGCATCGCGAGGCAATCGGCCGGATCTTGTATGACGGCGCGTCGGTGGGGGGCGGCTCCGTCCGGCCCCCGCCATCCCTGTCTCAGTCGTTGCGGGCGACGGTCTGGATCGTCTCGAAACCCTCGAATTGCGGGTGGCCGAGATAGAGCGGCTTGGTACCGGGCGCCCGGCTATGCGCCTTGCGGAACTGCTCGGAGCGGGTCCAGGCCTCGAAATCGGCCTTCGAGGACCAGATCGTGTGCGAGGCGTAGAGGACGTGGTCCTCGGCCTCCGGGCCGCGCAGCAGGTGGAACTCCACGAAGCCCGGCATCTCCCCCAGGTGGCTGTCGCGACCGAGCCAGACCTGCTCGAAGTCCTGGGTGGCATCCTTGTAGACCTTGAACCGGTTCATGGCGATGAACATGGTGAACCTCCTCCCGGGTGCGGCTGAGCGGTCGCCGGGGAAATGGGAACCGCACCGCCAGAGGCAAGGTGACCCGACCAGTCGGCCTAAGCCCAGGCGGCTCGCAACATGCGTGCGCGATGCAACTCAGTATTTTTTCCACCTTTGTTCCCTTGGGGAATTCGCTCGGAGCGTGTAGACGTGAGTTGGGTTGCATGGCAGACCCGCATCCACGCCGTCAGCCTGGCAGCAGGACGGTACGGAGGGGTCGGAGCTGGGCGTCCGTCGTCGCAGGGCGACCGGACGGACATCTCCGACGAGGCTGGCGACGCGCTCCGACACGGCGCTGCGTCCGTTTCGGTGACCTGGACTGTGACGGCCCGCCTGCAACAGGTCGGCCGGATAGGGTGCGCGAACCGGAGGCGAGGCGTCTTCGCCATCGGTTCAGGTGGTGAACATCCGCGGGACGGACTGTGCGCACGCGCACCGACCGCCGCGCGGGCATGAACGACGCGGCATGGCGGCCCTCTGGGATTGGGGAGAGGGCTTCCGGCAGGCCAGACCTTTGGCAAGCCAGAACGAAGACGTTGAGGACCGATGCCCAAGCAAACCACCGAGGTCGACCGGCTCGTCGGCGTCCGCATCACGGCCCTGCGCAAGGCCAAGGGCCTGAGCCAGACCGCCCTCGGCAATGCCGTCGGCGTGACCTTCCAGCAGGTTCAGAAATACGAGAAGGGCCAGAACCGTGTCGGCGCCGGCCGTCTGCGCGAGATCGCCCGGCTGCTCGAGGTCCCGGTCTCGGCCTTCTTCGAGGACCAGGGCGGGTCTGAGAGCGGCGACGACAACGTCTTCGGCTTCCTGAGCGCGCAGGGCGCGATCGAGCTGTTGCGCGCCTACGTGCAGATCGAGGACGAGCAGCTGCGCCGCGAGGTCCTGGCGATCGTGCGCTCCGCCGCCCGCCTCGGGCGCCACGCCACGTCCCTGACCGGAGAGGACGCCGCCGCCGCGGAGTGACGCTCCGATCGGGATCCCGTCCGGTTCGCATCGCGTCGGCCCGCCCGGGGCCGATCTTTTCGCATCGCGTCGGTATGGCCTCAGCGCAGCCCGACGAGGTGGAAGAAGCTGCCGCTGACCCGCCCGCGCCGGTGCCCCGCCGGCCCGAGGGAACGCCCTTCCGCGTCCGTCACCTCGGCCAGGGCCTCGTCCGGGCGCGGCGGCGGGGTGAGTTCGCTCGCATAATGGAATTCGTGCCCGACGAGGCCCTGCCCGGTCGGGCCGAGGGCCGTGGGCCCGGCGAGCGTCGCGATCCGGTAGCCGAGATGCAGCCGGCGCCGGGCGTAGGACGTCGCGACCGGCAGGAGGCCGGCCATGCGGTGGGTCGCGCCGTCGGCATCCTCCAGGCTCTCGCCCAGCACCATGTAGCCGCCGCACTCGCCGTGGACCGGCTTCGTCTCGGCGAAAGCCCGAAGGCCCTCGAGGAAGCGCGACGCGGCGGCGATCCGCCCGGCATGCAGCTCCGGGTAGCCCCCGGGCAGCCAGCAGGCATCGCACGCCGCCGGCGGCGCCTCGTCGGCCAGCGGCGAGAACGGCACGATCTCGGCCCCGGCCGCGCGCCATCCGGTTTCCAGGTGGGGATAGACGAACGAGAAGGCGGCATCGCGTGCCACCGCCAGGCGCTGGCCGGGAGGCGGCGGCAGCGTGCCGGCCGCAGGCTCAGGAACCCGGCCGCCGGCGGCCGCCGCGACCGCGTCGAGGTCGATCGAGGCCTCCGCCAGATCCGCCAGCCGGTCGAGGCGGGCTTCGAGGTCGGCGGTCTCGCCGGCCTGGACCAGGCCGAGATGGCGTTCGGGCAGGACGAGCGCGGCTTCCCGCGGCACGGCCCCGAGCACCGGTACGCCGATCCGGGCGAGCCCGACCTCCACGAGCCGGCGGTGGCGCGGGCTCGCGACCTTGTTGAGGATCACCCCGGCGAGCGTCAGGCGCGGATCGTAGGCCCGCACGCCGAGCGCCGTCGCCGCCGCGGATTGCGCCGCCCCCGAGACGTCGAGCACCAGCACCACCGGCCAGCCGTAGCGGGCGGCGATGTCGGCATTGGCGCCGCTGCGGCCTTCTTCCGCGACGACGCCGTCGAACAGGCCCATCGAGCCCTCGGCCACGAGCAGCTCGGCCGCCTCGCCGGCCCGGCCCGCCACCGCGTCGAGGAGGGCGCCGTCCATGGCGAAGCTGTCGAGGTTGTAGCTCGGGCGGCCCGTCGCCGCGGCGTGGAAGGCGGGGTCGATGTAGTCCGGCCCGCATTTCGCCCCGGCGACCGCCAGCCCGCGGCGGCGCAGGGCCCGCAGCAGGGCGAGGGTCACGGTGGTCTTGCCGGAGCCGGAGCGGGCGGCGGCGACGAGGAGGCCGCGGGCGGGATGGGCGGTCACGAGGTTTCCATCTCTCACGATCGGCGCATTCACCGCGCCGGCCCGGGGTGATACCACGCCGCATGGACGCGACACGACCTCGGGAGACCCTCCGCCGCGGCTGGACCACCGGCGCCTGCGCCGCCGCGGCCGCGAAGGCGGCCTATGCCGGCCTCGTCACCGGTGCCTTCCCGGACCCGGTCGAGATCCCGCTGCCGAGCGGCGCCCGCCCGGCCTTCGCCCTGGCGCGGACCGGGACGGTGGAGGGCGGCGCGGTCGCCGGGGTGGTGAAGGATGCCGGCGACGACCCGGACGTGACCCACGGGGTGCTGGTCCTCGCGACGGTGCGGCGCGGGGCGCCGGGCACCGGCGTCGCGTTCCGGGCCGGGCCCGGCGTCGGCACGGTGACCCGGGCCGGGCTGCCGCTGCCCGTCGGCGAGCCGGCGATCAACCCGATGCCCCGGCGGATGATCGCCGCGGCGGTCGGGGAGGCGGCCTCCGCCCTCGGCGGGCCGGCGGACGTGGTGGTGGAGATCGCGATCCCCGGCGGCGAGGCCCTGGCGCAGAAGACCCTCAACCCGCGGCTCGGCATCGTCGGCGGCCTGTCGGTGCTCGGCACGACCGGGGTGGTGGTGCCGTATTCCTGCGCCGCCTGGATCGACAGCATCCATCGCGGCATCGACGTGGCCCGCGCCGGCGCCCTCGACCACGTCGCCGGCGCCACCGGCTCGACCTCGGAGGAGGCGGTGGCGCGCCTCTACGGCCTGCCGCCCCAGGCCCTGATCGACATGGGCGACTTCGCCGGCGGGATGCTGAAATACCTGCGCCGCCATCCGGTGCCGCGGGTGACGGTGGCCGGCGGCATCGCCAAGATGGCGAAGCTCGGCCACGGCCTCCTGGATCTGCATTCGCGCTCCGGCCCGGTCGACCTCGCCTGGCTGTCGGAGCGCGTCGCGGAGGCCGGCGGCGGGGCCGACCTCGCCCGCCAGGCCGCGGGCGCCAACACCGCCCTCGAGGTCCTGCGCCTGGCGCAAGCGCGCGACCTGGCCCTCGCCGACCTCGTCGCCCGCTACGCCTGGGCGACGGCCGCCAAGGCGCTGTCGGGCTCCGGAAGTTCGCTGGAAGTGGTGGTGTTCGACCGCGAGGGCGGGCTGGTCGGGCGGGCGCCGTTCCATCCGGTGGGGTGAAGGCGTTCCAGGCCGAATGATGAGATCACCGCTTGTTTCGATGTGCAGGTTCCGGAAATCGACGATGATCCGCGCACTCCTCTCGGCGATCCATTCCAACCCGTTCGGGCGCCGGAGGCCGACCGCCGTCGAGATTCCCTTACAGATCGTGTTCGCTTTCCTGATCGCAGGCTTGGTTTACGATTTTTTCGATGCTTACAACTCGCTGGGCTGTCGCGATCCACGCCTGACCACACAATCCGGCTGCTATCCATGGGGAGGCACCGAAGGCCCGCTCGACGGCGCGTGGAATTACATGAGCAAGGAGCTTTATCTTAAAACCAGCATTCTTTCGATACTGTCAGTTTTAATCATGATCTCCGCACCGTTCCTGACGCGGACCCCTTGGTATACGCCGATCGGTCTCGGGATGGTATATTTTTTCAACGGCTATGCCGCGGAATGGGTCGTCGGTCTGTTCTGAGTTGGCTCCCGCACGACGCGCCATGGTCGCCCGAGGCGATCGATCGTCCGAGACACGGCCGACGAAGCGACGTTCAAGGCCGCGTCCCGATCTCATCGACCGATCCGGCGAGTGTCACAGGCGATCGGCGGGACGTCGCAGGCCGAAAGCGGAGGCGGGATCGTCCCAGTGATAGCGGATGACCGGCCGGTCGCCCCCGCCGGGAATGGCGTGACGGCTTCGCTCGACGGCCATGCCGCCGCGCCGCTCGTAGAAACGGCGGGCCGGCTCGTTCTGCTCGAAGCACCACAAGTAGAGCCCTGATCCGGGATAGGCGGCCAGGGACCAATCTGCGGCGGCCGCGAGCAGGGCGGTCCCCAATCCCCGCCGCTTTGCCATGGGAAGGACGTGGAGATTGTCGACCAGCGTTCCCCACCGCTCGTCCTCCGCCCCGATCGCACAGACGAAGCCCAGAGCCTCGTCGGCGCTCTCGGCGATGATCGCGGTCTGGTCTGGGTGGGGCCGCCCGATGCGGGACGTCCACACCTCCAGGCGTTCCTGCTCGATGGGACCGGAGAGGAAGCCCGGTTCGAGGATCGCGCCGTAGGCGCTTCTCCAGCTCGCCGTGTGGAGACGTGCGAGCAATGCTGCATCGGCGTCGGTGGCGATTCGCATCCGCATGGCCGGTGTGTACGGAGGGCGTGCGCGTTCCGCAACGGTCGAGGGCCGTCGCCGGCGGGGTCGGGCCGGTCGGGCGAGTCCAACTGGTCGGGTGAAGGGCCGCATCGCCGCGTGACACGAATTCCGGAAGATCCCTTCCGGTCAACGCATCGATACAACCATCCTGCGACTCGTGCGGCTCGGTTCGCATGCCGAACTCGGGCATGCGTCATCCGTGCCCTCATCCTTGGGACGAGGGAGGCTCCCCGAGCGTCGTCGCCGCGACATTGGCCCCGCCCGGCCGGAACCGCCGGTCGTAATCCACCGCATACAACGCGCTCTCGCGGAACTCCGTCGCCCCGAGGGCCGGGCCGACCAGGATCAACGCCGTGCGTTCCAGCCCGGCCTCCGCCACCTGCGCCGACAGGCTGGACAGGGTCCCGCGCAGGACGCGCTCGTCCGGCCAGGTGGCGCGGAACACCACCGCCGCCGGGCAGTCGGGCCCGTAATGCGGGATCAGCTCGGCCACCACCGTCTCGACGACGTGGATCGACAGGTGGATGGCGAGCGTCGCGCGCGTCGCCGCGAAGGCGGCGAGGCGCTCGGTCTCGGGCATCGCCGAGGCGCGGCCGCTGGTGCGGGTCAGCACCACGGTCTGCGCGACCTCCGGCACCGTCAATTCGCGGCCGAGCACCGCGGCGGCGGCGGCGAAGGAGGGCACGCCGGGGGTGAGGTCGTAGGGGATGCCGAGGCGGTCGAGGCGGCGGGTCTGCTCGGCCACCGCGCTCCAGATCGAGAGATCGCCGGAATGCAGCCGCGCCACCTCGTGGCCCTCGGCATGCGCCTGCGCCATCTCGGCGACGATCGCGTCGAGGGAGAGGGGGGCGGTGTCGACGATCCGGGCGCCGGGCGGGCACCAGGACAGGATCTCGGGCGCCACCAGCGAGCCGGCATGGAGGCAGACCGGGCAGCGGGCGATGAGGTCGCGGCCCCGCACGGTGATGAGGTCGGCCGCGCCCGGGCCGGCGCCGATGAAGTGGATCATGAGGGGAGGGCGTCTCCGCTGGCGGCGAGCGCGCAGGTGGCCCCCGCGCTGGCGATGCGGGGCAGGACGAGGCGGGCATCGGGCCCCGCCGCCGCGAGCGCCGCGGCCTCGGCGAGGGAGCCGACGCCGCGCAGGGCCTCGATCCGGACCGAGCGGGTGACGACCCGGCGTCCGGCCTCGCGCAGGGCTTCGACCGCGACGGCGACGAGTGGCACGTTCAGGGCTTCGGCGGCGTCGCGGATCGCCGGGTCCGAGGCACGGTCGTCGGCGGTGGCCAAAGCCGCGAGCTGCGCGCCCGCGAGGTCGGCCTGCCGCAGGCCCTCCGCCACGAGCGCGACGATCTCCTCGGAGGTCGTCGCGTGGCGAAAGCCGATGCCGGCGACGACCGCGCGGGGCGCCCCGGTCGCGGGATCCCGGGCGGCGCCGGGCAGGATTCCGGGCGGCGGCGGCGCGCCCGGTGCCCGTGCCTGGATCTCCGCCAGGATTCCGGCCCGAATCCCGGTCTGGATGATGAGGGAGGTCACGGCTTCGTCAACGCCCATTGCGTCACCGGCATTGCCGGCCGCCAGCCGGTGAGGTGCCCGACCGGCTCGGCCCGGGCGACGGACAGGCGCCGCAAGGTCCCGCCATGCTCGGCATGGAGGCGCAGCAGCAGACCCTCGCTCTCCAGCGTCACCGCGTTGGCGACGAGGCGGCCGCCGGAGGGCAGGGCGTCGAGCAGAGCCGCGACCAGGGCCGGATCCGAGACGCCGCCGCCGAGGAAGGCCGCGTCCGGCGCCGGCAGCCCGGCGAGGCTGTCGGGCGCGCGGCCGACCACGACCCGGAGGTCGGGCACGCCGAGGTACGACGCGTTGCGCCGGATGCGGCCGGCGCGCTCCTCGCGGGCCTCGATCGCGATCGCGCGGTTCGCCGGATGGCGCAGGCACCATTCGATGCCGATCGAGCCCGAGCCGGCGCCGACATCCCACAGCAATTGACCGGCGCGGGGCCGGAGGGCCGCGAGGGTGACGGCGCGGATCTCGGCCTTGGTGAGCTGGCCGTCATGCTCGAACCAGCCGTCGTCGAGGCCGGCGCTCAGCGGAATCACCTTCGCATCGGGCCCGGCCGCCACCTCGACCGCGATCGTGTTGAGCGGGTCGATCGCATCTTCCGCGAACTCCGCCGCGAGGCCGGTCCGGCGGCGCTCGCGCGGGCCGCCCATCGCCTCGAGCACGACGAGGCGCGAGCGCGGGAAGCCGCGCCCGGCGAGGAGGGCCGCGAGTTTCCCCGGCGTCGTCCCGTCCCAGGACAGGACGAGGAGCCGGGCGCCGGGCTGGAGGTGCGGGATCACCCGTTCCAGCGCCCGCCCGTGCAGGGTCAGGCAGCCGACCTCCGCCAGCGGCCAGCCGAGGCGGGCGGCGGCCAGGCTGAAGGCCGAGGCCTGCGGGAAGGCCGCGATCTCGCTCGCCGGCACCAGCCGGGCCAGTTCCGCGCCGACGCCGTAATGGAACGGGTCGCCGGTGGCGAGCACGCAGGTCGGCTGCCCGCGCCGGGCGAGGATCGCCGGATAGGCATCGGTGAGGGGGCTCGGCCAGGCCAGGGTCTCGGCGGCGAGCGGCGCGGCGAGTTCCAGGTGCCGGCGCCCGCCGACCACCAGTCCGGCCCCGTCGAGGGCCGCCGTCGCGGCGGGCGAGAGGCCGGACCGGCCGTCCTCGCCGATGCCGACGACGAACAGCCAGGGGGCCACGCTCGACACCGGCGGAGCCTCAGGCGAGAAGGCGGTCATGCGCATCCTCATCCTGGGCGGCACCACCGAGGCCGCCGGCCTGGTCCGGCTCGTCGCCGACCGGCCGGATCACGACGTCACCCTGTCGCTCGCCGGACGCACCGCGTCGCCCCTCGCCCTGCCGGTGCGCACCCGCATCGGCGGCTTCGGCGGTGCCGACGGGCTCGCCGCCTACCTGCGCGAGCACCGCGTCGCCGCTCTGATCGATGCCACCCACCCCTTTGCGAAAGTCATCTCCGGCAACGCCGCTTCGGCGAGCCGGGCGACCGGCGTGCCGCTCCTCGCCATCCGGCGCCCGGCCTGGACCCGCCAGCCCGGCGACGCGTGGTGCGAGGTCGACAGCGTGGCCGCGTGCGTGCCGGCCCTCGGCGCGGCGCCGCGCCGGGTGTTCCTGACCGTCGGGCGCCTGGAACTCGCCGCCTTCGCGGCGGCCCCCCGGCACCGCTACCTCGTGCGCACCATCGAACCGGTCGGCGATGCGCTGCCGGGGATCGACGTGACGGCGATCGAGGCCCGCGGACCGTTCGACGAGGCGCAGGAAGCCGACACGATGCGCCGCCACGGCGTCGAGGTGCTGGTGACCAAGAATTCCGGCGGGCTCGCGACCTACGGCAAGATCGCGGCGGCGCGCGCCCTGCACCTGCCGGTGGTGATCGTGCGCCAGCCCCTCCTGCCGGAGGTGGCGCGGGTGTCGGACGCCCGGGAGGCCCTGGCCTGGCTCGACGCTCATCGGCCGACCGATCGCGGCGTGTAGACGAAGGGCGCCCCGCCCTCGCGCGGGATCAGCCGGGTCGCGCTCGCCCCGATCATCACCAGGGTCGCCATGTCGGCTTCGGCCTCGCGCGCCTCGGCGAGCCCCAGGACCCGGATCGCCTCGTCCGGCCGGCCGACGGCCCGGGCGAGGATCACCGGCGTGTCGGGCGCGCGGTGCTCGGAGGCGAGCGTGAGCGCCGCGTCGAGCTGCCAGGGCCGGGCCCGCGAGATCGGGTTGTAGAGCGCGACGACGAGGTCGGCGGCCAGCACGGCGCCGAGCCGGGCGGTGATGACCTTCCAGGGCTTCAGGTTGTCCGACAGCGAGATGGCGCAGAAATCGCCGCCGAGCGGCGCGCCGACCCGGGCCGCCGCCGCCAGCATCGCGGTGATGCCGGGCTCGACCGTGACGGTGAGGGCCCGCCAGGCCGGATCGCCGGCCTCCAGCGCCTCGAACACGGCCGCCGCCATGGCGAAGACCCCGGGATCGCCGCCCGACACCACCGCGACCCGCCGGCCGGACGCGGCGAGCTCCAGGGCGTGGCGGGCGCGATCGACCTCGACCCGGTTGTCGCTGGCATGGCGCACGAGGCCCGTCCGCTCCGGCACCCGGGCGACGTAGGGAAAGTAGCCGATCAGGTCCTGCGCCGCGTCGAGGGCGTCGGAGGCGGCCGGCGTGAGATAGCGGAAATCGCCGGGGCCGAGGCCGATCACCGTGACGGATCCGCTCACGGCCGGCGGCCCTCGCCCGGCACCAGCACCATCGAGAAGTAGGGCGCCCGGTCGTCCGGCTTCGCGGCGAGCGGCGTCACGGTCTCGCCCGCCATGGTGCCGCGCTCGACATAGACCGCCCGGCCGATCAACCCGGCCTCGGTCAGGGCCGCGCGCACCTTCGGCAGGTGGCGGCCGAGCTTCATCACCACGGCGGCGTCGGTGCGCGCGAGACGCTCGACCAGCGTGGCGTGCGGCAGGGTGGCGGGGAGCACCGTCAGCACGTCGTCGCCCCAGGTGATCGGGGTGTTGGCCCTCGTCCAGCAGCCCGACATGCCGGTGACGCCCGGCACCACCTCGACCGGGAAGCGGTCCTTCAGGCGCCGCCACAGATGCATGAACGAGCCGTAGAAGAACGGATCGCCCTCCGACAGGATCGCGACGTCGCGCCCGGCCTCCAGCACCGCGGCGAGATCCTTGGCCGCCTCGTCGTAGAAGCCGGCGAGCGCCGCGACGTAGGCCGGATCCTCGGGGTGCAGTTCGGTGGTGTAGGGGTAGGGCAGCGGCCATTCTCGGGCTGCATCCTGCACCACCGCGTCGGCGATGGTACGGGCATTGCCGCGCTTGCCGGCCTTGCAGAAATGCACCAGGTGGTGGGCGCGCTCCAGCACCCGCACCGCCCGCACGGTGAGGTAATCCGGGTCGCCGGGCCCCATGCCGACGCCGTAGAGCGTGCCGGTGACGGCGGCGCGGAGCGCGGAGGGGCTCTCGGCCGGATCGGATGCCGGGAAGTCGGACGGGCCGTCCATCACTCGACCTCGTTGGCCAGCGCGTTGACCGCCGCCGCCGCCATGGCACTGCCGCCGCGCCGGCCGCGCACCACCAGGAACGGCACCCGTCCGTCCGCCGCGAGCGCATCCTTCGATTCCGCCGCGCCGACGAAGCCGACCGGCACGCCGATCACCGCCGCCGGAGGCGCCACGCCCTCGTCCAGCATCTCGAGCAGGCGGAACAGGGCGGTCGGGGCGTTGCCGACGGCGACGACCGAGCCGGCGAGCCGGTCGCGCCACAATTCCATCGCGGCGGCGGTACGGGTGGTGTCGAGGGTCTTCGCCAGGTCCGGCACCCGCGGGTCGGAGAGGGTGCAGACCACCTCGTTGCCGGCCGGCAGCCGCGCCCGGGTCACCCCGTCGGCGACCATGCGGGCGTCGCACAGGATCGGGGCGCCGCGGCGCAGGGCCGCCTCAGCGGCCTCGGCGAAGTCCGGCGACAGGTCGATGTCGGCGGGCAGGTCGGTCATGCCGCAGGCATGGATCATCCGTACCGCCACCCGCTCGGCGGCACCGTGGAAGCGCGCGAGGTCGGATTCGGCGCGGATCATGGCGAAGGAGCGCGCGTAGATGGCGGCGCCGTCGCGGATGTAATCGAGGCGCGGGTTCATGCGGGCTCCCGGAATGCGTCTCTCACGTCGTGGGGGACTCGTGTGCTCTCTAACCGCTCCAGCACGGCACCGAAAGTCAGGACGAGACCGGTCTCGGTGCCGGCGTGGCACTGCGGCACCACCCCGTAGCGGCCATCCGCGCGGCCGACCAGCGTGAGGGTGGCGGGACCCGGATGGGCGCAGCCCTTCGGGCAGCCCGAGACATGGGCGGTGGCGCCGAGCCTCGCGAGGTGCGCGAAGGCGGCGGCGAGGCGCGGCGCATCCGCTTGCGCCGGCGTGCCGCCGGAGGCGCAGGCGGGCGCCCCCGGGCAGGCGGCGACCGCCCGGCGCGGATCGGCGGGATCGACGATCAGGCCGGCGGCCTCGGCTTCGTCGCGCAGGGCTTCGGCGGTGGCGTCGTCGCGGCCGACCAGCGCGACGCCGCGATTCGGCGTCAGGCCGAGATGACCGTCGCCGTGGCTCTCGCTCCAGCCGGCGAGGCGGTCGAGGAGGGCGGCGTCGCAGCGGCCGAAGGGGAAGTCGGCGAGGAGCGTGCGGCCGTGCAGGCCGGCGGGTACGGCGACGCTCCCCGGAGGCCCTTCGCCGGTGGTGAGATCCGCCAGGAGGGTGGCACGTTGGTCGTTGGCGAGCGCGCGCATGCGGCGGGCGCCTGAGATGGCGAGGCGGGTCAGTAGAACGCGCAGGATGGCGAAGGTGGCTCCGGCGGGGAGCGGCGCGAGCCAGAGCGGGCCGTCCGGCGTCGCGACGGCGAGTTGGAGCGCGGGCAGGGCGCTCTCTCCGTCCTGCGCCGCCGCGTCTACGGCTACCGCTCCGCATGGACCCCGGTCCAAGGGAGCGCGCTTCCCCTCCCCACAGGGGGGAGGGGCTATGGGTGGGGGTGGTGCCGCGTCGAGCTGGGCGGTGCCTCCTGCGCCGCCCCCACCCCTGACCCCTGCCCACAGGGGGGAGGGGAACGCGCCGGTGATCCGCACCCACAGGTCCGCCTCGACCGGGCCAAGCGCGCCGGCCTCGTCCTCCACCGCCACCAGGGTCTTGGCCGGAAGGCCCATCACCTCACGGCCGATCGCCTCGACGGCCGCGACGACGGCGCGGCACTCGGTCCCGGCGAGCGGTCCGTTGAGCGTCAGGCGCTGCGGCCCACCGTCATGGCGCACGTCGCCCAGGCCGGACCCGGCCAGAACCGCCGCCACCCGGGCATGGCTCTGCGCCGTCACGCCGCGGATCTGCAGGTTGCCCCGGGCGGTCACGTCGAGGAGGCCGTTGCCGCCCTCCCGCGCCGCCCGCGCCGCGGCCCGCGCCTGAACGGCCGTCAGGCGGCCGGCGACCGGGTGGAGGCGCACCAGCAGGCCGTCGCCGGTCGGCATCGGCCGGGCGAGGCCCGGGCACCAGCCGCGGCGAGGCGCCGGCATGACGGGAGCGGGGCTCATTCGGCGGCCTCGCGGGATTCGAGGGCGGCCAGCGAGTTGCGCCGGCTGCGCCACAGGCCGCGGTCGCGCAAGTCGGCGAAGCGGTCGCGCAAGGCCTGCGCGACGCCCGGATTGGCTGCCTCGATCGCCGCCAGCACGTCGGGATCGCCGAGATAGGCGTCGTAGAGCCGGTCGATCTCGGCATCCGGCACCGCGTCGGTGGCGGCGGCCATCACGAAGACCGCATCGAGCCCCTGCGCCAGCTCCTGCGCGCCGCGCCAGCCGTGGCGGAGCTGCGCGGCGATCCAGCGCGGATGGGCGAGGCGGCCGCGCACCAGCCGGGCGACGTCCTCGCGGGCGGTGCGGGCCCGGGGCGCCTCGGGGCGACTGGTATCGAGGCTGTAGAGGACGGGCGCGGCGCCGAGCGAGGCGGCGGCGGCGGAGAATCCCCCCATCGCGTCGGCGCCGGCATCGCCGTCGAGGAGGTCGCGCTCGGCGACGTCGAAGGCGTGGAGAAAGGCGTCGGCGGCGGCGACCCGGGCGGCGAAGTCGGCGTCGCCGGCGCCCGCGGCCTCCGCGGTGGCGTCGAGATAGGCGAGGGCGAGGTCGCGGCGCTCCGTCCAGCGCCCGTCGAGGGCGAGCGCCGCGGTGCCGGCGCCGTAGCGCCCCGGTGCCGCGCCGAAGACCCGCGCCGGCGCCTCGCCGCGGCGGCGGGCCGCCGCCAGCGGGTTCTCCGCATCATCCTCCTCGCGGGCGGCGACCGCCCGGGCGGCGCGGTCGAGGAGCGCCAGCGTGTCCGGGAAGGTGTCGCGGAAGGCGCCGGAGACCCGCACCGTCACGTCGATCCGCGGCCGGTCGAGGAGTGCGAGCGGCAACACCTCGAAGCCGGTCACCCGCGTCGAGGCATGGTCCCAGGTCGGGCGCACGCCCATGAGCGCCAGCGCCTGCGCCACGTCCTCGCCGCCGGTGCGTAGGGTGGGCGAGGCCCAGAGATCCATCACCAGCCGGGCCGGATACTCGCCCTCGTCCTGCAGGTAGCGGCGCACCACCTCCGCGGCGGCCCTCTCGCCCAGCATCGCGGCGGCCCGGGTCGGCAGGGCGCGGGGATCGAGGGTGGCGAGGTTGCGCCCCGTCGGCAGCACGTCGGCCCGGCCGCGGGCCGGCGAACCGGCGGGACCCGGCGGCACGAAGCGGCCGTCGAGGGCGGCGAGCAATCCCGCCCGCTCCGCCGGGCCGCATGCGGGATGGGCGGCGGGCCCCTCGCCGAAGACGTGCAGCCCGTCGCGCATCGTCACCTCGGCGAGGTCGCACAGATGCGCGTCGAGGGCGGCGAGCGCGTCCGGCATCGCCGTGGCCCGGTCGATCCCGGCCGCCGCGAGCAGGCCCGCCTCCTCGGCCCGCTCCAGGATCCCGCGGGCGATCAGGGTCGCCCGGCGCGGATCGAGCACCGTGGCGGCGGAATATTCCTCGACCAGCTCGCGCAGGGTCGCGGCCGCGGGGTCGAGGCCGGCCGCGGCGGTCTCTGGCGGGAGGTGGCCGATCGTGACCGCGCCGAGGCGGCGCTTGGCCGGCGCCGCCTCGCCGGGATCGTCGACGATGAACGGATAGACCACCGGCAGCGCCCCGACGGCCAGCGCCGGCCAGCAGGCGGGGGAGAGCGCCACCGCCTTGCCGGGCAGCCACTCGGTGGTCCCGTGGGTGCCGAGATGGATCAGCGCATCGCTGCCTCGACGCAAGGCGAGGTGGAAGGCGAGGTAGGCGTGGGCCGGCACCGCGTCGGGATCGTGATAGCCGGCCTTGCGGTCGCCCTTGTGGCCGCGGTCGGGCTGGAGCGCCACCAGGACCTGTCCGGCCCGCACGACCCGGAACCGGAAGGCGCCGTCGCGGCAGGCCGGGTCGTCCCCGGGCGCGCCCCACTCGGCGAGGAGCGCCGCGCGGGCCGCCTCGGGCAGCCGGGCGCGCCAGGCCTCGTAGGCGGCGAGCGGCACCGACAGGGTCTCGTCCCCCTCGGTGAGCCGGCGCATCAGCGCGTCGGGTTCCGGGATGTCGGAGACGGCGTAGCCCTCGCGCCGCAGGAGAGCGAGGATCGCCGTCGTGCTCGCCGGCGTGTCGAGCCCGACCGCGAAGCCGGCCCGGCCGCCGCGCGCCGGATAGTCGGACAGGACGAGAGCCAGGCGGCGCCGCGCCCGCGGGATCGCCGCGAGGCGGGCCCAGGCGGCGGCGCGGTCGGCGGTGGCGCCGATGCCGGCGAAATCCGGCACGGCCCTGCGCTCGCGATACCCCTCGACCTCCGGCGCCTCTTCCTTGTGGGAGATGGGGAAGCCGGCGAGCCGCCCGTCGAATTCCGGCAACGCCACCTGCATGGCGAGGTCGGCGGCGTTGAGCCCGCGGGCCGAGGCGGCCCAGGCCTCGCGGCCCGATCCGACCGTGAAGGCCTGGATCACCGGGCAGTCGGCGGCGTCGAGGACGAAGCCGGCATCGTCCCGGGCCGAGAAGGCGGTGGCGGCGACGATGATGGCGGGGCGATGCGCGGCGACAGCCTGCCGCACCACGGCGACCGCCTCGGGGTCCTTGAGGCTGGCCACCGCCACGATGGTGGGGGCGAGGCCCCGCTCCCACAGGGCCGCCGCCAGGGCGGCGGCCGGCGCGGTGTCGCCGCCGAGAATCGCCGAGCGGTAGACCAGCACCAGGGCGCGGGGCAGGGGCGAGGCGGGGTGCAGGTCCGCGACGGGCCCGCAGCCGGGACACCAGGCGAAGCCCCGCGGCAGGGCGCGCGGCGGCTCCGGCGCCACCGGCCGGCCGAGCTCGGCGGCGATCCGCGTCAGGAGCCGGCGCAGGTTGTCGGGCCCGCCGGCGCGGAAATAGGCGTCGAGGGTGGCGAGCAGCTCCGGCGCCACCGTCGAGACGGCGTCGAGGCGCGGATCCGGCCGGTCGTCCCCCGGCAGGACCGCGAGCGGGATCTGCCGCGCCCGGCAGGTCTCGGCCAGCCGCTCGACGCCGTAGCGCCAGTAATCGAGCCCGCCGAGGCAGCGCACCAGCACGAAGCGGGCGCGGGCGATCACCGCATCGGCATAGAGATCGACCGAGAGCGGGTGGCGCAGCTGCGCGAGCTTGGCGAGGCGCAGGCTCGGCCAGTCGGCCGGCATCGCGCTCTGGGCGCCGGCGAGCCCGGCGAGGTCGGAATCGGTGAAGGACAGGGCCACGACGTCGCCGGGCGCCTGGCCCAGATCGACCGCCGCCTCGCCCTCGTCGAGGGACACCGTATCGATGCGCAGGAGATGCATCGGCCCTCAGGTTCCGGAGATCAGGCGCGGCCGCGGTGGGAAGGCGACGCCGTCATAGACGTCGGCCGGCGCCGGGCTGATGTCGCGTTCGGGGAGGTCGATCGTCCGGTCGAGCCCGGCGACGAGGCGGCGCTGCCATGCGCCGTCGGCATCCCGCCGCCACAGGACGATCTCGGGGGCGTTCGGCTCGATCGGCAGGATCGCCGCGAGGCGGGCGACCGCCTTGTCGTCCTCGAGCTTCTCGAAAGCATCGAAGTCGCGGGTCGAGGGCGACAGCACCTCGACGACCGGACGCGGCTCAGCTGCCGTCGGCCCGTTCGGATCGCGAGACCCGCCATCGACGCCGAGATCGGGGCGGCGGATCTGCCCCGGCAGGGTCTCGACGCTGCCGTCGCCGGTGACGGGCCGGCACGGCGTGCCGCGCAGGCGGGTGTGGAACTCGGCGACGAGGTCGACCACGATGTCGTCATGAACGTTGCGGGCGCCGGCCATCACGCGGACCGGCACCCCGCCGAGCAGCTCGTAGCACTCGTCCAGGCGCTCCTGCGAGGCGAGGCACTCCTGCACGCTCCTGCACCGCGGCGCGGGCTCCACCATGCGATGCCCTCCCGGGCTGGTGTTTCCGTCGTTCGGGGCCGCTTCGACCCCTTGGATATGGCCTCGAAGACGCCGCTCCGAAAGTAAAGCGCGGGTTTCTCCCCTCCCCACGGGCGGGGAGAGGAGTAGGCTCACGATCCGAGGCGGGACATTCCCCTCACCCCTTCAGCGCCGCCGCCACCGCCTCCTTGTCGAAGCCGGTGAGCCCGATCACCACCAGGGTCCCGTCGCGGTGCTCGGCCGGGCGCCAGGGGCGGTCGTAATGGTGGGCGACGCGGCGGCCGACGCCCTGGACGACGAGGCGCATCGGCTTGTCGGCGACGGCGCAGAAGCCCTTGATCCGCAGCACGCCCGCGACGTCAGCGGCCTTCGCCACCCGGGCGGCCAGGTCCTCGGGCGAGCCCGCGGCCTTCACCGGGATCGCGACGCTCTCGAAATCGTCGTGGTCGTGGTCCTCCTCGGTCTCGTGGTGCGACGGGCGGGAGGTGAGGTCGTCCTCGGCGGCGGCGTTGAGGCCGAGCAGGATGCGGGGATCGAGGGCGCCGTGGCTGGTCTCGACGAGCTTGACGGCGCGGGGCAGGTGCGCCTCGACCTCGGCCCGGACCCGGGCGCGCTCGCCCTCGTCGAGGAGGTCGGCCTTGTTCATGACCACGAGGTCGGCGCAGAGGAGCTGGTCCTCGAACACCTCCTCCAGGGGGTTCTCGTGATCGACGCTGGCATCGGCCGCGCGTTGCTTGGCCAGCGCCTCCGGATCGTCCGCGAAGGCGCCGGAGGCCACCGCCGGACCGTCCACCACCGCCACCACGCCGTCCACCGTGACCCGCGAGCGGATCGCCGGCCAGTTGAAGGCCTGGACCAGCGGCTTCGGCAGGGCGAGGCCGGAGGTCTCGATCAGGATGTGCTCCGGTGGCTCGGGCCGGTCGAGGAGCTTGTTGAGCGCCGGCACGAAATCGTCGGCGACGGTGCAGCAGATGCAGCCGTTCGGCAGTTCCACCACCGCGTCGGCGTCGCAGCCCGGGATGCCGCACTCGGCGAGCAGCGACCCGTCGAAGCCGACATCGCCGAACTCGTTGACGATGATGGCGAGGCGCCGGCCGTCGTTGTGCTCGATGGCGTGGCGCACCAGCGTCGTCTTGCCGGCCCCGAGGAAGCCGGTGACGATGGTGCAGGGGATCTTGTTGAGGATGGTCATGGGACAACCGGCGCGGGAGGGATGCGGGCGACGACGCCCTTGCGGAACTCTTGCGGACGCTCGCGCCAGGGCACGATGCCGTCCGACGTTCCGGCATAGAGGCCGATGCCGTCGAGGATGACGTCGGCGGAGACCGCCGGATCGAGGTCGCCGTAGACGTAGGTCCAGCGGCCGGGGCTCGCGACCGCGACCGTGCAGGGGCGCTTGCAGACCGACAGGCACTCCACCGGCTCGATGCGGATGGCGGCGCCGGGCCGGGCGGCGAGCGCCGCGCTCAGCGCGTCGTGCAGGCGGGCGCCGGCGCGAGGACCCTCGGCCGGGTCGGCGGCGTCGCGGCAGGTGGTGCAGACGTAGAGGATGCACGTATCGGGAGGCATGGGCTCGCTCACGCGGGCACCCCGCTTCGCCGCCCGGAGGCGATGTCCTGCTTGCCCGCGACGGTACCCCAGGCCCAGCCGAAGGCGAGGCCGAGCACCGCCCAGAACGCGAACCCGATCGCGAGCGACCGGGCGGCGAACTGCGCCGCGTAGACCGGCGGCATGGCGGAGATGTCCTCCGGCCCGTGCGGGGCGCCCCAGAGGTGGGGCGCGACGATGAGGGCGAGGCCGAGCGCGATCGCCACCGGGCCGCGGCGGATCGCCAGCAGGTAGAGGCCGGAGGCCGTCGCCAGGGCGGTGGCCACCCACCAGAGCTGGCGCGATTCGAGCGCCGCCGCGGCCACGCCCGGCAGTTCCGGCGGCAGCCCGATCGCCGGCGCCAGGCTGGCGGCGAGGAAGCCGCCGACGCCGAACTTCAGCGCTTCGCCGGGCGTCACCTCCCGGCCGGCCGCGACCAGCACGGCGCCGAGCAGCAGTGCGTAGCCGACGCCGCTCACCAGGGTGGCGAGCGCCGTGAAGGCGAGGCGCGGCAGGCCGGGGGCCGGCTGCCATTGCGGCTCGCCGCCATGGTCGTGACCCGCAGCGCCATGACCGGAATGGGCCAGCACGATCAGCGGGTTGGCGAAGGCGTGGCCGGAGAAGGCATGAACCGCGGGGGCCACGGTCTCGGCCGTCTCGTACTTCTCCGCCGCCAGGATCAGCGGCGAGGTCAGGGCGAATTGCAGCACGGAGGCCACGCATGCGGCCAGGAAGCCGGCGACCAGGGCCGCGGCGAGCAGACGTTTCGTCATCGGAGGATCACCTGCACGACCAAAGGGCCGCGGGCCCGCGCCCGGTCGGGGCGCAGGCCGCGCGGCCCGTTACGGTCAAGCCTTGCTCAGTGGCAGGGAAAATTGTGGGCGTGGCGCCAGTCGTGCGCGGCGTTGTGCAGGGCGACCACGGGCGCGAAGCCGGAGACGAACAGCAGGCCGATGCCGACGGTGGCCGCCAGGAGGACGGCGCTCAGGCGCTCGCCGACGAGGGCGGGAGAGAGGGACCGGGTAATCGAGACCATGACGAACTCCTGCCGCCCCACCGGCGGCGTCGAGAGAAAGGGGGGACGGCAGGTCTCCTGGCTCGCGGTCTCTTAGCCGGTCCACCGCCTTCCCGGATGCGCTCCAGTGGCCGATGGCGGACCGTGTGCGACCGCTCACAGTTGCGGGGGCAGCCGCGGCACGCCGAGACGATCCCGGCTCCCGCGTTCCCTTTTCACCTCGTTGCCGAGGCACCGTCCCCTTGACCCTAGCGGGTCGGGGACGGGCTTGCAATCGGCGCCGCCACCCGCGACACCTCCGCTCCCGAGATTTCGTACCGCGATCTAGCCCCGGGGATTTCGCGAGAGGACACGAGCGTGCCGGATCCGAATCGCGCCACTCCGCACCTGACCCTGGTGCTGGGCGGTGCCCGCTCGGGCAAGAGCCGTTACGCGGAAGGGCTGATCGAGGCCTTGCCCGGTCCCTGGCTCTACGTCGCGACGGCGCAGGCCTGGGACGACGAGATGCGCGAGCGCATCGCCCAGCACCGCGCCCGCCGCGCCTTTCCCTGGGAAACGGTGGATGCGCCGCGGGACCTGGCGGGCGTGATCCGGCAGGCGCCGCCCGGGCGGCCGGTGCTGGTCGATTGCCTGACCCTGTGGCTGACCAACGCGATGCTGGACGAGGCGGCCGACCTGCCGGCCGAGGTCGAGGCGCTGATCGCGGCCTGCTCCGCTGCGGCCGGGCCGCTGGTGCTCGTCTCGAACGAGGTCGGGTTCGGCATCGTGCCGGAGAACGCCCTCGCCCGGCGCTTCCGCGACGAGGCCGGCCGCCTGCACCAGCGCCTGGGCGCGATCGCCGACCGGGTGGTGCTGGTGGTGGCCGGCCTACCGATGATCCTGAAGGGAGATTCCGCATGAGAGGCCCGGCATGAGCGACGACGAGGCGGCGCGCCACCGCGCCAAGATGGAGAAGCGCAAGGCGGTGCAGGACGCCGAGGTGGCGGGGAAGACGATCGAGAAGGGTCTGCTCATCGTCCATACCGGCCCCGGCAAGGGCAAGTCGACGGCGGCCTTCGGGCTGATGCTGCGGGCGCTCGGCCGCGGCTGGCGGGTCGGCGTCGTGCAGTACATCAAGGGCGCCTGGGAGACCGGCGAGCGCCTCGCCGTCGCGCGTTTCGCCGATCAGGTCGAGTGGCACACGATGGGGGAGGGCTTCACCTGGGAGACCCAGGATCGCGACCGCGACGTGGCGGCGGGGAGGGCGGCCTGGGCGAAGACCGAGGCGCTGATGGCCGATCCGGGCATCCGCCTGCTGATCCTCGACGAGCTCAACATCGCGCTGCGCTACGACTACCTGCCGCTGACGGAGGTGGTGGAGCACTTGAGCCGGCGCCGGCCGGACCTGACCGTCGTGGTGACCGGCCGCAACGCCAAGCCGGAGCTGGTCGCGGCGGCCGATCTCGTCACCGAGATGACCCTGGTGAAGCACCACTTCTCCGCGGGCGTGAAGGCGCAGGAGGGGATCGAGTTCTGACGACGGGTTCCGGTTGACGCGGACGACCGCAGGGGCGTAGAGGCTCGGCCATGACCAGCACCCTCCTCGCCGGACTTTATTACGCGCCGCTCCCTTAAGCGGCGGAGTGCTCGTCATCTCTCAACCGCTGCGACGTGTCGGCGGTTGAGGCTTCCAGGATCCAGGGCCCGCCGACCTCGCCCCAGACCGAGGTCCCTTCGTGCCGTCCTTCCCCCATTCCCCGATCGGCCTGATCGGCTTCGGCGCCTTCGGTCGCCTCGTCGCCGAGCATCTGGCGCCGCATGTCTCCCTGCGCATCCACGATCCGTTCGTGACGGAGGCGGCCTTCGCGGCGGCGGGCGTCGCGCCCTGCACCCTCGCCGAGGCCGCCGCCTGCCCGGTGGTGATCCTGGCGACCCCGGTCTCGGGCCTCGCCGAGGTGGTGCGCGCGATCGTCCCGCACCTGCGGGCGGGCGCCCTCGTCCTCGACGTCGGCTCGGTGAAGGTGCGGCCGGCCGCGATCATGCGGGCCGGCCTGCCGGCGGATGTGGACATCGTCGCCACCCACCCGCTGTTCGGGCCGCAGAGCGCGCGCGACGGATTGCGCGGCCTCAAGATCGCCGTCTGCCCGGTGCGGGGCAACCGCGCCGGCCGGGTCGGCGCCGTCCTGCGCCGCGTTCTCGGGCTCACGGTGATCCTGACGACGCCGGAGGCGCATGACCGCGAGGCGGCGGCGGTGCAGGGCCTGACTCACCTCATCGCCAAGGTGCTGGTGGCGATGGAGCCGCTGCCGACGCGGATGACGACCCGCAGCTTCGACCTAGTGATGCAGGCCGTCGGCATGGTCCGGCACGACGCGCCGGAGGTCTACCACGCGATCGAGCGCGAGAACCCCTACGCGGCGGAGGTGCGGCGGCGGTTCTTCGACCTGGCGGCGCGGATGAATGGGGAGTTGGGCGAGGGCGCGCGCGCCGAGGAGGGGATCCTGCTCGACGCGTGATGCCTCGCTCCGCGTCGTTCCGGCCGCGCAGCGGCGGCCGGAACGACGCGAAGGGGGTCGACGATCCCGGCGGGGAGCGCAGGGGAGGGCGAAGCCCTACTCCCCCGCCGCCTCTTCCGCCGCCCGTGCCCGTTCGCGGCGCCTCTCCATCGCGCGGACCGAGAACACCGAGGCCTCGTAGAGGAGCAGCATCGGCACCGCCAGCGAGAGCTGGCTGATCACGTCCGGTGGCGTCAGCACGGCCGCCGCGACGAAGACCATCACGATGGCGTAGCGCCGGCGCTCGCGCAGGAACTTCGAGTCGATCACCCCGATCTGGCCCAGCAGGGTCAAGATGACCGGCAGCTGGAACGCGATCCCGAAGGCGAAGATCAGCGTCATGATGAGCGAGAGATACTCGTCCACCTTCGGCAGCAGCTCGATCGTGGCCTCGCCGGGCTGGCCGATCTGCTGCAGGCTGACCGAGAACTTGATCAGCAGCGGCATCGCCAGGAAGTAGACGACGAGGGCGCCGAGCACGAAGAAGACCGGCGTGGCGACGAGGTAAGGCAGGAAGGCCCGGCGCTCGTTGCGGTACAGGCCCGGCGCCACGAAGGCGTAGAGCTGGGTGGCGACCACCGGGAAGGACAGGAAGCCGGCGCCGAACACGCTCAGCTTGATATTGGTGAAGACCTGCTCGAGGAAGTGGGTCGCGATCAGCCGCGCCTTGTCCGCCCCGACGACGCTGACATAGGGGTGGACCAGCAGGTTGTAGATGTGCTGCGAGAAGAAGAAGCAGACGAAGAACATCACCCCGAAGGCGAGCAGCGATTTGATCAGCCGCGAGCGCAGCTCGATCAGGTGCTCGATCAGGGGTGCGCGCGAGGCCTCGATCTCGGCTTCATCGGCCTCGGTGATCATGCGGTCGGGCCCGTGCTGGCGGTGTCGTGGGAGACGGTCTCATGGGGGGCCGAGCGCGCGGCGTCGGCCTTGAGCTGCGCGGTCGCGGCGGCCAGCGCCGAGATCGTGGGCTTCTCGGCGGGCTCGGGGAGCGCATAGGCCGGCGGCGCAGCCGGATCGACCGGTGCGTGAACCGGGTCCGGCAGCGTCACGGAGTGTTGTTCCGCCGAGGATGCCAGGGGATCCGTCCCCGTCATCTCATGTCCCGGAAACTCCTGCCCCGGCATCGCCTGGGTTGCGGGCTTCGGCACCCCGTCGACGGCGCCCTTGATCTCGTTGCGGAGGGTCTGGACCGGGTTGAAGCCGGTCGTCGTCGCCGAGGCGACGCTGCGGTTGATGCCCTCGACCTCGCGGCGGACCTCGTCGAGCTCCGCCTCGCGCATCGCCTCGCTGAACTGGCTCTGGAACTCGCCGGCCATGCGCTTGAGCCGGGCGGTGACCTGGCCGACGGTACGCAGGGCCTTGGGCAGGTCCTTGGGGCCGATGACGACGAGCGCGACGCCGCCGATCAGCATCACCTCGCCCCAACTCATATCGAACATGGCGTGACGGCCCTGCTGCTCGCGCGGCGCACTCGGTCGGGCGCCTCGCGCGGGCTGTCTACCACGCCTTGGCGCCGGCGCCAGTCATCGCCGAGCAGGTTCCCGAGGAGTGTCGTGTGGCGTTCGGCCGGCACGGCCGCGTCCGCTGTCGTCCGGCGCCGGACCTCGGGGCCGGACGCCGGGCGGAGCGGCTCAGACGACCTTGCGGTCGGCGCTCGTCAGCGGCTCGCCGTGAGACGGGACCGGGCGCACCGGCTCGGTCGCGGTGACCGGCGGCATCTGGGCGGTCGGCACGTGAACCGGCTGCTGGACCGGCTGGACCGGGGCCGCCGGAGGCGCCACCTGGACCGAGGTGACCGGATTATGCGGAACCTGCGCCGTCGTGGTCGGGGCCTGATCCTCGTCGGCCATGCCCTTCTTGAACGCCTTGATGCCCTTGGCGACATCGCCCATCAGCTCGGACACCTTGCCGCGCCCGAACAGCAGCATGACGATCACGCCGACGACGATCCAGTGCCAGATACTCGCGCCGCCCATGGTTCTCTCCTGCGCAGCGACAGCGTCGCCGCGGCACACTCACGGGGCGTCGCCGACGCCCCAAACCTCTGATCCCGCTCGCTCATCGTCGCCGGATGGCGGACGGAGCGCTCGTGTTGCGGCCGGAACGTAAGGACGGCGGGAGGCGAAAACAAGCGTTTCCTCGGGCTTGGCCGGAGGCGCCACCCGGGATTTCAGTCGGTCGCGGCGTCGCCGGGCTCCAACGGATCCTCGATGGGATCCTCGTCGGCCTCCGCACCGTCCCCCGGCTGCGGCACCCGGAAGCCGGCAGGCAGCTTTCCCTCGATCAGGCCGAGTCCCTTCAACTCGTCGAGGCCCGGCAGGTCCGAGACGGCGTCGAGGCCGAAATGGTCGAGGAAGGCCGGGGTCGTGCCGTAGGTCACCGGCCGCCCGGGCGTGCGGCGGCGGCCGCGCAGGCGCACCCAGCCGGTCTCGAGCAGCAGGTCGAGGGAACCCTTCGAGGTGGTGACGCCGCGGATCTCCTCGATCTCGGCCCGGGTCACCGGCTGATGGTAGGCGACGATGGCGAGCGTCTCGAGCGCCGCCCGCGACAGCTTGCGCGGCTCCGGCGCGGCTCCGCGCAAGGTCGGCGCGAGATCGGGCGCGGTCCGGAAGGCGTAGCCGCCGGCGCTCCTGACGAGCGTGATGCCGCGGGCGGCGTAGGCGCGGGCGATCTCGGCCAGGACCGCCGGCACGTCGGTGCCGGGCGGGAGACGCGCGGCAAGGTCGGCCTGGCCGAGGGGAGCGGGCGCCGAGAAGATCAGCGCCTCGGCGAGGCGCGCCGCCGCGGACGGGGCGGGGCCGGTCTCGACCGGGCGGGATGCGGGGCTGCGGGGGGCCTTCGCCACGACTCAGGGCCCGGTGGCACGGATCTGGATCGGCGCGAAGGGCCGGTCCTGGCGCAGCAGGATCTGGCCCTCGCGGGCGAGTTCGAGCACCGCCGAGAGCGAGGAGGCCCGCACGGTGGCGCGGCGCTTCGGGTCGGCGAGGTATTGGGCGAGGTAGGAATCGAGGTCGGTCCAGTCGTCCCGCGGGCCGATCAGCCGTTCCAGGGCGGCGCGGGCATCGACCAGCGACCAGACGCTGCGCGGCGGCAGGGTGACGGAGGCCCGCGCCCGCTCCTGGCGCTGGCGGGCATAGGCCGCGATCAGGTCGTGCAGGGTGACGGCGAAGGGGCCGGCGGGCGTGGCCGCGGCCGGTTCGGGGAGGGCGGCCCCGCGGGCGAACACGTCGCGCCCGAGCTGGTCCCGCCCGGACAGCATCGCGGCGGCGGCGCGGATCGCCTCGAGACGACGCAGGCGCAGGGCCAGCGCCTCGGCGAGGTCCCCGGCGGCGGGCTCGGGGCCGCGAGGCGGGGCCGGCAGCAGCAGGCGCGACTTCAGGTAGGCGAGCCAGGCCGCCATCACCAGGTAATCCGCCGCCAGTTCGAGGCGCAGGCGGCGCGCCTCCTCGATGAAGGCGAGGTACTGCTCGACGAGCGCCAGGATCGAGATCCGGGCGAGGTCGACCTTCTGGCGCCGGGCGAGTTCCAGCAGCAGGTCGAGGGGGCCCTCGAACCCGTCGACATCGACCACGAAGGCCGAGTCGGCAACCTCCGACGAACCGTCGGCGAAGTCGTCCGCCATCTCAGACTTGCCGGCTTTCCTGAACGGAATCAACATTCTCCGCGTCGTTCCGGTCCCCGCTCGGCAGGCCTGGAACGACCAGGAGGGTGTCAGTCCTGATCCGAGGGTCGAATCGCTCCTCAGGCCGCGGCGGCGAGCCCGGCATCGAGGCGGGCACGGGCCTCGGCCGGATCGAAGGCCGCCGGGACCGGGCTCAACCGGGCGAGGGCCGCCCCGGCGCGGCGCAGGGATTCACCGGCGAGGGCGGGCGCCGCGGCGACGACCTCCTCCATCTCGGCCCGGACGCCGTTGCAATGCAGGCCGACGTCGCAACCGGCCCGGAAGGCGGCGGCGGCGCGATCCCGGAAGCTGCCCGACAGCGCGTTCATCGACAGGTCGTCGGTCATCAGCAAGCCGTCGAACCCGATGCGGCCGCGCACGATCTCGCGGATCACCGTCGCCGAGGTGGTGGCCGGGTTCTCCGGATCGAGGGCGCGGAAGACCACGTGGGCCGACATCGCCATCGGCAGGTCGGCCAACGCACGGAACGGCTGGAAATCGTGCGCCTCCAGCTCGGCGAGGCTCGCCTCGACGACCGGCAGGGCGTGGTGGCTGTCGGCGCCGGCGCGGCCGTGACCGGGCACGTGCTTCATCACCGGCAGGACGCCGCCGGCCATCAGGCCCTCGGCCACCGCGCGCCCGAAGGCCGCGACCACGCCCGGCTCGGTGCCGTAGGCGCGGTCGCCGATGACGTCGTGGGCGCCCGGCACCGGTACGTCGAGGACGGGGGCGCAATCGACGTTGATGCCGACCTGGGCGAGATCGTAGGCCATCAGGCGGGCGCCGAGCCCGGCGAGCGCCGGCCCGCCCTCGGGGCCGCCGGCGCGGAAATAGGCCCGGCCGGACGGATAGGCGTGCCAGTGCGGCCGCGCCATGCGCTGCACCCGGCCGCCCTCCTGGTCGATCAGGACCGGCGCGTCGGCGCGGCCGACGGTCTCGCGTAGGGACGCCGTCAGGGCGCTGACCTGCTCGGGAGACTCGACGTTGCGCTTGAACAGGATGAAGCCCCAGGGTTGCGCGTCGCGGAAGAAGGCAGCCTCCTCGGGGCTCAAGGTCGGTCCGGCGCAGCCGAGGATCAGGGCGAGTGTCATCGACGGCGGCTCTCGTCGGTTGGAGGAGTCGGGATGGTCGCGCGCTCCCGCCCGGCGCTCGAGCGAGCGCCGAAAGGCGGAATTCACGGGTGGGAAAGATCGGGATTCTAGGCGACTCGTCCACCCGCGGCTGTCGGCGAAGCGCCACAGCCGGCGGGATTCATGAGGCGGAATCGCGGCCGGAACCGGGTCGTCGTCGGATCCGGTGCCGTGGTTTCGTCGGGGCCGTTCTTGTCGTCAGTTCTTGGCGACGAAGCAGGCGGCGCCCGAGGCCTTGAGCTTGCCGCACAGGCCGTCGGCGCCCTCCTTCGACATCGGCCCGACGCGGACGCGATAGATCGACTTGCCGTTGACCTCGGCCTGGCGGATCAGCGGCGACTGGCCGCCGAGGATGGCGCCATAGCGCTCCTGCGCCTGGCGGAACGCGACCTCGGCCTCCTTCTCGGTGGCGCGCACCGAGAGCTGGACCGAGAAGCCCCCGACCGGCGCCTGGGGCGTCGGCACCGCCTGGGTGGTGACCGGCGGCTCGGCGGAGGCGACGCGCTGCACCGGCTTCTGCCGCGGCGTCTCGGCCACCGGGGCCGGGGTCTCGGCGGCGGGGCTCGCGGCCTGCTGCGGGGCCGGCGCGGTCGGGACGACCCGCGGTCCGCGCGGCGTGACCGGCGCCGGGGTCGAGCCGGTCGCCTCGGTCGGCAGGGTCATGGTCGGGATCGGCGAGGCCGGGGCCTGCTGGGCCGCCTGCTGCTGGGCGGCGGCTTGAGTCGCGGCTTGGGCGGCGCGCTGGGCCTCGGCCGGCGACGGCTCGGGCCGGACGGAGACGGTGCGCACCTTGCGCGGCTCGCCGAGGGATTCGGTCAGCGCGTTGCCCGGCACGGCGGGGGAGGCGGAGGAGCCGGCCTCGGCGGCGAGCGAGCGGGCCGCCTGCTTGACGTCGAGGGGCTGCTCCTCGCGGTTGACGATGCGGATCTGCCCGTCCTTGGCGATGGTGCCGCGCTCGTAGATCTGCTTGTTCTGGTCCGGGATCTCGACGCCGCCGGCATTCTGCGGCGCCACCTTGAGCGGGGCCTGATCGGCCATCACCAGGATCGGCGCGCCCGAGCGGCCGTGATGGAAGGCTTTCCAGGTCAGCGCGCCGCCGATCGAGGCCGCGACGATGCCGAGCGCCGTGCCGACGAGGGCGATGCGCCGGCGGCCCCGGGGCCGCGGCTCGGCCATCGGCGCGGGCTCCGCGTCGGGCGCGGCACCGGCCGGCTCGGAGACGGTCTCGCGCTCGACCGCGGCGAGATACTGGTTGAAGGCGGATTCCGGCGTGTGGGACGGGGGCTGGTTCGGCACACCCATCGTCGGCTCCTGACGGCTGGCGGAGAAGTCGGCGGAGAGACCGGCGGAGAGACCGGAATGTGCGGCCTGCGCGTCGCCGTAGCTCGGCATGACCGGCTCGACCCGCCCGCCGCGCGGCGGCTCGGCGGCGCGGCTCGCCTCCTTGGCTTCCTTGGCTTCGAGCAGGGCGCGGAACGGATCGTCCTGGCCGACGATGCGGGCGAGCTCCGCGAGGGGATCGGGCCGCGGTGCCAAGGGGCGCGCTTGATCGTGACGCGCCTGATCCTGCCGGACGGGGGTCGGCTGCCGATCCTGCTCGTAGGCGTCGTAGTCGACGGGAACCCGGGAAGCATTCGTCGTCATGGCAGCACCATCCTGTTCGCCCTCGCGTCACCTCACCGCACTGAAGGGCCGGCTCGGCGAAACCGGCCGCCTCGCCCCGGATATGGGGAGGGCGGCCGTCAGATCCCACGCTCACGTCCCGCCGCGGCATGCCCGAGGGGCGTCCCGCGGCGTCCGGTCGCTCCGAATCCCGACGCGATGCCTCAGCGCATCTCGTCGGGCGCGCCGACGCCGAGGATCCCGAGATTGGACGCGACCACGCCCTTGAGGGCAGCGACGAGGGCCAGCCTCGCCTCGGTGGACTTTCTGTCGGTTTGATTAACAAACCGTAATTGCGGCAAGTCTTTGCCCTTGTTCCAGAAACTATGGAACGCGCTGGCGAGCTCGTAGAGGTGGAACGCGACGCGGTGCGGCTCGTGGGCGGCGGCCGCCGCCTCGATCACCCGGGGCACCTGGGCGATCAGGCGCATCATCTCGATCTCGCCCGGATCGGTCAGGCCCGACAGGTCGGCCCCGGCGAGGGCGGCCGGCGACAGGTCGAGATCGGGGAACGCCTCGCGGGCCTGGCGGAACACCGAGGCCGCCCGGGCATGGGCGTACTGGACGTAGAAGACCGGGTTGTCCTTCGACTGCTCCACCACCTTCGCGAGGTCGAAATCGAGCGTCGCGTCGTTCTTGCGGTAGAGCATCATGAACCGCACGGGGTCGCGCCCGACCTCGTCGATCACCTCGCGCAGGGTGACGAACTCGCCCGCCCGCTTCGACATCTTCACCGGCTCGCCGCCGCGCAGCAGGCGCACCAGCTGGCACAGCTTGACGTCGAGCGCCGCACGCCCGTCCGAGACCGCCTTCACGGCCGCCTGCATCCGCTTGACGTAGCCGCCATGGTCGGCGCCGAGCACGTCGATGAGCTCGACGGCGCCGCGCTCGACCTTGGAGCGGTGATAGGCGATGTCGGAGGCGAAGTAGGTGAAGCTGCCGTCCGACTTCAGCAGCGGCCGGTCGATGTCGTCCCCGAAGGCGGTGGCGCGGAACAGGGTCTGCTCGCGGTCCTCCCAATCCTCCGGCAGCTGGCCCTTGGGCGGCGGCAGCCGGCCCTCGTAGACGAGGCCCTTGGCACGCAGGTCGGCGATCAGCGCCGCGACGGCGCCCCCGTTGCCGCCGTCCTGGAGGGTGCGCTCGGAGAAGAACACGTCGTGGTGGATACCGATGGCCGCCAGGTCCTCGCGGATCCGGTCCATCATCCGGTCGATGGCGAAGTCGCGCACCAGCGGCAGCCACTCGGATTCGGGCTTGGCGAGAAGGGCGTCGCCGTACTCCTCCTTCAGTGCCGCGCCGACGGGCACGAGGTAGTCGCCCGGATAGAGGCCGTCCGGGATCGTCACCGTCTCGCCGAGCGCCTCGCGGTAGCGCAGGAAGGCCGAGCGGGCGAGGACGTCGACCTGGGCGCCGGCATCGTTGATGTAGTATTCGCGCGTCACGTCGCGGCCGGCCGCGGCCAGGAGGTTGGCCAGCGCGTCGCCGAACACCGCGCCGCGGCCGTGGCCGACATGCATCGGCCCGGTCGGGTTGGCCGAGACGTACTCGACATTGACCCCGCCCGGGACCTTCGCGCCGCGGCCGTAGGAATCGCCGTCGCGGAGCGCCGCCCGCACCACCTCGCCATAGATCGCCGGATCGAGCCGCAGGTTGATGAAGCCCGGCCCGGCGACGCTCGCCTCGGTGACGCGGGGATCCTGGCGCAGGTCGGCGGCCAGGGCCTCGGCCAGGGCCTTCGGATTGGTGCGCGCTTCCTTCGCCAGCACCAGGGCGGCGTTGGTGGCGAGGTCGCCGTGGCTCGGGTCGCGCGGCGGCTCGACCACCACGCGGGCGCGATCCAGCCCCTCCGGCAGGGTGCCGGCGCGGGTGAGCGTCTCGAGCGCCTCGCCGATGCGGGCCTCGAAGGCGGCGAAGATATTCATGCGTTGACCAGTTCTGCAAAGTTCGGGCCGGAGGCGGCGTGCCGCACCCAGCGCGCCGGGCTCTTCTCACGTCGGGGCGGGCGGCTGCAAGCGGGGCGGTTCGAGCGGCGAAGGCCCCGCGTGGGACTTGCGCTCCTCCCTTGTCGCCGCAGGGCCGATGCTGCAAAGCGTCCTGGCGTCACCGGCCGGATTCTCCGGCTTCTCGAGAAAAACGATTCGGACCGCGCCATGCACGATATCCGGGCCATCCGCGACAACCCGGCCGCCTTCGACAAGGGCCTGACGAGCCGCGGGCTGGAGCCGCTCGCCGCGCAGCTGATCGCCCTCGACGACGAGCGCAAGGCCGCGATCTCGGCGGCGCAGGGCGCGCAGGAGCGGCGCAACGCCCTGTCGAAGGAGATCGGCGCGGCCAAGAAGGCGAAGGACGAGGCCCGGGCCCAGGAACTGATGGCCGAGGTCGCCCGACTGAAGGAGGACGCGCCGTCCCTCGACGCCGCCGCCGACGCTGCGGCCAAGGCGCTGGCCGAACGATTGTCGGCGATCCCCAACATCCCGAACCCGGACGTGCCGGAAGGCCGCGACGAGCACGACAACGTCGAGAAGAGCCGGTTCGAGGGACGGGGCCTCGCCCAAGAGGGTCGCCAGCATTTCGAGCTCGGCGAGGCCATGGGCCTGATGGATTTCGAGACCGCCTCGAAGCTGTCCGGCTCGCGCTTCGTGGTGCTGAAGGGCCAGATCGCCCGGCTCGAACGCGCGCTCGGCCAGTTCATGCTCGACCTGCACACCGCCGAGCACGGCTATACCGAGGTGGTGCCGCCCTTGCTCGTGCGCGACGAGGCGATGTTCGGCACGGCCCAGCTGCCGAAGTTCCGCGACGACCAGTTCGCGGCGATCCAGGGCTCGCCCGAGATCGCCCAGGAGAGCGGCGCACCGAACCGCTGGCTGATCCCGACGGCGGAGGTCCCGCTCACCAACCTCGTGCGGGAATCGATCCTCTCCGAGGACGAGCTGCCCTTGCGCTTCACCGCGCTCACCCCCTGTTTCCGGGCCGAGGCCGGGGCGGCGGGGCGCGACACCCGCGGCATGCTGCGCCAGCACCAGTTCAGCAAGGTGGAACTCGTCTCGATCACCGCCCCCGAGCGCTCGGCCGAGGAGCACGAGCGGATGCTGGCCTGCGCCGAGGCCGTGCTGAAGCGCCTCGACATCCCGTTCCGGGTCGTCACGCTCTGCACCGGCGACATGGGCTTCGCCTCGGCCAAGACCTACGACATCGAGGCATGGCTCCCGGGCCAGAAGACCTATCGCGAGATCTCGTCCTGCTCGGTCTGCGGCGACTTCCAGGCCCGCCGGATGGAGGCGCGCTACCGCCCGAAGGAGGGCAAGGGCGTGAACTACGTCCACACCCTCAACGGCTCGGGCGTGGCGGTCGGCCGCGCGCTGATCGCCGTCATGGAGAACTACCAGAACCCCGACGGCAGCATCACGGTGCCGTCGGCCCTCGCGCCTTATATGGGCGGGCTCACCCGCATCGAAGGCATGGGTGGACTCACCCGAAACGAAGGACAGCGCTGATGCGCATTCTCGTCACCAACGACGACGGCATTCACGCGCCGGGCCTGCGCTGCCTGGAAGAGATCGCCCGGGAACTCTCGGACGACGTCTGGGTCGTGGCGCCGGAGACCGACCAGAGCGGCGTGTCGCACTCGCTGTCGCTCAACGATCCCCTGCGCCTGCGCCAGGCCGGCGAGAAGCGCTATGCGGTGAAGGGCACGCCCTCCGACTGCATCATCATGGGCATCCGGCACATCCTGAAGGATCACGGGCCCGACCTCGTGCTCTCGGGCGTCAACCGCGGCCAGAACGTCGCCGAGGACGTGACCTATTCGGGCACCATCGCGGGCGCCATGGAGGCGACGATCCTCGGCGTGAGGGCGATCGCGCTGAGCCAGGCCTACGGCATCGGCGGGCGCGCCAACGTGAAGTGGCACAATGCCGCCCATCATGGCGCCAAGGTGGTCCGGCGCATCCTTGAGGTCGGGATCGAGCCCGGCATCCTGGTCAACGTCAACTTCCCGGATTGCGAGCCCGAGGACGTCAAGGGCATCGCCGTGGCGGCGCAAGGCGTGCGCAACCAGGCGCTGCTCTCGATCGACGAACGGGTCGACGGGCGCGGCAACCCGTATTTCTGGCTCGCCTTCGCCAAGGCGCGGTTCGAGCCGGGCCACGGCACCGACCTGAAGGCGATCGCCGACGGCTGCATCTCGATCACCCCCCTGCGCCTCGACCTCACCGACGAGCCGACCCTGACGCGCTTCGCCCAGGCCTTCACATGAGTGCCTTCGCATGAGTGCCTTCGCGTGACCGAAGACGGCGAGCCGGACGCCTCCGGACCGGAGGGCGCCGGGGAGGCGTCCGGCGCGGTCGAGACCGCGGCCTTCGTGCTGGGCCTGCGCGCCCGCGGCGTGCGCGACGCCGCGGTGCTCGGCGCCATGGAGCGGGTGCCGCGGGAGGCCTTCGCGCCGCTCGCCTTCCGGGATCTCGCGCGCCGAGACATCGCCCTGCCGCTGCCCTGCGGCCAGACCATGACGGCGCCGAGCGTGATCGCCACGATGCTGGCGGCGCTCAACTGCCAGGGGGCGCGGGTGCTGGAGGTCGGCACCGGGTCGGGCTACGCCACCGCCCTGCTGCTGCGCTTGGGAGCCGCCGAGGTGGTCAGCCTGGAGCGCTACGCGACGCTCGCCCGCAACGCCCGCTCGCGCCTCGACGCGCTCGGCTTCGGCGCCGCAATGGTCGGCCTCGCCGACGGCTGCGCCCCGCCGGAGGAGACGGGCGAGTTCGACCGCATCCTGGTCAACGGCAGCCTGCGGGACGTGCCGCCGGCGCTGATCGAGCGCCTCAAGCCCGGCGGCCGCCTCGTCGGGGCACTCGGCACCCCGGCGGGGCCCCGCCTCGTCGCCATCGCGCAGGAGGCCGACGGCCCGTGGCGCCAGGTGCGCGAGACGCCCCTGCGCCTCGCCCCGCTGACGCCGGGCCTGGCGGCCATACTCTGACGCCTCCGGTCGATCCGGCTCGCCCGACTCTCCGAATCCGACCGTCACGGTGAAGCCGCGACGCCGCCCCGCAACGGAAGCTTAACCTGAATCCGCTTTGAATCCGATCCATAGGGTTGCGTGGATGTACGGGTGCGTCGATGCGGGATCGCGTGGCAGGCAAGGGGATGCGGACGCTGTCGCGCTTCGCCCTCATCGGGCTGATCGGGGGCGCTTCGGCGGCCTGCAGCACCGATGCGGTGCGGCTCGACCCGTTCTCGAACCCGTTCTCATCGAGCGCGAGCGGGGAGCCGGGCGCCACCGGCAGCCTGCCGGAGGGTGACGCGGTCGCCGCGCCGATCCGCTCGGCGCCGATCCAGTCGCGCCCCCTGTCGGCGCCCCTGGCCGCCGCGCCGCTGTCGAGACGCCAGGCGGCCGCGCCGGTCGCGACGCCCCGCGTCGCGGCCGCGGCTCCGGTCACCGGCGGCCCGGCCGGCTGGTCGGCCTCGGGCGGCACCACCATCACGGTCGGCGCCAACGACAGCCTGAACCAGATGTCGACCCGGTTCGGCGTCCCCGCCGCCGCGATCCTCCAGGCCAACGGCCTGTCGAGCGCCGCGCAGATCACCCCCGGCCGCCAGGTCGTAATCCCGGTCTACCATGCCGGCGGCGTGCCGGCGATGAGCGCCCGGGCGGTGCCGGCGGCTCCGGCGCCGCGGGTTCAGACGACCGAGACCCGCGCCCCGGAGCCGGTGCGCCGGGTCGCCGAGGTCGCGCCGCGGCCCGAGCCCGCGCGCCGGGAGCCCGAGCCGGAGCCGGCCCGCAAGCCCCATACCCGCCCCGGCCAAGCCGAGGCGAAGCCGGTGGTGCCCGCCGCGGCCGAGCGCGCCGCCAAGCTCACGCCGCGCAAGCCCGAGCCGCGCGAGGAGGAGGAGCGGGTCGCCGCCAAGCCGCAGCGGCCCGAGCCGAAGGCCGTCGCCAAGGTGGCCGCGCGCCAGCAGGACGACGACCGGGACGAGCCGGTCGCGGCCAAGCCCCAAAAGGCCGAGCCGAAAGCCGCAGCGAAGCCCGAGCCCAAGAAAGCCGAGACTGCCAGGGCCGAGCACGCCAAGGCCGAGCACAGCAAGCCCGAGCCGAAGGTCGCCGAGAAGGCGAAGCCCGAGCCGAAGAAGGTCGCCGAGGTCGTCAAGCCGGAGCCGCGGAAGATCGAGATCAAGGCCGAGGCCAAGCCCGAGCCCAAGAAGGCCGAGCATGCCAAGCCCGAGCCCAGGAAGCCGGAGCCGAAGCAGGCCGAGGCGCCGAAGCCCGAGGTGAAGAAGGTCGCGGAGGTGAAGCCCGAGCCGATCAAGCCGGTGAAGGTTGCGGCGCTGCCCGAGAAGGCGCCCGAGCCGGCGCCCGCTCCGGCCGTCGCTCCCGCGGCACCCGCGCCGGACCCGCAATCGAGCTTCCGCTGGCCGGCCCGCGGCCGGGTGATCAACGGCTACGGCTCGGCCGGCAACGAGGGCATCAACATCGCGGTGCCCGAGGGCACGCCGGTCAAGGCCGCCGAGGAGGGCACCGTGGCCTATGCCGGCAGCGACGTGAAGGGCTACGGCAAGCTGGTCCTGGTGCGACACGCCAACGGCTACGTCTCGGCCTACGCCCATAACGGCGAGATCGACGTGCGGCCGGGCGAGAAGGTGAAGCGCGGGCAGACCATCGCCAAGTCCGGCGCGTCGGGCAACGTCACCTCGCCGCAGCTGCACTTCGAGATCCGCAAGGGCGCGACCCCGGTCGACCCGATGCCGCACCTGGCGAGCAACTGAGACCCGGGAGATCGGACGAGGGGAGGCGGGGCGCGGGAGCGCCCCGCCTTTTTCGCGTCGGCAAGTACGCGACCTTCTCGCCAAGCTCAGTGAAACCCTTCATCGTCGTCCCGGGGCCGCGAAGCGGAGCCCGGGATCCATAATCTCTGAGGATGCCGAAGAGAGCGGACAGCATTCCGCTTTATCCTCCAACGTCGGCGATCATGGATCCCGGGTTCGCGACTTCGTCGAGCCCCGGGATGACACGATGGGTGACAGGGTCGAGGGCACCCGCACGGCGCTAATCCAGCCGCTGCCCCAGGCGCCCGGCCAGATCCTGGATGTACTGGAACGCCGTGCGCCCGGACCGGGCCCCGCGGGTGGTCGACCATTCGAGCGCCTCGGCCCGCAGCCGCTCCGGCTCGACGATGAGGCCGTAGCGGGCGACGTAGGCGTCGATCATCGCCAGGTACTCGTCCTGGCTGCACTTGTGGAAGCCGAGCCAGAGGCCGAACCGGTCGGAGAGCGAGACCTTCTCCTCCACCGCCTCGCCCGGGTTGATCGCCGTCGAGCGCTCGTTCTCCATCATGTCGCGGGCGAGCAGGTGGCGGCGGTTCGAGGTGGCGTAGAACAGCACGTTGTCGGGCCGGCCCTCGATGCCGCCGTCGAGCGCCGCCTTCAGCGACTTGTACGAGGTGTCCTCGGCATCGAACGACAGGTCGTCGCAGAACACCACGAAGCGGTGCGGATCGGGGCGCAGCCACCCCATCAGGGCGGGCAGGCCCTCGATGTCCTCGCGGTGGATCTCGACGAGCTTCAGCGGCCGCTCGAGCCCGCGGGCGTTGATCTCGGCGTGCACGGCCTTGACCAGCGACGACTTGCCCATGCCGCGGGCGCCCCACAGCAGCGCGTTGTTGGCCGGCAGGCCGCGGGCGAAGCGCTCCGTGTTGTCGAACAGGATGTCGCGCATCCGGTCGATGCCGCGCAGAAGATCCATCTCGACCCGGTTGACCCGCGGCACCGGCTGCAGACGCCCCTCGGGCTGCCACACGAAGGCATCGGCCGCGGCGAAATCGGGGGAAGGGATCGCCGGCGGGGCGCTGCGCTCCAGGGCCGCGGCGATGCGCAGCAGCACCGGGAGGAGGTCGGAATCGGCGAGGCTCGGGCGGGTCGGGGCGGTCATCGCGGGGAAACGGGCTCCTGCGCAGGGGCGGACGTGCGGGTGGCGCCTCTTAATCCCAAGCCCCCGCGGACGAAAACCCGCCGGGATCGAGCGGGGGAGGGCCATTCCCCGCCGTTGCTTTCGAGTCGTCCGTGGCTATAGTCCGCGCGCTTTTGCAAGGCCGGCGGGGACCCGCCCGGCCCGTTTTCGTCTTGTTTCGGGAGACCTCGAGAGTGATCACGCCCGCCTTCGCGCAGGGAGCCGGGGCGACCGGCGGCACGGACATCCTCGTGCAGGTCGTCCCCTTCATCCTGATCTTCGTGATCATGTACTTCCTGATCCTGCGCCCGCAGCAGCGCCGTGCCAAGGAGCATCAGGACATGGTCAAGAACGTGCGCCGCGGCGACACGGTGGTGACCACCGGCGGCATCGTCGGCCGGGTCGCCAAGGTGACCGAGGCCCCGGAAATCGAGGTCGAGATCGCCCCCAACGTCCAGGTCAAGGTCGTGCGCACCATGATCGCCGAGGTCCGGGCCAAGGGCGAGCCGGTCAAGGCCGCCTGAGCCGAGCTTGACGCAGGGTGAGGCCCGGACGACACATCCGGGCCGCCCTATCTGACACACAATTCGAGACCGGTTGGGACGCCGCGGATGCTCCGTATTTCCACCACGAAGGCCGTCGCGACGCTCGCCGTGATCCTCATCGGCCTGACGCTCGCCGTGCCGAGCTTCTTCTCGGCCCAGCAGCGCAAGGACTTCATCGCCTCGCTGCCGTCCTGGTTCCCGACCTGGATCGTGCCGACCCGTGCCATCGTGCTCGGCCTCGACCTCCAGGGCGGCTCGCAGATCGTGCTGGAGGTCGACCGCAACGACCTCGCCCGCACCATGGCGCAAGGGTTGCGCGACGACGTGCGCCAGGCCCTGCGCGAGGCCGGCGTGCAGGCCGATGGCGGCATCCAGCTGCTGCCGCGCGGCGTGCAGCTGCGGATCGGCGATGCCGCCGCCCGCGCCAAGGCGCTGCCGAAGCTGCAGGCGCTGTCGCAGCCCGTCACCGACGCCACCCTCGGCCAGACCGGGGCCCGCACCCTCGACGTGCGCGAGGAGCCCAACGGCCTGATCCAGCTCACCTTCACCGATGCGGGCTTCAACGCCCGGGTGCGCCGGGCGGTGCAGCAGGCCATCGAGGTGGTGCGCCGCCGCGTCGATCTCGGCGGCACCACCGAGCCGTCGATCCAGCAGCAGGGCGCCGACCGCATCCTGGTCCAGGTGCCGGGCCTCCAGGATCCGGCCCGCCTGGAGGAGCAGCTCGGCAAGACCGCGAAGCTCGAGTTCCGCCTGCTCGCCGACAGCCCGGCCGGCGACGTCGACATGCTGCCGTCGAAGGACGCCAACGGCCAGAAGGTGCCGGTGGAGCGCCGGGTGATGGCCGACGGCGCCGACCTGACCGACGCCCAGCCGGGCTTCGACCAGAAGTCGAACGAGCCGATCGTCAACTTCAAGTTCAACCTGCGCGGCGCCCAGCGCTTCGGCCAGGCGACGAGCGAGAATGTCGGCCGCGCCATGGCGATCGTCCTCGACAACGAGGTCGTGTCGGCGCCCCGCATCCTGCAGCCGATCACCGGCGGCCAGGGCCAGATCTCCGGCCGGTTCACGGTGCAGCAGGCCAACGACCTGTCGATCCTGCTGCGCGCCGGCGCCCTGCCGGCCAAGCTGACCGTGATCGAGCGCCGGACCGTCGGCCCGGGCCTCGGCCGCGACTCGATCGAGGCCGGCAAGCACGCCACCATCGTGGCGACGATCCTCGTCGTCGTGCTGATGTTCGCGGCCTACGGCGTGTTCGGCCTCTTCGCCAACATCGCGCTGCTGGTCCATGTCGGCCTGATCCTCGGCCTGATGTCGGTGCTGGAGGCCACGATGACGCTGCCGGGCATCGCCGGCATCGTGCTCACCATCGGTACCGCGGTCGATTCCAACGTGCTGATCTACGAGCGCGTGCGGGAAGAGGTACGGGCCGGGCGCTCGATCCCCTCGGCGCTGCAAGCGGGCTTCGACCGGGCCTTCGCGACCATCGTGGATTCCAACTCCACCATGGCGATCGCCGCGGTGATCCTGTTCTTCATGGGCTCGGGACCGGTGCGCGGCTTCGCGGTCGTCTTCATCCTCGGCATCATGACCACGGTCATCACCGCCGTGACCCTGACCCGGATGATGATCGCCCTGTGGTACCAGCGCCTGCGGCCCAAGACCCTGCCGATCTGATACCCTGCCGATCTGATCGCCTTCGACGGGCGGCCCTCGCGGCCGCCCGGAGCTGCGCTCCGAGCGGGCGCGCCGACACACCCTTCCGAGACCGACGATGCGCCTCCTTCGCCTCTGGCCCGACGAATCCCACTTCGACTTCATGCGCCTGCGGCGCTTCAGCTTCCCGCTCTCGGCCTTCATCTCGGTCGCCACGGTGGTGCTGTTCCTGCAGATCGGGCTGAATTTCGGCATCGACTTCAAGGGCGGCACCCTGGTCGAGCTGCGGCCGAAGCCCGGCGTCACCTCCGATGTCGGCGCGGTGCGCCACACCGCCAACGATTTCGGCTTCGGCGAGACCGAGGTGCAGGAACTCGGCCAGGGCTCGATCTCGGTCCGCTTCCCGCTCCAGGCCGGCGGCGAGACCGGGCAGACCCTGGTGATGCAGAAGGCGCACGCCGCTTTCGACAAGGATTACGCCTTCGACCGCGTCGAGACCGTCGGTCCGCGCGTCTCCGGTGAATTGGTCCAGTCGGGCACGATCGGCGTCGTGCTGTCGGTCGTGGCGGTGCTGCTCTACCTGTGGTTCCGGTTCGAGCGCGAGCTGGCGCTCGGCGCGATCGTCGGCACCCTGCACGACATCGTCATCACGGTCGGGCTGTTCGTGATCACCCGGATCGAGTTCAACATGACCTCGATCGCGGCGATCCTGACCATCGTCGGCTACTCGCTGAACGAGACCGTGGTGGTGTTCGACCGTACCCGCGAGCTGATGCGGCGCTACAAGACCATGCCGACCGAGCAGCTGCTCAACCTGTCGATCAACTCGACCATGTCGCGCACCGTGATGACCGCGATGTCGACCGCCCTGTCGCTGCTCGCCCTGGTGCTGTTCGGCGGCGAGGCGATCAAGGGCTTCTCGGTGGTGATGCTCGCCGGCGTGGTGATCTGCACCTATTCGGCGATCTTCGTCTCGACCCCGTTCCTGATCTATATCGGCCTGCAGGCCGGCGGCACCCGGACGCAGGTACGCGACCCCTCGGCCCTGCCGCAGGCGGCCGAGTAGTGGCGGGGGAGCATCCATCGGGGCGACTGCACGACGGCTTCGTCCCGGGCCGGTACCCGATCGACGCCTATGGCGGCGGCGGTTTCCGCTTCGCCGAGATGTCGCATCGGGGCTCGATCCTGGTGCTGCCGTCCGGCGTCAGGGCCTGGGACGTGACCGCCCCGGACGGCATCACGCCGGAGACCTTGAGCCCGCTCCTCGCCGAAGCGTCTGCCGTCGACCTGCTGCTGCTGGGCACCGGGGCCGACATCGTGTTCGTGCCCGACGCCTTGCGTCATCACCTCAAGGCCGCCGGCATCGGCCTCGACGTGATGCAGACCGGCGCGGCGGCGCGCACCTACAACATCCTGATGGCCGAGAACCGCAAGGTCGCCGCCGCCCTGGTCGCGGTGCCGTAAGCGAGCGTGAGCAGCCGATGAGCGAGGCCGAGACGCGGGACCCGGCCTGGGCCTACGCGCATTGCGAAGACCTGGTGCGGGCCGGCGACCCCGACCGCTGGTATGCCAGCCTCTACGCCCCGGCCGACAAGCGTCCGCATTTCCACGCGCTCGCCGCCTTCAGCCTGGAGGTGGCGCGGGTGCGCGAGGCCGTGTCGAGCCCGATGCCGGGGGAACTCCGCCTGCAATGGTGGCGCGACGCGCTCCAGGGCGAGGCGCGGGGCGACGTCCGCGCCCATCCCGTGGCCGCCGCCCTCGACGACACGCTGGTGAGGGCGCGCCTGCCGCGCCAGCCCCTCGTCGACCTGATCGACGCCCGGGTCTTCGATCTCTACGACGACCCGATGCCCTCGACCCGCGACCTGGAGGGCTATTGCGGCGAGACCGCCTCCTGCCTGATCCGCCTCGGCAGCCTGATCCTGGCAAACGGCTCGGAGCCCGGGGGGGCCGCCGCCGCGGGCCATGCCGGCGTCGCCTACGCGGTGACCGGCCTGCTGCGCGCTCTGCCGTGGCACGCGCGCAGCGGCCAGGTCTACCTGCCGGCGGACGTGCTCGCGGCCCACGGCGTCACCCGCGAGGACATCGTGGCCGGGCGCGGTGGTCCGGGGCTGCGCGGCGCCTGCGCCGACATGCGGGCGCTCGTGCGGCGTCATCTGGCCGCCTACGCGGCCGAGCGGGCGAGCATCGCCAGCGTGGCCGCCCCCGCCTTCCTGCCGGTCGCCCTGGTCGAAGCCTATCTCGCGCAGATGGAGCGGTCGGGCTACGAGCCGCTGGCGAGCGTGATCGACGTGCCGAACTGGCGCCGGATCTGGCGGCTGTGGCGGGCGGCGCGGTCGGTCAAGTAGTTCTCCACTTCCTTTCAGAACCCTCCAACGCCATCCCGGTGCCGCGCAGCGGAAACCGGGATCCGTCAACGCCGGCCTCGAAGGGCGAAGCGGAACGCCGCTGGCCTCGTCCTGCACCGTCGGCGGTTATGGATCCCGGGTTCGCGACTTCGTCGAACCCCGGGACGACACGGAGGGTATGAGGGGCACCTGCCCCCTGGCGGAGCCGCCCGACGCTACTCCGCCGCCGCCGGCAGCGGCGCCGGCTCCTCGCCGAGCCACGTCCCGAGATCCGCCCGAGCCCGGTCGGTCATCGCCCGCTTCTTCGCCTGTGCCTTCTCGGCGCCGCGCAGGCGCTTGCCGTCGGGGGCCTTGGGCGCCCGGTCGAGGGGCGGGAACAGCCCGAAATTGACGTTCATCGGCTGGAACGAGCGTGGCGTGCCGGCATCCTCGGCCGAGACGTGTCCGCCGGTAATATGGCCGATGAGGGCTCCGAGCGCCGTCGTGACCGGCAGTGGTTCGAGCGTGCGGCCCTGACGCTCGGCCGCGGCGAAGCGGCCGGCCATCAGGCCGATCGCGGCGCTCTCGACGTAGCCCTCGCAGCCGGTGATCTGGCCGGCGAAGCGCAGGCGCGGCGCGGCCTTCAAGCGCAAGGTCGCGTCGAGAAGGCGCGGGCTGTCGAGATAGGTGTTGCGGTGCAGGCCGCCGAGGCGGGCGAACTCCGCGTTCTCCAGGCCCGGGATGGTGCGGAAGACCCGCACCTGCTCAGCGTGGCGCAGCTTCGTCTGGAACCCGACCATGTTGTAGAGCGTGCCGAGCGCGTTGTCCTGGCGCAGCTGGACGATGGCATAGGCCTTCACCGTCGGGTTGTGCGGGTTGGTCAGGCCGAACGGCTTCATCGGCCCGTGGCGCAGGGTCTCGGGGCCGCGCTCGGCCATCACCTCGATCGGCAGGCAGCCGTCGAAATAGGGGGTCGAGGCCTCCCATTCCTTAAACGAGGTCTTTTCGCCCTCGACCAGTGCCGTGATGAAGGCGGCGTATTGCTCGCGGTCGAGGGGGCAGTTGATGTAGTCCGCGCCCGTCCCGCCAGGGCCCACCTTGTCGTAGCGGGACTGGAACCACGCCTTGCCCATGTCGATCGAGTCGCGGTGCACGATCGGCGCGATGGCGTCGAAGAAGGCGAGCGATTCGGCGCCGGTGAGACCGCGGATACCCTCGGCGAGGCCGGGCGCGGTGAGCGGGCCGGTCGCCAGGATCACGCTGTCCCAGGAGGCCGGCGGCAGGCCGTCGATCTCCTCGCGGACGATGGCGACGTTCGGATGGACTTCGAGCGCCGCCGTGACCGCTCGGGCGAACCCTTCGCGGTCGACGGCGAGGGCGCCGCCGGCCGGCACCTGGTTGCCGTCGCCGCAGCGCATGATGAGCGAGCCGAGGCGGCGCATCTCCTGGTGCAGCAGCCCGACGGCGTTCTGCTCCGCATCGTCGGAGCGGAACGAGTTCGAGCAGACGAGTTCGGCGAGGTCCTGCGTCTGGTGCGCCTCGGTCCCGCGCAGGGGCCGCATCTCGTGCAGCACCACGGGCAGGCCGGCCTCGGCGATCTGCCAGGCCGCTTCGGAACCGGCGAGGCCGCCGCCGACGACGTGAATGGGGTCTGATCCGGACATGACGCGGCATATCGGATCGGGCACCGCCGATGCAACACCATGGTGGCGATGCGGTGGTGCAGACGAGCGAACGCCCGCCGGAAGGGGCGGGCGCGCGAGACGATTAACGGCCGGGGCGGCCTTCGATCGACTTGGATACTCGGTACGCGGGTACTGGGTACGCTGGTTGGCGCTTACGCGACCGAGCGGGCGATGCCCTGGATCTCGAAGCGGCTGATGCCAAGATCGTCGAGCTCGCGGTCGGACAGACGCGACAGCTCGTGCACGGTCTCACGGTAGCGGAGGTAGGAGCGGATCTTGCTGAGGAGGAGGGAGACGAACATCGGATTTGACCTCTGGACGGGCAGGCGGTGCGAACCGTTTCGGCACCGGCTGCCTGTCTCTGTTGCAACGCACCATATGGGAACTGCCTGCCTCTGAGGGAGACGAGGTCGCGTAAGCCAGCCATGCACGATTCACATGCAGCGCGCAGGGAATCGTCAAGAAACCCCTGTGCCCGCCGATTTGGCAGCACTCTGGCGCATGAATCGCAGGAATTCCGGGCCTTTAGGCACTATGCTGCACACGCGAACGGTAGCGCTGCCGGAGGGGGCCGGGGCGTGCGCCGAAGGGGTGAGCGCAAGGATGCGGCAGCCGGTGGCGACTCAGTGTGCAATGCGGTGAGAAGCGGGTTCGGCGCCGGCCGACGGGCGCCCGGGAGGCCTCACGATGGAATGGCCTTCGTGGTGCGGGGCGCGGGACGGCCGTGGGAGGCATCGGCGCGACGAACGGGTCTGGACCTTGCCGAGCCGGAGACTGGGCTGTGCGGGGACGATCGAAGCGCGGAAAATCCCCTCTTCCCGCCGGAGGGGAGAGGCCGCGACGACCTTGTTGCCGGTGCGGCGAGCCCGCGGGCGAAGGTGGGAGGCCGACCGTGAGCGAAGGGATGCCCGCCGCGCAGGCCTGCGGGCCGCCCCTCAGTGCAGCCGCGGCGCCACCAGGAACCGCGACCGGTCCGCCGAGACCACCGGGATGCTCAGGGTCCGCCCGTCGCGGTGCACGGTCAACGGCACGGTGACGCCGGCCGGTCCCAGCGCCCAGACGGCGCGCAGGAAGCCGGCGAGGTCGCCGACCTCGGTCTCGCCCACCGCCATCAGGATGTCGCCGGCGCGCAGGTCGGCGATCTCGGCCGGGGAGCGGGGCGAGAGCCCCATCACCACCACCTGGTCGTCCATCTCGGTGGCGTAGAGGCCGAGCCAGGGCCGGGGCGGGCCCGCCACCCGCCCGAGGGTGGTCAGGTCGTGGAGGATCGGCTTCAGAAGGTCGATCGGCACCGCCATGTTGATGGGGCGGTTGTCGCGCCCGCCCTGCTGCAATTGCAGCGAGCCGATGCCGGTGAGTTCGCCGGCCGGGCCGATCAGGGCCGCGCCGCCCCAATGCGGGTGCGACGGCGCGGTGAAGATCGCGTCGTCGAGGAGGTATTCCCAGTAGCCGGCGAATTCCTGACGGGCCACCACCTCGGCGGCGACGGCGCGGGAGCGGCCGCCGGCGCCCGCCATGACCAGCCGGTCGCCGACCCGCAAGCCGTCGGCGCTGCCCAGGGGCAGGTGCGGCAGGTCGAGGCGGCCGAGCGCCTGGACCAGCCCGAAGCCGGTGGCGGCGTCGTAGCCGACGACATGGCCCTGCACGGTGCGCCCGTCATGGGCGGTGAGCCAGACGCTCTCGGCCTCGGTGATGAGGTAGCCGATGGTGAGGACCAGCCCGTCCTCACCGATGACGACGCCGTTGCCGGCCCGCTCGGTCCCGAGGATCTCGGCGGTGTAGGCGCCGTCGGGCACCCGCGACGACAGGGCGACCACCGCGGTCAGCGTCTGGTCGAGGTCGTAGGAATAGGCGGTCGGGCGGGGCTGCACCGCAGAGGGGATCTTCCAGTCGCCGGGCGCCGCCATGATGGTCTCCTGCCGGGGCTGCGCGCCCCGTGCCTCGTCTCGTCCGGCGGGGTCGTCGGCCCCGCCCGCTCGCTCCGTTATAGGTCGCTGAGGCGGGCCCGACAGGCGCGGCGGCCCGAGGCCGAGCGATCGTTGCAAACCGACCCGACCGGCAAACAAAAGCGCCCGACTCGAGGAGCCGGGCGCGAGGGGTCAGGTCTCGAAAAGTGCCGTGCGCTCAGTACTTGCGCACGAGGGGAACCGGAACCGGCTCGGGTGCCGCCGCGACGGTGTAGAGCGGGGCGATGACGCGGAACCAGCCCTCGGTCGAGTAGGCCTCGCGGTTGGTCGCCAGGCCGGTGACCGGCGAGATCTGGCGGGCCGAGGTGGCGACGTCGCGGGCGACCCAGGCCTGGACCGAGAACTTGCCGAAATCGTAGCCGACGAGGCCGCCGAGGGCGAAGCGCCCGCCGCCGCCGCCCACCACCGTGCCGCAGGAGGTGAAGTTGCCGTTGCAGGGCGCGCCGAAGGCGAGCTGGCTGCGGTTCGGCAGGTTGGCGGTGCCGTAGCCGATGGCGCCGATCTCGAACTTGCCGAACTTCTTGGTCGCGGTCAGGTCGAGATTGAGGGCGTCGGTCGGGAACTGGCTGCCGTAGAAGCCCGGGATGCCGTTGCGGCCGGCGAAACGGGCCGGCGTGTCATAGAAGTTGTAGGTGAGGTTGGCGGTGATGTTCCAGCCGTCGCCGGTATAGCTGATGCCGAAGCCCTGGCGGTAGGTGTTCGAAGCCAGGATCGGCAAGCCGCCGCCGCGGCCGGCATTCAGCTCGTTGAGATAGACGCCGGCCAGGTAGCTGACGCCGACATTGTTGCCGAGATCCCAGGCGAAGATGCCGCCGACGAAGGTGCCGACATTGATGCTGGTATCGCGGCCGCCGGGGGCGCGGGAGAAGGTGAACACGGTCGGCGGGGCGACCACCGCCTCAATGCGGGCGCCTAGCACCTTCCACGGGGTCGACCAGACCAGGACCGGGACGTTGACCGCGGTGTCGGTCGAGGTGAGATTCGGGCCGTCGGGGCTGCGATAGGTGAAGGTGTTGATCGCGTAGATGCCTTCCGGCAGCGGCGCGCCGATCGCGAGACCGACCTGCTCGCCCGGAACCGTCGTGGTCTGTGCATACGACGCTGTCGCGGATGCGCACAGCGACAGGGCAGCCGCCCCCGCGGCCAGCCAATACTTGCCCATGAGATTTCCTTCCCTAGCGTACCCAGGGCAGGATTGCGCACATTCGGCGGCCCGGTCGGCGCGCCGTCGTCGTGCGCGGCGACCGGACTGGAACGCGCCTGGCCCCCGCCCGACGACACAGTCTGAACAGGGAGGATGGTCTTCCAAACGCGGCCGGATTGCCAGCGCTTTGCTCAGCCGGACGGCAGACCATGCACGGGCGTTGCGCAAATGACGCATTTTCGTCACGCGGACGCCGCTTTGTACTTTGGTGGTACAGCTCGCAAAAATGCCGATAAAAGCCGGCTTGATGCACCGCACAAGCGGCTTTTGCCGTCGTGCGGTCAAGCTTCGCGGGGGTTTTGGCCGGCGTTTCGCGATGAAAACTACTCGGCCGCCTGCTTGCTCGCCGCATTCTTGCCGGGGCGGGCCGGCCGGGTGGCTGGCTTGGTCGGCACCTTGGCCGCGGGGCGGCGGGCCAGGACCTCGCGCAGGAACCTGCCGGTATGGCTCGCCCCGGAGGCGGCGATGTCCTCCGGCGTCCCTTCCGCCACGATGGTGCCGCCGCCGTCGCCGCCCTCCGGCCCCATGTCGATCACCCAGTCGGCAGTCTTGATGACCTCGAGGTTGTGCTCGATCACCACGACGCTGTTGCCCTGATCGACCAGCTCGTGCAGCACCTCCATCAGCTTGGCGACGTCGTGGAAGTGCAGGCCGGTGGTCGGCTCGTCGAGGATGTAGAGGGTGCGGCCGGTGGCGCGCTTCGACAGCTCCTTGGACAGCTTCACGCGCTGCGCCTCGCCGCCCGAGAGGGTGGTGGCCTGCTGGCCGACCCGGACGTAGCCGAGGCCGACCCGGGCCAGGGTCTCGAGCTTCTCGCGGATCGCCGGCACCGCCTTGAACAGCTCGGCCGCCTCCTCCACCGTCATGTCGAGCACGTCGGCGATCGAGCGCTCGCGGTACTTCACCTCCAGGGTCTCGCGGTCGTAGCGCTTGCCCTTGCAGACGTCGCAGGTAACGTAGACGTCGGGCAGGAAGTGCATCTCGATCTTGATGACGCCGTCGCCCGAGCAGGCCTCGCAGCGCCCGCCCTTGACGTTGAACGAGAACCGGCCCGGCTGGTAGCCGCGGGCCTTGGCCTCGGGCAGACCGGCGAACCAGTCGCGGATCGGCGTGAAGGCGCCGATATAGGTGGCGGGGTTCGAGCGCGGGGTACGGCCGATCGGCGACTGGTCGATGTCGATGACCTTGTCGAGGTGCTCCAGCCCCTCGATGCGGTCGTGGGGAGCCGGATGCTCGAGCGCCCCGTTGAGCTTGCGCGCCACCGCCTTGTAGAGCGTGTCGACGACCAGGGTCGACTTGCCGCCGCCCGACACCCCGGTGATGCAGGTGAAGGTGCCGAGCGGGATCGCCGCGGTCACGTCCTTCAGGTTGTTGCCACGGGCGCCGACGAGGCGGAGCATCTGCGGCTCGGGCGTCTCCCCCTTCGTGGCGGCCGGGATCTTCTTGGCCTTGCGCCGGCTCTTCGGCACGCGCACCGAGAGGGCGCCGGTGAGGTACTTCGCGGTGAGCGAGTTCGGGTCGGCCAGCAATTCCTTCGGCGAGCCTTGCGCCACGATCTGCCCGCCATGGATGCCGGCACCGGGACCGACATCGACGACGTAATCCGCCTGCAGGATCGCGTCCTCGTCGTGCTCGACGACGATGACCGAGTTGCCGAGGTCGCGCAGGCGCTTGAGCGTGCCGAGCAGGCGCTCGTTGTCGCGCTGGTGCAGGCCGATCGACGGCTCGTCGAGGACGTACAGAACCCCGGTGAGGCCCGAGCCGATCTGCGAGGCCAGCCGGATGCGCTGGCTCTCGCCGCCCGACAGCGAGCCCGAGCCGCGGGCGAGCGTGAGGTACTCGAGGCCGACATCGACCAGGAAGGTCAGACGGTCGCGGATCTCCTTCAGGATGCGGGCCGCGATCTCGTTCTGCTTCTGCGTCAGGTGCTCGGGCAGCTCGCCGAACCAGCGGTGGGCGTCGCGCACCGACAGTACCGTGGCGTCGCCGATATCGGAGCCGGCGATCTTCACCGCCAGCGCCTCCGGCTTCAGCCGCTTGCCGCCGCAGGCCGAGCACGGCGTCTCGGCCATGAAGCGGCCGATGTCTTCGCGCGCCGTGTCGCTGTCGGTCTCCTTGTAGCGCCGCTCCAGGTTCGGGATCACGCCCTCGAACGGCTTGGAGACCTCATAGGCGCGCAGCCCGTCATTGTAGGCGAAGCGGACCTCGTCGCCGTCCGAGCCGTAGAGCACCACCTGGCGCGCGGCCGCGGTGAGCTTGGCCCAGGGCGTGTCGGTGCGGAAGCGATAGTGCTTCGCCAGCGCCTCGAGGGTCTGGCCGTAATAGGGCGAAGTCGATTTCGCCCACGGCGCGACGGCGCCGCGCGACAGGCTCAAGGCCTCGTCGGCGATGACCAGCGTCGGGTCGATCCGCATCTCGTGGCCGATGCCGCCGCAGGTCGGGCAGGCCCCGAACGGGTTGTTGAACGAGAACAGCCGGGGCTCGATCTCGGGAATCGTGAAGCCGGAGACCGGGCAGGCGAAGCGCGACGAGAAGGTGATCGGCTCCGGCGCCTCGCCCTCTTCGGGGATATCGGCGAAGGTCACCACCGCGATGCCGTCGGCGAGCTCCAGGGCGGTCTCGAACGAATCGGCCAGCCTAGAGGCCATGTCGGCCCGCACCACGATCCGGTCCACCACCACGTCAATGTCGTGCTTCAGCTTCTTGTCGAGCTTCGGCGCGTCGTCGATGGCGTAGTACTCGCCGTCGATGCGCAGGCGCTGAAAGCCCTTCTTCTGGAACTCGGCGATCTCCTTGCGGTACTCGCCCTTGCGGCCGCGCACCACGGGGGCGAGCAGGTAGAGCCGGGTCTTCTCGGGGAGCGCCAGCACCCGGTCGACCATCTGGCTGACGGTCTGGCTCTCGATCGGCAGGCCGGTGGCCGGGGAATACGGAATCCCGACCCGCGCCCAGAGCAGGCGCATGTAGTCGTAGATCTCCGTGACGGTGCCGACCGTCGAGCGCGGGTTCTTCGAGGTGGTCTTCTGCTCGATCGAGATCGCCGGCGACAGCCCGTCGATCTGGTCGACGTCGGGCTTCGACATCATCTCGAGGAACTGGCGCGCATAGGCCGAGAGCGATTCGACGTAGCGGCGCTGCCCCTCGGCATAGATGGTGTCGAAGGCGAGCGACGACTTGCCGGAGCCGGACAGGCCGGTGAACACCACCAGCTTGTCGCGCGGAATCGTCAGGTCGACGTTCTTCAGGTTGTGCTCGCGGGCACCCCGCACCGCGATCACGCGGCCCTCCGCGGAACCGTCGAAGAGCTTGTCGAGAGAGGCCATGCAGGAAGGCTCCGGGCCGCCGCCGAAAAAGGCGCCGCCAGGCTTGGTGGGACCGGTGACCGGCCGGGAGCCCGCGATGCCGAGAACCCTGTCGACCGTATGGAGGACCAGATGGGGCCAATCGTACGGATAACCAGACCGGGCTCCCGGGCCTGGGCTCCGGAAAGTCTCGAAGGATGACTAGAACAAACTGCGTACACCGGCAACCGCCGCGATCTCACAAGCTGAGCGGTGCGTTGTCGATCACCTCCTTCATGACGAAGAAGGTCCGGGTCTGGCGCACCCCCGGCAGGGCGATCAGGATCTCGCTGTGCATGCGGTTGAAGTCGGCCATGTCCGAGACGCGGATCTTGAGAATGTAGTCGAAGTCGCCGGCGACGAGGTGGCAGTCGAGCAGCATCGGCATGGCGAGCGCCGCCGCCTCGAAGGCGGAGAAGCTCTCCGGCGTCGAGCGGTCGAGCACCACGCCGACCAGGACCAGCGAGCCGCGCCCGACCTTGTCCGGCGCCACCACGCCGCGCACGCCGCGGAGATACCCTTCGTCGAACAGCCGCTGGGTGCGGCGGTGGCAGGTCGCCGGGCTGGTATTGACGCGCTTGGCCAGCTCCGCATTGCCGATCCGGCCATCCCCTTGCAGGAGCCGGAGAATTTTCAGGTCGATGCGGTCGAGCCCGGCGGGCATGAAAGATCCTTCCACGATGGTGGTCGCTTGTGACGGATCTTAGCACCATGCCGTGATGACGGCGCCCTCTCGCATCAAACATCGCACAAATTCGAGAGCACCTTTCGTCGCGAGCTTGCTAGCCTGGAACGGTCTTTCACGCGGGATTCCGGCGATGATTCCTTCGATGCTGTCGCAGTTCGAGCGCTACCCCCTGACCTTCGGCCCGACCCCGATCGAGCACCTGCCGCGGCTGACCGCGCATCTCGGCGGCGACGTGCAGATCTACGCCAAGCGCGACGACTGCAATTCGGGCCTCGCCTATGGCGGCAACAAGCTGCGCAAGCTCGAATACATCGTGCCGGACGCGATCGCCTCGGGGGCCGACACCCTGGTGTCGATCGGCGGCGTGCAGTCGAACCATACCCGCATGGTGGCGGCGGTGGCGGCCAAGATCGGCATGAAGTGCCGGGTGATCCAGGAAGCCTGGGTGCCGCACGAGGATGCGGTCTACGACCGGGTCGGCAACATCATGCTGACGCGGATCATGGGCGCCGAATCGCAGCTGGTGGACGAGGGCTTCGACATCGGCATCCGCGACAGCTGGAAGCAGGCGATCGAGGACGTGAAGGCCAAGGGCGGCAAGCCCTATGCGATCCCGGCCGGCGCCTCGGTGCACAAGTTCGGCGGTCTCGGCTATGTCGGCTTCGCCGAGGAGGTGCGTCGCCAGGAGGCCGAGATGGGCCTCCACTTCGACTACATCGTGGTCTGCACCGTCACCGGCTCGACCCATGCCGGCATGCTGGTCGGCTTCAAGCCCGACGGCCGGGCCCGCAACGTCATCGGCATCGACGCCTCCTGCACCCCGGCCCAGACCAAGGCGCAGGTGCTCGAGATCGCGCGGAACACCGCCGCCCTGGTGGGGGCCGGCGAGATCGTCGCCGACGACGTGGTGCTGAAGGAAGACTACGCCTACCCGGTCTACGGCGTGCCCTCGAAGGAGACGGTGGAGGCGATCCGCCTCGCGGCCCGGCTCGAGGCGATGATCACCGACCCGGTCTACGAGGGCAAGTCGATGCAGGGGATGATCGACCTCGTGCAGAAGGGCTTCTTCCCGAAGGGCTCGAAGGTCCTCTACGCCCATCTCGGCGGCGCGCCGGCGCTGAACGGCTACAGCTACACGTTCCGCAACGGCTAAGGGGGGAGGGGCATGTTGGACGATTGTTCGTCGAACAGACCGCGGCCCCTTCCACACTCTGCGTCGTCCCGGGGCCGCGAAAGCGGAACCCGGGATCCATGAACGCTGGCGATCCGGGATCATGCGGAGCGTGTACCGCCAGATCCTGCACTGCCGGCGGTTATGGATCCCGGGTTCTCGGCAAGCCCCGCCCCGGGACGACACGAGGATGTCGGTCTGCTTGCCAGAGTTTTCGGAACATAGAACAGAAGCCCGGCCGCTTGTCGCGGGCCGGGCTTCTTCGTCTTCTTCAATCCTGCGTCACTTGTCCGTGCACAATCCGGCCTCAGAGAGCCGGCGGTGATGCCGCGGGTCGCAGTCGGTCGCCAGGAACGAAGCCCATTCGGCCTTGGTGCCGTAGAAGGCGTTGCGGTCGACGTCGCCGCGCACGCCCGGCACCCGCCCGGTCGAGGTGAACTGCCACAGCATCCAGTCGCGGTTGGCGTAGCGCTGCTCGGGCTCGGCGGCGGTGGAGCGGACCCAATGCGGGTAATCCGGCAGCTCGCCTTCCAGCACGTCCTTATGGAAGGTGATGTCGGTATAGATGATCGGCCGCTTGCCGGTATAGATCTCCATCTCCCGCAGCATGTACTCGGTCATGGCGAGGGCCTGGGCCTTCGGCAGCTTCTTCGGGCAGAGCTGCGAATGGCCGTTCCACTCGACGTCGAGGACCGGGGGGAGGGCGGTCGGGTCGTTGGGGACGTTGCGCTTGAACCAGTCCATCTGGTCCTTGGCCGAGCGGCACCAGAACACGAAGTGGTAGGCGCCCCTCGGCACCCCGGCCCGGCCGGCGCCGTCCCAGTTCTCGCGGAAGCGCTCGTCGACGTGGTCGCCGCCCTCGGTCGCCTTGATGTAGGCGAACTGGGTGCCGGCGCCCTTGACCGAGGTCCAGTCGATCGGACCCTGCCACTTCGAGACGTCGATGCCCTGGATCGGGTGGTTCTTGGCCCGGGCGACGCCCGGATGGGGCTTCACGTCGCCCTTGGTCGGATAGAAATCGGCGCCGGCGCAGGCCGCGAGCGCGGCGAGGCTCGCCGCCGCCAGCACGCGCTTGCCCCAGCGAAGGCCATGCGACGCGATGGAGGACCACGGGGCGGAGGGGATCATCGACTCCATCGGCATCGGGGCGCGACCTGACTTGACGCGGAACACTATGGCTATTCGATGCGGTGGGGCCGGTTAATGGAAGCTTGACGGGATCTGAATGGAATTCCGAAACGCGTGGCGTGAAAGCCACATAGAGCCTCTCCGAGCCTCGCCCGGACCTCGGCCATCAGGCATAAGCCTCGGCCAGGCTTGAGATTTGTCGGGATGGCGCATGGCCAAGGTTCTGTTTACCATCGGGTACGAAGGCGCCGATACCGAGCGCTTCACCGCCGCCCTGCGCGATGCCGGCGTGGCGAGGCTCGCCGATGTGAGGGCGGTGGCGGCCTCGCGCAAGCGCGGCTTCTCGAAGAGCGCGCTCGCCGCCGGCCTGATCGAGGCCGGCATCGGCTACACGCATCTGCGCAGCCTCGGCACGCCGAAGGCCGGCCGCGAGGCGGCCCGCGCCCACGATGCCGGACTGATGCGGCGGATCTACTGCGAGGAGGTGCTGGAGACCGGCGCAGGCCAAGCCGCTCTCGACGAGCTGGCGGCGCTGGCGGAAGCGGGACCGACCTGCCTGCTCTGCTTCGAGCGTGACCCGGAGCGCTGCCATCGGCGGATCCTGAGCGAGCGGCTGGCGGGGAGGGGGTTCCAGGTCGTGGATCTGTTCGCCTGAGGCCAAAGCGCCCAGGGGCGGCTCGTTCAGCCCTCGCCCACCCCCGGCAGCGGCGCCGCCGCCTCGCCCGGCAGCGCCCGCAGCAGGCCGAGCCGGCGCCCGCGCCGTGCCGGCCCGCCCTCCGCATGCGCACGCTCGATGTTGCCGTAGAACTGGTCGGCGCTCGCCGCCCAGGTGTAGCGCAGGGCCTCGGCGCGGCAGGCCTCGCGCGGGATCGCCAGCGCCGCGCGGGCGGCCGCGCCGAGGTCGTGATCGAGGATTCCGACGCTCGTGCCGCCGATCACGTCGAGGGGGCCGGTCACGGGATAGGCCGCGACGGCCAGGCCACTCGCCAGCGCCTCGAGCAGCACGATGCCGAAGGTGTCGGTCAGGCTCGGGAAGACGAAAACGTCGCTCGCCGCGTAGACCCGGGCCAGGGCCTCCCCGGTGAGCGTGCCGAGGAAGTGCGCTGCGGGAGCGAGGGCGGCGAGGCGCGCCCGGTCCGGGCCGTCGCCGACGACGAGCTTGGTGCCGGGCAGGTCGAGACGGAGGAACGCCTCGACGTTCTTCTCCACCGCGAGCCGTCCGACGAACAGGAAGAACGGGCGGGGCAGCCCGGCGAGCGCGGCAGGGAGCGGTTCGCCGTCACGGGGGCGGAAGAGGTCGGTATCGACGCCGCGGGTCCAGCGCATCAGCCGGGAAAAGCCGCGGGCGGCGAGGTCGCGCTCCAGGGAGGGCGTGCTCACCATCGTCCCGCTCGCGGCGCCGTGGAAGCGGCGCAGCCAAGCGTAGCTCCAGCGTTCCGGCACCGGCAGGCGGGCGGCGAGGTATTCGGGGAAGCGGGTGTGGTAGCTGGTGGTGAAGGGGCGCCCCTGCGCCAGGCAGACCCGGCGGGTGGCGAGCCCGATCGGCCCCTCGGTGGCGATATGGACGTGGGTGGGATCGAGCGCCGGGAACCGGGCCGCGACGCCGCGGGCGGTCACCAGCGACAGCCGGATCTCGGGATAGCCCGGCAGCGGCACGCTGGCGAAGTCGAGGGGCGTCAGCATCACCGGGTCGTGGCCGCCCCGGCGCCCCGCGGCGACCATGTGCTCCAGCGAGCGGACGACCCCGTTGACCTGCGGATGCCAGGCGTCGGTCGCGACGAGGAGCCTCACGCGACCGCCCTGGCCGTCGCGGCCGGGTGGTCCGGCAGGGTGCGGGCGGCGGGCGCCAGCTCCTCGACCGGGGCGACCGGACGCGGGCGGGCGGCCAGCGGCTGCGCCGCCTCCGCGTTGGCGCGCGTCCACTCGGCGAAACGGATCACTTCCATCGTGCCGTCGTAATGCTCGACCACCGCGGTGCAGGATTCGACCCAGTCGCCGGTATTGAGGTAGTGCATGTCGCCCACCATCCGGCTCGCCGCGTGGTGGATATGGCCGCAGATCACCCCGTCGGCCTCGGCCCGCCGCGCCTCGGCGATCAGGAATTCCTCGAAGCGGCCGATGAAGTTGACGGCGTTCTTGACCTTCAGCTTGGCCCAGGCCGAGAGCGACCAGTAGGTCAGGCCGAGGCGGCGGCGCACCCAGTTGAGATGGGTGTTGACGAAGAGCGCCGCCGTGTAGGCGCCGTCGCCGAGGAGCGCCAGCCAGCGGGCGTGGCGCACCACGAGGTCGAACTGGTCGCCGTGGATGACGAGGTAGCGCTTCCCGTCCGCCGCCTCGTGCAGCACCTGATCCTGGATCTCGATGCCGCCGAAATGCATGTCGAGGAAGTCGCGCAGGAACTCGTCGTGGTTGCCCGGCACGTAGACGAGCCGCGAGCCCTTTCGCACCTTGCGCAGGAGCTTCTGCACCACGTCGTTGTGCGATTGCGGCCAGTACCAGCCCGAGCGCAGCTTCCAGCCGTCGACGATGTCGCCGACGAGGTAGATCTCGTCGGCATCCACTTCCCGCAGGAAGTCGAGCAACAGATCGGCCTGGCACCCCTTGGTCCCGAGATGGATATCCGAGAGGAACAGGGTTCGCACGCGAAGCGCGTCGGCGTCCTCGGCCACGTGCACTCTCCTTGGCGGCGTCTCGCGCCAGCCAAACCCTATTCGCGTATCACTTTGATGACGCGGGACGGACCGGGGAGCCTCTGCCGGGGAGGCAGGCCCGGATTCCTTCGCGAAGACTTAACATCCACCATGCGGATTGCGCAGATCAGCCGCCCGGGCGGCCCTCTACCTCGGCCGTGCCGATTCGTGGTTCTGACAGACCGCCCCGCCGCGTGTCCCGCGGCCGCGCATCTCCCCCGCTTCGCCTGAGAAAAGCGCCCCGCCCATGGCAGCCCCCCTCGTCGTCCCCGGCCGGTCGGTCACCGGATCTGGCGCGTCGGGCCGTGCCGCCGCGCGGCCCTATCTCGGGATCGGGCTCAAGGTGCTCTCGGCCCTCGCCTTCACGCTGATGTCCGCCGGCGTGAAGACCCTGGCCGACCGGTTCCCCACCGGCGAGATCGTGTTCTTCCGCTCCTTCATCGCCATCGCGCCGCTGCTGCTCTGGCTGCGCTGGCAGGGCGGCGTGATCGATGCCGTGCGCACGCAGAACCTCAAGGGCCACATGCTGCGCAGCATCATCGGCGCCTGCGGCATGTTTGCGGGCTTCGCCGGCCTGTCCTTCCTGCCGCTCTCGGACGCGGTGGCGATCGGCTACGCCTCGCCGCTCCTCGTCGTGGTGCTGGCGGCGATCGTGCTGCGCGAGAAGGTCCAGGCCTATCGCTGGGCCGGGGTCAGCGTCGGCTTCCTCGGCGTGCTGATCACGCTCGCCCCCCACCTCGAATTCGGCGGCGCGGGCGGCGACGGCGCCACGGGCGCGCTGTTCGCGATCCTGGCGGCGGGCTGCTCGGCGGCCGCGACCATCCAGGTCCGCAAGCTCACCGGCACCGAGCGCACCGGCGCCATCGTGCTGTACTTCTTCCTGTTCACCTCGCTGCTCGGCCTCGCGACCCTGGCGCTCGGCTGGCGGATGCCGGGCTGGGGCGACCTCGCCCTGTTCCTGGTCGTCGGCGTGCTCGGCGGCATCGGGCAGATCCTGCTCACGGAGAGCTACCGCCACGGCGACGCCTCGCTGGTCGCGCCCTTCGAGTACACCACCATGCTGTGGTCAGTGCTGATCGGGTGGTTCGTGTTCGGCCAGCTCCCCACCGCCTCGATCGCGGTCGGCGGCGGCATCGTCGCGGCGGCGGGCGTGTTCGTGGTGTGGCGCGAGCGGCGGCTCGTGCTCGAGCGGGCGCGGGAAGCGGCGGCGGGCGGGGCGCGGGCGGGCTGACGCGTCACCGTTGACGCCCCGGCGCGCTCGCCCTTACTCCGGGGGGATCGTCTACCGGCCCCCCGGCCCAGCAGGGAAGCGCCCCATGCCCGCATGCCCCATCCGCGACGCGCGGGAGCCCGCCCGTGACCTCTGAGGGCGGGCACACGACCGTGCCGGTCGATCTGCGGCTCTACGGCCTCCTCGATGTCGGGGTCTGCGGCGGGGACGCCGAGCACCTTGCCCGGATGGCGGCGGAGGCGGTCGCGGGCGGTTGCACCCTGCTGCAGTACCGCGAGAAGACCATTGCCAATGCCCGCGAGACCGTGGCGCGGCTGCTCCGGATCCACGCGGCGCTCCAGGGCAGCGGCGTGCCGCTCCTGATGAACGACCGGGTCGACCTGGCTCTCGCCGCCGGGCTCGACGGCGTGCATCTCGGCCAGGAGGACCTGCACCCGGCCGATGCGCGGCGCCTGCTCGGCCGCGGCGCGATCGTCGGGCTCACCGTCAAGAACGCCGCCCAGGCCGACGAACTCTACCGCCTGCCGGTCGATTACGCCTGCATCGGCGGGGTGTTTTCCACCACCAGCAAGAACAACCCGGACCCGCCGGTCGGGCTCGACGGGCTCAACCGCATCGTATTCCGGGCGCGCCTCGCCCGCGGCGCCGGCCTGCCGGTCGGGGCGATCGCCGGGATCGACCGCAGCAACGCGGCCGCGACGATCGGCGCGGGCGCCGACGGGATCGCGCTGATCTCGGCCCTGTTCGGCACCGGCCGCGACGTCGAGGCACGGGCGCGCGACCTGCGCGGGGTGATCGACGGGGCGCTCGCGGCACGGGGCGCCGCATGATCGGGCCTTGCACGATCGAAAGACCAAGAATGATCGGGCCTTGCACGATCGGAGATCGGACATGATCGCCGTCACGGTCGCGGGCTCGGATTCTGGCGGTGGTGCCGGCATCCAGGCCGATCTCAAGACCTTCTCGGCGCTCGGCGTCTACGGCGCCAGCGTGATCACGGCGCTCACCGCCCAGAACACCCGGGGCGTGCAGGCGATCCACGACGTGGAGCCGGACTTCGTCGCCCGCCAGATCGAGAGCGTGTTCACCGACCTCGACGTGAAGGCGGTGAAGATCGGGATGCTCTCCCGCATCCCGACGATCGCGGCCGTGGCCGAGGCGCTCGCCCGCCACGCCGCCGGCCTGCCCCGGGTGCTCGATCCGGTGATGGTGGCGACGAGCGGCGACCGGCTGCTCGCCGACGACGCCGTCGAGGCCCTTCGCGCCAAGCTCCTGCCCCACGCCTCCGTGCTGACCCCGAACCTGCCGGAGGCCGCGGTGCTGCTGGGGGAGGGGATCGCCGGGACCGAGGCGGCGATGCTCGATCAGGGCCGGCGCCTCCTGGCGCTCGGCCCGGCCGCGGTGCTGATGAAGGGCGGCCACGCCGCCGGTCCCGAGAGCGTCGACCTCCTGGTCGGGCCGGGCGATTCGGTCCTGCGCCTCACCGGCCCGCGGATCGAGACCCGCAACACCCACGGCACCGGATGCACCCTGTCGGCGGCCCTGGCGGCCGGGCTTGCCCGCGGGTTGCCCCTGCCGGAGGCCGCGCGCGCCGCCAAGGCCTATCTGAGCGCGGCCCTCGCCGCGTCGGACAGGATCCGGATCGGCCATGGCAACGGCCCGGTGCACCATTTCCACGCCTGGTGGAACTGACCCGTCATCCCACCGGAATCGGCCCGCGCGGCCGCATGAACCCTTGCGCGCCTTCCCCGATTGCGTTTGATGGAGCGTACGGGCGTTCGGAATGCGGAACGCCCGGCGGCGATCAGCGGGGTTCAAGGGCGGGCGATGGGCGTCGAGCGGGGGCGTGAGCGCGGCAAGGACCTGTTGACCGGGGCGCAGGTGCTGTCGGGGCAGCTCGGCAAGACCATCCAGCGCCTGCGCAAGGCCTACAACCTGTCGCTCTCGGAACTGGCCGAGCAGTCCGGCGTCGCGAAGTCGATCATCAGCCAGATTGAGCGCAACGAGACCAACCCGACCCTGGCGACGATCTGGCGCCTGAGCCAGGCCCTCGACGTGTCGATCGAGCGGGTGCTCGCCACCGGCGACGAAGAGCCGTTCATCGAGAAGTCCTCCCGGGCCGACACGCCGATCCTGGTCTCCGACGACGGCCGGATGCGGCTCGCGATCATCGGCTGGATCAAGACCGTCGAGTGGCTGCAATGGTACGACCTCTCGGCCGATCCCGGCGGCGTCCTCGATTCCGATGCCCACCAGCGCGGCTCGGTCGAGTGCCTGTCGGTCACCGAGGGCGAGTTCGAGATCGACGTGGCCGGCGCGGTACAGCGGGCCCGGGCCGGCGAGACGCTGCGCTATCGCTGCGACCGGCCGCACACCGTGCGCTGCGTCAGCGAGACTACAGGGCGCGCCATCATGGTGGTGATCATGAAGGCTGCGGTGATGGAATGACGGGGCGGCGCCGTCAGGCGCCCCGGAGGTCCCAGGCGTGGCGGCCGGTTCGATCGGCGAAATCCGAGATCGCGCACGGCTCCCGGCAGACCGGGACACGCAGCAAAGCCCGGCGCTGCGGCGTCAACGCGGCCCGGAGCGGATCGATCGAGGCGGCGGACATAGGCCGCGCCCTGCGGCTTGCGGCGGAACGCTGCGCTCAACCGGGCTGAGCCTCCGCGACCCCGGATACGGATACGGCCATAATCTTCATGTCGGCATCCGGCTCCGCTCCTTGGGTGAAGGGCGAGACCCTCACCCCCCGGCGTTGATCCACCGCACCAGATCCGCCAGCACCAGCGACAGCGCCCGGTCGAGGCCGTTCGCCGCCACCGGGGCGTTCACCGCCGCCACCGGCACCCGGGCCTGGAACACCTTGGCGGCGACCACCGTACCGCTGCTCTCCTGGACCAGCTTGGCCGAGAGGTCGACCACCGCCTCGCGGGTGCCGGCATTGATGTCGAAGGCGCGCAATTCGGTGATCAGTATCGTGTCGGCCGCGACCTTGTCGCCGGGCCGGCTCACCGACTTCAGGCGGTTGGCGTTCTCGAGGCTCTGGATCACCCGGGTCTGGACGAGGCGGGGCAACCGGTCGGCCCATTGGCCGCCGCCGAGATAGGAGACCGCGCCGCCGGGCTCGCGCACGATGATCCGGTCGGCCTCGAAGGGCTGCAGCCCGACCGGCTCCGCCACCACGATCGAGCGCCGCGCCGCGCCGCTGCGGGCGGCTCCCGGCAGGGCGGTGAGGTCGAAGGTCGTCGGCACCGCGCCGCTGCCGCAGGCGCCGAGGAGCAGGGCCAGCCCGGCCGCCAGAAGACCGGGAACGAGGCCGGGAGCCAGACGCGGGGAGGAAGCCGTGAGACGCATGGCGGCGGGAATACCGAAGGCGGGCGGAACGGAAACGGGCCGGGACGCGCGCCCCGAAGCTTGACCGGACATGCGACGACAACGCCCCGCCGGGCGCGCGGGTGCAACCGCGGCGAGGCTGCGCGGCAACATGGTCAGCGACCGTTGTATTCCGGCAACGACGGCTTGCCGCCGAAGATCACCTGGGACGGGTCGCGCTCGATGTTGCGCACGGCATTGTTGAGGCTGTTGAGGGTGCGCTGGCCGTCGGTCGAGAGGGTCTGGACCTCGCGCCGGCCTGCGCCGCTGAGGCGGCTGACGCTCGAGGTCAGGGTGGCGGTGCGCTTGTCGAGGTTCTCCGACATCGTCCGGAAGGCGCGGCCCGCCTCGCGGATCGAGATCGCGGCGTCGCGCACCTCCGCGAAGGTGCTCTTGCCGGCATCGCCCGAGGCCGAGCCGAGGAAGCCCTCGGCCCCCTTCAGCACTGCGTCGAGCCGGTCGGCGGAGGCGTTGAGCTTGCTCGCCAGCGCCCGGGCGTCGTGCAGGCCGGCCTGGACGTCGGGCGAGGCGGCGGCGAGGGCGGCCGAGAACTTGTCGGCGTTGTCGATCAGGCTCGCGAGCTTGCGGCCGTCCACCGCCTTGGTGAGCGCGTCGAGGGCCGGCGCGCTGTCGCCCAGGGTCTTGGAGAAGCGCTCGACATTGGCGAGCGTCCGGTTGATCGCGCCCTCGTTGCCGGCGACCACCCGGTCGAGCCGCTGCAGCATGTCGTCGGCACGCTGCGCGATGGTGCGGGCCGCCGCCATCAGGTCCTGGATGTCGGAGGCGTCGGCGAAGATGGTGGGGATCGGATCGTTGTTGGTCGGGGCCAGCGGTGCGGCGTCGGCGCTGCCGCCGACGAGCGCGATCGAGGCGACGCCGGTCAGCATCGTCATGTCGAGGCGGGCGCGGGTGTCGGCGCGCAACGGCGTGCCGCGGGCGACCTCGATGATGGCGGTCACCCGGCGCGGATCCTGCGGCAGCAGCCGCACATCGGTCGCCTCGCCGACCCGGATGCCGTTGAAGGTGACGACCGCCCCCTTGGCGAGGCCGCCGACGCCGCCCGAGAACACGATGCGCACCGGCATCCGGGCCTGGTTCGACGAAGAGCCGCGCAGCCAGAACGCGAAGCCGAAGGCGAGCGCGATCACCGCCAGCGTGAAGGCGCCGATCAGGACGTTGTTGGCGCGGGTTTCCATGCCTTTACCGGTTTCCGTGCTCGTGCGGGGCGAAGGGCGGGGCCGTCACGGCATGGCCTGAGCTGTCGAGCTTAAGCGGGGCGGCGAGGCCGGCGGGTGCGGGACCGCACATCAGGCGACGCCCTCCACGATTCCGCGGGATGAGACCTCGGGCACCACGATCGAGCGGGCACGCTTGCCGTGGAAGTAGGAGCGCAGCCACGGATGGTCCGAGGCCAGCATGGCGTCGATCGGCCCCTGGGCGATGATCTGGCCGTCGCCCAGGGCCGCGATGCGGTCGCAGGCGGTATAGAGGCTGTCGAGGTCGTGGGTGACCATGAAGACCGTCAGCCCGAGGGTGCGCTGGAGGGTCGCCACCAGCTCGTCGAACTCCCCGGCGCCGATCGGGTCGAGGCCGGAGGTCGGCTCGTCGAGGAACAGCACCTCGGGATCGAGGGCGAGCGCCCGGGCGAGGGCCGCGCGCTTGATCATGCCGCCGGACAGCTCGGAGGGCAGCTTGTCGGCGGCGTCGGGCTTGAGCCCGACCATCTCGATCTTGAGCCGGGCGAATTCGTCGAGCAGGCGCTCGGAGAGGTTCAGGTGCTCGCGCATCGGCACCTGGATGTTCTGCTTGACGGTGAGCGCCGAGAACAGGGCGCCCTGCTGGAACAGCACGCCCCAGCGCCGCTCGATCACCCGGCGCCGGGCCAGCGTCAGGCGGTCGACGTCCTCGCCGAACACCTCGATCGTGCCGGAGCGCTTCGGCACCAGGCCGAGCAGGGTGCGGGTGAGCACCGACTTGCCCTGGCCCGAGGGCCCGACGAAGCCGAGGATCTCACCTCGCCGGATGTCCAGGTTGAGGCCCTTGAGCACCGTGCGCTCGCCGAAGGCGACCACGAGGTCGCGCACGCGGATGATCGCGTCGGATTCCGGGCCGGCCGGACGGGTGGGGCTGGAAGTGGGCAAGGACCGCTCTCGCCTCGCTCAGAAGTCGATGGCTGCGAAGAACACCGCGAAGAGCCCATCGAGGACGATGACCATGAAGATAGACTTGACGACTGAGGCGGTGACGTGGCGGCCGAGCGATTCGGCCGAGCCCTCGACCATGAACCCCTCGACCGAGGCGATGATGCCGATGATCAGCGCCATGAACGGCGCCTTGATCAGGCCGATCGCGACGTGGCGAAAGCCGATCGCGTTCTGGAGCCGGAACGCGAAGGCCTCGAGCGACATCCCGCCATAGACGAGCGAGGTCAGCGCGCCGCCGGCGAGCGCCGCGAGGTCGGCGAGGAACGCCAGCAGCGGCAGGGCCAGCATCAGGGCGAGGATGCGGGGCACGATCAGGATCTCGATCGGGTCCAGCCCCATGACGCGCAGCGCATCGACCTCCTCGCGCATCCGCATCGAGCCGATCTCGGCCGTGAAGGCCGAGCCGGAGCGCCCCGCCACCATGATCGAGGTGAGCAGCACCCCGAGCTCGCGCAGCGACAGGATGCCGATCATGTTGACGACGTAGCTCTGGGCGCCGAAGCGCTGGAGCTGGATGATGCCCTGCTGGGTGACGATGCAGCCGACCAGGAACGAGATAAGCATGATGATCGGCGCGCCGCGCAGGGCGATCTGCTCGATCTGGTTGATGAGTGCCGGGCCGCGGAAGCTGCGCGGCCGTGCGAGCACCCGCAGGCAGCCCGCCACCACCTCGCCCAGGAAGGCGAGGCCGGACAGCCCCTCGCGCCCGAGGCTGCGCATTCCCGCTCCCAGGCCCGCGACCGGATCGAGCGGATGGAAGCGCCGGCGGCGCGGGACCGGGGCGGCCTCGCGATAGGCGACCTCGCGCAGGAGGATCAGGTGCTCGGGGGAGGCGCCCGCATAGGTCGTGCCGGGCCCGAGCGCGGCGCGGGTGCGCTCCAGCACCCAGGCGCCCAGCGTGTCGAGGCGGGCCAGCCCCGAGATGTCGATGACCAGGGGAAGACCGCCGGCAGCCGACAGGATCTCGGCGGCCGCGGCCTCGACGGCGGGGGCCTGATCGGCGGTCCAGAATCCGGTAAGGCGCGCGGCGAGACCGTCGCGGACGCGCTCGACCGCGGCGTGGGCCGGATCGCCCCCCCGCGTGATGGGTGCGGTCGGCACGGGCCGGCCTCCCTGGTTCGCCACTCGATCCCCTCGGGTCGGTCCTATAGCCCGGCCTGCTAACAATTCGCAAACCAACCGGCGCCGTCCGCAACTCAGCGTCGAGCGACCGCCCCCGTCCGGGAGGCCCTCGCGGCCGCCAGCGTCAGGGCGAGGCCGAGACCCGCCACCGGCAGCATCAGCCCGAAGGCGAGAGGCCCGCCGCCGGCCCGGTAGGCGGCGCCGCTCGCCAGGGTGGCGGAGGCCGAGGCGAGGGAGGCGCAAGCCGCGTAGGTGCCCTGGGCGGCGCCGCGCCCGCCCTCGGGGGCGAGGCGCGACAGGGCCGCCATGGCGCCGAGCTGCGTCGCCCCGAAGGTCAGGCCGTGCAGCGCCTGGAGCGGCAGCACCAGGGCCGGAAGACCCGACGCCGCGAGGAGCCCGGCCCAGCGCAGGAGGGCCGCGACGGCGCCGAGCGCGAGCAGGCGGAACGGCGCGTCCCGCAACCAGGCGATGCGCCCGGCCACCGCGAAGAACCCGATCTCGGCGACGACGCCGACGCCCCAGGCGATTCCGGTCTCGGCGGGCGACAGGCCGAGGCTGCCCCAGTGGATCGACCCGAAGGCGTAGACGGCGGCGTGGCTGGCCTGGATCGCCGCGCCGGCCGCGATGGCGAGCCAGAGGGCGGCGGGCAGGCGCACCCGGCCGGGCTCGCGGCGGCGCGGCGCAGCCGCGGCCTCCCGGCGCAGCAGCAGGGCGGCGCCGCAGGCCGAGGCGAGCTCGAGCCCCGCGAGGAAGCCCGGGATGCCGCCGGTGCCGACGAAGCCGAGGAGCCAGCCGCCGAGCAGGGTGGCGGCCAGGAAGCCGAGGGAGCCGCCCAGCCGGATCCGGGCATAATCCAGGTCCGGACGGCGCCGCACCGCGGCGAGGCTCTGGTAATCGAGGCAGGGCACCAGCGCGGCGCCGGCGACGGCGTTGAGGGCGATCAGCCCGGCGAGCAACGGCCAGGAGAGGGAGGCGGCCAGGGGCATCAGGGCGTAGGTCGCCGCGAGGCCGAGGCTGCCGGCGACCATCAGCGTGCGGGGCGGAACGCCCCGGTCGATCAGGCCGACGAGGGGTGCGGTCGCCACGATCCGGACCAGGATCGGCAGGGCGACCAGCGCCCCGATCAGCTCCGGTCCGAGACCCAGCCCGGCGAGCCACAGCGGCAGGAACGGCATCGCCACGCCGATTCCGGCGAAGACCGCCGCGTAGAGGAGGGCGAGGCGCAGGCCGTCGCGGGGGGAGGGCGGAGAGGATGACACGGGATGCCTCGGGCGCGAGCGAATCGGCCCCTCGAATCAGCCGCCCTCGGCGGACCGTGCGTAAGCCGCCGTTAACGCCGGGATGTCAAGGCTTATCCACGATCGGCCCTCGCGGGCGGTGCCGCCGAAGCGTTCCGTCGGCGGCCATCATAGGGCAGGTGAGATGGCCGGGACCCCTTCGCTCCCCATGCCGCGGGAAGAATACGACGTCATCGAGGGCGCGATGCTGGAGACGGCGCGGGGGCGCTGGTTCCTCGGTGAGTATGCCAAGCGCAACCGCACCGCGGATACCGACGTGCTGCTGCAGGCGATCGGCCGGCTCGAGAATGCCGTCGTCGGCGACCGCACGCCGGTCGGGATGGAACGCCTGCGCTTCGACCTGATCGAGATGGCCAAGGCGATCAGCCGGACCAAGTCCGAGATCGCGGCGATCCACGCGCCCGACCAGGACCAGAGCCGCCTCTGCGCCGCCTCGGAGGCCCTGGACGGCATCGTCCGCACCACGGAGCGCGCCACCTCCGACATCCTGCAGGCCGCCGAGGAGGTGCAGGAGGTGGCCTGGACCCTGCGCGAGACCGGCGCCGACAGCCAGGTCTGCGACCGCCTCGACCAGAACGCGACCCAGATCTACACCGCCTGCTCGTTCCAGGACCTGACGGCACAGCGCACCAGCCGCATCGTCAACACCCTGCGCTACCTCGAGCAGCGCCTGACCGCGATGATCGAGATCTGGGCCAGCGAGGACGACCCACCGGCACCGGAGGTCGACCGGGCCGCCATGCCGCAGACCGCTCTCGATCAGGACGACGTCGACCAGATCGTGGCAACGGGGCAGGGCGGCGGACGGGCGGATGCCGAGGAGCCGGCGGCGCCGCGGCTGCGCCTCGTCGAGCCCGGCCTGCCCGGCAACCTCGCCGACGACATCGCCTTCTTGCCGGTCCGCGACGAGCCGCCGGCGCCGGTCGACGACGCGGTGGCGCTGGAGGACGCCTTCGCGGAGATCGACGAACTCGCCCTCGGCGAGAAGCTCGCCCGGTTCACCTGAGGCTCGCGCGGGCGGGATCCGCCCTCGCGGCGCCACGTTCGTCCTGCAGGGACCCGCGCCCCGCCTTGATCTCACAACTCGGCCGCGATGACCCTGCACCTCCTCAAGCTCTGCGTCGGCTGCGAGTCCATCGCCGATCTCGAGGAGTGGATCGCCGCCCGCCGGGCCGAGGCCGTGCGCCAGGGACGCCCGCACGAGCAGGCTCACGTCACCCGCATGGTGCCCAAGCGCGGCGACGAGATTGCCGGCGCGGGCTCGCTCTACTGGGTCATCCGCGGCCAGATCGCCTGCCGCCAGCCGGTCCTGGCGATCCGCCCCTTCACCGACGGCGAGGGTGTCGGCCGCTGCCGCCTCGTCCTCGACCCGGAGGTCACGCCGGTGGAGCCCCGGCCGTGCCGGCCGTTCCAGGGCTGGCGCTACCTCGCGGCCGCGGACGCCCCCCGCGACATCTCCCGCGCCGCCGCCGGCGACCTCGCGGCGATGCCGGAGGCGATGCGGCGGGAGCTGGCGTCGCTGGGGCTGCTCTGAAGGCGTGTCCGATCGCGAGCCACCACGCACGACGTTCGTGTGAGCCGACATTCCGGCGCAATCCTCCCGTTTCCCCGAATCTCCTCTCGCTTCGCTCGTCCGGGGCAGGGGAGAGCGTTTCTCAGCGTCCGCCGACCCCCGTCTCCAGCGTCCGCACGATCCAGGCGTCGCGGCCCACCTTGGCCTTGGCCGCCGCCGCGTCGATCTGGTCGGACAGGGCTGTCGTGACCGGGACGGTGACCAGGATGCGCGTCGCGTCCTGGGCCGGGTCGTAGACGAGGGTCGTGATCTGCGCCGCGAAGTTGCGCAGGGCCGATCGCTTCTCCGGCAGGGTCAGGCTCGGGTCGCGGTCGATGAGCGGGCAATACGACGCGACGGCGTGGTCGAGGATCGCGCCGTTCGACAGGCCCTCGGCTCGCAGGCGCTGGACCGCACCGCGCAGCGCCTGGTTCGAGCCGGCCGCCGCCCCCGGCTTGGCGATGGCCTCGAACAGCGGTCCGTCCGGTGCCCCCTTTCCGTTGCCGGGGCAGGCAAGGCCGTCCGCGGCGGCCGGCCACGCCGCGAGGACCAGGAGGCCGGCCAGGGCCAGGGAGGGGAGGCGGGATGGGACGCTCATGACATGTCCTCGCTCGATGGGAAGGATCGCCGTGCAGGCAGGATCTCCCGGCGGGCGATGGTGCCGGGCCCGCGATCCGGTCATCTGATGGTCGAAGAACGTGGCTGCCCCCGCGACGTTGCGCATCGGGACCATGAAAAGCCTGTAATGCAACGCAAGATCGACGTTAACTCTGCGTCACACGCTGGAATCGTCGAACCGGACGGCCCGTCTCGACGAAAAAGGCCCCCTCCCTGATCCGGAGGGGGCCTTCTTTCGGCCGGTGCGGGTGCGGGGGGCTTACGCGCCCTCGAACCGCCCGCTGGCATGGGCCAGCATCGTGTAGACCTTGCCGCTCTCCGAGGTGAGGTAGGCGTTGGCCCGGCGCGGGTCCTTGTCGGCGCGGGATACCTCACCGAGCAGGCGCTCGAATTCCCGCACGTAGTGGTCGACGGTCCGGCGGAAATCCGGCTCGGCGCGGTAGCGGCGGCGGATCTCGTCGAAGGTCTGCTGCCCTTCCGCCGTATAGAGGCGGCGGGTGAACAGGTTCGCCTCGCCGCGACGGTAGCGCTCCCACAGGTCCACGGCGGCGGCGTGCTCGATCATCCGGGCGATGTTGCTCGAGATCGTGTCGATCGCCGCCGCACCGGCCCGGTCGGAGGCCGGCTCGGCAGAGCCGCCCTTCCCTTCGCCGGCCTTCCCGTCGCCGGCGTTCCCCTGACCGGCCTTGGCCTGACCGCTCACCGGCCCCTCGTCCTCGTCCTCCTGCGAGGCGCGGGTGAGGAGGTCGGAGAGCCAGCCGCCGGACCCGGCCGACCTGTTCCCGCCGGTGGGGGCGGCCGCACGGGCCGCCGCCTGCGGCGTCGCCGGACGGGACGGGCCCTGGGCCGGGCGAGCCGGGGCTGCTCCCTCGGCGGCCTGCGTTGCGGCATGCGTCGCGGGCTGGGCCGCGGGCTTCGGGGCCTGGATCGCCGGCTTGGGGCCTTGGCCCGCCGGCTTGGGGCCTTGGCCCGCCGGCTTGGGAGCTTGAGCCGCCGGCTTCACCGCCGCAGCCGGTGTCGCCGGCGCAGGCGCGACCGGAGCCGGAGCCGGAGCCTGCGGCTTCGAGGCGACGGGGCCGGAGACCGCCGCGGCAGGCCGCCCGGCTTCCGCAACGCGGGGCTGCGCCGAGGGTTGCGCGACATCGACCGAGCGGGGTGAGCGCTGGACCAAGGACGAGAGCTCGTTCAGCGCCTTGATCTGCTCGGCCACCACCCGGCGCATCTCGCCGGTGGCGTCCTGCGCCTCCTGCGGGATGCTGACCACGCCGCGCTGCAGATCGCCGCGGATCTCCTCCAGGGTCCGGCGAATCTCGGTTGCCATGCCGCGCATGGCGTCCACCGTGCCCTGGAAGCGCTCGGCGGCATCGCCGAAGGCGTCGCGCAGCTCGCCCGAGGCGCCGGCCACCGCCTGGCGGACCGATTCGGCCGCCCGCTCGCCCTCCTGGCCGGTGCCGGAGCGCAGGCGCTCGAACGCCTCCGTCACGGCGCTGCCGGCCTGGCGGGCGCTGGTCTCGATCTCGCGGCCTAGCGCCTGGGTGCGGGCCTCGATGGTCTTGAGCGTCGCCTCGACCCGGGCGCCGACGCCCTCCGTCGCGGCGGCAAGCGCCGCCGAGCGGGCGTCGATGCTGCCGAGCAGGGCGTCGATCTCGGCCTGGCGCTCGCCGAGCGAGGCGGTGACCCGGCCCTCGGCGCCCTCCAGCGCGCCGGCAGCCGCCGTCAGGTCGCCGATATGCTGGCGCGCGGTCTCGGTGAGCGCCTTGCCGCGGGCGTCGAGCGTCGCGGCGAGCCCCGCCGCCTGGCGGAGCGCCCCGGTCGCCGCGCCCTGGAGCGCGCCGACCTGCTCGGCGACCCGGTCCGAGGCCTTGCCCGTCTCGGCGGCGATCTCGGCGAGCGCCGCCTGGATGTCCTGCACCCGGCCGGAGAGCCCGCCCTCGATCGCCGACAGGTTCTCGCCGGACTTGCCGATGAGGTCCTGAAGGGCGCCGCACGCCTCCTCGATGCGGCCGATCAGGCCGCCGAGTTCGCCGCCGAGGCGCTGGTTGACCTGGGCCAGGGCCTCGACGGCCCGGGCCGTGCCCTGGTCTGCCGCGCGGCGCAGGGTCTCGGCCGCCTCGGAGGACAGGGCCGCCAGCGTCTCGGCGCGTTCGCCCAGAGCCGCGACGGCGCCGCCCATCCCCTCGGTCACCGCCCGCTCCAGCGCCTCGCTGCGCTGGGCGAGCACCGCCACCAGCTCGCTGCCGGGGCCCTCGACCAGGCCGCGCAGCTGCGCCACCTGGCGGTCGAGGCCCTCGACCGTCTCGCCGCTGGCCGCCAGCGCCGCCACCAGGGCGCCGCCGCGCTGTTCCAGGGTCCGCTGCAGCGAGGCGGTGGTCGCCTCGAGCCGCTCGCCCAAGGCCCCGCCGCGCTGGTCGACGATCTGGCGCAGGGTCTCGACCCGCTCGGCGAGGCCGCGATTCAGCTCGTTGCCGCGCCCGTCGATGGTCTGGGTCAGGTCGCGGGCGGTCTCGGCGAGCGCCCGGGTCAGGGTCGCGCTGCGCTGGTCGATCAGCGCCGCGAAGGCCGCCGCGCGGCGGTCGAAGCCCGAGCTGAGCTGGGCGCTGCGCTCGTCCACCGCGGCGGCGAGAGCCGCCGAGCGCTCGTCCATGGCGCCGTGCAGGCTCGCCACCCGCTCGTCGAGCGCCGCGGTGAGGGCCGCCGTGCGGGCATCGACGAGGGCCGCGTAGGCGTCGCTGCGGTCGTCGAAGGCGTCGGCCAGGGCCTCGCCGCGGGCCGCCACCAGGGCCGCGAAGGCGCGCATGCGGCCGTCGATCCGGGCGGTGAAGGCGGCGCTGCGCTCGTCGACGCTGCCGGACAGGGCCTCGGTGCGGGCCTGCATCAGGGCGGCCAGCTCCGCCGCCTTGGCGTCGACCAGGGCGCCGAAGGACGCGGCGCGCTCCTCGACGGTGCCGTCGAGGATCTGGACGCTCTCCCGCAGGCGCTCGGCCACCGCCGCGCCGCCGGCATCGAGCCGCTCGCCGAAGGCCTCGACCTGCCCACCGAGCACCGCGTCGAGGGCGGCGCGGCTGCGCTCGAGCGCGGTCGACAGCTCGGCCACCCGGGCGTCGAGGAGAGCGGCGAGCGCCGTGCCGCGGCCGTCGAAGGTCTCGGCGAGGTCGCTGTTGCGCGAGTCGAGCAGGCCCGCCAGCGCGTCGCCGCCGCTGCGGATGGTGGCGGCGAGCACGTCGATGCGCTCCTGGACCCGGCGGGCCAGGGTATCGCCGGCGCCGGTCAGCTCGGCGAGCGCCCGCTGGCGGCCGTCGATCAGGCGCACCAGGTTGCCGCCGCCCTGCTCGATCGTGCCGGCGATCGCCTCCTCGCGCTCGCGCAGCAGGGACGCCAGGACCTCGACGCGCTCGGTGAGGGTCTGGGCGAGCGCCGTCCGGTGCCCGTCGAGGGCCTCGCCGAGGCCGGCCTGGCGCTCGGAGAGGAGGCCGGACACCGCCTCGGCGCTGCGCGACACGGCGTCGCCGAGGGTCGCGACTCGGGTTTCGAGCAGGCCCGCGGCCTCCTCGCCCCGGGCCGCGATCAGGCCCGCCATCGCCTCGCCGCGCCGATCGAGACTGGTCTCCAGCGACCGGGCGCGGTCGGCGATCAGGCCGTCGAGATCGCGCAGGGCCGCGTCGAGGCGGCCGGCCAGACCCTGGCCCCCGGCCTCGGCCGCCCGGACGAAGCCGTCGGCGCGGGCGTCGATGAGCCCGGCGATCGCCTGGGCCCGGGCCTCGACGGCCTCGGCGAAGGCGGCGCCGCGGCTCTCGACCAGATGGTCGAGGGCGGCGAGGCGGTCGTCGAACAGCTCCGAGAGGACGCGGGTGCGGGCATCGAGGGTGACGATCGCGCGGCCGACGCGCTCGTCCAGGGTGGCGTCGAGGCTATCGCCGCCTTCGGCCAGCACGCCGCGCAGGGTGCCGGTGCGCTCCTCCAGCGCGTCGCCGATGGCGCCGGTCCGGTCGTCGAGCAGGTCGCGCAGGGTCGTGACCTGCTCGTCGAGCCGGCGGCCGAAGGCCTGCAGGCGCTCGGCGAACAGGCGCTCGGCCTCCGCCTGACGCTCGCCGAGCAGGCGCTCGACCTGGACCCGGCGCTCACCGAGCAGGCGCTCGACCTCGCTCTGACGTTCGCCGAGCAGGCGCTCGACTTCGTTCTGGCGCTCGCCGAGCAGGAACTCGGCATGGGCCTGACGTTCGCCGAGCAGGCGCTCGGCATGGGCCTCGCGCTCGTCGAAGAGGGTGGCGAGCGCCGTCGCGCGGTCGCCGACCACCGCCTCGAGGCGGCCCGAGCCTTCGGCGAGGACCCGGTCGGCCTCCTCGATCGTGGCGCGAAGAGCGCCGAGCACCGCGTCGCCGCGCTTGCCGAGGAGTTCGGTCAGCGCCGTGCCGCCGCGATCGAACAGGCGCGCCAGCTCGGTCATGCGGCCGGCGAGCGTGCCGAACATCGCCCGGCCGCGCTCGTCGATCTCCTGGGCCATGGCGCTGACGCGCTCGTCGACGAGACGCGCCAGGGCCTCGCTGCGGCCGTCGAAGGCGGCGCGGATCGCGTCGGCCTGGGCGGCGAGGTCGCGGCCGGCCTCTCCGCTATGGGTCTCCACGAAGGCGACCAGCTCGCGGGTGCGGGCGCCCAGCTCCTCGTCGAGGCCGCGGGTGCGGGTCTCGATCAGGCGCAGGGCCTCCTCGGCCTTGACGCCGAAGGTCTCGTCGACGATGCGGCCGCGCTCGTCGAGGGCCTGGGCCAGGCCCTCGAGGCGGGCGATGACCCGTTCGTCGAAGCGGGCGGCGCCGGCATCGAGGCTGCGGGTCAGCTCCTCGGTGCGGCGGCCGAGCTCGTCGCCGATCTCGCCGACCCGCGCGGTGAGCGCATCGCTCATCGCCTGGCTGCGGGCCGTGATCGCGCGGGCGAGCTCGTCGGCGCGCCCGTCGAGGGCCTGGGCGACCTCGCGGCCGCCCTCGGCCATCACCCGGGCCATCTCGCCGGCCCGCACGATCAGGGCTTCGTTCAGCGCCGTGGCGCGGGCACCGATATGCTGGTCGACATGGGCCACCATGGTGTTGAAGGTGGCGCCGATCTCGGCGGTGCGCTTGGCCGAGCGGTCCTCGAGCGCGCCCAGCTGCGCCTCGACGGCCTCGCGGGCCTCGCGGGTGCGCTCGGCGATGGTCTCGGCGACGGCACGGCCCTGGACCGTGATGAGGCGGTCCATCTCCTCCAGCCGGCCGGAGACGGTCTCGGTGAGGTGATGGGTGTCGCGCGAGATCCGGTCGGCCAGGATGTCGCCGCGGGCGATCGTCTCCTGGAGCGCCGCGAGGCGGGTCGTCACGGCCTCGTCGATGGCGCGACCGCCGGTTTCGGCCGCCCCGGCCAGCGCCGTACCGGTCTTCTCCAGGGCGTCGTTGACCCGCGCGCTCTGGCTCGCCACCGCCACGACGATGTCGCGGCCGACAGCGGCGAGGCGGGTATGGGTCTCGTCGGCGTGCCGGCCGATCAGGTCGGTCAGCGCGCGGCCATGGCCGTCGAAGGCGGCCCCGACCTCGGCGAGACGGGTGTCGAGGGCGCCGGCGGCGCTCTCGGCGGCGAGCGCGAGGGCCGCCGACACGTCCTCCGCCTGGCGCGTCAGATGCTCGACCGCGCCGCGCAAGGTTGCGTCGGTTGCGTCCGTGCGGGCGGCAACGAGGCGTCCGGCCTCGTCGGCCGCCTTGGCGAAGGCCGAAGCCGCCGCCAGCGTGCGGGCATCGAGGGCGCCGGTCGCGGTCTCGGCGGCGCGGCCGATGGCGATCGCCGCCTCCTCGGCCCGGCCCGCCAGACCCACAACGGCTCCGTGCAGCGCCGCATCGGCCTCGCCGGCCCGCACGCCGATCACGCCCGCCGCCTCCTCCGCCACCCGGGCGAAGGACAGGGCCGCCTCGGAGAGACGCGCCTGCAGCGCCCCCGACGCCTCCTCGGCCCCCTGCCGGAACGCTTCCACGCTCTCGGCGGTGCGGATCCCCACCGCACCCGTCACCGTCTCGGCGGCGCGGCGCAGCACCTCCGCGGCCTCCTCCGCCCGCGCGCCGAACTCGCCGGTCGTCGCGGTCGTGGCCCGGCGGAGCAGCTCGGCCGCGGCCTGGCTGCGGGCGTCGAGCTCGGCGCCGGTCGTCTCCAGCGTGCGCCGGAAGATGTGGG
>NZ_JAAKGV010000001.1 GCF_011043735.1 Methylobacterium sp. DB0501 | reverse complement strand
TAACGCGCTGAGCTGACCAGTACTAATCGCTCGATCGGCTTGATCGCTCTCATGATCCGTGTCCGGATCAACCCCGACACCACGACACGATGAAGACGCCTGACGCAGCCGAGCGGCTGCCACAGAACGAATGCTTGCTGGACGAACGTGCTTGGCCGGTCTGGTGGTCTGAGCGGGGTGATCAGAACCCGATCCCATCTCGAACTCGGCCGTTAACCGCCCCAGCGCCCATGGTACTGTGTCTCAAGACACGGGAGAGTCGGTCACCGCCAGACCTGCCAAGCACGTCACGTTCCCTCTGCACGATTCTCGAACGCCAAGCCCGCCAGGCTCAACCCTGGCGGGCTTTGTCGCGTTCAGAGGCCCTTACCACCGCACGGCCAATCCAATGCCGGACCAAGGGCTCTGCATTTCTCCCGGCCATCCGGGGCTGTGCCCGTCATGTCCGAGTTCGAAGAGTCGCGGATGGCATTCCAGACGCTCTGAAGATCGGACTTCGAAGAAATCCGGACGCTGGGCCAGCTCGGCCGACACACTCGCAATTCAAACAAGTCTGGTGCCGATGCTCCACGCGGGCTCGCCGCTCGCCGGGTCGATCCCGGTGCGAACGGCATGCCGATCGGGTTCAGGCCGCCCTCGCCTCCAGGAGCCCCGGCAGGGCTTTCAGGTCGAGAGGCTTCGACAGGAAACCGTCGAAGCCGGCGGCGAGGGCGGCGGCTTGGTCCTCGGCCTGGACGTTGGCGGTCACCGCGACGAGCCGTGTCCGCGCGAGGCGGTGCTGGGCCTCGTAGGTGCGCAGGCACCGCGCGGCTTCGAGGCCGTCGAGGATCGGCATGCGGATGTCGACGAGCGCGAGGTCGAAGGGTGTCGTCGATGATGCAGCTTCCTGCAACCGCGTCACCGCTTCGGCACCGTCCCGCGCCCAGAGCACGACGGCCCCGAGACGCTCCAGCGCCTTGGTGGCCAGGAGCGCGTTGATCGGGTTGTCCTCGGCCAGCAGCACTCGCGGACGGCAGGAGGAGGGTCGCGGTGCGGTTGCAGCTGCGCTCGGGCTGCGGGCCGGCGGCGGGGCCGGCTCGGCGAGGCGGGCGAGCAGGGAGGTCAGGCGCACCGGCTTGATGAGGTAGCGGTCGAACCCTGCCGCCGCCGGCGAGCCGAAATCGCGCCGGTCGAACGGTGACAGGAGCACGATGCTGCGGCTCACGCCGGCCTGACGGGCGGCGGTCGCGATCCGGCGGACGACCGCGTCGCCGAGGGCGCGGTCGGCGATGACGGAACCGAACGTCGATCCGCCGGACAGCGCGGCGACGGCTTCGGCCTCCGTCTCGACCACCACGGCCTCGGCGCCGGCCCGGCCGAGACGGCGCGCGATGTAGGGCGCCTCGAAGGCCGCCGCGGCGACCACCAGGACGCGCTGTCCCGTGAGACGCGGCATCGGCGGCCGGGGCGGGATCACGGTGCTCCGCAGGGGAAGACGAACCGTGAAGCAGCTGCCCTCGCCCGGGAGCGAAGTGACGGCGAGGCGGCCGCCCATCCGATCGACGAGGCGCTGGGTGATCGCCAATCCGAGGCCGGTCCCCTCGTGGCGGCGGCTGGCGCTGCCGTCGCCCTGCTCGAATTCCTGAAACAGCACCGGCAGGCGCTCCTCGGGAATGCCCGGACCGGTATCATGCACGGCCAGGATCAGCTCCTCGGCATCCCAGGACGCCGTGACGCCGACGCCGCCGGCCTCGGTGAACTTCACCGCATTGCCGGCGAGGTTGATCAGGATCTGCCGCACACGGTCGGAATCGCCGATCAGCGCGGCCGGCAACGCCTCGATGTCGGCGGCGATCTCCAGACCCTTGTCCTGCGCCCGGGGCGCCAGCAGCTCGACCACGCTCTCGACCAGCGTCGCCGGGTCGAAGGGCTCCGCCGCGAGGTCGAGCCGTCCGGCTTCGATCTTCGAGAAGTCGAGAATACCGTCGATGAGCGACAACAGGGCCTCGCCGGAGGTCTTGACCGCCTCGGCATAAGTGCGCTGCTCGGGGCTCAAGGACGTGTCGAGCATTAGGTCGGCCATGCCCATGATGCCGTTGAGCGGCGTGCGGAACTCGTGGCTGACGCTGGCGAGGAAGCGCGATTTCGCCACGCTCGCCGCCTCAGCCCGGCGGCGGGCCTCCTCGAGGGAGCGGGCGGATTCGACCCGCTCGGTGACGTCGCGGCCCGCCCGCAGCACCTCGGCCCGGCCGTCGCGCCCGACCGTGACGGTCTCGACGAAGGCGAACCAGCGCAACGGCCCTCCCCCCGCAGGCACGATCGCCACGTCGACGAGGCGGGCGCCGTCGGCGCGCTGGCGCATCGCACCGGTCTCGGCCACGTCGGCCTCGCGGGTGGTGCCGAGCAACGCCGCGGGCGTGGTGCCGAGCAGGTCGGCGAAACCCTGGTTGGCGAAGGTGATGCGCCCTTCCGCATCGCGCTGGACCACGAGTTCGATCTGCGCCTCGACTAGGCTGCGATAGCGCTCCTCGCTCTCCGAGGTACGCCAGACGAGGTCGTGCAGGCGCTCGACCTCACCGTCGCGCCAGATCCGGGTCAGGCGTCGGCCGCTCCGCCAGTGCCAAGCCAGCCAGGCAAGGACCGAGGCGCCACCGGCTGCCGCGCAGAGCCACACCATCCCACATCCTCCACCGCACCGTCGCGAGTATGCCGGGCGGAGCTGAAAGATGAGTTGGGAAAGTGACTTAGCGGATCGTGCGGAGAAGCGGGACGATTTGCGGGACCAATGTAACGCCCGCTTCACCACGACGGTTCAGGCGGCGACGGTGCGCCGGTCTGCCTGGCTGCGGTAGGACAGGGCCTCGGCGAGGTGGAGCCGGCGCACCCGCGCCTCGCCGTCGAGGTCGGCGAGCGTGCGGGCGACGCGCAGCACCCGGTGGAAGCCGCGGGCGGAGAGCCGCATGGCGTCGGCGGCGTCACGGATCAGGGCCATCCCGTCGGCATCGGGACGCGCCGCCTCCTCGATCAGCGTCGCCGGGCAGGAGGCGTTGGTGGTACCGGGGGGCTGGCCGGCCTCCGCGTAGCGCCGCTCCTGGCGGGTTCGCGCCGCGGCGACCCGTGCGGCGGCCTCCGCGGAGCCCTCCTCCGGTGGCGGCAGGATCAGGTCGGCGGCGCTGACTGCCGGCACCTCGATCTGCAGGTCGATCCGGTCGAGGAGCGGACCGGAGAGCCGGGCCTGGTACTGGGCGACGCAGCGCTCGTTGGGCCCGCGCCGGCAGGCGAAGCCCGGCTCGGTGGCCTGACCGCAGCGGCACGGATTCATCGCCGCCACCAGCTGGAACCGGGCCGGATAGGTCACCCGGTGGTTGGCGCGGGCGATCATGACGTTGCCGGTCTCCAGCGGCTGGCGCAGGGAATCGAGCACCTGGCCGTTGAACTCGGGCAGTTCGTCGAGGAAGAGGACGCCGCCATGGGCGAGCGACACCTCGCCGGGCCGGGCGCCGATGCCGCTGTCACTTCCACCAAACACCGCGACTCGACCATAACAAAAACAACGATTTAACAGGGTTTCCACCCCAAAACCCCAAGATTCTACACCCATAAATTCCGCGACTGGATCGCGTTTTCCAGGAAATTCCGCGACCGGATTTCGCCGCCTCACACGGCCGCGCCGAGCCCGCCGAATTTTTGCGATCCCGCTGCCCTTTCCATGCTCCTTCCGCTTGGGGACACTCCCGCGCATGCCACGTCCGTCCCCGAAATCTTCGGCGCGAAGCGCTTCGACCAGGCCGGCCGTGCCGCTCGCGCCCGGCAGCGCGTCGGCGCGCACCATCGGCATGGGCCACCGCTCGGTCCGCGGCATGGTTCAGGTAAAGGGCGCGTCGATCGCCCATGAGAGCACGCTCGAACGCGACCTCCTGACGATCCTGGACTTCCTGCCCTCGGCCCAGCGGGTGCGCGGGCAACCCATCACGATCCCCTTCCGCGATCCGATCACTCACAGGCCCCGCCGGTACACGCCGGACGTGGCGGTGGAATTCGTCGGGCCGAATGCGGCCCAGCCCTCGGCCGCCGCGGCGACGCCGATGATCTACGAGGTGAAGTACCGGGCGGACCTGATGGCGCAGTGGCCGCGCCTGAAGCCGGCGTTCCTGGCGGCGCGCGCCTATGCGCGCGAGCAGGGTGCGACGTTCAGGATTCTGACCGAGACAGAGATCCGCACGCCGTTGCTCGCCAACGTGACGTTCCTGCGCCCGTACCTCCGGCGCGCGGAGCACGACGGGTTCGAGGAGACGCTGATCGCGACGCTGATGGCCTACGAGGAGGCCACGCCCGAGATCGTGCTGCTCGCGTGCTTCTCCGACGAGCACAGCCGCCTGCAGGCACTCCCGCACCTGTGGCGCTTACTTGCGCAGGGTCGGATCGAGGCTGATCTCACCCTAGACCTGACGATGAAGACCCCGATCTGGGTCGCTGAGGACGAGGCCACGACATGGAGCGATCCGCATTCATACGCCTTGCGCCCTCTTGTGAGGTCCGCTGCGGAGCGGCGACGTATCGCATCACCCATGAGATCGATCTCGACAGCGTCCTAGGCGAGAACGTCGCGACGGGGGAGCGCAAGCGGCTCAAGGTCGCCGATATCGAGGCGGTGCAGCCGGATACAGACGGGCCAGCCGAGAAGCAGCGCCGGGCGAGCGACATCTCGGACAAGGCGTGGGCGGTCGCCGAGCAGCGCTGGGCGATCATCAAGCCGTTGGTGGACCGCGGCATCATCCCGCGCGCCGAGGTCGAGGCGGTCGCGGCCCGGGCGGGTGTCGATCCGAGCACGATCTACCGCTGGCTCTCGGACTACAGCCACTCGGGGCACCTCTCGGCCCTGGCCCCGACGACGGCGGGCCGCCCGCCGGGGCGGACATCGCTGTCGCCGGAGGTCGAGGCGGTGATCGCTGGCGCGATCGAGGACGCGTTCCTGACGCGGCAGAAGCTGAAGCCCTCCGACATCATCGAGAAGGTCGAGGCCGCCTGCCGCCAGGCGAAGCTGCCAGTGCCGGGTAAGAATACGGTACGGGCGCGTATCGCGGCGCTGCATCCGCAACTCGTTTTGCGCCGGCGCGGTCAGAAGGCGAAGGCGGACAACCTCGGCAAGCCGGTTCGCGGGCATTTTCCGGGCGCGGACAAGCCGTTGGCGGTGATCCAGATCGATCACACGCAGGTCGACGTGATCGTGGTCGAGGAGACGACGCGGCTGCCGATGGGTCGACCGTGGCTGACGCTCGCGATCGACGTGTATTCGCGCATGGTCACGGGCTACCACCTGTCGATGGAGCGACCGAACGCCAACGCGGTCGGCCTGTGCCTGTCCATGAGCATGCTGCCCAAGGGGTCGGTGCTGGAGGCGCTCGGCGTGCCCGGCGAGTGGCCGGTCTACGGACGCTTGGCGAAGGTGATGGCGGACAACGCCAAGGAGTTTCGCGGCAAGCTGCTCGCGCGAGCGTGCCGGGACTGGGGCATCGACCTCGATTTCCGGCCGGTGAAGACCCCCCACTACGGCGGTCACATCGAGCGCCTGATGGGGACGACCGCCAACGAGGTGCGCAAGCTCGACGGCGCGACGTTCTCGAACACGCGCCAGCGCGAGGGCTACAATTCCGAGGGCATGGCCAGCATGACCCTCGGTGAGGTCGAGCGGTACCTCGTCGACTTTCTCACCACGACCTATCACATGCGCCTGCACAGCGAGATCGCGATGACACCGCGGCGCAGGTGGCAAGTCGGTCTACTGGGCGACGGGATCCAACCCGGGGCGGGGTTGCCGGAAAAGATCGCCGACGCGGAGAAGCTCCGGCTCGACTTCACGCCGTGCCTCGAGCGCACGATCCAGCGCTACGGCGTCGAGATGGACAAGATCGGCTACCAGGACGAGGTCCTGTATCGCTGGGCCGGCGCGACCGATCCGAACGATCCGAAGCGGCCGCGACAGTTCGAATTCCGCCGGGATCCCCGCGACGTCAGCCGGATCTGGTTCTGGGACCCGGAGATCCAGCGATACTTCGCGATCCCGTATCGCGATCTCAGCCACCCGTCGGTCAGCCTGTGGCAGATCAAGGCCGCAAAGGCGGAACTCAAACGCCAGGGCGTTCTCGACGTCGATGAGGACGCGCTGTTCAAGGCCATCGCGCGCCGGGAGGGTTATGCCGAGGAAGCGCGAGCCAAGACCAAGGCGGCCCGCCGTGAGTTTCATCGTGCTACGCGGGTGAAGCCCGCCCCGGCAGCATCGGCCGTGCAGGAACCGCAGCCGAGCACGCCGAGCCTACGCGAGGAAGACGGGCTCTTCGATACGCCTCCGATCATCTACGGCGACATCGAGCCAGCGGAATTTCAGCGCTGACGTAGGGTGCGACGAACCGTTTTTCGGCCGTCGTCGGACCCGTACTCGATCGGCCGGATCGCCGATGGTCACTGCATCAGTGACGCCCTCAGTCTTGCCGGCCAGTCCTGACACAGCGTTGCATTGGCGCAGTGTGGTGAAGCGGCCACCGTCAGTCAGCGCTCCCGTCGCACCCACGAGGCCATCATGCCGTTCTACGACCTGCCGCCCGATCTCCGGTCTGCGTGGTCCCTCTATCCGCATCTCAGCCAGCAGGATGTCCTGCGGATGCGCCGCCACCCGCTCCCTGGGTACTTCGGCAGGCCAGAGGTCCGCCAGGTCTTGGCGACGTGGGAGGTCCACACGCTCGCCGATCTCGTGCAGCTCCTGCCCGAGGAGATCTTGAGCCTCCCAGGCGCGACGTTCGACGCATTCGGATGGATCGCGCAGTGCCTGTCGCTGGTGACGGTCCGTTGCCCGCCCTCGGACACGCTGACCGCAGACGACTTCGCGCGCCTGGACGCAGTTCCCTTGCGTGACGCCGGCCTGTCGGCGGGCTCCACCGCCACGCTGAAGATGGCCGGTCTGAAGACGCTCGGAGATCTGGCTCGCATGGCCGCGGTGACCCGTGACGCGCTCGGATTGAGCCTCGACGAGCAACGCCGCTGCATCTCGGCTTTCCAGGTGAACCCGGAGCCATCTCTGGACGAGGACGACGTCGGCGATCAACGCCCTCTGCCGCCCAACTTCGGATCTCAGGCGTTCGGGAACCGATCGCTGGGCCGATCATGGCTCGGCCCGGCGTTACAGGCCGAGGGGCTCGGGACGTACGCGGACGTCATGGCGTTCCTCGCCGATACACCCGAGGATGCGCGTCGCCGGTTCAGAGCCAAAACCCGAGCCGGGATCGAACACCTCATCGACCACGACGCCGACCAGCTTCGGGCCGAACACGCGGACGGGCCCGAGCTCTATCGGCTTCCCTATCGTTCCCACCACCAACCAATTGTGCCGATGGGGGTGGATTGGCATCGCGAACGGTCGATCCTGTCACGAGGCCGGTGGACCGACGCAGATCCGGAACCAGCCTGGGCCAAAGCGCTCTATCGGCATGGAATCGACAGTTTCGGCCTTCTCGCCGAAGCCGACCTCGCTTTCCTTTGGATCGTCGCCGATGGCGATCCGGACCCGATGTGCGCGATGATCGTCGCCCTGCGCCGCGCGTTGATGGACTGCAAGGTCGCCGGTTCGAGCCTCAACGTCTACGGCCCGCACGAGCCCGGCTTTACCGCCGGCGCGCGGGTCAAACGGCACGGGGTCGACCCGTAAGGCCCCTGAGCACGTCTCTCAGCGATCGACGTCGACACTCCGCCGCTCCTGTGGGCCATGCGGATGGCGGCCGAACGCTCCGCCATGCCCGCTCAACCGAAGACGGCCCCCTCATCAACTTCGATCGCGTGAAAGCCAATTGACAGAACCTCCCCGACCTAAAGGTCGAGGATTCCTGCGGCTCACGCCGCAAGTTCCTGTTTCACAGAGGATGCGCACCGGGCTAAGCCCGTTGCGTCTGACGTCCCCTCCACAGGCGATCGCCGAGGGTGTGCCCCGGCCCTGACCGCGTGCCCCGCGGCCAGGATATTGTGCGACGCGTTCACGTCGCGGTCGTGCGTGACGCCGCAGGCGTCGCACGTCCAGGTCCGGACGTGCAGCGCCCGTTTCGGACCGACGGTGCCGCAACACGAGCACGCGCGCGTGCTCGGGTAGAAGCGGTCGATGGCGACGAGGTCCCGCACGTACCACGCCGCCTTGTACCGGAGCATCGCGAGCAGCGAGCCCCAGGCTGCGTCGTAGAGCGAGCGCGCGAGCCGCGTGCGGGCGAGCCCGCGCAGGCTCAGCGTCTCGACATGGATCGCTTGGTTCTCGCGGATCCACCGCGTCGAGAGCTTGTGATGATGGTCACGCCGCGCGTCGGCGACGCGGGCGTGAAGGCGCGCGACCGCGCGCCGAGCCTTCTCCCGATTCTTCGAGCCTTTCTTCTTACGGGCGAGAACGCGTTGCGCCCGGCGGAGACGATGCTGGCGCTGGCGCAGCCAGCGCGGGTTGGCCACAGACGCGCCGTCCGAGGAGACAGCGAGCCTCATCAGACCAAGATCGATGCCGATCGCCGGTCGCAGCGGCTCCGGCGCAGGCTCGGGCTCGACCTCGACCCGAAACGTCACGTGCCAGCGGCCCGCTGCATCGAGCGAGATCGTCACGGATGAGGGCGCGCTCGGCAGTTCCCGCGACCAGCGGATCGCCAGGGGCTGATTCATCAGCGCAAGCGTAAGCTCGCCATCGCGCCAGCGGAACCCCGTCTTCATGAACGTCGCCGCTTGCGGATCGCGCCGTGACTTAAACCGCGGCTTTCCCCCGAGCCGCTGGAAGAAGCGGACGTAGCCCGCCTCCAAGTGCCGGAGCGTCTGCTGCACCGGTACCGACGAGACCTCGGCGAGCCACGGCCACTCAGCCTTCCAAACCGGCAGCCAGCGCGACATCACCTTGAACGGGATGCGCTCGCGGCGCTCCCGCCAAGCCGTCTCGCGTTCGTAGAGCGCGCGGTTGTAGACGACGCGCACGCACCCGAAGGTGCGCCGGAGCAAGTCAGCTTGCTCAGGCGTCGGGTCGAACCGGTACCGGTAGCCCGCCGCGAACGTCATGGTTGGAGCCTAGATGCTCGTTCCGCGCGCAACAACGCCGCGAACGCTTTCATCCCGCCGGGTAGCGGGGACGCATTGCTGCGTCCCCGCCCCCTAAGAACCGTGCGTGAGAGTTTCCCCTCACACGGCTCAAGCCTCGACGGCTTGGTATCCTGTCCGCTGATGATGCGCGTGGTGGCACCAACGGTGGGCAAGCATCCTGTTCACCAGATCGTTCGAACCGCCTTCGTGCTTCCGCACGATGTGATGGTCGTCGATCGGGTCTCCAGGCCAGAAGGCGACATGGCAAAGGCCACAGGCGTTAGCTTGTGCTCTCAGCATCGCCAACCGGCTTTTCCGGTACGCCTCTCGCGCCATGCTGCGTTGCTTCCGCTGTTCCCAGTATTCCCGCTGTGCGGGGTTCATGGGCGAGGAACGGCCAATCACCTTCGTGAAGCGTGTGATTGGTGTCGCATTGTGGCGGTAGAGTTGGGCCGTACCGTCGATGAGCGTCCAGTAGCCATCATCACGGAAGTAGCGCCTCACAACCCATTTGCTGGGCTTGTTCGGGTGCCTCCGCTTCGCCCAGGCCCATAACATGGCCCAGACGCGATGACTGGCGTAGGAAAACGTCTCCTTGGCGGCACAGTGTCGATAGTAATACGCCCAACCTCGAACCCGGGGTCCTAGATCGGCTATCACTACCGAAACAGGCGTCTGCTTATTCGCGTTCAGATAGGCCTTGAGTTGAGCTAGATGCCCAAGCACCTTGGCCTTCTGAGGGCGCGCCAGCAGCGTCCTGCCCATTTGCCTGATCTCGAAGCCGAGGAAGTTGAACCCGTCGTCGACATGGACAATCCGGGTTTTCGCTTCACTCAGTCGTAGTCCCCGTTCGGCGAGGAATGCCTCGACCTTCGGAGTGACGTACGCTTCGAGGACTTCCCGTGAGGGAGCGGTGATCACGAAGTCGTCGGCGTAGCGGATGAGGTTGACGCCTCGATCCGCGTTCCGTCGTTGGGCTGGGGACACTTGGCTCCCGTCCGCTCGCTCGGCACCGAACAGTCGCTCCATGCCGTCCAAGGCGATGTTCGCCAAGAGAGGAGAGATGACCCCTCCCTGCGGCGTTCCCGTCTCGGACGGCGCGAGCTTACCGAACTCCACGACGCCGGCCTTGAGCCAGCGTCGGATCACCGTCGTGAACACCGGCAGTCGCTGCAACAGAGCATCATGATCGATATTGTCGAAGCATCCGCTGATATCCGCATCGAGCACCCATTTGCTGCTACCCTTCTGGTTCAGCGTCGTATGGATGGCCTCGATAGCATCATGACAGGAACGCCCGGGCCGGAACCCGTAGGAGTTGGCCTCGAAACGGCTCTCCCATTCCGGCTCCAGCGCCATCTTGACGATGGCCTGCATGACACGATCCCTCACGGTCGGAATCCCCAGAGGGCGCAACTTTCCGCCGGACTTCGGGATGTGAACCCGCCGTACCGGTTTCGGCTTGTACCCGTGGAGACTCAGGCCGTCCTTCAGGAGCGCCAAGCGGCTCTCCGGGGTGTTGCACACCACCCCATCGACGCCTGACGTGTGCTTGCCGCCATTCTCCTGGGTCACCTGTCGGACACCCTTGAGCCTGGCGGACGTGGAGCGGACGAGGAGCTTTTGAAGGTTCTTCACCTTCGCATGCTTCCCATCCGCGGCCGCTCGGAAGATGCGGTCCTGGATATGGCGCACGTTCGCCTCGGCGGCGGTCCAGTTGATGTCGGACCACCGCTTCAGTTCACGCTCGTTGGTCTGTTCGATGACGAGCATCGTCTAACGTCTCCAACGACTGGCACCATGCCAGCACCTCGCTTCCGCTGAGACCTGCCGGAAGTCTGCGTCCTTTCGGACTGGGTATGTCCCGCTCACGCGGGCCCTATCCGCGCCATTACAGTGCGGCCTTCGCTTTCTCCGGCTTTCCTCTACCCCCTCCGCCGTCCCCCTTCCTTGCGGTCGGGATACCGCCTGCCGGCGGGACGAGTGGGGCTTACCCAGTTGATCAGACCGAAGATGCGGTCCGAGGAGGTTGGAGCCTGTGACCCGGCGGGGTTCATGAACATCGCCGACACAACGTTGATGTGTCGGACCTACCCGCTTACCATTTTGGTCCTGCCTGTCAGCCCCTTTGGCAGGTTGGCGTTCACGAGTCTTTAGATTGGCTCTTCGCAGTTGCTCAACCTCTCGGTCCTCCCCTAGCCCTCAACCAGCCTGAGGCTGCCAGTATCGGGACATTGTCCCCGGGGCTTCGCACGTTGAATTACTTCTTCGCACGCCCGGGTAGGGGCACCTGGATGTCGCAGGGTCCTGGCCAAACGATTGGCTAGGCACTTCGAATCTCATCCTTACGAGTCAGGTAACTGTGCAGTTCTCCCTTTCTCTCTGGTCGCAACGGCGTAAACGCCGGGGCCTTTCGCTCCCATCAAGTAACAGATTGCGCTGTTCCACGAAGCCGAGGCTGCGATCCATGCCGCCTTCGACGCCATGGCTGACTGGGGCGACGTAAAGATCGCCCGGTTCGTCCGCGCCCACCGCCGCTGATCCTCTTCCACCGTGCGGGCGACGCAGCCCCCACGGACCGCGACGATAAATGCACCTTGTGGAACACCACCCACGAGGGCGCGATCGCCATCGCCAATGCGCGCCCGGAACGGCGCGGTCAGATCCAGCGCCCCGTCGCGTGGGGCCGCCTGCCCGACGACCTAGGATGCCGAGGCCGCGATGCACGCAACGTTTTCGGACCTCGTGCACCTCACCAACGACGAAATCATCCACTTTGGGCCCGAGCACCCCTACATCAGGTTCCTTCGGACCTTTGCCCAGGCGGCCTGTCCCACCAACGCCGCTGCAGCGTGTCCGAGCTGCCCGCGACACCAAAATCCTCATATCCCATTGGAGTTCGACATGGCCCGCCGGTCCACATGCCGGGGGTTCGGCGATATCGCACGTCCGCACCCCACGACCTATACCTCCGAACACGCCTGCCAGAATTTCTGCGAGCGTCTCCAGCGCCAGATATTTGATCAATCTGCCGCCTTCACAGAACCCCTAGGAGAGATCGGCAGCCTCGCTCTAGGGCTGTTCTTCCGGCATCGGAAAGCCAGCATCGAGTTCGTCGAGCGATGCTACGGCAACCTTCTGTCGAAGTTGCAAACGGTCGCAAGCGAGGAGACCATCGCGACGATGCGGACCCTCAAGAAAGTCCAGCGTCAGATCGATGTCTGGATCGAAGCGGAAACGCTCGTTCGCAGAGGCAATCTGGGCGTCTCGCTGTGCGGCCTGACCTACAAGCAGGAACGGGGGTTCTATCACGTCACGCAGTACAATCCGCAGGTTCACCTCAGCGTCCACGCCATGGCGCGGTTCATGAACCGGGCCAAAGCCCCGCCGCAGATCTTGATCGAGCGCCTCGGAGAGATCGCCATGATGGCACGGCTGTTTTCCGACTGTACCTCAACGTCCGGGGCAATCGCCATCGCGATCCCCGAAGGCCTGATCCACGGGCGCGTCGGCGAAACGCCGGCCGACAACGCTTTCTGCTGGGAGAGCCTGATCAGCGGGCAGTTCGACGTCGAGCGCATCGGTCGTGTGACGCGACCGCGCTGTGAGCACGGGGAACCCGATGTCATCGACCTGATGACGTTCTACCCCCGCGAAGACCTCAATCCCCATCTCGCAGCGCTCTACGATCGGTTGCTCATCCTTCAAAACGCATGCGAGGGCGCGGCCAAAGTCGCCTATGCCATCGCCTTTCAAGCACATGAACCGACGGACGCCGAGCGCGCTTGCCTCGCAGTCGCACAAACCGCGGTCCAGAAGCACCACGAGAGCGATCTGCACACCGCGTACCGGCGGAGGCGAGAGGATCGCGAGACCTCAGCGTTCGTTGCTCGGCTCAATCGCGAGGTCACCTCGCTTCCGGCCGAGACGGCAATGATGGCCGCCCACCAAGCCGCACTCCGCCAAATCGGGATCACGCCCGCCGCAAACCAGATTTGAAAGACGAGGCCGATCAAATGTGGTACTAGACCTGTCAGGGCAATTGAGAAATCGTCACGGACTGGTACCGCTATGAGCGCGGTCACGTCGACGCGCATGGCAAGGAAGCCATCGTCGACTGCACCGATTGCGGCGGCACCGGCTACGAGAACCCAATGTTTCTCGATAGCGGCGCGGTCGCCGCCGAGAACCTCGCCCTGCCATGGACATCGCTCCGCCAGTTCAAGTTGGGTCCCAGCCCCTGCCGGGGCGACACGCCCATTGCCAATTCTGCGCAACCGCTATCGCTCATTCTGCGCAGGTGCTTGGACGCCGCCGAAGGGTGACACCCACCGCCCGAGCGCCTGTCCCCGTTCTCCACAGCGCTCCACAGGCCTGAGGACAGCGCGCCCCAGCCCGTTGATCAGCGTCCCGGATTAGAACAAAACAGGAACTCGATCTGCGAGGCCGCCGATGTCCGAGCGCTATCCCCACCTCCAGCCGGATGTCCGGCTCCTCGTGGACCGCTCGCGCCAGGAGCGGATCGCGTTCGTCCAGTCCGATCAGTGGATCGGCTACCCGGCGGCAACGGCGGCGATGGATCGGCTGGAGAGCATCCTCCACCACGCCAGGGCCCGGCGGATGGAAAACTGCCTGCTGATCGGGGACAGCAACAACGGCAAGAGCACCATCCTGGAGACCTTCGCCGCCCGTCACGGCGATCCGGTGCGCCTGCGCGAGCCCGACGGGCTGACCGGTCATCGGCCACTCTCGGTCGTCCTCATCGAGATGCCGAAGGAGGCCAACGAGGCCCTGTTCTGGGAAGCGATCCTGGAACGCTTGCGCTGCGCGCCGCCCCGGCGAAGCGAGAACCTGATGCGCTACACCTGCGCAATCCTCGATCAGCTCGCGGTGCGCATGCTGATGATCGATGAGTTGCACAACATCACGCGCCTGCCCCCGCGCGCCCAGCGCGACCGGCTGCTCCTGCTCAAAAGCCTGAGCAACCGCCTGCGTCTGCCCATCGTCGCGGCGGGAACACGCGACGCCGAGGCCGCGCTCAAGACCGACGAGCAGACCGCCAACCGGTTCGAGCCGTTCGTGTTGCCGCGCTGGCGATTGAACCAGGAATTTCGCTCGTTCGTGGCGAGCTACGAGCGGCTTTTGCCACTGCCCGAGCCCTCGAACCTCGCCGACAAGGAGCCCCTGACGGCCCTGTTCAATGTGTCTGAAGGCACCGTCGGTCGGGTCGTGCGGGTGATCCAGCGAGCCACCGAGACCGCGATCGAGGCCGGCAAGCCTAGGGTCGATCTGGCGCTCCTCGAGGCCGCGTCGCGGTTGCCGTATGGCGGGGAACGGCGTCGCGCAGCCGGCTGAGGGTGCCATGCGCTGGCCCCTGCCCTCAGCCCCCTACGACGACGAGATCCTGAGCTCGTATCTCGCGCGCGCCGCGTTCAGGCACCGCCTGCCACCAACCGTGTTCGCTGCCCAATGGTGGCCGGACCGACCGGTCTGGAACCGCGATCTCGACCGCGGCGAGGAAACCGCCTGGCTCGCCGACCTCGCGGGCCGCGCCGGTCTCACCCTCGAACGGGTGCAGACGATGACGCTCGATGCCCTGCGCCGCCGGTTCGGCCGGGGATCGGGCGATACGCCGCTGATCCTGTCCGCCGGGATTTTTCACCGCACACGGGTGCGACACGCGGTTCAGATCTGCCCGCGATGCTTGGCAGACGGGGAGCCGTACGTGCGGCGAGCGTGGCGCTACAGCTTCGTGCTCTCCTGCCCGAGCTGCATGACGCTGCTCCGCGATGCCTGCCCCCATTGTGGGGCCGCCATCGTGCCCCATCGCAGCTACCGCTGGCGATTGGATGCCTGCCACGCGTGCGGGCTCGATCTCGCGCATCGCGATCCGCATCCCGCGGTGGTCCCGCCGGCCGCGCTCGACTTGCAGGCCCGCCTGCTCGCTGTGCTCGCGAACGACCCGGGTACGACGGTCGGGCCCTGGGAAGGGGATGACGCCTTTTCCGGATTGCGTGCGCTGGTGACAGTGGCCCGGCATCCCGATGTGCTGCCCGCCTTGCGCGCCGCCCTCGGGCTCGACGCGGCCTCGATCTCAGCATGCCGGTTCGAGAGAATGCGGGCCGGCAATCGCGCCGTCATCCTCGAGACCGTCGGTCACTGGCTCAGTGACTGGCCGAACCGCTTCTTCGTCGCCGCCGGCAGCGCCGGGCTCACCCAGCGCAGCTTCCGCAAAGTCGCCCAGCCCGGCGACCTCGCACTCCAGATCCTGCGCCTGCCCGAAGGATTCGCCCGCGATCGGACCTTCGTCCCCGTGCTCCAGGACCGCGCCCTCAAGCGCCTGCGCCGACAGAACCGCGCCGGGTACCGGCGCGTGCGGGCCGCCCGCCTCCTCGCCGCCACGGATCCGCGCCGATGAGGGCAACCTGCCGCATCTGTCGCCGCCATCGCCCCGTGATGGCGGACGACCGGATCTGCTTCCCCTGCTCGGTCGGAATCACCCACACGTGCCCGATCTGCCAGGCCGTCATACCCGGAAGCGGCCACGCTCCCTGCTACCCCTGCAGCCAGCGACGCCGTTCCGAGCGCCAGATCGCCGAGGAAGCCGCAACGATCCCGATCCGCTGGATGTCCGGGATGTTCATCGCCTTCTGTGAGAGCGGTCGCATTCCCCTCGACAACGGCCTCGCCACCGAGCGCATCGCCCGGGCGGCAGACGCTTGCCGTCGGATCGCGCTCACGGCTCCGAACCCCGAGCGCCTCACCACCGACGCGCTCCACGCCGCGATCGGCGCAGAGGGCACACGACGCGTCGCACCCCTGATCGCCTTCATGAGCGATGTCGGCGTCCTCGACTGGGACCGGGCCCGGCTCCAGGTTCTGATCGAGAACGAGCGGGTCGAGGCGATCCTGACAGCGCATCGGGACAGCCCGCACGCGCCCTTGCTGCGCCGGTACCGCGACAGCCTCGCGGCCCGGAACAGGAAGCCGATCACTCAGCGGACCGCGCTCACGGCCGCCCTCGCCCTCCTCGCCGAACTCGGCGACGCCACGCTCGGCGACTTGAGCCAGCGCCACCTCGCACGTGCGCTGCGCAAAAGCCCCGGGCACCGGGCCGCGCTCCAGGGCTTTCTCAGCTTCGTCGCCACTCAGGGCGGTCCGACCCTGACCTCGCCCAAGCCGCGCCGTCTCAGTCCGGTCGCCCAAGAGAAGCGGCTGCGCGCTGAGATCAAAGCCTGGCGAAAGCGCCTGGAGAGGCCGCGCAGCGCCGGAGAGGCGCGCGCCATGCTCATCATGCTCCTGGCTCGGATCTGCGCCCTGCCGATCACCCGCGTCCTTGCGCTTCGGCGCGACGAGATCGTGGTCACCCGCAACAGCGTCACGCTATGGCCGGCGGCCGAGGCGATCATCCTCGAAGAACCGTTCGCCAGCACGTTCCTGCGCTGGGCCAGATGGACATCGGGTTGGAGCAGTCAGCCCGGCCCCTGGGCGTTCCCCGGCCGGCACGGGCACCAACCCCTGTCAGAGGCTGCCATCGCCTACCACCTCGACCGGAGACCTACGCCGGCCGAGAACGATCGGCGCAGGTCATGAACGTCCATCATAGACCACCTGAGGGTCCGGGTGGCCGCCTGAGAACACCCAGCCGCATCGCGCCACCGATTTGGTGATCCGGTCTTTTGGCTTCTGAGCCAGCCGAGCCCGAAACGTGGCCTCCACTTGTTCCGCGGTCGCGCCCGCGCCCGCCGGATCGGCCCATGTCAGGCCATCGTAGTTCTGTGGCTTCGGTGGTCGAATCGTGCTGCCCGGCCCACAGTAGCCGTGCAGGGCGAATGCGCGGTACCGCAGAACGTGGAGGGCATGCACCTCCGGGAGCGACCGAGCTTGGCTGTCGGTCAGCTTCGCGATGAAGCTCGGCGCGTAGAAGATGTTGCGGAGATCCGTGTAGGCCTCCGGGTCGCTCGAACTCGCGTAGAGGTGGCAGCAGGTCAGATCGCGTGTCATCGCGCGCTTCAAACCCGTGCTCCACTCGAAGGCGACGGCCGGGCTCGCATTGTCGTCGACCATCACGCCGCCGGTGATCGTGCCCCGGTCGGCCGTCCGACCCCGTACCGTATGGAAGACGGCTCGGCGTCCGGTCGCCGCGACCACGTCGGGATGCGCGAAGAGCGACAGGGACGCGATCGCTTGATCGATCGATCCCCATGGGGATGCGGCGATCAGGAAATCCAGCACCGCCCGCCCATCGTACTCGAACGCAGCGAGCGTCTTGGGGCAGCCCTTTTCTTCGATCGTAGACGGCGGCTTGAGCCACGCGGCGGCAGGTTGGACCACGATGCCACCGAAGCGCGCCTCGCGCGCCCAGCAGGCTATGCCGTCGACGAAGATCGGCGTGTCGCCATCGACGATGACATCATCGCCATTCGACACTTGGATGTCGGCCCCGAGGAGGGAGGTGTTCGCAAGATCGACCGGCCGACCGGCCCAATCCACGAGGCGTCCTTCGCACGCCCGACAGATCGCAGCTGGGTAGGAGACCGAACCTCGTCCCTCGCCGCTACAGACCGGACAGATCTCACCGCCCGGATGCCATCCGACCATGGCTGCCCCCTTCCCTTTCCGTGAGTGAACCACGACGGGGTCGAGGCAGGAAGGGATCGAGCAGCTTGATCTCACATGTGCCGAGAGCCGCGATAATGCGGACACTCGCGTTCGCCGAGCCCATGCTGTCCGCCGATCTGCTCCTTGATCGAACAAAGGTTCAGCGACGACTGTGCCCTCCTGGAACGAATGCGGTCTCTATCGGGAACACACTACGTACATCTGCGTTGGGGACTATCGAAAGCACGGCGGTCGAGGGGTGGGCCAGCACGTTGCTCCATCAGCAAAAGGCTGGCCGATGCCGTTTGTGAAAACGCTCTCCGTGGGCCACGGAGACATGTTCTACATCTCGCATGCGAGCGACAACTTCACCATCATCGACTGTCACCTACAGGAACACAATAAGGCCGCCTTGCTTGCACAGGTGTGGACAGAAGCCAGCAAGAAAGGATGCGTACGGTTCATCTCGACGCACCCAGACGAAGATCACATCGCTGGATTGAAGGATCTCGATGAGGTCCTAAGCCTGCAAAATTTCTATTGCGTGACGAACAAGGCGACGAAGGATGACCCTTCGGTTTCGTTCAAGCACTACTGCATGCTGCGAGACGGACCGAAGGCTTTCCACATATCGCAGGGTTGTACCCGCAAGTGGATGAATGAAGCTGATGCCACTCGAGGATCGGCCGGCCTCAGTATCCTATGGCCGCGGTTGAACAATCCTCATTTCATCGACGCCTGGGTTGATGCCAAGCACGGCCTCGCATTCAACAACCTTTCCACGGTTGTTCAGTACAACGCCGCGAACGGCGTCAAGATGCTGTGGCTCGGTGATCTTGAGACCGCGTTCATGGAGGCGATCACCGATGAGGTGCCTCTCGAGAAGGTCCATATCATCTTTGCCTCACACCATGGGCGCAAGTCCGGCAAGATCCCGAACGCATGGCTCGACAAGCTCGACCCCAACATTATCGTGATCGGGGAAGCACCGAGCCGCCACCTGCATTACTACCGCGGCTACCGCAAGCTCACTCAGGCGAAGGCTGGTCATATCACCTTCGACCTGACCGACGCGAACAAGGTGCATATCTACGCGTCCGAGCTCGCATACATTCCGGAGAATTGCCCGCTCGATTGGGAGGGCCAGACGCGATTTGACGCCCTGTACTATACCGGAACTCTGAATATCTGAGGCATAGGTGCCCGACCTCGCGAAACTCTTCGACGGCGTGAAGCTGTTTGATGCTTACAGCCTCCGCGCCCGCGTCTGTCCGGCGCTCCTTGCGTTCCTGCCGACGCTGGCGCTCCTCTTCGTTCTGGTACCGTGGGATCGCCTGCGGCTGTCCAACACGCTGGTCAGCGTGATGAGCCTCGTTCTCCTCTACGCAGCTACCGACTTGGCGCAACGACGAGGCAAGGTCGTCGAAGTCAAGCTCGGGACGCGGACGTCGCCGGAGATCTGGCACCGGAACGACCCTGCAATCCCGGAGCCGTCAAAGGCCCGCTACCGAGCCTTCGTGGCCGCAAAGATATCGGTGCCCGTACCGGCGGAACAGGATGAGCAGACGCAGTTGCAGCAGGCAAACGCCTTCTACCTCGCCGCAGCCGATTGGTTGCGGGAGAACACGCGCGACCACAAGCGGTTCTCGATCCTATTCGACAACCTCATCAGCTACGGCTACCGGCGCAACCTCCTCGGACTGAAGCCGGTCGCTCTTGTCTGCAACGGATTTGTCGCATCATCGGCTGCGGCGATCCTCTGGCTCCAGCCTCCTCTGTTCACACGGATCGAGGATCTGAACGAGAAGCTCCTCGGCGTCACAGTCGCCGTCGTGCTTCACTCGGCTTACATGCTGTTCGCCGTTACTGCCGCGCCTGTCCGTGACGCATCACGGACTTATGGACGACGACTCGCGCTGAGTTGCGAAGGACTGCTCGCAGCAGATCCGAAAGCGACTTCAAAACCGAAGTCTCCGCGTGCAGCCAGCAAGAAAGGACTATCCAAGGCGCACAAATCCGGACCCGCATGAGGCGGTTCTGTTCACCGTCAGGATGAAGAACATCTTCAGCATACCGGTTGAACGATCAGCTTGTCGTCCTGGGGACAGCGGGTACGACAGGGCTGCGTTAGGTTTGAGACGCCTCCCTAAGGTCCGTCACGAACCACCAGGCGCAAGGCCATGCCCAACCCCAACGACCCCGCCGAGGATGGACTGCCCGGTACGGCCGACCTGCGGCCCGAAGCCTTCACCTGGGACGCGCCCGATCGGTCGCTCCTCTCCAGCGACTTCGGTGATGCGCCCCGCTTCCCGGTCGACATGCTCGGGCCGTTCTGGTCGCAGTGGGTCGCACTGTCAGCCCGGGCGGCGAATGCGCCAATCGACTACACCGCCGGCACCCTGCTCGCCACCGTTGGGGCCATGCTCGGCAATGTGCGCTGGCCCAACGTCGAAGGCGTCTGGGAGCACCCGTGCGTGCTCTGGATCGGTCTCGTCGGAAACCCTTCGACCGCCAAGAGCCCTGGCATGCGCCCCGTGCGCAAGTTGATCCACGCCATCGAGCAAGAGCGCGCCCGCCAGATCAGCGACGCCGGACCGGCGCACCGGCTGCAAGCCCTCGTGGCCGAATACATGGACCGGTCCTGGAAGCGCGAGGTCGAGGAGACGCTCGCAACCCGACCCAAGCCGGCCAAGATCGAGGATCTCGCCAAAGACGAGGTGCCGCCCAATCCTCTGGAAGGGCTGCCGGCCTGGCCGAGCGAGGCCCAGGTCCCGGCGGCCCCGGTGGTGCCGGTGTTGCACGTCGTCGATGCGACCACGGAAGGCCTGATCGCCACCGCGGCCGGCTCGCCCCGCGGCCTGCTGCAGTTCTCCGACGAGCTCGCCGGCTGGTTCGGCGGCTTCGACCGCTACCGCGCCAAGGGCGTGAGCGCCGATCGGCCGTTCTGGCTGAAAGCCTTCGATGGGGATCCCTACAGCGTGATCCGCAAGGGCGGCGACCTGAAGAACGGCCTGCGCACGCCCGTGGAGATCCCGCATCTCTCGATCGGCGTCATCGGCAGCGTCCAGCCCGATCCGCTGCGCGCCTTTCTGACGAAGACCGACGACGGGCTCGCCCACCGCTTCCTCTGGATGTGGCCGAGGCCGGCGAAGACGTTCACGATCCCGCGGCGCACGGACACGAACGAGCGCGCCGACGACGCGGCCGCCCTTGCCGCCCTCATGCGCATCGAGTGCCTGCAGCAGGACCAGAGGGCCGACCCCGATCGGCCAGAGCCAGAGCGGATCGAGCTGACCGACGAGGCCGTCGACCGGCTTCAGGATTTCGGTCAGCAGATGATGGACGCGGCCGAGGGCTGCAGCGCCTGGTACGCCTCGACCCTGAACAAGGCTCCCGGCCAGGTCCTGCGGCTCAGCGCCGTGCTCAGTTTCCTCCACTGGTGCGCCGAGCCGGACGGCACCCCGGTGCCGCGGCGCATCGGCGGCGCGCAGATGCAGGAGGCGATCATCCTGATGAGCTCCTACTTCCTTCAGCAGGCCCGTCGCGTCCGGCAGACCGCGGCCGTCGGCGACGGCGAGGCCGACGCCCGCGCGGTGCTCGCCGTCATCCGCGAGCGCAAATGGGAGCGCTTCACCGGGCGTCAGCTTCAGCGCGTCGCGAGCGGTCGCCTCGCTGACACCCGTAACCGCAAGGCCGCCTGTGAGATCCTCGTCGAGGCCGGTCTCCTGCGCGAGGACTTCCATCGCGCCGGCGAGACCAAGGGCCGGGCGCGAGAGGAGTACGTCGTCAACACCGGCGCGCTCTGGCCCCAGGCCCCAGCCGATACCGCCGAGGCCGCCTGAACCCGCGACCCTTCCGTCGCTACCGACGCTATTGTCAGAACCGCTCCAGGACAAGGGAACCGAACCCGTCCGTCGTACCCAGCACGACCGGGCCACGCATCACCGACGGTGCCGACAGTACCGACAATAGGTCGTATCCCGCAGCGTTGCGGACGTGAACGCCATGTCCGCGGTGCTCATCGCGTCACAGAAAGAAGCGATTCGTGTCGCCCTCCAGCCGGCTTGAATGCCCAAGCGCGAGAGCTCTCACGGCTTCGCAGGTCACACTGGCGAAACGACCGCTGTTGAAACAACGCTTGGGCGGATCGCGGCCGAGCTTTCCGCTACCTGTCGGCGAGGACCTAGGGTAGCGTCGCATCCAGTGGCAGAGAATGGCCGGACATGCCGGCCGTCATGCGGGGGACATGACACGGTGGATGCGTTCGGCCTCGACCAGAGCCTGATCCGAGATTACGACGCCTTCGCGCGGTCCTTTAACAGGATCGCCGCCGACGACATCCGGACCGAAGTCGATCGCCTCTACGACGGCAAGGCGTTCTGGCCGGATCCCCTCATCACGATCAACCCGCACTTTGCGCGCGGCGAGACCCTGCAGGCGCTTGTGAACGACGGGATCCTGCACCCGCTCACGCCACAGATCTTCCGCGAGCGCGGTCGGGTCCTTGATCCTCACCGGCATCAGGCCGAGGCGCTGACCAAGGCCAAGGCGGACAAGAGCTTCGTCGTTACGACCGGGACCGGATCGGGCAAGTCGCTCTGCTACTTCCTGCCGATCATCGACGAAGCCGTCCGCGAGCGGCAGAAGCCCGACTTCAAGCCGTGCACACGCGCCATCGTAGTCTACCCGATGAACGCCTTGGCGAACTCGCAGTACGAAGGCCTGACCGAGTTCCTGAACCAGTGCGGGATCCCTGAGGCGCAGCGTCCCAGAGTGCGCATCTACACGGGCCAGGAGAGCCGTGAGAAGCGCGAGGAGGTTCGGGATAATCCGCCCGACATCCTCCTGACCAACTTCATGATGCTCGAACTCCTGCTGACGCGGCAGAGCGAGCTCGACGCCCAGGTGATCGGCAACGCCCGCGGATTGCGCTGGATCGTGCTCGATGAGTTGCACACCTATCGCGGTCGACAGGGAGCCGACGTCGCCGTCCTCGTACGCCGCCTTCGCGATCAGCTTTGCCGCGATAGTCGACCCCCCGTCTGCATCGGCACGTCCGCAACCATGGCGACGCCAGATCAGGGCAATCCCGTCGAGGCCGTGGCGAAGGTTGCCAGCGATCTGTTCGGGGTCAAAATCCCTCATGACTGCGTCATCGATGAGGCCCTCCAACGTGCCACCGACGAGGATCTGACCGTCGCTGGCATTCAAGGGCGGCTTGCTGCCAGCATCCGGAACACCGTCCCGGCAGCGGCAACGGATGCAGAACTCAAGGTCCATCCGCTCGCTGTTTGGATCGAGCTTCGCATCGGTCTTGAGTACAAGCCACAGTTGAAGCGACGGGCACCCATGACCCTGGTCGCAGCGGCAGAGATCCTAGCCGGAGAGACCGGGTGCGACGCCGCGCTGTGTGAGCAGCGGTTGCGCGAGATGCTCAGCCTCTTAGCGCGGCCGGGTGCTGAGCGGGGTGGCTCAGGCTCCCGAGCATTCCTGGCTTTCAAGCTCCATCGATTCATCTCGGGCGCAGGGCTCGTCTACGCGACCCTGCGCACGGCCGGTTCCCCCGGCATTCGCCGGGTGACGCTGAACGGCCAGACCCATCACCCGGAAGACAAGACCGCTCGGCTGTTCTCGACCCATTTCTGCCGCGAGTGCGGGCACGAGTACCACCCGGTGACCCGGCTCGACGACGAGGCAGGCGACAACTTCGTCGCACGGTCGATCGACGATCCCATCAACGAGCGCGATACCGAACATGGGATCGCCGGGTATCTCGTGCCCGAGCCCGAGACGATCAACGACTTCTTCCAGGGCGCATTGACCGACTACCCAGACGAATGGGTCGAGCACGCGCCCCGTGGTCCACGGCTGAAGGCGACGCGCCGCAAGCAGCAGGTCGCGGCCGTCTCTGTTCTGCCGAATGGCCGGGTCGACCCGACCGGACGCCAAGCTTGGTTCATCCCCGGCCGCTGGCGCTTCTGCTTGGCCTGCGAGCATGAGGCGCAACCCGGCACCCGCGAGCAGAACAAGCTCGCGGGCCTCACCGCCGAAGGGCGCTCGTCCGCGACGACGCTCCTCGTCAGCAGTCTCCTGCGTTACATGCACCGACCCGACGCGAAGATCGCGGCCGACAAGCGGAAGGTGCTGGGCTTTTCGGACAACCGGCAGGACGCCGCACTCCAAGCCGGTCACTTTAACGACTTCATCTTCACGACGCTGCTGCGCGCCGCCGTGCTGTCGGCCGTCCGAGCCGCCGGTCCGGATGGCCTCGCCGAAGCCGAGTACGGCACGGCACTCCAGAAAGCGCTCGGTTTCGAGGACGGCAATGACGCACGGCGGCGGCACTGGATGTCTGCACCCCAGGCCGTCGGGCCGTCGCGTGCGCGGGCCATCACCGATCTGACCCGGGTGCTCAGCCACCGGGTGTGGAGCGACCAACGCCGCGGTTGGCGCTACACCAATCTCAACCTCGAAAATCTTCAGCTTGTCAGAGCGCATTACCCAGGTCTCGAAAGCTGCTCTGACGACAGTCTCTTCAAGGACTACCAGCTTCTGCGGGCTCTCCAGCCTGACGACCGCCGAGCAGTCTTTCGCGCCCTATTCGAGGTCATGCGTGGGGAACTCGCGGTCGAAAGCGACTTCCTGAAGAAGGGACCGCTCGACAGCCTCGGGCTGTCTTCGCGCGACAACCTGCGCGCACCCTGGGCGATCTCGGATCAGGAGACAGTCTCCACCGCCGGCATCCTGATTGTGCCCGAGAGTGCAGGTGGAAAACCGCTCCCTCCCGGCGGCGCGCGTGACCATCGGCTGATAACAGCTGGCCCGAACAGCCGGGTCGGCAAGCGGCTGCGCGACGGTCGCCTCTGGGGCGGCCGACGCCTCACGATCCACGAGTACGACGAACTTTTGGAAAGCGTCGTCCGTATCGCCAAGGCGCAGAATTGGATCCGGGAGATCGTAGAATACGGAATCACGGGTCTGAGGCTGCTTCCCTCCGCTATCCGCCTCGTCGCTGACGCGCCCGCGAAGGACGTGAACAGCTACTTCGCAGGCCTCTATCGCGAGACGGCTAGCATCCTCATGAGCGATGACGACAGCCTGCTCGGCTTCGAGAGCCGTGAGCACACCGCGCAGGTCGACAAAGACTTGCGGCTGTGGCGTGAGGCGCGCTTCCGATGGGGCGATGCCGGACGGCGCAACCTCGACACGATGCGCGCGGACCAGACCAATCCGCTGGAGGCCGACAGCTTCCTGCCGGTGCTGTTCTGCTCGCCGACGATGGAGCTCGGCGTCGACATCTCGGTTCTGAACGCAGTCTACTTGCGCAACGCACCGCCCACGCCGGCGAACTACGCGCAGCGCTCGGGGCGGGCCGGACGTTCCGGCCAAGCGGCGCTCATCGTGACCTACTGCGCTGCGCAGAGTCCCCACGATCAGTACTACTTCGCCCGGCGCGAGCAGCTCGTCGCCGGCTCCGTCAGGCCTCCGGGCATCGATCTCGCCAACCGCGACCTCGTCGAGGCTCATCTCAATGCGATCTGGTTGGCCAAGGCCGGTGCCGACGGCCGGTTGCGTCAGGAGTTGCCCGACGCCATCCCAGCCATCCTCGATCTTGATACGCCCAAGCGCACGGTCCGCACCGACATCGTCGACCATCTCACGAACCCGGACCGCGTAGTCGGGGTCGAGGGTGACTTCGAACGGATCCTCGACACGATTCGCGACTGCGTTACCCCCGCCGTTCTGAACGATCCCGGCAGCGATTGGCTGAAGAACCCGAACGCCTTCGTAGCCGAGGTCGCAAGAACGGCGTCACAGCGCTTCAACAGCGCTTTCGGACGGTGGCGTGACCTCTACAATGCCGCCTTCGCGCAGATGGAGGAAGCCAATCGTCAGAGCATGCGGCCTGGCCTGACCAAGCAGGCGCGTGATGCGGCCGAGCGGGCCTTCCGCATCGCCAACAGCCAGATCAGGCTGCTGGAGCATGGCGGTAGGTCGGATAATTCGGATTTCGCCTCGCATCGCTACCTGGCGACCGAGGGGTTCCTGCCGGGTTACAACTTCCCGCGGCTACCGCTCTACGCCTACGTGCCCGAGCAGGGCTCCGGTGGTCCGCGCGCGGCTTACCTTCAGCGCGCCCGCTTCCTGGCAATCGCCGAGTTTGGTCCCGGCTCTCTGATCTATCACGAGGGGCGTGCCTTCAAGGTCGTGCGCGCCAAGATCCCGCCGGACGTCCGCGACGCGCAGGGTATCTTGGCCGAGAGCAATCTCGCGCTCTGGCGCGTCTGCCGCTCCTGCGGCGCGGGCCACGAGGGTGACGGACAGAATCTGTGTCACGCCTGCGGCAAGCAGATGACGGGTGCGAAGCGGATCCAGAAGGTTCTACGCATCGAGAACGTCGAGACAATCCCGTCCGAGCGGATCACCGCCAACGAGGAGGCTCGTCGGGGTCGCGGGTTCGAGATCCAGACGACGTTCACCTGGGCCAAGCGTAACGGTCAGAGCGACGTCCTGACCGCCGTCGCTGAGGATGACGATGGGACCGTGCTGGACCTGACCTACGCACCCCGAGCTCAGATCAGCCGGCTCAACCTCGGCCTTCGCAAGCGCAAGGACAAGGATCTCTACGGCTACCCCATCGATCCGCAAAACGGCCAATGGGTCGGGGCCGACCAAGAGCGCGACGACGACGATACCGACCCGGCCGACCCCTCACGCCCAGGAGCCGTGCGCGTCGTACCCATTGTCCAAGACCACAAGAATGCAGCCCTGCTAAAACTCTTCGGCCCAGAGGCTGAGGAGTGCACGCTTGCCACGCTCCAGTACGCGGTCGCTCGTGGCTTGAGCCTCGTCTTCCAGGTCGAGGAAGGCGAGATTGCCACAGAGGCCGTGCCTGACCGTCGCAATCGCAAGGCCATCCTGGCCTACGAGTCCAGCGAGGGCGGAGCCGGTGTCCTGCGGCGGCTCGTCAGCGAGCCAGAACGGTTGGCAGAGGTCGCCCACCGCGCTCTGGAAGTCATGCACTTCACCCCCGACAGCATCGACGACGCGCTCGCTACGCGGGACGCATCCAAGCTCAAGGACGCCGACGCGACCTTCTGTGTGCGCGGCTGCTACCGCTGTCTCTTGTCCTACTACAACCAGATGGACCACGCTCTCATCGACCGTAACGACGAGAACGCGCGAGCCGTGCTAGTTCGGCTCGCCGCCGGTGTTATCCGGTCAACCTCCGTCGTTTGCACAGCGCCGTCGGTCGCCGCGACCATCGAAACTTGGCCGCAGGCTCTCAGCCGATGGGGTCTGCCGCCATTCGATGCCAAGCGCCTGAAGTTCGATACCGACGGGCTCCTCGATGTCTGGCGCAGTCACCACGTCGCGATCGCCTACGCGCCGCCGCCGCAGGAGGTCGTCGATGAGCTTGAGGACGGCGGCTGGACGCTCGTGGTTCTCAAGGGCGATCCCGAGCACGATCCACCCTCTGCCCTCAGCACGCTGTTCAAGGTCGCCGCATGACCGTCCAGTTTTCCCCCGGCGATCTCGTTCGGGCACGTGGCCGGGAATGGGTTGCGCTGCCCCATGACGATCCGGCCGCGCTGCGGCTTCGCCCGCTTTCGGGCACCGAAGCCGACGCGCTGACGATCCTGCCGGCGCTTGAGCGCGTGCCGGTTGAGGCGGCTCACTTCCCCCCGCCGGACGTTGACGTGCGCGGCACGCAGGAGAACGCACGCCTCCTCGCAGAGGCGCTACGCCTTTCGCTTCGGCGGGGTGCAGGTCCGTTCCGCTCGTCGGCACGCGTCAGTTTCGAGCCGCGCGCCTATCAACTCGTGCCGCTGCTGATGGCGATGCGTCTGCCCGTCGTGCGTCTGCTGATTGCCGATGATGTCGGCATTGGCAAGACCGTCGAGGCCGGCCTCATCGTTCGCGAACTCCTCGACCGCGGCGAGATTGAGCGCTTCTGCATCCTCTGCCCGCCCCATCTCGTCGATCAGTGGGTCGGGGAGCTACGCACCAAGTTCGACATTGAAGCCGTCCCCGTGACGTCAGCTTCCGCGCCGCGCCTCGAGCGGAAGGTCGTCGGGACCCAGAGCCTGTTTGAGGTCCATCCCTTCACGGTTGTGAGCCTCGACTACATCAAGGCTGAAAAGCGCCGTGAGAGCTTTGCCGCGTCCTGCCCACCCTGCGTCGTCGTCGACGAAGCCCATGCTTGCGTCGGCACGCATGGCAGCCGTCAGCGTCGCTACCGGCTCCTGCAGCGTCTCGCCAGGGATGCCGAGCGGCACATGCTGTTCCTCACGGCGACCCCGCACAGTGGCGACGAGGAAGCCTTCGACCGTCTATTGAAGCTCCTCGACGACAGTTTCGAGATGGCAGGTCTCGATACCAATGCCGGTCGTATCGCGCTCGCGCGCCACTTCGTGCAGCGACGGCGCAAAGACATTCTCGATCAGAAATGGGAAGACGATCAGATCTTCCCGAAGCACGAGAAGCTCCACCGACCCTACTCGTTGGGCTCCGATCATACGGCGTTCCACGATGCCGTCCTCGACTACTGCCTCGACCGCATCGAGGACGCGGGCGACGGCACGCATCGTCAGCGCCTCACTCTCTGGTCTACACTGGCACTTCTACGGTGCGTGGGATCCTCTCCCGCTGCCGCCCTGAACGCGCTCCGAAACCGCCAGGACGGCGATCCCGATCGCCTATCAATGCAGGTCCTCGACGAGGAGGACGAGGATACCGAAGCCGTCGACGCCGAACCGAGCGCCTACCTCGGCACCGATCCTGCGCTCGCCAAGCTGATCCAGCAGGCGGAAGCGCTGGTCCGAAAGCCGGACCCGAAGCTCGCGATGATGATCGAGGAGCTGAAGCCCCTCGTCGCTGCCGGCGCGAATCCTGTCGTATTCTGCCGCTACATTGCCACGGCAGATTACGTCGCCACGGCGCTGCGAAAAGCCTTTCCCCGCCTTGCCATCGAGACCGTCACCGGTCTGCTCGTTCCCGATGATCGCCGCGACCGTGTCGAAGGCATGGTTGAGGAGCCGCAGCGCCTGCTGGTGGCAACCGACTGCCTCTCTGAGGGCATCAACCTGCAGATGCTGTTCGATGCCGTCGTGCACTACGACCTGTCGTGGAACCCGACCCGGCATCAGCAGCGCGAAGGACGCGTCGACCGCTTCGGCCAACCAGCCCCAATTGTAAAGTCGATGCTGCTGTTCGGTGCTGACAGCCTGATCGACAGCGCCGTCCTCAGCGTGATCCTGAGGAAGGCTGAGCAGATCAAGAAGGATCTCGGCGTCATCATCGCGCTCCCTGAGGATCGCCAGGTGATCTCCGGTGCGCTCCTGAACGCGATGCTAGAGCACCGCGGCCGACCGCGCGCCCAGCGGCAGCTTGACCTCTTTGCCAAGGAAGCGAGTGTATTGTCGGCCTGCTGGCGCGATGCAGAAGAGGGCGAGAAGCGGTCGCGTGCGCGCTACGCGCAACACGCTCTTAAGCCCGCTGAAGTGATGCCGGAATGGGAGAGCTGGCGCGCAATCATCGGCGGCCCCGATCGGGTCGAGCGCTTCGTCGCCCAAGCGATGGATCACTTCAACACGGCCCTCGAGCCCGCCCGTGAGGCGACGTTCCGTGCCGATCTCGCCAAGCTGCCGGCGACCATAACTGAGCGTCTCGACGCAAGTGGCGTCAGAGGCGATGTGCGGATCAGCTTCGAGGCCAAAGCGCCGGTCGGAGCCGCCACTGTCGGTCGGGCCCACCCAATCACGTCGACGCTGGCCGAAAGCCTGCTGGAGACGGCGCTCGACCCAAAGAGCGAGACCGGCTTCGAGCTCGCCCGGACCGGGGTGTGGAGCACCGAAGCCGTCGATGCGATGACGACGGTCGTGCTGATCCGTTTGCGCCACAAGCTCACTGTCCACGGACGGACTGAGCGCATGCTTCTCTCGGAGGAGGCCGTAACTCTGGCCTTCGCCGGATCCCATCCGACCGCCATCGCTGAGGGCGAGGCGGCTCAGCAGTTGCTCGAAGCGCCTGCGAGCGGCGATCTTTCTGAGACTGCACGCCACCGTCTGATCGAGAAGGCCTGCGAGCGTGTGCTGGGTACCTACATGCCTGCAATAGAGGCCTACGCCACCCAACGCGGCAAAGCGCTTGAGGCCGACCACCGCCGCGTCCGCGCTGCTGCTCAAGGAACGCCCCGGGTGACGGTCGAGCCGATCCTGCCCGCCGACATCGTCGGCGTCTACATCCTCACCCCGGGAGATCTGTGATGGCCCGCCAGCCGAGACCCGCGGCGCGGACCCGCCGCGCCAAGCGCGCGCCGGCCATCGCATTCGATGCGATCACCCTCGAAGGTGGCCTGATCGCGCCGGCGATGCTGACACAGATCGCCCGTATCGAGGCGGACGAGCAGACCGCGACCGATTACGGCATCGCGCGAGGCCTGATCCTTCGCGATGAAATCGCGCGAGCCTACCGGATTGCCCAGGCGCACTACGCCGACCTCACGGCGCACCCGGAGCCCTCGCTCGCGGCCACAGAGCGCTTCACCGAGGCCCTCCTGCGTGACGTCCTGGAGTTTCGGGACCTCGTGCCGATCGGTCGGCGCGACCGCGACGGCGACATCTACCCGCTGACTTTCGAAGCTTTGAGCGGACGTGTGCCGGTAGTCGTGGTCCCGCCGGCTGACGGCATCGACCGCGTGAGCCCGAGCCTCACGGCAGCCGGACGGCGCGGATCGGCCGCCAGCGTCATCCAAGACTGGCTCAACGCCGAAGACCCCGCTCTCTGGGGCCTCGCCTGCTGCGGCACGCGGCTGCGCCTGCTGCGCGACAACCCCAGCCTGACCCGCCCCGCTTACATTGAGGCCGACCTCGACGCGATTTTCACGAACGAAGGCCGTGTCGACTTCGCCGTGCTCTGGCTGCTGTTGCATGCCACTCGGTTCGGCAAGCCCGCCGATGCGGTTTCGGATTGCACTCTGGAGCGGTGGCGGCTTGCCGGTCTGAAGGAAGGCGAGGTCGCCCGCGACCGCTTGCGCGACGGCGTCGAAGAAGCCCTTCTGGCGCTAGGTACTGGCTTCCTCAGCCATCCAGCCAATGGGGACCTACGCAAGTTCGTCGGCAGCGGCGTGATCCCGGCGCAGATCTACTTCGAGCAGTGCCTGCACCTCGTCTACAGGCTGATCTTCCTCTTCGTCGCCGAGGATCGCGACCTCCTGCATCCTCCTCAGACTGCCGCGCTCAAGCGGCTGCGTTATGCGCAGGGCTACAGTCTCGGAAACCTTCGACAGGCCAGCATCCGTCGAACGTCATACGATGCCCACACTGATCGTTGGGAGGCGCTTCAGATTGTCTTCCATGGTCTAGCGGAGGGGCAAGAAGAACTTGGCCTGCCTGCACTCTCCGGGCTGTTCGAGCCGGGCCGCATGGATGATCTCGAAAGCTGTGCCCTGGCGAACCGGGACTTGATGAGGGCCATCCATCGTCTGGCTTGGCTCAAAGGCCAGGACGGCACATTACCCGTCAATTGGCGAGATATGCAGACCGAGGAACTCGGCTCCGTTTACGAAAGTCTGCTCGAACTCGCACCGCGCATTACTGCGAACGGAAGAGAGCTGCTCTTTGCAGAAGGCGCGGAAAAGAAGGGTAACGCAAGAAAGACGACTGGCAGCTACTACACTCCCGATAGCCTCGTTCAGGCGCTATTGGACACCGTTGCCGACCCAGTCATGGATCGCGTCATTGCAGGCTCGCAAGATCCAACCCGTGCGTTGCTCGGCCTACGCATTATCGACCCGGCCTGTGGTTCGGGACATTTCCTCCTCGCAGCCGCGCGCCGATTGGCGACACGGGTCGCGCGCGCCCGCAACGGCGGTGTCGCTTCGGCGGATCAGTATCGCGAGGCCATGCGTGACGTGATCAGGCGATGCATTCATGGTGTCGATCGCAATCCAATGGCAATCGACCTCGCCAAAGTTGCGCTCTGGATCGAGTCTCTCGAACCGGGCAAGCCGCTCGGTTTCCTCGATGCCAATCTTGTCTGTGGGGATGCTCTCCTCGGAACGTTCGCTTTCGGCGAAAAGCTCGACAGCCTCATGGACGATGGTATTCCTGACGACGCGTACAAGCCTCTCACTGCAGACGAGAAGTCTGAGTGCCGCAGATATTTCCTCAGGAACCGAGACGAACGTATCGGACAGGGGCGGCTCGATATTTTTCAAGACAAGACTTGGAAGCCACAGAATTCCTACATTGAACGAATCGTAGAGACGTTCAAGGCGATGCCGGAGGATACCCCTCGCGAGCGGAGGGCACGCCAAGAACTCTGGCAGCAGGCCATGGCTGATCCGGGGTTACTTGCAAAGAAACAGGCGTGCGATACCTACGTGGCCGCCTATCTCATCATCAAGGATAGTACCCCGCCATCGCACGGGGAGCGAACAGTCCCCACGACAGCCGACGTCGCTGCCATCCTACGCCAGCTCAGCATAGGTTCGGAACTCGAATCCTCGTGCTCACGCGCGTGCACAATCGCACGCGTTCTTCACTGGGGCCTGACCTTCGCCGACGCCTTTGCCGCAGGAGGATTCGACATTGTCGTTGGAAATCCTCCGTGGGATGTGATCCAGCTTGGTGAAGAAGAGTATTTCGCACAACGCAAGCCTGAGATTGCCCTTCTGGCCGGAGCAAAGCGCAAAAAAGCTATCCAGGAACTCAAAGCTCATCATCCTGAGATCTTCTCGGCGTATGAAAAAGATAAGCGTGCGTTCGAAGCGGCAAACGAGTTCGCACGTTCGTCAGGCAGATTTCCTCTGACCGCACGCGGCAAGGTCAATTCCTATGCACTGTTCTCCGAACTTTGTGCTAGATTGATCTCGCCCAGAGGGAGGGCCGGGATCGTCGTTCCTACCGGGATTGCAACAGATGCTACCACATCACTGTTCTTCGCCGATCTGATCGCGAATAAGAGGCTCATTCGCCTAGCTGATTTCGAGAACCGGCAGAAGCTTTTCGCCGCTCCAGATGCGCGAATGAAGTTTTGCCTTCTAACAATCGGCGAAGGCGTCGATAAGCCAACTTTTTCTTTCTTCTCTACGGCGACTTCCCAAATCGACGAGCCCGAAAGAAACTTCACGTTATCTGCAGAAGAAATCTTAAAAATCAATCCCAATACGAAGACTGTGCCGATCTTTCGAGCTCGCGAAGACGCTCGACTGACCAAATATATCTACGACCGCTCTCAGGTACTCGTCGAGGAGTCCAACAAAACCACTGGTAATCCTTGGCGTGTGACGTTCCGTCAGGGCCTATACAACATGACGTCCGATAGCGCACTCTTCAAAGATGCTGTTCAGTTGACCAACATGGATCTCGTACGCGAGGGTACGGACTGGATTACCGATCCGAACTCGACGTCGAAAAGCACCCGCAGCGGTGAACCGCTGCGGTACATCCCGCTCTATGAAGCCAAGATGGTCAATTTCTACGATCATCGTGCCGGAGGATACGCTCAGAGAGGCGATGAGCGCGGGTATAGAGTTCTACCCGAAACCAGCGATGAGGAACATGCCGATCCAGATTTCGAGCTGACCCCGTTCTACTGGGTCGATCAAGCGGACGTCGAGGAGCGCCTCGCCGCAGTGCGCTGGAAGCGCGATTGGTTCATCGGCTTCAAGGATCTCACCTCGGCGACCAACGAGCGAACTTTCATCCCTGCAATTATTCCCCGCGTTGGGGTTGGAAACAACCTACCTCTTTTGTTTCCTGACATGAGCAACGTCAGGAAAATTGCATGCCTATTCGCCAATATCAGTAGCATAATCTTTGATTTCGTCGTTCGCCAGAAGGCGGGCGGTCTGCACATGAATTTTTTCTATGTAAAACAGTTTCCAGTGCTGAACCCTAACGATTACAATGATGCGGACCTGAACTATATTGTGCCTCGCGTTCTCGAGCTCGTGTACACGAGCCGCTCGATGGCACCTTTCGCGCGCGATCTGGGATTTGTCGGATCTCCTTTCAAATGGGAGGATCAGCGGCGTGCTATGCTGCGAGCCGAACTCGATGCATGGTTTGCGCATGCCTATGGTCTCAATCTCGATGACCTGCGCTACATCCTCGATCCTACGGCAGTGAAAGGGAAGGATTATCCCTCAGAAACTTTCCGGGGTCTGAAGTTCAATGAGATGCGTGACTACAAGGAATATCGAACTTCTCGGCTGATACTAGCTGCGTATGACGATCTCAAGAACGATTTTGGCGCACGCGTGGCAGCAGAGTAGAATGTCCGACTCCCTGCCTGCGCTTTCCTCATCTTTCCGACTTCCCATTTGGATTGATATCCGCCAAGCCGCAAGCAGGAATGGTTTCTCTAGGGGCTTGGATCAACCAGTGGTTCACGAAGGATGGTACCTGCTGCGCTCAACTGAGACACCCTTCCAGGTCCACGTCGCGGCTGATAGCCAAGACGGTCCTTGGACGCTCTCATTTACCGAGCCTCGGATCTCGACCGAAGCTTTGCCCGGCCACGACTTTCAGGGGCCAATGCCTGGGCGCAGCGGTCGCACGGTGAGCACGCTCGCTGAACTGGGCGACGCCCTCGCCTCGCTCTTTCGCCTCGTCACCAAGGAACTTCCGCCGTCGGCGTACCAAGAGTTCCTCGGCGCGACCTACGCCATGCCGGCGACGACCGAGGCCGAGAAAAAGGCCATCGTCCGGACCGCCCAGGGCATTTTCCGACGTCATCTGGATCGGTACTGGAACCAGGCTTGTGCGGTCACGGGGGTGCAGGACCGGGAGCTACTCCGGGCCTCGCATATCAAGCCCTGGGCGGCATCCAGCGACTACGAGCGCGTGGACGTCCACAACGGTCTCCTGCTGTCGGCTCTGTGGGATGCCGCATTCGACCAAGGGCTCATCAGCTTCAGCGACGAGGGCAATCTCCTTGTGAGCCCGAAGCTATCAGAGCGAGCGACGGCGGTCCTGACCGATGGGCGGCCGGTCACGGTGGCCGTAAGCATCGGCCACGCACCCTACCTGAGAGAACACAGGCTACGGCACGGTTTCAGCGCGCTGGATTCCTAGACCCACTTGCCCGAGTGCGGGTGACGCGTACCCAACATGTACACGCCGCTGTGAACATCGATGAGGCTCCAGCCAGGGAGGCCGGCGCAGAGATCCGCCAGGTGCTTGTTGTTCTCATATAGGGACCCGGGCTCAAACGCCTGGTCATCCAATTCGCTGCCGGACGGGGGTTCCTTGAGAAGCCCGGCCTTGTGGAGCATCTGCAAGCCTTTGAAGATCGGGCCACCAGGCGGCAGCATCGGCCTCGGTTCGGTCTGTATGGCAGCCAGTGACGGTTGAGCGAACAGCGCGGCCATGAACATCGCCGTCGCGTTCCAGCTGCCGATGTAGCGCGGCCGATCTGACCCGGTGAGGATCGGGGAGATCCAGCGCTGCTGCGCGGTGTCCAGACGATCCAGGGTGCTCGGTAATGTCTTCGGAAGGATGACGCGGCCAAAGAGATTATGAGCCCCACGTAGCGACTGTTCGATGGGCTCGGGACCACGCTCCATGTGGAACGACTTCGCCGCAGCGAGATCACCGCTGTTCCAGTTCGCGAGCACGCCGGCCACTGCGCCTGTGAAGTCCACATCCAAGCGCGCCAAGTGTCCCCACGAGAGACCGATCGCGAAGCAGAGGTGCCAAGGGTTCGCATCCGGGTAGGCTGCAAGGTGAGCCTGCGCTTCCGCATGCGCGAGCATATTGAGGCTCTTGCCGCTTGCCCGCAGCACCTCGAGGACCTTGCCACGCGGGGGACCACCACGAGCGCCCCCGCCTAGCTCGCACAGACGCAGGAACTCGCGCTGTGTGTCGTTGATCGGCTTCGGGAACCCTTTCGTATCCATTACGTCTGCCCGGCACCTGAGGTTGTCCTTTCCAGGACTCCTACCGCTAAGCTAGGGCAAGCGGTAGGTCCGCAACTCGCGTGGTGTAACAGGGCGTGCGCATCTCGAACTTCGTGTTCCAGTCCCGCTTCGTCGTGAGCCCAGCCCGTGCCGGGACGACGGCACCGCGACCCCAGCGCGCGTTGCAGGCATCGAGCGCCGCCATAAGCGGCCCGGACCGCTCGCGGTCGAGGCGGTCGATGAGCGCCCGCGGGCTCTCAGCCAACGGCACGAGATCGGTGGTGATCACCCCGGCCTTGGAATAGCGCCAGGGCACCTCACCGGGTTCGCGCCAGGTCTTGGCGACGCCGTGGTTCGCGGCCTTGATCAAGGCGAGGCTGTCGTTCGTCGCCTCGGGCAGGCTGACCACGGTCGAGACCGAGCGCATCGGCTCGCCGCGGTCATGCTCGCTCGTGTGGTAGAAGACCGTCACCTGATCGGTGCCGAGCCCGTCGCGCCGCAGCTTCTCGCCGAGCCGCGCGGCGTGGGCGGCGACTGCCTCTTCCAGCGTCGCCCGGTCGCTGACCCGGCCGGAGAACGAGCGGGTCACCGCGCAGCCCTTGCGCCGCGCCGGCACCAGTTCGAGCGGCAGGCAGGAGAGCCCGCGCAGCTCGTGGATCATGCGCTCGCCCACCACTGTCAGCGCCTTGCGCACCGGTCGGGGATCGAGGTCGCGCAGATCGGCGACGCTGTCGACGCCCATGGCCTCAAGCTTGGCGAGCGAGGCCCGGCCGATACCCCAGAGCTCGCCGACGTGGATCCGGCAGAGCCAGTGGTCGTACTGGACAGGATCGGTCAGGTCGCAGACGCCGCCGAGGTCCGGCACCGTCTTGGCGATGTGGTTGGCGAGCTTCGCCAGCGTCTTCGTGGGCCCGAGGCCGACGCAGGTCGGGATGCCGGTCCAAGCGCGCACCGTTGCCCTGAGATCCTGCGCGAGCGCGAGGCGGTCCCGCTCGCGCACGTCGGAGAGGTCCAAAAAGCTCTCGTCGATCGAGTAGATCTCCACGTCCTTCGTGAAGTCGCGGTACACTGCGTTGGTGCGGGCCGACATGTCGCCGTAGAGCGTGTAGTTCGACGAGAACACGCGCACGCCTTCAGCCCGGCACATGTCTCGGATCTGGAAGTACGGCGCGCCCATCTTGATGCCGAGCGCCTTGGCCTCAGCCGTCCGAGCGATCGCGCAGCCGTCGTTGTTCGACAGCACGATCACCGGGACCCGCGCGAGCTTCGGGTCGAACACGCGCTCACACGAGCAGTAGAACGAGTTGCCGTCAATGAGCGCGATCACGCGATTGGCTATATTTTCAGATATATCAGTCATATAGAGGCTTATAACCTTCACATCCAAAACACGGCGGCAGAGCCACCGGCCTTGGCCGGTTCATATACTCAAAGTATGACACAGGTCTGTATTCTTCTAGTATTTCTAATTTCAATACAATTATGTTTAAGATGAGAAAAGCTGTGATAGCTGTAGCAATCGCCAATGAAATTTGGCCGTTTATGCCAGCAATTCTCAGTACTATAAATGATATTAAGACAGGGCCAAAATATATAAAATTTATGCGCGCGTAGTAGATCATCTTTGTTTTTGCTGTAAGATCTATATACCAGTAGACCGCAGCCATTCCTATCAGGAGAGCTGCCAGAATTCTTGCTGGATATTTATATCTATTGATGCTTAGCATGACATGCCGTTCTCTTAAATCGAAGGAGATGGCGTGACGTTATTGCAGTTAGGCGATTCGACACAAATCCTGAGTGTGTCCGAGGTTGGGCCTTCCAGTTCCAACCACACCGGCCATATTGCGAACTGAAACTTCCTTTCATCTCGCGCCTAAATGCGAACAGATGCCTTGGCCGTGTGCCAGTGGATCGTGAACCGCACGACGCCCCAGATCACGCCGTCCTGAAGCTCCTCGACGGAGAAGACCGGCAGGTCCGGGTTCTCGAAGGCGAGCCAGGCGCGGTTGCCCTCCAGGCGGTAGCGCTTGATCGACATCTCGCCGTCGATCGCCGCCACGACGACGCTACCGTCGGCGGGCTGCAAGCTGCGGTCCACGCAGGCGAGGTCGCCGTCGAAGATCCCTGCCCCGCGCATGCTGTTGCCGGCGATGCGCCAGAGGAAGGTCGCGGGTGGGTTCGGCGCGAGCCAGCGCGGCAGTTCGAGCGCGCCCTCCAGGAAGTCGTCGGCCGGCGACGGGAAGCCCGCGCACAGGCTCTGCCCGATCAGCGGGATCCGCACCGCATCGGCGCTGCCGGGAACGAGCTCGTCGATCCGTGCGATCCCCACCGCGCCCCTCCCATTCTGGAACAGAACGCGAACAGATGCGCCGTCGGTTCCGGCTGAGGCAAGCGCCGACGGCAACGATCGCGCGAGCCTGGGGAAGCCTGTGGATATCGGGGACAGCGGGTCGACCCAGGCGGGTACAACGCCCAACCGAATTCGCCACGAACGCGAGTCCAGACCCCCCGCTAAGTCCCCGTCCGGCGCACCCGTTCGCGGTCCCAACGCGATTTCGGCAAGGTCTTGTTCCCTTTTTGTTCTTGGTTAACGTCCGGACCAGAAGCCCAGCGGACTGCTCCAAAATCCTAGGAGCGGACGCGGGCTTTTCGGATTCCGGAGGCCCAAAATGGACCGTTTCGAAGCCGAGCTGCACGCGATCGCTCTGCAAGGCTCACCTCACTACCGGGTTCTCCGCAAGCTCGATCGTCGTCCCCTCTACGAGTGGCCCCTGCCCGACAAGGTGAAGATCGGCGTCATCGTCGACACCGAGACCACTGGCCTCGATCCGCACGAGAACGAGATCATCGAACTCGGCATGCTCCGCTTCGCCTACACGGCCAGCGGCACCATTCTGGGCCCGCTCGCCGAGTTCCACAGCTTCCGCGAGCCCTCCAGGCCGATCCCCCGGCACATCACCCAGCTGACCGGGATTACCGACGAGATGGTCGCGGGGCAGCGGATCGACGATGACGCCGTGCGCGACTTCGTCGGTTCAGCCGACCTCGTGATCGCCCACAACGCCGCCTTCGACCGTCGCTTCTGCGAGCGCCTGAACACCGTCTTCATCGACAAGGCCTGGGCCTGCTCGATGAGCCAGGTGCCCTGGCGCGAGGAAGGCGTCGAGGGCACCAAGCTGTTCTACGTCGCCTACCAGCAGGCCTTCTGGTTCGAGGGCCATCGCGCGCTGGACGACTGCTACGCTCTCCTCGAACTCCTCGAGATGCCGCTGCCGCGCTCGCACGCGATCACGATGACGACGCTCCTCGACGCCGCCCGCCGGGAGACCCGGAAAATCTGGGCCATCGGAACCCCATTCGAGGTCAAGGATCGCCTGCGCGAGCGTGGGTACCGATGGAATGCCGGGCAGGACGGGCGCTACCGGGCCTGGCATCGTGAAGTCGACGTGGACCAGGTCGAGGCCGAGCTCTGCTTCCTGGAGGATCTCGATTTCCCCGAGATCGCCCCGCTCGTGACCGCGGTCGACGCCTATATCCGCTTCTCGGATCGGCTGTTCTGACACGACACGTCCGGCAGAGCTTTGCGGGCCTGCTGGCCTGAAGCGTCCTGCAGGCTCATCCGGAGGCGGGGATGACGAAGGCGTCTGCCGACGCCATCCCGGGCATCCCCGCCGACTACGGGTACGACGCCGACCGGGTTGCAGCGCTTCCGTCCCTTCTGTCAGACGACCTCACGCCTGTTGTCGTACCCCTGCCGTCTGTCCCGATTGGCCGAGCCGAAGGCAGCGACAGAACCGACAGTTCTGACAATCGGTTGAGGACCGGCCGTAGCGCCGGAGAAGAAATACCCAAGAAGAAGCGGCGGATCTGCCGACCCCGCGTCAAATCCCAGGGAAGAACGGGCCTATAAAACCCGGTGGGGTTCGACCAATCCGAGGACAGAGATGGTCACGCTCCAGGATACCGTCTACGCGGACCTCGTCCGTCTCGCCGCCGAAGTTGCGGCGCAGTCCGGCGGTCTCGCCCACGCCTTCGCTGATCGGACGGACGCCGAGGCGCGCGCCGCCACGATCGCCGCACTCATCGCGGGCGAAAAGCCAACCGAGATCGACGCACGCGCGTTCGAGCACCCCAGCCTGCTGCGCGAAGACTGGCGCGCGGCCGTGCGTAGCGAAGCCACCGACCTCGGCTACCGGGATTGGGTCGCCGCGATCCTCGCTCGGGGAACCCAGGACTGGTTGCGCGCGGACGACGTGCGCACACTGATGCCCGGCGACCGTGTCGTGGTGCAGCTTCACGGCTTCGTCGAAAGCTCCGACGGCGAGGGCGATGCGCAAGTCTCGCCCGGCGACATCCTGCCGATCCAGGACGTGACCAGCCGCGGCGATCGCGTCGACATCACCCTCGTCGTCAGCGAGCCGGATGACGACGCAGACCAGGACGAGATAACGATCACCTACGACGCGCAAGATCGCGCCGGCCTGTTCCCGCTCTCGCGGATCGGTATCGACGCCCTGTCGCCACCCTCGCCCGGCCATCGCCTGTTCGATGGCAGCGGCGAGATCCGCGGTCATATCAGCGTGGCCGTGCTGCACGACGATCAAAGCGGGCTCGCGCCCGGGATCTTCCGGGTGATCGACCAGCACGGCACCGTGCGCCTCTGCGGCCGTGGCGAGGGCCAGTGGATCCTCTCACGCGATGGGCAGCGCATCCACACGCCGATCCGGGACGCCTACGCGCGTCTCACCGGACGGATCTGAGCCTCCGCGCGAAGCCAGACGAAGACGGAACGCCCGCGGTGTCCATTCCAACACATCGCACGCGCGATCCAGCCTGATGATCGCCCCAAGAAGCCAGGGGCGCGCTTGAACCGAACGCGGTCTGGAACGGCTCCTCGGCCGACCGGATTTCATGCGACATCACGGCTTGCGCGGCCCCCCTGCGGCTCCAGCAACCAAGACGGATCGAAAAACGATGTCTGAGAGAACAAAAACGACCGACGCTCAGTACCTGTCCGAATTCTCAAGCTCTCCCTACGTCATTCGCTCCAGTGAGCGCGTCGTCGTTCAGGGTCGATCCGAGCTCAAAGGATCCTGGCTTCGCGCGAAGGCTTCTGCCGAGATCAAGGATCTCTGAGGCCGTCATGTCTCCAGGGCGTCGCCAACAAGGGGCGAGGCCATGAGCGCGAACAATCGCACGAGCGATGCCGTCGAGGCGGCGCTGTGCCACTTCAGAGCGAGCACGGGGATCGAAGTGGATCCTGCCGCGTTCGGCAACGCCCTGTCGACGGGACGCCCGACGCCAGAGACCGCGCTGGCCCTGGAGACGCACCTGCGCGAAGCGGACCCGGCGGAACTCGCCAACCTGGTCATCGACGGCGTCGCCAGATTCCAGAGCTTGAAGATGCTCGCCGACCAGCTGCTGCCGACGGGACACCCGAACCACGCCTACATTGCCCGGTTCCTCGCGTGAGCTGCGCTGCGTCGGAGCCTCTGGAAGGCCGTCCCGATCGGTCGCGTTAAACCGCCCTATGCGACCTCGCGCTCTCAGGGCTCGAGCATGCCATCCCGGAGGATCCGGGCGCGGAACCGATCGAATTTCAAGTGTCAGTCCAGCTTTCGCCGAGCCGAGCGGCTGCAAGAAATCAGAAGAGAGCGATTGCGATGCAGGCTCGCCCAAAGCCGCGTTCCTCCGATGTAAAGGCTACGATCGCAAAGCATGTGGCAGCTATTCGCATCGCGAAATCCCCGGACGCGATCGAGGAGGCCTTCCAGGCCGCCTTTGACGAGTTCGGGCTCTCGGATCGACATCTGGCACCCGTTCAGGCCGCCATGGAGGCGCGCGGACGCGAACTCTGCGCCGCCCACCCGCGTGGGGCTTTCGTGCCGACCTTCGGCCCGGGCCGCGTACTGACAGTCTGCGGCGAGACCTATCGCGTCCCGGGCGGCGGCAACAATGCCGGCGTCCGCTACGCATGGCATCATGCGCGGGCGTGGGCGACAGGGTTGCTGCGCGAGCGCGGCCTCAGCGAGAAGGCCGCAGAGGATGTCTGGCGCTGGTGGAGCAGCTCCCCTCACCGTGCCTTGCGCGAAATCGATCGCTCGAACCCGAGCGACGACCGCGTGGCTCGCGTGACGTGCGGCCGTGACGATCCGCAGCCGAAGGGGGATTGAGCGCGGTATCGCTGCGGGATCGAGAGCTAAGTTGCGGCGCAGCCTGAAGAAACGGAAGGTCAACACGCAGAAGGCGGTCCATTCTGCGAATGGATAACAGAGAACATTCCAGGATGACGGTCGCAGACCCCTTTGAACTCGACGACGTTTTCGGACCAGGACCGGGTGAAACGCCGGCCGAGAGGGCGCGCCAATCTTCGCAGCGCTTCGTTCGCTGCCACACCGCGATCGCCCATGACAGCCCGGACGCGGGAGGGCTGAAAATCAGCGCCCAGCAAGCCTACGAGGCCTTCGGCTGGGAGATCCTGCGCCAGATCCCGGACCGCCTGAGCGTCGGCATCGTTCGCCGAGGGTGCCAGGCCAAGGAAATCCTACCGAAGGCTCGCGCCGCCGCCGGGCTCAGCCGCGAGGATCTCGCAGCACGCTCCGGCGTCTCCCTCGACGACATCGTCATCGTCGAGGACGGTCGCCGCAGCATGCCGATGGCGATCCTGGTCAAACTCGCCGAGACACTCGGCCTCTGCCCGATCCGGTTCGGTGCCGTGGACTGCACATTGCCCGGCTCGGACAAAGGAAAGATGACCCAGGGGGCTCAAGCGTCCATCTGAAGGCTGGACAAGCAGTTTGCCTGAATCGCGCACCTCGAGCGAGCGTCCAGGCTGATCTGCCGCGTGTCAGCGCCACGAGGACATCCATGACCGACACACCATGGCTCTCGACCTGGGGCCCTTCGCGATCGCAACCGGCCGAGCGCAAGGCCCGCCGCACGCCGGACCAGATCCTTGCCGATGCGCTCGAGGTTCTGCTCGCGCGCTCGATCATCAGCGCCGAGGAGCGCGAGCGAACCTGCCTCGTCCCTGAAGCCACCGCGGCGGATCTCGGGGCCTTGGTACGCCATCGGCTCACTGGCGAACCCGCCTTCCGCCAGGCCATGAAGGATGCCGGCCTCCTGACCATGGCCGCCCTCGCCCGCGCGACGCCCGCCGAAATCCTCGCCCTGCCCGGCGCACAGTCGGAACTCGTGGGCAACATGCGAGACAGCGTCCTCAAGGCAATCGAGCGCGACCGCGCCGCCCAAGCGCGCTCGCAAGCCTCTGCCGCCCGCGTTGCCAAGATCCGAGCGGCCGAAGCGCTCACCAACGCGCTCAAGGTTTTGCTCAAGCGCTCAACCATCAGCCCCGAGGAACGCGACCGGACCTGTCTCGTGCCTGAGGCCGACAGCGATGCGCTCGAACGCCTCGCCACCTGCAAGCTCGGCGGTGATGCCGCAACCGCCCCGGCCAGGAAGCGGGCCGGTCTCACGAACTATGCCGCGCTCGCACGAGCGACCCCGGCTGAGATCCAAGCCGTTCCTGGAATGAACGACGTCGCCGAAATCCGGCAGGCCGTGCTCGATAAGATCGCCGAACTCGGGGCGGCCGCTGCCGAGAAGTCCGGCGTCTGATCCGGGTTACGCACGCGTAACAAGGATACCGATCCCCTCGGATCAGCCGCCGAACGCCGATACGAGCTTTGCCCAGGCGCTGTCCGCATTGAGCCGACCCGTCTCCTTGACCCGCCCATGCTTCCACAGGGCGGGCGGCGGGCAATGGGGAAGGATCGCACCGTAATCGACGTGAAGCACGTTGTTCTGTTCGCTCACGGCGTCCAGGATCGCGATGATCTCCGCATCGCACAAAAGACGCCCCACGATCAGCGCCCGGTAGAGATCGTTCGCCGTGCGGCCCTCGATCTCGAACCATGTCGCGACGCCGCGACCTGGCACGGCGATCTGACAGACGAGGGCCGTGCGGTTTCGCTGCGGCATCGCCCCAGGATTCCACACCACCCAGAGATTGGGCTTGTCGGGCTTGTTGGGGCTATTCCGAAATCGCCATACCGGGCGATTGCCAGCCATGATCCGGTCTACCTCTGCTCCCTGGACACAGGGGATCGCGGACGTGATCGTCCCTCTCCGCCCTCGAGGATCTGGCGCGCAAAGCTCGTCGAAAAGCGCGAGGATTTCCTCGAACCGCGCGATGCGCTCGATCTGCGAAGGCTCTTTGGGACCTTGATCGAACGTGACCGCCTCGACGTCACCGTGAGGCCCCGTACCACCCAGCGAGCCGACCTCGCTCGGGTTCCCGCTCTTCACCCCGACCCAGCGCTCCTCGTCGCGGTGATAAGGCTGTCGGGTCTCATGGCGAACGGGAAGCGCCTCCCATGCCGGGCCACCTGTCGCCCACATCGCCAAATCCGCGCCCTCATGCGCATCCTCCTGCGAGAGAACGTCGATCTGGCCATCGTCCGCCAGTCCAGGCCGACCGCCCGGCCGATACAGCACGTCGCCAGGGCGCTCGCCCTCGCGCACCCAGCGCACGACGTCGATCTCGCGTGGCTCGTCGTACGGCCACCGCGCACTCTCGACATCCAGCGCCAGCCAATGACCCGGCGCGATCTCGTAGACGTGCACCCGCATGTGCAAGATGCAGTCGGTGAACGGCAGCGGGCCCGCGAGCCGCGGCGGCTCGCTGCGCGCGCCGTCGAACACGCGCTCCGCTGCCAGGAACCCATGCTCGCTAAAGGTCCGGTGGAGGTTGGCGAGCAACGGCGCATGACGCTCGTGGATCTTCGCATCGAGCGCCACCCGCCATCGCCCGTCCTGCATCACGCCCGTCCCGGGTCCCAGGACCGAGTAGAGAAGAGGCTGAGGCGTGAGAGGCAGCGGCTGAGGTGGTCGGCGCACGAGGTCGCGAACCACCGCGCCGATGGGCGAAATAAAAGCCCGAATCACCACCGACGACGGCAGGATCAGCACGCCACCGGAGACCTTCACAGGCGTGACGAGGCGCGGAATCAGGAACGTCCGATAGAGGTCGCGTGGGACCAACGCGCGCTCGCTGTCGCCGCCGATGAGCCCCCCGATCCTCGTGCCCGCGTGAACCAGCCCGAGGTTTTGATCAGTCGGCGGCAGGGCGAGGAGATCGCCCGGGAGATCGACGCCAAAAGGCACGATCGGCGCGTCGAGCCGACCGACATGGTCGCCCTTGTGAATGACCGCGCCAAGATGCAGCCCCGTGATCGCCCCCGCATGGAGCCGACAGATCACGCTCTCCATCGGACGGTCGTCGCTGCTGCGCGCGGGTTCATTCAGCGCGACGGCTTCCGCAAACGTCACACCATCCCAGCGATCGTCCGGGAGACGCTCAAGTGCCACTTCGATTTCCGGATTCGACAAGGACGCCGGATGATCGACGAAGCCGTCGATCCAGCGGATGAACCACGAGCCCTCCTGTGGAAGCCCCGACATCTTGAACGAGCGCGACGCCATACGGAGACCCACGGCACGACTTGGTGTCGCAGGGTTGACGAAGGGTGCTTAAGATCCCGTGGAATTGACAGGTGTGGAGGGCGGTAAGTGACGTCGTGAGCAGCAGGCCGGGGATCGCTGAGAGCTTTGTGGATAAGGTGCGGCGGACTGGCGCACAGTCTCGCGAGACGGGCTTGGCCAGTCGCAGAGTTTTTAGATCAGTCGCAGCATTTGCTGGAAGTGACAGCCGCCGCCGACGAGCGCCGCCATCGAGGCCGAGTGGTGCGGCGCCCGGAACGGCCGGCGGTTCGACAGCGCGCCGTCCTTCAGCGTGCCGGCGACCGACTGGATCATCGAGACTTCGAGCAGCTCGCGCGGCCCGAGCGGAGGCAGGATCGAGGGCAGCCGGGCGGCGAGCATCGACTTGCCGGCCCCGGGCGGGCCGTTCATCAGGAGATTATGCGCTCCGGCCGCCGCGATCTCCAGCGCCCGCTTGGCGCCCTCCTGCCCCTTGATCTCGCGCAGGTCCGCCAGCACGCCGGCGGGAGCGGCCACCGCCGGCACCGGACGGGCCATGACCTGCGTGCCCTTGAAGTGATTGGCGAGCTGGATCAGCGAGCGCGGCGCCAGCACGTCCATGTCGCCGGCGGCCCAGGCGGCTTCCGGTCCGCTCGCCGCCGGGCAGATCAGGCCCAGGCCCCGGGCATTCGCCGCCATCGCCGCCGGCAGGACGCCGGCCACCGCCGTGAGGCTGCCGTCGAGCGCCAGTTCGCCGAGCACGCAATAGCCCGACAGCGCGTCCGCCGGCAGGGCGCCGATGGCGCACATCATGCCGAGTGCGATCGGCAGGTCGTAGTGGGAGCCTTCCTTGGGCAGGTCGGCGGGGGCGAGGTTGACGGTGATGCGCTTGGCCGGCAGCGCCAGGCCGGAGGCGATCAGCGCCGAGCGCACCCGCTCGCGCGATTCGGCCACCGCCTTGTCGGGCAGCCCGACCACCGTGAAGGCGACGGCGCCGGGCGTGATCTGCACCTGCACGTCGACGGCGCGCGCCTCGATCCCCTCGAAGGCGACGGTAGCGACGCGCGTGACCATGGGTCGAGGGCCTTCGTGCTGGCTGCCTGCCGCTACGTTAGTTTGCGGCCGGCGGCGACACAACCCACATCGGCGAAAGACCTTTGCAAACACGAAAAAGCCCGGCACACGGCCGGGCCATTTCCTCTCGTGACCTGGATCCAGGGCGCCCGCGGACGCCGCCGGAGCCGTCCGGCAGGCTTTACGCCTGGGCGGCCTGCAGGCCCTTCACGCGGGCGGCGAGGCGCGAGACCTTCCGCGAGGCGGTGTTCTTGTGCACGATCCCCTTCTGGGAAGCGCGCATGATCTCCGGCTCGGCGCTGCGCAGGGCGGTCAGCGCGGTGCCGTGATCGCCGGACTCGATCGCCTCCTCGACCTTGCGGATGAAGGTGCGCATGCGGCTGCGGCGCGAGCGGTTGACTGCCGTACGCTTGGCAATCTTGCGGGTCATCTTCTTGGCCGACACGGTGTTGGCCATCGGCGTTCCTCATTCTCAAAGCGAGGCCCGAGCGATCCCGGCGGGATCGTGGCGTCGCGTGTCAGGGCATGGAAGCACGGGCAACCCGCCGGGCGAAAGCCCGCAGGTCCGCGAGCCGCGGTCTATAGACGCGACCGGGCGGATCGTCAACGGCGGAACGCGTCGGGCCGTGGAACACCTTGCCCGATCAATGGTTGAGGTTCCCACACAGACACGGGAGCTTCCCAGATGATCCGTCCCACGATCCGCTCCGCCTCCCTCCTCGCTGCCGGCCTGCTCGCGGTCGCAGGCGTAGCGATCCCGCACCAGGCCGAGGCGAAGGGCTGCATCAAGGGTGCCATCGTCGGCGGGCTCGCCGGCAAGGCGGTCGGCCACGGCAAGGCCGGCGCCGCGGCCGGCTGCGCCGTGGGCCACCACAACGCCAACAAGAAGGCGAGCCAGGCCCAAGGTCAGTAAGGGCAGAGCCGGCGCGTGCGGGGACGGTGAGCGCAGCCCGGTAGGCCGCGCCCGCGCCTCGGGCTTATAAGGGGGCGGCTCCGGCAGCGGGGCCGCCCCTTTCGCATGAGCCCGTATGACTGGAGCCCGCATGACGTCCCCCGACGGCGCCCTGGTCCTGTTCTCCGGTGGACAGGATTCCGCCACCTGCCTCGCCTGGGCCCTCGACCGCTTCGCCCATGTCGAGACGCTCGGCTTCGATTACGGCCAGCGCCATCGGATCGAACTCGATTGCCGCGATACCTTGCGGGCCGAGATGACCCGGATCGTCCCGGCCTTTGCCGGGCGCCTGGGCGAAGACCATACCCTGTCGCTCGCTGCCCTCGGCGAGGTGTCGGAGACCGCGCTGACCCGGGAGACCGCCATCGCCATGGAGGCGGGCGGGCTGCCGAACACCTTCGTGCCGGGCCGCAACCTCGTCTTCCTCACCTTCGCGGCTGCCCTCGCCTATCGCCGTGGCCTGCGCCACATCGTCGGCGGCATGTGCGAGACGGACTTCTCCGGTTATCCCGATTGCCGCGACGACACCATCAAGGCGCTTCAGGTGGCGCTGAACCTCGGGATGGATCGCCGCTTCGTGCTGCACACGCCCTTGATGTGGATCGACAAGGCCGAGACCTGGCGGCTGGCCCGCGACCTCGGCGGCGAGGCGCTGGTCGATCTCGTCGTGCGCGAGAGCCATACCTGCTACCTCGGCGAGCGCGGCGCGCTGCACGAATGGGGCCATGGCTGCGGCACCTGCCCGGCCTGCGCCCTCCGTGCCGCCGGCTATGCGCGCTTCCGCGCCGAGGATGCGTGAGCGGCGCTTGCCGGCCGCCCTTCCGTTGCGCAGAGTGCGCCGCAAACACGGGAGAGAGACGCATGACCGCCTGCATCGTCGGCTGGAGCCACACGCCCTTCGGCAAGCACGATACCGAAACCGTCGAGAGCCTGATCGTCCGCGTCGCCAACGAGGCGCTGGCCCATGCGGGGATCGGCCCGCAGGAGGTCGACGAGATCGTGCTCGGCCACTACAATGCGGGCTTCACGCCGCAGGACTTCACCGCCTCGCTGGTGCTCCAGGCCGATGACGGGTTCCGGTTCAAGCCGGCGACCCGGGTCGAGAATGCCTGCGCCACCGGCTCGGCCGCGGTGCACCAGGGCATCAAGACCATCGAGGCGAAGCGCGCCCGGGTGGTGCTGGTGGTGGGCGTCGAGCAGATGACCCGCACGCCCGGCCCCGAGATCGGCCGCACCCTGCTCAAGGCCTCCTACCTGCCGGAGGACGGCGACAACCCGGCGGGCTTCGCCGGCGTGTTCGGCAACATCGCCGGCGCCTATTTCCAGCGCCACGGCGACCAGTCCGACGCCCTGGCGATGATCGCCGCCAAGAACCACCGTAACGGGGTCCAGAACCCCTACGCGCAGATGCGCAAGGATCTGGGCTTCGAGTTCTGCCGCACCGAATCGGACAAGAACCCCTTCGTCGCCGGTCCGCTCAAGCGCACCGACTGCTCGCTGGTCTCGGACGGCGCCGCGGCGGTGGTGCTCGCCGATACCGAGACGGCGCTTCGCATGCGCCGCGCCGTCGCCTTCCGGGCGACCGCCCACGCGCAGGACTTCCTGCCGATGTCGAAGCGCGACGTGCTGAAGTTCGAGGGGGCCGCCACCGCCTGGGCCCGGGCGTTGGCCCAGGCCGGCATCACCCTCGACGACCTGTCGCTGGTCGAGACCCACGATTGCTTCACGGTCGCGGAGCTCATCGAGTACGAGGCGATGGGCCTGACCCGGGAGGGTCGCGGCGCCGACGCGATCCGCGAGGGCTGGACCACCAAGGAGGGTAAGCTGCCGGTCAACCCGTCCGGCGGGCTGAAGGCCAAGGGCCACCCGATCGGCGCCACCGGCGTCTCGATGCACGCCCTCTCGGCGATGCAGCTCTGCGGCGAGGCCGGCGGCATGCAGATCCCGGACGCGACGCTCGCCGGCGTGTTCAACATGGGCGGGGTCGCGGTGGCGAACTACGTCAGCGTGCTCGAGCGCATCAAGTAAGGGGTGAGGTCGCAGGGCCATGACGGCGTTCCTGGTCCTGCTGCTCGCCTACACGATCAGCCAGTTCGACCGCGGCTTCCTGGCGATGGTCGCGCCCGATCTCGGGCCCGACCTCGGCCTTGCCCCCTCCGATCTCGCGCTGCTCTCGGCGGGCTGGTTCCTGGCCTTCGCGGCCGGACAGGTGCCGACCGGGCTGCTCCTCGACCGGATCGGGCCGCGGCGCACCGTGGCGGGGTTCCTGGTCGTCGCCGCGCTCGGGGCGGCCGCCCTCGGGCTGGCGCGGGGATTTCCCGGGGCCGCGGCCGCAATGGCGCTGATCGGGCTCGGCTGCGCACCGGCCCTGATGGGCGCGCTCTACCTGTTCGGGCGGTCCTATCCGCCCGAGCGCTTCGCCATGCTGTCCTCGGTGATGATCGGGCTCGGCACGTCGGGAGACCTTCTGGGCTCGACGCCGCTGGCGCTGGCGAGCCACGCCCTCGGCTGGCGCACGATCCTGTTCGGGCTGTCCGCCGTCACCCTGGCTTCGGCCGGGCTGGTCCTGCGGCTGATCGAGGATCCGCCACGCCTCGCGGATCCGCCCAGGACCTCGGTCTGGCGGGGCTTCGCCGACGTCGCCCGGATGCGGGCGCTGTGGCCGGTCTTCCCGGTGGTGTTCGTCAGCTACGCCGTCGTCATCGCCACCCGCTCGCTCTGGGTCGGGTCCTATCTCGGCAGCGTCCACGGCCTCGACGCGCTCCAGCGCGGCAACGGCACGCTCGCGATGAGCGCCGCGATGGCGGCGGGCGCGATCGGGTACGGGCCGCTGGAGCGGCTCGTGCGCGATCCGAAGCGCACGGCGCTCGGCGGCTGCCTCGTCACCGGGCTGGCGCTCGCGGGGCTCGGCCTGTTCGGCGCGGCCTCCACCGCGCTTGCCGTCGCGCTGCTGGCGCTCACCGGGGCGGCGGGCCTGAGCTACGGCATCCTGATGGCCCATGCCCGACGGTTCTTCCCCGCCCACCTGCTCGGGCGCGGCGTCGCCTTCATGAACATCGTCTTCATGGGCGGGGCGGCGGCCCTGCAGGGGCTCTCGGCCCTGTTCGTGGGCACCGGCAGGCTCACGCCGGACGCGCTCTACGGCCGGCTGTTCCTGGCCTACGGGCTGGCGCTGCTGGCGGCGACGGCGGTCTATGCCGTGGCGCCGCGGGAGCCGGCTTTCGGGCCGAGGGACACCGCCGATCCGGGCCGGAACGAGATGGGTGCTACCCCGCCTCCCCCGGCGTCCGTGCCCGCAGCGCCAGGGCGTGCAGGCCGCGCCTGAAGGCATCGTCGAGGAGCGCATTCACCATGCGGTGGCGCTCGACCCGGCTCTTACCTTCGAAGGCGGCCGACACCACATCGAGCCGGAAGTGAGTTTCCCCGCCCTCCCGCCAGCCGGAATGGCCGGCATGCTGGTGTGATTCGTCGACGACGCTGAGCGCCGTCGGTGCCAGCCGCTCCTCGAGCGTCGTCCTGATCCAGTCGTTCAGGCTCATCGCGCACCTGTCCTCAACCTGCTTCGGCGTGACTGACCGGAGCGGGCATTCCCCGTCAAGCCGTCCGGTTCCGCCTGCGGCATCAGGCCCGGAGCCCTTGTGCCCGCCCTCCCGCCCCTCATAATCGCTTCGTCATGGATCTGAACTCGCCCCTGTTCGACCGCATCCGCATCCGGCCCTCCTGCGACGAGCCGAAGAAGGCCGAGGGCCCGGCCTGCGAACGGCCGGGCTGCAGCCAGCCGGGGCTGCACAAGGCGCCCAAGGGGCGCAAGCAGGAGGGCCAGTACTGGCGCTTCTGCATGCAGCACGTGCGCGAGTACAACGCCTCGTACAATTACTTCGACGGGATGAACGACGCCGCCGTCCAGGCCTACCAGAAGGACGCGGTGATCGGGCACCGGCCGACCTGGGCAATGGGCGTCAATCCCGGGGGTAAGACAGGCCCGAAGCCCGAGGCGACGCCGCGCGACTGGGACTACGTCGATCCCCTGGGCATCCTGCGCGGCGAGGGCGCCGGCCCGGCCTCGCGCCGCGCCCGGGCCGAGCCGCCGCCGCCGCGCTACTCGGCGCCGATCCGCAAGGCCCTCGACGTGCTCGGCCTCGACGAGGGCGCCGACGCGGCGGCCATCAAGGCGCAGTACAAGGTGCTGGTGAAGCGCTTCCACCCCGACGCGAATGGCGGCGACCGCTCGTTCGAGGACCGCCTGCGCGACATCATCAAGGCGCACGACACCCTGCGGGCCGCCAGCCTCTGCTGAGGGGTGCGGGAATCCAGGGGCACGATTCTCGCATCCCTGATCCGCCGCGAGGGGGGCTCGAAACCGGACGCGTTGCCCATATATCGGGGTCAGGCACGTTTGCGCCGGCTCCCCCCGCAGCTTAAGGACAAGCGGCGCCCGCCGGACTCTCCCGCGCCGTCGCGACATTCGCAGGCCGCCCATGGCGGGCCAAGCCTGCCCCGACGAGGCTCCGTATGCTTGCTGAAGACACGCCACCCGCTCTCCCGGACACGACCGTCTCGGTGCGCAAGGTGTTCGGGATCGATTCGAACCTCGAGGTGCCGGCCTTCTCGGCCACCGACGAGCACGTGCCGGATCTCGATCCCGACTACCTGTTCGACCGCGAGACCACCCTGGCGATCCTGGCGGGCTTTGCCCGCAATCGCCGGGTGATGATCACCGGCTATCACGGCACCGGCAAGTCCACCCATATCGAGCAGGTCGCCGCGCGGCTGAACTGGCCCTGCGTGCGCATCAACCTCGATAGCCACGTCTCGCGCATCGACCTCGTCGGCAAGGACGCGATCGTGCTGAAGGACGGCAAGCAGGTCACCGCCTTCCAGGACGGCATCCTGCCCTGGGCGCTGCAGAACAACGTCGCGCTCGTCTTTGACGAGTACGATGCCGGCCGGCCGGACGTGATGTTCGTGATCCAGCGCGTGCTGGAGGTGTCGGGCCGCCTGACGCTGCTCGACCAGAAGCGGGTGATCCGCCCCCATCCCGGCTTCCGCCTCTTCGCCACCGCCAACACGGTCGGCCTCGGCGACACGTCGGGCCTGTATCACGGCACCCAGCAGATCAACCAGGGCCAGATGGACCGCTGGTCGATCGTGACCACGCTGAACTATCTGCCGCACGACCGCGAGGTCGACATCGTCCTGTCCAAGGCGCCACATTACCGTGGCGAGGGCGGGCGCGACATCGTCAACAAGATGGTGCGCGTCGCCGACCTCACCCGCAACGCCTTCATCAACGGCGACCTGTCGACCGTGATGAGCCCGCGCACGGTGATCACCTGGGCCGAGAACGCCGACATCTTCAACGATATCGGCTTCGCCTTCCGGGTGACCTTCCTCAACAAGTGCGACGAGCTGGAGCGCGCGCTGGTGGCCGAGTTCTACCAGCGCTCCTTCGGCAAGGAGCTGCCCGAGAGCGCGGTGAACGTCGCGCTGAGCTAATCCTCAGGGAGATCCCCGATGGCGGACCCGGTCTTGAGCGAGCTGCGTTCCGACGAAGCGCCGCCGTCGCGGGACCGGGTCCGCTACGAGGACGACACCCATGCCTGGGCGCTGGAACAGGCGCGGTTGTTGCGCGCCGGCCGCCTCGACGCGGTCGATGCGGTGCACGTCGCCGAGGAGCTGGAGAGCTTGGGCAAGAGCGAGTTCGCCAGGCTGCGCAGCTGCCTGCGCGTGCTCGTGATGCACATGCTCAAGTGGGACCAGCAGCCAGAGCATCGTACGGCGAGCTGGATCTTCTCGATCCGCGAACAGCGGCGGCGCTACCGTGACGTGCTTGCCGACAATCCGAGCCTCCGGCCTCGCCGCGACGAGGCCTTGCAGCGCTGCTACCCGGATGCGCGTGACTGGGCCAGCGACGAGACGCACATCCCCGCCGACGAATTTCCGCGCACCTGCCCCTACACCTGGGACGACCTCCTGGACCGCCCCTTCGACTTCGACTCGCTGAAGAAGTAGCCTCGCATGTCCATCTCCAACCGCAAGCCCGGCGAGAAGCGCGAGTCCGTCGCAGAGCCGCTGAAGCGCTCGGTGGCCGGGACGCTGCGGGCCATCGCCCGCAAGGCCGAGATCGAGGTCACCTTCGCGACCGACCGGCCGGCCCTCACCGGCGACAAGGCCCGCCTGCCCGAGCCGCCGCGCAAGCTCTCCCCCGGCGACGTGGCGATCCTGCGCGGCCATGCCGATTCGATGGCGCTCCGCCTCGCCTGCCACGACAACGCCGTCCACCGCCGCCTCGCCCCCGAGAACGCCGCCGCCCGCGCGGTCTACGACGCCGTCGAGCAGGCCCGGGTCGAGGCGATCGGCTCGCGCCGGATGGCGGGCGTCGCCGGCAACCTCACGGCGATGCTGGAGGACCGCTATCACCGCGGCGGCAAGTACGAGGAGATCACCGACCGGGCCGACGCCCCGCTGGAAGACGCGGTCGCCCTGATGGTGCGCGAGCGCCTGACCGGGCAGCTCCCGCCCCCGGCGGCGCAGCGCATCGTCGGGCTGTGGCGCGAGTTCATCGAGGATCGGGCCGGGCGCAACCTCGACGGGCTGGTCGGCACCCTCGAGGATCAGCGTGCCTTCGCCCGCTCGGTGCGCGACCTGCTTTCCTCCCTCGACATGGCGGACGAGGCGCCCCTCGATCCCGACGACGAGGAGAACGACGACGAGAACGAGGCCGAGTCGGACGAGCAGCAGGCCGGCGAGGGCGAGGCCGAGCAGCAGAGCCAGGGCGACCGGGCCGAGATGGAGGTCTCGGACGAGGCCTCCGACGAGATCGAGGAAGGCGCCACCGAGGCCGCCGACGCGCCCTCCGGCGAATTGCCGGAGGATGCCGAGGATGCCGATTCGGAGGACGCCTCCGAATCGTGGCGCCCGCCGGGTCCGCGGGCGAACGAGCCCCGAGGGCCGGACTACAAGGTTTTTTCCCAGAAATACGACGAGGTCATCCACGCCGAGGACCTCTGCGACGCCGACGAACTGGCGCGCCTGCGCTCCTATCTCGACAAGCAGCTCGCCCATCTCCAGGGCGTGGTCGGCCGTCTCGCCAACCGCCTGCAGCGCCGCCTGCTGGCGCAGCAGAACCGCGCCTGGGAGTTCGATCTGGAGGAAGGCCAGCTCGATCCGGCCCGCCTGGTGCGCGTCGTGATCGACCCGTTCCAGCCGCTCTCGTTCAAGCACGAGAAGGACACCAACTTCCGCGATACGGTCGTCACCCTGCTCCTCGACAATTCGGGCTCGATGCGCGGCCGGCCGATCACCGTGGCGGCGACCTGCGCCGACATCCTGGCCCGCACGCTGGAGCGCTGCGGCGTCAAGGTCGAGATCTTGGGGTTCACGACGCGGGCCTGGAAGGGCGGGCAGTCGCGCGAGGCGTGGCTGCAATCGGGCAAGCCGCCGACCCCGGGCCGGCTCAACGACCTGCGCCACATCGTCTACAAGTCGGCCGACGCGCCGTGGCGCCGGGCGCGCAAGAATCTCGGCCTGATGATGCGCGAGGGCCTGCTCAAGGAGAACATCGACGGCGAGGCCCTGGACTGGGCCCACAAGCGCCTGCTCGGCCGGCCCGAGCAGCGCCGCATCCTGATGGTGATCTCCGACGGCGCCCCGGTCGACGACTCGACCCTCTCGGTCAATCCGGGCAACTACCTGGAGCGCCACCTGCGCTACGTGATCGACGAGATCGAGACCCGCTCGCCGGTCGAATTGCTCGCCATCGGCATCGGCCACGACGTGACCCGCTACTACCGCCGGGCCGTCACCATCATCGATGCCGAGGAGCTCGGCGGCGTGATGACCGAGAAGCTGGCCGAATTGTTCGACGAGGATGGCGGCCCGGTGCCGGTGCGCCGGATGGCAGCGGGCGGGCGGCGGTAGAGCGACAAAGTCCACTCCGTCCCACCCCACCCACGACCTCGTCCTGAGGCTGTGGGTGGGATCGACGGCGTGAGCGCCACACCCCGATCGCCAACACGAAAAACCCCCGGGCGCCGCAAGGCGCATCCGGGGGCTTTTCGTCGTTCGTCCTGGCGAGGGAGGCGCGAGGCGCCTCCACCGCTGAAATCAGGCCGCCTCGGCGAGCTTCTTCTCGATCTCGCGTTTCAGCAGGCGGGCGTTCTGCGACAGGTCGGTCTCGCCGGCCTTGATCAGGAACGCATCGAGGCCACCGCGGTGCTCGACCGAGCGCAGGGCGTTGGCCGAGATGCGCAGGCGCACCGAGCGGCCGAGCGTGTCGGACAGCAGGGTGACGTTGCACAGGTTCGGGAGGAACCGGCGCTTGGTCTTGTGGTTCGAGTGGCTCACGAGGTGGCCGGTGAGCACCCCCTTACCGGTGAGCTCGCAGCGACGCGACATGGTCTGTATCCTCAACTGGTCTTCGTTCGGCGAGGGACCACGCAACGCGAGAGCCGGGCGTGCTGCGCACCCCGGCATGAACCGGACCCCGCGAAGTCCCTGGAAAGCACGCGCCTATAGAGGCGGAAGGCGGGTCTCGTCAAGGTGCGGGTGCCGCGACGGGCTCCGGTCCGCCCCCCGCCCGCCCCCGGGAGCGAGACGAACCGTTAACCCTAACCGCGTCACGATAGGGCCAGATTTCCCCCGCTTCATCGGGAGCGGGCGACGGTGATCGAGATCGGTTCCCCCAATGCGTTCCAAGGCCCTCCTTTCGCTCGCCCTCGCGGCGGGGCTCGCCCTTCCGGCCGGCGAGGCGAATACGGCCCAGGCTGCGCGGAGCCGCGCCCCGAAAGCCGGCGAGACCTCCGTCACGGTCGATTACGGCATCATGCTGGCCGGCGTGCCGATCGGCAGCGCGCAGGTGACCGGTTCGGTGGACGGCCCGCGCTACACCATGGATGTCAGCGCCCGCCTCACCGGCCTCGTCGGGGCGATCACCGGCGGCTACGGCTCGGGCCGGGCGAGCGGCACGGTGGCGGCCAAGCCGGTGCCGGCGGCCTTCGCGCTCGCCTCCCACAGCGCCAGCGCCTCGATCACCGTGCGCATGGCGATGGCCCGCGGCAACGTGGTGGCCTCCGACATCGCCCCGCCGCTGGTGCCGGACCCGGAGCGGGTCACCGTCAGCGAGGTCCACAAGCGCGGCGTCATCGATCCGGTGAGCGCCCTGATGATGCCGGCGCAGGGGCGCGGCGAGCTCATCGACCCGCAGAACTGCAACCGTACCATCCCGGTCTTCGACGGCGCCAGCCGGTTCAACGTGGTGCTGAGCTACGGCGAGACCCGCAGCGTCCAGAAGCCCGGCTATGCCGGGCCGATCCTGGTCTGCAACGCCCGCTACCAGCCGATCGCCGGCCACCGGCCCGATCGGCCGGGGGTGAAGTTCATGGAGGAGAACACCGAGATGTCGGTGTGGCTCGCGCCCGTCGAGGGCGCGCGGGTGCTGTTGCCCCTGCGCATCGCCGTGCGCACCCAGCTCGGCCTCAACATCATCGAGGCGACGCGCTGGTCGCAGAGCGGGCAGACCCCGCAGAACGGCCAGACCGCTCCGGAAGCCGGCGCCCAGGCCGCCGCACAGGCCCCGGCATCGTCCTCGGACGGGCGCTGAAGGCGTGCGCGCCGCTGCCCTCCTCTTGGCCGCCCTCCTCTTGGCCGCCCTCCTCGCACCCCACCCGGCGTCGGCGAACGGGTCCGATTGCGGCGGCGACGCCTATTCCTCGGCGACGATCGGCGCGAACCCGCCGGGCCCGCTGACTGCGATCCCGGACACGCTCTGCGCCGACCTGGACCAGGGCCGGGCGCCCGAGGCCCGCATCGAGGTCATCGCCCCGGGCTACGGCGCGCCGGGCTATTCCTCTCCGGGCTACGGGTCCCCCGGCCTTCCGCCGTACGGCGCAACTGGCGATCGGTACGCCCCCGCCCCATATGGAGGACGGCCGCTGCTCGGGCCACGGCCGCGGGGCGGCCGCGATCCGGAGCGCTGAAGGGGTCGCGCGTCGATCCCGGCACAGGCCCCGGGACGGCGCTGCGGCCCCTGCCGGAGCTTCGCCCCGAGGAATCCAGTCCAGCCCGATGACGCGCCGTTCCCTCTCTCCGCAGGCCCGCTTGCGCGGCGCCACGGCGGTGCTCGGTCCCACCAATACCGGCAAGACCCACCTCGCCATCGAGCGGATGCTCGGCCATCCGACCGGCATGATCGGCCTGCCGCTGCGGCTGCTCGCCCGCGAGGTCTATCACCGCGTGGTCGAGCGGGTCGGCCCCGAGCGGGTCGCCCTCGTCACCGGCGAGGAGAAGATCAAGCCGAACCGGCCGAGCTACTGGATCTGCACCGCCGAGGCGATGCCGCGGGACAACACCGTGGATTTCGTCGGCATCGACGAGATCCAGCTCGGCGCCGACCGCGACCGCGGCCACACCTTCACCGACCGCCTCCTGCACCAGCGCGGCCGCGAGGAGACGCTGCTGATCGGCTCGGCCACGATGGAGCCGCTGGTCAAGTCGCTGATCCCGGGCATCACCGTCACCACCCGGCCGCGCCTGTCGCAGCTGAGCTTCGCCGGCAGCCGCAAGCTCTCCCGCCTTCCCGAGCGCAGCGCCATCGTGGCCTTCTCGGCCGAGGAGGTTTACGCCATCGCCGAATTGCTGCGGCGCCAGCGCGGCGGCGCCGCGGTGGTGCTGGGCGCCCTCTCGCCGCGAACCCGCAACGCGCAGGTCGAGCTCTACCAGTCCGGCGAGGTCGATTACCTGGTGGCGACCGACGCGGTCGGCATGGGCCTCAACCTCGACGTCGACCACGTCGCCTTCGCGTCGAACCGCAAATACGACGGCACGCGGTTCCGCGATCTCGGCCCGTCCGAGATGGCGCAGATCGCGGGCCGGGCCGGGCGCCACCTGCGCGACGGCACCTTCGGCACCACCGGCCGCTGCCCGCCGATGGAGGCCGAGATGGTCGAGGCGCTGGAGGGCCACAGCTTCGAGCCGCTGCGGATGCTGCAATGGCGCAATCCCGACCTCGATTTCGGCTCGATCGACGCCCTGCGCCGCAGCCTCGGCGAGCACCCGACCGAGCGCGGGCTGACGCGCGCGCCCACGGGCGACGACGAGGCGGCCCTCGACCTCCTGGCCAAGGAGGACGACATCCGCGACTACGCCACCTCGAAGAGCGCGGTCGAGCGGCTCTGGGCGGTGTGCGGCGTGCCGGATTACCGGAAATCGGCGATCCAGACCCATGCCGACCTGATCGCCCAGCTGTTCCGCTTCCTGATGCGCGGCATGGCCGGACGGATCCCGGTGGACTGGTTTTCGCAGCACGTGGCGATGGTCGACCGCACCGACGGGGACATCGACGCCCTGTCGCAGCGCATCGCCCACGTGCGCACCTGGACCTTCGTGGCCAACAGACCCGACTGGCTCGCCGACCCGGAGCATTGGCAGGGCGAGACGCGTCGGGTAGAGGACAGGCTGTCCGACGCCCTGCACGAGCGGCTGGCGAGTCGTTTCGTCGATCGGCGCACCAGCGTGCTGATGCGGCGCCTGAGAGAGAACACCATGTTGGAAGCTGAGATCACCGCGGGCGGCGACGTGACGGTCGAGGGCCAGCACGTCGGCCATCTGCACGGATTCCAGTTCGTGCCGGATCCCGGCGCCGAGGGCCAGGAAGCCAAGACCCTGCGCAGCGCCGCCGAGAAGGCGCTGGCGAGCGAGATCGAGGCGCGGGCCGACAGGTTCGCCGCCGCGGCCGACGCGGCTCTGGTGCTCTCGAACGACGGCACCATCCGCTGGACCGGCAACCCGGTCGCCAAGCTCGTCCCGGGCGAAAAGCTCTACGCCCCGGGCCTGCGGCTGCTGGCCGACGAGCAACTCGCGGGTGCGGCCCGCGAGAAGGTCGAGTCCCGGCTGAACGCCTGGCTGAAGGCGCATATCGTGCGCCTGCTGGGCCCGGCCCTCGAGCTCGAGACCGCAGCCGACCTGACGGGGCTTGCCCGCGGCATCGGCTTCCAGGTCGCGGAGGCGCTGGGCGTGCTGGAGCGCGCCAAGGTGCTCAACGAGATGCGCAGCCTCGACCAGGAGGGCCGCGCGGCCCTGCGCAAGCACGGCGTGCGCTTCGGCGCCTACCACATCACCATGCCGGCGCTCCTGAAGCCCGCGCCTCGGACCCTCGCGGCGCAGCTCTGGGCGCTCCATAACGGCGGCCTCGACCAGCGCGGTCTCGACGAGATCGCGCATCTCGCCGGCTCCGGCCGCACCTCGATGCCGGTCGATCCCGAGATCGCCAAGGGCCTCTATCGCGCCGCCGGCTTCCGGGTCTGCGGCGGCCGGGCGGTGCGGGTCGACATCCTCGAGCGCCTGGCCGACCTGATCCGCCCGGCGATCGCCTACGTGCCCGGCACCACCCCCGGCGAGCCGCCTCCGGGCGCGGCCGACAAGGACGGCTTCGTGCCGACCGTCGGCATGACCTCGCTGGTCGGTTGCTCCGGCGAGGATTTCGCCTCGATCCTGAAGTCGCTCGGCTACGTCGTCGACCGCCGGCCCGGCCCGGCGATCACCGTGGCGCTCCGCCCGTCCGCCCCGACGGTGCCGGTGCAGCCGAAGGTGGCGGAAAGCGCCGAGGCCACGGCCGAGGACGCTGCGGAGGCCGGCGAGGACCGGCAAGCCGAGAGCGCTGCCGAGCCCGAGAGCGCTGCCGAGCCCGAGAGCGCCGCCGAGCCGGAGAGCGCCGCCGAGGCGGCGAACGAGGATTCCGCCGTGGAGACGGCTGCCGCCGCCGAGACCGCGGCGGAGGAAATCCGGACCGAAGAAGCCTCGGCCGAGCCGGCTCCCGCCGCCGAGGCGGCACCGGAGCCGGTGCCGGCCGAGGCCGAAGCGCCGCCCTCCGAGGACGCCGCTCCGACCGAGGCCGGCGAGCCGGTCGCCGCCGTCGACGAGGCCGCCCCCGAGGCGTCGGGTGACGCTGAGACAGGCGAGCCCGCCGCGCCGGAGGAGCCGATCGTCATCGAGGTGTGGCGGATGCACCGCCACCAGCGCAACCACGCGCCACGCCACCAGGGCCGCGGCCGGCAGGACGGCCAGCGCGATGGCCAGCCGCGCGAGGGCGGCGGGCAGCGGGATCGTTCCCGCGGCTTCCCGCGTCCCGAGGGCGGCGAGGGGGCGCCGGCGGAGCAGCGCGCCCAGCGCTCCGGCCCGCGCGAGGGCCAGCGCTGGGGCGACAGACGCCCGGGCGAGAACCGTGCCGCCGGCGACGGGCGTCCGGAGAACCGGTTCGAGGGCCGCGGTGGCGAGAACCGGGGCGAGGGCCGCCGCGACGGCCGTCCGCCGCGCGGACCGCATCCGGGCGGGCGCGAGGGCGGTCGTCCCCCCCAGGACCGCCGCGACGGCGGGCCCCGCAACGGCGGCATGCACGAGGCCAGGCCGCCCCGGCGCGAGCGCGCCCCGGACCCGGATTCGCCCTTCGCGAAGCTCCTCGCCCTCAAGGCGCAGATGGAGTCGCGGGACGGCGACAAGCGCTGAGCCCTGGCGATGCGCACAGACCGTCAGCGGCTCGACAAGTGGCTGTGGTTCGCGCGCTTCGCCAAGACGCGCTCCCTGGCGGCGCGGCTGATCGAGGACGGCTTCGTGCGGGTGAACGGCCAGCGGGCCGACGCCCCGTCGAAGGCCCTGGCGGTCGGCGACGTGGTCACGGTGGCGGCCCAGCACGTCACGGCGGCGGTGCGGGTGATCGATCTCGGCGAACGCCGGGGCCCCGCGCCGGAGGCCAGGCTGCTCTACGCCGATCTCTCGGCCGGTCCCCCTGCCGGGTGACCGTGCGGGAAAGAGTGACGCGAAGGCGACGCTCCCCGACTACGCGACGCCGTCCCCCACGGGGCGGCTTGCATGGCCGCCCGCCCGGGTCTAAGGCCCGGCCCATATCCAGGCGCCGAGACCGAATGCCCTCTCCCGGCGCCCCTCCCCCGCCTTCGAGGTTTCCCCAGCCCATGACCTACGTCGTCACCGACAACTGCATCAAGTGCAAGTACATGGACTGCGTGGAAGTGTGTCCGGTCGACTGCTTCTACGAGGGCGAGAACATGCTCGTCATCCAGCCGGACGAGTGCATCGATTGCGGCGTGTGCGAGCCCGAATGCCCGGCCGAGGCGATCAAGCCCGATACCGAGCCGGGCCTGGAGAGCTGGCTGAAGCTCAACGCCGACATGGCGAAGAGCTGGCCCAACATCACCCAGAAGAAGGCGGCGCCCGCCGACGCCAAGGATTGGGACGGGAAGCCCGGCAAGCTCGAGGCCCATTTCTCGGCCAATCCGGGCTCGGGCGACTGACCGGTCCCGGCTGCTCCCCGCTCCGGACGCTTCCTTGCGGAAAGGGCGGCAAGGCCCGCGCGGTACCTGCACGAAGCCGAAATCCGCATTGCGGAAGCGATCCGGTAGGAGCGGCCGAAGCAGCCGATCGGGTTTCGTACGGCTCGTCTACGATCCCTTCCGGGATCGCATGACGGGTCTGCGAACGGTCCGCCAAGCTGGTGAAATATGGTGCAAGGCGCCTGCGCAGCCATGCCGGGCGCCTGAATTTTTTTGATTTTCGGGCCTCTTCGTGCTAGGTTCCTGATTGCCGTCGCTTGCGTCCGACGTGCAGCCTTCGTCCACCGACGGGAATTTTTCGATGGGGCGAGGCGGCATGCGATCAGCCGAGGTGGATCTTATCCGGTCTGCAGCGCGTTCGGACGTTCCTTAGCTATGGTTTGACAGGGACTGGCGGGCGCCCCTCGGGACGTCCGGCAGGCGCGTATTTTTCGCCGGGCGCCCTGACCCGGATGAACGATCCGGTCGCGGACATTGCCGCGAACGGTGACCTGGAGGCCACCCCCGCATGACGACCGCCAAGAAGACGACAGCCGCCCGGCAGGGCTTCAAGACCGGCGAAGCGATCGTGTATCCGGCTCACGGCGTCGGCCGCATCACGGCCATCGAGGAGCAGGAGATCGCCGGCTACAAGCTCGAGCTGTTCGTGGTGTCGTTCGAGAAGGACAAGATGGTCCTGCGGGTCCCGACCGCCAAGGCGAACTCGGTCGGCATGCGCAAGCTCGCCGAGCCCGAGCTGGTCAAGAAGGCGCTCGACGTGCTCACCGGCCGCGCCCGGGTGAAGCGCACGATGTGGTCGCGCCGGGCCCAGGAATACGAGGCGAAGATCAATTCCGGCGACCTGATCGCCGTGACCGAGGTGGTGCGCGACCTCTTCCGCTCCGACGCCCAGCCCGAGCAATCCTACTCCGAGCGCCAGCTCTACGAGGCGGCCCTCGACCGCGTGGTGCGCGAGATCGCGGCTGTCAACCGCATCACCGATACCGAGTCGCTCAAGCTCATCGAGCAGAGCCTGGCCAAGTCGCCCCGCCGCGCCAAGGGCGCCGAGGCCGAGGCCGAAGGTGAGGACATCCAGGACGAGGCCGAGGCCGCCTGAGCGTCCGCATCGCGGAAGACGTCACCGAGACGACCGAGAGCCCGGCCCCGTGCCGGGCTTTCGCATGTCTGATCCCTCCCTCACGGCTCCCCAACTGTCCCTCCTCGGGGTCGCCGCCGCAGCCGCCGCGTCCGCGAGAGAATCGCACCACAGAGGTTTTTTTCGCGCTGCGGGAACCGACGGGGTGGTCGCGCCGTTGTCGCAGGCCTTGCGGTGTAACGAGCGCGCGCCACGCTGCCCTCGACCTCATCGCGACACACAGCGCTCACCAAAGCGGCGGAGGCGGGGATGGCGGAAATCGCAGGCATACGTCGGCAGTTCGTACGAGTTGCGATGGATGCCCCCTTCCTCGAGCGGGAAGAAGAGCGCGGCCTGGCGGTGCGCTGGAAGGACGACCGGGACGAGCAGGCCCTGCATCGGCTGATCTCGGCCCATATGCGGCTCGTGATCGCCCTGGCAGGCCGCTTTCGCCATTACGGTCTGCCGATGGCGGATCTGGTCCAGGAAGGCCATGTCGGATTGATGGAAGCCGCCGCCCGCTTCGAGCCGGAGCGGGACGTGCGGTTCTCGACCTACGCGACCTGGTGGATCCGGGCCTCGATCCAGGACTACATCCTGCGCAATTGGTCGATCGTCCGCGGTGGTACCTCCTCGGCCCAGAAGGCGTTGTTCTTCAATCTCCGGCGCCTGCGCGCCCGGCTGATGCAATCCACCGACGAGCGCGTGGGCGACGAGATCCACCGCCGCATCGCCACCGCCATCGGCGTGTCGCGGGAGGACGTGGCGCTGATGGATGCCCGCCTCTCCGGTCCGGACATGTCGCTCAACGCGCCCGTCGGCGACGACGGCGAGGCCTCGGCGGAGCGCGTCGACTTCCTGGTCGATACTTCGCCCTTGCCGGACGAGACCGTGTCCGACGCCGTCGACGGCGAGCGGCGCCTGACCTGGCTGCGCCAGGCCCTCACCGTGCTCTCCGAGCGCGAGCTGCGCATCCTGCACGAGCGGCGCCTCGCCGAGGACCAGGCCACCCTGGAGGCGTTGGGCCACCGCCTCGGCATCTCCAAGGAGCGGGTGCGGCAGATCGAGAACCGCGCGCTGGAGAAGCTCCGCCGTGCCCTGGCCGAGCGCTTCCCTCAATCCAATACCGGCATGAGCGCCTACGTCTGACATCGGGAGCATCGGGCATGGGAGGAAAGGCGGTAATCTTCCTCTGAACATCGTCCCGAGGTGGCGCTGCTACACCTCGGTTTAGGCCGGCAGTGGAGCGGCCGTTGGCGGCCGCTTTCGTCAATCGAGGACCACCACCCTCACCTCCGCCCGCTTCTCGACCGCCCAGGCGAACCGCGCCCCGTCGCTCAGCACCCGCGAGTTTGCCCGCAAGGACAAGCCCGCCCGCCGCAGGCGCCAGCCGGTCCCGTCCTCGGTCAGCCGGACCGAGGACGGCTCGGCCACCAAGCCCTCGCCGGTGGCCTTCAGGCAGGCCTCCTTGACCGACCAGTACTCCAGCGCCCGGACCGGCCGCGCGTCGGCGGGCAGGTCGCGATACGCGGCGAGTTCCGTCGGGTGCAGGAAGACCGGTGCCACCCGGTCCCACTCGACCGGCCGGGCGGTGCCCTCGACGTCGACGCCGATCCGACCGACCCAGGACAGCCCGACCGCGACCCAGCCGCCACCGTGGCTGAGATTGACGTCGAGACCGGGAGACCCAGGCAGGAACGGGCGGCCGTCCTCGTCCCGCGCCAGAACGAGGCCTGCCGGGTCGCGGCCGAGCCGGAGCCCGAGCAGGTGGCGCAGCAGCCCGTGGGCTGCCTCGCGCTCGGCCCGGTCCTGCGCCAAGCGGTAACGGGCGATGCGGGCGGCCTCGTCCGGGGGCAGCCGCAGTCGCCCCTCCGGCAGCCGGGCGACCCGGGCGGCCGGTACCGCCACCGCCAGCGCGCCGTCCGAGACGACGAGATCCGAGAGTTCGCGCACCATCGCCCTGCCCATGCCCCGGGCGTCATGCACGGCGGCGGGCGGCGCGTCACGCCTCTTCGAGGTCGTAGAGGGCGGCGAGTTCGGCCTCGTCGAGGGTCACGCCACGGGGCATCAGCTGCTCGGCGAAGTGGCGCGAGGCGCAGGCGATGAAACTGCGGGTCTTGGCCGGCAACAGCCGCGAGGTCGTGACGATGAAGACCGGGCTCGGCAGGCCGTGCCAGTCCGGCAGCACCCGCTCCAGCCGGCCCGCCTCCACGTCCGGCTCGATGTCGATCGCCTGGAGCAGGGCGATGCCGTACCCCGCCGTCGCGAAGCGCCGCGCCATGCCCTGGCTGTTGCTCGACACGGTGTTGGCGACCGTCACCGACACGCTTTCGCCGTCCCGCTCCAGCGGCCAGGCGCTCGACGCGGCCGGCGGGCCGACGACCACGGCCCGGTGCCGCGCCAGATCGACCGGTCGCTCGGGCCGTCCCGCCCGATCGAGGTAACCGGGCGCGGCGAACAGACCGTTCTCGAGCTGCGCCACCTTGCGGGTGATCATCGAGGTCTCCCGCGGCGCCCCGATGGCGAGCGCCAGATCGTAGCCCTCCTGGGCGAGGTCGACGAGGTGCGGCCAGAGATCGAGATGCACCCGTACCTGGTCATAGCGGTCCGAGAACTCCACCATCACGGCCGAGAGGTGGTGCAGCACCCACGTGTCCGGCGGCGCCGCGATCTTCAAGAGGCCGCTCGGCCCCTTTGCCTGGGCGATCAGCTCGTCGAAGGTGCGCTGCGCCTCCTCCACCAGCCGGGTCGCCTGCTCGTAATAGGCCTCGCCGTGCGGGGTCAGCACGAGCTTGCGGGTGGTGCGGTCGAGCAGGCGCAGGCCGATCGAGGTCTCGAACTGGGTGATGCGCCGCGACAGGGACGAGATCGGCACGTCGAGCGCCACAGCGGCCTGGCTGAAACTCTTCCGCTTCGCGACCTCGACGAAGAGCGCCATGTCGCGAAGGACTTGCGGGTGGGCCAAGCGGGAACCTCCGGGCGACGCACGGTGATGCGCACGGCTGCGCATCCTGATTCGGATCCTCTAGATGATAATCTGCAACTCTAGATAAGGAAACTCCGTACCGCCCTTGCGTCAGCCTTCCGGCGAAAAACAAGGCCGCCGGGCCGCTTGCCCGCCGGGCCGGCCGCAGGCGGGACGGCAGGCAGGAATTTCAACCTCGGCATGCACAACCGCCGGCACAACCGACGCCGTGACCCGGCGCCGACCGGTTGACGCCGTGCACCTTGGCGGGGCAACACCGCGGCGCCGGCGCGGACGACGCGGCGTCGGCGGACCGGAGTCCCGCATGTCTCATCCCGTCTCGCCGCTCGCGCCCAAGCACCAGCCCGACCTGCCGCCGATCGCCGGCGTGCGCCTCGCCACCGCGCAGGCGGGTATCCGCTATCGCGGCCGCACCGACGTGCTCCTGGTCCTGCTCGATCCCGGCACCCGGGCGGCGGGGGTGTTCACCCGCTCGAAATGCCCCTCGGCGGCGGTCGACTGGTGCCGCGAGACCCTGCGCGGCGGCCATTCGGCCCGGGCGCTGGTGGTCAATTCCGGCAACGCCAACGCCTTCACCGGCCTCAAGGGCCGCGACTCGGTGCGCCTCACCGCCGAGATCGCCGGCAAGGCCGCGGGTTGCACCCCCGGCGAGGTCTTCATCGCCTCGACCGGCGTGATCGGCGAACCCCTCGACGCCAGCAAGTTCGACGGCGTGCTGGCCGAGTGCGCCGGCCGCACCGGCGAGGGCGCCGAGCGGTGGACCGAGGCCGCCCGCGCCATCATGACCACCGACACCTTCCCCAAGCTCGCCACCCGCCGGGTGCGGCTCGGCGGCGCCGAGGTGACGATCAACGGCATCGCCAAGGGCGCCGGCATGATCGCCCCCGACATGGCGACGATGCTCTCCTTCGTGTTCACCGATGCCGACCTGCCGGCGGAGGTGCTGCAGGGGCTGCTGACGAAGGGCGTCGCCAAGAGCTTCAACTGCTGCACGGTCGACGGCGACACCTCGACCTCCGACACGCTGATGCTGTTCGCGACGGGGAAGGCCGGCAACGCTCCGGTCGCGTCGGCCGCGGATCCGGCCTTGGCCGAGTTCACGCAGGCCCTCGACGACCTGCTGATCGAGCTCGCCCAGCTGGTCGCCCGCGACGGCGAGGGCGCGCGCAAGTTCGTCACCGTCGAGGTCGGCGGTGCCACCGACGACGCCTCGGCGCATCGCATCGCGATGTCGATCGCCAACTCGCCGCTGGTGAAGACCGCGGTGGCGGGCGAGGACGCCAATTGGGGCCGGGTGGTGATGGCGGTCGGCAAGGCCGGCGAGCCCGCCGACCGCGACCGGCTGGCGATCTGGTTCGGCGACGTGCGGGTCGCCGTCGCGGGTGCCCGCGACGCCGGCTACGACGAGGAAGCGGCCTCCGCCGCGATGCGCGGCGACGCGGTGACGATCCGGGTCGATCTGGGGCTCGGGGCCGGGACCGCCCGGGTCTGGACCTGCGACCTCACCAAGGCCTATGTCGAGATCAACGGGGATTACCGCTCGTGAGGGCGTCGGCGGGGCTGCTGGCGCTCCTCCTGGCGGGATCCGCGCTGCTCCCGGCGGGGTCCGCTCGCGCCGAGGAGGCGCCGGGCCGGATCAGCGTCGTCGGCCGGGCGAGCCGGGAGGTCGCGCCCGACTTCGCCACCGTCGAGATCGCGGTCGAGAGCCGCGGTGCGACGCCGGCCGCCGCCCTCGACCAGAACTCGTCAGCCGCCCGCAAAGTGGCGGAGTTGGCCGGCGAGTTCGGCATCCGCGGGCCGGACCTCGCCACCGCCGCCGTTTCCCTGCGTCCCGCCTCCAGGACGGTGCGCGAGCCCGGCGGCCAGTTGCGCGACGTGCCGGACGGGTACCAGGCCACCAACGCGGTCAGCCTCCGGGTGCGCGACCTCGCACGTCTCGGCGCCGTGATGCGGCGCCTGCTCGACGGCGGGGCCGACCGGATCGGCGGCGTCGCCTTCGGGCTGTCGGATCCCGGCCAGACCGAGAACGCCGTCCGGGCCGACGCGGTGCGGGACGCCAAGCGCCAGGCCGAGACCCTGGCGGAGGCGGCGGGCACCCGCCTCGGCCGCCTCGAGAGCCTGGTCTCGCCGCCGCGGGAGGGAGCGCCGGCGCCGATGCACGCGCGGAGCTTCGCCGCCAAGGCTTCGGGCGGCGGCGTCGCAGTCCCGATCGAGCCCGGCACGATCACGGTCGAGGCCGCGGTCGAGGCCACCTACCTGGTTGCGCCCTGACGGGCGCAACACCCACGCCCTGACGAACGCAACACCCGCGCCCTGAGAGGCGCAACCTCTCTCACCGATTGCGCGAGCCGCCCCGCATGGCCGATCCCCTCAAGCTCCTCCTCGTGGTGGCGGTCGCCCTCGTCGATCCGGACGGGCGCGTGCTGCTGGCGCAGCGCCCGCCGGGCAAGCAGCTCGAAGGTCTATGGGAGTTCCCGGGCGGCAAGATCGAGCCGGGCGAGCGCCCCGAGGAGACGCTGATCCGCGAGCTGGCGGAGGAACTCGGCATCACCGCGAAGGCGGATTGCCTCGCGCCGCTGACCTTCGCCAGCCACGCTTACGAGGCCTTCCACCTGCTGATGCCGCTCTACGTCTGCCGGCGATGGGAGGGGTTCGTGCAGTCGCGCGAGGGGCAGGCGCTCAAATGGGTCCGCCCGCGCGACCTCGCGAGCTACCCGATGCCCCCGGCCGACCTGCCGCTGCTGCCGGCGATCGTCGATCTGCTGGGGCCGTGAGTGATACCCCTCCGCGTCGTCCTGGGCCCCGCTGCGCGACCCAGGGGTGACGCGGAGGATGTCACGCCGTGGATCCGCACGACGAACACGGTCTCAGCGGCCGTCGTTCACTCCGTGAATTCCTCGATCGCATCGACCTTGTTCGGGTAGAACGCCAGGTAGCCGGCGATCGCCGCCACCTTGGGGAACGGCGTCTCGTAGCTCCACACCGCGTTCGCCCGCTCGACCCCGCCGGCGGTGAGCGAGAAGTAGCTGGCATCACCCTTGTACGGGCAATGCGTGCGGTGCTCGGTGCGGTCGAAGAGGTCCATCTCGGCATCCTCGCGCGGGACGTACTGGACCGGCGGCAGACCGCCCTCGCGCAGGGTGAGGGCCCGGGTGGTCTCGGCGACGATCGTTCCGCCGAGCATCACGCGGATGCGGTGCGGGTTCGGCGTGATCGTGATCGGATGGTCCGTCATGACGGCTCCTTGCGTTCGACGGTGCCGAGGGCGTCGGCCAGCCGCGCCTGGGCGCTGCCCGGCCGCAGCGGCTTCTGCTGGCTCTCGTGCGGCACCCAGCCCGAGAGCCAGATCATCTCGAAGGTCGCGCGCAGGCGCCCGTCCGGATCGGCGAAGCGCTCGGCATAGAGACCGGCCGCCCGCATCAGGGTCTCGCGACGCAAGCGGCCTCGGCGCTCGCGCAGGGCGTTGGTGAGCCCCATGGCGCGCAGGTCGCGCATCAGCCCGAACGGATCGCCGTAGCGCACCGTCACGGTCTCGACGTCGGTCACCGGCAGGGCGAAGCCGGCCCGCTGCAGCAGGCCGCCGATGTCGCGCACCTCCGCCAAGGGGGCCACCCGCGGGCTTACCCCCCCGTCGATCTCGCTCTCGGCCTGGGTGAGGACCTGGCGCAGCTCGGTCAGGGTCCGCCCGCCGAGCAGGCAGCCGACGAACAGCCCGTCGGGCCTGAGCGCCCGGCGCACCTGCACCAGGGCCCCCGGCAGGTCGTTGGCGTGCTGGAGCGCGAGCAGCGACACCGCGAGATCGAAATGCCGCTCGCCGAAGGGCAGCGCCTCCGGATCGCCGACCGCGACCGCGAGGCCGGGACTACCGGGTTCGGGGACGGGCGCGAGGCGGGTCACCGCGGCGGCCCGGCCGCTCTCCCTGAGCCACGCCGCCGCCGCCGGCACCGGCGTGGCGAGGTCGAGGGCCCGGGGAAAATCCCGCAGCACCGCGCCGAGGCGATCGGACAGGTCCTCGACCGCGCGGGCGACCAGGAAATCGGCGAAGCCCGCACGGCGCGCACGGGCGAGGCGCTTGCGGATCAGGGGGGTGTCGAACAGGAGCGGCGAAGACATCGACCGCTAGATGGCGCGGCGGCACGCCCGGCGCCAGGGCCTCGCGCATCGGGACGGCGCGAAACGCCCCCGCGACGATCGTGCCTTACCGAATCGTTCAGCGAATCGGGGTAAGGGTGAATCGTGACCCGCACCCGCTTCAGCTCTCTCCTGGCCTCTCCCCTCGCCTCCCTCCCGGCCTCCTGCCTCGTCCTCTCCCTGGCCGGTCCGGCCCTCGCCGCCCCGGCGGCGCCCGCGCCTGCGGCGGAGAGCAAGGAGGAGACGGTCGAGCAGGCCCTGTGCCGGCTGATCGAGGGCGCGGCGAAGACCAAGGGCCTCCCGGTTGCGTTCCTCACCCGGCTGATCTGGCGCGAGAGCAGCTTCCGCCCCGGCGTGGTCAGCCGCGCCGGGGCGCAGGGCGTCGCGCAATTCATGCCCGGCACGGCGCAGGAGCGCGGCCTCGCCGACCCGTTCGACCCCGAACAGGCGATTCCCGCGGCGGCGCGCTTCCTGATCGACCTGCGCGGGCGCTTCGGCAATCTCGGCCTCGCGGCGGCAGCCTATAACGGCGGGCCGGGCCGGGTCTCCGCCTGGCTCGCCGGCACCGGCGGCCTGCCGGCCGAGACCCGGGCCTATGTCGCGGCGATCACCGGCCGCAGCGCCGAGGACTGGGCCGCCGCCGCCAAGGCCGAGCCGAAGAGCGACCTGTCCGAGCCGGACGGCACCCGCTGCCTTCAGGTCACCGCGGCCTTGCGCATCCGCGGGCGCACCGAGACCTTCTTCGCCGAGACCGCGGCGGTGCTGGCGCCCTGGGGCGTGCAGCTCGCCGGCAACTTCTCGAAGTCGATCGCGCTGGCGAGCTTCGGCCGGGCCCGCGACCGCTACGCCACGATCCTCGGCGACGTGAGACCGATGATCATCGGCACGCGGCTGCGCCACCGCGGCACCCGCGCCTTCTATCGCATCCGGGTGCCGTCGGAGACGCGCGCCAGCGCCGAGGCCCTGTGCGGCCGCATCCGCGGCGTCGGCGGCGCCTGCATCGTGCTGAAAACCTGAGGTGTGGCTATTCTCACCCAAATGGGTGATGACAGGGGCGAACCGGCTTGGTTCGTTCACAAGGCGACATGCCGCGAAACATCAATCGCCGGCATGGATCGCACGGTGGGCGAACAGGGAGGGAAGCCCCATGACCATCTACGGCGTACCCCGATGGGCCCGGAGGTGGGCCGAGCGGCACCGTGCACGGCACAGCGACGGCAAGGTGGTCCGCTGGATGGTGTTCGGACCGCAACATCGGCGGATAAGGGTCGACGGAACGCCCGTCGAAGCCGGCGGCAACGTCCTGCCCTTCGTCCGCCGGCCGCCGGCCGCCGGCCTCGACGACGCCCCGCCGCTCGATGCGACGGGCTCTTAGGATAACACCTCAAGTAAGACCGGGGCCCGGCGCCTGCGCCCGGCCCCGTCCCCTGGCCCGGGTCAGCCCCGGTCCTGGCCGATTCCGTCGAGCAGGGCCGTGAACCACGGCGTCGTCGGGTCGAAGGCCTTGCCCCCGCGAATGCGCGGGAACTCGATCGCCCGCAGGCGACCGTCCCGCTCCTCGTCGTGCCCGATCACTCCGGAGACGCCGTTCAGGCCGCACTCGACCGCGAGGTCGACCATGCCCTGGATCAGCCGCAGGTCGTGCGGGTTCGGCGCGGCCGAGCGGGCGAAATGGCCCGATTTCAGGACCAGGGTCTTCTCGGCCCCGATCATCGGCGCGAAGCGGTCCGCGAACCACTTGCCGACATTGATCGTGTCGATCTTGACGTGCCCGAACGGATCGCGGCCCAGCACCTCGCCGCGGCCTTCGATCTCGGCCACGATCTCGTCGAGGCCGGCGCCCTCGCTCAGGAAAACCGTGACGCAATCCTTGGCGTCGAGCCGCAGCTTGAGCCGCGCGGCCTCCCGCTCGATGTCGAGGGGCATCTCCGGCAGGTAGACCGCGTCGACATCCTTGTGGGTCCGGTCCAGCCCGAATTCCGGCAGGAAGGCCGTGCGGTCGAGCCGCTCGCGATAGGCCTTGGCCGTGGCCGCGGTGAGCCAGCCGCATTTGCGGCCCATGATCTCGTGGACGACCAGCATGCGCGGGTTGGCGCTCTGCTCGTTGACGATGTTCTCGGCGAAGATCGCGCCCTGCTCCGCGGCGGTCCAGGCGCCCAGGGTCTGGCGGATCGGCACCACGTCGTTGTCGATGGTCTTCGGCAGCCCGACCACCGTCAGGTGATAGCCGTTGGCCTCGAGATAGGCCGCGAGGTCGGCCGCCGTGGTGTTGGTGTCGTCGCCGCCGATCGTGTGCAGCACCGTCACCCGGTCGCTGGCGAGCCGGTCGGCCGCCACCTTGAGCGGGTCCTGCCCCTCCTTCACCAGGCCGCGCTTGACGCAATCCTTGACGTTGGTGAGCTTGATCCGGCTGTTGCCGAGCGGCGAGCCGCCATGGCGCAGGAGCACGTCGGCGCGGGCCCGCACCTCCGGGGTGACGGTGAGATGGTCGCCGAGCAGCAGGCCCTTGTAGCCGCTGCGGTAGCCGATGATCTCGGCGTCGGGCGCGAGGTCGGTGTAGCGGGCGATCAGCCCGCCGACCGCCGCCGACAGGCAGGGCGCGAGGCCGCCGGCGGTGAGCATGGCGATCTTGAGGGTGGACATCGTGGGCTCCGCGTTGCGCTGCGAAGCCCACATTGGGCCGAAGGACCCGCCGGTCCAGCCCCTGCCCGTCAATCAGGCCCCTTTGCCGGCCTTCCCGGCAGGCTCAATCCTTGTCGAGGCTGAGGTCGGGCGCCTCGGGATTCTTCATGCCGACGACGTGGTAGCCGGCATCGACGTGCAGGATCTCGCCGGTCATGCCGCGGGACATGTCGGAGATCAGGTAGGCGGCGGTCTCGCCGACCTCGTCGATCGTCACCGTGCGCCGCAAGGGGGCGTTGTACTCGTTCCACTTCAGGATGTAGCGGAAATCGCCGATGCCGGAGGCGGCCAGCGTCTTGATCGGGCCGGCCGAGATCGCGTTGACGCGGATCTTCTGGGGACCGAGATCGGCCGCGAGGTAGCGCACCGACGCCTCGAGGGCCGCCTTGGCGACGCCCATGACGTTGTAGTGCGGCATCCACTTCTCGGCGCCGTAATAGGTCAGCGTGAGGAGCGAGCCGCCGTTGCGCATCAGCTTCTCGGCGCGCTGGGCAACCGCGGTGAACGAGTAGCAGGAGATCAGCAGCGACTTGGAGAAGTTCGCCTCGCTGGTCTCGATGTAGCGGCCGGTCAGCTCGTCCTTGTCCGAGAAGGCGATGCAGTGGATGACGAAGTCGATCCCGTCGGGAAAATGCCGGCCGGTGGCCTCGAAGACGGCATCGATCGAGGCCGGGTCGGTGACGTCGCAATGGCCGACGACCGCCGCGTCGAGCTCGCGGGCCAGGGGCTCGACGCGCTTCCTGAGGGCCTCGCCCTGATAGGTGAAGGCCAGCTCGGCGCCATGCTGTCGGGCGCTGCGGGCGATGCCCCAGGCGATCGAGCGGTTGTTGGCGACGCCGAGCACGAGGCCGCGCTTGCCGGCGAGAAGCCCGGTGCGGGGCTGCCCGTCATCCTGTACCTGTGCCCGGTTCGAGTCAGCCATGTGTCACCCAAAGAACAGCCGCCACGGGGACCCGCGGCGGCCGATCGGACCCGGCCGTGCATGGCTCCCCAGCGGTTTCCTTAACCGACGCCCGCGGACGACGGAAGTGTGCCGGCTCCGGTAAAGACTCACACGTCCGAAACCGTCAGCTCGTCGCAGCGGCGGCGCGGCGCTTGCGGGCGAACTCGGTGAGGTCCTCGTCGGCGGCGGCCGGCAGGGTGACGGCGATGGTGGCCAGCAGGTCGCCCCGGGTGCCGTCCTTCCTCGGCAGGCCCTTGCCGCGCAGGCGGAAGACCCGGCCCGAACTCGTCATCGGGGGGATCTTCATCTCGACCGCGCCGGTCAGGGTCTGGATCCGGATCGGGCCGCCGAGCACGGCGTCCTCCAGCGGCACCTCGGCGGAGGTGCGCAGGTCCGCACCCTCGACCTGGAAGCGCGAATCGGGCGCGACCCGGATGGTGAGCAGCGCGTCGCCCGGGTCGGCACCGTGGGCGCCCGGATAGCCGAGGCCGCGCAGGCGGATCACCTGCCCGTCGACCACGCCCTTGGGCACCACCACGTCGACCTCGCGGCCGCTCGGCAGGTTGAGGCGCAGCTTCGCCTCGCCGGCGATCTGGTCGAGGGTGACCGTCAGCTCCGCGGCGACGTCCTCGCCCTTCTGGGGCGGCGCCGCGCGGCCGGCCCCGCCGGCGGAGCGGAACGCCTCGCCGAACAGGTGCGAGAAGATGTCCTCGCCAAAGCCGCCGGCCCCTGCGCCGGCCCCGGCCCGGCCGCGGGCCATCGATTCGAAGTCGAAGTTGCCGCCACCGCCGCGCCCGCCGCCGAAGCCCTCGAAGCCGCCCGCGAACCGGGGCTTGCCCTCGCCGTCGATGGCGCCGCGGTCGAACTGCTCGCGCTTCTTGGCGTCGCCCAGGATCTCGTAGGCCTGGTTGACCTCGGCGAAGCGGTCCTGCGCCTTGGCGTCGTTCTTGTTGCGATCGGGGTGGTAGGCCTTGGCGAGCTTGCGGAAAGCCTTCTTGATCTCCGCCTCGTCGGCCGAACGGCTCACGCCGAGAACGTCATAGGGGTTGCGCATGGCGATCCGATGGCGATTCGGGCGGCGCGGCTCCGGAGCGATCGGCTCTCGGGACGACACCGCCTCGTGAAAACAGGATGAGCTCTATCTGGCGACCGTGTTGCCGGATTGCAACGCAGGCGGAGCGGGAAGAATCCAGGTTACGTCACTTCCTTCATGCGCGCCACGCTGGGCGATCCGGTCACGGAACGGGCGCGACCGGATCGTCTCGAGGGCTCCCCTACCCCGGCTTCGACGACGCCTTCAGGCTCTTCAACTCCCAGGCGCCGCCGGACGGACGGCAGCCGGTGCCGCGCACGAAGCGGTTGCCCGACGGGCCGATCACCGAGGCAAGGAAGCCGCGGCAGATCTCGTCGTTCCTCACGAAGGGCAACCCGGTCGGGTTGACCATGCCGCGCATGCCGGAATCCGGGTTGTCCCACTTCACCGGCTGGCCGTTGCCCTGGGGATCGAGGGCGACCCCGAGCGCCGCCTTGGCCCGGCGCCAATCCTCGCCGGACAGGTCGGAGCCGAAGCTCTTCGGGGCCGCGGGCTCGATGCTGCCGGTGCTCTCGGGCTCCGGCGGGGCCGCATCCACCTGCGGCGTGAACATGATGAGCGGCTGGCTGCAGCCGCCGATCGCCAGGACGCTCACCAGCGCGCTCGCCGCGAGGGCGAGGCTGAGCGTCACCGTACCGACTTTACACGCACCGCGACGCATTACACCTGTTCTCACGACCGGGCGGCCCGTCGCGACGCATGAGGATGCGACGCCGGCCCGCCCCCGGTTCCGGTTGTCACATTGGCGAGAAGCCACTTGGGTAAGGACGATGCCGTGGACGGGTTAACGAAGGATGATTTCACGCAGAACCCGGATCCCTGGGCGCTGTTCCGGCAATGGTTTGCCGAGGCAGAGGCCGCGGAGCCGGAGGATCCGAACGCCATGGCGCTCGCGACCTGCGACGCCGACGGGCTGCCGGACGTGCGCATCGTGCTCCTCAAGGACGTCGACGAGCGCGGATTCGTGTTCTATACCAACACCTTGTCGATGAAGGGGCTGGAGCTCGCCGACAACCCGCGGGCGGCGATCGTGCTGCACTGGAAGAGCCTGCGCCGCCAGGTGCGGGCCCGCGGCCCGGTGACGAAGGTCGACGACGCCGAGGCCGACGCCTATTTCGCGAGCCGCGCCCGCGACAGCCGCCTCGGCGCCTGGGCCAGCCGGCAATCGCAACCCCTCGACAGCCGCGAGACGCTGATCCGGGCGGTGGAGGAGGTCGGCGCCCGCTTTCCCGGCGAGACCGTGCCGCGGCCGCCCCACTGGACCGGCTATCGCATCGCGCCGACCTCGATGGAGTTCTGGCACGACGGCGCCTACCGCCTGCACGACCGGGTGCGCTTCACCCGCCGGGGCGGCGGCTGGGAGGGCCAGCGCCTCTATCCATGACGGCAAGGTCCGTCACGGGAGCCGCGCGGACGCATTGCTGCGGCGCGGCGAGCCCTGGATTTCCGGGCCGCCGGGCTCTACCCTGAGGCTTATCCGCGCCCCCCGAGACGGCGGCGCCCCGCACCGGACATCCCGAGGAACGGCCGTGGCCCAACCGTCGAACGAACGCCGCCGCGTGATGCTGCTCACCGGCGCGAGCCGGGGGATCGGCCACGCCACCGTCAAGCGCTTCTCGGCGGCGGGCTGGCGCGTCATCACCTGCTCACGCCACCCCTTCCCGGAGAACTGCCCGTGGGAGATGGGGCCGGAGGACCACCTGCAGGTCGACCTCGCCGACCCGGACGACACGATCCGCGCCGTCCAGGAGGTGGCCGGGCGGCTCGAGGCCGAGGGCGGGCTGCTGCACGCCCTCGTCAACAATGCCGGCATCTCGCCGAAGGGGGCCGGCGGCGCGCGGCTGGGAGCCATCGACACTCCGTTCTCCGACTGGCAGCGGGTGTTCCAGGTCAATTTCTTCGCGCCGATCCTGCTCGCCCGCGGCCTGCGCGACGAGTTGACCCGGGCTCGCGGCTCGATCGTCAACGTGACGTCGATCGCCGGCTCGCGCGTCCACCCCTTCGCGGGAGCGGCCTACGCCACCTCGAAGGCGGCGCTCGCGGGCCTCACCCGCGAGATGGCCTCGGATTTCGGGCCGCTCGGCGTGCGGGTGAACGCGATCTCGCCGGGCGAGATCGACACCTCGATCCTGTCGCCCGGGACCGACAAGCTGGTGGCACAGATCCCGCAGCGCCGCCTCGGCACCCCGGACGAGGTCGCCAAGGCGATCTACTTCCTGTGCACCGAGGCCTCGTCCTACGTGAACGGCGCCGAATTGCACATCAACGGCGGCCAGCATGTCTGAGCGGGCGGCGCTCGCCCTCGCCGTCCTGCTTCTCGCCTCGCCCGCCGCCGCCGAGCCGCGGGTCACCCTCCTCGACCTGCCGTTCCGGGTGACGCAGCTGCGCGACGCGCGCAGCGAGGCGGCCCTGGCGGTCGCGACCGCCGGGCTGCCGCAGCTGCCGCGCAAGGCCGGCCCGCTCGCCGTCGCCTGGGGCGAGACCGGCGCGGCCGTCCTCTCTCTCACCGGCGACCGGGTCACGGTCGTCCCCCTCTCCCTCGACGCGGTCGAGGGCCTGACCGCCGCCGAGGCGCCGAAGGGCGCGGTGCCGGGCTCGCGACGGGTGCTGTCCGGCCCGGTCAGCGCCTACCTGTCGGGCCCGAGCCGAAGCCCGGACGGGCACCCCGCCGCCGCCGGCGTGACGATCCGCGAGCGCCAGAAGGTCACGATGAGCGCCGATCCGAAGCCCGTGCCGGTGGCGACCGCGACGGTGCCGCCGGGCGCGGGCGCGGTCTTCGCCGCCGACACGCTGCGTCCGGTCGAGATCGACGGCGCCCTCGCCCTGCTCACGGTGAGCGAGCACCCGGAGGGCGCGGGCCTCGCGGTGATCGGGCGCCGGGACGGAGCCTGGCGGGTGACGGCGGAGACGCCGCCCGAGCCCGGCGCCGTACGCCTCGCCGCCGACCTGCCCGGGCCCGGCGCGGTGCTGGTGCGGGGCGAGGAGGGCCGGATCGAGCATTGGAGCCTCGCCGGGCCCAAGCCCGCCCGGCAGGCGCAGGGCGGCAGGAGCCAGGACGGCAAGGGCTTTTCCGCCCCCGGTGCCGACCTCGGCGACGGTGAGATCGTCTTGGCGACCCGGGATCGGGCCGCCCTCGCCTACGTCTCGCTGAAGGACCTCGCGGAGCGGGCGCGGGCGGCCCTGCCGGCTCCGATCGGCGCCGGGCTCGCGGTCCTGGGCTCCGGGCGCAACGCGCCCGTCATCGTGGCGCTGGCGGACGGGCGCCTGGCGACGGTGCAGGACGGGGATGCGCGGCCGTGAGCAGCGAGGCCGAGGAACCGGCTCGGGAACCCGCCTGGGAGCTCGCCTGGCGCCGCCGCTATCCCGTGCGGCCGTTCATCGCCGCCTCCGCGGCGGTGGTGCGGGACGGGCGCGTCCTGCTCGCCGCCCGCGGCCAGGCGCCGATGCGCGGGGTCTACACCCTGCCCGGCGGTCAGGTGGAGGCGGGCGAGACCCTGGCCGAGGCGGCCCTGCGCGAGTTGCACGAGGAGGTCGGGGTGGTGGCCGAGGCGGTCGCGGCGTTGAGCCCGCTGGAGGTGATCGAGCGCGACGCGGACGGCGCGGTGCTGCACCATTTCGTGATCCACCCCCATGCCGCCCGGTGGCTCTCCGGCGAGCCGGCCACCGGGCCGGAAGCCCTCGACCTGCGCTGGGTGACCCCGGCGGAGGCGCGCGAGCTGCCGACCACCCGGGGGCTGCACGACGTGATCGCCCAGGCGCTGGCCGTCATGCAAGAGCCGGACGTCATGGGAGAGCCGGCCGTGATGGGGAACGCGTCGTGAGGTGCGCCGTCCTGCTGGCGGCCTGCCTGCTCGCGGCCCTGCCCGCCCTGGCGCAGACCCGGCCGAAGCCCGCCGCCAAGCCGCCGGAGAAGGAGGCCCCGGCGGCGCCTGCGCCGGCCGACGCGCCCGCCCCCTACGACCGCGACCTCCTGCGCCTGTCGGAGATCATCGGTTCGCTGAGCTTCCTGCGCGAATTGTGCGGCACGCCGGACGCGCCGGAATGGCCGGCGCGGATGAAGGCCCTGCTCGACGCCGAGGGCACCAGCCCGGGCCGGCGCGACCGGCTCGCCGGGGCCTATAACCGCGGCTATGGCGGCTACGCCGTCACCTACCGGGTCTGCACGCCGTCGGCGGTCGAGGCCGCCACCCGCTACATCGCGGAAGGCGAGCGCCTGTCCGCCGCCCTGGCGAACCGGTTCGGCGGCTGAGGCCGCCTGTTGCGGGCGCGCCACAGCTGTGGCGCCAGCGTCGAGGCGTGAGGCATTCTCGCGGCGGCGTTAACCTCTTCGCAATTCCTTGCTGGCCCGGGGCCGGCGGAGATCCTATGAATCCGGTCATCACCTGAGGCCGCTGCGGATTCGAGACCGCCGTTCTCCCCCAGAGACCCGATCTCCAAGGCTGTCGATGACCGACTTCGAAACCCACGACCCCGCGCTCGATTCCGACCAGGAGGCGAAGCGCGCCGCCCTGAGCTACGTCTCGGAGGCCTTCGCGGAAGGTTGCCTGGACGGGCTCGACGGCGATTGCATGGCCCAGGCCGCCCTGTTCGCGGCCTTCCAGGAACTCGTTCACACCTACGGCGAGGAGGCCACCGCCCGCTACGCCGAGGGCTTCCCCGAGCGGATCCGTGGCGGCACCTACACGGTGCGGCCGCAGGCCCGGCACTGACGAAGCCCGGCATCGGGGCTTAGGGACCGGGGCCAGCTCACCAACGCCGCGGGCGGGACCCGGAGCAGGGTCCCGTGCGTTCGCCGGGCATGACCGTCCACGATCCCGCCCCCGCCCGCACCGCCCGCCTCTGGCGCCCGCGCCGGGTGGTCATCACCGCGGCGGCGCGCGACCACCCCCATGGACGGGCGATCGCCGCGCGGACCGCCGGTCTCGGCCTTCCCGTCGAGGAACTGCCCGGCAACCGCCTCGTCGGCCTGCGCCATCCCGACCCGCGCCGGGCCTATATCGAGGCCAAGAACACCCTCGCGGTGGTGGTGGCGCCGCCGACCAAGCTCAAGCTGCAGCCGATCCCGCCGAGCGCCGACTGGCGCGTCGACCTCGCCGAGGGTTGCCCGGCCCATTGCCAGTATTGCTATCTCGCCGGCTCGCTTTCGGGGCCGCCGGTGACGCGGGTCTACGCCAACCTGCCCGAAATTCTCGCGAATCTCGCAGCCTATGCCGGGCAGGGCAGCGTCACCTCGGCGAGCGCCGACCGGGCGCAGGAGGGCACCACCTTCGAGGCCTCGTGCTACACCGATCCCCTCGGCATCGAGCACCTGACCGGCTCGCTCTCGGCGGCGATCCGGCATTTCGGCGCCTGGAGCGCCCCGGTCTCGTTGCGCGCGACCACCAAGTTCGCCGCGATCGAGCCGCTGCTCGGATTGGACCACGGACGCCGCACGCGGCTGCGCTTCTCGGTCAACGCCGCCTCGGCCACTCGCTACGAAGGCGGCACCGCCCCGTTGCGCGACCGGCTCGGCGCGATGGGCGCGGTGGCGCGGGCCGGCTACCCGGTCGGGCTCACGGTGGCGCCGATCCTGCCCGTGCCGGAGTGGCGCGAGGCCTACGCCTCCCTGTTCGCCGACGCCGCCGCGGCGCTCGACGGCGTCCGCGACCTCGATCTCACCGCGGAACTCATCACCCACCGCTTCACCCCCGGCTCGAAGGAGGTGCTGGCGGGCTGGTACCCGGGCTCGGACCTGCCGATGCGGGAGGAGGAGCGCAGCCGCAAGCTCACCAAGTTCGGTTCGGTGAAATACGTGTTTCCGGCCGAGCTGATGCGGGAGATGAAGGCGTGCCTGACGCGGGAGCTGGCGGAGAAGCTGCCGGCGGCGCGGGTGCTCTACTGGACGTAGGGCGGGCCTTCGAGCGCCCGGTTGGGCCGCCCACGCCCTCCACGGACATCACGGGGCCGCGACGCGAGCCCCGCGATGTCGTGGAGGGCCACGGCGTGGAGGGTAGAGGGCGCCGACGACGGTCGGGGCCGCCTGTGCCGCCTCACCCCTCCGGCTCGAACGCCATCGCCCCGCCATTCATGCAGTACCGCAGCCCGGTCGGCGCCGGCCCGTCGTCGAACACGTGGCCGAGATGGCCGTGGCAGCGGGCGCAATGCACCTCGGTGCGGGTCATGAAGAACGAGCGATCGGTCTGGGTCTCCACCGCACCGTCGAGCGGGGCATAGAAGCTCGGCCAGCCGGTGCCGGATTCGAACTTGGTGCCGGAGGCGAACAGCGGCTGCCCGCAGCCGGCGCAGACGAAGGTGCCGGCGCGCTTCTCGTGGTTGAGCGGGCTGGTGCCGGCCCGCTCGGTGCCGTGCTCCCGCAGGATGCGGTACTGCTCGGGCGTCAGGGCCCGGCGCCACTCCGCCTCGGTGCGGGCCTCGGCGATGCCGATCTCGTTCACGGCCATCGCGGTCTCTCCTCGTCACGTCCGTAACCGTCGAGGCCTCAAGATGGTGGTGCGCACCCCATCCCGCGAGATGGTGCGGCGCGGTAACGCTTCAGGCCGGCGCCCCGACCGTGTCGGCCATCCTGGCCCGGCGGGCGCCCATCGGCTCCTCCGGCCCGGTGGTGGTGTCGCGGGCGGTCTGATGCTCGAGTTCGGCGTTGATCTCGCCGCCGAGCAGCACGATCGTCGACGAGATCCAGATCCAGGTCATGAAGCCGATCGCGGCGCCAAGCGAGCCGTAGGTCTCGTTGTAGCTGCCGAAATGCGCGACGTACCAGGAGAAGCCGATCGAGGCGACGAGCCACACCACCCCGGCGGCGAGGCTGCCGGGCGTGACCCAGCGCCAGCGCGGCAGGTCGCGGCTCGGGCCGTAGCGGTAGAGGAGCGCGAGTGCGAAGAGCAGTACGGCGAGCAGGGCCGGCCAGCGCAGGAGCGCGATGTACCAGGCCGTCGGGCTGATCCGGATGCCGAAATAGCCCAAGAAGTTCAGCGCCACCGGCAGCACCACGATGCAGCCGAGGGCCACGATGACGAAGGCCAGCGCGCCGAAGGTGAAGGTGAGCGAGCGCAGGTTGAGCTGGAGGAAGCTGCGCTTCTCCTCCTCCTCGTAGACGATGTTGAGCGCGTCGAACATCGCCTTCATGCCGGCATTGGCGCTCCACAACGAGATCGCGAGGCTGGTGAAGAAGGTGATGCCGAGCGTGGTGCCGCCCTTGGCGGTGATGCGCTTGACCTGGTCGCCGATGATCTCCAGCGCGCCGTTGGGCAGCACGCCCTGGAGCAGCGAGAGGTGGTCGTTGATCGTGCTCGGGTCGGTGAACAGCCCGTAGAGCGAGACGAGGGCCGCCACCGCCGGGAAGAGGGCGAGCAGGGTGTAGAACGTGACGCCCGCCGCCACCGACAGCACCCGGTCCTTCTGGAATTCGAGGTAGACGCGGTAGAGGATGTCCTTCCAGCCCTTGGCGGAGATCTCGGTCGGCGTCTCGGCCTTGCGCCCGCGATCTTCCTCCGTGTCGGCCACCCATTGGGCCGGACGCCCGGAATACGACTTGGCGCCGCCGCCGAGATGCCGGGTCGGGTCGGGCGCAGCGTCCTGCACGCCGTCGGGCCGGCGCGCGGTGACGAGGCGCACCAGGGCGAGGCCGAGGAAGACGGTCCACAGGGTCGAGGTCACGCCGGACGAGGCGAGACCGGAGCGGGGTTCGGGCGGCATCACGGCACCGGAAGCAGGAGGATCGCGGCGGGCGCCCGCAAGCGTAGGCGCTCGGGATCACAACGTGGCGTCCCGGGGGTCGTTCCGCTTCAAAGAAAGCGCCGTAGGGTCAAGGGGTTGACCTGAAGGTCAGGCCGCCGCGCTGCCGCCCGGCAGGCTGCGGATCAGCTCCGAGAACCGGTCGCCCTGGACCAGCACGTGGGCGCGCAGGCGCTCGCCGGCCAGCGCCTCGTCCCCGGCCAGGATCGCCTCGACCGCGCCCTCGTGCTCGGCGAGGGACTGGCGCAGTCGGTTGCGGCCGCGCAGCTGGATGCGCCGGAACGGCGCCAAGCGCCGGCTCAGGCTCACCGCCTGCTCGCACAGGAACCCGTTGCGCGAGGCCCGGTAGATCACCGCGTGGAAGACCGCGTTCTCGGCGTAGTAGACCTCGGTGTCGCCCGTCGCGGCGGCCGCCCGGCAGGCATCGAGGGCCGCGACGAGGTCGCGCTGGTGCTCGTCCGTCAGGCGCCGTGCGGCGAGGCGCCCGCAGGCTGCCTCCAGCTCCGCCATGGTCTCGAACATCTCTAGCAGCCGACCGGCCTCGGGCGTGCTCACCACGGCGCCGCGGCGCGGCTTGACCTCGATCAGGCCGGTGACGGCGAGTTGCAGCAGCGCCTCGCGGATCGGCGTGCGAGAGACCCCGAACCGGGAGGCGAGCTGGACCTCGTCGAGCCGGTCGCCGGGCCGCAGGATCCCGTCCACGATCTCGTCCTCGATCGTCCGCCGCAGCCGCTGGGCATGGCTCATGACGCGTGACTCTCGAAGCGTGACTGGCCGGAGGCGTGACGATCGGCGGATACCGGCATCCACCATCGGTGAGTATGCACGCGGATTGACAAAATATACAAGATCGGCGTCTTCTGAGTGTATGAGGCGGAGGGGCAGCAACCTGACCTTGCGTCGCCTTCGAGAGGCGCGGACCACGAGCCGCGCTCCATCCAGAGGAAACGCCATGGCCTTCCCCCGCCGCTCCCGCTTGAGCCGTCGTTCCCTTTTGGCCGCCGGCCTGGCGGCCCCCGCGCTGATCGGCCTCGGGCGCGCCGCGCAGGCCGCCACGACCCTGAAGCTCTCGCACCAGTTCCCGGGCGGCACCATCGACGAGGGCGATTTTCGCGACCGGATGTGCCGCAAGTTCGCGGCCGCCGTGAAGGAGCGCTCGAAGGGGGCGATCGAGGTCCAGGTCTATCCCGGCTCGTCGCTGATGAAGACCAACGCCCAGTTCAGCGCGATGCGGAAAGGGGCCCTCGACATGAGCCTCTACCCGCTGCCCTACGCCGGCGGCGAGGTGCCGGAGACCAATATCGGGCTGATGCCCGCGCTGGTGACGTCCTACCCGCAGGCCATGGCCTGGAAGTCGGCCCCCGTCGGCCGCAAGCTCACCGAGATCCTGCTGTCGAAGAACATCGTGCTGGTCTCCTGGGTCTGGCAGGCCGGGGGCGTGGCCAGCCGCGAGCGGCCGCTGGTGCGGCCGGAGGATGCCAAGGGCCTGAAGGTCCGCGGCGGCTCGCGCGAGATGGACCTGATGATGAAGGCCGCCGGCGCCGCGACGCTCAGCCTGCCCTCGAACGAATCCTACGCCGCGATGCAGACCGGCGCCTGCGACGCGGTCATCACCTCCTCGACCAGCCTGATCTCGTTCCGGCTCGAGGAGCTGGCGAAGTCCCTCACCTCGGGCCGCGGCCGCTCGTACTGGTTCATGCTCGAGCCGATCATGATGTCGAAGGGCGTCTTCGACGGCCTGACCAAGGACCAGCGCGACCTGATCATGACCGTCGGGGCCGAGCTCGAATCCTTCGGCCAGGAGGGCGCGCAAGCCGACGACACCCGGGTCGAGCAGATCTTCGGCAAGGCCGGCGCGAAGGTCGAGACCCTCGACGAGGCGACCCTGGGCCGCTGGCGCGACATCGCCCGCGACTCCGCCTGGAAGGACTACGCGGCCAAGTCCTCGTCCTGCGCCGAGATGCTGAAGCTCGCGGAGGCGGTCGCGTGAGCCACGCCTTCGACGCGGCCTCCGCCGCCGCGGAACCGGAGCGCGCCGGCGCGCGCACCCGCCTGCCCGGGCCGCTCGCGGCGATCGAGGCCGCGATGGGCGGCCTCAACCGGCTGATCCTGCTCATGGGCGGCATCGCCCTCGTCGCCGCCTGCCTGGTGCTGAGCTACAGCGTCGTCATCCGCTACATCCTGAAGGTCCCGACCGAGTGGCAGGACGAGACGGCGGTGTTCCTCATCGTCGGCGCCACCTTCCTGTCGGCGGCGGGCGTCCAGGCCCGTCGCGGCCACGTCGCCATCGAGGCGCTGACCGGGCTGCTGTCGCCGCGGGCGAACCGCATCCGCCTGATCGTTGCCGACGTGGTCAGCTTCGGCTTCGTGGCGTTCTTCGCCTGGAAGAGCTGGACGCTCCTGCACGAGGCCTGGGTCGACGGCCAGATCTCGCAATCGACCTGGGGCCCGCCACTCTGGATTCCCTACTCGCTGATGGCGATCGGCATGACGCTGCTGGCCCTGCAATTCCTGCTCCAGATCGCCGAGGCGATCGCCCGCGGCCCGGAGGCCGCCGGCTTCGCCGATCAAAAGATCGGTCTCGGGGCCGATCTGAACGCCCCTCCAGGAGGACCCGCCCGATGAGCACCGCGATCATCGGCACGCTCTATGCGGGCGCTACCTTGAGCGCCATGCTCGCCGGCATCCCGATCGCCTTCGCGCTCGGCGCGGTGGCGCTGGTCTTCATGCTGGCCTTCATGCCCGGCGCCTCCCTCGATACCGTGGCGCAGAACGTCTACGAGGAGATGGCCTCGATCACGCTGCTGTCGATCCCGCTTTTCATCCTGAAGGGCGCGGCGATCGGCCGGTCGAAGGCGGGCCAGGACCTCTACTCGGCGATGCATGCCTGGATGCACAAGATCCCGGGGGGTCTCGGCATCGCCAACGTCTTCGCCTGCGCGCTGTTTGCCGCGATGGCGGGATCGAGCCCGGCGACCTGCTCGGCGATCGGCTCGGCCGGCATCCCGGAGATGCGCCGGCGCGGCTACTCGGGCGGTTTCGCCGCCGGCATCATCGCGGCGGGCGGGACGCTCGGCATCCTCCTGCCGCCCTCGATCACCATGATCCTCTACGCGGTGGCGGCCGAGCAGTCGCTCGGGCGGCTCTTCCTCGCCGGCATCGGCCCGGGGCTGCTGCTGGTCCTGCTCTTCGCCGGTTACGCCGCCTGGCGCTTCCGGCGCGAATTCGCCATGGCGCGCGCCGCCGCCGTCGCCGGCGGGCCGGCGCACCCGATCCTGGCGGAAGACCGCTACTCGATGGCGGAGCGCTTCTCGACCCTGCCGCGGGTGCTGCCCTTCGTGGTCCTGCTCACCGGCGTGATGGTGGCGCTCTACGGCGGCTACGCCACGCCCTCCGAGACCGCCGGCCTCGGCGGCCTGCTGGCGCTGGCGCTGATCGCGGCGATCTACGGCGTGTGGCGGGGGAAGGACGTGAGCCCGATCCTGACCGCGACGCTTCGCGAATCCACCATGCTGATGCTGATCATCGGCATGTCGCTGCTCTACGCCTACGTGATGAGCTACCTCCACATCTCGCAGGCGGCCGCCGCCGCGATCGTGGAGATGCACCTCTCGCCGTGGCTGCTGCTCCTCACCATCCTGCTGCTGGTCGTGGGCCTCGGCTTCTTCCTGCCGCCGGTCTCGATCATCCTGATGACCGCGCCGATCATCCTGCCGCCGCTGAAGGATGCCGGGTTCGACCTGGTCTGGTTCGGCGTCGTCATGACGATCACCATGGAGATGGGGCTGATCCACCCTCCGGTCGGCCTCAACATCTTCGTCATCAAGAACATCGCCCCGGACATCCCGCTCTCCGACATCATCTGGGGCACCCTCCCCTTCGTGATCCTGATGGCGGTCGCGATCCTCGTCCTCTGCGTCGCCCCCGGCATCGCCCTGTGGCTGCCGGATCTGCTCTTGCCCTCGACCAAGTAAAGGCGCCACCATGGCCCGGACGGCCCCCGACCGCGACGCGCGACGGCGCCGCCCCTCCCTCTCCGCTGCCCCGGCGGAGCCCTATCTATCGAAGGCCGGAGCCGTCCCCGATCCGCGGGGGCGGTCCGCCATCAAGCAGAGCGACAGCGAGCAGGGCTCCATGGCGGCGATCTCGTTCCTCGGCGACCTCCTCCAGAGCATCTCGGACCGGGGCCGCGGGCTGATCGCCTTCGGCCGCGGCGACCTCGCCAAGGCGAGCGTCGCCGAGGTGGTGAAGCTCGCCGAGGACCTGATCTCCCGGCGCGGCGAGGCCTCTGGGGTCGCGCTCGCCCGCATCATCCTCGACCGCTACGAGAGCTTCTCGCGCGCCGACCGGCACGACTTCCTGCGCCGCATCGCCCTCGATTTCGGGGCCGACCACGCGGCGGTCGCGAGCGCCATCGCGGCCTACGGCAAGGCGCCGTCGCGGGCCGCCCTCGGCCGCCTGCACGAGGCGGCCGAGCCGCGCTCGCAGGAACTGATCCGCCGCCTCAACCTCGCCCGCGACGGCACGATCGCGCTCGTGCGGATGCGCGAGGACCTGTTCTCCCTGCGCGACGCCGCCCGCCAGGCCGACAAGCCGGACGCGTCGCTGGTCGAGGCGATCGACAGCCTCGATTCGGATTTCGAGCACCTGTTCGCCTCGTGGTTCAACCGCGGCTTCCTGGTCTTGCGCCGGATCGACTGGACCACCCCGGCCCATATCCTGGAAAAGATCATCCGCTACGAGGCGGTGCACGCGATCTCCGGCTGGGACGACCTGCGCCGGCGCATCGAGCCGCCGGACCGGCGCTGCTTCGCCTTCTTCCATCCGGCGCTCCTCGACGAGCCCCTGATCTTCGTCGAGGTGGCGCTGACCACCGGCATTGCCGCGGCGATCGCCCCGATCCTCGCCCACGAGCGCCCGCGGACCGACACGAGCGAGGCGACGACCGCGATCTTCTACTCGATCTCGAACTGCCAGAAGGGCCTGGCCGGCATCACCTTCGGCAACTTCCTGATCAAGCAGGTGGTGGAGGACCTGTGCCGCGAGATGCCGGGGCTGAAGACCTTCGTGACGCTCTCGCCGGTGCCGACCTTCCGCACCTGGCTCGACCGCGAGCGCCGTTCGGACGCGCCGCAGGGGCTGACGCGCGAGGATGTCGAGACCCTGCGCCTCCTCGACCAGCCCGACTGGCACGCCGACAAGGCCAAGGCCGACGCGGTGAAGAAGGCCCTGCTGCCGGCCGCCGCCTACTACTTCCTGCGGGCCAAGACCCCGCGCGGCAAGCCGGTCGACCCGGTGGCGCGGTTCCACCTCGGCAACGGCGCCCGGCTGGAGCGGCTGAACTTCCTCGGCGACGTCTCGCCGAAGGGCCTGTCGCAGGGCTACGGGCTGATGGTGAACTACCTCTACGACCTCGCGGCGATCGAGAAGAACCACGAGACCTACGCCAATCTCGGCACCGTCTCGGCCTCGCTCACGGTCAACCGCGAACTGCGCCAGAACCTGCCGCCGGCGCGGTCGGTGGCGCTGGCGGAGGCGTGAGCCTTCACCCTCTCCCGTTCGGGAAAGGGGATCCCGCGATCTTCGATCAGTCGGCGCGATCCCGTCGTCGCCGGTCTCCGAGAGCATAAGTCCATGTCCAACCACTTCTCCGACATCGTCCGCTCCCGCCTTCCCGCCGACCCGGCGGCCAAGGTCTTCCTCGAAACCCCCGAGGGCCTGCGCTGGAGCTATGCCGACCTGATCGCCGAATCCGGCCGCTACGCCGCCGCCCTCGTCGGCCTCGGGGTCGCGCCCGGCGACCGGGTGGCGGTGCAGGTCGAGAAGAGCCCCGCGGTGATCGCGCTCTATCTCGGCTGCGTGCGGGCCGGCGCGGTGTTCCTGCCGCTCAACACCGGCTACACCCCGGCCGAGATCGCCTACTTCCTCGGCGATGCCGAGCCGGCCCTGTTCGTCTGCGATCCGGCGAAGCTCGACGCCTTGAAGCCCGTGGCCGAGCAGGCGGGCGTCAGCCAAGTCGGCACCCTCGACGCCCGGGGCGAAGGCACGATGGCGGCCGAGGCCGCGGGCCAGACCGGCGACTTCGCCGACGTCGCCCGCAGTCCTGACGATCTCGCGGCGATCCTCTACACCTCGGGCACGACCGGGCGCTCGAAGGGCGCGATGCTCACTCACGACAACCTGTCGTCGAACGCCCTCACGCTCGTCGATGACTGGCGCTTCACGCCCCGGGACGTGCTGATCCACGCGCTGCCGGTGTTCCACACCCACGGCCTGTTCGTCGCCACCAACACGGTGCTGATGTCGGGCGCAGGCATGATCTTCCTGCCCAAGCTCGATCCGGCGCTGATCCTGTCGCTGATGAGCCGGGCGACCGCGCTCATGGGGGTGCCGACCTTCTACACCCGCCTGCTCAAGGAACCGGGCCTGACCCGCGAGGCGGCCGCCGGCATGCGCCTGTTCGTCTCCGGCTCCGCGCCCCTGCTCGCCGAGACCCATCGCGAGTGGCAGGAGAGGACCGGCCACGCGATCCTCGAGCGTTACGGCATGACCGAGACCAACATGAGCACCTCGAACCCCTATGACGGCGACCGGGTCGCCGGCACGGTCGGGTTCCCGCTGCCCGGCGTCTCGCTGCGGGTGGTCGATCCGGAGACCGGGCGGGCGATGGCCGCCGACCAGGTCGGGATGATCGAGGTGCGCGGCCCCAACGTGTTCAAGGGCTACTGGCGCATGCCGGAGAAGACCGCCGCGGAGTTCAAGGCCGACGGCTTCTTCATCACCGGCGACCTCGGCAAGGTGGATGAGCGCGGCTACGTCCACATCGTCGGCCGCGGCAAGGACCTGATCATCACCGGCGGCTTCAACGTCTATCCGAAGGAGGTCGAGACCGAGATCGACGGGCTGCCCGGCGTGCTCGAATCGGCGGTGATCGGGGTGCCGCACCCGGATTTCGGCGAGGGCGTCACGGCGGTGGTGGTGCCGCGCGGGGCGGAGGCGCCGAGCGAGGCGGCGATCCTGAGCGCGCTGGAGGGCCGGCTCGCCAAGTTCAAGCTGCCCAAGCGCGTGATCGTGGTCGACGAGCTGCCGCGCAACACCATGGGCAAGGTTCAGAAGAACTTGCTGCGTGAAGAGCACAAGGGTTTGTACGCGGGCTGAGCAGCCCCCCCCTTGATCACGTGGAGACCTCAAACCCTCAGTGTCATCCCGGGGCCGCGCAGCGGAACTCAGGATGACGGGGAGGTTTGACGAAATCCCAGCTGGGAAGCGGCACGGGAATCGGACAGACAGATCCATGGACGGCACCGTCCGCCGCCCGGAGCCCCATCATGACCGCCCGCTTCGCCCTGATCGACGTGTTCCACGACGGCGCCTTCACCGGCAACCCGCTCGCCGTGGTGAGCGGGGTCGAGCCCGACGCCGCGACGATGCAGGCGATGACCCGCTGGTTCAACCTGTCGGAGACGGTGTTCCTGCTGCCGCCGACCGACGGGAGCGCCGATTATCGCGCCCGCATCTTCACCCTGGCGCACGAACTGCCCTTTGCCGGCCACCCGACGCTCGGCGCCTGCCACGCCTGGATGGCCTTCGGCGGCACGCCGAGAGAGCCCGGACGGATCGTGCAGGAATGCGGTGCCGGCCTCGTGCCGATCCGGCAGGACCGGGACCGCCTCGCCTTCGCGGCGCCGAAGCTGCTGCGCGAGGGGCCGGTGGACGCGGCGACGATGCGGGAGATCGTGGCGGTGTTGCGCATCGACCCCGGGCAGGTCGTCGAGGCCCGCTGGGCCGATAACGGCCCGGGCTGGGTCGGGGTGATGCTGGCGTCAGCCGAGGCGGTGCTGGCCGTCGAGCCGCTCCGGCGGCACGAGGGCCGGATCGATATCGGCCTCGTCGGCGCCCATCCTCCCGGCGGGGAGGTGGCCTGGGAGATCCGCACCCTGTTCAGCGACGGCGCCGGCGCCCTCGTCGAGGATCCGGTGACCGGCAGCTTCAACGCGGCGGTCGCCGGCTGGCTGCGCGAGACCGGCCGCGCCGCCGGGCCTTACGTCGCCGCGCAGGGCACGAAGCTCGGGCGCCGCGGCCGGATCTTCGTCGATTACGACGGCGCCGACTGGATCGGCGGGCGCACCCTCACGGTGGCGGAGGGGACGCTCCCGGTCGATCTCGGTTCGCGCAGGCCTCAATTCGCATAGGTGAAGACGCCGTCGCGCCAGACGTAGAGCACGTAGCCCGGCGCCGTCACGTCGCCCTTCTGGTCGAAGCCGACATTGCCGAGCACCAGGTTGAAGCGCTCGGAATGCAGCGTCCCGGCGATGGCCTTCGGGTCGATGGACTTGGCGAAGTTGCCGGCCTCGACCAGCGCCTGGAGCGCGGCGTAGCCGTAGAGCGTGAAGCCGGCGGGGTCGATCCCGTCGGCCGTCAGGGCCTTCACGGCGGCGGCGGCCTCGGGCTTGCGGCGCAGGTCCGGGTTGAAGGTCATCAGCACGCCGTCGCTCGCCGGGCCGGCGAGCAGGCCGAATTCCTTGGTGGCGATGCCGGAGGTGCCGAACCATTGCGGGCGGTAGCCGGCTTCCGCGGCCTTGCGCACCAGCTTGCCCATCTCCTGGTAGTGGCCGCCGTAATAGACCACCTCGATCCCCGCCCCCTGCAGGCGCTTGATCAGCGCCGCATCGTCGGTCTGGCCCGGCACGATGGCGGAGAACAGGGTCTCGTTCTGGCCGATCTTGTTGAGGTTGGCCTTGGTCGACTCGGCGAGGTTCCGCGACAAGGGCGTGTCGTCGTACAGGATGGCGATCTTCTTGTCGCGGAAGCGCTCGGCCAGGATCGTGGCCGAGAGCCGGCCCTGGTCGTCCTCCCGTCCCGAGACCCGGAAGATCGTCGGCAGGCCGCGATCGGTCAGCCGGGCGGCGTTCGAGGCCGGGCTGATCATCACCGCGCCGGCGGCCGCGTAGACGTCGGAGGCGGCGAGCGAGGCGCTCGAGCAGACATGGCCGATCACCAGCCGCACGCCGGTGCGCACGAAGCGCTCGGCCACCGCTATCGCCTGGCCGGGGTCGCAGGCATCGTCCTGCACGTCGAGCACGATCGGCTCGCCGGCGATGCCGCCGCGGGCATTGGCGTCGCGGACGGCGGCCTGCACGCCCTGGAGCACCTGCTCGCCGATGCCGGCGATCGCCCCGGTGCGCGGCACAGCGACCCCGATGGTCACGTCGGCGCGGGCGGGGTCCGGCCCGTACAGCAGCGCTCCGATCGCCAGCCACAGGGCGGCGATGGCCCTGGTGCGCGTCATCCTCGGCGCTCCCGCATGGTTCGACCCACTCCGACCTCCGGCCTCATGTCCGGCCGCTTAGCACGGCCGTCGCCCCTTTGTCGTCCGCTTGAACCCGCGAGGGCGCCCGCTCTATCGGGCGCGAGCCCGTAGGGGCGCAAGACGGACGTGGCGCGTCAGGATGCTGCGGCGATGATAGCACGGACGCCGCGGGTGGAACGCCCATCCGACGCCGGATATTGAGGAATTCAAAGGGGATCCTTCGATGAACCAGGCTGACGGCGTCCGGGTCGCGGTGCTCGACGATTATCAGGGCGTGGCCGCCGGGCTCGCCGACTGGGCCGGCCTCGGGCCGCTCGTGGCGGTGGACTTCTTCCGCGAGCCGGTGCCGCGGGCGCAAGCCCCGTCGCGCCTCGCGCCCTACGACGTGCTCTGCCTGATGCGCGAGCGCATGCCCCTCGACGCCGCGCTGATCGCGCAGCTGCCCGCCCTCAAGCTCGTGGTGTTCACCGGGGGGCGCAATCCCTCCGTCGACGCGGCGGCGCTGACGGCCCGCGGCATCACCGTCTGCAACACCCGCAACGGCGAGGGCGGCATCGCCACCGCCGAGCTGACGGTCGCGCTGATGCTGGCCTGCGCCCGCCACCTGCCGCGGGAATTCGCCAACATGGCGGGCGGGCGCTGGCAGGAGAGCCTGGGCGAGGGGCTGGAGGGCCGCACCCTCGGGCTCGTCGGCCTCGGGCGGATCGGCGCCCGGGTGGCGGCGGTGGGCCGGGCGCTCGGCATGCGGGTGACGGCCTGGAGCCCGAACCTCACGCCGGAGCGGGCCGAGGCCGGCGGCGCGGCTCTGGCCAGCCGCGAGGCGCTGTTTTCCGAGAGCGACGTCGTCAGCCTGCACATGGTGCTGGCGCCCGCGACCCGGGGCATCGTCGGGGAGACCGAGATCGCCCGGATGCGGAAGGGCGCGATCCTGATCAACACCTCCCGCGGCCCGCTCGTCGACGAGGGGGCGCTGATCGCGGCGCTCACGCAAGGCCGGATCCGGGCCGGGCTCGACGTGTTCGACCGCGAGCCCCTGCCCGCCGACCACCCCCTGCGGAGCCTACCGAACGCCGTGCTGACGCCGCATCTCGGCTACGTCACCGACGGTACGTTCCGGATGTTCTACGAGGACACGGTCGAGGCCATCGCGGCCTGGCGGAAGGGCGCCCCGGTGCGGGTGGTGACGGCTTGAGGCGGGAGCGGGCGCCCCCGGCGCCCGCTCTCCCTACCGCACGCCGGCGTAGACCGAGGCGCCGGCCGAGACCGGGGCCGTGATGGTCGAGAAGACGCCGAGCACCTTCTGGACCTCGGTGAAGGGCGCGTTCGAGACGTAGACGAGGTCGCGGTTGCGCATCCGGAAGGCCTGGGAGACGAACAGGCTGTTGGGGTCGCGCATGTTGATCCGGTAGACCACCGGCACGAAGTTCGAGGACACGAGCGGGCTGTTCGGGCGCAGGCGGCGCACCACCGAGGCCGGCTCGAACCGGAACAGGAACACGCCGGCCGGATCCGCCTGGACGTCCGAGAGGCCGCGGGCCTTGGCGAGTGCCTGGGCCAGCGTGATGCCCTCGGCGGCGAAGGGGATCTCGGATTGCGCCCCGAGGGCGCCGATCGCCAGGAAGGTCTGGGGATCGCGCACCAGGGTGAGGGTGTCGCCCGGGCGCAGGAAGATGTTCTCGCGGGGGTTCGAGACCACGGCGGTGAGCGGCACCGTCGCGGTGGTCGAGCCGCGTGACAGCCGCACGAAGGTCTCGGAGACCGGTGCGCGCACGCCGCCGGCCCCCGCCACCACGTCGAGCAGGCGGTCGCCCTTGGTCGAGAGCGGCACGCGGGCGCCCGCCGTGACCTCGCCGGTCACCGTCACGGCGGTGCTGGTCGGCTGGACGACGGTGACGATCACCTGCGGCTCGATCGCCTTGCCGGCGAGTTCCTGCTCGATCTGGGTCTGGACGTCCTGGACGCGCCGGCCGGCGACCTGGACGCGGCCGGCATACGGGACCGTGATCGACCCGTCGCGGTTGACCACCTGGGGCGGGATGGTGGCCGATTTCGACCCGGAGGAGAACCGGTCGACCGACAGCGAGCCGGAGAACAGGCCGCCGGTGCTGGCCTCGTAGATGGTCACCGCCACGGTGTCGCCGACGCCGATCACCGGCTCGACGGAGGGGCGGCGGTCGCCGAAGGAGGCGAGCAGGCTGTCGAGCGGGCGGCCGCGCAGGGCCTCGACCACGGCGGCGTCGACGTCGATGATCTCGTAGCGGGCGAGCAGGCCCTGGTCGGTCGCCATGCCGGCGCCCTCCGCGACCGCGCTCGCCGAGGGGCCGGACGCAGGCAGGAAGCTGGAGCAGCCCGAGACCGCGAGTGCGGTGCAGAGGGCGATCGGGAATGCGCGCATCAGGGAGATTGCTCGTCCTTAGCTTGAGAGTGGTCCCTAGCCGAGTCGCGGGGGCCTGTCCGTGGCCCTCGTGTCACACTGCCTTCGGGAGCCCTCCCCCGACGCCGCCTTCCCCGCTAGACACAGGGCGGAAGGCCCCGGGGCCGTCACCGTCGTGCCGTCCAAGCACGACACTGGTTACGAAATCACGGCTTCAGGATGGCGTGACGCGGATGACAGGGCAGCGATGACCACACAGATCGGCTTCACGCCGCCCGACTTGGGCGCTCAAGCCCCCGGACCGGTGCGGCGGCGCCACGTCGTCTACCTGCCGGGCTACGATCCGGAGGCGGGCAAGCGCTACCGGGCGCTGTTCGCCCGCGAGTTCACCCGCTACGGCAAGCGCTTCGATCTCGCGACGCGCAGGATCACCCGGGCCGAGACCCGGCCCGACGGGCTGGTCCAGACCTGGACCGTCGAGGCGGGCCGCGGTGCCGGGGAGACCCACACCACCTACCAGGTGCTGCTGTGGGACGACGTGGTGCGGGCGGATTTCCGCCGGCCGCTGATCGCCTCGATGGCGCTCCTCGCCGCCGGCATGCTGCACAGCCTGGTGACCGGCAAGCTGTTCCGGCTCTACGGCCTCAACTGGAAATACGGCAACGTCATCCTCTACCCCTTCGGCATGGTGCTGATCCTGGCGGCCCTGGCCGCCCTGCTCGGGACCGGCGTCGCCCATCTGCTCGCCGGGTGGCTGCCGGGCCTCGCCGCCGGCATCGCCGGGGCGCTCGCCGGCATCGGCCTCCTCCTCGCCGCGACCCCGCTCCTCGACCGCATCTTCCTGCGCCAGCTCATCAACGACTGGGTGTTCAACTGGCAGCACAGCAACGGCTGGCGCCGGGATTACGAGGAGCGCCTGGCGCTGTTCGCCGACCACGTCGCCGGGATCGTCCGGGCCGGGGCGGTCGACGAGGTGATGATCGTCGGCCATTCCTCCGGCGGCCTCACCGCCGCCGAGGTCGCGGCCCGCGTCCTGGAACACGACCTGCCGGCAGGTCCGCGCCTGTCCCTCCTCACCCTCGGGGCCGGGCTGCCGCTCGTCACCATCAACCCGCGGGCGCGCCGGGTGCGGGCCGACGTGATGCGGCTCGTCGCGAGCGACCGGCTGGTCTGGGCCGACTACCAGGCGCCGCAGGACTGGATGAACTTCCCGGGCTTCAACCCCGCCCGCGACCTCGGCGAGGTTCCGGCCGGCCCGGTCCGCAACCCGGCGATCCGCTCGACGAAGTTCCGCGAGATCATCGATCCGGAGGTGTACCGGCGGATCTCGTTCCGGCCGTTCCGGATGCACTTCCAGTTCCTGATGGCGAACGACCTGCCGGGCGAGTACGACTTCTTCGCCCTGACGCTCGGGCCGCAGGCGCTTGGCGAGCGGGTGCTCACGCCCGAGATCGTCCCGCTACGGCCGGAGACGCCGCCCGAGCCGGTGTCCGTGCACAGAGAGATCTGAACGTGAGATCCGAGCCTGAGCTCTGAGGAGGCTGCTTCTTGTCCATCTCCCTCGTGGTCACCGACGTCGACGGCACCCTCGTCACCGGCGACAAGCAGCTGACGCCGCGGGCGATCCGCGCGGTCGAAGGCCTGCGCGCCCGCGGCATCGCCTTCACGGTGGCGTCGAGTCGCCCGCCGATCGGCCTGCGCGCCCTCGTGGCGCCGCTCGGGCTCGACCTGCCGATGGGCGCCTTCAACGGCTCGACGGTGGTGCGGCCCGACCTCACCCTCATCGACGAGACCCTGATCCCGGAGACGGCCGCCCGAACGGCCGCCGCGCGCTTCGCCGCGGAGGGGATCGGCCTCTGGGTCTTCGCCGGGGGCGCGTGGCTCCTGACGGACCCGGACGGCCCCTATACCGATCTCGAGCGCCGCACCCTCCAGGCCGAGCCCCGCGTCGTGGACGACCCGGCGCCGCATCTCGCCCGGGCGGCGAAGCTCGTCGGCGTGTCGCGCGACCATGCGCGCCTGGCTGCTCTCGAACCGCGCCTGGCCGACGAGATCGGCGAGGGCGCGGCGGTCCACCGCTCGCAGGCCTATTACCTCGACGTGACCCCGCCCCATGTCGACAAGGGCCACTTCGTCGCCCGCATTGCCGGGGAACGGGGCGTGCCGCTGACCGAGGTGGCGGTGCTCGGCGACATGGCCAACGACACGGCGATGTTTGCCCGCGCCGGCCTGTCGATCGCCATGGGCAATGCGAGCGACGCGGTGAAGCGGGCCGCGAGCCGGGTCACCGGGACGAACGAGGCGGACGGGTTCGCGGAGGCGATCGAGCGCTACGTGCTGGATTGAGCAGATTTCGCAACAGCGATTGCCGGTTTTGCGACAAACATCTGCGACACACTCAGCATCTACGCCGACGACGCGTTGGCCTGCCAACGCAAGTCTGCTTGGAGCACAGCCCGATCGCAACACGATCGGGCTGTGCTCGAGGAACTCTGAATCCTGGGGCTCACGCGGCGTGACATGTCCCGGATAGGGAAACCGGGCCTCCGCGCCATCCCGGGGCCGCACGGCGGAGCCCGGAGGGACGCCGTGGGGAGCACACGCATCGAAGCAGGCCGCGAGGCGAGCCCGTCACGGCCCTGCTTCCGACCGCTGCCCGCAGCCGTCAGTGCAGGCCCACGTGATAGCGCACCTGCTTCGCGTTCCCCAGAGGATCGACGATCTCGATCGTGAACTGATCGTCGTCGCCCGCACCGGGCGGCGCAGCGTAGATGAGCCGGGTTGCCGGAACCTTGCGCTTATTGCAGGCCGAGCGCGGATTCGTCGGAGGGAACTCGGGATATTCCGAACCCTGCTCGACCGTGATCCGCCCTTTGCCGGGCGGCTCGATCAGGTTCACGGTCCATGCGCCGACCGAGCGGCATGTCGGATCGACGGAGACGAACCACCCGATCTTCTGGGCCTGCCCGGGCTTGACCACCTTCTCGACGGTCGGAACGGGTCGCGGCCAGGCAAAGGCACTCGTCGGCGCAAGGCACACGAGCGCAGCGCCCAAGACAATCCTGTGATCGCGCATCGATCATGTCTCGCGGGACGGGTGTGCCGTCGGTCGTTCACAGAACAGAAACACCACCGAGGCGGCCTTCGTCTGTCGACGTCCGATCACGCGAGACACGATACTCCGTTGCCTCGACTTGCCGCAAGAGCAATCGAAGACGCGACAAACGCGCCCGGGAGGGCCCGGCGTACGAGCGTGGCCCGCGACGGGTCAGGCGAGCGCCGCATCGACCTCCCGCCCCCGGCCCAACCCCCGCATCAGCTCGACGAGGTTCGGGCGCACCCGCAGCTGCTCGGCGTGGAGGCGGCGCACCGCCTCGGTGAGCTGACCGTCGTAGCGCAGGATGTCGTCCGCGTAGGCGATCATGCGGGCGTTGGGCCAGGCCTTCTCGCGCAGGGCGTGGACCTTGGCGACGACCGCCCCGGCGTCGAGGTCCGGATGGGCCTGGCCGAGCAGCATGGTCATCGCGGCGGTGGAGCGCGAGATGCCGGCGTGGCAGTGGATCAGCAGATGGGTCTTGCGCCGCGCCGTCTCGGCCATCAGCTCCTCGCCGAAGCGCAGGATCGCCTCGACGTCCCGGCGCTCGGGCAGGATCTGGCCGTCGGTCGGCTCGATGATGTCGTGGAAGCGCAAGGTGGTGCGGTGATGCGCGTCGTAGCCGCCGAAGGCCTCGGGCTCGGGCCAGGCCGGGTCGAGGATCGACAGCACGTGGGTGACGCCGCGGGCCGAGTGGTGGCCCAGCTCCTCGAGGCCGCAGACCGTGTGCAGGGAGATCGGTTCGGGCTTCACGGTCGGGTCGCGCTCCGGCGGGCCGGCGGGGCATGAGGCGCCGCCGCGAGCCTCGGGAATTAGCATAGGCGTCACGGCCGCACGAGAGCCCTGCCCCAGCCCCGCCCACTCGCAGGAAGGCGGCGGCAGGGATGCGCGTCCCGGGTGCGCTTTCACCGGAAGCGCGCTAGTTCTGGCGGCGACACGGCTGAGAACGACCCTCGATGGGGAGAGCATGAAGCGTCGCGACATCCTGACGGCCGGCCTCGGCCTCGCCGGCTCCGCGGCGATCGCCGCCCCGGCAGTGGCGCAAGGCGCGCCCGAGCTGCGCTGGCGGCTGCACTCGGCGTTCCCGCGCAACCTCGACGCGCTCTACGGCGCCGCGGAGCTGTTTTCCCGCCTCGTCGCCGAGGCGACCGACAACCGCTTCCAGATCGAGGTCGCGGCGGCGCCCGCCGGCGAATCCGCCGCCCTCCTCGATTCGGTCGGGGCCGGCAACCTGGAGATGGCCTATTCGGCCGCCTATTACGAGGTCGGCCGCGACCCGACCTACGCGCTCGCCACCGCGATCCCGTTCGGGCTCAATGCCCGCCAGCAGAATGCCTGGATGTATCAGGGCGGGGCGCTGGACCTGTTCAACGAGATCTTTTCCAAGAGCAAGCTCTACGCCCTGCCCGGCGGCAATACCGGCACCCAGATGGGCGGCTGGTTCCGGCGCGAGGTGAAGGCGACCGCCGATCTCCAGGGCCTGCGCTTCCGCATCGCCGGCCTCGGCGCCCAGGTGCTCGCCAAGCTCGGCGTCGCGACCCAGACCCTGCCGGGGCCCGACCTCTACGCGGCGCTCGAGGCCAAGACGCTGGATGCCGCCGAGTGGATCGGCCCCTACGACGACGAGAAGCTCGGCCTCAACAAGGTGGCGCCGTTCTACTATTATCCGGGATTCTGGGAGGGTGGCGCGATGCTGCACTTCTGGTTCAACGCCCAGAAATGGGCCGAGCTGCCGAAGACCTACCGGGCGATCGCGACGGCCGCGGCGGCGAGCGTCAACGGCGACCTCCAGGCCAAGTACGATGCCCGCAACCCGGCGGCCCTGCGGCGCCTCGTCGGCGGCGGTGCCCAGCTGCGCCCCTTCCCGCAGGAGGTGATGGAGGCGGCACTGAAGGCGGCGAACGAGATCTACGCCGACCTCGGCGCCAAGAACCCGGACTTCAAGCGCGTCTACGACGCCCTGAAGACCTTCCGCAATGAGGAATACCTCTGGTTCCAGGTCGCGGAATACACCTACGACAACTTCATGATCCGGGCCCGCGCCCGGGGCTGATCCGCCCCGGGCGTGAGGACGCCGCCTACTCGGCGGCCTCCTCGCCCGGCAGGGTGCCACGCCCCTCCTCGCGCATCAGCGCCCGCACCACGCTCGGCACCGCTTCCAGGGCGCCCGCCAGGGTCTCGTCGGCCACGAACAGGCTCTTGATCTCCGGGCTGGTGATGCAGACGAGGCCTTCTCCGCTCTCCTCGACCCGCAGGGTGAATTGCCGCATCGCTCGACCGCTCCCTCACGCTCGGCTCCGATCGCCCCGCGATGCACGAGGCGGGCCAAAGCCAGGAGGCAACGCGGAGCGCGGCCATAAGCTCCACCGCACGTAGGGATAAGCCGGCCGCGATGTCACGACGAAGCATGGATGCAAGAAAAAAGGCCGCTCTTGCGAGCGGCCCGAAGTCTAGGGAGGAAACGCCCAAGAAGGGCAGCGGAAGCACGACGCCATCGCGCTCCCGCACCGCAATAAGATAAATGTGCAGCGCCAGAAGGCAAGGCGCGATGATAGGCATGGTTGACGCTTTTGCGGGCAGCGTCGGCGCGCCGCGCTGGACCCGGCCGGGCCACGGCCTAGGTTCAGACGCCTGACGGGGGCGCGGAATGGCGATTCAGGCGGGGCGGATCCGGGTTCTGAAGGACGTGGAGCCGCGGGACGGCGCCTACGTGCTCTACCTGATGCAGCAGGGCATGCGCAGCCGCGACAACCCGGCGCTCGAATACGCCGTCGAGGAGGCCAACCGCCTCGGGCTGCCGGTGGTGGCCGGGTTCGGCCTGCTCGATGGCGGCGCCCATTTCCCGGAGGCGAATGCCCGGCATTACGCCTTCCTGCTCCAGGGGCTGGCCGATGCCAAGGCGGGTCTGGAGCGCCGCGGCATCGCCTTCGTGCTGCGCCGTGCCACGCCGGCCAAGGCGGCGATCACGCTCGGGTGCCGCGCCGCGATGCTGGTCCTCGACCGCGGCTACCTGACGATCCAGAAGAGCTGGTACGCCGAGATCGGAGACGGCTTCGACGGCCGGATCGTCCAGGTCGAGGGCGACGTGGTGGTGCCGGTCGACGTCGCCTCGGGGAAGCATGAATTCGCCGCCCGCACCCTGCGGCCGAAGCTGCACAAGACCTGGGAGCCCTATCTCGCGCCGTTGCGGGCGCGGAAGGTCAAGCACCCGGCCGACGACCTCGACCTGACGAGCGACCTCGACGTCGCCGATCCCGACGCGGCTCTGGCCGCGATGACGCTCGACCGGTCGATCAAGCCGGTGCGGCGCTTCCGCGGCGGCGAGGTCGAGGCGTACCGCCGCCTGGAGGCCTACCTCGCCGGGCCCTTCGCCGAATACGGCGCGGTGCGCAACCGGCCCGAGGCGGGAGCCGCCTCGCATTTGAGCCCCTACCTGCATTTCGGCCAGATCTCGCCGGTGGCCGCCGCCCTCAAGGTGCAGGCCGCGAAGACCGGCGGCCCGGAGGACCGGGCGGCCTTCCTGGAGGAGCTGATCGTCCGGCGCGAGCTGGCGATGAACCACGTCCAGTTCAATCCGGGCTACGACCGCTACGAGACGGCCCTGCCGGACTGGTCCCGCAAGGCGCTGGCCGAGCACGCCGACGATCCGCGCCCGCATCTCTACGACGAGGAGGCGCTGGCGGAAGGCCGCACCCACGACGAATACTGGAACGCCGCGATGCGGGAGATGCGCGAGACCGGCTACATGCACAACCACCTGCGCATGTACTGGGGCAAGAAGATCCTCGAATGGTCGCCCTCGCCGGACGAGGCCTTCGCGGTGGCCCTGCGCCTCAACAACCGCTACTTCCTCGACGGGCGCGACCCGAACTCGTTCACCAACGTCGCCTGGCTGTTCGGCCTGCACGACCGCCCCTGGGGCCGGCGCAAGGTGTTCGGCACCGTGCGCTATCTCGGCCAGAACACGCTGAAGAAGTTCGACGCGAAGGCGTATCTGGCGGCGGTGGACGAGTTGTGCCGGGCGGAGGAGAGCGAATGAGATCGCTTCGCGGTCGCGGCGGAAATCGACATCCGGTGAGATCGTTCCGGGCTCCGCTTTCGGCCCCGGCACGACCGGAGGGCGTCATACCCGCCAGGAGGGACCCGGCCAGCGCGCCCCTCCCCGGTTGACCGCCCCGCCCCGCCGGGGCCATCAACCCGCATGACCTCCCCCGCTCCTCAGGCGCCCTGGCGCGCCACGGTCCTGACCCTCTACCCCGAGATGTTTCCCGGCCATCTCGGCCTGTCGCTCGCCGGCGACGCCCTGGCGCGGGGCGCCTGGAGCCTGGAGGCGCGCAACATCCGCGACCACGGCATCGGCCGGCACCGGGCGGTGGACGACACCCCGGCCGGGGGCGGGGCCGGGATGGTGCTGCGCTGCGACGTGCTCGCGGCGGCGATCGATGCCGCTTCCCCCGCCGACGACCCTCGCCCGCGCCTGCTGATGAGCCCGCGCGGCCGTCCGCTGAGCCAGGCCCGGGTCCGGGCGCTGGCGGAGGGGCCGGGAGTGATCGTGGTCTGCGGCCGGTTCGAGGGCGTCGACGAGCGGGTGATCGCCGGCCGCGGGCTGGAGGAGGTCTCGATCGGCGACTACGTGCTGTCGGGCGGCGAGCCCGCGGCCCTGGTGGTGCTCGATGCCTGCGTGCGCCTCCTGCCCGGCACGATGGGCAAGCACGCCTCCGGCGTCGAGGAGAGCTTCGAGGGCGGCGCCCTCGAATACCCGCACTACACCCGGCCGCGAGACTGGGAAGGGCGCGGCATCCCGGACGTGCTCACCGGCGGCAACCATGCGGCGATCGCCCGCTGGCGCGCAGCGGAATCCGCCCGCATCACCCGCGAGCGGCGTCCGGACCTGGTGCAGCGGGAAGTGACGGCGCCGTCGCGGACGTGATGAACGGCACCGAACTCTTCGACGCCCTGGTGGCGATCGGGGGGCCGCTCCTCGACATGTCGGAGCGCGGCCGGAATTCGTCGGGACGCGGGAGGCCGGACTTCTCGCCGAGGGGAGAGGCCCTGCCGACAGGAAGGGCGGCGACGATGCCGGCCGTTGAGGTGGGCGGCGATGTGGGCGGCGATCCTGGGCCTTGACCGGGATGCGGAGCGCGACGGCAGGACCCGCGATCACGCCGCCGCCGGATCGGGACCGATTGACCCTGGCGCAGGGCGGGAGCCGCGGGGTATCGCTCGCCGGGAGACCCCAACCGGAGCCCGCCCGTGCGCCCCCCGATCTCCCGTCGCCTCGCATTCCTGGCCCTGCTGCTCGCCGCGCCCGCCCTGTCCCTGCCGGCCGCCGCGCAGGAGCGGGCGATCACGCTGGCCTCCACCACCTCGACCGAGCAGTCGGGTCTGTTCGGCCACCTGCTGCCGATCTTCCAGCGCGAGACCGGCATCACCGTGCGCGTCGTCGCGGTCGGCACCGGCCAGGCGCTCGCCATCGGCGCCAAGGGCGACGCCGACGCGCTGCTCGTCCACGACCGGCCGGGCGAGGACAAGTTCGTCGCCGAGGGCCACGGCCTCGATCGCCGCGACGTGATGGCGAACGACTTCGTGATCGTCGGCCCCGCCGCCGACCCGGCCGGTATCAAGGGCGGGCGGGACGCCACGGAGGCGCTGGCCCGCATCGCCCGCGCCAAGGCGCCCTTCGCCAGCCGCGGCGACGACAGCGGCACCAACCGCACCGAGCTGCGGCTGTGGAAGAAGGCCGGCATCGAGGCCCGCGGCATCGGGGCGAGCTACCGCGAACTCGGCCAGGGCATGGGCCCGACCCTGAACGCGGCGGCCGCGATGGACGCCTACACACTGACGGACCGGGCGACCTGGGCGAGCTTCAAGAACCGCCAGAACCTCGTGATCCTGGTCCAGGGCGATCCGGCCCTGTTCAACCCCTACGGCTCGATCCTGGTGAACCCCGCCAAGAATCCGCAGATCCACGCGGCCGACGCCAGGATCTGGCACGAATGGCTGACCTCGGAGCGCGGCCGGGCGGCGATCGCCTCGTTCAAGATCAACGGCGAGCAGCTGTTCTTCCCCGCCGGCACGATGCCGAGCCAGTAGCTCACGCCCTCGGGAGTGCCGCCACCCGGTTGAGCCCGAAGGCGGCGGCGCTCACCACCAGCGTCAGGCTGACGAGGACGAGCCCGAGGCCGAGCGCCAGCGCGAGGTCGCCGCGGCTCGTCTCCAGGGCGATGCTGGTCGTCATGGTGCGGGTGTAGCCGCGGATGTTGCCCCCCACCATCAGGATGGCGCCGACCTCGGCGATCGCCCGGCCGAACGCCGCCAGGAAGGCGGTGACGAGGGGGGCCGGCGCCATCGCGAGCAGGATCAGGGCCGCGTGCCCGGCCCCCACCCCGTCGACCCGCAGCGCGTCGCCGTACTCCGCCCACAGGGCCTCGCAGGTGCGGTGCGCGAGCGCCGCGACGATCGGCAGGGCGAGCGCGCCTTGCGCGATCACCATCGCGCCGGGCGTGAACAGCAGGCCGAAGCTCCCGAGCGGCCCGGAGCGCGAGACCAGCAGGTAGAGCACCAGTCCCACCACCACCGGCGGCAGGCCGAGGAGCGCGTTGAGAAGCACGAGCAGCGCGCTGCGGCCGGGAAAGCGGGTCGCGGCGAGCAGCGCCCCGAGCGGCGCGCCCAGCACGAAGCCCAGCGCCGCCGCCGTGAGGCTGACGCGCAGCGACAGGCCGACGATGGCGACGAGGTCCGGATCCGCCCGCAGGATCATCGCGACCGCCAGTCCCAGGGCACGCCCGAACTCGTCCATCTCACCCCGTCTCGCGCGGTCCCGCCTCGTCCTATCCGGACGGACCGGCCCATGCCAGAGCGACCGGGATCCTGCGGGGTGGGCTGCGCGTTCCACAGGCCGCCCCCCATCGCCCCCGCCCGACCGTGGCCGGGCCCGCGGCAGGAAGGCTCCGCCATGAACGCGGCCGCTCCTCACCGTGAGACGGATCTCCAGATGGCCCTGCGCCACGTCATCGAGGCGGAGGCCCGGGTGCTGCGCCAGCGCGCCCTGGTCGCACGGCTCGGCCCGAAGGGCGGACGCGTCGCAGATCTGGCCCATGCCCTCCTCGCCGACTTCCAGTCCGATCTCGCGGCCCATCGCGCCCACCTCGCCCGCGTCACCCCGCCGCCCCCGCGTGGCGCGAGGTCTTGACGCCGGGTCCCGGCTGGCGCATCCGGGTCGGCGGGACACCTCTCCCCACCGAGAGGCGCCCATCTGGAAGGATGGACACCAGCATGACGACCCGCCCCGCGGCGCGCCCGCGCGCGCCCTTCTTCTCGTCCGGACCCTGCGCCAAGCGCCCCGGCTGGACGCCCGAGGCCCTCTCCGACGCGGCGCTCGGCCGCTCACACCGGGCGAAGCTCGGCAAGGCCAAGCTCAAGGAAGCGATCGACCTCACCCGCACGGTGCTGCAGGTCCCGGCCGAGTACCGCATCGGCATCGTGCCGGCCTCCGACACCGGCGCCGTCGAAATGGCGATGTGGTCGCTGCTCGGCGCCCGCCCGGTCGACATGCTGGCCTGGGAATCCTTCGGCGAGACCTGGGTCACCGACGCGATCAAGCAGCTCAAGCTCGACGCCCGCGTCATCAAGGCGCCCTACGGCCGCCTGCCCGACCTCTCCACGGTCGACACCCGCACCCGCGACGTGGTCTTCACCTGGAACGGCACCACCTCGGGCGTGCGCGTGCCGGACGCCGACTGGATCGCCGCCGACCGCGAGGGGCTGACGATCTGCGACGCCACCTCGGCGGCCTTCGCGCAGGACCTCGACTGGGCGAAGCTCGATGTCGTCACCTTCTCCTGGCAGAAGGTGCTCGGCGGCGAGGCGGCCCACGGCATGCTGATCCTCTCGCCCCGCGCCGTCGCGCGGCTCGAGAGCCACGTCCCGGCCTGGCCGATGCCGAAGATCTTCCGCATGACCAAGGGCGGGAAGCTGATCGAGGGCATTTTCCAGGGCGAGACCATCAACACGCCGTCGATGCTGGCGGTCGAGGACTATATCGACGCCCTGCGCTGGGCCGACACGCTCGGCGGTCTGGCCGCCCTGCGGGGGCGCGCCGACCGCAACGCCGGCGTGATCGCCGACTGGGTCGCCCGCACCCCGTGGATCGCCAACCTCGCCGAGGATCCGGCGACGGCCTCCAACACCAGCGTCTGCCTGGTGGTGAGCGATCCCGACGTGGTCGGGCGCGGCCCCGAGGCCGTGGCCGCCGTCGCCAAGGGCATCGCCACCAGCCTGGAGCGCGAGGGCGTCGCCCTCGATATCGGCGCCTACCGCGACGCACCCCCCGGCCTGCGGATCTGGTGCGGCGCCACGGTCGAGGCCTCGGATCTCGAGGCCCTGACGCCGTGGCTCGACTGGGCCTTCGCCCAGGAGAAGGCCCGCCTGACCCAGGCGGCCTGATACGCCCGTCATCGCCGTCATAGGCGCCGGAGCCCCGCAGGGACCGGCGTCGGCCGGGCGCGGGCTGCGAGGATCACACATCGCCGAATGAAGCGCGGGCTTTCCCCTCTCCCCGCCCGCGGGGAGAGGAGGATGCGCGCGACCCAGTGTGACTGCGCGAGCCCCCGGCCGACCCGCTCCCAGGCGGGGCAATGGCGCACACCCGTTAGAGGCCGCCATGCCCATTCCCATCAAAAAAGTCCTGATCTCCGACACCCTCTCCCCCGCCGCCGTCGCGATCTTCCGCGAGCGCGGGATCCAGGCCGATCTCCGCCCGGAACTGGGCAAGGACAAGGAGGCGCTGGCCGCCGCCATCGGCGAGTATGACGGCCTCGCCGTCCGCTCGACCACCCGGGTCACCGCTGCGCTGCTGGAGCGGGCCGGGCGGCTTTCGGTGATCGGCCGGGCCGGCATCGGCGTCGACACGATCGACGTGCCGACGGCCACCGCCCGCGGCGTGATCGTGATGAACACGCCGCACGGCAACGCCGTGACGACGGCCGAGCACGCCATCGCCCTGATGCTGTCGCTCGCCCGCCAGATCCCGCAGGCCGATGCCTCGACCCAAGCCGGGCGCTGGGAGAAGAACCGCTTCCTCGGCATCGAGCTGACCGCCAAGACCCTCGGCGTCATCGGCTGCGGCAATATCGGCGCCATCGTGGCCGATCGCGGCATCGGCCTGCGGATGCGGGTCATCGCCTACGACCCGTTCCTGACCCCCGAGCGCGCCGTGGCGCTCGGCGTCGAGAAGGTCGAGCTCGACGAGCTGCTGCGGCGGGCCGACGTCATCACCCTGCACGTGCCGCTCACCGACAAGACCCGCAACATCCTCTCGGCCGAGGCGCTGGCGCGCACCAAGCCCGGGGTGCGGATCGTCAACTGTGCCCGCGGCGGCCTCGTGGACGAGGTGGCGCTGCGCGCCGCCCTCGACTCCGGCCATGTCGCGGGGGCGGCCTTCGACGTGTTCACCGAGGAGCCGGCGAAGGAGAACGTGCTGTTCGGCCACCCGAACATGGTCTGCACGCCGCATCTCGGCGCCTCGACGACCGAGGCGCAGGAGAACGTGGCGCTCCAGGTCGCCGAGCAGATGAGCGACTACCTGCTGCACGGTGCGATCCGCAACGCAGTCAACTTCCCGTCGATCTCCGCCGAGGAGGCGCCGCGCCTGCGGCCCTACGTGACGCTGGCCGAGCAGCTGGGCTCGTTCCTCGGCCAGCTCACCGAGGCGCCGATCCGCGGCATCCGCCTCATCTACGAGGGCGAGGCGGCGGAGCTGAACACCAAGGCGCTCACCGCCGCCGCCGTCACCGGCGCGCTGCGGCCGTTCCTGGAGGGCGTCAACATGGTCTCGGCGATCGAGGTGGCGCGGGCCCGCGGCATCCAGGTCGAGACCGCGACCCGCACCACGGTCGGAGGGCCCTACGCCTCGCGCCTCCACCTCACGATCGAGGCCGAGGACATGCCCCGCGACGCCGCCGGCACGGTGTTCGGCGACGGCCGCCCGCGCTTCGTCGAGATCCGCGGCATCGCGCTGGAAGCCGCGGTGGCGCCGCACATGCTCTACATCCGCAACGCCGACCAGCCCGGCTTCATCGGCCGCTTCGGCACGCTGATGGGCGAGGCCGGCGTCAACGTCGCCACCTTCCATCTCGGCCGCGACCGGCCGGGCGGCGACGCGATCTGCTTTGCCGCCATCGACGAGGCGGTCTCGCCCGACTTGCTGCGGGCGATCGAGGCGATCCCGCAGGTGAAGCGGGCGCGGGCGGTGCGGTTTTGACAGCGTGGGGCGGGATTGCCGGGTGGCGTCCCGCCTCGTCAGCGGATGGTTTCGACCTGTACGGCAACGGCGGCTGCGAGGTCGCGCCAGCGCCGCTCGGCCGTCAGCGCCGTCGCGCCCTCCCGCCTGGCCAAAGCCAGGCAGTCGCGGTCGCCCGGCGACTAAGCAGACTTGCGTTGGCCGGCCAACGCTTCGTCCGCTTAGGTTGTTGTGTCACAGATTTTTGCCGCAAAACCGGCGGCCACTTTTGCGAAATCTGCTTAGCCGAGATGCAGCGTGATCGGCCTCAGCATGCCGGCGGCAACGGACAGATCCGCATCCGCCGGCACGACCCCGATCGGGAGCGGCCGCAGCATCGCCTCGATGTCGGAGCGCGCCGCGCCGAGCTTGGCGTCGTGGCGGACGACCTCCGCCCAGTTCACGGCCCCCAAGGCGGCGCCATCGACGACGGCCTTGACGCGATCCGCGCCCGGTTCGTCGAGCAGCAGGGCCAGGAGGGGCCGAGGCGTCCAGAACGAAGGCGCTCATTCGGCCCCGGTGTCACCGGCACGGCTTGCGAGAAAGTCGTCGACCGTCGCACCGGCCCGGCCCTCGACCAAGCGGCGGCTCACGGCTTGTGCCCGGGCGACGGCCTGATCCAGAGTGCGCAGGACGATCGCATCGCCGGTATCCTCGACCAGGACTTCCCCCCTGCGCGAGGCCGTGCCTCTCGCGCAGGGCAGCGGGCAGACTGAGGTTCCCATCGGGCAAGACCATAGCCTTCATGACGATCACCGGATCCCGATCGACAGTGTGGCACCGATGCCCGTGTGATGGCTCGGCGTCTTCGGAAGCCGGAACGATCCTTCCGCCGGGCTGGATCGAGGCGCATGCCTCGTCGCGAAGGGGTATCCGACGCCTGGGCGTGACGGCGCGCCATCCCGCCGGCTCCCCCTCCCCGCCTTTCGTGCTAAACCCCCGCCCATGAAGATCGACGGCCGCCACTACCGCACCATCTTCCCCGCGCCCGACAGCGAGGGGATCTGCGTGATCGACCAGACCCGCCTGCCCTTCGCCTTCGAGACGACGACGCTGAGGAGCGAGGCGCAGGCCGCAATCGCCATCCGCACCATGATCGTGCGCGGCGCGCCGCTCATCGGCGCCACCGCCGCCTACGGCCTGGCGCTGGCGATGCGCGAGGACCCGTCCGACCGCAACCTCGACGGGGCGCAGGCGCGGCTCGCCGCGACGCGGCCGACCGCGATCAACCTGGCTTGGGCCCTCGACCGGGTCGCAGGCGTGCTGCACCCTCTGAACCCGAAGGAGCGCGAGGCCGCTGCTTTCGCGGAGGCCGCCCGCATCGCCGACGAGGACGTGGCGAGCTGCCGGGCGATCGGCGAGCACGGCGCGGCCTTGATCGCAGCCATCGCCCGCAAGAAGAACGGGCCGGTCAACGTGCTGACCCACTGCAATGCCGGCTGGCTCGCCACCGTCGATTGGGGCACGGCGCTGGCCCCGATCTACGTCGCGCACGATGCCGGGCTGCCCGTCCATGTGTGGGTCGACGAGACGAGGCCGCGCAACCAGGGCGCGGCGCTCACCGCCTTCGAGCTCAACGCCCACGGCGTGCCCCATACGGTCATCGCCGACAATGCCGGCGGGCACCTGATGCAGCACGGGCAGGTCGATCTCTGCATCGTCGGCTCGGATCGCACCACCGCGACCGGCGACGTCTGCAACAAGATCGGCACCTACCTGAAGGCGCTCGCCGCCCGCGATTGCGGCGTGCCATTCTACGCGGCGCTCCCGTTCTCGACCATCGACTGGACCCTGACCGACGGCGTCGCCGGCATCCCGATCGAGGAGCGCGACGCCCGCGAGGTGACCCACCTCACCGGCCGCACCGACGACGGCGCCTTCGCCACCGTGGCGGTGGTCTCGCCCGGAAGCCCGGTGGCGAACCCGGCCTTCGACGTGACGCCGGCCCGCCTCGTGACCGGCATCATCACCGAGCGCGGCGTGGCGGAGGCGACGCCGGAGGGATTGCTGGGTCTCTATCCGGAGCGGCGGGCGGCGGCTTAGGAACCCCGGCTCGGCGCCAGCCACGCTCCCGCGAAGCGAAACACCGGCTCGCCGCGCTGGTTGGTCCCCGTCGCCGTGTGGCTGACGACGCCCCAACCCGGACGGGTGCGCGAGGGGCGGGCCTCGGTCAGGGTCACGTCGTAGCGGATCGTGTCGCCGGCATAGACCGGCTTCAGCCATTGCAGGTCGCGAAACCCCGGCGAGGGACCGCCCTCGACCACCGGCTCAGCCCGCTGGATCGCGAGCGCCCGGCCGCGGTCGCGGCCCGCCACCATCCGCTTCATCCAGGCCGCGGCGGTGTGCCAGCCGGAGGCGCAGAGCCCCCCGAAATGCGTCTGCGCGGCCGCGGCCTCGTCGACGTGGAACGGCTGCGGATCGAAGGCGCGGGCGAACCGCAGGATGTCGTCGCGGGTGAAGTGGTGCGCGCCGAGGTCGAAGGGCCGGTTCAGCGGCATGTCCTCGAGATAAGCCGACGGCAGCGCCTCGCCCTCGGGCAGCTCGGCCGGGGCCGGCTCCTCCGGCGGACGTGGGCGCGGCGGCAGCGGGGGCGTCCCGCGGCGGCCGAACATCGCCCAGAAATCCTGGGTCATCACCGGCTGGCCGGCCCCGTTGCCGATCTCGAGCAGGACCCGCACGAAGCCGCGGTCGGGCTTGCTGCCGGAGGGGCGGCTCTCGGTGACGCTCATGCGCATCGACAGGGCATCGCCGGGGCGCACCGGACGCAGCCAGCGCACCTCCTCGATGCCGGGCGAACCCATCGAGCTCGATTGCAGGATGAAGCCGTCGGCGACGAGCCGCATGCCCAGCGCGCAGGTATGCCAGCCGGAAGCAATCAGCCCGCCGACGAAGCTCTCCTTGGCCGCGGCCTCGTCGGTATGGAAGCCCTGCGGATCGAAGTCGCGGGCGAAGTTCACGATGTCGTCGCGGCTCACCGCCAGAGGCCCGAAATCGAGCCGGAACCCGGGCGTGAGATCCTCGAAGCAATAACGGGTCATGGGGAGCGTCCGGCGGCATTGCGGGCCGCCGGGCTAGCACAGCCAGGCTCTTACGCGAAAGCGCCCGCGGCCCTTAAGAGAATGCCCCCGCGGCCTTGTGGGCGAGGCGGATCGGCTCCGGCAGGCGGAATCTCGGCGCGCAGGCCAGTACCAGGGCGACGCTCGTCGGGATGTCGGCGAGGTGGCCCGGCGAGATGAAGAGCGGGTGCTTCCCGGTGCGGGTACGGACCACCGCGCCGATCGTCTCGCCCTTGTCGATCAGCGGCTGGTGAGCGCCCTTTTCCTCGGACAGAGGCGCGTTGCGGCCGCAGAGCCGGGTCTTGCCGACCCCGATCGTCGGGCGCTGCAGCCACAGGCCCATATGACTGGCGATGCCGATGCGGCGCGGATGCGCCGTGCCCATCCCGTCGAACAGGAAGACGTCCGGCTCGGCCCTCAAGCGTCCGAAGGCTTCCTCCAGCACCGGGCCCTCGCGGAAGCTCAGCAGGCCCGGCACGTACGGGAACGGCGTCGGCATCAGCGCCGTCACGGTCTCGACCACCCGGAAATCCGGATAGGTCGCGACCACGATCGCCGCATGCGAGCGATCGTTCTTCACGCTGACATCGACGCCGGCGACGAGCCGCACGGCGTCGATGTCGAGGGGCCGGTCGGCCACGATCTCGGCGGCGAGCCGGCGCTGGAGCGCCACGGCCTCCGTGGGCGTCAGGTCCCAATCGTGGCGCCGGACGAGATCCATCGAATCGTCAGTTGGCGAAGCGGAAATGCAGCACGTCGCCGTCCTGCACCAGGTATTCCTTGCCTTCCAGCCGAAGCTTGCCGGCCTCGCGCGCCCCGGCCTCGCCCTTCAACGCCGTGTAGTCGGCATAGGCGATGGTCTCGGCGCGGATGAAGCCCTTCTCGAAGTCGGTGTGGATCACCCCGGCGGCGCCCGGCGCGCGGGTGCCCCTGGTGATGGTCCAGGCCCGGGCCTCCTTGGGGCCCACGGTGAAGTAGGTGATGAGGCCGAGCAGCTCGTAGCCGGCGCGGATCACCCGGTTCAGGCCCGGCTCGGTGAGGCCGACCGCCTCCAGGTACTCGACCTGGTCGGCCGGCGGCAGCACCGCGATCTCGCTCTCGATCTTGGCCGAGACGACGACCGCCTTGGCGCCCTCGGCCGCGGCGCGGGCGAAGACGGCGGCCGAATGGGCGTTGCCCGCATCGGCCGCACCCTCCTCGACGTTGCAGACGTAGAGCACGGGCTTGGCCGTCATCAGGCCGAGCTGCGAGAACAGGCGCTCCTCCTCGGCCTTGCGCTCGACGAGCCGGGCCGGCTTGCCATCACGCAGCAGCGGCAGGGCGCGCTGGACGAGGTCGAGGACCTCCTTGGCTTCCTTGTCGGCGCCCTTGGCCTTCTTCTCCAGGGCGGTCAGGCGCTTCTCGAGGCTGTCGAGATCGGCCAGCATCAGCTCGGTCTCGATCGTCTCGATGTCGGCGATCGGGTCGACCTTGCCCTCGACATGGGTGACGTCGCCGTCCTCGAAGCAGCGCACGACGTGGGCGATGGCGTCGACCTCGCGGATATTGGCGAGGAACTGGTTGCCCAAGCCCTCTCCCTTCGAGGCACCGCGCACCAGGCCGGCGATGTCGACGAAGGTGAGGCGGGTCGGGATGATCTCCTTCGAGGAGGCGATCCGGGCGAGATCGTCGAGCCGGCTATCCGGCACCGCCACCTCGCCGACATTCGGCTCGATGGTGCAGAACGGGTAATTTGCCGCCTGCGCCGCCGCCGTCTGCGTCAGCGCGTTGAAGAGCGTCGACTTGCCGACGTTCGGCAGGCCGACGATGCCGCATTTGAAGCCCATCAGATCAGTCCGTTCGATTCTCTGGAGACCGCCGGCCGCGGCCATGTTGCATAGTATTCGGTTGCCTGGCACTTGCGGCGTCGGGGAGCACGGGTCAAGCCGGCTTCTCGCCGACGCGCTTCACCTCGTCCCAGCCCCGCCCGGCCATGGCGAGGTGGACCTTGTTCTGGAAGCGGGCATCCTCGCCCGCGGCGAGCAGCTCGGCGGCATCGGCCATCGCGTCGCACAGGTCCTCGACCCAGGGCGTCTCGGCCTTGGCGAAGTCGTTGAGCACGTAGGCGTGGACGAGCGCCTTGTCGCCCGGATGCCCGATGCCGAGGCGGGCGCGCCAGTACTCGTTGCCGCATTGCGCGGTGATCGAGCGCAGGCCGTTATGACCGGCATTGCCGCCGCCCTTCTTCACCCGCAGCTTGGCGGGAGCGAGGTCCAGCTCGTCGTGGAACACCACCACGCCCTCGAGCGGGATCTTGTAGAATCGCTGCGCCTCGGCGACCGCCCGGCCGGATTCGTTCATGAAGGTCAGGGGCTTCAGCAGAAGCACGCGCTCGGGTCCGATCACCGCCTCGGTGCAGTCGCCCTGGAACTTGCGGCGCCACGGCGCGGCGCGGTGCCGGCGCGCGATCGCGTCGAGCGCCATGAAGCCGATATTGTGCCGGTTGCCCGCATAGCGGGTCCCGGGATTGCCGAGGCCGACGAACAGCCGCATGGCGACGCAAGAGCTCCCCGAGAAAGCGAAAAGACGCCCCGGGTCTCGCGACCGGGGCGTCCCGTTGACGGTTGAGGTCGAGCCGGGAGGCGGCTCAGTCCTCCTTGGCCTCGCCCTCGGCGGCCTCTTCGGCAGCCTCGGCGGCCGACTCGGCGCGGGCGGCCTCGGCCACCGCGGCCTCCTCGGCCTCGACCTCGGCGCCGAGCACCGTCGGCGGCACGATGGTGGCGACCACGTCGGCCCCGTCGAGGGCGAGGGTGGCGCCGGACGGCACGGGCAGGTCGGAGACGTGGATGGTGTCGCCGATGGTCTTGCCGGTCAGGTCGACGGTGATCGCGTCGGGGATCGACTCGGGCGCGACCTCGACCGCGACGGTGTGGTGCACGACGTTGAGCGTGCCGCCCTCCTGCTTGATGCCGGGGGCCGCGTCCTCGTTGGTGAAGTGCACCGGCACCTCGACCTCGATCGTCTGGCCGGCGACGACGCGCAGGAAGTCGACGTGCAGCGGCACGCCGGAGACCGGGTCGAGCTGGAAGTCGCGCGGGATGGCCCGGACCTTGCGGCCGCCGGCGCTGATCTCGAACACGGTGGTCCGGAAACCGCCGGCGTAGATCAGGGTGCGGGTGCGGATGAGGTCGATGGCGATGGCCTGCGGCGGCTGGTTGCCCCCGTAGATGACGGCCGGCACCTGGCCCTGGCGACGAACGGCCCGGGCGGCCCCCTTGCCGACCCGGTCGCGTGCCACGGCCTCAAGCGGCTTCACGGCGCTCATGGCGTGATCCTTAAAACTGGTGTTTGCGGATGGCTCAAACGCCGAAGGCCGCCCCCTCGAGGACGGCCCTGTGAACCGACGTCGCCACGCCCGTTCCCATGACGGGAATCCGGCCTCCAAGGGTGTCCGGCGGGCGGGGTGCTGCTAGCAGACGAAGGACGCGATGGCAAGGACGGCGGACAATGATCGGGCTTGCGCGGGATTCCGGCGCGATCGGCGCAAGGATCCTTAACCGGTCGGCCGCGAGTCTGCGCGCCGTATCCCGAGACCTTGCCGGAGTTTGTCCGTGACCCGCCCGATCCTCTGGGCCCTCGGCGTGCTCGCGACCGCCGCCCTCACAGGCGGATCGATGATCGAGCACTTCGCGAAGCCCGCCCGCGGCGGCCCGGCCCCGGCGGCAAGTGCCGCGCAGGTCGATCCCGGCGCCGCCCCCGGCGAGAGCCTGGTGCCGGGAAACCCAGGCCAGGGAAGTCCCGCTCCGGTGATTCTGGCCCAGGACGGGGCGGGGCAGTTCCGGGCACATCCGCAGGTCGAGGGGCAGGTGCTGCGCATGCTCGTCGATACGGGCGCCACGCACTGCGTCTTCACCAGCGAGGACGCCGCCCGGATCGGGCTGCGGCTCTCCGGGCGCGACTTCACCGCCAAGGTCGGCACCGCCAACGGCACGATCCCGGCGGCCCCGGTGCGGGTGCGCGAGGTGCGGGTCGGCGGGATCACGGTGCGCGACGTCGAGGCCCTGGTGCTGCCGAGCGGCCGGCTCGAGACGAGCCTGCTCGGCATGTCGTTCCTGCGCCGCCTGCGCGGGTTCGAGGTCGCGGCGGGGCGGATGACCCTGCGGGGCTGAGCCGGATCAGGGGCTCGGGCAAGCGCCGCCGTTGCGCGGGTCGACGACCGTCGGCAGCACGATCTCCGGGTTGTTGGTGACCGAGACGTTGTAGACCTTGCCGTTACGCACCGGCCAGACGATCGTCTCGGTCATCGTGCTGAGGTGGAACTGGTTGGCGAGCCGCGCGCCGAACAGCGGCTTGTAGGTCATCGTGAGCTCGACGACGACGTACCGGATCCCCGCCTTCTTGAATACGTCCGGCACGGGCGGCACGGCGGTCGACCCGATCGGGGCCGGCGCGCCGGCATTGCCCCCATCCACCGCGTAGGAGCAGACCCGGGCGGTGCCGTTCGCATCGTAGACGCCGATCGCCTTGGCGGCGATCCGCGCCGTGGCGCCGTCATACGGGGCGAGCACCGCCCGCCCGGCCTTCACGATGGTGGCGAACTGGCCGGTCGGGATGGTGCCGCCCTCCCGCGCCACGAGGTCGGCCACGGTGCGGGCCGCGAGTGTCACCTTGCGAAAGTTGCTGATGTAGCCGGCGAGGTCGGTGGTGCCGAGATAGAGCAGCAGCAGGAGCGGCAGCACCATCGCGAACTCGACCGCCGCGATCCCGTCCTGCCCCCGTCGAAATCGCACGAGCATGCGCTGGACGTGCGCGACGGCCCGGCATGTCCCGTTCCGTCCCGTCCGCGGGCTCATTGGAACGGCTCCGTGCGGAAGGCGACGGTGCTCTGCAGCACGCGCCTGCCGTTCGCCAGGGTGTTGGGATTGAGGAAGCCGAAGAAGACCGGGAATTCCACCGCCGCCTGCACGATGACGATCTGGTTCGAGCCCGGGTTCTGGTATTGCGTGCCGAACACCGTGGGCGAGCTGCGCCAGGAGCGCGAGACGGCGTCGATCGGGCTCGGCGGCGTGAAGTCGGCGCTGTCCGGCATCGCCAGCACGTCGATCTTGACGGCGCTGCACGAGAAGAGCGCGACCCGCCCGCTGCACAGCGCGTCCTTGAACTTCTGCAGCGCCACCTCCTGCGAGGTCGTGCCGGAGGGCGGGGGCGGGTCGGAGGCCCGGGCGGCCTGGAACTGGCCGGTATAGAGCTGGCGCGAGGCGTTCGACACCGCGTTGTCGAGGACCTGGCCGGCGAAGAAGACCAACGCGGTCTCCATGATCGCCGCGATGAGGCAGAGGAACGGCATCCCGATCATGGCGAATTCCACCGCGGTCGCGCCGTCGCGAGCCGCGGCGAAGCCGGCGATCCGCGCGCGCAAGGACCGGCGGACCCCGGGCGGGCCGCGATGGGGCGAGCGACGACGGGGCATGACGCGATGGGTGATGGCGCGATCCCGATCCGTGGGTGGCCGAGGATGCTGGTTACGCATCGAAGGGTTTCGGATCGGTTGAACCGATACGCGAGGAATCAGCGCGCCGCCGAACCGGGTCCGGCCCCGCCCGCCGTCGCCAGCGAGTTGCGCTGGCCGGCCTGGCCGCTCACCTCGGCGAAGTAGCGCTGCGCATCGCCGAGCTGCATCGCCGGCTGGCAGGCGGGCGTGCAGGAATAGGATTCCCGCTCGAGTCCGCGCTGGACGGTGACCACCGACGGGCTGCCGGCCCGCACGCTGATCGCCGATTCGGCCAGCATCGTGCCGGACGAGTCGAGGGCGATGAGGTTGGTGCTTCCGAAGCTCTTGCCGGTCAGCACCACGATGCCGTTCCGCTGCAGCGACACGTCGGCGATGATCGGGTTGCCGACGATCACCGTGGCGGTGCGCTCCGGCAGTCGGATCACCTTGGCGTTGTCGACGGTCACCGTGACGGTGGCCTGCTCGCTCGCCTGCGCGGCGGCCGGGGCCAGCAGCAGCGCGACGGCGAGCACGGGCGCGGCGCGCAGAAGGGCCCCGCAGGGGAGGCTCTGACGCGGGTGGCTCGGGCGGAGCGGGTTCATCGGCTGGCGGTTCTTTCGGACGCGACTCGGGTTCGTGGCAGTGAAGCGTCGGACGGTTGACAAACCGCTAAGGCAGCCTGGGCCGCAGCTCGGTCTAACCCTGGGACGGGCGGGTCGCCGTTCCGAGCGACCGATCGTTAACCAATGACGAATTTACACTTGGGATGCCAGGGATCCGCAATCGCTTTAACCCAACCTCAACGCGAGGCGGCCTAGGTTGTCGTCAGTCCCGGTCGGCGTCGGTCGATTGTCGACGGACTCATCGAGCTCACTCAGGCGGGAACTAGAGTTATGATCACCAAGCTGAAGCGTTTCGTCAGCGACGAGTCCGGCGCCACCGCGATCGAGTACGGCCTGATCGCGACCCTGATCGCCCTCGCGGTGATCGTCGCGGCCCGCACCGTCGGCACCAACCTGGCGCTGCAGTTCACCTCCGTCGCCGGCAACCTCGCCCCGCCCGCCGCGACGAAGTAAGAATCGCCAGCCGACCCGCATCCAGCGGGTCGGCGCGGTCCATGGGCGCAAGGCGCCGGTCGGACCGTTTTCGAGCATCCCCGACACGTCGCAGCGCGAATGCCGCGCGGCGTCGTTCCGTCCCGCTCGGTGGGGGTCGCGGGGTACCGCACCGCGCCTCACGACCGCTGTCGCGAGTCCGCATGAGCACCCTCTGCCTCCTCGTCGTGTTCCCGTTCCTGATGGCCTACGCGGCCGCCAGCGACATTCTCACGATGACGATCCCCAACCGGATCAGCGCGGTCCTCACCGGCGCCTTCGCGCTGTTGTGCGTCACGGCCGGGCTCGGCTTGTCCGATATCGCGAGCCATGTCGGCGCGGGCGCCCTCGTCCTGGCGGTGGGATTCGGTCTGTTCTCGGCGGGCGTGATCGGCGGCGGCGATGCCAAGCTCGCGGCCGCGACTGCGTTGTGGCTAGGCTACGGTCCTTTGGTCGATTACGTCCTCATCGCCGCCCTGATCGGCGGCGCGCTGGCGGCGGGCGTCCTCGTGCTGCGCATCTGTCCCCTGCCCGTCTTCGCGGCGTCCTGGCCCTTCGCGCTGCGTTTGCAGACCGGGCGGGCCGTCATGCCCTATGGCGTCGCCCTGGCAGCGGCGGCCCTCGTCACCTGCCCGTCCGCGCCCCTGTGGCGGCTGGTGCTGCCGGCCTGATCCCCCTGCGTCCCGCCCGTTTCCGATGCGCGGCGGCGGATGTTCGCCGTCACCGCGTGCCGAAGAGGAAGCCGCGCTCGTGCCCGGTCGGCGAGCGGCGGGCGCCGGGCGCTGCCTCGGACGTTCCCATCCGGACCATCCTGTCGCGCACCGGCTGCCGCCCGAAGGCTCGCGTTAACCCTAAAGCCGGTTAACCTTAATTTGAGGAATGCCTGCTGAATTCGGGCGGGGAGGGCGGCAGCGCTTTTCCCCGGCCCGTCCTCTCGTTGGCGCTCCATGAAGTCTTCGCGCTTGCTCCTGATCAGCGTCGCCGTCGTGACCGGCGCGGGCGCCTTCATCGTGATGAGCGGCCGCGAGCCGCCGCCCCCGCCGCCGTCGGTCCAGCCGGTCGCCGTCCAGGCTCCTGCCGTCGAGACGGTCGAGGTCCTGGTCGCCGCCGCGGAGCTGCCGATGGGGCAGACCGTCAAGCCGCCGGACCTGCGTTGGCAGACCTGGCCGAAGAGCGCGGCGGGCGACGGCTTCCTGCAGCGCGCCGCGGTGCCGGGGGCGCTCGAGGATACGGTCGGCTCGATCGTGCGCAGCCCGTTCCTCTCCGGCGAGCCGATCCGGCGCGAGAAGCTGATCAAGGCCAACGGCAGCGGCTTCCTGTCGGCGATCCTGCCCTCCGGGATGCGCGCCGTGGCGATCTCGATCGACGCCCGCGGCAGCAACACCGCCGGCGGCTTCATCCTGCCGAACGACCGGGTCGACGTCCTGCGCACCTCCCGCGACGAGGACGCCTCCCGCGCCGGCGGCGGCGACGTGCAGACCGCCGAGACCATCCTGACCAACATCCGGGTCCTGGCCGTGGGCCAGACCGTGCAGGAGCGCAACGGCGAGCGGGTGGTCACCGGCGACACCGCGACCCTCGAGCTCACCCCCGTCCAGGCCGAGGCCGTGACCCTGGCCCAGAAGGTCGGCCAGCTCTCCCTCGCCCTTCGCAGCCTCGCCGATGCCGGCCAGCCCGCCCCGCAGGTGGCGGAGGCGCAAGGAGAGGGCGGCGTCACGGTCGTGCGCTACGGCGTCGCCAAGCAGACGCCCCGCCGATGAGACAGGCCAGATCGATGCGAGAGGCCCCCTCGATGCGCCTGCGCCCCTCCGAACCCGGGAGCGCGCCCGGCCCCCGCCCCGCGAGTCCCCGTTCCATGACGATGTCCGTGACGTTTCCGGCGCTCCTGCGCACCGTGCTCGCCGCCGGGGCGGCGGCCGCCCTGCTCGCCTCCCCTGCCGGCGCCCAAGGCGGACCGGGTGGCGGACCGGGCATGCGCGGCGGCATCGCGCCGGCGCCGGTGGTGAATGTCGGCCCCAACGAGGCCGACGTGTCGCGCCGCATCGACCTCACCATGGGCCGCTCGCTGGTGATCGACCTGCCGCGGGACGCCAAGGAGGTGTTCGTCGCCAACCCCAAGGTGGCGAACGCCGTGGTGCGCTCGACCCGCAAGGTGTTCGTCATCGGCATCGAGAACGGTGCCACCTCGATCTTCGTGATGGACGGCGAGGGCCGCCAGATCGCCGCCCTCGACGTCACGGTCGGGCGCGACCTCAACGTGCTGCGCCAGACGCTGGCCGGCAGCATCCCGGGCGGGCGGTTCGACGTGCGGCCGGCGGGCGATTCGGTGCTGCTCACCGGCACGGTCGGATCCACCGCCGAGGCGCAGCAGGCGGTCGACATCGCCAACGCCTTCGTGGGCGTCGGCGGGGCGGCGGCCGGCGCCCGCGGCGCGGTCATCAACAACCTGACGATCCGCGGCAAGGATCAGGTGATGCTGCGCGTCACCGTGGTGGAAGTGTCGCGCCAGGTGCTCAAGCAATTCGGCGTCAACCTGAACGCCAACTGGAGCGCCATGAACTTCGTCAACGGGGTGCCGTTCCCGCTGACCGGCGGATCGTTCCCGGCCGGCAACGACATCTCGGGCAAGATCAGCGCCGGCGGGTTCTCCCTGCAGGCGACCCTGCGGGCCTTCGAGCAGGCCGGCGTGTCGCGGGTGCTCGCCGAGCCGACCCTGACGGCGATCTCCGGCGAGGCGGCGAACTTCACCGCCGGCGGCGAGATCCCGGTTCCGACGAGCCAGAGCTGCTCGGCGGTAGTGGCCTCCAACACCTCGAACTGCTCGGTCGGCATCGAGTACAAGCCCTACGGCGTGACGCTGAACTTCACGCCCGTCGTCCAGTCCGAGAACCGGATCTCGATCCGGATCGGCACCAACGTCACCGAGCTCGATCCGCAGGGCGCGATCCCGGTCTCGAACGGCAACAACACGATCTCGGTGCCGGGCCTCACGGTGCGCAAGTCGGAGACGACGATCGAGCTGCCCTCGGGTGCCACGATGATGATCGCCGGCCTGATCCAGCAGCGCAACCGCCAGGCGATCAGCGGCCTGCCGGGCATGCTCAACCTGCCGATCCTCGGCTCGCTGTTCCGCTCCCGCGACTACCAGCGCCAGGAAACGGAGCTGATGATCATGGTGACGCCCTACATCGCCAAGCCGATGGAGCAGAGCCAGGTCAAGAAGCCCGACGACGGCTTCACCGAGGTCAGCGACAGCCAGTCGGTCCTGCTCGGCCGCTTCAACCGGCTCTACGGCGTCGTCGGCGCCGCCCCCCTCGGCTCGGGCTATCGCGGCCGGGTCGGCTTCATCACCGACTGAGCGTCGGACTTCCCCCGAGACCCCGCCGAGACATGTCCGCCGAGTTCCCGCGCCGAGATCCCGCCACCATGATCCGCACTGCCTTTCGCCCGGCCCTCCGCCTGACGATCCTCGCGGCCTGCGCCGGCCTGACCGCCTGCGCCTCGCGGGGTCCGGTGACCACGGGCTCGACCTACCCGATGTCGGTGCCCGAGCGGCACCCGATCGTCCTGACGGATTCGCCGCGCAACCTCGACGTGTTCGTTACCGGGACCGGCCATATCGACCCGCGCCAGGGCGACGACGTCGACGCCTTCGTGACCGAGTACCGCCGCTACGGCCGCGGCGTGCTGGTGCTGGAGGTGCCGCGCGGCGCACAGGTGCCGGGCGGCGCGGTGGAGCGCACCCTCGCGCGGCTGCGCGCCCGGGTGACGGCACTCGGGGTGAGCCCGCGGGAGATCGTGATCGCGCCCTACCCGGTCGCCGACGTGGCGGTGAGCGCGCCGGTACGCCTGAGCTTCCAGCGCATGCAGGCGAAGGTGGCGGGGGCCTGCGGATTGTGGCCGCAGGATCTCGGCTCGTCGAATGCGGGCTTCAACACCCGCAACGAGCCGTACTGGAACCTCGGCTGCGCCATGCAGTCCAACGTCGCGAGCCAGGTCGTCGACCCGGTCGACCTCGTGCGCGGCCGCCAGGAAGGCCGGATCGATACGGTGACCCGGACCCAGAACCTGATCGACCTGCGCACCGGAAAGGATCCGTCAACCACTTGGAAGCAGGATGGCCGCGCGAGCGTGAAGAACCAGGTGGCACAGTGATGAGGACGCGCCGGACGATTGTCGCCGCCGCGCCCGCGGCGAGGCGCGCCGGCGCCGCCCGGGCCCGGTCCGGCCGAGGAGCCTTCGCTCCGTGGAGAGAAGGCTTCGCCCTGGCGGGAAAGGCCTCCGCCCTCCGGGGAGAAGGCTTCGCCCTGGGGGGAGCGCCGCTCCATGTCTGAGCCGTCCGATCCCTCGGGCCGGGCGATCCCCCCGGTTCCCCGCATCACCGTGCAGGCCTTCTGCGAGAACGCCGAGATCGCCGCGGTGATCGAGGCGGCGGCCGGCGACCGGCGGATGCAGAAGGCGCATACCCGCGTGCAGATGGGCGGCGCGCCCGCCGCCGTGGAAGCCTACCGCAACGCGCCGACCCCGAACGTCATCATGGTGGAGCTCGGCACGGGCAAAGGCAGCCCCCTCGCCGCCCTCGACAGCCTGGCGGAGGTCTGCGACGCCGGCACCAAGGTGGTGGTCGTCGGCCACGTCAACGACGTCGTGCTCTACCGCGACTTCATCCGCCGCGGCGTGAGCGAGTACCTGATCGCGCCGATCGATCCCGTCGCGGTGATCGCGGCGATCTCCGAGCTGTTCAGCGATCCCGCCGCCGAGCCCCTCGGACGGACCATCGCGGTGGTCGGCGCCAAGGGCGGCGTCGGCGCCTCGACGCTCGCCCACAACCTCGCCTGGTCGGTGGCCCGCGACTTCGGCACCGCGACGGTGATCGCGGATCTCGACGTCGCCTTCGGCACCGCCGGGCTCAACTTCAACCAGGACCCGCCGCAGGGCGTGGCCGAGGCGGTGTTCGCGCCCGACCGGGTCGACGCGAACTTCGTCGACCGGCTGCTGTCGAAATGCACCGACAACCTGAGCCTGCTCGCCGCGCCCGCGACCCTCGACCGCCCGACCGACTTCGCCGAGAGCGCCTTCGACGGCGTGATCGACGTGCTGCGGGCGAGCGTGCCCTGCATCGTTCTCGACGTGCCCCATGCGTGGTCGGCCTGGTGCCGGCGCCAGCTGATCGGCTCCGACGAGATCGTGGTGGTGGCCGCCCCCGACCTCGCGTCCTTGCGCAACGCCCGCAACCTGTTCGAGGTGCTGCGGCAGGCCCGGCCCCACGACCGGATGCCCCGCCTCGTCCTCAACGGCGTCGGGATGCCCAAGCGGCCGGAGATCGCGGTCGCGGAATTCGCCAAGGCCCTCGACGCGCCGGTCGCCGCGACGGTGCCGTTCGAGCCCGCCCTGTTCGGCACCGCGGCCAATAACGGTCAGATGCTGGCCGAGGTGCAGCCGGGCGCCAAGGTCACCGAGATCCTGAGCGAGCTCGCCGGCAGCGTGACCGGGCGGGCCGAGATCCGCCGCGGCCGCGCCAACCTGCTCGAGCCGCTGCTGGCCCGGTTCGCCCGCCGCAAGGCGTCGTGAGCTGGTCCCGCTCCTCGCCGCCCCGCGACACCGATTCCCCATAGAGGGCGCTGATTCCATGTTCGGCAGGAGACCCGGAGCGGCGGCGCAGACGATGCCGGCCGCGCGTCCCGCCAGCCCCGCGCCGGCGGCCCCCGAGCCGGTCGCCCCGGTCTTCCAGGACGGGAAGCGGGCGGAGGGCGCCGCGAGCCCGGTCCGCGAGACCCAGGTCGTGCCGGCCGAGAGCCCGCGCTCGGACGAGTATTACCGCACGAAGAGCATGATCTTCGGCGCGCTCATCGAGGCGATCGACCTGACGCAGCTCGCCCGGCTCGAGCCGGACGCGGCGCGCGAGGAGATCCGCGACATCGTCATCGAGATCATCGGCCTCAAGAACGTCGTGATGTCGATCGCCGAGCAGGAGGAGCTGCTCGACGACATCTGCAACGACGTGCTCGGCTACGGCCCTCTGGAGCCGCTGCTCGCCCGCGACGACATCGCCGACGTGATGGTGAACGGCGCCAGCCGGACCTACATCGAGGTCGGCGGCAAGATCCAGCTGACCAACGTGCGCTTCCGCGACAACCAGCAGTTGATGAACATCTGCCAGCGGATCGTCAGCCAGGTCGGCCGCCGGGTCGACGAGGCCTCGCCGATCTGCGACGCCCGCCTGCCGGACGGCTCGCGCGTCAACGTGATCGCGCCGCCGCTCGCCATCGACGGGCCTGCGCTCACCATCCGCAAGTTCAAGAAGGACAAGCTCACCCTCGACCAGCTCGTGCGCTTCGGCTCGATCTCGCCGGAAGGCGCCAAGATCCTGCAGATCATCGGGCGGGTGCGCTGCAACGTGGTGGTGTCGGGCGGCACCGGCTCGGGCAAGACGACGCTGCTGAACTGCCTCACACGCTACATCGACGACGACGAGCGCATCATCACCTGCGAGGACGCGGCCGAGCTGCAATTGCAGCAGCCGCACGTGGTGCGCCTGGAGACGCGGCCGCCGAACCTGGAGGGCCAGGGCCAGGTCACGATGCGCGACCTGATCAAGAACTGCCTGCGCATGCGGCCCGAGCGGATCATCGTCGGCGAGGTGCGCGGACCGGAGGCCTTCGACCTGCTCCAGGCGATGAATACCGGCCATGACGGCTCGATGGGGACGCTGCACGCCAACTCGCCGCGCGAGTGCCTGGGGCGCATCGAGTCGATGATCGCGATGGGCGGCTTCAGCCTGCCCGCCAAGACCCTGCGCGAGATGATCTCCGGCTCGATCGACGTCATCGTGCAGGCCGCGCGCCTGCGCGACGGCTCGCGCCGCATCACCCACATCACCGAGGTGATGGGGATGGAGGGCGACGTCATCATCACGCAGGACCTGTTCATCTACGACATCGTCGGCGAGGACGCGAACGGCAAGCTGATCGGCCGCCACCGCTCGACCGGCGTCGGCCGGCCGCGCTTCTGGGACCGGGCCCGCTATTACGGCGAGGACCGGGCGCTCGCCGCCGCCCTCGACGCCGCCGAGGCCAAGGCGGAGGAGACGGCGTGAGCCCCGCAGCCGCCCCGCCGCCCCTCGCCCGCGCGGGGAGGCGCCGGTGATCGACCTCCACGCCGTCATCGCGGCGGCCCTGCTCTCGATCAGCGCCGCCTCGCTGACCGCCGCCGTGCTGGTGCCGCTGCTCCCGGGCGAGGCCCGGGCCGCCAAGCGCCAGCAGGCGCTGGTGGGCGAGCGCCAGGCCGCCGAGCGCGTCCAGGCGGTGAGCCGCCGCGACCAGGTGGCCAAGAGCCTCAAGGAGATCGAGGACAAGGAGAAGAAGTCCCGCGTCAGCCTCGAGCTCCGGCTGACGCAGGCCGGCCTGTCCATCACCAAGGCCCAGTTCCACCTGTTCAGCGCGGCGAGCGGCCTGGCGGCGGGCCTGCTCGGCCTGCTCCTGAGCGGCAGCGCGCTCCTGGCGCTCGGCCTCGCCTTCGCGGTCGGGCTCGGCCTGCCGCGCTGGCTGCTCGGCTACCTGCGCAAGCGGCGGATGACCCGCTTCATCCTCGAACTGCCCAACGCCATGGACGTGATCGTGCGCGGCATCCGCTCGGGGCTGCCGGTCGGCGACTGCCTGCGCATCATCGCCCGCGAGGCGCAGGAGCCGGTCAAGAGCGAGTTCCGGGCCCTCGTCGAGGCCCAGGCCCTCGGCATCTCGCTAAGCGACGCGGTGGCGCGCCTCTACGAGCGGATGCCGGTGCCGGAGGCGAACTTCTTCGCCATCGTGATCGGCATCCAGCAGAAGGCCGGCGGCAACCTCTCGGAGGCGCTCGGCAACCTGTCGCGGGTGCTGCGCGACCGCCGCAAGATGGGCGAGAAGGTCAAGGCGGTGAGCATGGAGGCCAAGGCCTCGGCGGCGATCATCGCCTCCCTGCCCTTCGTGGTCGCCCTCCTCGCCTACCTCACCAGCCCCGACTACATCTCGCTGCTCTGGACCACCACGATCGGCCACATCGCCATGGCCGGCTCCGCCGTGTGGATGATCCTGGGCGTGGTGGTGATGAGCCGGATGATCCGCTTCGACATCTGACCGGGCGACGCCGCCCCGGTCTTCGCTCCCGCCGCACGCTGCTCAGGAGGCGGCCCGTGTTCTTCTTCGTCCAGCAGGCCCTCGACCCCTACCTCATCGGCGCCCTCCTCACCGCGGTGGCGGCGGCCGCGACGGTGTTCACCCTGGCCCAGCCGTTCCTGGAACCCAACCGGCTCAAGGCCCGCCTGAAGGGCGTCGGCAAGGAGCGCGACCGCATCCGGGTGCGCGAGCGCGAGCGGATGAACCAGAAGGCGTCCCTGCGCCAGGAGCCCAAGGCCTACATGAAGCAGGTGGTCGACCGCCTGCGCCTCGACAACTGGCTCGGCACCGAGGACGCCAAGAACAAGCTGCTGATGGCCGGCTATCGCGGCCCGCAGGCCGAGATCGCCTTCCTGTTCTTCCGCCTGGTGATGCCGATCGGCTTCTTCGTGCTGGCGGTGGTCTACCTGTTCGTGCTGGAGGTGCTGGACCAGCCGACGGTCGTGCGCCTCGGCATCGTCGTGCTGGCGACCTATCTCGGGATCAAGGCGCCGGAGCTGTTCCTGCGCAACCAGACCTCGAAGCGCCAGGCGGTGATCCAGCGCAACTGGCCGGATACGCTCGACCTGCTGCTGATCTGCGTCGAGTCGGGCATGGCGATCGAGGCGGCGTTCCGGCGCGTCGGCGTCGAGATCGCCGACCAGTGCATGATGCTGGCCGAGGAGATGGCGCTCACCACCGCCGAACTGTCCTACCTCACCGACCGGCGCATCGCCTACGAGAACCTCGCCAACCGCACGGGCCTCGAATCGGTGAAGAACATCACCACGGCGCTGATCCAGGCCGAGCGCTACGGCACCCCGGTCGGCCAGGCCCTGCGGGTGCTGGCCCAGGAAAGCCGCGACCAGCGCATGAACGAGGCCGAGAAGAAGGCCGCGGCCCTGCCGCCCAAGCTCACCGTGCCGATGATCCTGTTCTTCCTGCCGGTGCTGTTCGTGGTGATCCTGACCCCGGCGATGGTGCAGGTGTTCAGCATGAAGTAGAGGGCGCGTCGGGCGGCGCTGAAAATCTGTTCGATCGATCGGACAGAAACCGCGTCCATCCTGTCGTTCCGGGATGACGTGAAGGAAGTCATACGAAATCCGACGCCGCGCGGGCTGGCTTTGCCATGTCCGGAAGTCATCGTCCGGACATGGCATCGGATCCGGCGATGTCCGTCAGGCCGGCTCCGGATCGGATGCTCTCTCCGTCCCGGCGAAGAACCGGTTCTCCGGCCGGGGCAGGCCGAGATGGTCGCGTAGCGTCGGGCCCTCGTAGTCCCGGCGGAACAGGTCGCGGGCCTGCAGCTCCGGCACCACCTTGGCGGTGAAGTCCGCGAGTCCCTGCGGCAGGTCGGAGACCATGATGTTGAAGCCGTCGCAAGCGCCGGCCTCGAGCCAGGCCTGCATCTCGTCGGCGATGGTGGCCGGCGTGCCGACCATCGCGAGGCCGGCATAGCCGCCGAGGCGCTGCGCCAGCTGCCGGACGGTCAGATTTTCCCGGCGGGCGAGCGCGATCGCCCGCTCGCGCCCGGTCTTCGACTGGTTGGTCTCCGGGATCTCCGGCAGGGGGCCGTCCGGGTCGAAGGCGCTCGCATCGACGCCGAGCGCGATCGACAGGGCCGCGACGGCGCTCGCCTCGTGCACCAGCCCGTCGAGATGGGCGCGCCGCGCCCTCGCCTCCTCGACCGTATCGCCGACCACCACGAAGCAGGCCGGCAGGATCTTGAGGTGGTCGGGATCGCGCCCGACCGCGACCATGCGCCGGCGCACGTCCTCGGCGAAGCGGCACCCGTCCTCCAGGCTGCCGGCGGCGCCGAAGATCACCTCGGCGGTCTCGGCGGCGAGCTGGCGCCCGGCCTCGGAAGCGCCGGCCTGGACGATCACCGGCCAGCCCTGGACCGGCCGGGCGACGTTGAGGGGCCCGCGCACCGAGAGGTGGGGGCCCTGGTGGTCGAGGACGTGCATCCGGTCGGGATCGAAGAAGATCCCGCTCTCGACGTCGCGCAGGAAGGCGTCGTCGGCGAAGGAATCCCACAGGCCCTTCACCACCTCGACGAATTCGCGGGCGCGGTCGTAGCGGTCGGCATGCTCGGGATGGTGTTCGAGCCCGAAATTCCTCGCCGCGTCGGGATTCGAGGTCGTCACCACGTTCCATCCGGCCCGTCCCCCGCTCAGATGGTCGAGGGAGGCGAAGCGCCGGGCGACGTGGAACGGCTGGTCGTAGGTGGTCGAGGCCGTGGCGATCAGCCCGATCCGCTCGGTCACCATGGCGAGCGCGGGCAGGAGGGTGGCGGGATCGAACGACGTGACGGTGGCCGAGCGCTTGAGCGCCTCGGCCGGCATGTTCAGCACCGCCAGGTGATCGGCCATGAAGAAGGCGTCGAACTTCGCCGCCTCCAGCATTTGGGCGAAGCGGGCGAGGTGGCGGATGTTGAAGTTGGCGTCCGGCAGGCCGCCGGGATAGCGCCACCACGCGGTGTGGATGCCGACCGGGCGCATGAAGGCGCCGAGATGAAGCCTGCGGGGTTGCGCCATGTCGGGCTCCTGTGGCGGGCGCCTGTATCAGGCTCCTGGATCGCGCGGCCCTGCGGGCCGCGCAGGCCGGATCTGGCTCCGCCGCCCTGGTTGGTCAATCGATTCCATGCACGACTGCTCCATGTACGACTGCGCCGCGTCGCGGCTGACGGGAAGGCGAGAGCGCATGAGCGGGACCGGACGGCAGGACGCCCTGGAGGCGCGCTACGGCGCAAAGACCGCCCGCGCCGTCGCCGACGGCCCCTGGAACGACGTGATCGCGGGGCTCCTCGCCCACCGCACCGTGCGGGCGTTCCGGCCCGATCCGCTTCCCGCCGGGATCTTGGAGACGCTGGTCGCCGCGGCGCAATCGGCACCGAGCTCGTCGAACCTCCAGACCTGGAGCGTCGTCGCGGTCGAGGATCCGGAGGCCAAACGGCGGCTGTCCGAGGTGGCGCGGGGCCAGCGCCACGTCGTCGAGGCGCCGCTGGTGCTGGTCTGGCTCGCCGACCTGTCGCGGCTCGCGGCGCTCGGGCGCGAGCGGGACCGGCCGACCGACGGGCTCGACTACCTGGAGACGCTGATGGTCGGCGTGGTCGACGCCGCGCTCGCCGCCCAGAACGCCACGGTGGCGCTCGAATCCCTCGGTCTCGGCTCGGTCTATATCGGGGCCTTGCGCAACGATCCGGAGGCGGTGGCCGAGCTGCTCGGCCTGCCGCCGAACGTGCTGGCGGTGTTCGGCCTGTGCGTCGGCTGGCCCGATCCGGCACGCCCGGCCGCGGTCAAGCCGCGCCTTCCGCAAGACGTGGTGCTGCATCGCGGCCGCTACGACCCCGCCCTCGCGACCGGGCCGGTCGCCGCCTACGACGCGGCAATGAGCGCGTTCCAGGCCGGGCAGCGGATGCCGGAGGTCGGCTGGAGCGGGGCGGCCCTGGAGCGGGTGCGCGGTCCGGAATCCTTGAGCGGCCGCGACCGCCTGCGCGGGATCCTGGAGCGACGGGGGTTCGGACTGAAATAGAGCGCCGTCCGCCGCGTCGAACGGTTTTCCGTTGATCGCCCGATGCGTTCTTCATAAAGAACGGAAGAGCGGGATCGTCCCGCGTGCGGCACGGGAGAGCGACGGTGGCGGACGAGCACAGGCGGGCGGAGACGATCGCGGCGGCAAACGGGATCGGGACGGACACGGCCTTCGGGGCGGTGACCCCGCCGCTCTACCTCTCGACGACCTACACCTTCGCCGAGTTCGAGAAGGCCCGGGCCTACGATTACGCCCGCCTCGGCAACCCGACCCGCGACCAGCTCGCCGACACGCTGGCGAAGCTGGAGGGCGGGGCGCGGGCCGTCGTGGTGTCGAGCGGCATGGCGGCCCTCGACCTCGCCCTGTCGCCCCTGCGGCCGGGCGACCTCCTGGTGGCGCCGCACGATTGTTACGGCGGGACCCACAGGCTGCTCTCGATGCGCGCGGCGCGGGGCCATTACCGCGTCGCCTTCGTCGACCAGACCGACGAGGCCGCGCTGACCGCGGCCCTGGCCGAGGGCGCCCGGATCGTACTCACCGAGACGCCGAGCAACCCCTTGATGCGGATCACCGACATCCGCCGCACGGCCGCCCTGGCGAAGGCGGCGGGCGCCCTGCTCGTCGTCGACAACACCTTCCTGTCGCCGGCGCTGCAGCGGCCCCTGGCGCTCGGGGCCGACCTCGTCGTCCACTCGACCACCAAGTTCCTCAACGGCCATTCCGACGTGATCGGCGGCGCGGTGATCGCCGCGGAGGCCGGCCTCGGCGACGAGCTCGCGGCCTGGGCCAACACCGTCGGGGTCACCGGCTCGCCCTTCGACGCCTACCTGACGTTGCGCGGCGTGCGCACGCTGTTTGCCCGCATCGAGCGCCAGGAGCGCAACGCCGCCGCGGTGGCGGCTTTCCTCGCCGCGCATCCGGCGATCGCCCGGGTCTACTATCCGGGCCTGCCCGACCATCCGGGCCACGACGTCGCCAGGGCGCAGCAGAGCGGCTTCGGCGCGATGCTGAGCGCCGAGCTCGCCGGTGGGCGCGAGGCGGTGCGCCGCCTCGTCGGGGCGCTCAGCGTGTTCAGCCTGGCCGAATCCCTCGGCGGGGTCGAGAGCCTGATCGCCCATCCGGTCACCATGACCCATGCCGCCATGGACGCGGAAGCGCGCGAGCGCGCCGGCGTCGGCGACGGTCTGGTGCGGCTCTCGGTCGGGCTCGAGGCGGAGGCGGACCTGCTCGGGGATCTGAGCCGGGCGCTCGACGCCGTCCTCCGCGGATGACGGGCCGAGCGCACGCGGGGCGCTAGATCTCACGGCACCGGTCCCTACCATGAGCCCGCCATGACCAATGCTACGATGCGCCTCGGCGCCTTCTTCTACGCCACCGGCCACCACGTCGCCGGCTGGCGCCACCCGTCGAGCGAGGCCGATGGCGGGATCAATCTCGACCGTTATGTCGGCTGGGCGAAGCGGGCCGAGGCCGCGAAGTTCGACCTGATCTTCCTGGAGGACGGCACCGGCATCCGCGATGCCGACCTGCGCTCGAGCGAGCGCACCGCCCGCTCTGGCCATTTCGAGCCCGTGACCCTGCTGTCGGCGCTCGCCGCCGTCACGAGCCGGATCGGCCTCGTCGCCACCACCTCGACGAGCTTCAACGAGCCCTTCAACGTCGCCCGCCGCTTCGCCTCCCTCGACCTCCTGAGCGGCGGCCGGGCCGGCTGGAACCTCGTCACCTCGGCGACCGACCTGGAGGCCGCGAATTTCGGCCACGACAGGATCGCCCGCCACGCCGACCGCTACGAGCGGGCGGAGGAATTCGTCGACGTGGTGCTGGGCCTGTGGAACACCTGGGACGACGACGCCGTCCTCATCGACACGGCGTCGGGCCAGTTCTCGAAGCCCGACGGCTTCCGGCCCCTCGACCACAAGGGCAAGCATTTCGAGGTGCGAGGGCCCCTCAACATCCCGCGCACGCCGCAGGGCCAGCCGGTGCTGGTCCAGGCCGGGTCGTCCGGGCCGGGCAAGGACCTGGCGGCGCGCACCGCCGAGATCGTGTTCACGGCCAACCAGACCCTCGACGAGGCGGTGGAGTTCTCCCGCGACCTGAAAGGCCGCATGGCCCGGTTCGGCCGCTCGCCGGACGACCTCAAGGTGATGCCCGGGCTGTTCCCGGTCGTCGGCCGCTCCGAGGCCGAGGCACGCGGCAAGTTCGAGGAATTGCAGGCGCTGATCGATCCGGTGGTCGGGCTGGCGCTGCTCAGCCGGATGGTCGGCCACGACCTCTCGGGCTTTTCGCCCGACGGCCCGGTGCCGGAGCTGCCCGCCACCGCGGGGCTGAAGTCGCGCCAGCAGCTGATGTTCGACCTCGCCCGGCGCGAGGGCCTGAGCCTGCGCCAGCTCTACCTGCGGATCGCCGGCGCCCGCGGCCACTCGCAGATCGTCGGCACGCCGGCCCAGATCGCCGACGAGATGGAGGCGCGGTTCCGGGCCGGCGGCGCCGACGGGTTCAACATCATGCCCCCGACCCTGCCGGGCGGGCTCGACGACTTCGTCGAGCTGGTCCTGCCGGAATTGCGCCGCCGCGGCCTGTTCCGCACCGAGTACGAGGGCCGGACCCTGCGGGCGAATCTCGGCTCGCGTCCGCCCTCCGGCTACGGGCCCGGGCGGGCGACGGTCGGCTGACATACACCTCTCGCCCTTGCACCCCCGGACCTTGGCCGGGTGCCGCTGCGTTCACCGTCCGGGCCAAAGCCCGGACGGAGAGTTCTTTCGATGACGCAGCAATTCGGCGCCCGCCTCGGGCTCGCCCTGGTCCTGACGGCCGGCCTCGCGCCGGTCCCCGCCCTGGCGCAGGGCAGCCCCGTCCAGACGCCCGCCCGCCTCGACAAGGTCGCGAGCTTCGCCCATCAGGTCACCGGCGTCACGGTGGCGCGCGACGGCCGGATCTTCGTCAACTTCCCGCGCTGGAGCGAGGACGCGCCGGTCTCGGTGGCCGAGCTGAAGGACGGCAAGCCGGTGCCCTACCCGGATGCCGGGTGGAATTCCTGGCGCAACGCGAAGAAGGACGAGATCGACCCGAAGACCCACTTCGTCTGCGTCCAGAGCGTGGTGGCCGATGCCCAGGACCGGCTCTGGGTGGTGGATGCCGCCGCGCCCGCGATGGCCGCAGTCGTCAAGGACGGGCCGAAGCTCGTCGGGATCGACCTCAAGACCAACCAGGTGGTCAAGACGATCCCATTCGACGCCGCGACGGTGCTGCAGGCCTCCTACATCAACGACGTACGGATCTCTCCCGACGGCAAGACCGCCTATCTCACCGATTCCGGCGCCGAGGGCGCCTTGATCGTCGTCGACATCGACAGCGGCGCGGCCAGGCGCGTGCTCTCCGGCCATCCCTCGACCATGCCGGACAAGAGCGTGACCGTGACCTCCGACGGCCAGCCCCTGCGCCGGCCCGACGGGCGCGGCGTCGAGTTCTCGGCCGACGGCATCGCGCTCTCGCCGGACGGCCGTACCCTGTACTGGCAGGCGATCAAGGGGAAGACGCTCTACAGCCTGCCGACCGACGCGCTCACCGGCTGGGCCACCGCGTCGGTCGTGCCCGAGACGCTCACCGACCGGACGCTGGGGCCCAAGATCGTCACGGTCGGCGAGAACGGTCCGGCGGACGGGCTGCTGGTGGCCCGCAAGGACGGCCGGATGTACGTGACCTCGCCGCAGGACAACGCCGTCAAGGTGCGAGACCTCGCGAATCAAGGTGCCGGGCTGACCACCCTGGTCCAGGATCCGCAGCTGCGCTGGCCCGACACCTTCGGCGAGGGGCCGGACGGAACGATCTACGTCACCACCTCGCACATCCAGGACTCGGCCGACTACAAGCCCGGCGCACCGATCAGCCTGCCGACGGAGCTGTGGGCGATCCGCACGGGATCTCCGGCGGCGGGATCGACGGGGACCGGCCCGGTGAAGTGAAGCGCCCCTGAACCCGTGCCCCCTCCCGGGTCGGGCTCGCCCGCTTCGGCCACAGGGATGCGGAACTCGGGCTTGCCCGAGTTCCGTCGGGGGGAGGGGTCCATGCGCGGCCGCCCTCACACCGCCCCCTCCTCCCCCGGCGGCGTGATCCGCGGGCGCTCGTGATAGAGCAGGTACAGCCCCGAGGCCGCCACGACGGCGCCGCCGATCACCGTCCAGCGGTCGGGCAGGTGGCCGAAGATCAGGAAGCCGAGGAGCACCGCCCAGAGCAAGTGGGCATAGGCGAAGGGCGCCAGCGTCGAGGCGGGCGCCCGGCGATGGGCGAGGATCAGGAGCCAGTGCCCGAGCGCCCCGAAGAACCCGACCGAGGCGATGCCGATCCAGGTCGAGGGCGCGGTCGGCGTCTCCCACAGGAAAGGCAGGGCCGGCGCGGTCAGCACCGAGCCCACGAGGCCGGTATAGAACATCGTCGTCTCGGGCGGATCGTGGGCGGCGAGCATCCGCGTCACCACGATGTAGACGCCGTTGACGAGGGCGGTCACCACGGCGAGCAGGGCCGCCGGATGCATGCCCGACATGCCGGGCCGGCTCACCACCAGAACCCCCGAGAAACCGACCAGCACCGCGACCGTCCGGCGCCACCCGACCCGCTCGCCGAGGAGCGGCCCGGCGATCAGCGCCACCACCAGGGGCGAGGCGAATGTGATCGAGGTCACCTGCGCCAGGGGCAGGTAGCGCAGGGCCACGAACGAGCACATCGTCGCCGTCACGAGGCAGAGCGAGCGCAGCACCTGCAGGCCCGGCTTCCTGGTGCGCAGGAGCCCGATCACGTCGCGCCGCGAGGCGAGGACAACCGCCACGATGACGAAGCTGACGAGGTAGCGGAGCGCCACGATCAGCATCGGGCTCATGGTGCCGGTGAGGAACTTCGCCGAGGCGTCGATGCTCGCGAAGCCCGCCACCGCGCTCACCATCAGGGCGATGCCGACCAGGGTCTCCCCCTGCCCCGTCCCGCGCATGCCGGCCTCCCTCGCACCCGTCGCCCGTGTCTTGACTTAGAACGGAACTGAGTTCAAATCCAGAACCGCGTTCCAGATTTGGAGCGCCGATCCGAGCACGAGATTTCGAGCACGAGAGATGGCCGGCTCCCTGCTGCGGCGCGCCCTGGACCTGGTGGAACTCCTCGCGAACCATCCGCGCGGACTCCCGCTCCAGACCATCGCCGAGACGCTGGATATTCCGAAGAGCGGCGCCCACCGGCTGCTGGCCGAGCTGGCCGAGCTCGCCTACGTCGTGCAGAACGACGAGACCGGCCGCTACCTGCTCACCACCAAGTTCGCGACGCTCGGCCTCAAGCATCTCTCGCGCACCGGCGTCGTCGACGTCGCCCAGTCGGTGCTCGACCGGCTGGCGGATCTGAGCGGCGAGCTGGCACGCCTCGCCGTCGTCGATTACCCGCGCCTCGTCTGGGTGGCGAAGGCGCAAGGCGCGCGCAGCGGCCTGCGCTTCGACGGCGACATGGGCACGGAAGCGCGGCTCTCCACGACGTCCACCGGGATCGCCTGGCTCGCCAGCCTCTCGGACGAGGAGGCCTTGAGCCTGGTGATGCGCCAGGGGCTCGGCACGCCGGAGGCGTGCGGCCCCAACGCGCCGCGCACCGTCGCGGCCTTGATGGTCCTGGTGAACGAGGCCCGCGCCCGCGGCTACGCCTGGGTGCAGGACACCAACACGCCGGGCGCCGCCGCGATGGCGGCCAACATCGTGCATCCGCAGACCGGCCGCGCGGTCGGCAACCTCAGCATCGCCGGCCCGAGCCTGCGGCTCACGGAGGCGCAAGCCGACGCCATCGCCCCCGACCTGCTGGCGGCCGCCGCGGACCTGTCCACGGTCGGCGCCTTCTCGGACTATCTCGGGACCCTCGGCGGCAAGGCCGCGGCCCTCTCCTGACGAGATGTCCTGACGTAGTCCCGGCCCCGCGGGGATGATAAAATTCCGAGGCGCGCGTCGAACGACCAGCACACCGGGGTTTCAACCCCGCACGACCCGCAGTCGCTCCGAAGGAGCGCACAGGAGGAGACGATGACCCAGGCCGACAGCGAGTTCCTGCAACGGGACCGCTCGATCCACCCGCCGGCCTTCACGCCGGACTACAAGACCAGCGTGCTGCGCTCGCCGCGGCGGGCGATGCTGTCGCTGCAATCCTCCCTGTCGGAGGTGACCGGCCCGACCTTCGGCCACTCGGAGCTGGGCCCGCTCGATAACGACCTGATCCTCAACTATGCCCGCGAGGGCGAGCCGATCGGCGAGCGGATCTTCGTCCACGGCCATGTCCGCGACGAGAACGGGCGCGGCATCCCCCACACCCTGGTCGAGTTCTGGCAGGCCAATGCGGGCGGGCGCTACCGCCACCGCAACGACCGCTACCTCGCGCCGATCGATCCGAATTTCGGCGGCTGCGGCCGGACGATCACCGACGAGAACGGCTTCTACTATTTCCGCACGATCAAGCCCGGGCCGTATCCCTGGCGCAACTTCCTCAATTCCTGGCGCCCGGCGCATATCCACTTCTCGGTGTTCGGCACAGGCTTCGCCCAGCGCCTCATCACCCAGATGTATTTCGAGGGCGACCCGCTGATCTGGCGCGATCCGATGGTGCTCGGCATCCCCGACCGCTCGGCCGCCGAGCGGCTGATCGCCCCCCTCGACCTCGGCGCCGCGGTGCCGCTCGACATGCTCGCCTACAAGTTCGACATCGTGCTGCGCGGCCGCCAGCAGACTTTGTTCGAGAACAAGCTCCAGGGGAACTGAGACGATGGTCCAGCCGCTTCCCACCCGCCTGCAGGAGACCCCGTCCCAGACCGCGGGTCCCTACGTCCATATCGGGCTGATCCCGCACCAGGCCGGCTTCGACATCTTCGAGACCAACTTCACGAACGTGCTCGCCGGGCCCGAGACCAAGGGCGAGCGCATCCGGATCGAGGGACGGGTCTTCGACGGCGCCGGCTCGCTGGTGCGCGACGCCTTCATCGAGATCTGGCAAGCCAACGCCGCCGGCCGCTACAACCACCCGGCCGACCGCCAGGAGGGCAAGCCCCTCGACGGGACGTTCCGCGGCTGGGGCCGCACCGGCTCCGACTTCGACACGGGCCTGTGGTTCTTCGAGACGGTGAAGCCCGGCCCGGTCGAGGGCCGGAAAGGCCACCGCCCGATGGCGCCGCACATCAACCTCTGGATCGCCGCCCGCGGCATCAATATCGGCCTGCAGACCCGGCTCTACTTCGCCGACGAGGCCGAGGCGAACGCCGACGACCCGGTGCTGAACCTCGTCGAGCGCGGGCCGTTGCGCGACAGCCTGCTGGCGAGGCGCGAGGAACGCGACGGGACGGTGGTCTACGTGTTCGACATCTATCTGCAGGGGCCGAACGAGACCGTCTTCTTCGACGTGTGAGACTGATCTCGCGCGTCTTTCACGGCACCGCTCGTCCCACCCGCGACGTCATCCTGAGGTCGCGGGTGGAAAAGGCATAAAAATCAATCGGACCCGTCTCGCGCTCGCAGGGACGAGACACACGGCAAGGAGAACGCCATGAACCCCGTCGTCATCGCGGTCGCGATCACCGGTTCGGTGCCGCGCAAGAAGGACAATCCGGCGGTGCCCACCGCGGTCGCCGAGCAGATCGAGTCCACGCACCAGGCCTTCGAGGCGGGCGCCACCCTCGTCCACATCCACGTCCGCAACGACGACGAATCGCCCTCCTCCGACCCCGACAAGTTCGCGGCCGTCCAGGAGGGCGTGCGCAAGCACTGTCCCGGCATGATCGTGCAGTTCTCGACCGGCGGCCGCGGCCGCGATCCGAGCGCGCGCGGACTCTCGCTGGTGCACAGGCCCGACATGGCCTCGCTCTCGACCGGCTCGGTCAACTTCCCGAGCATCGTCTACGAGAACCACGCCACCCTGGTGAACGACCTCGCCGGCTCGATGCACAAGAACGGCATCCGGCCCGAGATCGAGATCTTCGACCTCTCGCACATCCACGGCGCCAAGCGCCTGATCGAGGAGGGGCTGATGGATGCCCATCCGCACGTGCAGTTCGTGATGGGCGTGAAGAACGCGATGCCGGCCGACGAGCACCTGCTCGACATCCTGCTCGCCGAGACGAGGCGCGTGATCCCGGGCGCGACCTGGACCGCCGCCGGCATCGGCCGCGAGCAGGCCCGCGTCATGGGCTGGGCGCTGGCCCGCGGGGCGGATGCGGTGCGCACCGGCCTCGAGGACAACATCCGGGTGACCAAGGACCGCCTGGCGGCGAGCAATGCCGAGCTGGTGTCCCTGGCCGCCGAGATGGTGACCCGCCACAACCGCAAGGTCGCGACCCCGGCCGAGGCGCGCGCCGTCCTGCACCTGAAGCCCGTGGCCTGACCCGATGACGCTCTCGGCCCTCGACTCCGCCCTGCTCGGGCCCCTCTTCGCCACGGACGCGATGCGCGCCGTCTTCGCCGACGAGGCCCGGGTGGCGGCGATGCTGCGGGCCGAGGCGGCCCTGGCGCGGGCGCAAGCCGGGGCCGGCCTGGTGCCGGCCTCCCTCAGCCCCGCCATCGAAGCCATCTGCGCCCGGAGCCTCGACCCCGCGGCGCTCGGCCGGCGCACCGCGGTGTCGGGCGTGCCGGTGATCCCGTTCGTGAAGGCGGTGCAGGGGGCGCTGCCGCCCGAGCTGGAGCCCGCCTTCCACAAGGCGACCACCACCCAGGACATCGCCGACACCGCCCTGGTGCTCCAGGTCCGCGACGCCTTCGACCTCGTGGCGGGGGATCTCCGGGCGATCCTCGACGGATTGTCGGAGCTCGCCCGCCGGCACCGCGAGACCCCGTGCGTCGGGCGCACCTACGGCCAGCACGCGGCCCCCGTCACCTTCGGCTTCAAGGCGGCGATCTGGGCGCTCGGCATCGCCGAGGTGGCGGCCCTGCTGCCCTCCCTGCGCGACCGCGTGCTGACCGCCTCCCTCGGCGGCCCCGTCGGCACGCTCGCCGGCCTCGGCGAGGCGGCGGAAGCGGTGGGCGACGGCTTTGCCGCCGCGCTGGGTCTCCATCCCGACCTCGCGCCCTGGCACGCGCGCCGCGCCCGCATCGCCGAGACCGGGTCGTGGCTCGCCCTGCTGATGGGGGCGCTCGCGAAATTCGCCACCGACGTCGCGCATCTCGCCACCACCGAGGTGGCCGAGGTGGCCGAGCCGTACGTGCCGGGCCGCGGCGGCTCCTCGGCGATGCCGCACAAGCGCAACCCCGTCTCCTCGACGGTGATCCTTTCCGCCTTCGGCGCCGCCAAGGGCGCCAGCCTGACGCTCCTCGACAGCATGGCGGCGGCCCACGAGCGCCCGGCCGGCGCCTGGCACGCCGAGTGGCACGCCCTGCCGACCCTGTTCGGCCTCGCCTCCGGGGCGCTTCGCGAGGCGCGCGGCCTCGCGCAGGGGCTGGTGCCCGACCCCGAGCGGATGCGCCGCAACCTCGACGTGACGCAAGGGCTCCTCTTCGCCGATGCCGCGGCGAGCCGGCTCGGCCCCGTCCTCGGCGCCAAAGCGGCCCACGCCCTGGTGGAGGAAGCGGCCGGCGCCGTCCGCGACGGGCGGGGCTCGCTCCAGGACGTCCTACGTGCCCGGCCCGAGACGGCGGGCGCCGATCTCGACGCCGCCTTCGATCTCGGGCCCGCCATCCGGGCCGGGGCCCGCACCGCCGACCGGGCCTTGGCGGAAGTCTCGCGCCTCGCCGCCTTCCTTCACGCCGCCTGACCCCTTCCCCCTCTCCTTGCCCGCTGACCGAGGACCCCATGCCCCAGATCGAGGCCAACGGTACCCGTCTGAACTACGAGCTTTCCGGCCCGAGCGGCGCGCCGGTGGTGGTGTTCTCCAACTCGCTCGGCACCTCGCTGGCGATGTGGGACCCGCTCGTGCCGTATCTTCGCGGCCGCTACCGGGTGCTGCGCTACGACACCCGCGGCCACGGCGCCTCGCAGGTCCGCGACGCGCGCATCGAGGTCGAGGATCTCGCCGAGGATCTCGTCGGCCTGCTCGACGCCCTTGAGATCCGCCGCGCCCACGTGGTCGGCCTGTCGCTCGGCGGCATGACCGGCCAGGCGGCGGCGAGCCGCCACCCCGACCGGGTCATCAGCCTGACCCTGATGGCCACCGCCGCCTTCATGCCGAGCGAGGCATCGTGGAACGAGCGCGCCGAGCTGGTGCGCGAGAAGGGGACGGCGGCGATCGTCGAGGCGACGATGACCCGCTGGTTCACGCCCGACTTCCCCGCGTCGAACCCGGACGCGGTGGCGCCGGTGCGCCGGCAATTCACCGGCACCGATCCGGCCGGCTACGCGGTCTGCTGCAACGCCATCGGCCGCATGGACCTGCGCCCGGTGCTCGACCGCATCACGGCGCCGACGCTCGTGATCGCCGGTCGCGACGACCCGGCGACGCCGCCGGCCATGGCCGAGGAGATCTGCGCCGGCATCCGCCAGGCCGAGCTGGTGCTGCTGCCGAAGGCCGCGCATCTGCTCGCCGTCGAGCAGCCGGCGGCCACCGCCGCCCATCTCCTCGGCTTCCTCGACCGGCATCGCGAGGCGGCGGACTCCGCCACCGGCGCGGTGGCGTTCGAGGCCGGGCTCGCCAATCGCAAGAGCGTGCTCGGCGAGGCCCATGTCGAGCGCTCGCTGGCCGCCGCCGGCACCTTCGCCGGGCCGTGGCAGGACTTCATCACCCGCACCGCCTGGGGCGAGGTCTGGGGCGATCCGCGCATCCCGTGGAAGACCCGCTCGTTCGTGACGTTGGCCATGATGGTCGCGCTCGGCCGCGAGGAGGAGTTCAAGCTCCATATTCGCCCGGCCCTGCGCAACGGCGTCACCATCCCGGAGCTGCAGGCGCTGCTGATCCAGACCGCGATCTATGCCGGCGTGCCGGCGGCGAACGGCGCCTTCCGGTGGGCCCGCGACGTGCTGGGCGACGAGATCGCCTGAGTCCGGGCGACGAACCCGCCTGGGCGGATGCACCGGCGCGGCCGGGATGGTAGAGCGAGCACCATCCCGGCCGCCCTCCCCGGCCCGTCGAGCCGTAGGACCATGGACGCCGTCACGCCCCGCGCCTCTTCCCGCACCAAGGATCCCGAGCGGACCCGGGCCGACATCCTGGCGGTGGCGACCGAGGAATTCTCCGCCTTCGGGCTCAGCGGCGCCCGGGTCGACGCCATCGCGGAGCGCACCCGCACGTCGAAGCGGATGATCTACTACTATTTCGGCAGCAAGGAGGGTCTGTACCTCGCGGTGCTGGAGAAGGCCTATGCCGATATCCGCCAGGTCGAGGCCGATCTCGATCTCGGCAACTTGCGGCCGGCCGAGGCGATCCGCCGTCTCGTCGAGTTCACCTTCGAGTACGACGAGGCCCATCCGGATTTCATCCGCCTCGTGGCGATCGAGAACATCCACCGCGCCGAGCACCTGTCGGGCTCCGAGACGATCCGCGGCCTCAATCTCGGGGTGATCCAGACCATCACCGACATCATCGCCCGCGGGCAAGCCGAGGGCGTCTTTCGCGCCGACGTCGATCCCCTCGACGTGCACCTGATGATCAGCGCGCTATGCTTCTTCCGGGTCTCGAACCGCCACACCTTCGGGGCGATCTTCTCCGTCGACCTCGACGCGCCTGCCTTGCGTGCGCGCCACAAGCGGATGGTCGGCGACGCGGTGATCGGGATGCTCGCCCTGCGCTGATCGGGTTTGGAACCGGATCTGCCCCCGATCGATTTCTCCCCAAGACTGCAGACAATCTTTCGGAGGAGAGCCCGATGACCCGGGGCACCAGCCGCCTGATCCTGCTCGCCGTCCTGGCCGCGACGCCCGTCCTGGCACAAGTGACCGACAAGCCGCTGGTCGACAGCCCGCAGCGCAGCCGTGAGCAGGCCCCCAACATGCCGTCCCCGCACGAGACGCCGCCCGAGCGCGTCCGCCCGGGAGATACCGATTCGACCGGCACCGTTCGGCCGGCCGCGCCCGACCCGAAGACGACCGACGGGGTGCTGCGGCCGCAGCGGGGGTAAGGGACACGGTGGAGGGCCCGACGCGAGCCCTCGCCAATCGCGACATCCCGGAGCCGCGACAGCGGATCCCGAGCGCCCGGTGGCACCGAGCCTCGGGATTGTGAGAGATATGCCGGCCCGTGCGACGAATCGATTACCGGATCGATCGACGCGACCGGTCAGACGGGTCTTGAACACACGCCGCCGCTCAAGGCCGGTCGTCGCCCGCACCGCCTTGACCCAGCGGAAGCGATGCCGCTACTCGCACGCAGCCCTCGATCCCGGGATGCGTGTCATGCCGATCGCCTTTCTCGTCATATGCTTGAATCTCGGTCTCGTCATTCATGCCGCGAAGACCGGGCGGTTCTCGCCCTGGGGCTGGATCATCCTCTTCCTGCCGCCGCTCGGCGGCATCGCCTACATCCTCGTCGAGGTTCTGCCGGAACTCCTCGGCTCGCCGCGCGGACAGAAGGCGAAACGCGCCATCGCGCAGAGCGTGAACCCCGAGAAGACCTACCGGCTCCTGCGTGACGCCTTGACGGATGCCGACACCGTCGCCAACCGCGCCCGCTTCGCCGAGGAATGCGCGGCCCTGGGCAAGTGGCAAGAGGCGTGGGAGCAATACGACGAGATCGTCCGGCGGCCGAACGGCGACGAGCCGGTCTTCCATCTCGCGAAGGCCGAGGCCGAGCTGGAGCTCGGCCGCCCCGCGGACGCGCTCACCGGCCTCGATTCGCTCGCAGTGCGGGAGCCCGGCTACGACAGTCCCCGTCGGCAGATGGTCTACGCCCGATCGCTGGCCGCGACCGGCCGCACCGCCGAGGCGCTCGACGCCTTCGAGGTGATCTCGCAACACCACGACAGCTACGAGGCGCGCGCCCGCCTCGCGGCCCTGCTCGCCGAAACCGGATGTGCCGAGGAGGGCCGCCGCACCGCGCAGGAGATCCTGGATCGGCTGCATCGCGCGCCCGCCCACGTGCGCAAGCTCCAGGCGGAATGGGGACGCATGGCCGAGGGCGTCCTGCGCCGGATCTGACCCGTCGTCCGAAAGGCCGGACGGATCAGCGATTCGCCGTCGTCACCGGCGACGCGACGCCGTTGAGCGCCACCCAGGCCAGACCGTCCTGGCCTTCGCGCTTCACGTAGGTGTAGCCGGTGCGCTGCCAGGGCAGGATCGCGTTGGTCTTGTTGTCGAGGATGTAGTCGCCGCGGTCGGTGCGGACCATCAGGACCGCGTGGCCCTCGCCGATCTCGTCGATCACCACGGTCATCCGCAGGGCCCGGCGGGCGAGGCCGCGCTCGACCAGCATGCGGCGCTTGAGGAGCTGGTAATCCTCGCAATCGCCCTGGCCGTCATCCGGGAAGTCCCAGCGGTCGACCACGCCCCAATGGTCCTGGTCGATCATCGGGCGGATGCGGCCGTTGACGCGGCGGTTCACCGCGGTGAGCGTGCGCCAGAGGGCCGGCGTCATCGTCAGCGTGGCCGGCTCCTTGGTGTCGACCGCGCATTCCGCCGGGTAGCGGTTGCAGAAATCGTTCCAGGCACTCACGGGCTTCGCCGCGCCGCCGCGCTCGATCGCCACGCTGGCATCCGGCAGGGCCGCCAGGGTCTGCGTCTGCCCCTGCGTCGTCGCGCCGCCGATCAGCAGCAGCGTCCCGAGGAGTCCGAGCTGCGCCGCCCGGGCGCCGCGCATCAGGAGGCCCTGACGATCGATAGGGATCGCCCGGCCGAGGCCGTCCATCACTGCCCGCATTGCCCCATCGACTCGTTGAGCTTGGTTCTTGCATCCAAGCTGCCACGGGGCCGGGCGGGGCTCAACCGAAAAATTTAAACCCCGGTAAACGTGCCTGCCGCACTTTGGTTCCAATTCGAGACGTAGATTTCTCGACTGATTCAGCGGTTGGCGGTGACGGTCGGGGCGGTGGCGCCGCCGAGCGAGACCCACGCGGTCGCGGTCTGCGATTCGCGCTTGATGAAGGTGTAGCCGGTCTTGTGCCAGGGCAGCACGGCGCTGGTCTTGTTGTCGAGGACCAGATCGCCGCGGTCGGTGCGCAGCATCAGCACGGCGTGGCCCTCGCCCTTCTCGTCGATCACCACCGTCATCCGCATCGCGCGCCGCGGCAGCCCGGCCTGGGCCAGCAGCTTGCGCTTGAGGAGCTGGAAGTCCTCGCAATCGCCCGAGCCGTCCTCGGCGAGGTCCCACCGGTCCGGCACGCCCCAGTGGTCCATGTCGGTGACCGCGCGCAGGGACGTGTTGACCTGGCGGTTGATGCCGGTGACCGCCTGCCACAGCCGCGGGGTGAGGGTGACCTGGGCCGGCTCGCTCGGGTCGACCGCGCATTCCGACGCGTAGCGGGCGCAGAACTCGACCCAGCCGGCGATCGGCCGGGCCTGGCCGAGATCCGGGGCGCCGGCGCTCGGCATCGGCAGGGCGGCCAGGATCTGGGCCTGGATCTGGCCTTGCGTCTGGGCTGCCGCCTCGCCGCTCCGGGCCGAGACCAGGGCCGCCGCGATCATCGCCGCACCGGCCAGAACCCGCTTCACCTGCCGCCCGAAACCCGTGGTCATCTGCGCCGTCCCCTTCGTTAGGAAGGAGAATGGCCGCCCACCTGCTGGCCGGCGCTGAAATGGATCCGCGCAATTTTATCGATTCGCGGACCGCCGGGGCGGGCCGGAGAACAGGCCCAAGACCCCGCTCAACTGATCCGTCGAAAGCCGAAGCTCGCGTTAGCGGATCGTTGATCCTAACCGGACGTTCCAGGCTGGATCGGCGCCTGGTAGGACAGGCCCATATCCCAGGGGAAGTAGATCCAGGTGTCCTGGCTGACCTCGGTGACGAAGGTGTCGATCAGCGGGCGCCCGGCCGGCTTGGCGTAGACGGTGGCGAAATGCGCGTTCGGCAGCATCGCGCGCACCACCTGGGCGGTCTTGCCGGTATCGGTCAGGTCGTCGAGGACCAGGACGCCGCGGCCGCTGCCGTCGCCGATGGCGCGGATGCTGGGCGCCACGTCCTTGAGCACCTCAAGGGAGCCCTGCTCCTGGTAATCGTGGTAGCTCGCCACGCAGACGGTCTCGATGAGCCGGATGCCGAGTTCGCGCGCCACGATCGCGGCCGGCACCAGGCCGCCGCGGGTGATGCACACGATGGCCTCGAACGGGCCGGCGCCGGCGAGGCGCCAGGCGAGCGCCCGGGCGTCGCGGTGAAACTGGTCCCAGGAAACCGGGAAGGCCTTGTCGCTCGGTGCAGCCATGGTTCTCGTCAGTTCCGCTCTGCCTGGAGGCGCGCCAGCAGCGCCTCGATGTCGGTGCGCGCCGCCGCCAGGGCCTCCGGCTCGCGGCCGCGCACCACGATCTGGTTGCGAAAACCCGCCGGCGTCATCGACGGGTAGGAGCCGATCGAGACGTTCGCATGCGCCTCGGCGATGGCCGCGAGCCCTTCGGCGTAGCCGCCCTCCGGCAGGTTGCCGGCCTCGATCGTCTCGGCGGTCACCCGGGTGCCGGTCTTCAGCCGCGGGGCGACCGCGTCCAGCATCGCCTGCATGATCGAGGGCACGCCGGCCATCACGATCACGTTCTCGATCATGAAGCCCGGCGCCTTCGAGATCGGGTTCTCGATCAGCTCGGCGCCGAACGGGATCCGGGCCATGCGCAGGCGGGCCTCGTTGAGGTCTTCCGGCTTGATCCGCTCGAGTAGCATCGCGCGCGCCCGGGGATCGACGTCGATGCCGACGCCGACGGCGCGGGCGACGCAATCGGCCGTGATGTCGTCGTGGGTCGGCCCGATGCCGCCGGTGGTGAACAGGTAGGTGTAGCGGGCGCGCAGCGCGTTCACCGCACCGACGATCTCCTCGGCCACATCCGGCACCACCCGCACCTCGCGCAGGTCGATGCCCGAATTGGTCAGGTACTCGGCGATGTAGCCGATGTTCTTGTCCTTGGTGCGTCCGGACAGGATCTCGTCGCCGATGACCAGGATGGCGGCCGTGACCGGGGCGGGGCTGGCGTCAGGCATCGGGCGTCCTCGTCAGGAAACGACAGGGTTGACGCCCGCCTTATCCCGGCGCCCGACCGGGCTCAAGCGTGACACCCCGGATCGGCCGGGGTAAGCGCCGGGAATGCCCACCGACGACGCCCTCTCACGCGAAATCCGCTCGATTGCTTCCGGCGATCCTGCCGGATCGCTCTCGCAATGCGGAGCTCGGCTCCGCCCAGGCGCGGCGCGGGCTTGTGATCTTGGTTCCGGACGGAATCCCAGGGGACCGGTATCGTGCACTTCCCCGGCCCGCTGACCGAGGGGCGGCTCGTGCGCCGCTACAAGCGCTTCCTCGCCGACATCGCGCTCGCCGACGGCAGCCTCGTCACGGCGCATTGCGCCAATCCGGGGGCGATGCTGGGCCTCGTCGAGCCCGGCCGGCCGGTGCTGCTCTCGGCCTCGACCAACCCGGCCCGCAAGCTCGCCTGGTCGTGGGAACTCGTCGAGGCGGACCTGCCCGGCGGCCCGCAATGGGTCGGCATCAACACCGCGCGGCCGAACGCCCTGGTGGCGGAGGCGTTTCACGCCGGGCGCCTGGCTCCGCTCGCCGGTGCCACGTCCTGGCGGGCGGAGGTGGCCTACGGCCGGGCGAGCCGGGTCGACTTCCTGGCCGGCGACGCCGCCGGCCCGATCCATGTCGAGGTCAAGAACTGCCACTTGATGCGCCGGCCCGGCCTCGCCGAGTTCCCCGACTGCGTCGCCGCCCGCAGCGCCCGCCACATGGACGAGCTCGCCGAGGTGGTGCGGTCCGGGGGGCGGGCGATGGTGATCTGGGTGGTGCAGATGCGCGCCGAGCGGTTCGCGGTGGCCGGCGACCTCGATCCGGGCTTCGCCGCCGCCTTCCGGCGGGCGCGCGCCGCGGGCGTGGCGGCCTACGCCTTCACCTGCCGGGTCGACGCGACCGAGGTGACGATCGGGACCGAGATCCCGATCGTCGAGTGATCTCTCACCAGCGGCCGGGGCCGGGCTCGTCGTCCCAGTGCCGGTGGCGCGGCGGCCAGGGCGGCGGGCCGGCCCAGCGGCGACCGTCGCGGTAGCCGCCCCGGTCGCCGCTCCAGTCACCCCGGCCCTCGTCGCAGACCCGCACCCGGCGCACCACCTCGTCGCCGTACGGATCGATGCGGCGCTTGACGAAGACCCGGCAGCCCCCGGGACCCTGCCCATAGCGCGGCGGGGGCGGAGGCGGCGCGCGCCACTCGCCGCGGCCCTCGAAGCGGGGCGGATCGTCGTCGAGATCGGCTGCGGCGACCGGGCCGGCGAGGCTGAGGAGCGCGAGGGCACCGAGGACGAGGCGGGCTGTCGGGCGCGGGGAACGCGCGGTCATGGCGGGACACTCTCGGCTCAGAAGGGGAGGATGGCTCCGGCGGTGAAGGCAGCCGGCATGTCCGCATCCTCGCGCCCCGGCGTTGAACCGCGGCTGAAGCCGCCGTTGCCGGACAGACAGGTTGCCGCCGGCATCGGCCGGCAGGCGACCCGAGGCGACATTCGCGATCCAGGGCGGCCATCGCTGCGCGCCCTCGCGACAAGGCTTCATCCGCGAGGAACGGCAAAGCCGGTGGCGAACCCATACGGTCGCCGACCGATCGCGTCGCGACGATCGGCTTGGCTCACGCGCCGCGCGGGCTGGCGAGACGAGATCCGGACGGGATCTTGCGGATCCCGTATCAAAGCTTCAGGCTCGCCCCGATCTCCTCGAGGCGGCTGATCGAGACGTCGCAGCGCGCCCGGTGGTCGAGATCCTCCGAACTGTCCCGCTCCAGGCGGATCTCCTCGATCTCGGCCACGATCCGGTCGGCGGTCATCTCCTCGACCGCGGTCACGCGCTCCGCCAGGATGGTCACCCGCGTCGCCCCGCCCTCGGCCACGATCTCGGCGAGCCCGCCGCTCACGTAGGCCCGGCGGCCGGTCCCGGTCGCGTCGGTCGCGAAGACGATCCCGGCATGGAGCAGGGCGACGAGGGGCACGTGGCCGGGCAGGACCGTCATGTCGCCCTCCGCGCCCGGCAGCAGCACCGAGCGGACCTCGCCCGAGAACACGATGCGCTCGGGCGACACGAGTTCGGCCATGAGACCTGCTGCGCGACCCGCCGTCGAACCCGCCATGCTCCCCTCCTCACGCCATGATGCTGAGGCCGCCGTCGACGTAGACGGTCGTGCCGGTGAGACGGGCGGCGTAGGGCGTCGTCAGGAAGGCGGCGGTGAGGCCGACATCGTCGATGTCGACGAGCTCGCCGATCGGCGCGCGCTGGATCGCCTGGTTCAGGAGGAGGTCGAAATCCTTCAGGCCCGACGCGGCCCGCGTCTTGAGAGGCCCGGGCGAGACGGCGTGGACGCGGATGCCGCGGTCGCCGAGCTCGTAGGCGAGGTAGCGCACGGCGCTCTCCAGCGCTGCCTTGACCGGGCCCATCAGGTTGTAGTTCGGCACGACCTTGCTGGCGCCGTGGTAGCTCATGGTCAGGAGCGTTCCGCCCTCGCTCATCAGCGGCGCGGCGAGCCGCGCCATCCGCACGAAGGAGTGGCAGGACACGTCCATGGCGATGCCGAATCCCTCGCGGGAGCTGTCCACCAGCCGGCCCTGCAGGTCGTTCGCCGGCGCGAAGGCGATCGCGTGGAGCGCGATGTCGAGCCCGCCCCAGGTCTCGGCGACCTGCGCGAACACCGCCTCGAGATCCCCGTCCTTCCGGACGTCGCACGGGGCGAGGACCGGTGCGTCGAGCTCGCGGGCGAGCGGCTCGACGAAGGGCTTCGCCCTCTCGTCGAGATAGGTCAGGGCGATCTGCGCCCCCAGCCGCCGGAAGACCCGGGCGCAGCCATAGGCGATCGAGTGCTCGTTGGCGACGCCGAGCACGAGGGCGCGCTTGCCCGCGAGAGCGGTACCGTCGGGGATCTGCGTCATGGCCGTCATCTCCGAACCTGTCGTCGTCCCGGTCCGACGCGAGCTTCAGCCGGCCCGGCGGCGACGCGGGGCCGGCCCGGCGGCAGGCACCGCCCCGGGGGCCGGTGCGAGGAGGTCGTGGAACCGCCGGATCACGGCGCGCTGCTCCGGCTCGAGGTCGAGGCGTCCCGCCAGGCGGTCGAGGATGTCGAGGAGGCGACGGCGGTCCGCGGCCGTCCGCACCAGGTCCGGCAGCGCCGCCATCGCGCGCTCCGGCACCAGCTCGACGATCTCCGATTGCCGCCGGATCAGCGCGGCCGCCGCATCCGCCGGCATGTCGAGCAGGCCGACGTCGCGGCCGACGGCGTCGCGGATGCGCTTGAAGGCGGACAGGCGCCGGCCCCCGCGGCCGCGCCGCGAGACGAGCAGGCCGGCCCGGACCGCCGCCTCGGTGAAGCCGCCCTCCGAGATCCGGCTCGCGGCATCGGAGGCCGCCGGCAGCGCGCCGGCCGCCCGGCCGGGCGCCTGTCCCTCCCCGGCCGGGGCGAGCACGCTCATCGTCCCGTAGACCGTGAAGAACAGGTTCTCGACGGTGGCGTCGCGCAGCTGCCGGTAGAGGTCCCACCCCGCCACGATCCCGGCCGCCGCCATGCGCTCGGTCGCCGCGAGGGCGCCCGCCTCGTCCCGGTGGACGCGGTGTCCCCGCACGAGCCCGGCGACCGGTCCGAGCCGGGCCAGGGCCGGGTTGAGATCGGACAAGGCCCAGCGCCGGACCCGGAGCGGGTGCAGCGCCCGCGACCACGCCCCGGTCTCCCGCGGCAGCCACGCGCTTGCGAAGGGATGGACGAAGGCCTCGTAGGCGGCCGCGTTGAACTCGGAGACCCGGCTCACCGCCGCGAACGGCACCTCGTCCTTGCGGGCGTATTTCTGCAGTCGCTGCAGGTCCTCGACCCGCAATTCGCGCAAGACCGCGTCGTGGCGCACCCGTCCGTCGACGCGCTTCTCCTCGACCGTCATGCCGTAGAGCCCGGGCGGCAGGTGCTCGATGTAGTCGAGGAGGTCGACGATCTGCGAATGCTCGCGCCGGGCGACGCCTGCGGAGACGAAGATGCCGAGATGCCCGATGCTCTCGTGCATCAGCCCGACGATGACCTGCCCGTTGGCCTTCAGGTCCGCGGTCGTGGGGTAGAGGTCCGCGACCCAGTTGAAGGCCTGCTGCGGCGGGGTGATGTTGTCGCCGAGCGAGGCGAACAGGATGATCGGCGAGCGGATCGCCCGCAGGTCGAACGCCCGGCCCTCGGCCCATTCGGCGCGCCCGGCGGCGAGCCGGTTGCCGACGAAGAGGTTGTCGACGATCCAGCGGATCTCCTCGCGGTTCATCAGGAAGTACCCGCCCCACCAGCGCTCGAATGCGAGGTAGCGCGGCGGCTCGGTGTCGATCTTCGAGAACAGGGCGTAGGACTTCCCGAACCAGGTGTTGGCCGGATTGAGCGACTCGAAGTTGTCGACGAGGTGGGCGCCGTCGAAGACGCCGCCGCCGAGATCGCTGGCGAGGAGCGCCGTCCAGCTCCCGCCGAGCATGCCGCCGGCGTAGCGCATCGGGTTCTCGGCGTCGTTGCCGGCCCAGTAGGACATCGGCGCGCCGTTCACCACGATCGGTCCGACGCTCCCCGGGTCGAGGGCGCCCACCAGCATCGCGGCCCAGCCGCCCTGACAATTGCCGACGACGACCGGCTTGCCGCGGGTCGGATGGCGCTCGCGCACGAGGCGCACGAACGCGGCTTCCGCCTGCGCGACGTCCGCCAGGGTCTGGCCCGGCACCGGCTCGGGAAAGAAGATCGCCACGTAGACCGGATGGCCGGCCCGCAACGCCACGCCGACCTCGGAATCCGGCTTGAAGCCCCCGATGCCCGGCCCGTGCCCGGCGCGCGGATCGATGATGAGGTAGGGGCGCTTCTCCTCGTCGACCGGGCTGTCGGCCGGCGGCACGATGCGCGCCAGGGCGTAGTTCGCCGGCCGCTCGAAGCGGCGGGCATCGGCCACGATCTCGTAGGGAAAGGCGAGGAGCGGCGGCTTGCCGGCCGCCTCGTGGGCCAGCCAGTCGTTGCCGCGCTGACGGAGCGTGTCCCAGAACAGGAGCGAGCGCTGAGCGAAGTCCGTCCAGTAGGTGAGAGCGTCGCCGGCGGCCTGCATGGGGGTCGTCGGCCTCGCATTCTCCAGCCATGCGCGGTTCGCCCCCTGCATCGCGTCGAGCCAGGCGCCGAACGCCGCGGTGCAGCGGTCCCGGTAGACCTCGGCGACCCGGGCCTGGAGGGAGAGAAGGGAGGGCAGCCCCCCGGCGGCCTCGGGCGGCCGGGGGGCTGCGTCGATCACGGGCTCGGACATGGCGGGTCGATCCTGGTTTGGGGAACGCTCAATGCGGGGTGGGCTTCCAGGTGAGGAAGAAGCCGATGTCGCCCGGCATGCCGTCCGGCCAGTCGACGACCAGCGCCCTCAGGCCGTAGCCGGCGGGCTGAAGGCGGTCGCGCCAGAACTCGTAGGCCTGGCGCGGGCGGCCGGTCAGGGTCTCGGCCCAGCCCGCCTCCGCGTTGTTGATCGCCCGGCCCTTGTCGCTGCACATCAGGTTCGGGAAACGCATCACCAGAAGCTCCTTCTGGCCCTGCTCGGCGGCGATGCGGAGCTTGTGCAGCAGGCCCTGGGTGATCTCGGCCATCTTCTCGGGCGTGACCGCGACGGGCTCGGCGAGCTGCTTGACCAGCTCTTCCCGCGCCTTTCCGGCCCGGTCCTGGCCCTCCATCTCCTTCAAGGCCTTGGCGGCCCGCATGCGCGCCGAGTAGGCGGCGAGGTCGTCCGCCGACATGAAGGGCTCGGTACCGATCGCGGCGGGATTCGTCGCAGGGTTCGTCGCGGGGTTCGTGGTTGGGGTTTCCATGGCGACCTCCATCGGGTCAGAGCGCCGGCCGGCGCGTGTCGTCGAGCACCTCGCGCATGCCGCGGGCGATCATGGCTTCCTCGTCGGTCGGGATGACGTAGGCCTGGGGGCCGGGGCCGGCGGTGATCCGCGGACCGCCCGCCGCATTCGCGGCCTCGTCGAGCCGGAACCCGGCCCAGGCGGCACCCCGCAGCACCTCGGCCCGGGTCGCGGGGTCGTTCTCGCCGATGCCGCCGGTGAAGACGAGGCCGTCGATCCCGCCGAGCGCCGCGACGAGCGAGCCGAGCTCGCGCCCGATGCGGTAGACGAAGAGGTCGATGGCCGTCCGCGCGCGCCGGTCCTCGGACGCCCGGGCGCGCAGCGTCCGCATGTCGTTCGACAGGCCCGAGACGCCGAGCAACCCCGAGCGGGTGTAGAGCAGGCGCTCGGCCTCCTCGGCGTCGAGCCGCATCTCCCGCAGCAGGTAGAACACCACGCCCGGGTCGAGGCTGCCGCAGCGCGTGCCCATCGGCAGCCCGTCGAGGGCCGAGAAGCCCATCGTGGTGGCGATGCTGCGGCCGCCCGCGAGGGCGCACAGGCTCGCGCCGCTGCCGAGATGGGCCGCGACCACCCGCCCCGACGCGAGGGCGGGCGCGCAGGCGGAGAGCTGCCCGGCGACGAAGGCGTAGGACAGGCCGTGGAAGCCGTAGCGGCGCACGCCCCGGTCGGCGATCTCCGCCGGCAGCGCGAAGAGCTGCGCGATGTCCGGCTGGCCGCGATGGAAGGCGGTGTCGAAGCAGGCCACCTGCGGCAGGTCCGGAAACAGCCGGCGCAGGATGCGGATCGGCGCGAGGTTGTGCGGCTGGTGCAGGGGCGCGAGCGGCACGAGGCGCTCCAGGGCCGCCAGCACCGCGTCGTCGATCCGCATGGGCGCGGCGTAATCCGTGCCGCCATGCACGACCCGGTGGCCGACCGCCGCCAGCCGGTGCCCGCTCCGGTGGTCCCGCAGCCACGCGGCGACGCGGAGCAGGGCCTCCTCGTGGCCGGGCCCGCCCGCGCCGAGGCGATCGTCCGCGACGACCGCGCCGGCCTCGTCGCGCACGATCATGTGCGCCTCGCCGCCCAGCCCCTCGCACAGGCCGCGGTAGAGGCGGCGCGGCGCCCCCTCCGCTCCGGGCTCGAAAACCTGGAACTTCAGGCTCGACGAGCCGGCATTCAGCACGAGCGAGGCCGGGATCATCCCTACACCTTCGGCAACGGCTTGGCGGCGCGACGGCCGGCGGCGAACAGCGAGGCGACGGCGCAGGAGGCGAGGCGCGTCAGGCGCGAATCGGCGCGGCTCGTCAGGATGATCGGCACCCTGGCGCCGAGCACGATCCCGGCGGCGTCCGCGCCGGCGAGGAAGATCAGGCTCTTCGCCAGCATGTTGCCGGCTTCGAGATCCGGCACCACCAGCACGTTGGCGCGGCCGGCGACCGGCGAGCGGATCTTCTTGATCGCCGCCGCGCCGAGATCGATGGCGTTGTCGAGGGCGAGCGGCCCGTCGAGGACCGCCCCGGTGATCTGGCCGCGATCGGCCATCTTGCAGAGTGCCGCGGCATCGACGGTCGAGGGGACCTTCGGGTTGACCGTCTCCATCGCCGACACGATCGCGACCCGCACCACCTCGATCCCGAAGGAATGCGCGAGGTCGATCGCGTTCTGGACGATGTCGCGCTTCTCCTCGAGCGTCGGGGCGATGTTGATGGCGGCGTCGGTGACGATGAGGGGGTCGTCGTGGCCCGGCACGTCCATCACGAAGCAGTGGCTGAGGCGGCGCGCCGTCCGCAGCCCGCCCTCGCGCCGCACCACGGCCCCCATCAGCTCGTCGGTATGGAGGCTGCCCTTCATGAGTGCGCCGGCCTCCCCGGCATTGACAGCGCCACCGCCCGCGCCGCGGAATCGTGGCTGTGGGCCGCGTCGACGATCCGGAACGCCGCGAGGTCCCGGCCGCAGGCCGCGGCCGCGGCGGCGATCCGCAACCGGGGACCGACCAGGATCGGCTCGATGAGACCGAGATCCGCCGCCTCCAGCGCGGCGCCGAGCGAGGCCTCGTCGCACGGATGCGCGACCGCGACCGTGAGGCGGGCTCGCGCCTGCGCGGCGGCGATCAGGCGTTCGTACTTCTCGTGCCGGCGGCAAGCCGGCGCCTCCTGCATCGTCGAACGCGCCACGGTGCTTCCTCCCGGATGCGGCGGGACGTCGGCCCCGGTGACGATCGGCTCGCACCCGCGGCGGATCGGGCTGTGCCCTCCACCACGGATCGCCCCGACGCCCGTCGGCACTCTCGCCGGGGATGCGCCTCGCCGCTTGATCGGGCGGGACACCGCGCGATCCGCCGCGGCGATGGCGTCGATGCACTTCGGAAGCGCCGACGACCCGGCGGGAGCGGACGATCCGGAGGGGCGACGGGATCGACGCCGCCTTGATCCACCGCAAGGAGGCCTGCGGCCCTCGGTTCAGGATGCGGTGCGCGGACGCATCACCGCGGTGGGAGCCTGGTCGATGCGAGGGGTCGGTTGATCGGGCGCAGAGGCCGACAATGCACTGCGTCATCCAGGGCTCACCGACGGCGAGAACCCGGGATGACGACGGGGGATGTGAATTCGGTCCGCCCATCACACAGGATCTGGGACGGTAGGGTTGCAGAGCGCGGATCACGAAGGCGTCTCCGTCATGTTTTCCCGGCTGCCGGCCCGTCGCAACCGCCATTCGGCAGGGCTTCGTCACGGTTGAAGGACTCGTCCTGGAGGCCGTGACCGTTTTTACCCCTGAAACGTTTAGACAACCGAGCGGTCGTCGCGATGGACAACAATACGCCGCAACCCGACATCCCGCCCTCGACGACGGGCATGTTCGATCTCATTCTTCAAGTCGGCCTGGTTGCGGCGCTGATCTATGCTTGCAGCCGCATCCTGTCGCCGCTCTCCGAGATCCTGCTCTGGTCGGCGATCCTGGCCGTCATGCTGTACCCGCTGCATCGCCGCCTCCTCGTCCGCGTCGGCGAGAGCGGGTCCGCCCTGTTGATCGGACTGGTCGGCATCGCGGTCATGCTGGCGGCGACGATCCTGATCGTGACGTCGCTCGGATCGTCCGCCGCCACGATCCTCTCCGGCCTGCGGGACCAGACGCTGACCGTGCCGCCCCCGCCGCCCCGGCTCGCCGACCTTCCGCTGGTCGGCCGGAAGCTGGCGGAGGCCTGGGCGCTCGCCGCCGACAACGCGCCGGCGGCCCTCGCGCGCTACGGGCCGATGCTGAAGCGACCGGCCGCCTGGCTCCTGTCGACGGCCCGGCGTTTCGCGACCGGCGAAGTGTCGTTCGTTCTGTCCTTCGCGATCGCCGCGTTCCTGGTCGGGTACGGCAAGGCCGCGGCGTCGTTCACGCGGCGGGTCCTGGTGCGTGCCACGGGCAGCCCGGCCCGGGGCATCGCGCTCGCGGGACTGGCCGTCGATACCATTCGCGGCGTGGCCCTGGGCATCGTCGGCGTGGCGGTGGTCCAGTCCCTCCTTCTCGGCGCCGGATTCTTCGTCATCGGCCTTCCGGCCGCCGGCCTGTGGACGCTCGCGTCGCTGCTTCTCTGCATCGTCCAGGTTCCGGCCGTCATCCTGACCATCCCGGTGATGGGCTACGTCTTCGCCACCCACGACACGGTGCCGGCGCTCGTCTTCTCGCTCTGGACGCTCGGCGCCGGATTGAGCGACAACATCCTCAAGCCCCTGCTCCTGGGCCGAGGGCTGGACGTCCCGATGCCCGTCATCCTGGCCGGCGTCGTCGGCGGCGTGATCGCCGACGGCCTTCTCGGCCTGTTCATCGGACCGGTCGTGCTGGCGACGGGCTATGTGCTGCTGGTCGGCTGGATGACGCGCCATCCTGGCGAGGACGCGCAGGCCATGGCGAGTGGCGAATAGTCCCCGCGCATCGCGGCCGCTGAAGTCCGGCCCGCGATCAGAACATCCCGCGAAAGGCGCGGCGGACCCGTGCGCGCTCCAGCCGCCCGCCGCGGAGATGACGCCCGAAGAGCGCGTGCAGCGAGGACAGGGCGAGATCGTACTCCGCCTCGCAGAATTCGGCCCGCGGTCGCGGCAGGGCGCCGCTGGCGACGAGGTAGCCGAAGGCGCGGCGGTCGGCTCCGTAGGCGAGGCAGAGCAGGTTGTAGAGGCGCTGGAGCGCGAGGCTGTGGTCGTCCGCGAGCAGAACCGCTTGCGCCGGTTCGTCGGCTGCGAGGCTGCGGAAGAGATGCGTGATGCCGTCGACGACGTGCCGGGCCTGCGCCGGCGGCAGTTCGAGCAGGACGAGCGCCGCGAACTGGTCGGCGGCATCCTCCTCGCGGCCGAGCACCGGCACGTCGAGCAGGTCGAACAGGGCGTGCCCGGTCTCGTGCAGGAAGGCCTGGGCGATGAGGCCGAACACCGCGTCGTGGCGCATTCCCCGGCGCCTCCCCGGTCCCATCTCCCGGGCCCGGACCGCGTCCCAGGGCAACCGGTCCTCCACCTCCCGGACATACCCGTAGCAGACCGTGACCGTCCGGTTCGTGGGCTCGTACCACGCATCGGCCTCGCCGCGGCAAGCCGAGAACCGGAGGGTCAGCGACCGCGGCAGGCGCATGCCGGCGGCGATCTCCCGCAGGCCTTCGAGGACGCGGCGCTTCCTGACCTCGTGGTAGATGGCGAGCGATTCCGGCCGACCCGGACGGTCGTAGACGACGCGGATCGGAGCATCCGAAACCGGGCTTGCACGCCCCGGCCCGGCGCCGAGCGCCAGTGCCGAACCCACCCAGATCGCTGCAGCGCATCGCATTCCATCACCCTGGATCTCCGCCTGGATCTCCGGCAGAGCGAGGCCGACCCCGATTGCGCGTCCCGGCGCGCACGAAAGGCAGCGGCAGGACCGGGATGCTCCAGGCTTCAAGACGAGACGCCGGGGGCGTACACCATCCGATGGATGCGAGAGGGAGCCGCAAGCTCTGCCAGTGAAGGCCTTTCTGGATCCGAGAGTCATAAGACGTGATTCATGCGCAGAAACAGTCGGTGAAATTAGGAAAATATAATCACTTGCACATGAATTATATTAAGTAAATAGATTACAATACCAATTTTACCGCCCAACTCTCCTTGTCCGCTCCGCACCTGCTTCCGACTGATGCTCTCGGATGGGCCAGCCAGCCTTATCCGGCGAGGATGGCCGACTTCTCGACGGGTGCTTGATCGAACGGGACTGGCCCTGACGAAGCTGTGTCCGGGCAGCGCATGCCGTGCGCGGCATCGTGACCTATCCGATCAAGCACGTGAGAGCCCCGGACGCTACGGTCCGGCTGAGACGGCGTTCAGGCCGGCGAAGACGGTTCGCATGAGCGGCCGTCGCACGCGAAGGCCGCTCATGCCCGGCTGCGAAGGGCGGAGCATCGATCGATCCGCCTGGAGGAAGGAGACTGTCCCATGAAGCGCTTCATCATCGCAGCATCGGCCATGGCCGCACTGCTCCTTACGACCGCCGCGGAGGCGCGCGGCGGCTTCGGCGGCGGCGGTTTCCATGGTGGTGGTTTCCATGGCGGCGGCTTCCGCGGCGGCGGCTTTCACGGCGGCGGGTATCGGGGCGTGGGCAATCGGGGCGGCTTCCACGGCGGTCGCGTGGGCGGCTACCGGGGCGGGTACGGCTACCGGGGCGGGTATGCCGCTCGCGGGCGCTACGGCTATCGGGGCGGGTACGGTTACGGCCGATACGGCTACCGGCCCTACGGATACGGGCTCGCAGCCGGGGCCGCCGGCGCCGCGGCCGCGGCGGGCTATTACGGCGCGACCCGCGGCGGATGCGGCCCCTACCGGTACTGGGATGCCTATACCGGCCAGTGCCTGCCGTACTGAGGCTGTCCGGACTGCCATTCCCGGGCGGCGCCGTTCCCCCGGGCGAGAGCTTCGCTCTCCCCGGAGCCGGCGACGCCCGTCCCGACCTTGCGCTGGCGCACGGAGCGATTGTCATGCGCACACCGATCGCGGTTCTCTTCGTCGCCACCGCAGGCTTGTCTTGTGCGCAGGCGCAACCGGGCGGGTACGGGCGGGAGCCGTCCGTCCTCATCCACGGGAACTATTGCGGCTTGGGAAACCGGTTCCCGCTCCCGCCGATCGATGCGCTCGACGCGGCCTGCGCGCGGCACGACGCCTGCACGCCGTCGGGCGGGCTTCCATCCCGCCTCTGCAACCTGCGCCTGTTCCAGCGCGCGGACCTCATCGCGCGCGATCCGCGCCAGCCCGACGACGTGCGCGCCGCCGCCGGCTTCGTCGCCTTCGGCGCGACGATGCTGCCGTTCGCGCCCGAGCCTCCCATGGTTGCCATGGCACCACGGTGGGACGCTCCGTTTCCCCACCGCCCCGCACGGGTCGCGTACTGACCGGCCGCACCGGGTTGCCCCGATCATCGTCCCGCGGCTGGGGAGCAGCATGCGTGCGATGCCGATGCCATGCCCGGGACGGTTCGCAATGCGTATCCTTATCTTCGATGGTACTTAAAATAAAACTGATTATCCCACCCTGTCCCTCATCCCGGAGGCGTCAGTTCAGCGGAGATGGACCGACCTCGCAGGAGGGGCCTCCAGGTAATATCGAGAGACGACCTGGAGACTTCCAGGGCCTCCTTCGAGACCTGCGCGTTGCTCCACCGCTTCAGGATAGGAGGTGGGAGGATAGGAAGTGCCTGCTCGCCCCAAGCAGTCAGAGCAACACCCTGCTCACGCAGGCTCGGAGGTCGCTGGCGGAAGCGCCTCGGGGGAGAGAAAAGAGGCCACGAACCGACTTCAGGAACCGACTTGCCCCCGCGAGGATTGCCCCCGCGAGGAGCGACGGGCGCCCTCGCACGACCGGGACGCGGGACGCCGCGAGAAATCCTGCGGGCAGGGCTCCTCGCGGGTCATCGCCGAAACCCGTCCTGGCGTTCCCCTGGCGTTCCGTCGAGGTCCGGAGGGACCACCCCCAGCCCGGAAACGCTCAGCCTTCGTCGTCCTCGTCCTCGACCAGCTCCCTGCGGCGAGTCTCGATCGCCTCGCGCAAGCCGCCGATGATCCTCGCCGTGACCAGCCGCATCCGCTCCTTCTGATCCGGACCGAGAGTCTGGTAGAGGGGCTGCCATGCATCGCCGAGTCGCTTGAGCTCTGCCGACCGCTGGCCGAGCGAGTCGGCGCGCGTCCGCATCGCGGCGATCGGATCGACCTCGCCCCGCTGCTGCAGATGCCCGACCAGGGCGGACAGCCGGTGATAGCGCCCCTCCGCGCGGGCGCGGATCGCCTCCTCGACGGGCGGCCAGTAGCGCTGCTGCTCCGGCGTCAGCTGGAGCACGGCCTTCACGACTCCGATCCGGGCATCGGTCAGAACCTTGAAATTCGCCTGGCTCACCGTGGCTTGGCTCACCGTGGCGCTTTCGCCGATCGCGCCGGTCGTCGTTACGTCCCCGGCCCGAACCGCGGACGATCCGGCCCAAGGTCCGGCCAGGAATCCCACCACGGCGATCGCGGCGCCTGCGCCGATCATGCGTTTTTGCATCGCTGCCTCCTTCGGGATGATTCTGTAGGGAGCTTTCGGATACGGGCAGGCGGCCCGCTCTCCGACGTGTCTCGCGGCGGCGCGAACGAGGCCGCCCCGACCGGTCGGGTGTCTCGCCCGTCCGGACGAGACGCGGCCGGCCGCTCGTCCGACGCGACGCCCCTCGATCAGTGGCTGATGACGCGCATGACCCGGCGGGATCCGAGATCGACCACCACGGCGTGATCGTCCGGAGAGATGAAGTAGCCGTAGTATCCGACCGGATTCAGTCCCGGGACCGAGACGTTCTGAAACGAGCCGAGCTCGAGCCAGCCGGGAATCACGCTGCCGCGTCCGACGCGCACGCCGCTCGGCTCGGAGTAGCGGGGCCCCGAATCGAACAGGGCGTCGATCGTGCCGGGCTCGCCGCCCGACATCAGCACGCCGCGTTGTGCGAGCTGCGGGTTGACGCGCACCACCAGCGGCTGGGCCGACACCGCGACGCAGGCGAGCCCGCCCACCGCCGGCAGTCCGAACCCCACGGTCAGGCGCACACAGCGCAAGATACGAGACAGCATCGCTCTCCTCCTCTTCAGGTCATCTGATGGCCCGGATGATCGATCTCATTATGGTCTGGCCTCGAAGAGCACGCTTGATTGATCGAGACAAACATATCAGGCCGACGAAAAATTTTGATTAGGCGGCGATCCCGAAACCGACCGGCGGCCCATGGCTCAGTTTGTGCGACCTCACGTTTCGAGACCTTGGGGCCGCCCGGTCGCAGCCGATCCCGTCGCGGCGCGTCCCGGTCCGGACGGCATCTTGCGCGACATGCGTCCCGGCACGATCGATCGTCATCGAGGCTGCACCCGCTCGGGGCCACGCACCGGGCAACCATGACGGCGACGCCCGAGATCAATCGCGGCATCAATCAAATCAAGAATAGAAATATATTTTGCCGCAAAAACATGACTATAAATCCGATTTCTACAGGCATCCGGCATGATTAAATCCGACCGATGTTGATCCATATCAAGGCTGATCGTCACCCGCCGATTATCGTTTTGGTTCCGCGATGCGGCCGGATGGAACCCGGCGTCTTGGCCTGGCGGGCCGGTCGCCTTGCCTGTCAGGCAGCTGCCCTGACGACCGCGGGGTCCGCTGGCCGACGGAGCGATGGGCGGCAGGTCTTTCATCGATCACGACCGACGAAGCGCCTAACAATTATTATTTAATTTTTTTATTGTAAAATACTGGCGAAAAGCAGCCATTGCATCCGAAGTTCGGTGCAATTCCTGTTTTTAGTCCCATGCGTCGCAAGCACATCTCATGCGTCGCACCACGATGAACTTGCCGAAGCCGGAGTCCCGATCCGGGACGCTTCACCGATCGTGCCGGCCGGCGGTGCGCCGGCACGCCCGGCTCCGGCGGGATGCTCACGAGGCAGAGTGGGGAGGAAAGGGCATGACGACGTCGCTCTCAGCGGGTCACGAGCGATCGACGCCTGGGCTCGCCGACGAAGGCGGCGCCTCCGGGTCGCCGATCGCCGTCGGCTTCGTCTCCGGCGGCGCCGTCGAGGCGGCGAGCGGGACGCTGGCCGCACTCGGGATCGCGCAGGACCGGCTGCTCGTGCAGAGCGGCATCGATCCGCACGATCTCGGGCGCACCGACCCGGTCGCCTTCGCGCTCGGCCGCCTGATGGTCGTGGCCGCACACCGGAGCGGATGCCCCCATGGCGGTCTTCTGGCCGGCCGGCGCACGACCCTGGCATCCGTCGAGCTGCTCGGTGTGCTGATGAGGAACTCCGAGACCGTCGGCGATGCCCTGCGGGCGCTCGAGGTGCACCAGGGGCTCTTCGACCGCGGCGCCGTCATCGATGTCGGGGTCGACGGGCCGGTCGCCGTCGCGAGCTACGCCCCCTACGAACCGGACGCGGACGGCATCGCGCTTCACTGCGAGCGGGCGCTGACCGCGATGACGACCCTCCTGCGCGCCCTCTGCGATGCGGAGTGGGCGCCCGACGAGGTGCTGGTGCCGCGCTCGCAGCCGCGGGACACGAAGCCCTACGCGGACTTCTTCCGCGCTCCCGTGCGCTTCGAGCAGGAGATCGCGGCGCTGGTCTTCCCGGCGGCGCTCCTCGTGCGCCCGGTCGCCGGCGCGAACCCCGTCCTGTGCAGGATCGCCGAGCGGCGCCTGCGCCGGTTCGAGTCCGGCGGCCTCACGGACGAGTTGCGCCGCCACCTCAGGGCATCCCTGATCCACGGGGGGCTCAGCGCCCAACGGGCCGCGGAGACGATGGCGGTGCACCGGCGGACGCTGAGCCGGCGCCTGAAGGCCGAGGGAACCTGCTACCGGTCGGTGGCGAACGAGACCCGCCTCGCCGTGGCGCGGCAATTGCTCGCCGACACGGATCTCGGCCTGGCGGAGATCTCCGCCACCCTCGAATTCTCGGAACCCGCCGCCTTCACGCATGCCTTCCGGCGCTGGACCGGAACGACGCCGAGCGCGTGGCGCAGGGATCGGCGCGGACGCGCGGCGACGGCGGAACGGGCCGCGCCGGGCCAGGGCGGAGAGGCGCCGTGACCGCCGCGGCGCGCCCGATCCCGGGCGCGCCGCCTCCCGCCGGTTCCGGTGGCGGCGGGGTCGGAGAAGCCGAGTCCCTCGGCGAGGAGGCCGGCGCTCACCGGCAAGCCCGCGATCCCGAGCAAGTCCTCGCTTCCCGGCAAGTCTTCGGTCACCGGGCGAAATGCGCGGGCGGCTCGATGCGCCCGGCTCAATGCGCCATCAGGAGCGGGACCGGGCAGGCGCGCAGCATCCCCTGCGTCACCCCGCCGAACACCGTCTCGCGCAGGAGCGAGTGGACGAAGGCGCCCATCACGATCATGTCGGCTCCCGTTTCCGTCGCGTGACCGCGCAGGGTGCCGGCGACGTCCCCGTCCCTCGCCGGCAGGTCGGTGACCGTCACGGCGACGCCGTGATGCGCGAGGCCGGGCGCCACCTCGGCGCCCGGGACCGCGTGCGAGAGGTCCTTCTCGCCGCTCACCACGACGATGTCGACGCTCTCGGCCTGGCGGAGGAACGGCAGGGCGTCGTGGAGGGCGCGGGCCGCCTGGGCGCTGCCGTCCCAGGCGACGAGGATGCGTCGCGTCGTGACGGTCTCGCAGCCCGGCGGGACGACGATCAGCGGGCGACCGCTCTCGAACAGCAGCGTCTCGATCAGGCCGCGGTCGCCCGTCAGCATCCGCGGCTCGGCGTCGATCACCGCGAGGTCGTGTAGCCGCGCCTGGGCCGAGAAGCGCGCGAGCAGGCGGTCGTAGGAGAGGTGCTCGGCCTGCGCGGTACATAGGATGCCGGCGGCGGCCGCGTCGCCCCGGGCCCGCTCGGCCACGGCCTGCGCCAGGTCCCGCAGCCGCCGGTTCTCCGCGGCGACGACCATGCCGACGAAGCGGCTGATCCAGGCATGCGGCACGACCAGCCGGACCGAGACCGCCTGGACGGTCACCCGCGCATGTGCGCGCTCCGCCAGCGACAGGCCGTAGGCGAGCGCGCTCGACGGGGTCTCGTCGCCCAGGCGCTCGGTCAGGGCGATCAGGATGTTGCGCAGGTTCTCGATCATGGCCGCCCCGGGGATGTCCGACGCGCGCGAGTGTGGCGGCCCGGCCCGCGGGCACGTTGCGCTGGATCAACGACGCCTCGCCCGATCGGTCGTGGGTTCGGGCCGAAGGCCGCCGCCGATCGGGGCCGACCGAGGGAGGCGCCCGGTGAGCGAGCCGACGATGACGGGCCGGATGCACGCGGGCCGGGACGGATCCGACGACGATGCGGGGGCGAACCTGCCCGAGACCGGTCGCGAGATCGAGCGCCTGCCTCCGGACGCCGTGGCGGCCGCCCTCGGCGTCGATGCCGTCTCCGGGTTGAGCCGGGGCGAGGCGCACGTCCGGGCCGGGCTCTGGGGGCCCAATGCCCTGCGCTCCCGTCCGCCCGTCCCGACCTGGCGCCGGCTGACGGCCCAGCTCGCCGACCCGCTGGTCCTGCTGCTCGTCGCCGCGGCGGCGGTCTCGGCCGGCTTGTGGCTCCGGCAGGCGGTGGCGGAGGGCCGGTCCGGCCCGCCCTTCGAAGCCCTGGCGATCCTGGGCATCGTGGTCCTCAACGCCGCGATGGGCGTCCTGCAGGAGGCGCGGGCCGAGCGGGCCGTCGCCGCCCTGCGGCGGATGTCGGCCGCCCGGGCGCGCGTCGTCCGGGACGGGATCCACCTGGAGATCCCGGCGACCGAACTGGTGCCGGGCGACGTGATCCGGATCGAGGAGGGCGACGCGATCCCCGCCGATGCCCGGCTGATCGCGACGAGCGCCCTGCGGGCCGGCGAGGCCGCCCTGACGGGCGAGAGCGTCCCGGTGCCCAAGAACGCCCTGCCCAAGAACGCCATGCCCGAAAACGTCCTGCCCGAGGACGCCCTGCCCGAGGACGCCTCGTCCCTCGCCGGTGATGCGAGCCTGGATGGCCGGCGCACCATGGTGTTCAGCGGCACAACGATCGTCGCCGGGCGGGGCCTCGGCATCGTCACGGCGACCGGGATGCGGACCGAGCTCGGCCGCATCGCCGGGATGCTGGAGGATACGCAGGAGGAGGCCACGCCGCTCCAGGTCGCCCTCGCCCGGCTCGGCCGGCGCCTCGGGCTCGCAGTTCTCGTCATCGCCGCCGCGCTGGCGGCGATCATCGTCCTCGCCGAGGAGGTCCGCACCGTCGCCGCCCTGCTCGAGACCCTGATCGTCGCGGTGGCGCTCGCGGTCGCGGCGGTGCCGGAGGGGCTGCCGGCGATCGTCACCGCGGCGCTCTCGCTGGGCGTGCTACGCATGGCCCGCAGGCGGGCGATCGTGCGCCGGCTCGCCGCCGTCGAGACGCTGGGCTCGGCCGACGTGATCGCCTCCGACAAGACCGGCACGCTCACCCGCAACACGATGACCGTCCGGACGGTCGTGACGGCGGGCGGGCGCAGCCCGCTCGACGGTGCCCCGGCCGGCCGCGACCGTGACGGACGGCCGAGCGGCGAGGTGGAGGCGGCCCTCCTCGCGGGTGCGCTCGCCAACGATGCCGTCCTGCAGGAGCGCGAGGGCGGCTGGACCGTCCAGGGCGACCCGACCGAGGGCGCCCTGCTCCTCGCCGCCCGGAACGCCGGCCTCGACGCCGCCCTGCGCGGCTTCGTCCGCCTCGGCGAGATCCCGTTCTCGTCCGAGCGCCGGCGGATGAGCGCGGTCCACCGCGAGGCGGGCCGGGACGGGGTGCTCGTCGCGCTGAAGGGCGCACCCGAGGTCGTGCTGTCGCGCTGCACGCGCGAACGCGCCGACGGGCAGGACCGGCCGCTCACGCCGGCGCGGCGCGAGGCGATCCTCGCGGCGAGTGCGGGCTTCGCCGGGGACGGTCTGCGGACCCTCGGCCTCGCCCACCGGCGGATGCCGGATGGGGGCGGTGCGGCCCTGGAGGAGGTCGAGCAGGATCTCGTCTTCCTCGGCCTCGTCGGCATGAGCGACCCGCCCCGGCCGGAGGCCCGCGAGGCGGTGGCCCGCGCCAGGACCGCGGGCATCCGGTCGGTCATGATCACGGGCGATCACCCGCGCACCGCCGCGGCGGTCGCGGCCGAGCTCGGCATCGCCGCCGACGGCGCCGTCCTCACGGGTGACCAGATCGACGCGCTCTCGCCGGAGGCGCTGGACGAGGCCGTGCGCCACGTCTCGGTCTATGCCCGCGTCGCGCCCGCGCACAAGCTGCGGATCGTGCGGGCGCTTCAGCGCAACGGCCTCGTCGTCGCCATGACCGGCGACGGCGTGAACGACGCACCCGCCCTGAAGGCGGCGGACATCGGCATCGCCATGGGGGCGACCGGCACCGACGTCGCGCGCGAGGCGGCCGACATCGTGCTCGCCGACGACAACTTCGCCACCATCGTGTCGGCGGTCGAGGAAGGCCGGGCGATCTTCGCCAACATCCGCAAGGTTCTGCGCTACCTGTTGTCGTCGAATCTCGGCGAGGTGGCGGTGATGGGCCTCGGCGTCGTGCTGGCCCCGGCCCTCGGGCTCGCCGCCGGTCCCGGCGAGGTGGTGCTGCCGCTCCTGGCGACGCAGATCCTGTGGATCAACTTCGTCACCGACGGCGTGCCGGCGCTCGCCCTCGCGGTCGATCCGGCAGACCCGGCCGTGATGACCCTCGCGCCGCGACCGCGGCGCGAGGGCGTGCTGACCGGCGCGATGGGGTGGAGCATCGGCTTCGTCGGCCTCGTGACCGCGTCGTGCAGCCTGTTCGTTCTCGACGCCTGCCTGCCCGGTGGGCTCGTCGAGGGCACCGGCACCCCGGCCTATGCCCGGACGATGACCTTCACGACCCTGGTCCTGTGCCAGCTCTTCAACGTCCTCAACGCCCGCTCCGGGGAGGCGAGCGCGCTCGACGGCCTGTTCGGGAACCGCTGGCTCTGGGCCGCGGTCGTCGTCTCGCTCCTGCTCCAGGTCGCCGTGATCGAAACGCCGGTCCTGCAACGAGGCTTCTCGACGGTGAGCCTGAGCCTCGGCGACTGGCTGTACTGCGCCGGCGTCGCCAGCGGGGTCCTGGTTCTCGAGGAGTTGCGAAAGGCGGTCCTTCGCGCGCGGCGGGCCGTCCCTCCCGGCCTGCGAACGACCGAGGGCCGTGGGCCGGCCGTCCTCGTCCCCGCAACCGGCCCGCCGGTGACGCCGGCCACCCCGGCCGAGGATCGACCCGACCGCCAGCGACCCCGCCTGCCGGGGATTGCGCCTCTTATGCCCGCGCCTCTCGGGCGGCCCGACGTCACCGGGCAAGGAGACCGCCGCGGCCCGCCTTGATCCAGATCATCCGCGTCGGGTCCGGGGCCGGTATCCTCCGACTCCGCCCGCCGAGCGGCGGCCGACGCCGGATGGAGCCATCCGATGCACCGATCCCACCCCGACTTCCGCTGGCCTCCCCGGGCGGACGAGATCCTGCTCGCAGCCCTGCAGCACGCGGCCGGCACCGCGCTCGTCGTCGCCGCCTGGGTCCTGATCATCGCCGGGAATGCCGGGGCCGCGGCCTCGGCGCTGCCGCCGGGCCTGATGATTCTCGTGCTCTCAGGAATCGATCCGGCCCGCATCCGCCCGGCGATCGAGCGGGCGATCGTGATCCTGGGAACCGGCGCGGCCCTCGCCCCCTGGCTGTTCGGATTCTCGGCCAACGACGCCGCCACCTGGACGCACGTCGTCCTCGGGGCGGTGGCCGCGGGGTCCGCCGCGGCGCGTCTGTGCTTCGCGAGGGCATCATGAGCCCCCGGCCGTCCGCCGCCCTTCGGGCAATGCTCGTCGCCGCCCTGGTGCCCCCCGGCGCCTCGATCCAGCTCGCCTTCCCCGAGGCTGCCCTCGCGGCGGATGCCGCCCGCGGCCAGCTCCTCGCCGTGCAGCTCTGCAGCGCGTGCCACGCGGTCGGCCGCGAGCAGAATGCGGGCGGGTTCGTCGGGCCGTCCTTCGTCGGCATCGCCACCATGCCCTCGACGACCGGGCTCGCCCTCAGCGTCTTCCTGCAGAGCCATCACCAGCGGATGCCGAGCCTGCGGCTGGAGCGGGACGAACGCGACGCGATCATCGATTACATCCTCAGCCTCAAGGCGGGCCCGCGGGCAGCCCGGTGAGGACGCGCCGCCATCTGCCGCAAGACGCCACGGTGCAGCTTCCAGGCCGGCGTGATCAGGCCGTCCTCGACGATCCAGGGCGTACGGACAGTCGCCGCGCGCGCTTGCGATCCGGACTTGCGATACGGCCCTTGGGGAGGGCGAGAGGGATGTGCAAGCCACCGACGATGGAGATGGCGGGGTGAGCCATCATCGGCCCGAAGTCGCTCGGTAGGCAGCGCCACGGGCAGCCGGTCTTCTCTTGGTACAGGCAGGTGGTGACCACCTCGCGCAGGTCGACCTTGAGCGGGTCGTCGCTCGGCAGCGTGGGCGCGATCAGCGCCCATTGCGCATCGGTCAGGTCGCATGGATAGCAATAGCCGTCGTCCTTGCTGAGATCGCGATTCGCTTGCGTCCAAATCGGATCCTCCCGCCAACGACGACGCGCCACGCTATCAATCATTCAAACATTATCCAGATACGCTCCGACGGAATTTCATATTTATATTCGTTCGGCCCGTCAGGACAAGAGTGCGTGTTGTGATTTATACTTTGTCTCTTGAAGTCAATTAACAGGACAACGTGATTTAGATGGTTGGGCGCGGCCAGCGATGGCCCGCCCGATCGACTCCGGGCTGCAATCATCCCATTTTTGCCGCCGCACCCGCCTCGTCATAAAGGCGGGCGCCCCGGCCGGACGACCGGGCGTCCCCCGATCACAGGAACGCAGGCAATAAGCGACGTCAGCCGGGCGGTGTGGCCCTGGCCGGCAGGAGGCGGCCCACAGGATGCGCGCCGCGAGCACGCTTCCCTGGAAACCGTCCGCCTGGGAATCGCATGGGGCGGCCGCTTCGCTCTGAAGGCGATCCCCGTCTCACAACGTATGGCTGCCGCAGCAGGATCCGGCCGCCTGCCTCCAGCCCGACGACGCCGCAACTCGACTCACCCGAGGGCGATCCCCAGCCGCGATGCTCACGGCTGCGCTCCATTCCTCGCGAGGGCTGCATCGAAGGACCGATCTGCGCGCTTGGTCACGTCGAGAGCCGCGCTGTCGGGCAGGACGCCAGGAGGGCGGAACGCGCCTGCGGCGTGACCAAATCGATGATGGTCCGCCGAAGGGCGGCGTAGGCCGTGCTTCCCCGCCGCAGCAGCACGTCGCCGCGTGGATTCGGCTCAACCAGCGCGGAGCGGTCCGTGATCATGTGCGGTTTCAGGAACTGGAAGTGCGAAATCGCGGGCGGGCCCTCACAGCCGTAGAACGGACGGCAATTCAGGCTCTGCGGCAGAGGGAGCCACAATCCCTGACAGACGGAGTTCAAGACTCCTTGATCATACCACGGGTTGACGAGCGTTCCGGACGCGATGTCGATCAGCAACCGTCGGAAGACATCATGGAGACTGCGCATGAACGCGACGTTCAGGAGCATGACGCCGGCATTGAACGCCCGCTCGGTCTCGCGCACAAGATCGCCGTCGATGATGATCTCCCTCGCCGCCGCGAGCGGCACGGAGCCGGGATTCAGCTGCACGTCCCGATGGAAGACGACATCCGTGTCGGTGTAGATGATATTATCTGCTTCTTCTTCAAGATTGGGAATATCGAAACGCAAGGAATTACCGAGCAACCAGTCATAATCGATATCGGCCTGCCCCCGGTAATTTTCAATCTGTTCCCTAAAGCTTAAGCGATGGGGGATGACGACGACGCCCCGGTCGCGCAAGTAGGAGAGCAACGGATTGGCTCGGCCATCGTAGACAAGGTGAGGCCTCAAGGTCGTCATTCGCAGGCAGGACTCGACCGCTGCGATCAATGTTTCGCCGCCGGCTTCGAGCGCCGCCTCGTTGCAGCAGGTGTACCACTTCATCGGATGTTCCATCCGCACGCCGCCCGGGTTCGCGGCCGGCAGGGATGCTTCGTTCTGCTTCGCATCCGTTCACGCCATGACGCCCTTCGAACCCGCATCCGTACCGCGACATCCCGCCCGCGAGAAGATCGCGGCATCAGTCGTACCCTGGCGACGGTGCGCGCCGCCCCCTTCCCGCCCCGGCCATGCGGACCGACCACCGAGGGAGGGAGACGCCGAACGCCGCTTGGTGATCGGGAGGCCCAGACGCTATCACTGCGCGGCGAATCGGCCGCGCTACCCCAGCGGGCCGCCTCCCCAGCGTTGAAAGAGATCGTCATGGCCGACCAGGACTGGCGCAGCGTGATCAGCGACGATGGTCAGGCCGCCGTGATCACCCTCCCGCAGGGCGCGACGGAGGAGGCAACCATCGTGTTCCACAGCGTCGACGACCTCGATCGGCTGATCCAAATGGTGGGCGTGCTTCGGGCCCAGATGACGCCCCCCGTGCCGACGACGCCGCACGACACGGATATCCCGATGAGCACCACCTCTCCGGTCTGGGCCGCGCTCGCGGACCGGACGGATGGCAAGCGGCCGCTCCTCATCCGGCATCCTGGCCTGGGATGGATCGGGTTCCTGTTCGATGACGACAGCGCGGCGATGCTCGCGGCGTCGCTGACGAGCCCGTCCGTGGCTCGATGACATTGCAGGTCGCGGTCATCGCGACGGCGCGCTTCTCCGATGCGTGAGCGCTCCTCTCACGCTCCGCGCGCCCGCGCCTCCGCGCGTGGGCAGCCGCCACGACAGGCCGCATCCCAAGCCGCCGGAGCCGGCCCGGGCCCGGGAAACGCCCGACGCCCAGACGCCAGGCTCTTGTCGCGCGGGCACGGCCGTGCTTAGCCAGCTACTAACAAATGCCCCGCCGCCTGAGACGGTACGGGCCGCGTGCCCCCCGGCGTCCCTGTCGTCGGAGTGTCACACCGGCTCCGCATGAGGGGCCGCACACGAGGAGACGACACCCCGATGGCCCCCACCACGACCATCCGCATCGCGCTCGCCGGCTTCGGCCTGGCGGCGACCCTGGCAGCCGCCACTCCGGCGCTCGCCGTGACCGAGCTGCAATGGTGGCACGCGATGACGGGCGCCAACAACGACGCCGTCAACCGCCTCGCCGACGAGTTCAACGCCTCGCAGAGCGACTACAAGGTGGTGCCGACCTACAAGGGCAATTACGGCGAGACGCTGAACGCCGGCATCGCGGCCTTCCGCGCCGGCACCGCGCCGCACATCATGCAGGTGTTCGAGGTCGGCACCGCCACGATGATGTCGGCCAAGGGTGCGATCAAGCCGGTCTACCAGCTGATGAAAGACGCGGGCGAGCCGTTCGACCCGAACGCCTACCTGCCGGCGATCACCGGGTATTACTCGACGACCAAGGGCGAGATGCTCTCGTTCCCATTCAACTCGTCGTCGATGGTGATGTGGGCCAACCTCGACGCCCTGAAGGCGATCGGGCTCTCGGAGCCGCCGAAGACCTGGCCGGACCTGTTCGCCGCGGCCAAGAAGCTGACGCAGAACGGCTTCCCGAATTGCGGCTTCTCGACCACCTGGGTCACCTGGCTCAACATCGAGCAGCTCTCGGCCTGGCACAACCTGCCGGTGGCCACCAAGGCCAACGGCATGGACGGCCTCGACGCCACGCTCGAGATCAACGGTCCGCTGCAGGTCAAGCATCTCGGCAACCTCGCCGAGGCGCAGAAGGACAAGTCCTTCGACTATTCCGGCCGCTACGACAGCGGCTTCGGCCGCTTCACCGCCGGCGAGTGCCCGATCATGTTCGGCTCGTCGGGCTCCTACGGCAACGTCAAGGGCGCGGCGAAGTTCGCCTGGGCCTCGGCGCCGATGCCCTACTATCCCGACGTGCCGGGCGCGCCGCAGAACAGCATCATCGGCGGCGCCTCCCTGTGGGTGATGGGCGGCAAGAAGCCCGACGAGTACAAGGGCGTGGCGAAGTTCTTCAGCTTCCTGTCCGATACGGACCGCCAGGCCAAGCTCCACCAGACCACCGGTTACATGCCCATCACCAAGGCGGCCTACGAGAAATCGAAGGCGGACGGCTTCTACGACAAGAACCCGGCCCTCGAGACGCCGATCAAGGAGCTGACCAACAAGCCGCCGACCGAGAATTCCCGTGGCTTGCGCCTCGGCAACCTGCCGCAGATGCGCGACCTGTGGGCTGAGGAGATCGAGGCGGCGCTCGCGGGCAAGAAGACGCCGAAGCAGGCCCTCGACGAGGCGACGGCCCGCGGCAACGCGATGCTGCGCCAGTTCGAGAAGCAGGCCGGGCGGTAACGTCATGGGTCCCGAGCGCGTCACCTTCGGAGGCCGGCTGCTGCCGGCGGTGCTGATCGCGCCGCAGCTCCTCATCGTCGGCCTGTTCTTCTACTGGCCGGCCGTGCAGGCGGTCTGGCAGTCGTTCCAGATGCAGGACGCGTTCGGGCTCTCGACCGAGTTCGTCTGGTTCGAGAATTACCGGGCGTTGTTCACGGATCCGGGCTACTATCAGGCTCTCGTCACCACGCTGATCTTCGCGGCGGCGGTGGCGGGACTCTCGCTCGGCTTCGCGCTGCTGCTCGCTACGATGGCGGACCGGGAGATCCGGGGTGCGGGGATCTACCGGACCCTGCTGATCTGGCCCTACGCGGTGGCGCCGGCGGTGGCCGGCGTGCTGTTCGGCTTCCTGTTCCAGCCCGGCCTCGGGCTGATCGCCCGCGGTCTCAACCAGATCGGCATCCCGTGGAACCCGCTGCTCGACGGGACCCACGCCATGATCCTGGTGGTGATGGCGGCGGCCTGGAAGCAGGTCTCGTACAACTTCCTGTTCTTCCTCGCCGGCCTGCAGGCGATCCCCGGCAGCGTGATCGAGGCGGCGGCGATCGACGGGGCCGGCCCGGCGCGGCGGTTCTGGACCATCGTGTTCCCGCTGCTCTCGCCGACCACGTTCTTCCTGATGGTGGTCAACGTCGTCTACGCCTTCTGCGAAACGTTCGGCGTCATCGACGTGCTCACCCATGGCGGCCCGGGCCGGGCGACCCAGACGCTCGTCTACAAGGTCTACCAGGACGGCCGCATCGGCGCCGATCTCGGCGGCTCGGCGGCGCAGTCGGTGGTGCTGATGGCGATCGTGATCGGGCTGACGGCGATCCAGTTCCGGTACGTCGAGAAGCGGGTGGCGTATTGATTCCAAGGTGATGGACGGATCAGCCCTGCTTGGTCCACCCCCTCCGCGTCATCCCGGGCTCCGCCGCGCGGCCCCGGAATGACGAGGACAGCAGATCGGTCGCGGGTCCGTGAAGCCCGCCCTCACATCGCCCGCATCTGCCGATCCACGAAGGCCTGCACGCTCTCGACCTTCGCGGACATCCGCTCGTTGACGCACATCTGCACGGTGGTGCCGTAATACAGCATCCCATGGCTCTTCTGCTTGTGGCACTCGTAGACCGGCTTGGCGTAGAGGCCGCCGGCGAGCAGCACCGGCACCGCCAGCGCCTTGGCGAGCATCGCAAGGCCGCGCGGGACGCCGCCGGCCCGGGCGGGGGCCGGGGCCCAGACGATCTCGATGGTGCGCGGCCCGACCGGTTCGGGCCGGACCGGAAGCCGGGAGCACGGCTCGAAACGATGAGGCAGCCGGTCGGGCAGGGTCAGGGGCGGCAGCGTGTCTGCAACGGCGCCGCGGTGGCCGGCGATCATCCTGCGGAAATCGGCGTTGGTCAGGGCCATGGCTACCAGGTTCTCCCCGAAGATCCCAGAGTGAGGCAGCGTCTGCCTCGCGTACCGGGATCTCTGCGTAAGGTGTGCCAATCGTAACGAAGCGGAAACCATTCCGTCACGGCACATCCTGACGGGAAAACGTTCAGGACGGTGGTACCGTCTCCCGTCCCGCTCGTATGCTGGTTGTGTCAGGGCGGGGCAGGGCGGGCGCCCGCCCCGCCCATCGCCTCACCGGGACGCCAGCGGCTTCTCGTAGCGCCAGGCGGTGGTACCGTCCTCGTAATAGTCCGGCACGGTCTCGAACCGCTGATAACCGCTGCGCTCGTAGAGGCGGATGCCGGCGCCGTTATCCTCGCGGACCTCGAGCCTCAGGCGGTCGCATTCATGGGCCAGGGCTTCCGCCTCGGCGGCCTCGAGCAGAACCCGGCCGAGCCCGGTGCCGGCCCGGCTCGGCGCCACCGCGATCGAGGACAGGCGGGCGCGGCGGCTGCTGCGGCGGCGCTCGATCGTGGCGGCGCCGACCAGCACCGCGCCGTCGAGGGCGACGAGGAGCGAGATCGACGGCGACCCGATGGCGTGGCGGATCGCCCGACGGTCCGCCCGGTCGGCGGCGAAGGCGGCGACCTCGAGCGCCATCAGGGCGTCGAGGTCTTCCGGAAGCGCCGGCCGGACGGTCACGGCCGACGCCTGGGATGCAGGACCGGTCACGCGGCCTTCCACGGATAGGTCCAGGTCTCGGTCAGGGTCTGGCCGCGGGCGCGCAGGAAGGCGCGCAGGTCCGTCGCCTGGCCGGGCTGGTCGAGGCGCACGTCGATCGCCGCGCGGAACCCCTTCACGTGGAGATTGGGCACCAGCGAGACCGCGGTGATCTTGCCGGCGGTGGTCGAGGGCACGATCTCGACCGCCTTCGGGTCGGTGAGCCAGTAGGCGAGGTCGCCGCCCGAGAAGTCGACGAGGAAGCGCCGCGTGAGCGGCTCGCTGCCGTCGGCCGTGCCGCCGCTCGCCGTGGTGCGGGCGACATAGGTGTTCACCACCCGACCGCCCGGATGCAGGTCGTCGGTCTCGGCCAGCGCCCGCACCTTGTAGGACAGTTCCACCGCCTCGCCGGGCTGGTAGGGCTGCTTGGGCTGCCAGGAGGCCACGATGTTGTCGTGGGTCTCGTTCTCGGTCGGCAGCTCGACGAGGCGCACCGTGCCCTCGCCCCACTCGCCCTGCGGCTCGACCCAGTAGCCCGGACGGCGGTGATAGAACGCCTCGAGATCCTGGTAATCCTCGAACACGCGGTCGCGCTGCATCAGCCCGAAGCCCTTTGGGTTGCGGTCCTGGAAGGCCGAGATCCAGCGCTCCTTCGGGTTGCGCAGGGGCCGCCAGATCCACTCGCCGCCGCCGGACTGCATCAGCAGACCGTCGGAGTCGTGCAGCTCGGGCCGGTAATCGTCCGAGTGGTGGCGGTCGTTCTCGCCGATGAAGAACATCGAGGTCAGCGGCGCGATGCCGACCGTTGCCAGCTCGCGGCGCGGAACGAGCGTGCAGCGCACGTCGACCACGGTCTCGTCGCCCGGATAGACCAGGAACTGGAACGCCCCGGTGGAGGACGGCCCGTCGAGGAGGGCGTAGATCACCGCCCGGTCGGCGCCCTTCGGCGGCATCTCGATCCAGAACTCGCGGAAGACCGGGAATTCCTCCGGTCCGCCGACACCCTCGACATTCAGCGCCAGGCCCCGGGCCGACAGCCCGTAGAGCTGGTCGCGGCCGAGGAAACGGTAGTAGCTGGCGCCGAGGAACGAGATCAGCTCGTCGAGCACGCCCGGCTTGTTGAGCGGGTAGTGCAGCCGGAAGCCGGCGAAGCCGAGGGTGACCGGCAGCGGCTTGTCAACGGTGGTGCGGCCGTAATCGAACAGGGCGGGCTGGTAGGGGATCGGCGTCGGCACGCCGTCGCGCACCACGTTCACGGTCACCGGGCGGGTGTAAAGGAAGCCGAGGTGGAACAGCTGGAGCCGGAACGGACCGTCCTGGTCCCCCAGCAGCGCCTTGTCCGGCCGGAAGCGGATGTCGCGCCAGGCATCGTAATCGAGGGAGGCGAGCGGCGCCGGCAGCGGCGCGACGCCGGCCTCGAAGGGGGCGCCCGCGAGGGCCTTCGCCCGGCGCACCACCTCGTCGAAGCGGAAGCGCGGCGGGCCCGCCGGAGCCGGGATCGGGGCCGGCGGCGGCAGGGCGCTCGGGCCGGGTTGGGTCGGCCCGACCTGAGCGGTGGTGGCCCGGGTCAGGGCGGCGGTGGAAAGCAGGCCGGCAAGCAGCGCGCGGCGCGAGGGTGCGATGGTCATGGTGCCCTAGGAGTAAGGCGCGTCGGCTGAACGCGCGCCTCGTGCGTCGCCCGGTTGAATGGCCCGTCCGGCGCCACTTGAGAAGGGCCCGCGACGTGACGCTTTCTCCATGCGGCGGGCCGCACGCGTGTCCCGCGTGCCACGGCAGGAGAATCCGGCGGAAATCCGCATCATGAGGCTTGCGGCGGAGGGCCGTGACCCGTATCTACCGCCTTGCCCAATTTCGCACGTGCCTGTGGCCGCGTGCCGGTTGGTGGGCATCCGGACAAGAGGCCGGACAGCCGCCAGGGGTCTTAAAGGATCGATGGCCGGGAAGGGTGGATCCCTCCGGCCGGCATCCAGGTGGCGACACCGGACCCCGACAACAACCGGCAGCCGGAGGCAAAACCGGCGAACCCCGCTCTCCACGGGGGACGCAGCTTAAAGCAACGACGAACGGGCTTTTTTGGTCTCGTCGGCCCTCCAAAGGCCGACACCGAAGAGGCTTGTTTCTCCTTGCCCCGAGTGCGGATCGGGTTTCCCCGTTCCAAGCAAAGGCAGCTTCCGGGTGCTCTGCGCCCGCGTCGCACGGCGTGTCTCCACAGCACGTCCGCGCCGCGCCGCAACGCCCCCTGACGCCGGACGGCCGACGCGCGCCGTCTTGACCTCGACTTCGGGTTCCCGCGGGAGCCCTCTCGAACCTTTGGTGGGGCTGATCATGACCGATCGCATCCGCGATTTCCTGCGCGTGCGCCGCGAGCTCGGCCGGGACGAGGGTCCCGTGATGGTCCTCGACCTCGATGTCGTGCGCGACAACTACACCGCCTTCGCCCGCGCCCTGCCGGACACCCGGGTCTTCTACGCCGTCAAGGCGAACCCGGCTCCCGAGGTGCTGCGCACGCTCGCCGAGATGGGCTCGTGCTTCGACACCGCCTCGGTGGTCGAGATCCAGATGGCGCTCGCCGCCGGCGCCACCGCCGACCGCGTGTCGTTCGGCAACACCATCAAGAAGGAGCGTTGCATCGCCCGCGCGCTTCAGCTCGGCGTGCGGCTTTTCGCCGTCGACTGCCAGGCCGAGATCGACAAGATCGCCCGCGCTGCCGACGCGGTCAAGGTTGCCCGCGAGGACGTGCAGGTGTTCTGCCGCATCCTGTGCGACGGCGCCGGGGCCGAGTGGCCGTTGTCGCGCAAGTTCGGCTGCGTGCCGGAGATGGCGGTGGACGTGCTGGAGCACGGCACCCGGGCGGGGCTCAATGCCTACGGCGTGTCGTTCCATGTCGGCTCGCAGCAGGGCAACACGGAAGCCTGGGACGGGGCTCTCGCCTCGGCCTCGATGATCTTCCGCGAATGCGCCACCCGCGGCATCCATCTCTCGATGGTGAACCTCGGCGGCGGCTTCCCGACGAAGTACCTCAAGGCGGTGCCCGGCGTGGAATCCTACGGCGACGCGATCTTCCGGGCGCTGACCAAGCATTTCGGCAACCATCTCCCGGAGACGATCATCGAGCCGGGCCGCGGCATGGTCGGCAATGCGGGCATGATCGAGGCCGAGGTGGTGCTGGTCTCGCAGAAGTCCGACGCCGCCGACGAGGTGCGGTGGGTCTATCTCGACATCGGCAAGTTCGGCGGCCTCGCCGAGACGATGGACGAGTCGATCCGCTACCGCATCGTCACCGAGCGCGACGAGGATCGCACGATCCCCTGCGTGCTCGCCGGCCCGACCTGCGACTCGGCCGACGTGCTCTACGAGAAGACCCCGTACCCGCTGCCGATCTCCCTGGCGATCGGCGACAAGGTGCTGATCGAGGGCGCAGGCGCCTACACCACCACCTACGCGGCGGTGGCATTCAACGGCTTCCCGCCGCTCCAGTCCTACGTGATCTGACGTTTCGGCGCCTCACCGCGCCGCTTCCTCGGAACGATGCGCCGGGTCCGCCGTTTTTGCGGGCCCCGGCGCATCCGTGCCTGCATCCACATCCCACTAGTCCCGGACGGCCCGCCGCGTGCGGCGGGTGCGAGGGCTGTCCTTCGCCCGTTTTTGTCAGTCTCGGGAGGGTACGGCCGTGATCCAGATCCGCGACGAGCGCGCCGCCGACATCGCCGCGCGCGAGCACCTGCTCGACGTCTGCTTCGGCGAGGCCCGCTTCACCAAGACCTGCGAGCGCCTGCGCGAGGGCCGCCTTCCGGCGGACGGCCTCGCCCTGGTGGTCGAGATGGACGGCCGCCTGGTCTCCACCGTGCGCCTGTGGCACGTCGAGGCCGGCGACCGCCCCGCCCTGATGCTGGGGCCGATCGCGGTCGATCCCGGCCTGCACGGGCTCGGCCTCGGCAACAGGCTGATGCGCGAGGCGCTCGCCCGCGCGGCGTCGCTCGGCCACCGGGCGGTGATCCTGGTGGGCGATGCGCCCTACTACGCCCGCTTCGGCTTCACCCGCGAGCGGGTCGGGACCCTGAGCCTGCCGGGCCCCTACGCGCCGGAGCGGTTCCTGGCCCTCGACCTCGTGCCCGGGGCGCTCGACGGCGCCACCGGCATGGTGCGGGCGACCGGGCAGCTGGTGCCGGGCACCCTGTCGGCGGAGGAGTTCCGCGTCGCGGCGTGAGCGCGGTGGGGAGGACCGACCTCTCCCACCCGCCCCTGTCCCGGACGATTGCAGCGACAGGGGAAGGAGGTCCGGGATCCAGGAGATATGTGCCGCGAAGCGGCTCGATATGCTGCACCGTTGCATGCAGACGGACGCTTCTCGAATTCCTGTGCTGGCTCCCGGATCTCCTTCCACTTCGTTGCAGCCGTCCGGGAAAGGGCGTGGTGCTTGCATTTTTGAGCGCATCGGCTGTCGGATCGCGGCCTACCCCCCCACCACCCTCATCTCCGCCGCCCGCTCCTCGCCGATTCCCCGCGCGCCCTCGGCGATGAGCCGCGTCACCAGATCCGCGTAATCCGCGCGGGTCAGCCCGGCGCCCGGCTTGAACCAGAGATAGTGCCAGTTGACCATGCCGAAGAACGACATGGTCACGGGCTTGAGCAAGGCCGTCCCGGCGAGGTGCGGCGCCACCCCGGCAATCGCCTCGGAGAACAGGCGCACCAGCTCGCGCTCGCTCGTCTTCACCTCCGCCTGACGCTCCGCCGAGAGCAGGCCCAGATGGTTGATCTGGACCTTGTGCTGCGCGTCGGCGTCCCGGTAGGCCTCGAGCAGCGCTTCGGTGAGGCTGCGCAGGCGCGGCTCGGGCGCGAGGCCCGGACGGTCGGCAGCCTCGACCGCCTCCAGCAACTCCTCCAGGTGCCGCCGGATCACGTCGAACAGGATCTCGTCCTTGTCGCGGTAATAGTGGTAGAGGTTCGCCTTCGAGACGCCACAGGCCTCGGCGATCCGGCTCATCGAGGCGCGGTCGTAGCCGTGGGCGGCGAACAGCTCGGCCGAGCGATCCAGGATCGCCCGGCTCTTGTCGTCGTAGTCGCTGGCGCGGGTGCGGGCCATGGGGTCTCGTCGCCGGTAATCTTCGCTATTCCCGGGGGCGCCGGTCGATGACGCGGCGGGCCTTGCCGAGGGAGCGCTCGATGCCTCCCGGGGGCAGAACCTCCACCGTCGCGGTGATGCCGATCGTGTCCTTGACCGCGTGGCAGAGCCGGTCGGCCGCCGCCTCGCGCAACTCCGCGATGTCGGCCTCCGGCCGCGCCTCGACGCGGATCGTCATGGTGTCCATCCGGCCCTCGCGGGCCAGCACCACCTGATAATGCGCCGACAGGGCCGGGATCGTCAGGATCTTCTCCTCGATCTGGCTCGGGAACACGTTGACCCCGCGCACGATCATCATGTCGTCGGAGCGGCCGGTGATCTTCTCCATCCGGCGCATCGCCCGGGCGGTGCCGGGGAGCAGCCGGGTCAGGTCGCGGGTGCGGTAGCGGATCACCGGCATCGCCTGCTTGGTGAGCGAGGTGAAGACGAGTTCCCCCTCCTCGCCGTCCGGCAGCACCGCACCGGTCCGCGGATCGACGATCTCCGGGTAGAAATGGTCTTCCCAGATATGCAGCCCGTCCTTGGTCTCGACGCACTCGCTCGCGACCCCCGGCCCCATCACCTCGGACAGGCCGTAGATGTCGACGGCGTGGAGGTCGAACGCCTCCTCGATCTCCTGGCGCATCGCGTTGGTCCAGGGCTCGGCCCCGAAGATGCCGATCTTGAGCGAGGAGGCCCGCGGGTCGAGCCCCTGGCGGCGGAACTCGTCGAGGATCGCCAGCATGTAGGACGGCGTCACCATGATGATGTCGGGCTTGAAGTCCTGGATCAGCTGGACCTGGCGCTCGGTCATCCCGCCCGACATCGGGATCACCGTGCAGCCGAGGCGCTCGGCGCCGTAATGGGCGCCCAGGCCCCCGGTGAACAGCCCGTAGCCGTAGGCGACGTGGATCAGCATCCCGGGCCGCCCGCCCGCGGCGCGGATCGAGCGCGCCACCACGTCGGCCCAGGTGTCGATGTCGGCCCTGGTGTAGCCGACCACCGTCGGCTTGCCGGTGGTGCCGGATGACGCGTGGATGCGCGCCACCTGCTCGCGCGGCACCGCGAACATCCCGAACGGGTAGTTCGCCCGCAAGTCGGCCTTGGCGGTGAAGGGGAAGCGGGCGAGGTCGGGCAGGTCCTGGAAGTCGCGCGGATGCACGCCGGCCGCGTCGAAGGCGGCGCGGTAATGCGGCACGTCGGCATAGGCGTGGTGCAGGGTCTCGCGGAGCTTCTCGCGCTGCCAGGCGGCGAGCTCGGCCCGCGAGGCGGTCTCGAACCGGTCGAGCTCGGAGGGCTCCGGCACCATCCGGGTGAGCTTGCGGGGGGCGATCTGGAGCATGGCGATTCTCCCTGGTGTTCTTATGAAATCCTGCCTGAGATCATCGGCAGACCTGCAACCCTCGATGTCATCGCGGGGCTCGCCGGAAGCGAGGACCCGGGACGACGCGGAGGGAGGGAAACCTGTCGGGCGGATCAACCGTGAGCCGATCCCCCCTCCCCCGCCAGCACCGTCCCCGCCACGGTGCGCGAGTGGCCGCGGAACTCCGCCACCACCCGGCCCTCCGCATCGCTCACCGTCACGTCGTAGATGCCCGAGCGCCCCTCGCGCGCCCGCTCGACGGCGCGGGCCGTGAGCACCTCGCCGCGTTTCCCCGGCCGCAGGAACGTCACGGCGCAGTGTTGCGCCACCGCCCGCTGGTCGTAGGCGTTGCACGCGAAGGCGAAGGCGGAGTCGGCCAGCGCGAAGATGAAGCCGCCGTGGCAGGAGCCGTGGCCGTTCGTCATGTCGTCGCGCACCCGCATCGACAGCACCGCCTCGCCCGGGCCGATCCGGTCGAGGCGCATGCCGAGCCCCCGGCTCGCCCGGTCCTCCGCCCACATCGCGGCGGCGCAGGCGCGGGCGACCTCCTCCGGGCTCGTGTCGTTCGGGCTCACCGCTTGCGCCCGGTGAAGCGGGCCGGGCGCTTCTCCAGGAAGGCCGTCACGCCCTCGCGGTAATCCGGCGAGCGCCCGGCCTCGCCCTGAAGATCGCTCTCCACTTGAAGCTGCGCCTCGAGGTCGTTCGTCTCCGAGGCGTCGAGGGCGCGGCGGATGAGCGCCAGGCCGTAGGTCGGCGCCTGGGCGAGTTGCGCGGCCAGCCGATGGGCCTCGGTCATCAGATCCGCGTCGTCGATCACCCGCCAGATCATGCCCCAGGCTTCCGCCTGCTCGGCGGTGATCGGCTCGGCCAGCAGCGCCATGCCGCGGGCCCGGGCCCGGCCGGCGAGGCGCGGCAGCAGCCAGGTGCCGCCGGCATCCGGGATCAGGCCGAGCTTGGCGAAGGCCTGGATGAACTTCGCCGAGCGCGCGGCGAGCACGAGGTCGCCGTGGAAGGCGAGGCTGGCGCCCGCCCCCGCCGCCACGCCGTTGACGGCGCAGATCAGGGGCATCGGCAGGTCGCGGATCTGCTTGACCAGCGGGTTGTAGAATTCCTCGAGGGTGCGCGAGAGGTCCGGCTCGACATCCGGCGCGAAGTTGCGGGCGGAGAGATCCTGGCCGGCGCAGAAGCCGCGGCCGGCCCCGGTGAGGATCAGTGCCCGGCACTCCGGATCGGCCGCGGCGTCGCCGAGCGCGCCGCGCAGGGCGAGGTGCAGCGGCTCGTTGAAGGCGTTGAGCCGGTCCGGCCGGTTGAGCACCAGCACGCGGTAGCCCGGGTGGTGCTCCGTCAGCACCAGGGTCTCGCTCGTCTCGCTCATTCGGTGCGCCCTCCCCGTCCCGCCAATCCGCCCCGCCGTGTCGGGTCTCCCCGCCGGCGCGATCTATTGACCAACCGGACGGTAAATTATAAAGCTGTGCGGGCGAAGTCAAACGCGCAGGCCGTTAGCCGAACGCCAGGGTGGACGGACGCCGCGCGGGACTGCAAAGCAGCGATCGGCGGGCTCAACGAAGCCCGTGATGCCGGCGACCGGGTTCCAACCGGCGCGGCCCGCAATGGGGAGGACACCACCATGAAGCGCATCGTCTGGGCGCTCGCCCTCGCCGGCACCGTTCTGGCCAGTCCCGTGCTGGCGCAGCCGATCAAGATCGGCGTGACCATCGCCAAGACCGGCCCGGCCGCGTCGCTCGGCATCCCGCAGGCCAACACCGTGACGCTGCTGCCGACGGAGATCGGCGGCCAGAAGGTCGAGTGGATCGTCCTCGACGACGCGACCGACACGACCAAGGGCGTCGCCAACGCGCGCAAGCTGGCGAGTGACGACAAGGTCGACGCCATCGTCGGCTCGTCGGTGACCCCGGTCTCCCTCGCCATGGTCGAGGTCGCCGCCGAGGCCAAGGTGCCGATGATCAGCCTCGCGGCCTCGTCCAAGATCGTCGCCCCGATGGACGACAAGCGCCGCTGGGTGTTCAAGGCGCCGCAGAACGACGGCCTGATGGCCGAGGCGATCGCCACCCACATGGCCAAGGCCGGCGTGAAGTCGGTCGGCTTCATCGGCTTCAACGACGCCTACGGCGACGGCTGGCTCGCCGAGATCACCCCGCGGCTCGAGGCCAAGGGCATCAAGCTCGCCGCGACCGAGCGCTACGCCCGGACGGATACCAGCGTCACCGGCCAGGCGCTGAAGGTGATGGCGGCGAAGCCCGACGCGGTGCTGATCGCTGGCTCCGGCACCCCCGCGGCGCTGCCGCAGAAGACGCTCAAGGAGCGTGGCTACGCCGGCAAGTACTACCAGACCCACGGCGTCGCCAATGCGGACTTCCTGCGCGTCGGCGGCAAGGATCTCGAGGGCACGGTGCTGCCGGCGGGCCCGCTGCTGGTGGCCGAGCAGCTCCCCGAATCGAACCCGGTGCGCAAGGTCGCCCTCGACTACACCAAGGCCTACGAGGCGAAGTTCGGGGCGGGCTCGCTGGCGACCTTCGGCGGCCATGCCTACGATGCCGAGGTGCTGCTGGCGAACGCGATTCCCGTCGCGCTCAAGACCGCCAAGCCCGGAACCCCCGAGTTCCGCTCGGCCCTGCGCGACGCGCTCGAGGGCCTGAAGGACGTCGTCTACACCAACGGCGTCGTCAACATGACCCCGACCGACCATGTCGGCCAGGACGACCGCGCCCGCGTGATGGTGACGATCGAGAACGGCCGCTGGAAGCTCTTGTCGGCGACGAATTGAGGCGGGGCGGGGCCGCCTTCGACATCATCCTGCGTCGAAGACGGGATCGGCCGACATCTTGGTCCCGGCAGCCTTGCCACCCTCCGCGTCATCCCGAGTCCGCGCAGTGGAGCCCGGGACCCATGACCGCTGACGGTGCCGGATGAAGCGGAACACCATCCGCCTCGTCCCGCATCACCGGGGCGCCTGGATTCCGGGCTCCGCTGCGCGGCCCCGGAATGACACGGCGGGGTTCAGCGCGTCGATAAAGCCCAGACATCGATAACTCAGTCATAGAGACAGCCCGAGTTCTCCGCCGTGGACGCCACGATCCTCCTTCTCCTCCTCCAGGACGGCGTCGTGAACGGCGCGATCTATGCGCTGATCGCCCTGTCGCTGGTCCTGGTCTTCACCGTCACCCGGGTGATCCTGATCCCGCAGGGCGAGTTCGTCGCCTACGGGGCGCTGACGCTGGCGAGCCTGGAGGCCGGCACCCTGCCGGGCACCGTGCCGCTGCTGCTGGGCCTCGGGGGGCTCGCCTTCCTGGCCGATTGCGCCGAGGCGCGCCACACCCTCGACGGCCGGACGCTCCTGCGCCTCGCGCTCCGCGACCTCGCCCTGCCGGCCCTCGTGGCGGCGGCCGCTTGGTTCCTGGCGCCGGCGAAACCCGGCCTGCTGATCGAGATCCTGGTCACGCTCGCCATCGTGACGCCGATGGGCGGCTTCCTGCACGCGGTGGCGTTCCGGCCGCTCGCCCAGGCCTCGGTGCTGGTGCTCCTGATCGCCTCGGTCGGCGTGCACCTGGCGCTGACCGGCCTCGGCCTCGTCTTCTTCGGCGCGGAAGGCTCGCGCACCCCGCCCCTGTCGGAGGCCTCGTTCCCGGCCGGCCCCCTCCTGGTCAGCGGCCAGTCGCTGTGGATGATCGGCCTGACGCTGGCGATCATCCTCGGCTTGTGGCTGTTCTTCTCGCGCACCCTCCTCGGCAAGGCGCTGATCGCCACCGCGGTCAACCGGCTCGGCGCCCGGCTGATGGGCATCGCGCCCTCGCTCGCCGGCCGGCTCAGCTTTTCGGTCGCGGCCTTCATCGGGGCGCTGTCGGGCGTGCTGATCGCGCCGCTCACCACCGTCTACTACGACACCGGCTTCCTGATCGGCCTCAAGGGCTTCGTCGCGGCGATCATCGGGGGCTTGGCGAGCTACCCGGCGGCGGCGGCCGCCGCGATCCTGGTCGGCATCATCGAATCCGTCGCCTCGTTCGAGGCCAGCGCCTTCAAGGAAGTGATCGTGTTCATGGCGATCATCCCGGTCCTGCTCTGGCGCTCCCTGCGCTCGGCCCCGATCGAGGACGAGGAGTAAGATGCCCGCCCGTTTCACTCCCACCCGCCTGCTGGCCGGCCTGACCGCCCTCCTGATCGTCGCCCTCCCCGTCCTGCCCGGCGTGCCGCCGTTCTGGCTCACGCTCATGACCTATGCGGGGCTCTCGGCCATCGTGGTCACGGGGCTCGTGGTGCTCACCGGGGTCGCCGGCATCACCTCCTTCGGGCAGGCGATGTTCGTCGGCATCAGCGCCTACGCCACCGCCCTGCTGACCACGCAAGGCGGCCTGTCGCCCTGGCTGTCGCTGCCGGTCGCCCTGCTGCTGTCGGCCGCCGCCGCCTGGATCATCGGCGCGATCACCTTGCGCCTGTCGGGCCATTACCTGCCGCTCGGCACGATCGCCTGGAACATCTCGTTCTTCTACGTGCTCGGCAACACCGATGCGCTCGGCCGCTACGACGGCCTGACCGGCCTGCCGCCGATCACGATCCTCGGCTTTTCCGTCCTCGGCGGCGGCGAGGCGCTGCTGCTGACCTGGGGGTTCTTAGGCGTCTGCCTGTGGCTCACCCACCGCCTGCTGCGCTCGCGCACCGGCCGGGCGATCCGGGCGCTGAAAGGCGGGGTCGTGGCGGCGGAATCCTTCGGGGTCGATACCGCGCGGGTGAAGGTCGTCGCCTTCGTCTACGCGGCGATGCTGGCGGCGCTCTCGGGCTGGCTCTACGCCCATATCCAGCGCGCCATCAACCCGACGCCGTTCGGCATCAATGCCGGCATCGAGTACCTGCTGATGGCGGTGATCGGCGGGGCCGGCTCGATCGGCGGCGGCGTGTTCGGCGCCGTGCTGGTGACGGTGCTGAAGGACCAGCTCCAGAACGTGCTGCCGCTGGTCTTCGGGGCCCAGGGCAACTTCGAGGCGATCGTGTTCGGGATCCTGCTGGTGCTGATGCTCCAGCGCGCGCCGGACGGGCTGTGGCCGCTGATCGTCCGCCGCACGGTCTCCGCCCCGCCCGATCGCGGGCCGGCGACCGCGCCGCTGGCGCCGCGCCCGGCCGCCGCCCCCGGCACGGCCCTGCTCGAAGCCTCGCGCCTGCGAAAGACCTTCGGCGGCCTCGTCGCGGTCAACGACATCGGCTTCTCGGTGGCGGCCGGCGAGGTGGTGGCGCTGATCGGGCCGAACGGCGCCGGCAAGAGCACCACCTTCAACCTCGTCACCGGGGTCGCGCGGCTGACCTCCGGGGCGGTCCGCCTCGGCGACCGCGAGGTGACCGGCCTGCCGGCCCGGCGCATCGCCCGGCTCGGCTGCGCCCGCACCTTCCAGCACGTCAAGCTGGTGGCCGGCATGTCGGTGATCGAGAACGTGGCGCTCGGTGCCCATCTGCGCGGGTCGGCCGGGCCGTTCCGCGGCGCGCTCGGGCTCGATGCAGCGGAAGAGGCCGCCCTCTTCGCCGAGGCCGAAAGGCAGCTCGCTCGGGTCGGATTGTCGGCCTGCCGCGACCTGCCGGCGGGCAGCCTGGCGCTCGGCCAGCAGCGTATCGTGGAGATCGCCCGCGCCCTCTGCCTCGGCCCCCGGCTCCTCCTCCTCGACGAGCCGGCCGCAGGGCTTCGCCATCAGGAGAAGCAGGCGCTCGGCGACCTGCTGCGCCGGCTGCGCCAGGAAGGCCTCGGCATCCTGCTCGTCGAGCACGACATGGATTTCGTGATGGGGCTCGCCGACCGGCTGGTGGTGATGAATTTCGGCGCCAAGCTGTGCGAGGGAGCCCCCGCCGCGGTCCGCCGCGACCCGGCGGTGGTCGAGGCCTATCTGGGGAGCGCCGCATGACGCATCCGATGCTCGAAGCGGAGAACCTCGTCGTCGCCTACGGCAAGGTCGAGGCGGTGCGCGGCGTGTCCCTCACGGTCGGGCCCGGACGGCTCGTCACGGTGCTGGGCGCCAACGGCGCCGGCAAGACCACGCTCCTCAACGCCCTGATGGGGGTGCTGCCGGCCCGCGGCCGCATCCGCTTCGAGGGCACCGACCTGACGCGGCTGCCCGTCGAGGCCCGGGTGGCGCGAGGCCTGAGCCTGATCCCCGAGCGCCGCGAGCTGTTCTCGACCATGAGCGTCGAGGACAACCTGAAGCTCGGCGCCTTCCGGTTCCGGGGCAAGGCAGGGGGCATGGCAGGGGGTATGGCCAGTGGAGGGGGCGATCTCGGCGAGATGTACCGCCTCTTCCCCCGCCTCGCCGAGCGCCGGCGCCAGCAGGCCGGCACGCTCTCGGGCGGCGAGCGCCAGATGCTCGCCATGGCCCGTGCGCTCATGGGCCGCCCGCGCCTCCTGATGCTCGACGAGCCGAGCCTCGGCCTCGCGCCGCTCATCGTCGCCGAGGTGATGCGCACGGTGGCGCGCCTGCGCGACGAAGGCGTGGCGATCCTGCTCGTCGAGCAGAACGCCCGCGCGGCGCTCCGGATCGCCGATCACGGCTACGTCCTCGACGGCGGCACCGTGGTGCTGGAGGGCGACAGCCGCACCCTCCAGGGCGATGCGCGCGTGGTCGAGACCTATCTCGGCAGCCTCTCGGTCGACGACGCCCCGCCGAGCCGGGCCGCCTCCGGACGGTGAGGCTGCGCGGCGGAACCGGTGGTGCAGGGGCTTGCCGGACGCCCCGGGCCCAGGTACCTACGGGCAGGGTTTCCTGTCGCCGACGCTGCAGCCCGATGGCAGATAAGGCATTGAGAACGAAGCCCGAGGGCCTGTAGCTCAATGGTTAGAGCCGACCGCTCATAACGGTCTGGTTGCAGGTTCGAGTCCTGCCGGGCCCACCATCCTAAACCATTGAAAATACCACAAAGAGCCGTGGCGGCCCAAGCCTCGCGCTGTGCCTTGCTGGGCGCCGCGGGGAGTCATGCGGTCATTGGAACGATCGCGCGCGCCTTGAGCGGGCCGGTATCGCTGGTACGCGGGTCGATCTGCCCGCGCTCGAAGGCGACGCGGTCCCAGGTCACCCCGGGCGGCGGCGGTCAGGAGCGGCGGTGACGCCGCCGGTCGCGGTGCGTCCTCCCTCAGGCGACGGTCGCGCGCTCCCGCACGTCGCCGACGACGCGGGCGCGGACGCGGCGGGCCCCGCCGGGCAGATAGGCGATCGGGATGTCTTCGACCTCGATGACCTTGAGGCTGCCGGGCTCGGCCCCGGCCTCGACCGCCCGGCGCTCGGCGATCGCCTGCGCCTCGGCGAGCGCCGCGTCGCGGGAGAGGTCGGAGAAGATCTGATCGACCTCTCCCGAGATCTGCGCCATCGCGGCGCCGAGCGCGTTGGCGACGCCGGCATGGGCGACGCGCACGACCTCGCTGACGCCCTCAAGCCGGTCCGGAACCAGGAAAGCGCCGCCGCCCACCGCGACGAGTTCGGTCGCGCTGCCCGAACTCTTCATCCGGTCGACGCCCTCCTCGACCATCCCGGCGATGCGCGCCAGCATCGCGGCGACGAAGCCGGGATCGAGATTGCGCACGCGGTCGCGGTCGCCGATCTCGACGCGGCCTGCCGCCACGGCGATGTCGGTCGCCGTCAGCGTGTCGCCGCCGAAGACCAGCGCCTTCTCGGTGATACGGTAGCCGACGGAGCGCGGCCCGATCGCACCCGTGGCGGGATCGATGATCGTGCCGCCGCCGAGCGCCATCGGCAGCAGGTCGGGCATGCGGAACAGCGTGCGCACGCCGCCGATCGCCACGACGTTGTTGGCCTCGCGCGGGAAGCCGTTGACGAGCGAGCCGACGTCGCTCGTCGTCCCCCCGACATCCACCACCATCGCGCCGTCGCGTCCCGACAGGAAGGCGGCGCCGCGCATCGAGTTGGTCGGGCCGGAGGCGAAGGAGTGGACGGGGTTGGCCGCCGCGACCTCCGCCAGCACGACCGTGCCGTCGTTCTGGGTCAGGAAGAACGGCGCCGCGATGCCGGAGGCGGAGAGCGCTTCCTCGAAGGCGGCCACCGTCCGCAAGCCCAGGGATTGCAGCGCCGCGTTGAGCAGCGTGACGTTCTCGCGCTCCAGGAGCCCGATGCGGCCGAGCGTGTGCGACAGCGTGATCCGCGCGCCCGGGATCACGGCGCGGACGATCTCCGCCGCCTCCTCCTCGCAGATCGCCGTTAGCGGCGAGAACAGGGCGGTGATGCCGACCGAGGTGATGCCGGCGTCGCGGATGCGGGACGCCGCGTCCCGGATCGCCGCGCGGTCGAGGGGGACCAGCTCGCGCCCGTCATATTCGTGGCCGCCCGCCACCATGACCGACAAAGGATCGACGGCGGCGCGCAGGTCGTCCGGCCAGTCCACCGTCGGCGGCAGGGAGCGGGCGGCAGGCAACGCAATGCGGATCGCCCCGATGCGTTCGAGCCGGGCGCGCTCGACCACCGCGTTGGTGAAGTGCGTCGTGCCGATCATCACGGCGTCGATGCCCTGGAGCGGGGCCGCCGCCCCGAGATCGCGGATGACGGTGCGCACCCCCGACATCACGTCGGCGGTGGTGGGCGTCTTGACGGCGCCGAGGACCTGCGTGCCGTCGATCAGCACGGCATCCGTGTTGGTGCCGCCGACGTCGATGCCGATGCGCTTCATGATGCGAAGACCGAGGTGAAGTCGATGTCGTAGCCGAAGGCTCGCGGGCCGACATGGGCGAGCCCCTTTGGCGAGAGCAGGATCCCGGGCGCCGGCAGGGCCACCACCGTCACCCGCTGGCCGTAGCGCGCCGTCTCGGTGCCGATCGCCTCGCCCGAGACCGTATCGAGGACGCAGATCAGGTCCGGCGTCATCACGACCGGTGTCCCGTCCCGGAAACCGACCGCCCACTCGTTCTGGAAGGCGAGCTCCATGCGGCTGCCGGCATCGTCGCCGAGCCCGTCGATGCGGGCGCTGCCGCGCAGGAAGCCGCCGGTCGCGGTACGGTCGATGTCGCCGATCTTGCCGCGGAACAGCACCTTCCCGCCCTCGTGCGCGACCACGGCGGCGACCGGGTCGGCATGGGCGGCCCGCGCCTCGAGCACCGCCCGGCCGAGACCCGTGGCCTTGGTGACGGTGTCGAGGACGCCCCACTCCTTGACCTCGCGCCCGGTGCGCGGCGCCTTGCAGGTGGCGGCGGTCGAGCCGACCTCGGTGCAGGCCTTGCGGGAGATCCGCTCCATCCAGGTCCAGGAGGCGGCGCGGGCCACCACCACCTCGTTGTCGCGGCAATCGACGAGCGTCAGCGGGTACATGGTGAGGTCGCCGATGGCGAAGCTCGTCATCTGCGCCTCCGGATAAGCGCGCCCCATCGCGTCGGCATCGACCACCGGAATGTCGAGATGCGCCGCCGCCAGGAAGGGCGAGACGGCATTGCCGCCGCCGATCTCGACGCTCATCACGGCGCGGAAGCGGTAGCCCGTGACCTCCTCCATCAGCCGGACGGCGCGGGCGAGGTGCGCCGGGTCGACGAGCCGCTCCTGGCCGACCAGCGGCGCGCCCATCTTCGACACGACCGCCACATGGTCGTCGTCGTCGAGCGCCCGCGGGTCGATCAGCCGGCAGCGCTTGCCTTCGGTGTAGAGGGTCCTGAGGTTGAGCTCCGCCAAGTACGGGCTGCCGCCGCCGCCGGTGCCGAGGATCCAGGCACCGATGCCGAGGGGCTGGATCTCCTCGGGCTCGAATTCGCGGATCATGACCCCTCCTCACTGATGGGCAGCGAGGGTAAGGTCGGGCGCGGGCCTCGCCTATCCGGAGAGGCCCCTACCCGGGATCGGGCGGGAGCGGGTTCTTCGTGGCGGGTCGCCTCAAGCGCGTGGTGTTCATCGAGGCCGGCCAGAGCCCACGGGACGACATCGTCCCGGAGATCCTGCTCCAGCTGAACGGACCGATCGAGCCGGTCGAGCGGGGCGCCCTCGACGGGCTGTCGCCGGCCGAGATCGCCGCGCTCGTGCCCGGGATCGGCGAGGCGTCGCTCGTCACGCGCCTGCGCAGCGGCGAGGACGTCGTCGTCTCGAAGGCGGCGGTCGGCGAGCGCATGGCGGCGATCCTGGCCTCCCTGCGCCCGCGCGAGTTCGACCTCGTGGTGATCCTCTCGACCGGGCTCCTGCGCGACTTCGACAGCCCGACCCCGATGGTGAACGCCCAGCGCGCCATCGAATCCGGCATCCGGGCGCTCGCGGCGGAGGAGCAGCGCCTCGGCATCGTGCAGCCGATCGCCCGGCAGATCGAGGAGGTCCAGCTTCCCACGCTCGCCGATTATCCGGTCAGCATCACGCACGCGATGCCGGGCGACCGCGACGCGCTCGCCCGCGCCATCGTCGATCTCGGCGGCTGCGAGGTGATCGTGCTGAACTCGGTCGCCTTCGACGAGCGCGACCGCGCGATCGTCGCGCGGGCGACCGGCCGCCCGGTCGTGCTCGCCCGCCGCATCGTCGCCGGCGCGATCCGGCTCCTCCTCGACCAGGGCGGTGCCCCGGCGGGCGAGCCGCGCACCGGCCCCGCCGATTACGGCGAGCGCCTCGCCCGGCTGACGCCCCGGGAGCGGCAGGTTCTCTCCCTGATGGCCGAGGGCCTGACCTCGAAGGCGATCGGGCGCCAGCTCGCGATCAGCCCGAAGACCGTGGAGATCCACCGCTCCAAGGTGATGGGCAAGATGGAGGTCGGCTCGCTGGGGGCGCTGATCCGGCTGGTGATGGCGTCGGAGGCGCCGGGTGCTTAGGGCAGGGAATCAGATGGCCCGCTGTACGGAGGGCCGTTCGACCCAGGCTGTGTGAAAACGCCGTAATCTGCTAAGCTTGTCGCCGATCTGAGGAGGTCGGGATGGCCCGCTTCATCGCCGGTGAGGATCGACGCCAGAGCACGCTTGCTGCCTGACTGCCTCGATGATTACGTTGAGGCGGATAATCCGGCCCGCCTCGTCGAGGTCTTCGTCGACGAACTTGATCTTGCAAATCTCGGCTTTGCCAAAGCAGTGCCTGAGGCGACCGGCCGTCCAGCTTACGACCTCGCGACACTTCTCAAGATTTACCTCTACGGCTACCTCAACCGCGTCCTGTCGAGCCGCCGTCTGGAACGCGAGACCCAGCGCAGCATCGAGCTGATGTGGCTGACCGGGCGGCTGACGCCCGACTTCAAGACCCTGGCCGACTTCCGCAAGAACAATGGCCCTGCGATCCAGGCCACCTGCGTACAGTTCGTCATTCTCTGTCGTCGGCTGAACCTGTTCAGCAAGGCGGTCGTTGCGATCGACGGCAGCAAGTTCAAGGCGGTCAACAATCGCGACAAGAACTTCACCGTGGCAAAGGTCGAGACGCGTCTGGCTCAGGTCGAGGCGAGCGTCGCCCGCGACCTCGCGGCCCTGGACCGGCCCGACTGCCAGCCGAGTGACGTCGACGAGGCACGCACGGCGCGGCTCACTGAGAAGATCACAGATCTACGCGAGCAGATGAAAGACCTGCAAGCGATGCGTCATCCATTCGGCACGATGTAGGCCTGGATGGGGGCGACACACTTCCTGACCCAGACACTCGCGAAGGTCAGAAGCGAGATGAGCCTGCAGGTTTTGGCCTACAACATGAAGCGCATGATCCAGATCGTTGGGGTTGGAGCGCTGATCGCGGCAATCCAGGCTTAAGCCCGCTCCGCACGCGAGCGCGCTGCAAGGACGCACTCATCGACCCAGCTACCAAAACCGCGTTTTCACACAGCCTGCACCCGACCCAGCCGTTCCACCGCGTGTCGCTTCAGCTCGGAAGCAGTCATTCGCGACATTCGCAGTAGGCTCGCTCCCGACCGGTCTCGCATCTACCGGGGAGCGAGGTCCTGCGCGCGCTGCGCTCCACCCACGCCGAACATGTCGGAGAAGCCTTGCTGGCACTCCAATGAAACTCGACGTGCCCGCGCTAACATCGCGCTTTCGAACGCCGCCACGCCCGCCTCCCACTCGTCCGCCGCCACCAGCGCTTCGCCCAGCTCGGCTGCGTCCAGCATGGCGAGGTTTACACCCGTGCCTAGCGGCGGCATGACGTGGGCCGCGTCGCCGATTACGGTCAGGCCCGCCCGCGCTGCCCAATCCAACGACGGCGGCAAGGCCATGATCGGGCGCACTGCCGCGAGCCGGTCCGCCTCAGCTATCAGCGCTCGCAGCGGGACTGCCCAGCCCTCGAACCGCGCCAGCACCTCCGCCCTGTCGATCGTCGCTGGAATGCCGGTCCGTTCGTCCGCACTCAGCTCCCGATGAAAGGCGGCATACGCGCGGATCGTGCCGCCGCCGTTACGCTGGGCGATTACGCCCTTCCCATCTCCCAGAGCGAACATCGTGCCGTGGCCGACCAGCCGGGCGAGCGCGGGGTGCCGTTGGTCGACCTCCGACAGCCAGAACTCGACGAAGGTCACGCCCGTGTAGATTGGCATGACGGGGGTGAGCGCACGGCGCACGCGCGACCACGCGCCGTCTGCGCCGACGACGAGATCGAAGGGACCCGCGAGACCGTCATCCAGTCGGAGGCCGTGCCCTCCCGCGGGGTGATCGACGACCTCGCGCACACGAGCACCCCAGCGCACGGTGCCGGGGGCTATGGCGTCGAGCAGCAGACGGCGCAGGACGAGCCGGTCGATCTCGGGGCGCTGGCCCGTGCCCGGCTCCGGGATCTCCTCGCGCAGGACGGCCGCCGTCGCAGGGTCAAGCAGGCGCTCCTCCTGATCGTCGTGGCGGGCGACCGCCATGAAGGCGTCGAGCAGCCCGGCCTTGGCCAATGCGACTTGTCCCTCGTTCGGATGCAGGTCGAGCGTCCCTCCCTGATCGCGCGCATCCGCGGCGGTGTCAGCGTCGAACACTGCGGACGTCCAGCCGTGGCGTTCGAGTAACGCGGCCAGGGTTAGTCCGCCCGGACCGCCGCCGACGATGGCGATGCGGGGGCGTTGCGTGAATGTTGGAACCGGCGTATTCATATAGGTACCTATATAAAAACATAGGAGCCTATGCAAGATGGATTCGGAGGAAGCCCTATGGCGGCCCGAGCTGATGGCGACGCTGGCGATCGCACGGTTGGGGCGTCTCCTGGCGAAGCTGCACGACGTGGGGCTACAGAGGGTGGGCATCACCGCATCTCAGCTTCCCGTGCTCGCGGCCCTAAAGAACGGCGAGCGCCGCACGCAACTGGAGCTGGCTCGGCTCGCGGGGGTCGAACAGCCGAGCATGGCGCAGCTACTCGCGCGGATGGAGCGCGACGGCCTGATCCGTCGCGAACCAGCGCCCGACGATCGGCGCAGCACACTTGTGTCGTTGACCGACACGGCGTTGCAACGCCTCGAACCGGGGCGCGATGTGCTGCGCGCCGCGGAGGATACGGCCTGCGCGGGTCTTCAGGCTGACGAGCGCGCCGTGCTCATGGACCTCATCGGGCGGATGGCGAGCAGCGTCGAGACAGCATTGTAAGGACGGCTCTCGATCTCGACAGGCCTGCGCCGCGGTCTCGTCCGTCTGGGCCAGAGCCGGTTTCCGTCCCCAATTCTCCAAAAGCGGCTGGACCGTTTTCTACCCTCAGCAGCCCTTCGTGCGGCTCAGCTGATCGGACTTGGGACATCGGCCGGCCCCGATTGCGCACCCCGCAGGCAGAAGCCCACGCTTTCACCACCCCCACCCTAAGGGCCCTCCCCTATAGCGGCCCGGTCCGGCCCGGGACTAGCTTTCTGCGGATCGACGGGGCTCGGGTGGGGGATCGGATGGGACGGACGAGCCGGCTCGCCTTCGTGACGATCGGGCAATCGCCGCGGATCGACATGGTGCCGGAGATGCTGGCCGAGATCGGCGGGGCGGTCGAGGCGCGGGAATACGGCGTGCTCGACGACGCCACCGAGGACGAGATCGCCGCCCTGCACCCGGCCGATGGGGAGGCCTCCTTCGCGAGCCGCCTGCGCGACGGGCGCGAGGCGGTGCTGTCGAAGGCCCGCATCGAGGAGCGCCTGTCCGGCCTGCTGCGGAGGATCGACCGCCACGGCCATGACGCGATCGTGCTCCTGTGCACCGGAACGCAGGTCGAGCCGCTGGAGAGCACGCTCCTCGTCGAGGCCCAGCGCATCGTCGATGCGACCGTCGAGGCGCTCGCCGCGTCCTGTCCCCGGCTCGGCGTGATGGTGCCGCTCGCCCGCCAGGTCGAGGAATTCCCGGCACGGCACGTCTTCGCCGGCACGCCCAAGGTCGTGGCGGCCTCGCCTTATGCGGGCGACGCCATGGCGGAGCGCGCCGCCGCGCTCGCCGGGTGCGACCTGATCGTCATGCATTGCATGGGCTACACCGAGGCGATGCGCCGCGAGATCCGCGACACCGTCGATGTGCCCGTCCTCCTGTCGCGCCGGATCGTCGCCGGCGCCGTCCGCCAGCTTCTCTGACACGAAGGATTCGCCCCATGCGCAAACTGGGCCTCGGATTGCTCGCGGCGGCCTGCCTGGCGGGTGCCGCCCTTCCGGCGAGCGCCTTCGAGCGCGTCGGCGACCGCAAGGTCATCGTGTTCGGCGGGCGTCAGCAGGTGCCGGTGCTCGATCCGCACGTGCGCTACGACTGGTCGACCCGCATGCTTCAGCAGGCGGTCTACGACGCCCTCGTCAAGTACGAGGGCAATCCGGCCGAGGTGAAGCCGTGGCTCGCCGAGAGCTGGGAGACCAGCCCCGACGGCACGGTCTGGACCTTCCACCTCACCGGCACGGCGAAGTTCCACAGCGGCAATCCGGTCGATGCCGAAGCCGTGCGCTACTCCTTCGTGCGGGGCCTCAAGCTCAACAAGGGCGTCGCCTGGATGCTGAAGGACTTCCTCGCGCCCGAGGGCATCGAGGCGGTCGACGCGAGGACGGTGCGGTTCACGCTGAAGAAGCCCTACGCGGCGTTCCTGTCGTTCCTGCCCTGGTGGTACGTCGTCGATCCCAAGCAGGTCGAGGCGCACGCCGTCGACGGCGACGACGGTCAGAAGTGGCTGACCGACCACGAGGCCGGCTCCGGCCCGTTCACGATCAAGCGCTGGGAGCCCAACGTGCTCCACGAGCTCGCGGCATTGCCCGACTACTGGAAGGGCTGGCCGCAGGGCGAGGCGCACCGCCCCGCCGGCGTGATCTACCGGATCGTCCGCGAGCCGGCCGCCCAGAAGGCCTCGCTGCTGCGGGGCGAATCCGACATCGTCGAGGGCCTGACCCCCGACGACTACGTCCAGGTCGCGCGCCAGAAGGGCGTGGCGATCGAGGACCATGCCGGCATGACGACCTTCGGCATCAAGATGAACAACAAGGTCGGGCCGACCGCCGACCCGAACCTGCGCAAGGCGATCGCCTACGCGCTCGACTACGACGGTCTGGTCCAGATCTACAACGGCGCCGCCAGGCTGCAGACGAGCGTGTTTCCGGCCGGCATGAAGGGCCATATCGACGTGCCCGGCATGCCGCGGCGCGACCTTACCAAGGCCAAGGACTATCTGGCGAAGTCGGCCTACCCGAATGGCGGGATCACGCTCGAGTACTACCACATCGCCGGGCTGGAGGAGGCACGCCGGATCGGCCTCCTCCTCCTCGACAACCTCGCCGCCCTCAACATCAAGGTCGACATGCGGCCCGAGCAATGGCCGAACATGGTGGCCAAGGGCTCGAAGCCGGAGACCTCGCCCAACCTGACCTCGGTCTTCGTGACGCCGATCTCGACCGATCCCGATGCCGTCGCCTATCAGTACCATCCGAATTCCTGGGGCCAGTACTTCGCGATGTCGTTCTACGACAATCCCGAGGTCGCCCGGATGATCGACGAGGCGCGCTCCACGCCCGACTGGGACACGCGCGCCCCGCTCTACGCCGAGATCCAGAAGCGGATCGTCGCCGACCAGCCGGAGGTGTTCGGCATGGTGCAGAACCGCCGCTGGGCCCGCCGCGACGTGCTGAAAGGCTTCAGCTTCAGCCCGGTCCGGTTCACCGGCGAGGTCGACCTCTACCCGCTCTGGATCGACGCGAAATAGCTCCGATGGGGAACGGCCCTTGCTGCGCTTCGTCCTGAAGAAGCTCCTGACCGTCGCCGGCACGATGCTCGGCCTCGCGGTGCTGACGTTCCTCATCACCAACGTGGCGCCGGGCGATCCCGCCCGGCTCGTCGCCGGCCCAGAGGCGACCGCCGACATGGTCGAGACCGTCCGCCGGGAATACGGCCTCGACAAGCCGCTGCCGGTGCAGCTCGCGATCTATCTCGGCGACCTCGCCCGGGGCGACCTCGGCACCTCGATCGTCACGACGAGGCCGGTCCTGTCCGAGATCGGGCGCTACTTCCCGGCCACGCTCGAACTGGTGCTCGTCGCGATGACGATCGGCGTCGGGCTCGGGCTGCCGCTCGGCATCCTGTCGGCCCTGAAGCGCGACGGCGCGATCGACCACCTCACCCGCATCCTGTCGATCTCCGGGGTCGCCCTGCCGGCCTTCTGGTTCGGCATCCTGCTCCAGCTCACCTTCGCCGTGCACCTCGAATGGCTGCCGGTCTCCGGCCGCCTGCCGCTCTCGGAGGCGCCGCCCGGGACGATCACCGGCCTCTACCTCGTCGATTCGCTGCTGCGCGGGCAGTTCGAGACCTTCCGCGAGGCGCTCGGCCACATCCTCCTTCCGGCGATCGTGCTCTCCTTTCCGTGCCTCGCCTCGATCCTCCGGGTGAACCGCGCCGAGATGATCGAGGCCCTGCAATCCGACCACGTCGTGGCGGCGCGCGCCCACGGCATCGCCCCGTTGCGCATCGTCGCGGTCTACGCGTTGCGCAACGCGCTCCTGCCGACCATCGCGATGATCGGCTTGCGCTTCGGCTGGATGCTGGGCTCGACCGTGCTCGTCGAGACGGTGTTCGACTGGCCCGGCATCGGCCTCTACGCGGTCTCCTCGGCGCTGGCCTCGGACTTCAAGCCGGTCGTCGGGGTGACGCTGGCGATCGGGCTCTGCTTCATGACCGTCAACATCCTGGTCGACCTCGCCTATGCGTGGATCGACCCGCGCCTGAGGGCCGCGTGATGGCTCTCCCGGACGCCTCCCCGGCCCTGGCCGACGCGCCGCCCACCTTCCGGATGCGCCACGCGACCACGATCCGCCAGTGGCGGCTCTACGCCCACCTCTTCTCCCGCTCGTTCTCCTCGATGCTGGGCCTCGCCCTCGTCGCCCTGTTCCTGGTGCTCGCCGCCTTCGGCCCCTGGCTCGCCCCCTATCCGGGCGACACGGCCGGCGCCGTGAAGCTGTCGCAGCGGCTCCTGGCGCCGTCCTTCGCCCACCCCTTCGGCACCGACGAGATGGGCGCCGACCTCCTGTCCCGGGTCATCGTCGGCACCCGCATCTCGCTCTGGATCGGCCTCATCATCACGGTGGTGGGGGCCGGCATCGGTGTGCCGCTCGGGATCGTCGCCGGCTACACGAAGAGCCGTCTGCTGCGCGGCGCCATCATGCGCCTCACCGACCTTTTTCTCGCCGTGCCGGGCCTCGCCCTGGCGCTGGCGATCGTGGCGGCTCTGGGCCCCGGCATCGCCAACTGCATCGCGGCGCTCGCCCTCGTGTGGTGGCCGGGCTACGTCCGCCTCGTCGAGGCCAAGACCCTGTCGGTCAAGGAGGAATTGTTCGTCGAGGCGAGCCGGGCCGCGGGCGCCCGCACGCCCTGGATCCTGTGGCACCACATCCTGCCGAACTGCCTGTCGCCGATCATCGTCAAGCTGTCGATGGATATGGGCCTCGCCGTGCTCTCGGCCGCGAGCCTCGGCTTCATCGGGCTCGGCGCCAAGCCGCCGGATCCGGAATGGGGCGCGATGATCTCGGTCGCCCGCTCCTACATGCCCGACTGGTGGTGGTACTCGGCGTTTCCGGGTCTCGCCATCTTCCTGACCGTGCTCGGATTCAACCTGCTCGGCGACGGCCTGCGCGACATCCTCGATCCCAGGAGTTCCGGCCGATGAGGTGGGCAGGACGATGAGGTGCTTCTGGCGATGAACGCACTGCTCGCGATCGAGGATTACCACCTGGCGATTCCGACCTTCGACGGACCGGCGCAGGTGCTGAACGGCATCGACCTCGCGCTCGACGCGGGTGAGACGCTGGGCATCGTCGGCGAATCCGGCTGCGGCAAGACCGTGCTCGCCCGTACGATCCTCGGCATCGGCCCGGGCCGGGCGGCGTGCACGGGCGGGCGCATCCTGTTCGAGGGGCGCGACGTGGCGGCGTTCAGCGAGCGCGACTGGCGGGGCATCCGGGGCGTGAAGATCTCGATGATCTTCCAGGATCCGATGACCTACCTGAACCCGCTCTTTACGATCGGGCGGCAGCTCGGCGACGCGATCGCCGCCCATGCGCGGGCGCAAGGCGCCCCGAGGCCCGGCCGGGCCGAGCGCCGGACCCGGGCGGCCGAGCTGCTGGCGCAGGTGGCCTTGCGCGAGCCGCAGCGTGCGCTCGATTCCTACCCGCACCAGCTCTCCGGCGGCATGCGCCAGCGCGTGCTGATCGCGCTCGCCCTCTCCGGCAAGCCGCGCCTCCTGATCGCCGACGAGCCGACGACGGCCCTCGACGTGACGGTGCAGGCCCAGGTGCTGCGGCTCCTGCGCGACCTCGTCGATCGCCTGCGGCTGACGGTGGTGATGATCAGCCACGACGTCGGGGCGATCGCGGCGCTGACCGAGCGCATCGCCGTCATGTATGCGGGCAACGTCGTCGAGGAGGGGCCGACGACCCGGGTGCTGGCGCGTCCGCTCCACCCTTACACCCGCGGGCTGCTCGCCGCCCTGCCGGCGATCGACGGCGAGATCCGGCGCCTCGCGGGCGTGCCGGGCACGATCCCGAGCCTGATCGACCCGCCGACCGGCTGCCGCTTCCACCCGCGCTGCTCCCGTGCCACGGCGATCTGCGCCGCCGAGCGGCCCGCGATGCGTCGCGCCGATCCCGCCCACAGCGTCGCGTGCCACCATGCCGACCTCTCCTGACGTGACGCCGCTCCATCCATCGCCGCTCCTGCACGCCATCGGCCTCGTCAAGGTCTTCCACGCGAGCGGCGGGCGCGAGGTGCGGGCCGTCGACGGCGTCGGGTTCTCCATCGGGACCGGCGAGGTCCTGGGGATCGTCGGCGAATCGGGCTCCGGCAAGTCGACGATCGCCCGCATGGTCCTGCGCCTGATCGAGCCGAGCGCCGGCAGGATCATGTTCGCGGGCCAGGACATCACGGCGCTCGGCGACGAGGCGATGCGGCGCCTGCGCGGCGACATGCAGATCGTGTTCCAGAACCCGCATTCCGCCCTCAACGGGCGGCGCACCATCGGCGAGGCGATCGCCGAGCCGCTGCGCGTGCAGACCATCGCCCGGGGCGCGGCGCTCCACGCGCGGGTCGACCGGCTGCTCGACCTCGTCAGCCTGCCGCGCGCCTTCAGGCACCGCTACCCGCACGAACTCTCGGGCGGGCAGAAGCAGCGGGTCTGCATCGCCCGCGCGCTCGCGCTGGAGCCCCGCTTCCTCGTCCTCGACGAGCCGACCTCGGCGCTCGACGTCTCGGTCCAGGCCCAGATCCTGGATGTCCTCGGCGAGTTGCGCCGCGAGCTCTCGCTCACCTACCTGTTCATCTCCCACAACCTCGCCGTGGTGCGCACCCTCTGCGACCGGGTGCTGGTGATGAGCCAGGGGCGCGTGGTCGAGGAGGGCCCGGTCGCGGCCGTCTTCGCGAACCCGTCGCAAGCCTATACGCGTACCCTTCTGGACAGCGTGCCGCGGCTGCCGCGGATTTAGAGCACCATCCGATCGCGCCGCCGCCGGATGGCGCTCGGGGTTTTCCGTTTCGACGGCAACGCCTACGACGAGACGGCATCCGCCTCGCGAGACGGCGTTCCGGCGTCTCCCACGAAACTCCCGGCCGGCGCCGCGGCCTGCCGTGGCAGCGACGACCCGGACGCGCTGCCGGCGCTCGGCTTCCACGTCCCGGTCCGCGTCAGGAGGGTCCCGAACCCGACGGCGGAGAACGCCGACACCGTGCTCCCGGCCTCCGGCGCGTCGCCGGCCCACCGCGCGGCGACCGGGGGATCACCTCACGTCCCACACCATTGCAAATGCGTTCAATCTGCATACAATCCGGACCGGCGATCACCGGATGGATCAGGCGGGCGAAGCGGTCTTGGGCATCGAACCCGGCGTCACCGATGCGGGCGAGGCGGCGGCGCCTTCCAACCTCGTCAACCTCGTCTACACCTCCGTCACCGCGATGATCCGCCGGCGCCAGCTGCGCGGCGGCCACAGCATCGTCGAGGCGAAGCTGGCGGCCCAGCTCGGCGTCTCCCGCACGCCGCTGCGCGAGGGCCTGCAACGGCTCGAGGGCGAAGGGCTCGTCGTGAAGGGCGGCGGACGCTCGTTCGTCGTGCGGCACGTGGATCTCGGGGAGTATCTCCAGAGCCTCAAGGTCCGCGAGATCCTCGAGCCCGAGGCCGCCGAGGCGGCCTGCGGCCACATCCCGGAGGCCGAGATCGCTGCCGTGCGCCGGGAGATCGCCGGGCTCCAGGCGGGCTCGACCATGCTCCATACCGACGCGCATTGGCAGTCGGACGACGCCCTGCACGAACTCTTCGCCCGCAACAGCGGCAACGACGTGCTGGCGCAGATGATCCGGCGCCTGCGCGTGACCACTCGCCTGTTCGAGATTGCCCGTCTCCAGGACCGCGTCGCCCCGGACCTGCGCGAGCATGCCCAGATCCTCGACGCCCTGGAGAGCCATGACGGGAAAGCCGCGCGCAAGGCCGTGCAGGCCCATATCCGCAGCCTGCAGCGCTTCGCCCTCGCCACCGTGCGCTGAGGACCGGCGAACCGATCCTCAGTGGCGCAGGATCTTCGAGACGAAGCTCTGCGTGCGCGCCTCCTGGGGGGCGTCGAAGATGAGCGCGGGCGCGCCCTCCTCGACCTTGCGACCGTCGGCCATGAACACGACGCGGGAGGACACCTCGCGGATGAACCCCATCTCGTGGGACACGATCATCATGGTCATGCCCTCGCGGGCGAGCAGCCGGATCGTGTCGAGCACCTCCGAGACCAGCTCGGGATCGAGCGCGGCCGTCACCTCGTCGAGGAGCAGGATCTCCGGCCGCAGCGCCAGGGCGCGCGCGATGGCGACGCGCTGCTGCTGCCCGCCCGAGAGCTGGTCGGGATAGGCCGAGAGCTTGTCGGCGAGTCCGACCTTGGCCAGGAGCCGGCGCGCCTCGTCCTCGACCTCGCGCCGGGGTCGGCCGCGGATCTTGACCGGGGTGATGCAGACGTTCTGCATCACGGTCATGTTCTGGAACAGGTTGTATTGCTGGAACACCACGGCGACGCGCTCGCGCAAGCCACGCACGTCCGCCGCCCTGCCGTAGTCGATCCGGCGACCGTCGAGGAGGATCTCGCCCCGGGTCGGGGGCAGGAGGCCGAGGATCGTGCGCAGGATCGTGCTCTTGCCCGAGCCGGAAGGCCCGATCAGCCCGATCGTCGCGCCGCGCTCCACCTGCAGGTCGAGGCCGGACAGGACCTGGGTCGCGCCGTAATGGGCATCAAGGCCGCGGATGACGAGGTCCGGCAAGGCGGGTCTCCAGTCTGGCCCCGAGACGGGCGAGCGGGTACGACAAGGCGAAGTAGAGCAGAAGGGCGCAGCCGAAGCTGAGGGTCGCCGAGAACCCCTTGTTGTTCAGGACCCGCGCTGCGTAGGTCAGCTCGATCACGCCGATCTGCGAGGCGAGCGCCGTATCCTTGATGAACATCACGAAGAAGCCGAAGGCAGGGGGCAGGATCAGCGGCCAGGCCTGGGGTAGAACGACGAAACGGATCGTCTGGAGGAGCGTGAAGTTCATCGTCGCGGCAGCCTCCCACTGGTTGGCATGGACGGCGGCGAGCCCGGCGCGCACGATCTCGGCGAGATAGGCGCCGGCGATCAGCGTCACGGTGATCCCGGCCACCACCGCGAGGGGCAGGTCGGCGCCCGAGGCCTGGACCAGGTAGAAGGTCAGCATCAGGGTGACCAGGAACGGCACCCGGCGGAACAGCTCGGTGTAGAGCCGGGCGCCGAGCCGCAGCGGCATGAGCCAGGCCGCCCGCGTGCGACCGGCGACGGCGACCGCCACCCCGATCAGGCTGCCGAGGACGACGCCGACCGCCGAGAGCGCGAGGGTCGTCGCGGCGGCCCGGGCCAGGAACGCGGCATTGTAGACGGTGGCGAAACGCGGCCACTCGGCGAGGATCGTCTCGATCATCTACAGCGGCCTCACCCGGACCCGGAAGGCGAGCCTCGCGAACAGCCCGATCGCCAGCGAGGCGACGAGCGTCAGCGCGACGTAGAAGCCGGCGACGATCAGGAACACCTCCACCGAGCGGAACGTCTGCGAGGACAGGGTCAGGGCCTCGCCCGTCAGCTCCTCGACGCCGAACACCGCGGCCATCGAGGTGCCCAGCGTCATGATGATGAAGTGCGACGACAGGGGCGGCAGCAGCACCCGCATCGCGTGGGGCAGGACGACGTAGCGGATCTGCTGGAGGCGCGAGAAGCCGAGGACCGCGGCGGCCTCAAGCTCGGAGCGCCGCGCGCTCTCGAAGCCGGCGCGCTGGATCTCGGTGAGATAGGCGCCGGCGTTCAGCGTCATGCCGATCAGCACGGCCGTGAACGAGGACAGGACGAGACCGGCATCCGGCAGCGCGAAGTACAGGAAGTAGATCTGCACCAGCTGCGGGGTGTTGGTGAAGGCCGTGACGTAGAGCTTCACCGTCCCGCTCGCGAAAGCCCCGCCATAGGTGCGGATCGCCGCCCCGGCCGTGCCGAGCAGGAGGCCGCCGCAGAAGGCGAGGAGCGCGAGCTGAAGCGAGACCAAGGCGGCGTCGAAGAACCGGGGCAGGAACGGCCAGACCTGCCCGAACTGGAAGGTGTAACCCATCGGTCGTCTTTCTCGGGCCGCCCGGATCGCGGAGGCGCCCGCAGCGAAAACCCGGGATCAGAAGTACGGGGAAGCCTGGACCGGCGCGATCATGTCCATGCCGAACCACTTCTTCCACAAGTCCGCGGTCCGGCCGCGCCGGTGCATGTCGAAGATCGCCACGTTCAGCCAGTCCTTGAGGCCGGTCGCGTTCCGGGCGACGCCCATGCTGCAGTAATAGGTGTCGATCGGGGTCGGCAGGATCTTCCACTTGGTGTTCGGGTAGTTGCGCATGTGCTCGCCCATGAAATCGATGACGTCGATCATCGCGGTGCCGCGCTTCTGCGACAGAGCGCGGACGGCATCGGGATAGTTGTCGAGCAGCGTCACCTTGGCCTGGGGCAGGTTGTCGGCGATGAACTTGACCGGCGTGGAACCGCGGACCTCGACGAAGGTGACGCCGGGTACGTTCAAGCTCTTCCAGTCCTGGTAGGGCTGGTCCTCGGTGGTGAGGACGCCGAGCACCTCGGTGTGGACCGGGACCGTGAACTCGATGACCTTGGCGCGCTCGGGCGTCCGGGTCATCGCCCCCATCACGACGTCGATCTTGCCCGAGGTCACGAAGGGGATGCGGTCGGGCGAGCCGACCTGGACCACTTCGAGCTTCACGCCGAGCGTCTTGGCGATCTCGGTGGCGAAATCGACGTCGAACCCGACGATCGTGTTGGTCTCGTCGAACTTGGCCAAGGGCGGCAGCGTCGGGTTGACGCCGACGCGCAACGTCCCGGACGCGATGACCTCGTCGAGCGTCCGCGCGGCGGCCGGCGCCAGGGGGGTCGCGGCGAGAGCGAGAGCCGCGAGGCCGGCGGCGAGGGTGGTCCTGATCGTCCCGAATCCGAGCATGGGCTGTCTCCTGATCGCGAGGGCCGTCCGGGGGTGGTGGAGGGACCGACCGGTCGATGACGGTTGCGCTTTCGGTCTGCAAAATGTATACATTCGCGGGTGCTGTAAAGCGCAGTTTGTAGGTCGCCGGTGCCTCCTTCGCAGGCAGCGCGGGGTCGGATGACGATGCGGATCACGGTCGATGGCGTGGAATGGCGGGTCGAGCCGGGAGAGATCCTCTCCGCCGCGCTGCTGGCGCGCGGCCGCCGGGCCCTGCGCGTGAGCCCGCGGCGCGGCGCACCGCGCGGGGCCTTCTGCATGATGGGCATCTGCCAGGAATGCGCGGTCACGGTGGACGGGCGCATCCGCCGCGCCTGCGTCACGATGGTCCGCGACGGCATGGTCGTCACCCTGCAAGGGGCGGGCCCGGCGGCGGCGCCCCGACCGGGAGCGGCCCGGTCGTGAGCGGGCCGATTCGGCACGCGGTCGATCTCGCCGTCCTCGGCGCGGGCCCGGCGGGCGGCGCGGCGGCCCTCGCGGCGAGCCGGGCCGGCCTCAGCGTCGCCCTGATCGACGAGAACCCGGATGCCGGCGGGCAGGTCTGGCGCAAGCCGGTCCGGCCCGCCGCGCGCGCCGCAACGGCGGAACCCGGCGATGCCCTGCGGGCGGATTTGGCCGCCAGCGGCATCACCCTCCTCTACGGCCGCACCGTTTGGTCGGTCGGAGCCTCGCTCGACCTCGACATGATCGACGCGGAGAGCGGGCGCTGGGAGCGCGTCTCGGCCGGGCGCCTCGTGGCGGCCGGCGGCGCGCACGAGCGCGTCGTGCCCTTCCCCGGATGGACGCTGCCGGGCGTGGTGGGGCTGGCGGGCGCGACGATCCTGCTGAAGTCGCACGGCATCGCCCCGGGCCGCCGCGTCCTCGTCGCCGGCTGCGGGCCCCTCCTCTTCGCCGTCGCGGCGGGCCTGGCGGGAGCCGGCGTCGAGGTGGTGGGCGTGGCCGACCTCGCCGCCCGCAGCGACTGGCTGCGGGCGCTGCCGGACCTTCTCACCCGGCCCGGCCTGCTCGGCCAGGGCGCATGCTGGATGACCTCCCTGAAGGCGGCCGGCATCCCGATCTTCTTCCGCCAAGCCCTGCGCCGGGCCGAGGGCGCGACGGAGATCGCGCGCGCGGTGATCGGCCCCGTCGACGCGCACGGCGCGCCGGCGCCCGGGCCCGAGCGCACCTTCGCGGTCGATGCGCTCTGCGTCGGCCACGGGCTCGTTCCGGGCTCGGACGTGACGCGCCTCCTGCGGGCGCCGCACCGGTTCGACCCTCTGCGCGGCGGCCTGGTTCCGGTCACCGACGAGGCGGGGCGCACGGGGATCTCCGGCCTCTACGCCGTCGGCGACGGCGCAGGCCTGCGCGGCGCCGCGATGGCCGCGCTCGGCGGAGAACTCGCCGGGCTTGCCGCCGCCGCCGATGCCGGACGCCTCGCGCCCGACGCCTTCGCCCGCGAGGCGGAGCGGCTTCGCCGGGCGATGGCGCGCGAGCGTCCGTTCTCCGACCGGATGGCCGGGATGATGCGGCTGCGGCCGGCGCAGGTGCAAGCCATCGCCCCCGAGACGGTCGTCTGCCGCTGCGAGGACGTCACCCGCGCCGAGATCGACGCGGCCTGCGCGGCCGGCGCGCGCGACGTCAACCAGATGAAGCAGTTCACCCGCTGCGGCATGGGCCCGTGCCAGGGGCGCCTCTGCGGCGACGTCGCCGCCGAACTGCTGGCGGCGCGCGTCGGCACGCGCGAGGCGGTCGGCGCCTTCACGGCCCGCCCGCCCCTGCGCCCGATCGGCTTCGACGAGCTGATGGGCGACTTCGACTACGCCGACATCCCGATCCCGGAGCCCGCCCCCCTATGACCGTGCACGATCTGGCAGTGGTCGGCGGCGGCGTCCACGGCGCCACGGCGGCGCTCTTCGCCGCCCGCGGCGGGATGGATGTCGCGCTCTTCGAGCGCGGGGCGCTGTGTCGCGAGGCGTCCGGCGTCAATGCCGGCACGTTGACGATGCAGATGACCCGGACGGCGCTGATGCCCTACGCGCTGCGCGCCCACGCGATGTGGGCCTCGGCGCGCGACTGGCTCGGCCATGACGTCGGCGTCGTGGTCTGCGACGGCCTGTCCCTCGCCTTCACCCCGGCGGAGGAGGAACTGCTCGCCTACCGGGCGGGCAAGCGGCGCGAGGCCGGCGCGCCGATCACCCTCGTGTCGGGGGCGCAGGCCCGCCGGATCGAGCCCGGCCTGTCGGAGGCCGTACGCAGCGCCGGCCATTGCCGGGTCGACGGCTACGCCAACGCCTACCTCACGGGCCTCGCGTATCGCCGCGCGCTGATCGAGGCGGGGGTGGCGTTGCGGGAGAACACGCCGGTCGGCGGCGTCACGCCGACGGGAGCGGGATTCGAGCTGGAGACCGCCTCCGGCACGGTGCGGGCGCGGCGGATCCTCCTGGCCGGCGGGGTCTGGATCGAGCCGATGCTGGCCTGGCTCGGCGTGCACCTGCCGATCAAGACGCTGGTCAACCAGCTCGTGGTCAGCGAGCGGGTGGCCCCGATCATGCGCACGGTGGTGGGCATCGCCAACGGCCTGCTCTCGCTCAAGCAGTATCCCCACGGCACCGTCGTCATCGGGGGCGGCTGGCAGGGGGTGGGCGACCGCGAGCGCGGCGGCGTCGAGCTCCTGCCCGACCGCGTCGTCGGCAACGTGCGCCTCGCCTGCCACGCGATTCCCGCCCTGCGCGCCGCCCGGATGGCCCGGGCCTGGGCCGGGCTCGAGGCCGAGACCGCCGACGCCCTGCCGGTCGCCGGGCCAGTTCCGGGGATCGAGGGCGCCTTCGTCTGCGGCTCGGTCCATTCCGGCTACACGAGCGGCCCCTACATCGCGCGGCTCCTCGCCGAGCGCCTCCTCGGCCGCGAGCCGGACCTCCCGCTCTTTCCCATCGATCGCCTGCTGGCCCGCCCCGAGGCGGCGTGAAGGACTCTCCTGCCGTGCCCCAGCCGCTTCGCGCGCCCGCGTCATCGTCCCCCCTCTCCTTCTCCGAGCGCCTCGCGGGCATCCATGCGGCCACCATCGTGCCGATGCGAGGCGCCGACTTCGCCCTCGACCTGCCCGCCCTCGAACGACACCTGCACGCCGTCGCGACGCGGCCCGGCATCCGCGGGCTCCTCCTCAACGGTCATGCCGGCGAGAACTTCGTCCTCGACCGCGCCGAGAAGGTCGCGGTGATCGAGGCCGCGCGCCGCGTCGTCCCCGAGGGCTGCCTGCTCGTGTCCGGGGTCAACGCCGAATCGAGCCTGGAGGCGGCGCGGGAGGCCGCCGCCTTCGAGAGGGCCGGAGCCGACGGTTTGCTCGTGTTCCCGCCGAACAGCTGGGCGCTCGGCCACGACCCCGAATGCGTGATGCTGCACCACCGTACGGTTGCGGCCGCCACGAGCCTGCCGCTGATGCTCTACGGTGCGCCGGTGGGGGCCGGCGCCATGGCGTACGACGCGGCGACGCTGCGCCGCCTCGCGGGCATCGAGCAGGTCGTGGCGATCAAGGAGGGAAGCTGGGAAGTGGCGCAGTACGAGGCGAACCTGCGCCTCCTCACGGGCCTGCGCGCCGACTTCAAGGTGCTGGGCTCCGGCGACGAGCACCTGCTGACGAGCTACCTGATCGGCAGCGTCGGGAGCCAAGTCTCCCTGGCCGCCGTGGTCCCGGACCTCGTCGCCGCCCTTTGGGCGGCCGCCGAGGCGGGTGACTGGGCGCAGGCCCGGCAGCTCCACGAGACGCTGTATCCGCTCGCGGTCGCGATCTACCGCGATGCGCCGGGCGGCCGGGCGACGGCGCGGCTCAAGCACGCGCTGCATCACCTCGGGGCGATCCCGGATCCGTGCCTGCGCCCGCCGCAGCCGCCCCTGGACGCCGGCGAGCGCGGACGGGTCGAGGAGGCCCTGCATCTCGCGCTGGCCTGAGACGTCGTCGCCCTCGAACGGACTGCTCGACGGCGCCGGGTGCGGCTTGGAGCGCGGGACTGGGCAAGTGCCGGCACCGACGCTGCGACGGCGATCAGCCGGAGGAGACCGGGAGCGAGCTGGGACGATTGTCCGGCAAATGCCGGCGTGACGGTGGATACGCGCTGGACGATGCTCGCGAAGCTTGCCCCTGATCGAGGGACGGTAGCCGGGAACGAGGTTGCAGGTCTCGGGGTGATCGTGATGTCGGCTCCGAGATGGTGACGCCGTCATTTGCAGCAGCCGTCAGCGAGCCCCGGTTGCGGGTGTATTGTCCCGGAAGACTATTGCCGTCAGCCGGGGTGACAAGCGTGCCGGTCAACGTATCACCGTGGACGAGACCACGTCCGCCGACCCGGCAGGTCAGAGCCGGGTTGGAGTCGCCGTAGACACGAGACTGCGTGTCCGCCGTGAGGGTCGGCGGACGAGCCGTGACCGAAAGGTCGGCTCCGACGTAGCTCACCGCGTAGTTCGGCGATGCCGCCAGGCTGCCCCGGCCGATGCCGTAGCTGCTGCGCACGTCGGCCGTAGCGGCGAGCCCGCCTGAGAGCGTGTCGCCGTTGACGAGACCGCTCTCTCCGACCTGGTCGGTCGCGCCCGGAGGTCGAGGGTCAGGTGCCCGGCCAGCGGCCGGGTGGCGGCGAGCGCGGCCTCCAACTTCTGGAACTCCGGCCGCGCGCCCTGGCGCGACAGGCCCGGCAGGCCGGCGCCGGCAAGCGGCACCTCCCGGGCGCCCGGGCCGTCGATGCCGAACGAGGCGCCGAGCCGGCCGGTGATTGAAATTCTAAGGATGACCCATGTGAGAATTCGTCTCGTCGCAGGATCACCAGGTCCCGTCGCCAAGATCTAACTAAAAACGAAGATCGTCGCAAATTTTGCCGCCGCCGGCGTTTGCCGTCACGGAATGGAAGCGGTACAGCAGAACTTACGCGAGCCAACGCCTATGCGACTGCACCGATTGCGAACGCAAGTAAGTGCGTCCGCATACGACCGGATGCCGGAGTAAAGGCTGCAATATGACTCTAGATTAAACAATGATGATGCCGGATATCCCCGTCGATCGCTTCGTGCCGGATCCCGATCCGGTCGCGTCCTGGAAATCCTGGACCGAGCACCTCGCGCCGGTCTTCGAGGCCTATCCGGTGCCGGAGACGCATGCGGGTCCGTCGGTGGGGATGCGGAGCTACAATCTCGGATCGGTGCTCGTCGGCGAGGTGTCGGCCCCGGCACAGAGGCTCGAGAGGAGCGCCCGCATGGTGGAGCGCCAGGGCGTCGACCACGTGCTGATCCAACTCTATCGCAGCGGCACGAGCACGATACGAACCGACCGGTCGGAAACCAGGATCAATCCGTCCGACTTCGTCCTCTACGACCTCGCCCAGCCGGTCACCATCTCGTCCTCTGCGGTGGCTGCCACGAACATCCTGGTTCCGCGGGGGCTGCTCGGCGCGCGCGCCGGGCTCGTCGACTCCCTGCACGGCCACCGCTTCAGCGTCGCGGATGACCGCGTGACGCAGCTCTTCGCCGCCTATCTCGGCGATGTGGTGGCCAGTTGCGAGGACCTGACGGCCCAGCAGGCGCCCGGCGTCGCCCAGGCTGCGGCCTCCCTGTGCGCCGCCGCCCTCCCGAGCCCGGCCGGGGACGTCGCCACGACGAAGCGGCGCACCAGCCTCGCGATCCGGGCCTTCATCCAGGACAATCTGGGCGTGCCCGAACTCGGCCCGGAGATGATCTGCGCCCGGTTCGGCCTGTCGCGGGCGACGCTGTACCGCCAGTTCGCCGCCGATGACGGCGTGCAGAGCTACATCCGCAACCGCCGCCTGGCCCAGGCGATGCGGATGCTGACGGATCCGGCCGCCGATGGGCGCCCACGCATCTCGAGCGTCGCCTACGCGACGGGCTTCTGGGACGAGAAGACCTTCAGCCGGGCGTTCCGGCGGCGGTTCGGCTATCTGCCGCGCGATGCCGCTGCCGAGCAGGGGGCCGGTCCCGGCCAGTCCCGCACGAGTCTGCTCCTCGGGGAATGGATTCAGCAGCTGGGCTGGTGATCCGCGGTCGACGGCGGCGGCCGTCGCGGGACGAGAGGCGCCCGGCTCAGTCGCCCGGAGGCCGCCCGGGGTCCAGACCCATCCGCATGCGGGCCATGCGGTAGCTCATATCGTTCGACGACAGCGTGTCGGCGATGAAGCGGTCGACGGCGAAGAGGCCGCGGGGCGTCAGGCGAGGCGCTCGGCGGTCCGGGCCGGACCAGGCGAGGAGGCCTCCGGCCTCGGCCGCCGACAGGATGTTACGGACGTGCGAGCGTGACACGCCGAACGTTTCCTGGAGGAATTCGAGGTCGATTCCATCGCACTCGAGCCCATCCTCCGCTCGGGCTGCCAGCAACATCAGCACTCTGGCACCATTATACATGGCAAGAAAGGGCAGCAGGTCGCGGTTTTCGGCGATGAAGTGTCCGATGATGTGGAATATCGTTGTCGCGGCGGCATTCCTTACCGCCTGAAACTCGGGATCCTGGACCAGGGCGGCACGCCCGCCGGCATCCGGGTAGAGCGCATCGAGCACGCCGTAATAGGATGCGGTCGCCGACCGGTCCCACGCCAGCAGTTTCTCGGTCGCCCGCAGGAGCCGCAGCCGCCCGTCGCAAGCCGGCCGCTGCAGGGCCACGTATCCGGTCGAGACCAGGCGGGCGACGAAATCGTCGACCTGCCGCGGGCTCGACAGGTCGAAGGTCGCGACCGCCTGCTTGAGGCGGCTCAGCGTCGGCCAGGTCGCCCGGTCGTCCGGGTCGTAGGCCGCGTGCAGGCACACGATGGCCCCGACGGCGGCCGACCGGTAGGCGGTGCTCTGCAATCCGCCCGGAAAGACCGCGGTCGCGTAGCTGGCCATCGTGTCGACGACGTAGCGACGGCGCAACCGCGCGAAGTCCGGATGGGCCAGCACCTCGCCGGTGGTGCGGTGCGCGATCTCGGGGAGGAAGCGGCGGAACAGGGCCGGGTCGGCGCGGGCCGCCTCGGCGTCGAAGCGATCGTGGTCGCCGAGCCCTGGATGTATCGTCGAAGCCATACGGGACGAAATCGGGGGTTGGAGAGCCCCGCTGCCCCGGGGAGGAAGTTCCGGGGGAGTATGCCTCAACGTCACCGTAAAACAATGCGTTGGACCGTTGCGAACTGTGGACGCGCATCCGCAGGCGCCCGGCGGTCACGACGCGACGCCACCGCCTTCCGTCCATCGGCGACCTCACGCCCGTTCAGATCACCCGCCGGGGCCGGACCCGTAAGAATCCAGAACCATGAGAGTCCGGACCGGCAGAGCCATCCCGGGCCGCCCGCCCCGGGCGACGCTCCCGGCAGGGGCTCTCACGCGAGGCCGCGAAACGGTCGAGGCCGCGACCGACGTCCTCGCCCGGCGGGCGCTCAGGGCGCGACACCGACCCGCCCGGGGGACAACCCCCGCCGCGGCGCAGCCGGCAGGTCACCGGCGCCACGGTCCAGAGCCGCCGGGGGATTGCGCCGCGGCGGGCACCTGTGACACAAAGGCTCGTCTTGGTCACACTAAGTGATTGTTTCGTATCAGATTTCAATCATCCGGCCACTGTCCTGCCGGGGCTGCCGCCCCCCGGCGTGATGTCCGTCGAGGTCGCGCTCCGGCATGGCGAAGATCGTCGCCCTCCACTACTTCGCGGTCGTCACCCGCTGCACGTCGCTGCGCGACGCCGCCACCCAGCTCGACATCCATCCCAACGTGCTGGCGCGGCACATCTCGCAGCTCGAATACTACATGGACGCGCCGCTGCTGGAGCGTGGGCCGCTCGGCATCCGGCTCACCGCGGCGGGGGAGTTGCTCGCCGCCAAGCTCGACCGCACGATCAACGAGCTCGACCACGTCGCCCGCCTGATCGACGACCTCAAGGGCTTGCGTGGCGGCCTCGTCGGGGTCCATGCCGCCGAGGGCGTCGCCTCGGCGATCCTGGTGCCGGTGCTGGCGGCGTTCTCGGCCCGTCACCCCCATGTCCGCGCCCGGCTGCGCACCGGGACCGCGAAGGACGCGGTGCGGGCGATCGAGGACGCGTCCTGCGACCTCGCCCTCACCTTCTTCGCCCCGGCCTCGGAGGCCATCGCGGTGGTGCGGCGGGTGCGGCTGCCGCAATTCATCATCGCCCCGCCGGGCCACCCGGTGACGCAGGCCGGCGGCGCGGCCTGCGCGGTGCTCGGCGCGTATCGCTGGGTCCTGCCGGGGCCGGAATTCGGCGTGCGCACCTTCATCGACCGGGCGACGGCGGAGGCCGGGTGCCGGATCGTGCCGACCTTCGAGGCCGCCTCCCTCGCCGTGCAGCGCGCGCTGATCCTGCAGGCCGGCGCCCTCGCGGTGCTGCCGCGCGCCGCCTTCGCCGACGAGATCGCCGCCGGCACGATGGCGGCGGTGCCCTTTCCCGAGGCGATGCCGGTCGAGACCTCCCTCGACCTGTGCGTGCCCGCCGACCGCCAGCCGAGCTTCGCCGCCGAGCGCCTGCGCCGGGACCTGGAAGCCGCGCTGGAGCGGGTGCAGCCGTGAGGGTGGGGAAACCCGGCGGCCGTCAGGGCAAGTCGGACCGCCGGATTCGACCGGCTCGCCGTGATCTCAGAACCGCTGCGCGACCCCGGGACGGCGCGGAGGGCGGCAGCCTGCCGGGCGGGCTCAGGCGGCCGAGGGAGTACCACGCAAAACGGTGCACCCCTCGCACGTTTTCGTCGTAGTCAGCCCGCGCGGGCTCGCCCATCCTGCACGCGTCAGCAGCGGCAGGATCTCGTCAAGACCCGCCGGATCCCGCCTCTGCTTTCCCGATATTGGCCGGCGCCCTGGTCTTCGGCGAACCCGATCTGCACCGCATCGGACGGGCAGGCTGGTCTGGCGATTGCATGGATGCCGCCGCGAGCGGTTCGACCCGACGCTCGGTTTTCGACGGCCGCACGGGCGGCGACACTGCGAGGAGACAACTTGATGGCGTTTCGTCGGTCCGTTCTCGGCCTCCTCGCCGCATCGGCGGCCCTGCTCGCCCCCGGAACCGCGCCGGCGCAGACGCTCAAGGCGGTGATGCATTCGGACGTCAAGATCGTCGACCCGATCTGGACCACCGCCTACATCGTCCGCAACCACGGCTACATGATCTACGACACGCTGTTCGCGCTCGACGCCGACGGCCAGGTCAAGCCGCAGATGGTCGACACCTATACGGTCTCGCCCGACAACCTGACCTATACGTTCGCCTTGCGCGACGGCCTCAAGTGGCATGACGGCAAGCCGGTGACGGCGGAGGATTGCGTCGCCTCGATCAGGCGCTGGGCCGCCCGCGACTCGCTCGGCCAGAAGCTGATGAGCTTCGTCGACGGCATGAAGGCCGACGACGCGAAGACCTTCACCGTCACGCTCAAGTCGCCGACGGGCCTGCTGCTGTTCGGTCTCGCCAAGCCGTCCTCGAACGTGCCGTTCATGATGCCCAAGCGGGTCGCCGAGACCGATCCGAACCAGCAGATCTCGGACTTCACCGGCTCCGGCCCCTTCGTCATGAAGACGGACGAGTGGAAGCCCGGCGACAAGATCGTCTACACCAAGTTCAAGGACTACAAGCCGCGCTCCGAGCCGGCCTCGGGGCTCGCGGGCGGCAAGGTGGTCAAGCTCGACCGGGTCGAGTGGCTGGCGGTCTCCGACCAGCAGCAGGCGGTCAACGCCCTCCTCGCCGGCGAGATCGACCTGATCGAGCAGCCGGCCTACGACCTGATCCCGCTGCTCAAGGGCGATTCCAACGTCGCGCTCGTCGACTACAATCCCCTCGGCCTGCAATACGCGATGCGGCCGAACCACCTGATCAAGCCCTTCGACAACCCGAAGGCGCGTCAGGCCCTGACCTACGCCCTCAACCAGACCGACTTCCTCCAGGCGGTGGTCGGCGATCCCGATTATTACAAGACGTGCAAGGCGCTGTTCGTCTGCGGCTCGCCGATGGCGACCGACAAGGGCATGGACGGCCTGCTCGAGTCGAACTTCGCCAAGTCGAAGCAATTGCTGAAGGAGGCGGGCTACGACGGCACGCCGATCGTCCTCCTGCACTCGACCGACCTTCAGACCCTGACCAATCTCGGCCCCGTCGCGAAGCAGCTGCTCGAGAAGGGCGGCTTCAAGGTCGATATGCAATCCTCCGACTGGCAGACCGTGGTGTCGCGCCGGGTGCGCAAGGATCCGGCCGACAAGGGCGGCTGGAACCTGATGAACACCTCCTGGGTCTCGGCCGACATCCTCAATCCCGTCATGTCGAGCTTCGTGAACATGAGCTGCGACAAGGCTCCGTTCGGCTGGCCGTGCGATGCCGAGATGGAGCGCTTGCGCGACGACTTCGCCCGCGAGGTCGATCCCGCCAAGCAGAAGGCGATCGCCGAGGCCGTGCAGCTGCGCTGGCGCGAGGTCGTGCCTTACGTCCCCCTCGGCCAGTTCTACATCCCGATCGCGGCGCGGACAAACATCACCGGCATCCTGACCGCCGCCGCACCGGTGTTCTGGAACGTCGAGAAGAAGAAGTAAGCGTCGCGCCATGCTCGGCTACGTCCTGCGGCGGCTCATCGCCGCCATCCCGGTCCTGGCGATCGTCGCGGTTCTGGTCTTCCTGATGCTGCGGCTCACCCCGGGCGACCCGGCGGCGGTGATCGCCGGGGACAACGCCTCGAGCGAGCAGATCGCCCAGGTGCGCCACCAGCTCGGCCTCGACCAGCCGCTGCCGGCGCAGTTCGCGATCTGGATCGGCAACCTGGCGCGGGGCGATCTCGGCGAGTCGTTCTTCTTCAAGAAGAGCATCGGCGAACTGATCCTCGGGCGGGTCGAGCCGACCCTGTCGCTCGCCGCCGCCACGATGCTGATCGCGGTCTGCGTGGCGATCCCCCTCGGGGTGGTGGCGGCCTACCGGCACGGCTCCTGGCTCGACCGGATCGTGATGGGCGTCTCGGTGCTGGGGTTCTCGGTGCCGGTTTTCGTGATCGGCTACGGGATGATCTACGTCTTCTCGATCACGCTCGGCTGGTTCCCGGTCCAGGGCTACCAGCCGCTCTCGGGGGGCTTGGGCGGCTACCTGCACCGGCTGGTCCTGCCCTCGCTCACCCTGTCGGTCGTCTACATCGCGCTCATCGCCCGGATGACCCGGGCGAGCGTGCTGGAGGTCCTGAACGAGGATTACATCCGCACCGCCCGGGCCAAGGGCCAGGTCGAGCGCAAGATCCTGTTCCGGCACGCGCTCAAGAACGCGGCGGTGCCGATCGTCACCATCGTGGGCATCGGCATCGCGCTCCTCATCGGCGGGGTGGTGGTGACCGAGAGCGTGTTCGCGATTCCCGGCCTCGGCCGCCTCACCGTCGATGCGGTCCTGGCCCGCGACTACCCGACGATCCAGGCGCTGATCCTGCTGTTCTCAGGCATCTACGTCCTCATCAACCTCCTGATCGACCTGACCTACGGCCTGTTCGATCCGCGGATCCGGCAGTGAGCGTCGCGCCATGAGCACCGAACCGGCCGTGCCGGCCCCCGCCCTCCCCTCGCCGCCCTCCGTCTCCCTGGCCCGGCGCCTCCTGCGCAACCCCGTCGCGGCGGCGAGCGCGGGCGTCCTCCTGGCGATGGCGCTGATCGGCCTCCTCGCCCCCCTCCTCGGGACGATCGACCCGACGGCGATCAACCCGGCGACCCGCAACCGCCCGCCGGGCTACGAGCGCACGATCCGGGCCGAGGACGGCTCGACCACCACCTTCCGCCACCGGATGGGCACCGACAGCCTCGGCCGCGACGTCTACAGCCGCGTCCTCTACGGCGCCCGGATCTCGCTGGTGATCGCCGTCACGGTGGCGGCCCTGGCGCTGGCGGTCGGCCTGCTGCTCGGGCTGATCGCGGGCTACATCCGCCCCCTCGACGGGCCGATCATGCGGCTGATGGACGGGCTGATGGCGATCCCCGGCATCCTGCTCGCCATCGCGGTGGTGTCGCTGTTCCGGGCGGGGCTCCCCGCCGTCATCGCGGCGATCGTGGTGCCGGAGATTCCCCGGGTGGTGCGGCTGGTGCGCTCGATCGTGCTGTCGGTACGGGAAGAGCCCTATGTCGAGGCCGCCATCATGGCCGGCACCCGCCTGCCGCACCTGATGGCGCGCCACATCCTGCCGAACACGGTCGCGCCGCTGATCGTGCAGGGCACCTTCATCGCCGCCTCGGCGATCCTGGTCGAGGCGGTGCTGTCCTTCCTGGGCATCGGCATCCCGCCGGAGATCCCGAGCTGGGGCAACATCATGGCGGAGGGGCGCAACCTGTTCCGGGTCTATCCGCACACCATCCTGTATCCGGGAATCTTCCTCGGCCTGACGGTGCTCGCCGTGAACATGCTGGGCGACGGGCTGCGCGACACCCTCGATCCGAAGATGGCCGGCCGATGACCTCCGCGCCCTCCCCCGTGATCCAACCGCCCGTGCGCCAACCGCCCGTGCTTGAAGTCTCCGACCTCGCCATCGCGCTGCCGGGCGGCGGCGACCGGCTCCGCGCGGTCGACGGGGTGTCCTTCACCGTGTCTCCCGGCGAGATCGTCTGCGTCGTCGGCGAATCGGGCTCGGGCAAGTCGGTCACCGCCTTCTCGGTGATGGGGCTGCTCGCCCGGGTGCTGAAGCCCGTCGCCGGATCGATCCGGCTGCTGGGCGAGAACGTGCTGAGCGCGAGCCCGCAGCGGCTTCGCGCCTTGCGCGGCGACCGCATGGCGATGATCTTCCAGGAGCCGATGACGGCGCTGAACCCGGTCCTGACCGTCGGCGACCAGATCGAGGAGGTTTTGCGCATCCACACCGACCTGGGCGCGAAGGAGCGCCGGGCCAAGGTACTGGCGATGCTGGAGGCGATGCACCTGCCGGACCCGGAGCGGATGCACGCCTCCTATCCGCACCAGCTCTCCGGCGGGCAGCGCCAGCGGGTGATGATCGCCGCCGCCCTGATCCTCGACCCGGCCCTTCTCATCGCCGACGAGCCGACGACGGCTTTGGACGTCACCACCCAGGCCCAGATCCTCAGGCTCATCCGCGAGATGCAGGCGCGGCGCGGCACCGGCGTCCTGTTCATCACCCACGATTTCGGGGTGGTGGCGGAGATCGCCGACCGGGTGGTGGTGATGCAACGCGGCCGCATCGTCGAGCAGGGACCGGCGGCGCAGGTGCTGGGCGACCCGCAACATCCCTACACCCGGATGCTGATCGCCGCCGTGCCGACGATGGTGCCGGCCCGGCGCCCGCCGGTGACGGGTGCGCTGGCGCTCGAGACCGCCGCCCTCGCCAAGACTTATCGCAGCGGCGGCCTGCTGAGGAAGGCCCGCACCGTCCACGCCGCCGCCGACGTGGCCCTGCGGATCCATCGCGGCGAGACCGTCGGCATCGTCGGCGAATCGGGCTCCGGCAAGTCGACGGTCGCCCGCTGCATCGCCCGGCTGATCGCCCCGAGCGGGGGGCAGATCCTGGTGGGAGACCGGGACATCGCCCGCCTGCCCGAGCGCCGGCTGCGGCCGTTGCGCCGTAAGATCCAGGTGGTGTTCCAGGACCCGTTCCGCTCCCTCAACCCGCGCCGCACCGTCGGCGCCTCGATCGTCGAGGGGCCGGTGAATTTCGGCACGCGCCCGGAGGCCGCGACGGCGCGGGCGCGCGACCTGATGCGCCTCGTCGGCCTCGATCCGGCGGCGCTCTCCCGCTACCCGCACCAGTTCTCCGGCGGCCAGCGCCAGCGCATCGCGCTCGCCCGGGCGCTTGCCATGGAGCCCGAGATCCTGATCGCCGACGAGGCGGTCTCGGCCCTCGACGTCTCGGTGCAACGCCAGGTGCTCGCCCTCCTGGACGACGTGCAGCGCCGCTTCGACCTCGCGATCCTGTTCATCACCCACGACTTGCGGGTGGCGGCGCAGATCTGCGACCGGCTGATCGTGATGCAGCGGGGGCGCATCGTCGAGGAGGGCGCGACGGCGGAGGTCTTCGCGCGGCCGAAGGCGGCCTACACGCGGGCGCTGATCGACGCGGCGCCGGGGCGGGAGTTCGGGCGGGGGGCGGAGCACGTCGAGGAAGCGGCCCCCGCGTGATGCACACGACCGGGAACGACGCGCCGGATCCCCTCTGCCGTAGGGAAGAGAGGGCGCGCCTCGTCTTGAAACGACAGTACGACTTGAAGAGTAACGAGAACAGGACAGTACGATGACCCTCGCCATGAGCTGGGAGGAATGGGCGCAGCACGATGCCTGCGCGCTCGCCGCGCGGGTGCGCGCCGGGGAGGTGACGGCCGCCGAGCTCGCCGCCCAGGCGGCGGCCGGGGTGGCCCGCGTCAATCCGCGGACCAGCGCCGTGATCGAGCTGTTCGACGATTGCATCGCCGACCCGGCCCGGGACGGCACGAACCTCGACGGCGCCTTCGCGGGCGTGCCGTTCCTGATGAAGGATCTCGGGCCGACCCTGAAGGGCCGGCGGCAGGAGATGGGCTCGCTGCTGATGCGCGGCAACCGCGCCGACAGCGACAGTCACCTCACGGGGCAGATGCGCCGGGCCGGCCTCAACCTGATCGGCCGGACCACCACGCCGGAATTCGGCGTGTGCAGCTCGGCCGAGAACCCGGCGGTCTACGTCACCCGCAACCCGTGGAACCTCGACTACACCACCTGCGGCTCGTCGGCCGGCTCGGCAGCCGCGGTGGCGGCGGGCGTGGTACCGATGGCGCACGCCACCGACGGGGGCGGCTCGATCCGCATCCCGGCCGGCGTCAACGGCAATCTCGGGCTGAAGCCCTCCCGCGGCGTGTTCTCGATCGCGCCCTACGGGTCGGACCTCACCAGCATCGTGTCGATCCAGGGCTGCCAGTCGCGCAGCGTGCGCGACACCGCGACCTTCGTCGACCGGTGCCGCGGCGGGGCGCCGGGCGAGTTCATGCCGTACTGGACCGCGCCGGAGCCCTACGAGACGCTGATCGGGCGCGATCCGGGATCCTTACGGATCGCGCTGTCGCACGAATGGGGCGAGTACCGCGCCGTGCCGCACCACGTCGCCGAGCTGGAGCGGGTCGGGCGCTTCCTCGAAGGCCTCGGCCACCACGTCGACTGGGCCCTGCCGGCCGTGGACCTGCCGGCCGCCTTCCGGGCCCAGACCACCTGCTACATCACCAACTTCGCCCAGACGATCAACGGGCTGATCGCCGCCAAGGGCCTCGACCGGCCGCCCGAGGACCTCGTCGAGCCGATGAACATCCGGATCTGGGAGGCCGGGCGCCACGCGACCTACACCGAGCGCACGGCGATGCAGGCGGCGTTCAACACCACGGCGCGGGGCTTCGGCGCCTTCTTCGAGGAATGGGACATCATCCTGACCCCGATCACCGCCCTGCCGACGCCGAAGGTCGGCACGACCGAGTACCTGACGATGAGCGACGAGCCGTCGGTCCATGCCTGGTTCGAGAACCTGTGGCGCAACTTCGCCTATACGCCGCTGGCCAACCTGTGCGGCCTGCCGGCCCTGTCGATGCCGCTCGCCTGGAACGAGCACGGCCTGCCCCTCGGCATCCAGGCCCAGGCGCGCCAGGGGCAGGACGGGCTGCTCCTGCAGCTCGCCGCCCAGGTCGAGCGGGCGATCGGGGGAAAGTGGAACGACGGGACGCGGCCGGGGGTGCACGTGGCGGCGGAGTAACGACACCCGATCCGGATCGGACAGACGGAGCCCGCCCCCCTTTCTCACGACATCTCCAGCCGGGAGACCCCACCCGTGAAACTCTTCATCGCCGCGCTCGGCACCGAGACCAACACCTTCTCGCCGATCCCGACCGGGCGCACCGCCTTCCTGGACGACCTCTACGTCGAGGCCGAGGCGTCCCGCCGCTCGGCGCACTGGTTCGCCGGGCCGCTGAAGGTCTGGCGCCAACTCGGCGAAGCGGCCGGCTACGAGGTGGTGGAGAGCCTGGCGGCCTTCGCCCCGCCCGGCGGGCCGACGCGGCAGGACGTCTGGGAGGAGCTGCGCGACCGCGTGCTGACCGACCTCAAGGCCGCGGGCCCGGTCGACATGGCGCTGTTCAACCTCCACGGCGCGATGATCGCGGAGGCCCAGGACGATTGCGAGGGCGAACTGGTCGCCGCCGCCCGGGACATCCTGGGGACTTCGGTCACGATCGGGGTCGAGCTCGACCTGCATTGCCACTTGACCGATCGGATCGTGGCCGCCTCCGACGTACTGCTGACCTACAAGGAATATCCGCATATCGACGTCGACGACCGGGCGCGCGACCTGTTTTTCCTCTGCGACGATGCCCGGGCCGGCCGCACCCGGCCGACGATCGCGGTGGCCGATTGCCGGATGCTGGCGGTGTGGCGCACGCCCAACCAGCCGACCCGCGGCTTCGTCGACCGCATGAGCGCGGCGGAGGGGCGGGACGGGATCCTCTCGCTGTCGCTCGCCCACGGCTTCCCCTGGGCCGACATCCCGGATGTCGGTGCCAAGGTGGTGGCGGTCACCGACGGCGACCCGGATCTCGCCCGGTGCAAGGCCGACGCGCTCGCCCGCGAGCTGTGGGGGTTACGCGACGCAACCACCGACCGGCTGCTGACCCTCGACGAGGCGGTGCAGGTCGCCCTTGCGCCCGAGGGTGGCGTGACGGTGCTCGCCGACGTGTCGGACAATGCCGGGGCCGGCTCGGCGAGCGATTCGACCTTCCTGCTGCGCGCCCTGGTCGAGGCCGGCGCGACGCGTTGCGCCATCGGCAGCATCTGGGATCCGGTCTCGGTGAGGCTCTGCCGCGAGGCCGGCCCCGGCGCCCGCCTGGCCCTGCGCATCGGCGGCAAGACCGGCCCGATGTCGGGCGATCCCCTGGACCTCCCCGTGCGGGTGCTCGGGATCAGGCTCGACGCGGTCCAGACCTACGGCAACGGCAAGCAGCCGATGGGCGATTGCGTGCTGGTCGAGGCGGGAGGCCTGCACATCCTGCTCAACGCCTTGCGCACCCAGGTCTTCCACCCGGAGGCGTTCGAGCAGTTCGGCGTGTCCCTGGGCGACTACGCCACCGTCTTCGTCAAGTCGGCCCAGCACTTCAACGCCGCCTTCGCGCCGCGGGCCGACCGCATCCGGTACGTCGCCGTGCCGGGCAGCGCGAATCCCGACTTCGCCGCCCTGCGGCTGCCGAAGGCCGCGCGCCCGCTCTGGCCGATCGTCGCCGATCCGTTCCAGCCGCACGGCGCGGCATGATCGAAGATCCCCGCGGGTTCGCCCGAGGGGACGCTCCATGCGATGTCCGGTCGATCGCGCGGCGAGTGCGTTCGCGATGCGGCAATCGGCTTCGTTCAGGCATGTGAACCCGTCGACTCCCCCGCGCAGTACAGAGCAAGTTCCGGCGAAACAGAGCCGGCTCGTCGCCGGCCATGCTGCACAATCGAAGACCGAGGAACGGTATCCGACCGCGACGCGGTTGGATACCGTTCCCATGATGAAGTCCGGACGTCATCGTCCGGACTTCAGATCACTGAGCGCCGCCCTTCAGCGCGGAGACCAAGCGCTCCAGCCGCGCCCTGATATGCGACCGGATCGCCTCGGCGGTCGCGTCCTGCGAGTGATCGACCTTGCGCCGTACCTGAGCCATCATCGCGTTGACCCTTCTCAATCGGGGGAAGCCTGCCGTCTACGCAACCGATACAGCGCGGGGAGGGATCGATCTCGTCCAATTGATGTAGATGGAACACATCAAATTAGAGACAAATCCGAAGTTGCACCTTCCATACCTCACTTTGGCGGAGGTTTGTTGCGCCAGTATTACGTCTCCGATCGTCCAGGGTCCATGGGCGAATGAGCGCGGCCTAGACCGGGCGGAGGCCCGTCGGGGGAAGCGTCGGAGCGGTGAAGCGTGTCTCCCGGTCAAGACCGGCGCGAGCCTCCGGCAATTTACTCCCGCTCTGTACTCCGCGAGGCCTCGGCCCATCTCCGGGGGGCTGCGCCCGGATTCCGCGCTCCTCACCCCGCCGCCCGCCGGCTGGACCGCGACTGACCAGGAGGGGAGAGGTCTGCCCGGTGCCGGTGCTGCCGCATTGAGGCGCGCCGCTTGATGCTCTCACTCGCAGTCAGCGCCGCAAGCTCCGCCACTGCGCCGCGTCCCTCGACGCCGTTCGGGAGGAGCTGGCGGGCCCGGCTGGGATCGACGAGGCGCTCGACGCCCTGTTCGCCCTCCACGGCACCCGCTTGGGCGCGGGACGGTCAGCCCGGCGTGCTGGCGGATCCCCGGATCCAGGCCTTCCACCGCCCGGCGGCCCCGGCTTCGGCGGCAGCCGGCTTCCTGCGCACAAGTCTCGCTGGGGGCTGTGCCGACACGCACGGTTCGGCGCCGGGTGCGGCGGGGGGATCGTCTGCCGAAGGCGCATTGCGAATGCCGCGATCGGTAAAAAATTAAAAATCCACTTTCACGCACCCGGGGCCATCGCATGTCATGCTTCCAGTCACCGGCGATTTGTATTTGCACGTGACAGCTCCGATTTCGCAGCAAGGACACAGAGCACGAAACGTGAATAGCCGATGAGCGCGCGCGTTCTCGGATGATTTTCGCAGATCGTCCAGAGGACACATCACAGCATCCAAGAGAAGCATGAACTTCGGACTCGGCACGCCGCCCCGGCCCTCCGCTTCAATGTTGAGATTTTCCTGGAATTCTCTTAGCTCGACCGTCATTCGAGAACTGGCCTACCCTCCGGATCTGTAATTTCAGCAATTACAGATCCGGAGGGCTGATTATCAGATGACACGACAGAGAATTGCCGGAACGAACCGCCGATGATCGGAGGTCGCCTTGAACACAGCCGCCGATCAGACGCGGCAGACTCTCACTTCCGCAACGGCACGCCCTTCGTCGTAAAGCGCTGCCCGCCCGCCTGGCGCACGGGCCGCTGCGGGCCGCGCCCCTTGCCCGCCGCCGGACCGGTGCCCGGCGGTTGCGAGAACGGCACCAGTTGGTCCGGCCGCGGCCCGATGAGGTCGGCGCGGCCCATCTCCCGCAGGGCCTCGCGCAGCAGCGGCCAGTTCTCGGGGTCGTGGTAGCGCAGGAACGCCTTGTGCAGCCGGCGCTGGCGCAAGCCCTTGATCGCCTCGACCGGCTCGCTGGCGCCGCGCCGCACGCCCCGCAGCGGGTTGACCTCGGTGTGGTACATGGCGGTGGCGGTCGCCATCGGCGAGGGCAGGAAGGTCTGCACCTGGTCGGCGCGATAGTTGTTCTTCTTGAGCCAGAGCGCGAGGTGCATCATGTCCTCGTCGGTCGTGCCCGGATGCGCCGCGATGAAGTACGGGATCAGATAATACTTCTTGCCCGCCTCCTTGGCGGCCGCGTCGAACATCTCCTTGAAGCGGTCGTAGGTGCCGATGCCCGGCTTCATCATCTTGTCGAGGGGCCCGCGCTCGGTATGCTCGGGCGCGATCTTCAGGCGGCCGCCGACGTGGTGGGTGACGAGTTCCTTGACGTATTCGGGGCTCCGGACCGCGAGGTCGTAGCGCACGCCCGACGCCACCATCACCTTCTTGACGCCCTTCACCTCGCGGACCTTGCGGTAGAGCCGGATCAGGTCGTCGTGCGAGGTGTTGAGGTTCGGGCAGATGTCCGGGAAGACGCAGGAGGGCAGCCGGCAGGCCGCCTCGATCTTCGGGTCCTTGCAGGCCATCCGGTACATGTTGGCGGTCGGCCCGCCGACATCCGAGATCACGCCGGTGAAGCCCGGGGTCTTGTCGCGGATCCGCTCGATCTCGCGCAGGATCGAGCCCTCCGAGCGGTTCTGGATAACGCGGCCCTCGTGCTCGGTGATCGAGCAGAAGGTGCAGCCGCCGAAGCAGCCGCGCATGATCGTCACCGAGAACTTGATCATGTCCCAGGCGGGGATCTTGGCGTCGCCGTAGGAGGGATGGGGGGCGCGGGCGTAGGGAAGGTCGTAGACCGCGTCCATCTCGTCGCTGGTGAGCGGGATCGGCGGCGGGTTCAGCCACAGGTCGCGGTCGCCGTGGCGCTGGACGAGCGGGCGCGCGTTGCCGGGATTGGCCTCCCGGTGCAACACCCGCGAGGCGCGGGCATAGGCCTCCTTGTCGTCCTTGACCTGCTCGTAGGCCGGCAGCCGGATCACGGTCTCGCCGGGCTTGCGGGACGCGGCCTCGTCGGCGGAATCGAGGTCGTCGGCGGGCAGCTCGGTATAGTGCCCGGGCACCCGGCGGAACAGGGCGACGCCCCGGATCGAATCCAGTTCGTGCGGCGCCTCGCCGGCGGCCATCCGGTTCGCCACCTCGACCACGGCACGCTCGGCATTGCCGTAGATCAGCAGATCGGCCTTGGCGTCCGCCAGGATCGAGCGGCGCACCTTGTCGGACCAGTAATCGTAGTGGGCGATGCGGCGCAGCGAGGCCTCGATGCCTCCGAGGACGACCGGCACGTCCTTGTAGGCCTCGCGGCAGCGCTGCGTGTAGACGATGGTGCAGCGGTCCGGGCGCTTTCCGCCCTCCCCGCCGGCCGTGTAGGCGTCGTCGTGGCGCAGGCGGCGGTCCGCGGTGTAGCGGTTCACCATCGAGTCGAGGTTGCCGCCGGTGACGCCGAAGAACACGTTCGGCCGGCCGAGCGCCTTGAACGGCTCCGCCGACTGCCAGTCGGGCTGCGCGATGATGCCGACCCGGAAGCCCTGCGCCTCGAGCAGCCGCCCGATGATCGCCATGCCGAAGCTCGGGTGATCGACGTAGGCGTCGCCCGTCACCAGCACGATGTCGCAGGACTCCCAGCCGAGCGCCGCCATCTCGGCGCGGCTCATCGGCAGGAACGGCGCCGCCTTTCCGGCCCGCGGCGACGGGCAGGCCAATGGAACCACAGAGGGGGCCACGGAGGGAGCCACGGGGCGTTCGGCAGGAATGTGGAGTTGCATGGGCCGATGCATAGGCCGGCACAGCCGCGAGATCAACGAAGCGCGAGATCACCGAATGGCGAGGGCGGCGGTCCTCCGCCCCGGCCCGGAGCCGGCCGAGCTTTCCTTCGGTCAGCGGGAGCGGCGGATCCCCTTGGACGTCATTCCTCGACGGCCACGAGCCGCCCGCCCGCGTCCATCCGGCAGCGGACCCATTCGCAATTGGCGAGGTTGCGGCCGGTGACGGCGGCGATGAAGCCCCAGTGGCACACGACCAGGGTGTGGGCCCAGTCGGGGTCGGCGGCCATCCCGGCCCGGAAGGCGTCCGTCCGGGCCGCGAAGACGTCGTCCGCCTCCTCGTCGGCCTCGCCCTCGCCCTGCCACCAGACCTCGTCGAGATGGGCGAGGTCGAGATGCGGCCAGGCGAGCGCGAGGTCGGTCCGGCAGGTGCCGATGTCGCAGCTGGCGCCGCGCCGCTCCCGCACCGCCGGGGTGACCAGGACCGGCAGGTCCAGGCGGTCGGCGATGGGGGCCGCCGTCTGGAGGGCCCGGGTCAGGGGCGAGCACAGGATGCGCTGCAGCCCCTGCGCCGCGAGCGCTCGGGCGGCGGCCTCGGCCTGCTCGTGCCCGAGCGGCGTCAGCGGCGCATCGACGATGCCGGGATCGACGCCGGTGGCGTGGAAATGGAGGTTGAACTGGCTCTGGCCATGGCGAAGCAGGATCATGATCGGTCCAGGTAGGGCGCTCCGTCGGAATGGCCCCGCGGCGCCGAGCCGCGAGGCGAGGTGGGCGCGGTAGCGCGCGACCTCCGCCCGGAGCCGGGGCCGCTCGTCGTCGGCGGCGGAAATGCCCGCGTAGGCCCGGGCGATCTCGGCCCGGGAGGCCGACCTCCGCGAAGCCGTGGGACCGGCCTGGCGCCGGACGTCGCCGTAGACGTGCATGGTCGAACGCAGCCTCGCGAAGGCGCGCCGGCAGCGGTTCGGAACGAGGCGTCACCCCGCGAGCGATCTCCGGCAAGCCCGGTCACGGCGCCACCGCCCGATCCGGCGCCGGCGGCGCCCCCTCCCCGCTCACGACGGGGCTCATCAACCCCCGCAGCGTCGCCGCCAGATCGGCCATGCCGAGATGGCCCTTCTGCAGGATGCGGTCGGCGCGGCCGGCGAGGCGGCGGCGGTCTTCCGCCGTGATGTCCTTGGCGGTCAGCACCACGACCGGAATGTCGCGCCAGTCCGGCCGATCGCGCAGCGCCCGCAGGAAGCCGAACCCGTCCAGCTCCGGCATCATCAGGTCGAGAAGGACGAGGCCCGGCTTGCGCACGCCGACCGCCTCGAGCCCGGCGAGGCCGTTCTCGGCCGTCGCCACCCGCCAGCCCTCGCGGGTCAGCATCGTGGTCATGCGCTCGCGCACGTCGGGATCGTCGTCGACCACCAGGACCGGCCCCTCGTGGATGGCGGGCCGGAAGCGCTCCATCGCCTCCTTCAGCGCCCCCCACTCCACCGGCTTGTGCAGGTAGTCGGTGGCCCCGAGGGAGAAGGCGAGGTTCTGCTCGTCGAGCACCGTGACCATGATCACCGGCGTCGCGCCGAAATCCGGGTCGGCGCGCAGGGCCCGCAGCACCGCCCAGCCGTCCATCCGGGGCATCGTCACGTCGAGGAGGACGACGCGGGGACGCAGAAGCCGCGCCTGTTCCAGGCCGGCGCGGCCGTCGGCGGCGGTCGCGACCTCGAACCCGTCCCGGCGCAGGAAGCGCGCGAGGAGGTCGCGGGTCGCCGGGTCGTCGTCGACGACGAGGACGAGGTTGGAGCCGGCCCCGGCAGGGGCGGCCGGCGCGTCGGGGGCGGAGGGGGTGAGGGCCGCCGCCGGCTCGGCCGGGTCGCGCTCCTCGTGGAGCGCCGACAGTTCCAGGGTGAAGGTGGTCCCCTCCCCGACCCGGCTCGCGACGGTGATCTCGCCGCCGAGCATCCGGGCGAAGGCGCGGGTGATGGCGAGCCCCAGGCCGGTGCCGCCGAAGCGCCGCGTGGTCGAGGCGTCGGCCTGGGTGAAGCGCTCGAACAGCCGCGACAGCTGCTCCTCGCTCATGCCGATGCCGGTATCCGCGACGGTGAAGCGCAGCCGGTCGCCGCCTTCCCGGCGCTCGCGGGCGGCCGAGAGGGTGATGGTACCGCCTTCCGTGAACTTCGCCGCGTTGCTCAGGAGATTGATCAGGCATTGCCGGAGCTTGGTCGCGTCGGTATGCGCCCGGCCCAGGCCTTCGCCGAGCTGCAGGTCGAGGGTGTTGCCCTTCTTGATCACCAGGGCGTCGACGGTGGTGGCGACCTCCCGCACGGTCTCGGCGACGTCGAGATCCTCGGCATAGATCTCCATCCGCTCGGCCTCGATCTTCGAGAGGTCGAGCACGTCGTTGATGAGGCCCAGCAGGTGGCGGGCATTCGCCTCGATCTTGCGCATGTCGCCGAGCAGACTCTCCTCGCCGAGATCCTCCAGCTCCTCCTGCAGCATCTCCGAGTAGCCGATCACCGCCGAGAGCGGCGTGCGCAACTCGTGGCTCATGTTGGCGAGGAACTGGCTCTTGGCGCGGTTGGCCTCCTCCGCCGCCTCCTTGGCGGCGGCCAGCTCCAGCTCGGCCTCCTTGCGGGCGGTGACGTCGGCATGCGCGCCGACCCATTCGCGCACCCGTCCGCCCTCCTCCAGGATCGGCACGGCGCGGCCCTCCATGTGGCGCCAGACGCCGTCGTGGCGGCGCAAGCGGTGCTCGATCGTGTAGAGCGCGCGGTTGGCGACCGCGTGCTCCCAGGCCGCCTGCGTCGCCGCGCGGTCGTCGGGATGGACGGCCTCCAGGAAGCCGGTCCCGGCGGCCTCGGCCGGCGACTGGCCGGTGAAGCGGGTCCATTCCGAGGTGATCTCCCGGAAGGCGCCGTCCGGCGTGGTGGTCCAGACGATGGCCGAGGTCGCCTCGGTGAGCGAGCGGAAGCGCTCCTCGCTGTCGGCCCGGCGCCGCTCAGCGATCTTGCCAAGCGTCACGTCGTCCATGACGATGCCGACGCCGTCCGCCCGCTCGCTCTCGCGGCCGCCGCCGCGGCGGCGCAGGGGAAAGAAGCTCACCTCGAAGTAGCGGATGCCGCCCGGCGCGCTCTCGGCCGGCACCCCGACCTCGATATTGGCGGTGACGAGGCCGCGGTCGCGGGCCGCCGCGAGCTTGGGCGCGAGTTCGTCGCGCAAGGAGGGCAGGAAGGCCCAGATCGGGGCGCCGAGATCGGCGCCGAAGCCGCGCTCGCTCATGTTGCCGAGCGCCCGGTTCATGTGGCGGAGATTCAGGTCGTGGTCGAGGAAGCCGAGGCCCACCGGCGCGTTCTCCAGCACGCTCTCCAGCAGGTCGGCCATGCGCTGGCTCTCGCGCCGGCGCACCAGGGCGAGGCGGGCGAGCAGGCCCACCGCCGCGAGGCCGGAGACCAGGGTGACGAGGGGGAGCAGCGGCGAGCGCAGGGCGTCGGCCTCGGCGAGGCGCTTCAGCTCGGCGGTGGCGCCGTCCTGGACCTGCGCGGTGAGCGTGCGCACCGCATCCATGGCACGCTTGCCCTCGCCGGTCTGGATCAGGTCGATGGCGGCCTGCGGGCCTTCCGAGCGGCGCAAGGCGACGACCCTGGCGGCGTAGTCCCGCTCGGCCGCGACCACCTGGCGGCGGCGCTCGCGGAGGCTCCGGTCGAGCGTGACCGCGTCGAGGGCGGTCAGCTCGCCGTCGAGCCGGGCGAGCGCCGCGTCGTAGGGCGTGAGGTAATCCTCGCGGCCGGTCAGGACGTAGCCGCGCTGGCCGGTCTCGAGGTCCTTGATGGTCGACAGCACCCGCTCGCTCAGCGCCATCACCCGGCCGAGCCGGTCGGCCTCGGCCCGGCTGCGGGCGCCCTCGACGTAGTTCCATCCGCCGGTCGCGAGAGCGAGGGCGAGGAGGAGGAAGGCCAGCGGCGAACCCGGCACGCGCCGGCCGGGGGCGAGGAAGCGCCAGCGGTGTGCGGCGGCGGTCTTGATGCTCATGATATCCGTGTTCTGCGTGCCGGCCGCTCGCGCGTCGCATCGACCGACAGGAGCCGGAGCTAGCGCACCTTGCCCCGAAGGGGATACCGGCATGCTGCGAAAAATGCGGCGAAATCAAAAGCCTAGGGCGCAACACGAGGACCGCCCGGACCGCCGGGCCGTCCTCGCGCACGGCGGATGCCGGTGCCGCGGAACCCGCACCGGGTGCGCGAAAGCCGCGCAGGTCGCAACGCTTCCCGCGCTCGAACGTCACTTCGGCGCCACCCGACACAGGAACTGGGAGGGAGTACGGCGATGCGACACAAGCCGCTGCGCGAGCAGGTCATCGTGATTACGGGTGCGTCGAGCGGGATCGGGCTCGCGACCGCCCGCATGGCCGCCGCGCGCGGCGCCCGGGTGGTGCTGGCCGCCCGCAGCGGCGACGTGCTGGAGCGATTGGCCGGGGAGGTCGGCGCCCGCGCCCTCGCCGTGACGGCGGATGTCGGCGACCGGGCACAGGTCCAGGCCGTCGCCGACCGGGCGGTCGCGACGTTCGGCGGCTTCGATACCTGGGTCAACGTCGCGGGACTGACGGTCTACGGTCCCTTGCGCGAGATCGCCCAGGAGGACCACGAGCGGCTGATCCGCACCAATGTCTGGGGCACGGTGAACGGCTCGCTCGTCGCCGCCGAGCACCTGCGGGCGCGCGGCGGCGCGCTCGTCAACGTCGGCAGCATCGCCTCCGACCTCGCCTTCCCGTTCCAGGGCCTCTACGCCGCCTCCAAGCACGCGGTGAAGGGCTTCACCGACACGCTGCGCATGGAACTGATCGCCGAGGGCGCGCCGGTCTCGGTGACGCTGGTCAAGCCGGCCTCCGTCGACACCCCGCTGCCCAACCGTGCCCGCAACTACATGGACCGCCAGCCGACCCTGCCGCCGCCGATCTACCCGCCGGAGGAGGTCGCCCGCGCCATCCTGCACGCCGCCGTGCATCCGCAGCGCGACATCGTCGTCGGCGGCGGCGGCAAGCTGTTCGTGATGGGCAAGGACTTCGCCCCCGGCGCCTACGACCAGCTGGCTCCCGCGATCATCGCGCTCCAGAAGCGCGGGGAGCCGCCGCGCGACCCGGCCGGCGCCCTCCACGCCCCGGTGCGGGCCGGCGAGGAGCGCGGCGACCCGCCGGTCCCGGTGATGCGCCGCAGCGCCTATACGCGGGCGACCCTGCACCCGCTGGCGAGCGCCGGCATCGCCGCGGGGCTCGCCGCGACGGCGGCTTTGCTGCTCGGGGGGCTGGGGGGACGGCGGAGGGTGTGAAGACAGACTCGGGTGCCGCGATCCCCGCCTGATCGCCGCCAGTCCAGTCAAGGGCGGGATCCCCTCCTCAGGCGATGCCGGGCTTGCCCGGTATCGCGGCCAGGGGCGGGAGAGGGGCGGCGCGCCACAAGCTTTATTCGAATGGGCCGGGCGGGACCCGTCTCACATCCCCCGCCGAACCTCCTCCCCCGCATCGAGATCCCGTCCCCGCGTCTCCGGCAGCAGCCAGGCCGCCACCGTGCCGACGAGGCTGAAGGCGGCGAGGTACCAGGCCGGCGCCATCCGGTCGCCGGTCGCCGCGATCAGCCAGTTGACGACGTAGTTGGTGCTGCCGCCGAATACCGAGACCGACAGCGCGTAGACGATGGCGAGGCCGGAGCTGCGCACCGCGCGCGGCAGCGATTCCGGGATGCCGACGATGATCGCCGCGGCGTTGATCGAGGACAGGGCCGAGAGCAGGAAGGTTACGGCGTAGACCGCCAGCGGAGTCGGGTCCCGCAGCAGCCAGGCGAAGGCCGGGACGGCGAGAAGCAGGATCAGGACGCGCGGCCAGATCATCACCGGGCGCCGGCCGTAGCGGTCGGCGAGGAAGCCGCCGAGCAGCGGGAAGGCGACCGAGGCGAGGCCGAGCGCGATCGGCACCGCGGTCGCGGCGGTCTCGCTCAAGCCGAGGGTGGCGCCCGCATAGACCGGCATGTTGGTGCCGACGGCGTTCGAGACCGTCGAGGCGGCGATGACCAGGAAGGTCAGGCCGAGCAGGCGGCCGTGCTCGCTGAGCAGCCGGCCGATCACCGCCCGGGTCGAGGACGCGGCGTCCGGGTCCTCGGCGAGGCCGGCCGTCTCCGGCAGGTGGCTGCGGATCACGAGGCCGACCGGCACCACCGCGAGGCCGACCAGGAACATCACCCGCCAGCCCCATTCCGCCATGGCGGCGTCGCCCACGACGAGGGCGAGGCCCGTCGCCAGCAGGCCGGCGAAGAGGGCGGCGCAGCCCTGGCTCGCGATCTGCCAGCTCGTCACGAAGCCGCGGCGCTTGCGCGGCGCCGCTTCCAGCAGGTAGGCGGTGGAGGGGCCGACCTCGCCGCCGAGCGCCAGGCCCTGGATCAGCCGTCCCGCGATGACGATGGCCTGCGCCCATCCGCCGATCTGCGCATAGCCCGGGCAGGCGGCGAGCATCAGCATGCCGAGCGCCATCAGGGCGATGGTGACGAGCATCGCCGGCTTGCGCCCGGCCCGGTCGGCGAGCGCCCCGATCAGGGCGCCGCCGATCGGCCGCATGACGTAGCCGACGCCGAACAGGGCGAGCGAGGCGAGCAGGCTGTGGCTCGCGTCGGAGGCCGGGAAGAACGCCTCGCCGATCGCCTTGGCGAAGAAGGCGTAGACGGTGAAATCGTAGAATTCGAGGGCGTTGCCGAGGACGACCGCCCCGACCGCCTTGCGGTCGAGGGTGGGGTGGGCGGGGTTGCGCGCGTCCATGCCGGAGGGTCAGCGCCCCGGTTCGCGCTTGAGGCCGCCGGTCACCGGCTCGGCGCCCGCCGCCACGGCCTCGTCGAAGCCGGCCAGCCAGCGCTCGCGGGCGTCGGTGCCCTCGGCATAGGGGCAGGCCTCGCGGGCGAGGCCCTTCTCCGGGGCGGCGCGGCCGAGGGCGTGGGCGTCGAGGTTGTCGGGCGGGGATTGCATCGGGGTCTTCGGGCTCCTGCCGGGTGCGGGGATGCGCGGCCGAGTACCCGAACCGCCGGCGGCGCCGGACGTTCCCCGGCATTCCGCGTGGCGGGCCGGGCGGGACGGGCCTATACGGCACGGCACCCGCCCCCGGAGGATAAGCCGCCGTGCCGCAGTCACCGTCCGCCCCGTCACCGACCGACGCCGGTACCAAGGTCGAGCGGCGCGCGGCCTTCCTGGCGGGCTGCCGCCCCGAGACGCGCCGGATCCACGCGCCGATCGTCGATCTCGCGGCGGCGCGCGGCCATCTCAACCCGCGCGGCCTCGGGCACGCCCGGGCCTTCTCGGATCCCGGATCCCTCGGCCAGAGCAGCGTCGGCTTCGAGACCCTCGGCGACTACGAGGCGGCGGACGCGGCGGGCCGCGCCCCCTATGGCGGCGCCGAGTACGGCGTCGTCCAGTCGCCGGAGGCGGAGGCGGTCTGCGCCAAGTTCGCGGGGCTTCACGGCGGCGCCGGCGCGATCGTCTGCGGATCGGGCCTCGCGGCGATCGCGACGGTGCTCGACGCCTTCGCGCCGACGCTCGTCCTGATTCCCGAGGGGATCTACTTCCCGGCCTGGCGCTACATGTCCGAGGCGGCGGTGGCCGGGACCGGCCGGGCCGAGCTCCTGACCTATCCGGCCGGCGCCTCGGGCGAGGAGGTCGGCGCCCTGCTGGCGCGGGCGGGCGAGCGTTTTTCGGCCGCCGACACGCTGCTCTACCTCGAGGCGCCGGTGAGCGGCACCTTCGAGATCCCGGACATCGCCGGCCTCGCGACCCGGGCCAGGGCGGCGGGCCTCCGCACGGCGATGGACAACACCTGGGCGAGCCACGTGCGCTTCCGGCCCCTCGACCACGGCATCGACCTCGCGATCCAGGCGACGACGAAATACGAGGGCGGCTACGGCGACACGCCGAGCGGCATCGTGATCGCCCGCGACGCGGCCGACCTCGCCCGCCTGCGCCGGCGCTTGCGGATCAGCGGCCACGGCGCGGTCTCGCCCCAGACCTGCGCCCGCCTGTTCCACCGGGTCGACGGCGCGAAGAGCCGCCTCGACCGGCACGCCGCCACGGCGGCGGCGCTGATGGGGTGGTTCGAGGGGAAGGGCTTCACCGCCGGGATCCTGAGCCCGGCGCGCCCGGACAGCCCCTATCACGGGCGTTTCCGGGAGTATTTCGGCGCCGGCAACAGCCTGTTCACGGTCGTGTTCGACGAAGGGCTACCGGTCGAGCGGGTTCACGCCTTCGTCGACGCGCTCCTCTTGTTTCGCATCGCCGAGAGCTGGGGCGGCCACGTCTCGCTGGTGCTGCCGGTCCACCCGCGCCGCGATCCGGCCAGCCTGCCGAAGGGCGCGATGTTCCGCTTCAATGCCGGGCTCGAGGAGGCCGGCGACCTCATCGCCGACCTGGAGCAGGCGGCGCGGGCGGCTCTTCTGTAAGCGCCGTTTCGACTGTTTGCGACGGTCGTGACCCCACCATGTCGTTCCGGGGCCGCGCAGCGGAGCCCGGAATGACGATGGCGGATGTTCGGCTCCGTCGATCAGGTCGCGCGGGCTCGAAGAGCCTACGGATACCCGTACCGCGCCTTCGCCGCCGCCAGCAGGCGCAGGGCCTCGCCGTCGCGGCCGGCGGCGCAGGCGCTCGACGCGTTGGCGAGATCGGCCGAGAAGCGCTTGCCGACCGGGGCGTTGAGATTGCCGGTGGCGACGTCGCTGTCGACGACCGCCTGGGTGCGGGCGATGGCAGGGCCGCAACCGGTGCCGGCGGGGAGCGCCCCGGCGGGGAGCGCGGCGACCGGACCGAGGCCGGCGGCCGGCGGCGGGACGGCCGGCTTCGACTGGCAGGCGGCGAGGGCGAGGAGGGCCGCGAGGGCGAGCCCGGGCTTGAGGTGCGACACGGGGACGACTCCACCTTGTGATTGAGCACGTATGGCCGAGCTTGTCGCAAGCAGGCGGGAGGCGGTCAATCGCGGGCCGGCGCAGCACAGGCCGCGGCTTGTCATCGCGCCCGCGGACCGCTACACAAGCGACCCTCGCACTGGGTCATCCCCCCTTCAGGAGACGCGAGCCGTGGCTCATGCCGGCTCCCCGCTGACGCTTCCGACGACCGCCCTCTCGGCGGCGCGGGCGCGCGCGCTTCTCCTCGGCGGCCTTCTTCTCCTTACCAGCCCCTGAGGGCCGTCCGGGCGCGCGCCTGGGCCCTTGGGGGATTTGGACAAGTCGAGACATCAGCCAGACGCCCTGCGTGACCGCGACGTCCCGGGCGAACCAGGATTCCAGACCATGACCGACCAGACCGCCCGCACCCCGTCCTCGTCCGAGCGCGTGCTGATCTTCGACACCACGTTGCGCGACGGCGAGCAGTGCCCCGGCGCCACGATGACGCTGGAGGAGAAGCTGGCGGTGGCCGAGATGCTCGACACGATGGGCGTCGACATCATCGAGGCCGGCTTCCCGATCGCCTCGAACGGCGACTTCGAGGCGGTGGCGGAGATCGCCCGCCGCTCCAGGTCGGCGGTGATCGCCGGCCTGGCGCGCGCCATCCCGGCCGACATCGCGCGGGCCGGCGAGGCGGTGCGGTTCGCGCGTCGCGGCCGCATCCACACCTTCGTCTCGACCTCGCCGATCCATCTGGCCCACCAGATGCGCAAGACCGAGGACGAGGTCCTGGAGATCATCCTGAAGACGGTGGCCCAGGCCCGCGACCTCGTCGAGGATGTCGAGTGGTCGGCGATGGATGCGACCCGCACGCCGATCGACTACCTGTGCCGCTGCGTCGAGGCGGCGATCCGGGCCGGCGCCACCACCATCAACCTGCCCGACACGGTCGGCTACGCCACGCCCGAGGAGTACCGGGCGATGTTCCGCAGCGTTCGCGAGCGGGTGCCGAATTCCGACAAGGCGGTGTTCTCGGTCCATTGCCACAACGACCTCGGCCTGGCCGTCGCCAACTCGCTGGCCGGCATCGAGGGCGGCGCGCGCCAGATCGAGTGCACCATCAACGGCATCGGCGAGCGGGCCGGCAACGCGGCGCTGGAGGAGATTGTGATGGCGATCAAGACCCGCGGCGACGTGCTGCCCTACGAAACCGGCATCGACACCACCCAGCTGGTGCGCGCCTCGAAGCTGGTGGCCGGCGCCACCCACTTCCCGGTGCAGTACAACAAGGCGATCGTCGGTCGGAACGCCTTCGCCCACGAGAGCGGCATCCACCAGGACGGGATGCTGAAGAACCAGACCACCTACGAGATCATGACGCCGGAATCGGTCGGCGTGCACAAGACCTCGCTGGTGATGGGCAAGCATTCGGGCCGCGCGGCCTTCCGCTCGAAGCTCGACGACATGGGCTACCGGCTGTCCGACAACCAGTTCCAGGATGCGTTCGAGCGGTTCAAGGCGCTGGCCGACCGCAAGAAGCACGTCTACGACGAGGACATCGAGGCCCTGGTCGACGAGAATCTGGCCACCGCCCACGACCGCATCAAGCTCGTCTCCCTGACGGTGGTCGCCGGCACCCGCGGCCCGCAGCGCGCGACGATGAAGCTCGACATCGAGGGCCGCACGGTCACCGAGGAGGTCGACGGCAACGGCCCGGTCGACGCGGTGTTCAACGCCATCCAGGCCCTGGTCCCGCACGAGGCCGCCCTGGAGCTCTACGACGTCCACGCGGTGACCGGGGGCAGCGACGCCCAGGCCGAGGTCTCGGTGCGCCTGCGCCAGGACGACCGCATCGTCACCGCCCGCGGCGCCGACCCGGACACCCTGGTCGCCTCGGCCAAGGCCTACCTCGCGGCCCTGAACAAGCTGCAGGCCGGCGCCAGCCGCCTGCACGCCCAGCACGCCGCCGCGGAGTAAGGACCGCCAGCCGGCAAAAAATCAACGAGCCGGCGGGATCGGGGCTGGACAGCCCCCCGCCGGCCCATTAAACGACCCTCACCGCCGGGGCGGTTTGGTGGCTTCCCCGGAGGCGCTCTTGTGAGAGCGGGCGCATAGCTCAGTTGGTAGAGCAGCTGACTCTTAATCAGCGGGTCCTAGGTTCGAGCCCTAGTGCGCCCACCACAAAAGCCAGGTTCCTCTTCGAGGCAACTTGCACCGGACGCTCAGAGGAGCAGCCGGCACCAGAGGAACGGTTGGTGGCCGTTCCCCTCTCGCCTTCGGGCGACGGGCGCATAGCTCAGTTGGTAGAGCAGCTGACTCTTAATCAGCGGGTCCTAGGTTCGAGCCCTAGTGCGCCCACCACTCCCTCCCGGATATGATGATGGACCGTGGCGGCTCCGGCCGTTCCCGCCCGGGGCACGCATGATCGTCGTGCTGCTGCACGGCCTGGGCCGCACGCGACGCAGCATGGCGCGGCTCGCGGCACGCCTTCGCGCCGCCGGCTACCGCGTCGAGAGCCTCGGCTACCCCTCCCGCCGCCTCGGCCTCGCCGCCTGCGCCGCGCATCTGCGCCCCGCCGTGGCGGCGATCCGGCAGCGGGCCGGCGGTCGGATCGTCCTCGTCGGCCATTCCATGGGCGGCCTCGTCGCCCGGCACCTCGCCGCCGCCGATCCCGATCTCGCCGCCGGCCTCGTGATGCTGGGCACCCCGAACCGCGGCAGCGAGGCGGCCGACCTCGTCTCGACCTTCCGGCTCGGGCGGGCGCTGTTCGGCCCGGCGCTCCTCGACCTGCGCACCGATGCCCGTGCGACGATCCCGGTGCCGGCCTGCCCAATGGCGGTGGTGGCGGGCACGCTGGCGCTCATCCCGGTCTTCCGTCCCTGGATCCCGGGGCCGCATGACGGCCTGGTGAGCCTGGAGCGTGCCCGGCTCGGCGTCGGCGAGACCGTGCGGGCGGTGCCGGACCATCACACCTGGCTGATGAACCATCCCGACGCGGTCGCGGCGGTGCTGGACGCCCTGTCGGCCTGGATCCCGCCCGGCAAGGAACGCGCATTCGTTCGGTGACGAGCGTCGACCACGGGCGGGGAAGCCATTTCTGAGCAGACTTGGTTGGCAAGCCAACGCTACGTCCGCTTAGACTCTTGTTTTGTCGCAGATTTTTGTCGCGAAACCGGCAACCACTTTTCGCGAAATTTGCTTAGCCGTCATGGCGGGCATCGCCCTCGGACCGCTTGCATGATGCTCACCTGGCAGGTGCATCGGCTTCGGAAGCGGTAGCCGGCACACCGGCTGCCGCGAGACCGCCCGAGAGGAACCCGGCCCAATGCCGAGAACCGGCCGTGACCGGCAGCGACGCCAAACTTTCTTCCACAGCCTTCGCGCCGATCCCCGATCGGTTCGCCGGCCCGGATCTCGGCCTGGGTGGGCCCGGACCGAAATAGCGCCGCGGGCCCGGATTCCGGCGCGATCCGGTGGAGGGCTGCTGGCGGACATTCCGCTTGACGCGAGAGGGGGGCGACGACACTGTCCCGCGCCATGACCGCAAGCCGGACCCTTTGCGACCGACGCCGACGCCGCCTCTCCGCGGCGGCCTTCCGGCTGCGCGTCGTTCCGCGTCCGTGTCGCGTGGTGACTACCTCGGCGTAGTCCCGCCCACGGAGGCGATCCCGGCTCGCATTTCCGAAAGACCCCCGCAGCCCTCAGGCTCCGGGGGTTTTCTTTTGCCCGCACTTCAGAAGGTCACACCTCCATGAGCATTCGCGTCGGTATCGTCGGGATCAGCGGCTTCGGCGGCGGCGAGGCCCTGCGCCTGATCGCCGGCCATCCGTCCTTCGAACTCGTCTACGCCGCGGGCGAGAGCAGCGCCGGACACCGGCTGGTGGACCGCTTTCCCGGCGTACCGGCCCGGCTGGCCGGTCTCGTGATCGAGAGATGGGACCCCGCGACCCTGCCGCAGCTCGACGTGCTGTTCGCGTCGCTGCCCACGGGCAGCTCGGCCGCGGCGCTGGCACGGGTGCCCGGAAACGTGAAGATCGTCGATATCGGCGGCGACCACCGCTACGCCGAGGGCTGGGCCTACGGCCTCGCCGACATCTGGCCGGACCGGATCGCCGGCCACGGCCGCGTCGCCAATCCTGGCTGCTTCCCGGCGGCGACGCTGACCGCCCTGGCGCCGCTCCTCGCCGAGGGGCTGATCGAGCCCGGCAACATCGTGATCGACGCCAAGACCGGCATCTCGGGGGCCGGCCGCGGCGGCGACAGCCGGTTCGGCTATGCCGAGAGCAACGAGAACCTGGTGCCCTACGGCCTGCTCAAGCACGTCCACATGCCCGAGATCGCCGCGACGATCGAGCGGCTGAGCGGCGGAAGCGCGGCCGGCCTCGTGTTCACGCCCCACCTGGTGCCGATGACCCGCGGCCTGCTGGCCACGATCTACGGCCGCGGCCGCGCCACCACGGCCCAATGCCTGGACGCCGCCCGGCGCTTCTATGCCGGGCGGGCCTTCGTCCGCGTGACCGACGCACCGCCGCAGACCAAATGGGCGACCGGCTCGAACCTCGCCTTCGTCAGCTACGCGGCCGATCCGGAGCGCAACCTGGTGATGGCGATGGGCGCGGTCGACAATCTCGGCAAGGGCGCGGCCGGGCAAGCGGTGCAGAACGCCAACCTGATCTGCGGTTTGCCGGAGACGATGGGGCTGGAGGGTGCGCCTGTGTGGCCGTGACGGCCGGCCGGCGGGCGGCGGATGCGGGAGACGCGTCCTCGCTCCGCCGCGAAGCGGGCGGTCCTCAGGCCGCCCGCACCGTATCGAGGAAGCGCGCCACCTCCGCCGAGAGATGCTCGGATTGCCGCGACAGCTCCGAGGCCGAGGCGAGCACCTGGCTCGCCGCCGCCCCGGTCTCCTCCGCCGCGCCCGCCACCCCGGCGATGGTGCCCGTCACCTCGCCGGTGCCCACGGCCGCCTGAGAGACGTTGCGGACGATCTCCTGGGTCGCCGCGCCCTGCTCCTCCACCGCCGCCGCGATCGAGGTGGCGACGACCGAGATCTCCTCGATCCGCGCGGTGATCTGGCCGATCGCCCCGGCCGCGTGACCCGTGGAGGCCTGGATCGCCGCGATCTGGCCGGTGATCTCCTCGGTAGCCCGCGCCGTCTGGCCGGCAAGCTCCTTCACCTCGGCCGCCACCACCGCGAAGCCGCGCCCCGCCGCGCCGGCGCGAGCCGCCTCGATCGTGGCGTTGAGCGCGAGCAGGTTCGTCTGGGCGGCGATCGACGAGATCAGCCCGACCACGTCGCCGATGCGGGCGGTGGCCTCGGTCAGCGCCCGGACCTGATGGGAGGTCTGCCCGGCCTCCGCGACGGCGGCCTGCGCCAGCCGGGCCGAGCCGTCGACCTGGCGGCCGATCTCCTGGACCGAGGCGCCGAGCTCCTCGGCTGCCGCCGCCACGGTGCCGACATTCGACGAGGCCTGCTCGGCCGCCGCCGCCACGGCGGAGGACTGGGCCGCGGTCTCCGACGCGGTGGCGGTCATCTGCGCGGCGGTGGCCTGCAGCTCGGTCGCCGAAGCCGAGACTTGGCCGACGATGCCGCCGACCGCCCGCTCGAACGCATCGGCCATCTGGCGCATCCCGGCGCGGCGCTGCTCCTCGGCCGAAGCGCGGGCGAGCACCGTCTCCTCCTCCAGGGCACGGGTGCGGATCAGCCCGTCCTTGAACACCTGCACGGCGGCCGCCATGGCGCCGATCTCGTCGCGGCGGCCCGTGCCGGGGATCTGCGCCGCGAGGTCGTGGTTGGCGAGCCGGCCCATCGCGGCGGTCATGCGGGCGATCGGGCGGGCGACGCCGACGAGGCTGAAAATCGCCGCGCCGATCGCCGCCGCGAGTGCCAGGGCCGTCATCACGACCGCCGCCAGGATGCCGCTGCCGGCACTCGCGCCGCTCTGCTCGGCGCTCGCCAGGGCGGCGCCGGCATTCATCGCGACGATCGCCTTCAGGGCGCCGGTCGCCTCGGCATTGGTGCCGGTCATCTCAGGGCCCGTCAGCGTGGCGAGCGCCGAGGCCTGATCGCCGGCGGCCATCGCGCCGGTCACCATCTTCTGGCCTTCGAGGTAGTGGCTCCACTGGGCGACGAAGCGCCCGAACGCCGCCCGCTCCGCGGGCCCGGAGATCAGCGGCTCGTACCGGGCCTGGAGATCGACCAGGGCCTTGCGGCTGTCGATCAGGGCCTGCTCGTTGCGGTCGTAGGCGGCATCGTCGGTCGAGGTCACGACGAAGCGGTAGAGGTGGATCCGGTAATTCTGGGTCTCGGCGTAGATCTGGCCGATCAGGTTCGAGGCTGGGATCCGGGTCTTGGCAATCTCGACGATATCGTCCCGCAGCGTCACCAGCCGCAGGATACCATTGCCACCCTGCGCCACGCTGAACAGCATCAGCGTCATGATCGTCCCGACGAGGACATGCTTGATCGACAACTTCATCGCGCGACCGCCCGGCTTGACCTTAGAACCCCGGAATAAAGGCGATCACTACATAGAAGACATTTCGTTAGTGCTTGGTGAAAAAGTTCTGTCCGGCGGGAGAAACGCCGCGGTGCATCGACGGTCGGCAGGCCGCCGCCCGCACGGGCAGGCGCGGCCCGCCCCCTACTCGGCCGCCTCCCGCCCCGTCGCGTGCTCCGATCCTTGCCCGGCCCCTTGCCCGGCCTCCTGCCCAGCCCCTTGCCCAGCCCCTTGCCCCACTTGATGCGGCCGCGGGCGGGCCTTGCGGCGCAAGGCGATCTCCTGCTCGCGCGCCTTCGGCAGCTCGCGGTGGGCCTGGTCGCGGCCGGGCAGGTAGGGTTTCGGCCAGGACTGGGTGCGGGCGTCGTACCAGGCCGAGGCCTGGCGGCAGAAATTCGGGTTCCACAGGTGCGGCCGGCCGAGCGCCACGATGTCGGCCCGCCGGGTATGCAGGATGGTGTTGACCTGGCCCGCCTCGGTGATGGCGCCCACCGCCATCACGGCCATCGGCGCGCGGTTGCCCGCATGGTTGCGGATCGCGTCGGCGAACTGGACCTGGAACATCCGGCCGTAGACCGGGCGCTGCTCGGCGACGGTCTGGCCGGCGGACACGTCGACGAGGTCGCAACCCGCCTCGTGCAAGGCTTCCGCCACCGCCACCGTGTCGGCTTGCGTCATGCCGCCCTCGGCCCAGTCGGTGGCGGAGATGCGCACCGACATCGGCCGCTCCGCCGGCCAGGCCGCCCGCATGGCGGCGAAGACCTCGAGCGGGAAGCGCAGGCGGTTCTCGATCGATCCGCCGTATTCGTCGGTGCGGATGTTGGTGAGCGGCGAGAGGAACGAGGCCATCAGGTAGCCGTGGGCGCAATGCAGCTCCAGCATGTCGAAGCCCGCCCGCGCCGCCCGTTCGGTGGCCTGGACGAAGTCGTCCCGCACCCGGTCCATCCCGGCCCGGTCGAGTTCGTCCGGCACCTGGCTCACGCGCTCGAGATAGGGGATGGGCGAGGCCGAGACGATCGGCCAGTTGCCCTCCGGCAGCGGCCGGTCCATCCGCTCCCAGCCGACCTGCGTCGAGCCCTTGCGGCCGGCATGGCCCAGCTGCATCACGACCTTGGTGTCGGTATGGGCGTGGACGAAGTCGACGATCCGGGCCCATTGCGCCTCGTGCGCGTCGGTCCACAACCCCGGGCAGCCGGGGGTGATGCGGGCATCCGCCGACGGGCAGGTCATCTCGGTGAAGAGCAGGCCGGGACCGCCCAGCGCGTGCGAGGTGTAGTGGACGAAGTGCCAGTCGGTGAGGTTGCCGCCCTCGTCGGCCGAGTACTGTGCCATCGGCGCCATCGCGACCCGGTTCGGGATCCGCATCCGGCGTAACGAGAGGCCGGTGAACATCGGCGTCGGCCGGCTCTCGCGGTAATCCTCGCCGGTCTCGGCGTAGAGGCGGGCGTAGAACGCGTCGTCCACCGCCGCGACATAGGCCGGATCGCGCACCACCAGGTTGTCGTAGGTGACGGACTTCGCCCGGCACATCACCACCATCGAGAACTGCTCGACATCCATGTCCCAGGAGCGGCTCATGTGCTCGAACCAGGCGAGCGACACGTCGGCATTGTGCTGGATCACTTGGGCTGCGGTGCGGCGCGCCCGGTCGTAGGCCGCGAAGGCCGCCTGCACGTCCTCCTCCGCCTTGTCGACGAGCGCGTCCGAGAGCGCGATGGCGCATTCCATGGCGAGCTTGGTGCCCGAGCCGATCGAGAAATGCGCCGAGGCCTTGGCGTCGCCGAGCAGCACGATGTTGTCGTGCGACCATCGATGGCAGAAGATCCGCGGGAAGCGGCGCCAGGTCGAGCGGTTGAGGAGCAGGCCGTGGCCCTGCAACTCCTCTTCATACATCCGCTCCAGGATCCGCCGCGAGCCCTCCTCGTCGGTCTCGGTGAAGCCGTGGCCCTGCCAGCAGGCCTCGTCCATCTCGAACACCCAGGTCGAGCGGCCGGGCTCGTACTGGTAGGTATGGGCGCAGACGATGCCGTGCGGCGTCTCGCGGAAGAAGTAGTTGAACTCGTCCATCGGCCGGGTCGAGCCCATCCAGCAGAAGCGGTTGGACTTGATCTCGACCTCGGGCCGGAATTCCTCGCGAAAATGCTCGCGGATGCGCGAGTTGATGCCGTCGCAGGCGACGATCACGTCGGAATCGGGAAAGCGCTCCTTGAGCCGGTCGGGCGGGATGCTCTCGCCGAAATGCAGCTCCACGCCCTCCTCGCGGCAGCGCTCCTGGAGGATCCGGAGCAGGCGCATCCGGCTCACCCCGGCAAAGCCGTTGCCGCCGCAGCGCATGACGCGGCCCTGCTTATGGATCGCCACGTCGTCCCAGTACGAGAAGGCGTCGCGGATGCGGGTGAAGGAGCGGGGATCGCGCGACAGGAACTCGTGCAGGGTCTCGTCGGAGAAGACCACGCCGAAGCCGAACGTGTCGTCGGCCCGGTTCTGCTCGTAGACCTCGACCTGCCAGCCGGGCCGCCGCTTCTTGGTCAGGAGCGCGCAATAGAGCCCGCCGGGGCCACCGCCGATCACCGTGACGCGCATGGAGGGCTCCTTCTCGTGATGGCGGGCTCGCCGACCACGAAACTTTATACTTGAAATATCGCGGCGCAAGGGGGCGCGGGACGATGCACCGGCGATCTGGCCATCGCCTTGCCGGCCCATCGTGAGCACCCGTCCGAATGCTGCGATGCAGCAATCAAAAACGCTTGTTTTTCAGCATTATGCCCGCTGCACTGCACACGAATGCGGCACGGCGGAAAAATCATCAAGGGTGGTTGCCAGACGATATTTCATGCGTAAAATATCTCCGGCGAAGCAGGGTCGGGACCCGACGTAAGAGCGCCGCTTTCGCTCCACGCGCCGACTCGACTTCGGATGCGTCGCACCGGACAAGTGCCGTCGATGCTCTCGACACGAAGGGGACACACGGGATGACTCCGATCCGGAACGCCAGCTTCCTCGCGACCGCGCTTTTGGGCGCCACGCTGCTGGCCGGCCCCGCCGCCGCGCAAGGAGCCGAGAAGGTCCGGGTCGGGCTGATGTTCACCCTGTCGGGCCCTTCGGCGGTGCTCGGCGAGCAGGGCCGCGACGGCTTCCTCCTCGCCCTCGACACCCTCGGCAAGAAGCTCGGCGGCCTCGACGTCGAGGTGGTGACGGTCGACGACGAGCTGAAGCCGGATGTCGCCACCAACAAGGCGCGGGAACTGGTCAAGCGCGACAAGGTCGACTTCGTGGTCGGGCCGACCTTCTCCAACGTCCTGCGCGCGGTGGTGCGTCCGGTGACCGATGGCGGCGCCTTCCTGATCTCGCCCAATGCCGGCACGTCGAACTATGCCGGGGCGGAGTGCAACCCGAACCTGTTCGTCTCCTCCTACCAGAACGACCAAGTCCACGAGGTGCTCGGCAAGTACGCCCAGAACAAGGGCTATAAGCGCCTCGTCCTGCTGGCGCCGAACTACCAGGCGGGCAAGGATTCGCTCGCCGGCTTCAAGCACTCCTACAAGGGCGAGGTGGTGAACGAGATGTTCACCCCGCTCGGCCAGCTCGATTTCTCGGCGGAGCTGGCGCAGATCGCGGCGGCGCAGCCCGACGCGGTCTTCGCCTTCATGCCCGGCGGCATGGGCGTCAACCTGGTGCGCCAGTACCGCCAGGCAGGCCTGAGCAACATCCCGTTCCTCTCCGCCTTCACGGTCGACGAGAGCACCCTGCCGGCCCAGAAGGACGCGGCGGTCGGCTATTTCGGCGGCGCCAACTGGGCGCCGGACCTCGACACCCCGCAATCGAAGGCCTTCGTCGCCGCCTACGAGAAGAAGTACGGCAGCGTGCCGGGTACCTACGCCATGCAGGCCTACGACGCCGCCCTGATGATCGACGCCGCGGTCAAGCGCGCCAAGGGCGACCTGAAGGACAAGGATGCGATCCGCGCCGGCCTCAAGTCCGCCGAGTTCCAGTCCCTGCGCGGCAACTTCAAGATCGGCAACAACCACTATCCGATCCAGGACTTCTACCTCGTCAAGGCCGCCAAGCGGCCCGACGGGAAGTACGAAACCCAGATCGCGGAAAAGATCTTTTCGAATTATCAGGACAACTACGCGGCCGAATGCAAGATGAAGTGATCGTCACCCGCTGACGGATCATCATAAAACTCCACGTCATCCCAGGGCCGCGCAAGCGGAACCCGGGATGACGCGGAGTGTGGCAGCCGCCGCAGGGCAAACCTCGCACGAGCCGATCGCGCCATGCTCAACCTGTTCCTGATCCAGGCGCTGAACGGCGTCCAGCTCGGCATCCTGCTGTTCCTGGTGGCGGCGGGGCTGACGCTGATCTTCGGGGTGATGGACCTCATCAACCTCGCCCACGGCGCCCTCTACATGATCGGCGCCTATCTCGCGGCGACGCTGACCGCCGCCACCGGCAGCTTCGGCCTCGGGCTTCTGCTGGCGCTGCCGGCGACGCTCGTGTTCGGCCTCGCGCTCGAAGTCCTGGTGGTGCGCCACCTCTACGGACGCGACCACCTCGACCAGGTGCTCGCCACCTTCGGGCTGATCCTGATCCTCAACGAGGGCGTGCGGATCGTCTGGGGCGCCGCGCCGATGAGCGTGCCGGTGCCGGACGCCCTGTCGGGCTCGGTCCGGCTCGTCGGCACCCTGCATTACCCGCTCTACCGGGTCGCGATCATCGCCGCCGGCCTCGCGACGGCGCTCGGCCTCCACCTCCTCGTCAACCACACCCGGCTCGGCATGCGGCTGCGCGCCGGGGCCAGCAACGGCCCGATGGTGGCGGCACTCGGCGTCGACATCCGCCGGCTGTTCCTGGTGGTGTTCGGCCTCGGCGCGATGCTGGCGGGATTCGCCGGCGCGATGGTGGCGCCGATCCTCTCGGTCGATCCCGGCATGGGCGATTCGGTGCTGATCCTGACCTTCGTGGTCATCGTCATCGGCGGCGTCGGATCGGTGCGGGGCGCCTTCGTGGCCGGTCTCCTCGTCGGCCTCGCCGACCAGCTCGGGCGCACCTTCGGGCCGATCCTGCTGCGCAGCGTGATGGACGCCTCCGCCGCCTCGCAGACCGGGCGGACGCTGGCCCCGATGCTGATCTACATCCTGATGGCCGCCGTTTTGTTCTTCCGGCCGTCCGGCCTGTTCCCGGCGCGGGGTGCCCGATGACCACCCTGGCCGCCCGCATCACCGCCGAGGCGCCCCGGCGCCGAGCCGCGCTCTCCGGCACGGCGCTGGCCGGGCTGGTCCTGGCGGCGCTCGCCGCCCTGCCGGTCGCGGCGGAGGCCGCCGGCCTGCCCTTCCTGGTCGTCACCGCGACCCGGATGATGATCTTCGGGCTCGCCGCCCTCTCCCTCGACCTCGTGCTCGGCTACGGCGCGATGGTGTCGTTCGGCCACGCCGCCTTCATCGGTCTCGGCGCCTACGCGGTCGGCATCCTCGACGCCCACGGCATCCGCGACCTCGCGATCCAGGCACCGGTGGCGGCTCTCGTGTGCGCCCTCTTCGCCCTCGTCACCGGGGCGATCTCGCTTCGCACCCGCGGCGTCTACTTCATCATGATCACGCTGGCCTTCGGGCAGATGGCGTATTTCTTCATGGTCTCGCTCGCCGCTTACGGCGGCGACGACGGGTTGCCGCTGTCGGGCCGCTCGACCCTGTTCGGGATGCGGCTGATCGAGGGCGATCCGGCCCTGTTCTATCTCGTGCTGGCCGTGCTGGCGGTCGCGCTGCTGACGCTTCGCCGCGTCGTCGCCTCGCGCTTCGGCCGGGTCCTGCGCGGCAGCCGCGACAACGCGGTGCGGATGCAGGCGATCGGCTTCTCGCCCCTGCCCTACCGGCTCACCGCCTACGTCATCGCCGGGGCCATCGCCGGCCTCGCCGGGGTGCTGCTCGCGAACCAAGCCGAGTTCGTCTCGCCCGCCTACATGAGCTGGCAGCGCTCGGGCGAATTGATCGTCATGGTGGTGCTCGGCGGCATGGGCACGTTGGTCGGGCCGGTCGTCGGGGCCGCCGCCTTGATCGCCCTCGAAGAGGTGCTGGCACACTATTCCGACCATTGGCGCCTCGGCCTCGGGCTGATGCTGGTCGCGGTGGTGCTCCTCTCCCGCGGCGGCCTGGCGGGGCTCGCGGCGAAGATCGGGAGGCGCGCGTGACGACCCCGCTCCTCAGCGTCCGGAACCTGCGCAAGTCCTACGGCGCCCTGCGGGTCACCGACGACGTGAGCCTCGACGTGGCGTCGGGCGAGCTGCACGCCGTCATCGGCCCGAACGGCGCCGGCAAGACCACGCTGATCCACCAGCTCTCGGGCAGCCTCGCCAGCGATTCCGGTACCGTGCATCTCGCGGGCGAGGACGTGACGGCACTCCCGATGGTGGCGCGGGTACGCCGGGGCCTCGCCCGCTCGTTCCAGATCACCTCGATCCTCGACGGGTTCTCGGTGCTGGAGAACGTGGCGCTCGCGGTCCAGGCCGGCTCCGGCTCGAGCTTCCGCTTCTTCCGCCCCGCCGCGCGCGAGACCCGGCTCAACGACGAAGCGATGGTGGCGCTCGGCCGCGTCGGCCTCGCCGACCGGGCTTCGCGCCGGGCCGGCAGCCTGTCGCACGGCGAGAAGCGCCAGCTCGAACTGGCGGTGGCGCTCGCGACGAACGCCCGCCTGCTTCTCCTCGACGAGCCGCTCGCCGGGACCGGGCCGGAGGAATCGGCGATCCTGGTCGGGCTGATGCGCGAATTGAAAGCCACCCACACCATCGTGCTGATCGAGCACGACATGGAGGCGGTGTTCGCGCTCGCCGACCGGATGAGCGTGCTGGTCTACGGGCGCGTCATCGCCAGCGGCGCGCCCGACGCGGTCCGCACCGATCCCGCGGTGCGCGCTGCCTATCTCGGCGAGGAGGAGGCGGCCTGATGCTCACCGTCGAGGGGTTGGAGAGCGCCTACGGCGATTCCCGCATCCTGTTCGGGATCGACCTGTCGGTCGCCAAGGGCGAGGTGGTGACGCTGCTCGGCCGCAACGGCATGGGCAAGACCACCACGGTGAAGTCGATCTTCGGTCTGCTCAAGCCCCGGGCCGGCCGGATCCTGATCGACGGCGAGGACATGGCCGGCCGGCCCTCGCACCTCGTCGCCCGGCGCGGCCTCGGGCTGGTGCCGGAGGGGCGGCAGGTCTTCCCGACCCTCTCGGTCGAGGAGAACCTCGTCGCCACCCATCGCGGCGGGCGAGGGGCCAAGTGGACTCTCGACGCGGTCTACCGTCTGTTTCCACGCCTGAAGGAGCGGCGGCGCAACGGCGGCGACCAGCTCTCGGGCGGCGAGCAGCAGATGCTGGCGATCGGCCGGGCGCTGATGACCAATCCGCGCCTCGTCGTCCTCGACGAGGCCACCGAGGGGCTGGCGCCGCTGATCCGCGAGGAGATCTGGGCCTGCCTGCGGGCGATCAAGGACGAGGGCGAGGCGATCCTGGTGATCGACAAGAACGTCGATGCCCTGGCCCGCTTCGCCGACCGCCACGTGGTGATCGAGAAGGGCCGCGTGGTCTGGACCGGCACCAGCGCGGCGCTCCGGCAGGCGCCGGAGGTGAAGGACCGTTTCCTTCATGTGTGAAGGATTCGCACCGCCCCCAACCCTCCCCCCTCTGCGGGGGAGGGAGATGAGCGGCCGTCGTCAGATCAAGTCTCGTAAAGGAGTTCGTCCATGACCCCCATGACCGCAGGCATCACCCGCGCCGGTGAGGGCATCGAGGGCGTGCGCTGGAACATCCTCGGGCAGATCTACGTGCCCAAGCAGCACTCCGAGAGCTCGCTGTCCTGGCACGCCACCTTCCCGCCGGGCACCTTCGTGCCGCCGCATATCCATCCGACGCAGGATGAGTTCCTGTACATCCTGCAAGGGCGCCTCACCGCCGTTCTCGACGGGCAGGAGAGCGTGGCCGAGCCGGGCGACACGGTCCGGCTGCCGCGGGGCCAGCCGCACGGGCTGTTCAACCGCTCGGACGCGGATGTGAAGTGCGTGTTCTGGGTCTCGCCGGCCCGCCGCCTCTACGACCTGTTCTGGGCCCTGCACAATCTCGGGCCGCAGGCCAACCCGGCCGACGTGGTGGCGATCTCGGCCAAGCACGAGGTCGATTTCCTGCCGCCCCCGGACGCGGAGTGAGGCGATGCGCGTCATCATCGTCGGCGCCGGGATCGGCGGCCTCGCCACCGCCCTGATGCTCCACCGGCGCGGCATCCGCGCCACGCTCTACGAGCAGGCCTCGGAGGTGCGCGAGGTCGGGGTCGGCATCAACACCCTGCCGCACGCCATTCGGGAACTCGCCGAGCTCGACCTGCTGCCGGCCCTCGACCGGGTGGCGATCCGCACGAAGGAACTCGCCTACTACAACCGCCAGGGCCAGGAGGTGTGGCGCGAGCCGCGCGGGATCGATGCCGGCCATCCGGTGCCGCAATTTTCGATCCATCGCGGGCGCCTCCAGGCCGTCCTCTACGACGCGGTGCGCGAGCGGCTGGGACCCGACGCGGTGCAGACCGGCCTCGCGCTCTCGGGCTTCCTGCAGGACGAGGGCGGGGTCACCGCCCACTTCACCGACTCGCTCAAGGGTGACGCCGGCCGCACGGTGCGGGGCGACGTGCTGGTGGCCTGCGACGGCATCCACTCGGTGGTGCGCAAGACATTCTTCCCCAACGAGGGTCCGCCGCGCTGGGACGGGGTGCTGATGTGGCGCGGCGCCACCGAATGGGCGCCCTGGGGCGACGGCCGCACCATGGCGATCGGCGGCGGCATGGGCGCCAAATGCGTCCTCTACCCGATCGCCGAGGCCGGGAACGGGCACCAGCTGATGAACTGGGTGGTGTTCGTGAAGATGGCGGACGGGAAGGTGTCGCCGCCGCCGAAGGAGAGCTGGTCGCGCCCCGCCCACCGCTCGCAGGTGCTGCCTTACGCAAGGCGCTTCGCCCTGCCGGATTTCGACCTCGCCGCCCTCGTCGAGGCGACGCCGCAGATCTTCGAATACCCGATGTGCGACCGCGATCCGCTGCCGCGCTGGACCCACGGCCGGGTAACGCTCCTGGGGGATGCCGCCCACCCGATGTACCCGGTCGGCTCGAACGGCGCCTCGCAGGCGATCCTCGACGCGCGGGCGCTCGGCGACGCGCTGGCAAGCGCCGAGCACCCGATGCAGGCGCTCGCGTCCTACGAGGCCGAGCGCCGGCCGAAGACCGCCGAGATCGTGCTCCTCAACCGCAAGGGCGGGCCGGAGCGGGTGATCGACGAGGTCGAGAAGCGGGCCCCGGCGGGGTTCTCCCGGATCGAGGACGTGCTGAGCCACGCCGAACGCCAGGCGATCGTCGGGGGGTACGCCGGCAAGGCCGGGTTCGCGGTGGCGGGCAAGGTGAGCCCGCTCAGGGTGGCGGTGTAGCTCCTTCCCCTCCCTCACAACTTGCAGCGATCTCGGGCAAGCCCGAGATCGCCTGGGGAGGGGAAGCGCCCGATCCGGAAACACCCGCGCCCAAATCCTTTAAGGTTGAAATATCCATGACCCACTCGTCCTCCCCTCCCCGCCACGTCCTCGTCACCGGCGCCGCCCGCGGCATCGGGCGGGCGATCGCGGCGGGTTTCGTGGCGGCGGGGGAGCGGGTGACCGTGCTCGGCCGCACGCCGGAGAGTGCCGCGCAGGCGCAATCCGAACTCGGCGCCGCCCACGCCGTCGCGGCCGACGTCACCGATGCGGCCGCCCTGGAGCGCGCCCTGAAGGAGGCCGCCGAGCAGGCCGGCCCTGTGGCGGTGCTGGTCAACAATGCCGGCGGGGCCGAGACCGCGCCGCTCGCTCGCAGCGACGTCGAAACCCTGCGGCGGATGATGGCGCTCAACCTGGAACCGGTGCTGGTGGCGGCCCGCACTGTCGTGCCCGGCATGAAGGCGCAAGGCGGGGGGCGGATCGTCTCGGTCGCCTCCACCGCCGGGCTGAAGGGCTACGCCTATGTCGGTGCCTATTGCGCCGCCAAGCACGCGGTGGTCGGGCTGACCCGGGCGCTGGCGCTGGAACTGGCCGGCGCTGGCATCACCGTCAACGCGGTCTGCCCCGGCTTCACCGACACCGACCTCGTCGGGAGCGCCATCGGCGGGCTGGAGGCCAGGACCGGCCGCAACCGCGACGACCTCCTGACCGAGTTCACCCGCCACAACCCGATGGGCCGCCTGATCCGCCCAGAGGAGGTGGCGGACGCGGTCCTTTGGCTCGCAGGACCGGGCGCCGGCGCCGTCACCGGCCAGGCCGTCGCGGTGGCGGGAGGCGAGCTGTGAACGCGCCCGCCGAATTCCCCGTGGAGATTCCCGCCCACCGCACCGAGTTGCGGCTGTGGCTGCGCCTGCTCACCACCGCCAACACCATCGAGGCGGAGATCCGCCGCCGCCTGCGCGACCGCTTCAACACCACCCTGCCCCGCTTCGACCTGATGGCACAGCTCGAGCGCGCCCCCGACGGCATCCAGCTCGGCGAGCTGTCGCGCCGGATGATGGTCTCGAACGGCAACGTCACCGGCCTCGTCGAACGGCTGGCCCAGGAGGAGCTGATCGACCGCCAGGTCTCGGAAGCCGACCGTCGGGCGGTGCAGGTGCGCCTGACGCCGCAGGGGCGCGCCGTCTTCGCCGAGATGGCCCGGGCGCATGCCGACTGGATCGCGGAACTCGTCGGCGCCCTCGGTCCCGCCGAGCAGGAAGCCCTCTCGACCCAGCTCTCCGCCCTCAAGGCCTCGGTACGGCCGGGCGGCAATCCCGAAAAGCCAAAGCAGAAACGCCAGGGAGGCACCATGAGGCGCCAGAACGCGATCGCGGCCCCGCTCGAGGGCTTCACGCCGCAGCATTTCGGCTTCGCGATCGAGGACGGCATCGCGACCGTGACGTTGAACCGGCCGGAGAAGAAGAACCCGCTGACCTTCGAGAGCTACGCCGAACTGCGGGACACCTTCCGGGCCCTGCGGTTCGAGGAGGGCGTGACGGCGGTGATCGTCACCGGTGCCGGCGGCAACTTTTCCAGCGGCGGCGACGTGTTCGAGATCATCGAGCCGCTGACTACCATGGGGGCGGCCGACCTCCACGCCTTCACGACGATGACCGGCGACCTCGTCAAGGAGATGCGGGCCTGCCCGCAACCGGTCGTGGCGGCGGTCGAGGGCGTCTGCGCCGGAGCGGGCGCCATCATCGCCATGGCCTCCGACCTGCGGGTGGCGGGCACGGGCGCCAAGGTGGCGTTCCTGTTCAACCGGGTGGGCCTGGCCGGCTGCGACATGGGCGCTTGCGCGATCCTGCCCCGGATCGTCGGCCAGGGCCGGGCATCGGAGCTTCTCTATACCGGCCGCTTCATGAGCGCCGAGGAGGGCGAGCGCTGGGGCTTCTTCAACCGCCTGGTCCCGGCGGGAGACGCCCTGGCTGCGGCCCGCGAGACCGCCCGCGCCCTGGTGCAGGGCCCGGCCTACGCCAACGGCCTGACCAAGCGGATGCTGCACATGGAATGGGCGATGGGGGTGGACGCCGCCATCGACGCCGAGGCGATGGCCCAGGCGCTGTGCATGAAGACCCAGGATTTCCGCCGCGCCTTCGAGGCCTTCGCCGGCAAGACCAAGCCGGTCTTCGAGGGCAATTGAGATGCCCGACCGCAGCTTCCTCGACTGGCCGTTCTTCGAACCGCGCCACCGCGACCTCGCCGCGCAGGCCGACGACTGGGCCGCCCGCACGGTGCCCGCCCTCGTCGACCACCACGACGTCGACGGGTCGTGCCGGCGCCTCGTCGCGGCCCTCGGCGAGGCCGGCTTTCTTCGCTTCGCGGCCCCGGAGGACGGGCGCTTCGACGTGCGGGCGCTCTGCCTCCTGCGCGAGACCTTCGCGCGCCATGACGGGCTCGCCGACTTCTCCTTCGCCATGCAGGGACTCGGTACCGGGGCGCTGACGCTCGCCGGCACGAACGCGCAGCGCGAGGCGGTGCTGCCGGGGGTGCGGGCGGGCCGCCGCATCGCCGCCTTCGCGCTGACCGAGCCGGAAGCCGGCTCGGACGTGGCCCAAATCGCGCTCTCGGCGGTGCCGATGCCCGACGGCACGGTACGGCTCGACGGCGAGAAGACCTGGATCTCGAATGGCGGCATCGCCGACACTTACGTCGTCTTCGCCCGCAGCGGCGAGGCGCCGGGCGCGCGCGGCCTCTCGGCCTATTGCGTGCCGGCGGACACGCCCGGCCTGACGATCGCGGAACGCCTCGACACCATCGCCCCCCATCCGCTGGCGCGCCTCCGCTTCGAGAATTGCCACGTGCCGGCCGAGAACCGCATCGGCGAGGCGGGAGCCGGATTCAAGGTCGCGATGGCGACGCTCGACGTCTTTCGCTCGACCGTCGGCGCCGCAGCGCTCGGCTTCGCCCGCCGCGCCCTCGATTCTTCCCTGCACCGCGCGCAATCGCGAAAACTGTTCGGGGCGCCGCTCGCCGCGATGCAGCTGACCCAGACCAGCCTCGCCGAGATGGCGACGGCGATCGATTCGGCGGCGCTCCACGTCTACCGCGCCGCCTGGACCCGGGATTCCGGCGCACCGCGCATCACCCGCGAGGCCGCGATGGCCAAGATGGTGGCGACGGAAGCGGCGCAGGAAGTGATCGACCGGGCGGTGCAGCTCCATGGCGGCGAGGGCGTCCGCTCCGGCTCGGTGCCGGAGACGCTCTACCGCGAGATCCGGGCGCTGCGGATCTACGAGGGCGCCACCGAGGTCCAGAAGCTCGTCATCGCCCGCCAGATTCTCGCCTGAGGGGAGGTTCGTCCGATGGAGGCTGCCGTGCAGAACGCTCATGAACCGGGGACGCCAATGCCGGAGATCTCGGCGGTCACGCCTCCCGTGCAGACCGGTCCCCGCCCCGGCGGCAGCCCGTGGACTCGGCGGCCCGACACCTTCGTGCGGGACAACCTGCCGCCGCCGGACCGGATGCCGGACTTCGTCAACCTCGACCGGCTCGGCTACCCCGAGCACCTGAACGCCACCGTCGAGCTGGTCGACCGGCACGTCGCGGAAGGGCGCGGCGAGCGGGTGGCGCTCGTCGGCCCGGACGTGACCTGGACCTATGCCGAGCTGAAGCGCCAGATCGACCGGATGGCCAACGTCCTGGTCGACGAACTCGGCCTCGTCCCGGGCGGGCGTGTGCTGCTGCGCTCGGCCAACAACCCGACCAAGGTCGCGCTCTATCTGGCGATCATCAAGGCGGGCGGCATCGTGGTCGCGACGATGCCGCTCCTGCGCGCCAAGGAACTGACTCAGATCCTCGACAAGGCGCGCATCCCGCTGGCCCTCTGCGATGCCGGCCTGATCGACGAGATGGCGAAGGCGGCGGAAGGGCGAGATGAGCCGGTGCGGGTCGTCACCTGGCGCGGCACCGCCGGGGGCGAGCTGGGCGACCTCCTGGCCCACGCCTCTGACCGCTTCGCGCCGCCGCAGACCCGAGCCGACGATCCGTGCCTGCTCGGCTTCACCTCCGGCACCACCGGCCTGCCGAAGGCGACGATCCACTACCAGCGCGACCTCCTGGTGATCTGCGACGCTTACGGCCGCGAGGTGCTTCAGGCGACGGAGGACGACGTGTTCATCGGCTCGCCGCCGCTGGCCTTCACCTTCGGCCTCGGCGGCCTGGTGCTGTTTCCATTCCGGGTCGGCGCCCGGGCGGTGCTGCTCGAGAAGGCGGGGCCGGCCGACCTCGCGGCGGCGATCGAGCGCTACCGCGCCACGATCCTGTTCACCGCCCCCACCGCCTACCGGGCGATGCTCGGGCTGATCGGCCGGCACGACCTGTCGTCCTTGCGCAAATGCGTCTCGGCCGGCGAGACCCTGCCGGCGCCGACCTGGCACGCCTGGTTGAAGGCGACCGGCCTCAAGCTGATGGACGGCATCGGGGCGACCGAGATGCTGCACATCTTCATCGCCTCGCCCGAGGACGAGATTCGCCCCGGCGCCACCGGGCGGCCGGTCCCGGGCTACGAGGCCCGGGTGATCGACGCCGAGGGCAAGCCCTGCCCGCCCGGGGTGCCGGGGCGGCTCGCGGTGCGCGGGCCGATCGGCTGCCGCTACCTCGCCGACGAGCGCCAGACCGTCTACGTGCAGAACGGCTGGAACGTCACCGGCGACACCTACCTTGAGGACGAGGACGGCTATTTCTGGTTCCAGGCCCGCAACGACGACATGATCGTCTCGGCCGGCTACAACATCGCCGGGCCGGAGGTGGAGGCGAGCCTGCTCGCCCATCCGGCGGTGGCGGAGGTCGGCGTCGTCGCGGCGCCCTGCCCCGAGCGCGGCCGCATCGTCGCGGCCTACGTGGTGCTGAACCCGGGCTTCGCCGAGACCGAGGCGCTGACCAAGGCATTGCAGGACCACGTCAAGAACGACCTCGCGCCCTACAAGTACCCGCGGGCTTTGCATTACGTGCCGAGCCTGCCCAAGACCGAATCCGGCAAGCTGCAACGCTTCGCCCTGCGCCGGCAGGCCGAGGCGGAGGCCGCAGCCATCCAGGGAGAGACCGCATGACCGCCAGCCCGATCCCGCTCCGCCCTGAGGCTCCCGCCCTCTCCACCCTCCAGCCCCCGGGCTGGAAGAAGCCGAGAGGCTACGCCAACGGTATGGCCGGCCGCGGCACGGTGGTGATGACCGGCGGCCTGATCGGCTGGGACGAGAACGAGGTGCTGGCCGAGGGCTTCATCCCCCAGGTCGAGCAGATCCTGCGCAACATCCTCGCCGTGCTGGGCGAGGCCGGCGCCGGCCCGGAGCATGTCGCGCGGCTCACCTGGTACGTGCGCAGCGTCGACACCTACCGCGCCTCGCTCGCCGAACTCGGGCCGGTCTACCGCCGGGTGATGGGCCGCCACTTCCCCGCCATGGCGCTGGTCGGCGTCGCCGATCTCGTCGAGCCCGGCGCCCTCGTCGAGATCGAGGCGACCGCGATCGTGCCGGACGCCGCGTGATGCAGGCCCCGACCTGGACCACCGACGGGGGCTTGAGCGACCTCGACCGCGCCTACGACAACGTGGGCGCGATCCCCGACGCCAAGGCCTACCCGGCGCGCTGGAGCGAGGCCGCCTCGGAATTCCGGGAGCGCCTGTCGGCACGGGGGCGTGCCCGGCTCGGACTGCCCTACGGCGCCGGCCCGCGCCATGCCTACGACCTGTTCCTGCCCGAGGGCGCGCCCGCCGGCCTCGCGGTGTTCGTCCATGGCGGCTACTGGAAGGCCTTCGACCGCTCGGTCTGGTCGCACCTCGCCGCCGGGCCGCTGGCCCACGGCTTCGCCGTGGCGCTGCCGAGCTACACCCTCTGCCCGGAGGCGCGGCTTTCCGGCATCACCGCCGAGATCGCCGCCTTCCTCGACCGGGCGGGCGCCGAGGTGGCGGGGCCGATCCACCTCTCGGGCCATTCCGCCGGCGGCCACCTCGTCACCCGGATGCTCTGCACCGACGTCGCCCTCGCCTGCGCCGGGCGGATCGGGCGCGCGGTCTCGATCAGCGGCGTCCACGACCTGCGCCCCCTCCTCCCGACGCGGATGAACGACGTCCTGCGCCTCGATGCGGAGGAGGCCCGGGCCGAGAGCCCCGCCCTGCACGCGCCCCGCCCGGGCGCCCGGCTGATCGCCGTCGCCGGGGGTGACGAATTGCCGGAATTCCGCCGGCAGAACCTGTTGCTGCCGACGATCTGGCATGGTCTCGGGGCGCGGACGGAGGCGCACGAGATCGTGGGAACCCACCATTTCAGCGTCATCGCCGGCTTGGGTGAGCCGGACAGTGCGCTGACGCGGGCGCTGGTGGGGGGCTGACGCGACTTCTGTCTGAAGCGTCGTCGTGGATAACGGGCGCGGGATCCTCTCCCTGCCAGCACGACAGTTCGAGCGTTATCCAGGACCGTCGCTCCCTCACCTCCGGCCCCTCTCCCACTGGGGAGAAGGGAGATGTGCGTTCGATTCGTACGGCAGATCGGACGGGAGCCCCGCCCGGGGCTTTGCCCGCCCCCGCCGCGATGGCACAAGCGCGCGCGTGCTTGCGGCCCGGCCGCGCGGGGGACGACGTGATGACGGTGTCGAGCGACGACGAGTTGGAGAGCCTCCGGCGGATCGGCCGCATCGTCGCCGACGCGCTGGAGATCATGGGCCGGGCGATCGAACCCGGCATGACGACGGCCGAGCTCGACCGGATCGGGCGGGACCACCTGGAGCGGGAGGGCGCCCGCTCGGCGCCGGAGACGGTCTACGGCTTTCCCGGCGCGACCTGCATCAGCGTCAACGAGGAGATCGCCCACGGCATCCCGGGCGGGCGGCGGATCGCGCCGGGCGACCTCGTCAACATCGACGTCTCGGCCGAGAAGGACGGCTGGTTCTCCGACACCGGCGCCTCCTTCGCGGTGCCGCCGGTGACCCGGGCGGTCGAGCGGCTGTGCCGGGACGGGCGCCGGGCGATGTGGACCGGCCTGCGCCAGGTCGGGGCGGGCAAGCCGCTCGCCGGCATCGGCCGGGCGGTCGGCGCCTTCGCGCACAAGAACGGCTACACCCTGGTGCGCAACCTCGCGAGCCACGGCATCGGCGCCTCGCTGCACGAGGAGCCGACCGAGATCGCGACCTGGCCCGACGCCTCCGAGCGCCGGATCATGACCGAGGGGCTGGTCTTCACGGTGGAGCCGTTCCTGTCGCTCGGCGCCGACTTCGCCGAGAACGCCGACGACGACCCCTGGACCCTCTACAGCCGGCCGCAGGCGCTGACGGTGCAGTACGAGCACACCGTGGTGGCGACCCGCAACGGGCCGCTCGTCCTCACCATGCCGAGCCAGTAGCGGCTGCGCTCAGCGCAGCCAGTACCGCTCGGGATCGAGGGGCGGCGGCACCGGCTTGCCCAGGGCATCCTGCACCACCCCGTCGACGACGCGCACGAGCGCGTCGAGGGGCAGGTCGTTGGCGGCCGAGCCGAACGGCTCCTCCAGCTCGTCGCCGAGCGCGTCGAGGCCGAAGAACGTGTAGGCGACGAGGGCGGTCGCCACCGGCGTGCCCCACCCGAGGGATTCGGCGAGCCCGAACGGCAGCAGCAGGCAGTAGAGCCAGGCGGTGCGGTAGAGGAGCAGCGTGTAGGCGAAGGGCAAGGGCGTGCCCTGGATGCGCTCGCAGGCCGCCTGCACCCCCGACAGCCCGGCGAGCTTCTGCTCGATCAGCCCGAACGACACATCGCTCAAGGCGCCGGCCCGCAAGGCCCCGGCGAGATCGACCGCGAGGCCGGTGAGCGCCGCGTCGGCGGGGCTGGCGCAGGCCGAGAGGCGCCCGCGCTCGGCCTCCGGCAGGAAGGGGGTGGCCGCGGCGGCGGCGTCCCGGCCGCGCAGGCGGGCATGGAGCGCGTGGGTGAAGCCGGCCAGCCGCTCGAGGCAGCGCCGGCGCCGCTCCCCGTCCTCCTCCGGCAGCAGGGCCGCGAGCAGGCGGGCGAGGCCGCGGGCCTCGACGATCAGGGCGCCCCAGACCTTCCGGGCCTCCCACCAGCGGTCGTAGCAGGCGTTGTTGCGGAAGCTGAGGAAGATCGACAGGGCGAGGCCGATCAGCGTGAACGGGCCGATCCCGGCATGGAGCGGGATCGAGCGGGACCAGCCCTGCTCCGTCGCCACGACCAGGCAGGCGATCGCCGTGATCCCGATCACCCGCGGGGCGATCTGCGGCAGGATCGACCCGCGCAGCGCGAACAGGATCGCGAGGGCGCCGGGGCGGGGGCGGACGATCATCGGGGGAGCACGCTGGCCGGGAACGGGGGGCGGTCATCCGCCGCCGGGCGCCGGCGGTCAAGCGGGCCCGACACGGCAGGCGAGCGCGAGGCCGCGAAACCTTCCGGTCCTTCGCACGCTCGCCGTCGTCCCGGCACCGGCCGTGACCCTCCTCAGATGTGTTGCTCCGACTTCACGGGATGATTTTTTTCAAGCCAATTCTTCGCCAGGTTGAAGCTCAAGTCATGCGAGGAAAGCGTATCACCGATGAAACGATCGATAATCTTGAACCCGAGTGGCGTCATATCGAGCAACTTTTGCCGCCCTCCGGATCGAACGACCATTTCGCTCTCGTTTGCCAAAGTAATTATATTGCGGATATGCGATCGAGACACTCCGAGCTTCATCATTGAGCCAACAAATTCGGTTTCTCTGATCGGATTCTCCGGATTCAGAGATGCGGCCAGCGCCAGGTTTCTCATCACGTTCGCGCCGTGGTTCATCTGCAGAAATGGCAAGAATTTGTGATTTTGCTGCAGAAAATTCCTGATGATCGGCGTCATTATCTTGGGGGCGCAACGGCGGTGCGCGAGATGGAAGACGGAATCGCGCCGCGTGGCGATGTCGTAAGCCGAGTCAGGGTAGAGGAGCTGGAGGATGTCGTAATAGGCGCAGAGCTGCTCGCGATCCCATGCGAGCAGCTTTTCCGTCGGGCGCAGGAAGCGGAGCCGGCGGTCGGCGGCCGGGCATTCCAGGATGATGTGGCCCGTCGCGACCAGACGGCCCACCACATCGTCGAGCTGACGGTGGCTGGATTGCCCGAAGGCGCTCGCCGTCTCTTTGACTTTCGCCAGCGTCGGCCACGTCGACCGGTCGTCGGGCTCGAAGCCCGCGTACACTTTCACGATCACGCAGACTGCCGTGTAGCGGTAAGCCGCTGCAGGCCAGCCTCCCGGGAACTTGTCGGCCGCATTGTTCGCGTTGATCTTCGCGATGTAGAGCGGCCGGATCCGCGCATAATCGGGATGCGCGAGAATCTCACCCGTCGTCCTGTGCGCGACGTCTGGGACAAACGGATGAAACAAGCTGTCATCCGGTGGGATGGCTTTCGGGGGAGGTCGATCTGCCATAGCTCAGCGAGGGTGGGTCGGAGCGCAAGGGAATGCGAGCGCTCTACAACGTAACCAAGTTGGCTTTCGCAGTCGTCCGGGCAAGCCCCTCTCGCACAGGATGCCCCGGCCGTGGCGCGAGCATTTTCCGACGAAGTCGATGCCGGTTCGTCGCAGAAAATGCGGCACGATCAAAAACTTGGAGCAGCGCCCGACGATACCGGATACGGCCGGCAGCGTTCCGCCTTGTCCTGCATCCTCAGCAATATGGATCCCGGGTTCCGCTGCGCGGCCCCAGGATGACCGGGAGGACGTGAAACGCCGTCCGCCCGATCAAACAGGCTCTGCGAGGGTGGCCGGGATGGGGATCGATCAAGCGGTCCCCGTCCCATCGAGCCGTCACCCGCCCGTCTTCGCGGTCGCCGTCACGTCGATATCGACCCCGACCTGCAGGGCGACCATCCCGCCATCGGCCCAGGGGCCCTGGCCGACGCCGTAATCGGTGCGCACGAGGTCGAGATGGCCGATCGCGTGGGCGGTGCCGCCCGAGACCGTCAGCGTGAACGGCAGGGTCACGTCCTTGCGCATGCCGCGGATCGTCAAGGTGCCGATCGCGTCGTAGGCGTCGCCGCCCTTCGCGACGAAGCGGGTCGCCTCGAAGCGGGCCTGCCTGTCCTTGCTCGCATTGAACCAGTCGGGCTGCGGCAGGGCCTCGTCGCGCTGCTTGTCGCCGGTGTCGGCGCTGGTGAGGTCGATCAGCACCACGGCCCTGCCGGCCTCGGGCTTCGCCGGATCGAAGCTGATCTGCGCGTCGTAGCGGGTGAACCGGCCCTTGAACGGGGCGCCGACCTGGACGCCCGAGAAGCCGATGCGGCTCTTTCCCGGATCGACGGCCCAGTCGGCGGCCTGCGCGGCGCGAGGCGCGGCAGCGAGAGACGCGGCGGACAGGCCGAGGGCGAGGGCGAGGCGAAGGAGGGTCATCGCGAGGAAACCTCGGGTTTCGCACCCGGGCGCGGCACCAGGGGCAGCATCCGCCACAGGGTGTCGTCGCGCAGCGCGAGGTGATGGCGCAGGGCCGCGCCGACATGCAGGAGGAGCAGGGCGATCAGCAGCCAGGCGCCGTAGCTGTGCACGAGCTTCAGCACGCCTTCGACCGCCGCCTTGTTGGGCAATTCGGGCAGGACCGGCAGGTGCGGCCACGGGATCACCCCGTAGAGCACCGTGGGGATGTTGTAGGGCGAGGCCGAGACCATCGCCCAGCCGACGAGCGGCATGGCAAGCAGCAGCCCGTAGAGCGCCAGGTGCGCCGCGCCCGCCGCCCGCCGCTCGGCCTTCGGCATCGTCTCTGGCAACGGCGGCGGCGCCCGGAACAGGCGCCACGCGACGCGAAGGACCATCAGCCCCAGCACCGTGAGGCCGACCGACTTGTGCCACTGGTAGAACGCGAAGCGATCCATCGGCGACAGGGAGCCCCGCGTCATCGCGAGGCCGAGGCCCAGCAGGGCCAGGATGCCGAGAGCGATCAGCCAGTGCAGCACGATCGCCACGAGGGTGTAGCGGCGGGGTGTCGCGACCGTGTGCATGGTTCAAAAACCTCCGGCGTTCCGGTTCACTGGTCCTTGCGCTCGAAGGCGCCGTGCAGGGTCAGCTGGACCTCGTCGCTGACGGCCGGCACGAATGTCTTCACGCCGAATTCCGAGCGCTTGAGCGTGCCCTTGGCCTCGAAGCCGACGGTGGCCTTCTTGTTGATCGGGTTGGTGCCGGCCCCGACCAGCGTCACCTCGAGGATCACGGGCTTGGTCACGCCGTGGAGGGTGAGATCGCCGGCGACCTTCGCCTTGTCCTTGCCCTCGGGCGTGATCTTCGTCGAGGTGAAGGTCATCTCCGGGAACTGGGTGGCGTCGAGCCACTTGTCGCTCTTCAGCGAGTCCGTCATGTGCTGGCTCGGCGCGTAGAGCGACTTCACCGGAATGGTGACCTTCAGGCGGCTCTCGGCGGGCTTGGCCGGCTGCAGTTCCAGGGTGCCCGAGACGTCCGAGAAGATGCCCGTATAGGGCGAGAAGCCGAAATGGTTGACCGTGAACAGCGCCTGGGTGTGGCCCGGATCGACCGTGTAGGTGCCCGCCTGGATCTGGGCGGGGTCGCGGGTCGCCTGGGCGCTGGCCGGGGCGGCGAGGGCGAGACCGGCGGCGAGGCCGAGGGCGAGGACGGACAGCTTCACGAGAACACTCCGTAACGGCGGGGGCGGGCGGGCCTGCGATCAGGGCATCCGCAACCCGTCTTGCGGCGGTCGGATTAAGCCGGTTCCGTCGCGGGCGTAAGACAGCTAAACCGGGACACATGGTTGTTGGATCGGAAACCTTCCGGGGTGCGCTCTCCGATGTGCGGGCGTTTTGTGCCGTCGTCGATCACGGAACTGTGACCCAGGCGGCGGAAATCCTGGGGGAAACCAAGGGGAGCATCAGCCGCCGGGTCTCGCGGCTGGAACAGGAACTCGGCGTCACCCTGCTCGCCCGCACGCCGCGGGCGGTCTCGCCGACGGTCGAGGGGCTGGCCTTCCACGCCAAGGCGCAGGAGAGCCTCGCGCTCCTCGACGGGGCGCTGGAGACGGCGCGGGACGCCCGCACCCTGCCCCGCGGCCATCTGCGGGTCACCACCTCGATCGATTTCGGCATCGAGGTGATGCCCGACCTCGTCGCGTCCTTCCGGGCGCGCTACCCGCAGGTCACGATCGACCTCCTCATCACCGACACGCGGCTCGACCTCGCCGCCAACCGCATCGACCTGGCGCTCCGCCTCGGCAGCGGCGAGGGGCAGGATGGCGGCTACCGCGCCCCGGTCCTGGCGAGCCTGGTGATCGGCCTCTACGCCGCCCCGGCCTACCTCGCCGCGCGGGGCGCGCCGGCCTCCCTCGACGCCCTCCCCGACCACGACCTGATCCTGTCGCGCGAGCGCCTGGGCTCCGCGCCGGTGCGGCTCTCCGACGGCCAGGGCCGGGAGGGCCAGATCAGCGCCCGGCCTGCGGTCCGCGCCACCGATTACGCCACGGTGCTGCGGCTGACCCGGGCCGGGGCCGGGATCGGCCACATTCCGAGCCTGGTGGCGGCCCGGGCGCTCAAGGACGGCGCCCTGGTGCCGGTGCTGCCGGACTGGGCGAGCCGCGGCGGGGTGCTCCGCGCCGTCAGCCTCGCCGGGCGCGAGCTGCCGGCCCGGGTGCGGCTGTTTCGCGACCACGTCCGCCTGGGGCTCGCGGCCATGCGGGAGGAGGCGGGGCAGGACGCGGGTTCAGGATGAGCGCACCCTACGCGGCGATCCTGATCGTCGTGGCGACCCCGTCCGCCTCGCTCGACAGCCCGCCATCCGCCGCCCGCGCGACGAACCCCAGTTCGGTCAGGGCGACCCCGTCCGCCCGCCCGCGCCGGACGTCCCGGCCAAGGGCGCGGGCCAGGGGGCGGATGCCACAGGAGATCGAGGCGCGTGGGCGCCGGCACCGCGCATGGGGCCTCCCGGTCCCGGACCACGAGGCGGTCATGAGCCGTGACGGGCTATCCGGCCTGCGCCGCCTTCCAGGCCGACGCCACGCCCCCGCGGCGTCGCGCACGGCCCGGAAAAGCTCGATCGGCCGCCCCCACCATCGACGCTGCCGTAGCCGCGCACTAATCAGAAGCCATCGAGGGCGCCCTGCGCCCGACGCGAGCCCGAGCCAGACCATGAGCACAGACCGCGCCCCCGTATCCCTCAGCCGCGCCACGCTGGCGTCCCTCGCGCCGAGCGTCCGGGCGCCCGGCTACGACGTGGCGCGGGTGCGGGCGGGCATCGTCCATCTCGGGCTCGGCGGGTTCCACCGGGCGCACATGGCCCGCTACACCCACGACCTGATGGAGCGGGACCCGGACGCCCTCGCCTTCGGCATCCTCGGAGTCGGGCTGATGCCGGGCGACCGGCGGATGATCGACGCGCTGGCGCCGCAGGACGCGCTCTACACCCTCGTCGAGCGCGAGGGCGCGGACGAGACCGTGACGGTGATCGGGTCGCTCGCCGGGATCGCCTTCGCGGGCGAGACCACCGCGGCAATCCTCGACGCGATCGACGATCCGGCGATCCGCATCGTCAGCCTCACGGTGACCGAGAACGGCTACTGCCTCGATCCGGCGACGAAGCGGCTCGATCCCGACCACCCGCTGATCCGCGCCGACCTCGCCGCGCCCGAGCGGCCGAGGAGCGCCGTCGGGGTCATCGTCGAGGCCCTGCGGCGGCGGCGCGCAGCCGGCCGGGCGCCGTTCACCCCGCTCACCTGCGACAACATCCAGCATAACGGCGACGTGCTGCGCGACGCGGTGGTGGCCCTCGCCCGGCTGCGCGACCCCGGTCTCGCCGCGTGGATCGCCGCCGAGGTCGCCTTCCCCTCGACGATGGTCGACCGCATCACCCCGGTGACGGCGCCGGCGGATGTCGCGGCCCTGGCCAGGCGCCACGGTCTCGCCGACGCCTGGCCGGTCTTCAGCGAGACCTTCACCCAGTGGGTGATCGAGGACCGCTTCCCCGCCGGGCGTCCGGCCTGGGAGACGGTGGGGGCGCAGTTCGTCGAGGACGTGGCGCCCTACGAGTTCATGAAGCTGCGGCTCCTCAACGGCAGCCACCTCGCGGTCTCGGGGCTCGGCCGGCTCGCCGGCTACGTCACCATCGACGAAGCGATGGCCGATCCGCGCATCGCCGCGGTGATGACGGCGCTGATGGACCGCGAGACCGGCCCGACCGTCCCGCCGGTGCCGGGGATCGACCTCGCCGAGTACAAGCGCACCCTCGTCGCGCGCTTCGCCAACCCGGCGATCCGCGACACGGTGGAACGGGTCAACACCGACGCACCGCTCAACGTCCTGGTCGACCCGATCCGCGGCCGGCTGGAGCAGGGCGGCAGCATCGCGTTCCTGGCGCTGGCGCTCGCCGCCTGGCTGCGCCGGGTGCGGGGCGAGGACGAGAACGGCGGCGCGATCGAGGTGCGCCATCCGATGGCGGCGCTCCTGCGCGAGAAGGCGATCGAGGGCGGCCCGGATCCGCGTCCGCTCCTCGGCATCCGTCCGCTCTTCGGCGAGCTCGGCGACGACCCGCGCCTCGCGGAGCCGGTCGCGGCATGGCTCGGGATGCTCTACGGTCAGGGCATCCAGGCGACGCTGGACGAGGCGGCGCGGCGGGCGGCGTGACCGTCCGTCGGGGCGGCCGCGTCAGGCCGGCCCGGCCGCCGGCACGACGGCAGCCTCAGGCCGAGCGCGTTGAGCACGGCCAGCAGGGTCGCGAGCTGCGGGTTCCCCTTGTCGGACGGGGTCCGGTACGGGGCTTCCGCCAACAGGCCGATCGCCTTGGCGATCCGGGTCATGCCCTGCGCCCTGGCAATGCCGCCGCGTGCGACGGCCAGAAGCGCGGGATCCGCTTCCTCGAGAATGGCGTTCAGCTCGTGGGCGATGCGCTCCGGCGTATCGAGGCTATCGGTGGCGTCCCCTGGAACGGTTACAGGAGGCATGTCGCCACTCCTGATTCGCGAGATGCTTTGCGGCGAGGTTATCCTTGCCCGACGATACTCGCCGAATTTCCAAAACGAGGCACATCCCCCGCTCCGGACAATCCCGCGCCTCACCGTCGAAAGACCTCTCCGCGGAGAGCTTACCCTTCGGCACTCCGTCGAGCTATAACTCTACAACGCAAAATCCTCTCCCGCGCGCCCTGGACGCCGCGACACGGCCGCCCGCGCTCCGTGCTTGACGCCACCCCGCCGGACCCTCACCAATTGCGCACAAGGCCGTCCCCTGCGGGAGGAACGGCACGACGGGAGGACATGACGTGACACGGACGCGAACCCTGCTGCTCGCCGCTTCCCTCCTTGCCGGCAGCCCGGCGCTCGCCGAGTCGACGCTCACCATCGCCACCGTCAACAACGGCGACATGGTGGTGATGCAGAAGCTGTCCTCGGCCTTCGAGAAGGCGCATCCGGACATCAAGCTGCGCTGGGTGGTGCTGGAGGAGAACGTGCTGCGCCAGCGCGTCACCACCGACATCGCCACCCGGGCCGGCCAGTTCGACGTGCTGACCATCGGCAATTACGAGGTGCCGATCTGGGCGCGTCAGAACTGGCTCGAGCCGATGGACGGCCTGCCGGCCGACTATGACGCGGGCGACATCCTCAAGACCGTCCGCGAAGGCGTGAGCCGGGACGGCAAGCTCTACGCGCTGCCGTTCTACGGCGAGAGCGCGATGACCTATTATCGCAAGGACCTGTTCGACAAGGCCGGCCTGACCATGCCGGCAGCGCCGACCTACGACGAGATCAAGAGCTTCGCCGCCAAGCTCACCGACAAGGCCAGCCAGACCTACGGCCTCTGCCTGCGCGGCAAGCCGGGCTGGGGCGAGAACATGGCCTACGTGACCACGCTGGTCGACACCTTCGGCGGCCAGTGGTTCGGCGAGGGCTGGAAGACCACGATCGACACGCCGGAATGGAAGAACGCGCTCACCTACTACACCGATGTCCTGAAGAATTACGGCCCTCCCGGCGCGACCTCGAACGGCTTCAACGAGAACCTGGCTCTGTTCGCCAGCGGCCGCTGCGCGATCTGGATCGATTCCACCGTCGCGGCCGGCCTGCTCTACGACCCGAAGCAGTCGCAGGTCGCCGACAAGGTCGCCTTCGCGCCGATGCCGACCGGCAGCTTCAAGGGCGGCCCGACCTGGCTGTGGAGCTGGAACCTCGGCATCCCGGCCTCGTCCAAGCAGAAGGACGCCGCCAAGACCTTCGTCGCCTGGGCGACCAGCAAGGCGTATGTCGAGATGGTGGCCAAGGAAAACGGCTGGGTCGCGGTGCCGCCGGGCACCCGCGAATCGACCTACAAGAGCCCCGACTACCAGAAGGCCGCGCCCTTCGCGGGCTTCGTCCTAAAGGCGATCGACAGCGCCAACCCGAACGGCCAGACCAGGAACCCGCGCCCCTATACCGGCGCGCAATTCGTGGCGATCCCCGAATTCCAGGGCATCGGCACCCAGGTCGGCCAGACCGTGGCGGCGACGCTCACCGGCCAGCAGACGATCGACGCGGCGCTCAAGGCCGCGCAATCGGCGACCGAGCGGACGATGCGGCAGGCCGGCTACCCGAAATAGGACCCGCTTCGCGAGACCGGGGCCGCCGACCAAAGGCGGCCCCGACCCGACCGGCGCCGCGCGGAGACGGCCATGTCCACGCCCACCACGGCCCCCGCCAAGGGGCGCCGCTTCAACGGCCTGCCGTTCATCGGCCCCTCGGTCACCGTGCTGCTGATCTGGATGATCGTGCCGCTGGTGATGACCGTGTGGTTCTCGCTTCAGCGCTACAACCTGCTCGACCCGACGGTGACGGGCTTCGCGGGCCTCGACAATTACGAGTTCCTGGTCACCGATCCGGATTTCTGGGCCTCGCTCACCAACACCCTCGTCCTCGTCGGCGCGGTGCTGATCATCACCGTGGTCGGCGGCACGCTGCTGGCGGTGCTGTTCGACCAGCCGTTCCCGGGCCGCAACATCGCGCGCCTCTTCGCGATCGCGCCGTTCTTCGTCATGCCGACGGTGGCAGCGCTGATCTGGAAGAACCTGATGATGCACCCGATCTACGGCGTCTTCGGCGCCGTGGCCCGGGCGCTGGGCCTCCCCGCCATCGACTGGTTCGCCGAGTATCCCCTGCTCTCGGTCATCCTGATCGTGTCGTGGGAGTGGCTGCCCTTCGCGCTCCTGATCCTGCTCACCGCGGTCCAATCCCTCGACCGCGAGCAGCTGGAGGCCGCCCGGATGGACGGGGCCGGCGCGGTGGCGCAGTTCGTCTACATCGTGCTGCCGCACCTCTCCCGGGCGATCAGCGTGGTGGTGATGATCGAGACGATCTTCCTGCTCACCGTCTTCGCCGAGATCTACGTGACGACGGCGGGCGGGCCCGGCAACGCCACCACCAACCTCGCCTTCCTGATCTACGCCCGCGCCCTCCTGCAATACGATGTCGGCGGCGCTTCGGCCGGCGGCGTGGTGGCGATCGTGCTCGCCAACATCGTGGCGTTCTTCCTCGTGCGCACCATCGCGCGCCGGCTGGAGGTGTAGGATGGTGAAGCAGAGCTTGCCGAAGCGCATCGGCATCGCGGTTCTCGGCTGGGGCGCGGCCTTCGTGCTGTTCTTCCCGCTCTTGTGGATGCTGCTCACCAGCCTCAAGAGCGAGCCGGAGGCGGTGAACCCGTCCCTCACCTTCACGCCGACGCTCCAGAGCTACGGCGAGGTGCTGGCCCGGGCCGATTACCTGTCCTTCGCGCTCAACTCGGTGATCATCTCGGTCGGCGGCACGGTATTGGCGCTCGCTCTCGCGATTCCGGCCGCCTACGTCATGGCCTTCCACCCGACGAAGCGCACCCGCTCGACGCTGCTCTGGATGCTCTCGACCAAGATGCTGCCTTCCGTGGGCGTGCTGGTGCCGATCTACCTCCTGTTCCGCACCCTCGGCCTCCTCGATACCCGGTTCGGCCTCATCGTCGTCTACACGCTGATGAACCTGCCGATCGTGGTCTGGATGCTGTTCACCTTCTTCAAGGAGGTGCCGCACGACATCCTGGAGGCCGGACGGATGGACGGGGCGCGCACCGGCGCCGAGGTCTGGCACCTGCTCCTGCCGCTGACCCTCCCGGGGGTCGCCTCGACGGGCCTGCTCTCGCTGATCCTGTGCTGGAACGAGGCGTTCTGGAGCCTCAACCTGACCTCGTCGGCGGCGGCCCCCCTCACCGCCTTCATCGCCTCGTTCTCGAGCCCACAGGGGCTGTTCTTCGCCAAGCTGTCCGCCGCCTCGACGGTGGCGGTGGCGCCGATCCTGGTCTTCGGCTGGCTGTCGCAGCGCCAGCTGGTGCGCGGCCTCACCTTCGGCGCCGTCAAGTAGGAGCCTTCGCCATGGCAACCCTTCGCCTGCGCGGATTGCGCAAGAGCTACGGCACCACCGAGATCATCAAGGGCGTCGATCTCGACATCGCCGACCGCGAATTCGCGGTCTTCGTCGGCCCGTCGGGCTGCGGGAAGTCGACGCTGCTGCGGATGATCGCCGGCCTGGAAGAGATCACCGACGGCGACCTGTTCATCGACGGGACGCGCATCAACGATGTCGGCCCCGCCGATCGCGGGCTCGCCATGGTGTTCCAGTCCTACGCGCTCTATCCGCATATGAGCGTGCGCGACAACATGGCCTTCGCCCTCAAGCTCGCCGGCGCCTCGAAGGCCGAGCGCGCCGCCAAGGTGGCGGAGGCCTCGCGCATCCTCCAGCTCGACGCCTATCTCGACCGCAAGCCGAAGGACCTGTCCGGCGGCCAGCGCCAGCGCGTCGCGATCGGCCGGGCGATCGTGCGCCACCCCAAGATCTTCCTGTTCGACGAGCCGCTCTCGAACCTCGATGCGGCTTTGCGCGGCCAGATGCGGATCGAGCTGGCGCGGCTCCACCGCGACCTCAAGGCCACGATGATCTACGTCACCCACGACCAGGTCGAGGCGATGACGATGGCCGACAAGATCGTTGTGCTGCAGGCCGGGCGCATCGAGCAGGTCGGCTCGCCCCTCGAACTCTACCATCACCCGGCGAACCTGTTCGTGGCCGGCTTCATCGGCAGCCCGCGCATGAACCTGCTGCCGGTGCGCGCGACGGGGGCCGATCCGGCCGGCGTGCGGGTGGCGCTGCCGGGCGGCGGCGAGGTGGTGGTGCCGGTGGACGGCACCCGCGCCGCGCCGGGCACCGGCGTGACGCTCGGCATCCGCCCGGAGGCGCTCAAGCCCGGATCCGACGGGGCGCTCGCCGGCGAGGTCAGCCACGTCGAGCGCCTCGGCGGCCTGACGCTGGCGCACGTGGCGGTCGCGGACGGCGCCACCGTGGTGGCGCAGATCGAGGGCAGCGCCCCGGTGCGCACCGGCGAGGCGATCCGCCTGACGATCGATCCGTCGGCGACGCACCTGTTCGACGGCGACGGCCGTGCCCTGCCGCACCGGTCGCGCCACCCGCTGGCGGCGTGAGGAGTCCCCCCATGATCCTGGTCTGCGGCGAAGCCCTGATCGACCTGTTCGTCGAGACCGGGAGGCCGAATCCTGAGCGCGGCGGCCTGCCGGCGCTGGCGGTGGCGGGCGGCTCGCCGTTCAACCTGGCGATCGGCATCCGCCGGCTCGGGGCGGACAGCACCTTCCTGGCCGGCCTCTCCGCCGACGCGTTCGGGCGGATGCTGGCCGACCGACTGGCGGCGGAGGGCGTCGATCTCGCCTTCGCGAAGCAGAGCCCGCGGCCGACCCCGCTCGCCATCGTGTCGACCGGGGCCGACGGCCACCCCGCCTACAGCTTCCACGCCGAATCCTGCGCGCATGCCGACCTCGGGGTCGCCGACCTGCCCGCCGCCCTGCCCGACGCGGTGCGGGCGATCGCCATGGGGTCGTTCTCGCTGGTGGCCGAGCCCGTCGGCACGGCCTACGCGGCTTTGGCCGCCCGGGAGGCGCGGCGGCGGGTGATCAGCCTCGACCCGAACCTGCGCCTCGGCCTGATCCCCGATCTCGCCCGCTGGCACGCCCGGTTCGACGACCTCGCGGCCCATGCCGACATCGTGAAGCTCTCCGACGAGGACCTGCGCGCCGCCTACGGCCCTGGCGCCGACGAGGCGGCGATCGTGAGGCGGTGGCTCGCCGCCGGCATCGCCCTCGTGGTCGTCACGGCAGGTCCGGACGGGGCACGGGCCTACCATGGCGATGAAACCATCACCGTCCCGGGCCGCAAGGTCGCGGTGATCGACACGGTGGGGGCCGGCGACACCTTCCACGCCGCCCTGCTCGCCCGCCTCGACCGCGACGGCCGGCTCTCCCGCGACGCGCTGCTCGGCCTCGACGCCGACGCCCTGCGGGACATCCTGTCCGAGGCGGTGGCGGCGGCGAGCGTCACCTGCACCCGCCTCGGCGCCGACCTGCCGACTCGCGACGACCTCCTGCCGGCGCTCTCCTGAGGCTTGGTCTCCCGATGTTCCTCGGTCTCGATCTCGGCACCTCCGGCCTCAAGGCCGTCCTGGTCGATGCGGCGCAACGCGTCGTCGGCAGCGCCACGGCGCCGCTCACCGTGAGCCGGCCGCATCCGGGCTGGAGCGAGCAGGACCCGGCCCAGTGGTGGGCCGCCCTGGAGCGGGCCCTCGACGCCCTCAAGGACCGCCACCCCGCCGAACTCGCGGCGGTCAGGGGCATCGGCCTGTCGGGCCAGCAGCACGGCGCGGTCCTGCTCGACGCGGCCGACCGGGTGCTGCGCCCCTGCATCCTGTGGAACGACACCCGGGCGACGGACGAATGCGCCGCCCTCGAAGCGGCGTTCCCGGACCTGCGCCGGGTCGCCGGCAACATCGCCATGCCGGGCTTCACGGCCCCGAAGCTGCTCTGGGTCCGGACGCACGAGCCGGAGATCTTCTCGAAGACCGCCCGGGTCCTGCTGCCGAAGGCGTGGTTGCGCCTCGCCCTCACGGGCGAGGCGATCGAGGAGATGTCGGACGCCTCAGGCACCCTCTGGCTCGACGTCGCCGCCCGGGCCTGGTCGGGCGAGGCGCTCGCCGCCACCGGTCTCGACCCCGCCGCGATGCCGCGCCTCGTCGAGGGCTCGGCCCCGGCCGGGACCCTGCGCCCCGACCTCGCGAGACGCTGGGGCATGGCGACCCCGCCGATCCTCGCCGGCGGGGCCGGCGACAACGCCGCAGGCGCCGTCGGGCTCGGGGCGATCCGGCCGGGCGACGCCTTCGTGTCGCTCGGCACCTCGGGCGTGCTGTTCGCCACCACCGACGGCGCGCGGCCCTATCCGGAGGGCGCCGTCCACGCCTTCTGCCACGCCCTGCCGGGCCTGTGGCACCAGATGGGCGTGACCCTCTCGGCCGCCGCGTCCCTCGCCTGGTGGGCCGGGATCACGGGCGCCGACGAGGCGACCCTGGTGGGGGAGGTCGGCCGGATCGAGCGCCCGAGCGAGGCCCTGTTCCTGCCCTACCTCGCCGGCGAGCGCACGCCGCACAACGACGGCGCGGTGCGCGGCGCCTTCGCGGGCCTGTCCTCCGGCACCGAGCGTCCGGCCCTGACGCAGGCGGTGATGGAGGGGGTGGCGTTCTCGCTGCGCGACTGTCTCGACGCGGTGCGGGCCTCCGGCAGCCGGATCGAGGCGGCGGACGTGATCGGCGGCGGCGCGCGGTCCGAGGCCTGGATCCGCATCCTGGCGAGCGTGCTCGACGTGCCCCTGCGCCCGCTCGCCGAGGGCGAGCACGGCGGCGCCTTCGGGGCGGCCCGCCTCGCCCGGCTCGCCGCCACCGGCGAGGCGCCCGCGACGGTCTGCGCCAAGCCGCCCCGCGGCGAGACCGTGCAGCCGGATCCCGGCCTCACGCAAGCCTATGCCGAGCGGCTCGGGCGCTATCGCGGCCTGTACCCGGCCCTGCGGTCGCTCGGGGGCTGACGCCCCCGAACCCCTTTGCATCGTCCCGCGCCGCCGGGCGAGCCCGTCCGGCAGCGCGCGGTATCGTCACTCCGCCGCGGCCGCCCTGGTGGCCGCAGTCTCCAGCTCGCTGCTGACCTTCAGGGTCATCGCCACGATGCCGCCCGCCAGCGTGCAGGCGCCCAGCACCAGCAGGCCGGCGGTGAAATTGCCGGTCAGGTCCTTGAGGTAGCCCATGACGTAGGGCCCGGCGAATCCCGACAGGTTGCCGATCGAGTTGATCGCCGCGATGCCGGCGGCGGCCGAGGTGCCGGTCAGGAAGGCGCTGGGGATCGGCCACAGCAGCGGGGGGGTCGCCGAGACGCCGATCTGGCTCAGGCAGAGGAGCCCGAGGATCAGGACCGGGCTCGACACCAGCCCCGCGCCCGCGACGCCGACCGCCGCGACGATCATCGCGAAGCAGACGTGCTCGCGGCGCTTCAGCGTCCGGTCGGAGCTGCGGCCGAGCAGCACCATCCCGATCGCCCCGAACACGAAGGGCAGCGCCGAGAGCAGGCCGGTCTGGAAGTTGCTGACGCCGAAGCCCTTGACGATGGTCGGCAGGAAGAAGGCGACGCCGTAGCTCGCCGCGTTGAGGCAGAAATACACGAACGAGCAGGCCAGCACCCGCGGGTCGGAGAGCGCCTTGCCGATGCTCAGGTGCTCGACGGCGACCTTCTGCTGGCGCTCGGTCTCGAGGCGCGTCTCCAGCCACGACTTCTCGTCGTCGCGCAGCCACTTCGCCTGGCCCGGCCGGTCGGTGAGGTAGAAGATCACCACGAAGGCCATCGCGATCGACGGCAGCGCCTCGAGGATGAACAGCCACTGCCAGCCGTCGAGCCCGCCCCCGGTGATGTTCAGGAGGGCGCCCGAGACCGGCGCGCCGACGATCGACGAGAACGGGATCGCCAGCATGAACATGGCGACGACGCGGGCCCGGTAGACCGACGGGAACCAGAGCGTCAGGTAGAAGATGATGCCCGGGAAGAAGCCGGCCTCGGCGATGCCGAGCAGGAAGCGTAAGGTGAAGAACACCCACTCGTTCGAGATCCCGGTCGCCCGCGAGATCGGCTGGATGAAGGCGAACAGGGCCGAGATCAGGCCCCAGCTGAACATGATGCGGGCGATCCAGAGCCGCGCGCCGAACTTGTCGAGCGCGAGGTTCGACGGCACCTCGAGCAGGAAGTAGGCGATGAAGAACAGCCCGGCGCCGAACCCGTAGGCGGCCTCCGACAGCCCGAGGGCCGCATTCATCTGCAGCTTGGCGAAGCCGACATTGACCCGGTCGAGGTAGGCCACGAAGTAGCATACGACGAGGAACGGCATCAGCCGCCACATGACCTTGCGGATCGTCCTGGTTTCGATCTCGTCCACGATCGTTTCCTGCCCTTGGGTTATCTCATTGCGGAACCGCGGCTCCGGGAGCTGTCTAGAGCATTAACCCGTCGCGCCGCAATCGCGTGAGGCCCTGAAGCTGGGGTCCGCCCCGCGTTATCTCCCGTGAACCGGTCGACGCCCCGGCACGGACCGCCGGCGGTGGCGGGCGGGGAGGCGCGCCGGTCCCTCTCGCGGGAGGTCGAGCGCCGGGCCGGCCGCGTCGTGCCCAGGGAGGACCGAGCCCCCGGAGCCGTTCGTCGTCGGACGCCGTCTCTCTGGCCCTCCCAACGAGATCCTCGGCACACTGAGGCCTTGCGATCGGCATGCGGCTGGTCGAGGCCAGGCCCTTCCACGCCGGGTTCGGCATCATCGTCGAGCCCCGCGAAGATCTGGTTGCGTTCTGCACGCAAGCCGCCCCTCGGGGCAACCGCTTGCCCATCCGCCACTCGCTGGCGGCTGCGCTCTTCGTCGACGGCATCCAGGCGCGGAGCCTGCCCGTCATCGAACGAGGTAACAGTGCCCGAGGCTGTCGTCGAAGCCCTGATGCGACAGGCCGGCTTTCCGCGGAGCACGCTCGTGGCACGGACTCGGCAGGCCCGCAGACAACCGAAGTGAGGCCCATCCAGCGCACCAGCGGCACGCGGCGTCCGCCGCGCCGCACGCCGTCCACACTGCCGGCTCTTCTCAGCTTCGCCTCCGCTCCCCTTGCGCACCCGACACGATTCGACCGTGTGCCCTTCGCCTGCGGAGCCTTCGCCCGGATCCCTTTGAGCGGCCTGGCGATCCCTTTCCCTGTTGCGCTCCGCCCTGAGCCGGGCTACAGAGGCTTCGCGGTCAGCACCCGTAGCTCAGCTGGATAGAGCGCTGCCCTCCGAAGGTGGAGGACGAGTAGAGCCGGTGCTAGATCGACCTCCTGATCCATGAAGGACTTAGCGCTTCGTGAGCTCATCTTTAGCTCTTGGAAGCGTGTCCGCGGCACAAATGGGCCACATCCGGCCACGGAGAGCGATCCGGGCGCTCAGACCTTGGGCTCGCGGCCGGCTGAGCCATCGACGGAGCCCAGCCGAGCCGCTTTCGCGCTTAGGCGCATTCGGCAGCGCGGATTACGAAGTCCAAGGAAATCCGACCTTCATCGTGAGGGGTGCCTTATGTGCTCATGGCGCTCCTGGCCCAGCCCTTGGCGGGTGCGATCCTTGGCACCCGGTGAGCTTCGATGTCGTGAGTCGCTTAATCGGCGAATGGTCTGCGTGATGCCTATCCCGGAGCCATGCATTTTTCCGCGCTGGCGACAGCAGCCGACGCCGCCATGAGCGTTGTCGAACGCAGCATCCCGCGCGGATGCCTCACCCCTGGATCGCCACGGAGTCCCGTGATCGCGAAAGCCGAGCGCACGACCGAGAACGCCATCGCCAGCGTTGGGTTCGTCGCTAGAGCCTACTTCCCGGGCCATCTTGAGCACGGCCTCGCCGACCACGGCCTCGGCCCATTGGCGACAATCATGGAGTCGTTTTTAGCCCCGGGCACCCACATTAAGCTCCACGAGCACGTGCAGGACGAGATCATCTCCTGGGTTCCGGCCGGTATCATGCGCCACGATGATCCGCAGGGCGGACATCTGACCCTTGATGCCGATCACCTGATGATCATGAATGCCGGGCGCGGCTTCCAGCACGAGGAGCGCACGCGGAACGACGATCCTCCACTGCGGATGCTTCAGATTTTCGTACGCCCTCAGGTCGCCGATCTCGATCCACATATCCAGCACGGACGCTTGCCGAAGCTCGAAACGAACAGATGGCGCCACGTGTTCGGTCCAACCGGGAGCGAGGCTCGCTTCACCGTGCGCAATGCCGTCGAGTGTCACGACATTCGCATGAATTCGGGCGATACCACGATTCTCCCATCCCGGTCAGGCTGGCGCACCTACTTCTTCATTTTCTCTGGCTGTATTGAAGCCGAGGAGCAGACGTTCAGCGAGGCTGAAAGCGGCCTGTGCCCAGAGGGCGCGGAGGTGCGGATGCGCGCCATCTCAGAATCCCTCGTGGTGGCCTTCGTCGTGGACCCCAACGCCAGCGTCTATCGTGTCGGCACCGTCGGCGATGGCGAGACGGTCCGGCGGATGGCCGCCCACGTCCGCTCGTAGGGCGCTCTGTCAGCTGGCGCTGCGCCTGGATGGGCTAAGGATCGACGGCGTCCGACCGGAATCACTCGGCCGTTGCCGTCCCCGGACGATGCTCGCGGGCCATGCGCGAACGCCGCGATTTCCGACATCGGCCGGGGCGGGTGAGCGCCGCGCGTATCAAGATGTCCCGCGGCACCGATCTGTCACGCTGCGTCGGGCAGGTCGGCGTGCTCAGACCTGCTAGCGCGGGCCGCCGCCACGACGCCTTGCGATCTCCTGGCCTTCCTCGTTGAGAGCGCCGGAAGGCGCCCGCGTGTCGTCCGGGACCGGGTGCATGCCGTCGTTCGAAGCCCGCGACGCCGGGCGGCCCGCGGCAGGATCGCCCGCGGCCTGCTTTATCGCGAGCGCCCGACGGGCGTGCGAGGCCGTCGTGCTGCGCCGCCGCTCGCGCTCCTTGCTGACACGCTTCACCGCGGCCGCGAGCAGAGCCGCTTTCTCGCGGGTGCCGCTATTGTCCGAGGCCGGGCGGGTGCCGGACGGTGCAGCCTTGCCCCGCACCTCGCGGCGCTGGCGGCGTGATACGTCGCGAGCGCGATCGCGCCGTTCGCGCAAGAGCCTGATCAGCTCGGAGATTTCAGCATCACCTTCGGCCGAAAGATGTGGCCGACGAGAACGAGCGACCAGTTCCGCTTCGCTGGTGTCGAGAAGTCGTTGCTCACGGCGCTGCGATACGGACATGCCTTCTCCGGTCTGTTGTCTTGTCGCACCGTCAACCATGCCGGGCGCAAGAAGTTTCTCGCGTCTGGCGGCTTGGCGGGAACACTGTGTTCGTGCGCACGGCGGAAAAATTCTGGCGGGATGAAGTTACCCGCTCAAACGTGCCGGATATCTGGATCAGGCACTTCGAATGGGTCAGGCGGCACGCGCTGCCGCCCGCCTGCTGCATCTACGTCGTCGGTGGCCGGCCGACCCGCAAATCGCAACAGGCATCGCCCAATAGTCTATGCCGACGCTCCCCCTTGGCCTTCGACGACACCGATCCCCATCCTCGCTAGCAGCCTTGCGCGAGACCGAGGAAGCTGCGGCGCGTGACAAGGCGAAACCTGCTGCCCTGAGAACGATGCGGAGCGATCCCTCGCACGCCCGAGCATTCCAGCGGCGGGACCATCACCTATAGTCTGACACCGTAGGGAGGAATAATTCTATCGATCAAACGTAAGGGTCGCACAGCAAGCAGATCCACAAATCGTAGAATATTCGCTGGAACCAAACGCCAAAGCGCGCGTCGTTGCCTGCGAATCTAACAAAAGGCTCCCATGTTGGCCTCTGCCCCGTCGATCCATATTCTCGACCCGAGCCGATGCCATCTCGGTGAAGGTCCCAGCTACGATCCGGTGACCGATACCGCTTGGTGGGTCGACATCCTCGAAGCGCGTCTGTTCGAACGTTCCTTGCGCGAGGGAGATAGCCCAGCCCGGATCCACAAGCTGCCCTTCCTGGCGAGCGACGTGGCCGCGATCGATACCCACCGGCAGCTTCTCTCGGCAGAGGATGGGCTTTACGTCCGCACCATCATCGACGGCTCCTTGAGCCGGCTGTGTCCGCTTGAGGCGGAAATTGCTGGCAACCGTTCCAATGACGGCCGCGTCCACCCGTCCGGTGCCCTGTGGATCGGCACGATGAACCGCGAGGCCGAGACCGGGCGCGGCGCGATCTATCACGTCGCAGGCACCCGCGTGACACGCCTCTACGGAGGCCTGACCACGCCGAACGGCATCGCCTTCTCACCCGACGGGGCGACTGGATACTTCGTCGATACCGAAGAAGGCGTCCTGCGGCGCGTCAGGCTCGATCCGGCCACCGGCCTGCCCGTGGCGGAGCCCGAAACCCACTACGATCACAGCAACGGCGAGGGTGGAATCGACGGCGCCGCCGTGGATGTGGACGGGTTGATCTGGACCGCGCGCTTCGGCGCGGCCTGCCTCGACGCCTACAGCCCGGAGGGTGAACGGGTGCGCACGGTGGCAGTCCCCGTGCGTCAGCCGACCTGCCCCACCTTCGCCGGACGCGACCTCGACCGATTGCTGGTCACGAGCGGCTACGAGGGCATGGACGCGTCGGCGCGCGCCGCGGACCCGGATCACGGCCGCACGCTCCTCGTCGAGGTCGGCGCACGCGGCCTGCTGGAGCCAGCCTTCCGCCTCGACGTCTGATCTCAAGCCGAACCGACAACGCGAAAGGCGGCCGACCGCGCCGCCAGAGGATCACACATGCCTGCCGCGGAAGACCGCCCCTACCAGCCGATCGAATCCTACGCTCTCCTGAGCAACTGCGAAGGGGCCGCCCTCGTCGCCCGCGACGGAGCGATCGACTGGGCCTGCTTGGAGCGTTTCGACGCCAACCCGTCTTTCTCCCGCCTGCTCGACCGTAAGCGCGGCGGCCACTTCACCATCCAGCCCGAGGGGCGCTTCGAGACGACGCGGCAATACCTGAGCCGCAGCAACGTCCTCGAGACGACCTTCACGACCGAGAACGGCTTCGTCACCCTGCACGATTTCATGGTCGGGGCGGAGAGCGGCGCGGATCGGCCGCGCCTCGTGCGCCTCGTCACCGGTGTCTCCGGCCGCGTAGCGATGATTGCCACCTATCGCCCGCTCGCAGGCTTCGCCGACAGTTTCGCGCCGCTCTCCATCGCGGAAGGACGCATCTCCGCGCCGGGCTGTCCCAGCCTCGTCGCGAGCACGGATTTCGCGGCTGAGGAACGCCGCGCGGTGTCACGCTTCACCGTCGAAGCCCAGCAGGAGCAGAGCTTCGCGCTCTACTTGGCCGATGCCCCTCATGCTCCGCCAGATGCCCGCGCCCTGATGGAGGACACGCGCCAAGCCTGGGTGCTGTGGACCCGTGATGCCGCCTATGTCGGCCCCCTGGCGGACGAGTTGATGCGTTCGGCCCTCGTGCTCAAGGGCCTGACCTACGAGCCGAGCGGCGCGATCGTGGCCGCGGCCACGACCTCGCTGCCCGAGGAGATCGGCGGTATCCGCAACTGGGATTACCGCTTCTGCTGGATCCGCGACGCCTGCCTGTCCTTCTACGTCCTGAAGAAGTTCGGCATGTCCCGGGAGGCGGAGGCCTTCTTCGGCTTCGTGTCCGCGCTGTGCGAGCGCGAGGAGGGCCAGCTCAAGCCGCTCTACAGCATCTCCGGCGAGGGCGATCTCTCGGAGCAGAAGATCGAGCACTTCGAGGGTTGGCGCGGCAGCGCACCGGTGCAGCACGGCAACGAGGCCGCCGAGCAGCATCAGGCCGATGCCTACGGGCAGGTGCTCGACCTGCTGTATCTCTACGTCCGGCTCGGCGGCACCCTGTCGGATGACATGCGCCGGCACGGCGCCCGTCTCGCCGACATCTCGGCGGCCCATTGGCACGAGCCGGATGCCGGTCTGTGGGAGCCGCGCAAGCCGGAAGAGCGCTACCTGCACGCCGCGATCATGAACTGGGTCGCCCTCGACCGGGCGATCCGCCTGTTCGGCGAGAAGCCGGATTGGTGCCGCGAGCGCGACCGGATCGTCGCCTTCGTCAACGGCGGGGCGGTTCACCGCGACGGCTACTACCCGCAATATCTCGGCACGGACGCCGTCGACGCGGCCGTGCTGATCGCGCCGATGGTCGGCTTTCCTGTCGACGAGACAGTCTTCGCGCGCACCGTCGATGCCGTGATCGAGCGGCTCGGGCACGGACACCTCGTCTACCGTTACAAGAACGACGATGGACTGCCGGGCCACGAAGGCACGTTCCTCCTCTGCGCCTTCTGGCTCGTCGACGCCCTGCTCTGGCTCGGCCGCGAGGAGGACGCTCGTATGCGCTTCGAAGCGTTGCGAGCGATGAAGAACGATGTGGGACTTTACAGCGAAGAGGCGGCGGAGGACGGCGCGTTCCTCGGGAACTTCCCGCAGGCCTTCAGCCATCTCGGCTTCATCCATAGCGCGCTGATGCTCGACCTCTTCGAGCATGGCGGCCGCGCCGCGGTGCAGGGCACCTACGCCGACCGCTCCTTGCGCGAGACCGACGTCCGGCGCGCGCCCCGCATCGCGGGCGGTCGATGATGAGATGGGAGACCAGCATGGCACGCATCGGCTACCACGCCTCGCACGAGCAGCACGCACCCTCCGCCCTCCTCCGCCACGTGCAGGCGGCGGAGGCGGCGGGCTTCGCCTGCGCGATGTCTTCAGAGCACTTCAAGCCGTGGAGCAACGCACAGGGTCATTCGGGCCATGCCTGGTCCTGGCTCGGTGCAGCGCTGGCTACGACGCACATTCCGTTCGGCATCATCACCGCACCGGGCTACCGACATCACCCGGCCGTTCTCGCGCAATCCGCTGCGACGCTCGCCGAAATGTTCCCCGAGCGCCTGTGGCTGGCGCTCGGCAGCGGTCAGCGGCTCAACGAAGACATCACCGGCCTGCCGTGGCCGAACAAGGCCGCGCGCAACGCGCGGCTCGCCGAGTGTGCAGGGATCATCCGCGCCTTGTTCGACGGCGAGACCGTCACCCACCATGGCAGTGTCACCGTGGTCGATGCCCGCCTCTACTCACGTCCCAGATGCGCACCGCTTCTCCTGGGCGGCGCCGTGACTGCCGCGAGCGCCCGCGCGGTCGGAGCCTGGGCGGACGGGCTGGTCACGGTCGGGATCGAGCCGGGCAAGCTGCGCCCCGTGATCGAGGTGTTCCGTGAAGGTGGCGGCGCGGGTAAGCCGATCTTCCTGCAGACGAAGGTGTGTTGGGACCCCGACCCAGCGCGGGCACTCGCGGAGGCCCACGCCCAGTGGGCCAGCAATGCCATCGAGGGCGACGTGAACTGGGAGCTGCGGTGCCCGGAGGATTTCGAGACCGCCGCCCGCTTCGTGCGCCCCGTAGACATGCATGCTAGCGTGCGCATCTCGCACGATCTCGGGCAGCACGCAGCCTGGTTGACGGAGTTGGCGACGTTGGGCTTTGCCGAGATCATCGTCCATCAGGTAGGTGCTAGCCAGGAGGCCTTCATTGGTGCGTTCGGGCAGAGCGTGCTGCCGCGAATCGATCCCTGAATAAGCTCAGGTCACAATGATCGAAATTGCTGACCTGACCGCACAAGGAAGCTCAGGTTAATCCGGGAGTGGCCATCTGGGCGCTCGGAGCCTGGCTCTCTGCTGTCCGGTCATCGACAGACCCCGATCGATCTGTGAACCGCTCCGGGTTTTTGGGAGGCTGTTTGTCTTGGGTCAGGCGGCCAGGGCTTGGTCACCGACGTGGGCATGATAGCGCGCTTCGGCCTCGGCGGGAGGGATGTTGCCGATCGGCGCGAGCAGGCGGCGATGATTGTACCAGTCGACCCACTCCAGGGTGGCATACTCGACGGCCTCGAAGGAACGCCAGGGTCCGCGTCGGTGGATGACCTCCGCCTTGAACAGGCCGTTGATCGTTTCGGCCAAGGCGTTGTCGTAGCTGTCGCCGACGCTGCCGACCGACGGCTCGATGCCCGCTCCGGCCAGGCGCTCGGTGTACCGTAGAGCTAAGTATTGCGAGCCGCGGTCCGAGTGGTGCACCAGGCCGCTGCCCTGGACGGGACGACGCTCGTGCAATGCCTGCTCCAGAGCATCCAGAACGACGCTTGCATGAGCGCTGCGTGAGGCTCGCCAACCGACGATGCGCCGAGCGAACACATCGATGACGAAGGCCACGTACACGAAGCCCGACCACGTCGCTACGTAGGTGAAGTCGCTCACCCACAAGGCATTCGGCCGGGGAGCCTTGAAGTGGCGGTTAACCCGATCAAGCGGACAGGCAGCGGCCAGGTCGGAGATCGTGGTGCGCACGGTCCTGCCTCGCACCACCCCCGCCAAGCCCAATCGGCGCATCAGCCGCGCCACCGTGCATCGCGCGGTCACGATCCCCTCCCGGGCCAGTTGCCGCCAGATCTTGCGCACGCCGTAGACGCAGAAGTTCGCCTCGAACACACGCTGGATCTCGATCATCAACGCGGCGTCGCTGCGAGTACGAACCGGTTGCTTGTCCGGATCGGCGCGCCGGGCGGCATGCGCGTAGTAAGTCGACGGGGCGATCGGCAGCACCCTGCAGATCGGCTCGACCCCGTAGACCTCTCGATGCTCGTCGATGAAGCTGATCATGGCCGAGACCGGCGGTCGAGCTCCGCCATCGCGAAATACGCGCTCGCCTTGCGCAGGATCTCGTTGGCCTGGCGTAGCTCGCGAACCTCTCGCTCCAGCGCCTTGATCCGCTCGCGCTCGTCCGTTGTCTGGCCAGGACGCACGCCCTGATCACGCTCGGACTGACGCACCCAGTTCCGCAGCGTCTCGCCCGAGCAGCCGATCTTGGCCGCAATCGACTGGATCGCTGACCACTGCGAGCCATGCTCGCCTTCATGGTCGCGCACCATCCGCACCGCGCGCTCGCGCACCTCAGGCGAAAAAGGGGCTGTTCGCTTCGTCATGGCTCCATCCTCTCAGAAGTTGGAGCCTCCTGTCTGTCGCGGTTGATCTACTCTGCTCCCGCGGACGGCATCCCGCGAGCCTCCAGGGTGTCTGAGCCCAGTTCCCGGATCGGGAGCCGTCCGCGCCATGAAGCATCAGCCTGGACAGTTGATTGGGACAGCTTCGGCCGATCCCGCAGGACAGGAGTAGGGATCATGATGCAAGACATCTTCGTCGGAGTTGATGTTGCCAAGGACTGGCTCGACGTTCACCATGCGCTCAGCGGCGCACGCCGGATCGCAAATACGACTGCTGCAGCACGAAGCTTCGCCGCTGCATGTGCAAAGCAGGGGGCATGGGTCATCTTCGAAGCTAGTGGTGGTTATGATCGCGTGCTGCGCGATGCTCTCGAAACTTGCAATGTCCGGTTCAGTCGCGTGAACCCGCGACAGGCTCGCGATTTTGCCCGGGCCATGGGAGTGATCGGGAAAACCGATCGCGTCGATGCGCGTATATTGGCAGAGTTAGGGATACGGCTGCGGCCCGCAACGACACAGCCCCTCGCCGCAGCCCGACGCGCCCTTCAGGCCCAGGCGACCCGCCGTCGCCAACTCGTCGAGATCCGTAAACAGGAGGCCACAAGGCTCCAGCAAACAGCTGACCGCCAAGCCCGCGCTGACATCGTGAGCTTGATTGCGGTTCTCGATCGTCGCATCGCGAAGGTCGAGGCGCAGATCGGTGACCTGATCAAAGCCGATCCAGAACTCTGCCCTTGGGATTGCCCCGGATCGGTGGTTCTTGCTCGTTTTGCGTGGATGGCGGTGGATTGACTCGGGCCGCTGCAGGGCAGGCCCGCCCTCCCCATCGTGGATGGGCATGGATATCTCCTTCGCCATCCCCGAGTGTCGTGTCGCGCGGTTTGTAGAGCAGCACGAGGATCACCTCATCATACCCGTGCGACTGGACGCAGCCAGCGGCCGCTGCCCCGAGTGCGGGCAGGCGAGCCGGTCCGTCCATAGCCGCTATCACCGCCAGCCCGCCGACCTGCCAGTGTCGGCATCGCAGACCAGGCTCCGCATCGAGGTGCGGCGGTTCTACTGCCTCAACCCAACCTGCCGACGCCGGACCTTCGCCGAGACGCCTATGACCTTCCTCGCACCGCGCGCCCGGCGCACGCGGCGGCTTGGCGAGGTGCAGGCCAGGGTCGGCCTCGCCTGCGGCGGTGCAGGCGGCGCGCGTCTCCTCACGCACCTCCACATGCCGGCAAGTCGCGCGACCGTGCTGCGGCTCGTCACCCGCATGCCGATGCCCGACGCGCCGGCTCCCATCCGGGTCGGGATCGACGACTGGGCAATCCGTAAGGGCAGCCGGTACGGCACGATCGTCGTCGATCTCGATCGTCACCGCGTCATCGACCTCCTCCCTGATCGTACGGCACCCACGGTGGCCGGCTGGCTCGAACAGCACTCCGGCGTCGAACTCGTCGCCCGGGATCGCTCGACCGAGTACGCCCGAGGCGCAAGCCTTGGCGCTCCCCAGGCGCAGCAGGTCGCCGATCGATGGCACCTGCTCACCAACATGCGGCAGGCCGTCGAACGCTGGCTCCACGGCGCCCATGCCCGGTTGCGCAGCCTGCCGCTCCTCCCTGGCTCGACCGTTCGTCCCGCCCGGCGCGACCGCGCCTTTGCCCGCTCTCTGTCGGAGTTGGAAGCGGGGGCACAGAGCCGGATGCGATGGCAGGTTGTCTACGACGAGGTCCGCCGCCGGCATGCCGGTGGGGAACCCCTGCTCGCGATCGCCCGTGCCCTGGGGCTGGCTCGTGCGACGGTGCGCAAGTATGCCAGCGCCGAGACGTTCCCGACGCGGTTGCCTCACGGTGCCGGGCCGAGCCTGCTTGATCCGCACGGCGCATACCTGGCGGGGCGGATCGACGAGGGCTGCGAGAACGCCATGGCGCTGTGGCGCGAGATCCGGGAGCAGGGCTACCCGGGGACGAGCCGGCAAGTGCATCGCTTCGTCGCCGAGCGCCGGACGAGGCCGGTCCGGTCAGGCCGCAAGCCCCGCAGTGCCAAGGCTTCCGCTTCGGAGCCGCTTGGATCGGAAGCCCCGTTGCCGCCAGCACGGCAGTTGGCGTGGCTGCTCGTGCAGCCGACCTCGGTCTTGGATGAGAGCGAAGCGGCTGTGGTGAGCCGCGTCGAGCAGGACGACACTGCGCGGGCCGTCACGGGTCTGGCCCGCCGCTTCACCGCACTCGTGCGCGCCGCCGGGAAGGGCAAGCCCGTGGCCGATGATTAGGACGCCGCTGCAGACATCGAGGCTTGGATCACGAAGGCCCGGACCTGTGAGGCTTCTGCGATCGCGACGTTCGCCTCGGGATTGGAGGCGGACATCGCTGCCGTCCGGGCTGCTCTCATGGAGCCATGGAGTAGCGGCCAGGCTGAAGGCCAGGTCAACCGGCTCAAGCTCATCAAGCGCCAGTGCTACGGACGGGCAGGCCTCGATCTCCTGAAACGCCGCATGGTTCTGGCCGCCTGATCCACGCAAAGTGAGCAAGAACCACAGAAACGGGGCAATCCCACCTCTCAATCAGCGCCTTCAAACCGCTCCTGGTGTAGGTCCAATCGTTGCCGCGACATTGATCGCCGAGCTGCCTGAACTCGGGCAGCTTGATCGCCGCAGCATCGCTGCCCTGGCGGGCTTGGCACCGATCGCGCGTGACAGCGGCAAGCGTGTCGGCCCACGCAGCGTCGGCGGTGGTCGGCCAATCGTCCGAACGATCCTTTACCTCGCAGCTCTGCAAGCCTCCCGGCGGTGTGCCATATTCCGAGACTTCCGCCAGCGCCTCCAGTTGGCCGGAAAACCGACCAAGGCGGCACTGACGGCTACTGCCCGCAAACTGCTGGTTACACTGAACGCCATGCTCGCCAGCGGTACCGATTACACCCCAGCCGCCGCGATCTGATTACAGTTGCCGGGAAACCCGGAGCGGTTCACGTTGGGACCGTGAGTATGAAGAGACCTGGGGCCAGGGCTGCCCGCTCGCGCACGGACGCGAGCACCTCGGCCCGCACGACGTTGACCAGGCCGGGGCGGGCCGTCGCCGAAAGCCCGTCCATATGGGCGCGGAGCCGTGCCTGGAAAACGGCGATTTCGGGGTAGCCGCCGCGAGGGACTGGCTGCGCGCCGGCGTAGAAGCGCTCGGTTTCCAGGAAATCGGCGTCGACTAGGCAGGAGAAGAGCATTCGCGTGAGGAATGCGTCGGTGAAGCCGGGCAACACGCTCTGCGCGAAGCGCCGCGTCGGTCTCAGACCCGCCACCGGCGCGAGCGTCGCTGCATGGCTTCGCCACCCCTCGAAGGCCGGGATCTCCGCCTGGTGCGGATCGAGCCGCCGGTCGATCCCGTCGCCATCGTCGAGACCTGCATGATGCCCGGCGACGATCGTGGCGAGCATCCGTCCGACCGGGTGAGGATATTCGGTTGCCGCCACGCGGGCGCCCGCCGTCGAGTGGTCGCAGCTTGAGCCCCGACCGTGAAGGTAGGACTGGAACGCCTCGGACACCTTGCCGATGTCGTGGAGCGTGCCGGCCAGTCGCGCCAGCTCGCCCCAGCCGAAGACGTCGGCAAAGCGCGCAGCCGTGTCGCCGACCCGGGCGAGATGGTCCGACAGGGCCTCCCACTGCGCCGTCGGCTGGCCTGGCGCCGAATGGGCGAAGACACCGGTCACGCCTGCTGCGCTCCTCGCATTCCATCGGCCATCACGACGGCGACGTCAGATCAGCACAGGCTCAGCCGGCACACCAGCGGCACGCGGCGTCAGCCGCGCCGCACGCCGTCCACAACCGGGGAACATTGCCGGCCCCTTCCAGCCCTCGCCTCCCCTCCCCCTGCGCACCCGACACGATTCGACCGTGTGACCTTTGCCGCAGGAGCCTTCGCCCGGATCCCCTTGAGCGGACGCCCGATCCCTTTCCCTGTTGCGCTCCGGGCGGAGCCGGGCTACAGAGGCTTCGCGGTCAGCACCCGTAGCTCAGCTGGATAGAGCGTTGCCCTCCGAAGGCTGATGTCAAGCGGAACGATTGTGAGAAGGAGTTCGAAAAACACTTGAAATACAGCACTTTGAGAGCACCGAGGTTGGCGCTTTCAACTCTAAGATTTTTCGCGTAAGCACCGCGTAAGCATAATGCACCCGTAGCTCAGCTGGATAGAGCGCCACCCTCCGAAGGTGGAGGCCACACGTTCGAATCGTGTCGGGTGCGCCACATACCGCCGTTCGCCGCCGTATCCTGCTCTAACGTCGCCGGGAGTACGCCAGCGCAGCGGATACGGCGGCCGATAGCGGCATGCAGTTCGAGTCATCGCTGTGGCGGCCCTATTGGGTAGCGCGAGTCGCTAGTAGCCCGGCATCGTCTGAACACCGAGTTGCTGGACGAACAGCAGGCTGTCTGCGTTGCCCCAATATTCGACGATGCAGCCATCTTCTGTGCGTAGGCTGTCGGTGCCGGTGAAGGTCACCGCGCGGCCGATCGCTTCGGGTGGACTGCCGGGAAAGCCGCCACGATAGCAGCCCCGCGCGCGCCAGCGCACCGCCATCAGGTTGCCCTGGGTGATCGGCCCCAGCTCGTAGGTGAAGGCGAGCTCGTCGAGCAATTCGTGAATGCCTGAGATCCAGGCTTCGAGCGCCGTACGTCCCCGAATGAGGTCATCGCCCGATCCGGTCATAGGCGCGGCATGGGCGACGAAGTCGTCGGCGATGATCTCGCGTCCCAGCGCCAGATCCCCGTTCCAAAGCAGCCGCCAGCGTTCGGCAAGCGTGACGAGAGTGGTTTCGGACATGGTGCTCAACGCCCCAGCCGATCGGCGAGCCAGTCGCAGATCAGCTCCATGCCGATGGTCGGATTGTCGATCTGGCAATGCGCGGCCCCGGTCTCTTCGGGCGAAAACCATTTGATCGTCACGTCGACGCCCGCCGCCTTGGCTTCTGCATATACGCTCTCGGCGTTGTGGGTGCCGAAGCTGTCGAGCTCACCCGCCACGATTAGGAAGGGACAGGCTATATCCTTGACCACGCCTTCGAGATCGAACGGCTCGGTGACGGTGACCAACTCCTCCATGTCACGCGCGCCGAACACCCAGCGCGAGAGCACTGCCGTCATGCTGTTGGGCTGCGCCAACAGCGCTTGCGCCGACTTTGCCACCTTCCACTGCGCCGCGTCTGAGACGGCGCAGGCCACGCGATGCTCGCGCGCGGCGGCGCGGGTGACGTAATAGCCCCCCAGGCTCGCGCCGTAGACCCCGATCCGACCGGGATCGACATCATCGCGGCCAAGCAGCCAATCGATGCAGGCCCCCACCGGCACCTCGGTGTCCGGTCGCGCGGTGATTCCCTCCCGACGCAGCGTTCCACCCTGTCCGGGAAGGTCGACCAGCAGCAGCGAGAGGCCGCGGGCGAGCGCATAGCGCTCCATCTCCTGGATCAGCTCGTCCTTATATTCGTCGAGGCCGCCGAAGGCGATCACCGCCGGGCGGCGCCCTTCGCCCGGTGCGATCAGGAAATAGGCGTCGAGATGTGTGCCATCTTCATAGGGGATGCGCGCGATCTCGCCGGCCGGCTCGAACAAGGTGAGCGCGCGCTGCGAGCAGGCCTCGATCCGGTCGAATGTCGAAAGGCGCCGGGGATCGGCCGGGTCGAGGAAGAATTCGGCGGTTCGAAAATAGTTGGCCGCGCGGATCCAGTTGGCACGGGCAGTCAGGCGATGACCGGCGGCCTCGGCCGCTTCGGCGCGCGAAACGGAGCGTTCCGCCGGCGTGAGCCAGGACTCGTGCCAGCCATCGCGATCGCCCGACTGGATGCGGCCCGCCGTCTGGAAGCACTCGCCGACCGTGCTCGCGCCGTCCTGCGCGGCGGCCAGGATGCGGACGAACTGGGCCGAGAACTCCTCGTCTTCGGGCCACTGCTTCCAGCCGTCCGGGGCGTAGCCACCGCCGGTGGCGGTGAGCACGGGCTTCGCCATCGCGTTCACTCCGGCCTGCTGCTACCGGAGTAGGACTTGAGGCCCTGCACCAGCTTGGCGAGCGCTGGGTCGCTTTCGAACCGCTCCTTGTGGATCGCCTTGATCTGGTCGGGGATGGTTGGGTCCTCCTCGTCGGTGACGTCGAACGAGACCATGTCGACCACCAGCGGCAGGCCGATCTCGTCCACCTTCCGGTGGATCGGCGAATGCATGTAGGTCTTGTAGTCGTCGATGTTCTTGACGACGAAGGTGGCGCCATAGTCGAAGTCACCGCCGATATCGCGGCCGACGCAGTAAGTCTGAATGACCGGAATCTCGGTGCCCATCTTGTGTAACTGCTTGAGCACGGGATCGAGTTGCTCCGGCGTCACGCTCTCCTTCAACTGGAAGCGGATCGAATGAAAAATCATGACTGCGTACTCCGGCGATTGATCTTGAACCGTAAACGTCGCGAGAGCGGATGGGATCGATAGGCGTGGCCTATATCGGACAATCGACAGCGGCGATGATCCGCGTTCCGTCTATCGTCACGGCCGATTGGCAGATAGCCTCGTCACATGGACCTTAGGGATGTCGATCTGAATCTTCTGGTCGTGCTGGATGTCGTGCTCGAGGAGCGCAAGCTCGTCAGCGCGGCGCGCCGGCTCGGCATGGCCCAGCCCTCGGTCTCGGGCGCGCTCGACCGGTGTCGCAAGCTGTTCGGTGATCGTCTCCTCGTGCGCGCCGGCCGGGGGATGGAACTCACCGCGCGCGGACAGGCACTACGCGAGCCGATCCGCGCGTTGCTGACACAGGCTCGCGCTGTGATTGGCGCCCCGCCTGATGAACTGGCCACGGTGGAGCGCACGGTCCGCATCGTTTCCACCGATATTCCCGCGCTCACGCTGCTCCAGATCCTGTGGGAGCAGACCCGACGCACCGCGCCGGGCATCAGCCTGGTGCTGCTGCACTGGCGCGAGAGCGAGGACGTTATCGATGCGCTCGCGCGCGACCAGGCCGACGTCGCCATCTCGGTTCTGCCGCAGGCCGGCAGCGGATTCGTGCGCACCGAACTCTATGTCGAGCGCTATTGCGTCGCCATGCGGCGCGGGCATCCGGCGGCGCAGGACTTCGATCTCGACCGCTGGCTCGCTTTTCCGCACGTCGTCCTTTCGGCGCGCGGGAGCCGCCGCACGCCGCTCGACGACCAGCTCGCGCTGCTCGGACGCAGGCGGCGGGTCGGGATCACCGTGCCGAGTTTCCTGATGGTGCCGCCGCTGCTGCTGGCCAGCGACCTCATCGCCATGCTGCCGCGCGCGTGCATGCATCACGAACCCGAGCTGCACTATTGCGAGCCGCCGATCGCGGTCGAGGGTTTTCCGCTGCACCTCGCCGTCGCCAATCGCGCGCAGGGCGACGTCGCCGTCGCCCATGTCGCAGCGCTGATCCGCGACCATTTTCCCGGTCAGCCCTGAGGATCCGCCATGCGCCTGCCGCCGATCCCGCCCAATGATCTTTCACCGGAGGTGCGTGCCCTGCACGACGCGATCGTCGAGCGCATGGGACGAAGCCTGTCGGCCTTCGCCTCGCAGGACGCGGACGGCGCGCTGATCGGTCCGTTCCCGGCGCTGCTGCACTTCCCGCGGTTCGGCGCGCCGGCGTTCGCGTTTCTCGACTCGCTGGTCGGAGGCGCGACCCTGCCGGAGACGGTGCGGGAGGTGGTGATCCTGGCGGTCGGCGCGCGCTTCAAGGCGCGATACGAACTCTATTCCCACGAGAAGATGGCGGTGGAGGCAGGATTGCCGAGACCGTTGATCGCGGCGATCGCCGCCGGCCAGCGTCCGCCGGATCTCGACGAGATGCAGGCTGCCGCTTTCGACTTCGTGACGGCGGCGACCGGCGGCGGCTCGGTGCCCGCCTCGACCTACGAACAGGCACGAGCGCTGTTTGGCAACGAAGGTGTGGGCGAACTCGCATTCTTGGTCGCCAGCTACACCGTGATCTGCATTCTGCTGAACGCGTTCGACGTGCCGGTTCCCGAGAACTGATCCAGTCACGCCGCTCCGCACGCAATCCCAGGGTGAGTTCCGCGCGCATTCGGGCAGGGTCGCCGCGCGTGCCGACCTACGTCGGCCAGGACGCCAGCGCCTGTTCCGCCACCGCGTGCAGCAGCGCGCGGCAGCCCCCGGCCTTGGCTTGCACCGCGATCCCCTGGCTGACCGTCATGACGTAGGCGGCCAGCACGGCGGGGTCCGCGGCCTCGGGCAAATCACCCTCCGCCTTGGCGCTTTCGAAGCGCTCGCGGAAGCGCTGCTGGCCGGCTGCGCGAAACGCAACCAGCGCTTGGCGCACCGGCTCGGCCTCTTCGCCGCCCGCCATTGCTCCATTGATGCCCAGACAGCCGGTGCGATCCTCAAAACGCGTATTGAGCTCGACCGTGCTGCGCAGGAAGTGCGCCGCGACGTCACGCGCCGTAGGCAGCTCGAGCGCCTCGGGAATATAGTGGAGATACAGCTCCTCATAGCGGGCCAGCGCCTTGCGGAAGAGCGCTTCCTTGTTTCCGAACGCCGAATAGAGCGCCGGCCGCTCCACGCCGGCCGCATCGACCAGATCGGCATAGGACGTGCCTTCATAGCCCTTTCGCCAGAAAACCGGGAGCACGGCGTCGAGCACTTCCACCTCATTGAACTCACGACGACGTCCCATCAGGTCGGCTCCCCACTTTTCATAACGGTCATTACTAAACCGCTTGACTCTGTTTGTCCAGATTCCGTAACAGTCATTATCGTAATGTCCGTTATGTTATCGGATGGCCGGGGTTGGCTCACTGGCGCGATGGTCAGCAGGAGTGAAAATGACAGACAATTTCAACGCCCGGTCGACCGCCGACGAGGTCCTCGCCGGTATCGATCTTTCGGGAAAGCGCTACCTTATCACGGGCATCTCGTCGGGGATCGGGCTGGAGACGGCGCGGGCGCTGGTCGCGCGCGGCGCCAGCGTCGTCGGCGCGGTGAGAGACATCGCAAAGGCGGAGGCGGCGACGGTGCCGGTCCTTAAGGAGGCCGAAACCGCCGGCGGCAGCCTCGAACTGATCGAGCTCGACCTTGCGTCGTTGGCGAGTGTTCGGGCCGCCGCGGACAGGCTGCTCGCCGACGGCCGCCGGTTTGATGCCATCATCGCCAATGCCGGCATAATGGCAACGCCCGCTGGCAGGACCGCCGACGGCTTCGAGACGCAGTTCGGGACCAACCACCTCGGCCACTTCGCGCTCGTCACCCGGATCGAGCCGTTGTTTGTCGACGGCGGCCGCCTCGTGGTGCTGTCGTCGCAGGCGCATCGCGTCGCGGACGTGGATCTGGACGATCCCAATTTCGAGCGGCAGGAATACGAGCCGTTCGTCGCTTATGGCCGGTCGAAAACGGCCAATGCGCTGTTCGCCGTCGAGTTCGACCGCCGCCATCGAGCCCGCGGCATCCGCGCGGCCGCGGTCATGCCCGGCAACAGCCTGACCGACCTTCCCCGCAACTTCAGCGAAGAGGAGCTGAACGGCCTGTTCCAGACCGTGGGCAATGCGCGCGCCGAGGCGGGGCTGCCGCCAGCGGAACTGAAGGACGTCGGTCAGGCGGCCGCGACGACGGTCTGGGCCGCGGTCGTTGCAGACGGAGACGAGATCGGCGGTAGGTATCTCGAAGATGTCCGTGTTGCGACAGTCGACGACACGCCCAACCCCTTCGCCGATGGCGTGCGCTCCTATGCGCTCGATGAGGGAAAGGCGCGGCAGCTCTGGGCCAGGAGCGAAGCGCTGGTCGGGGCCGCATGACCACCATCGGCATCATCGGCGCGGGCGAGGTCGGCAGTCATATCGCGCGTGCGGCGATCGCCAGCGGCTATGAGGTCGTGCTCGCCAACTCGCGCGGGCCCGAGACGTTGGCCGATCTCGTCGAACAACTCGGTCCGGCGGCGCGCGCTGCCACGGCGGCGGAAGCCGCTGCCGCCGGCGATTTTGTCGTCGTCGCGGCGCCGCTCAAGCTGGTCAACGACATGCCGGCTGATGCGCTCGCGGGCAAGGTCGTGATCGACACCAACAACTATATGCCGTGGCGCGACGGCAACTACGGAATCGTCGACTCGGGCGAGAAGACCGAGCACGAGCTGCGGCAGGAGCAGCTCCCCGCTTCGAAGGTGGTGAAGGCGTTCACCCACATCCAGGCGCCGCGGATTCTGACCTGGGGTAAACCCTCCGGGGCACCCGACCGGCTGGCGCTGTCCGCGTCCAGCAACTTTCCCGAGGCCGTCGCGATCGTCGCGCGGCTCTACGACCAGTTCGGCTTCGACAACGTCGACAACAGCCCTCTCAGCGAATCCTGGCGGACCCGCCCGGGCCAGCCCGCCTGGAAGCAGAGTGCTCAGACCCGAGCCGAGCTGGTCGCCAATCTCGCCCGCGCGCACCGCCCCGGACAACCGTCAAGCTGAGAATCCAGCAAGCTTCCACCTGACCGATCAATGGAGATAACAATGTCGAACCCAGACCTGCGCGATTTCTACGATCGCTACATTGCCGCCCTGAATGCCAGGGACTTCGATGTCATGGACACATTCATCCATGACGAGGTCACCCTCAATGGCAAGCCGGCCACCCGCGAGGACATCCTCGCGGTGCAGCGGGAAGAGGCCGGCGCGGTTCCAGACCTTCACTGGGAGCTGACGAACCTCATCATCGACGGCGACCGGCTCGGCGCGCAGCTCGTGAACACTGGCACCCCGGCCAAGACCTTCGTTGGTGTCGAGCCGACCGGCGCCTCGTTCGAGGTCGTCGAATATGCCGTCTATCAGGTGATCGACGGCCGCTTCAAGCACATGGCGGCGATCCATGATGCCGAGGCGGTCGCCCGGCAGCTGAGCGCCTGACGATGGCGCTGTTCTCACCGCCCCGAAAGCCGTCCAGCCCGCTCGCGTCGATGCGCGGCGACCATGCCGGCGTGCGCGTGCCCGATTTCGACGCAGCCGTTGCCTGGTACACCGAGAAGCTCGACTTCCGGCTGACCGCCACCACCGAGGCGGTCGGGTTGAAGTGGGGCTTCCTCGCGCCGCCGGACGACGACGATTTCCAGATCGAGATCGCGGCTGGCCCCGGCGCCGTCGACCGCCCGGGAGCGGGGGAGATCGAGGCCTCACTCGGTCAGCGGGGCTGGCACCATCTCTGCCTCAAGGTCGACAGCATCGAGGACACGCTTGCCGAGCTCGGGCGGCGCGGCGTGACGATCGTCGCCGGCCCACTCGAATATGAGCCGATCCGGCGACGCGGCGGCTTCTTCGCCGATCCCTGGGGCAACCTCATCGAGATCATCCAGGACGCGTGAGCGTCGACAGGAGAGCCGCAGTGGCGAACCCAGACTCCACCGACCGGCGCGATATGATCCGGCAGTTCTTCCGCTATGCCGATGCCGCCGATACCCGCGTCCTTGACCTGTACACCGACGATATCCGGTTGACCTATCCCAAGTTCGGCACGGCGATCGGCAAGGAGGCAGTGCGCACCTTCACGATCCGCATGGCGAAGGTGCTGCGCAGGCTCGAGCACGACATCGACGGCCTGTCCTTCATCGAAGCCGGCGACACGATCGCGGTCGAGGGGCGCGAGTGGGGCGAGACGTCAGACGGCACGCCGTTCCCGGACGGCGAGATCTCCCAGGGCTTGTTTTGCAACGTCTTCGAGTTCGACGGCGACCTGATCCGTGCCGTGCGCATCTATGTCGACCCGGATTTCACCAACAAAGACACGGCGCTGATCGCCGCGCTGAGCTGAGCGCCGTAACGCCATTCAACGATCAAGCTTCACGAGGAATTTCGCATGACGAGGAAGACCAACCGCCAGTTCACGCTCGCCGCCCGCCCCCAGGGCCAGGCCAGGCTCAGCGACTTCGAGCTCGTGGAAAGCGCGATCCCGTCGCCGAAGGACGGCGAGGTGCTCTTTCGCAACACGCTGTTCTCGATCGATCCCTATCAGCGCAACCTGATGGGCAACGGCTCGTCCGAATGGCCGGTCATCGAGATCGGCGATCCGATGGGCGGGCCGACGGTGGCGGTGGTCGAGGAGAGCCGCAACCCGGACTTCGCGGTGGGCGATCACGTCCAGACCTGGACGGGCTGGCAGGACTATGCGGTGTCGGACGGCTCCGACCTTCGCAAGCTCGATCCGAATATCGCGCCCCTCTCGACCGCGCTCGGGCCTCTCGGCCTTACCGGTTTCACCGCCTGGTACGGCATGACCAAGGTCCACGACTTCAAGCCCGGCGGCACGCTGGTCGTCACCGGTGCGGCGGGATCGGTGGGCTCGACCGCGGCGCAGCTCGGCAAGCTGCGGGGCTTTCGCGTCGTCGGTGTAGCCGGCGGACCGGAGAAGGTGGCTTTCCTCAAGCGCGAGCTCGGCCTGGATGAAGCGATCGACTACAAGGCCGACGACCTTGAGCAGCAGGTTGCCCGCGCACTGCCCAACGGCATCGACGCGTTTTTCGAGAATGTCGGCGGCCCGCTTTTCCCGGTGCTGATGGAGCATTTCAACACTGACGCGAAGATGACGCTCTGCGGGACCATCGCCGATTACAGCGACACCGAGCTGCCTAAGGGCACCAACTATCTGCCTCGGATGATCACGCTGATCCACTACCGCTTCGTCAGCATCAAGGCGTTCGCGACGCCTTACGTGCTGGACACGTTTCCAGAATTCCTCGCGGAAATGACGCCGTTGGTGACGAGCGGCAGGATCATCTACGGCGAGGAATTCATCAAAGGCTTCGAGAGCCTGCCCGAAACCTTCCTGAAGCTTTTCGACGGCAGCCACAGCGGCAAGAAGCTGATTGTCCGGGCCGACTGATCCGCCGTCGAGCGCTTGCTTCATCTAACACACTCGCGGCTCGCACGCCGCCAATACCGGAGATCATCCATGACTGACCTCAACGGCAAGCGCGCCCTGGTGACGGGCGGTTCGCGCGGCATCGGCGCGGCGATCGCGGTCGAGCTGGCTAACCAGGGCGCAGATGTCGCCTTCAGCTATCAGAACGACGCCGACAGCGCGGCGGACATCGTCCGACAGATCGAAGCGAAAAGGCGGCGGGGCTTTGCGGTCCAGGCCGACAATGCTGATCCAGCAGCGGTGAAGCGTCTCGTCGCAGAAGCGGTCGCGAAGCTCGGCGGTCTGGACATCCTGGTGAACAACGCCGGAACCGCGCGTACCGGCACGATTGCCGAGCTAAGCCTCGACGACATCGATACCCTCCTGCATATCAATGTCCGCGGCGCCGTGCTGGTGGCGCAGACCGTGATCCCGCACCTGCCCGAGGGCGGTCGCATCATCTTCATCGGCTCGAACATCGCCGAGCGCGTTCCGTTTCCGCAGCTGACGATGTACGCGGTGACCAAGTCGGCGCAGCTTGCCCTCACGCGCGGGCTCTCCCGCGAGCTTGGGACCCGCAACATCACCGTCAACCTCGTCCAGCCCGGGCCGATCAGGACCGACCTTAACCCCGCCGATGGAGCGCTCAACGACGTCAATATCGACTTCACTGCGCTCAAGCGTGTCGGCCAGCCACATGAGATCGCATCGGTCGTGAGCTTCCTTGCGAGCCCCGCGGCCGGCTTTATGACTGGGTCCGCCATCACGGCGGATGGCGGTTTCAATGCCTGATGCAAGGCGGGCCCTCCGGTTCGTGTCCGTGCGCTGGAGTTGCCGATCGACGGAGTCGACATTGGCTTGGGGAGCCACTCGGCACCGTATGGCCTATAAAGACCGTCGCGAAGGGACTTAGGCCGTGGCAACGACCACTTTTGATGTTTCCCGAACACTCGTCCAATGGTCGGAGAAGGTCGAGGATGTCCTTCGTGCAACCCTGCCGGATGCTAGGCCGCAGGAGCTTAAGCGCGCATGCCGCGTGTTCGAAGCGGAAAGCCGGCGCCTGCAGGCGGAGGGCGCGTTCCGCTCGTTCGTCGCTATTCTAAGTCACGTCTGATTGTAGCGCCTCGACGCGAAAATCAGACGGCGTAGTGCCAACTATGCTTCGGAAGGCAACGCTGAACGCTGAGGCACGCGCGTATCCAACTCTCCGAGCGACCTCGGCTACCTGCAGATCAGTCTCAAGCAGGAGGGCACGAGCGGTCTTCATTCGTTCCTCCATGATAAACGCGTGGGGAGACAGCCCAGTCCGCTTCCTAAACAGTCGAGAAAAGTGGAACTTGCTCACACAAGCTACCGACGCAAGCTCGTCTAGGGTGAGATTCTCGGCATACCGCATTCGAATTAGGTCCACGGCGCGCAATAGGCGCTTGTCGGTGATGCCTTCCTGCCCTGCGAAATGGGTCAGAGGATCAATCCTGCCGTGCATCAACATTAGATGCATCGCTAGCCAGCATACGCACGACTCTGCATAAATTTCCGGAGCACCGCGTCGCATGCCGGAAATTAGGCTGCTTACCACGCCCGTCACCGCCGCATCCGCAAAAATAGGCTTCGCGCTTGCGATGTTCGCGCCATGAGCGCCCGATATTCGCAGCTGGTCAGATGCCGCTGCAAGAATTGCTTGAGATATATAGAGGCTGGTGGCTTCCAGTGCTGTTTGGGCGCTCCACCGGAGCCGATCCGTGTCACCGGGCGCCGTAACGCCGATTGTGCCACGGCGGACTTTTGAACCGCGCCACTTCCCGGCTGAGAACACTTCGGCGTAATGCGTCGGGCCTAACGCTACTGCGAGACGGAGATCTGGCGACGGCGTCCCACTTAGCTCGATCTCACCCGCAGTCCATCGCCGGCGTTCGACCAGCAGAGAGCGCCATCCTACGGCCCGGCTCGTTTCCAAGACGACACCACCGAGTGCATTCTGACACGCCAGGCTAGCTGGATCATACATCTTCGAAGCTTCCAATCGACAACAATGGACTGATCTTCGCAACGCTAGCGAGCATGAGGTCGATATACGACATCTTGCTCAAGTTTTCCGAGGACTTGCCCTTTTTCCCGCGCATCGGGTGATTTTGTCGCTGGCCTGCATTCTAACGGATGTGTCGCCTTCCGGAAAACTGGGGTGCGGGAAGGCAAGGACGAGGGGGTGGAGCATACCGCCGTGTCGCGTCTTGATGAGGAGATGGATCTTGATTTTTTATGACGCCAAGCAACCTGGACCGAACCCGACCACTGTCCGCCTTTTTGTACTTGAGCGTGGAGGGCTTTCTTTCGATGTGGAGACTATTGACCTTGCCGCACTAGAGAACCGCCGTCGTCCGTATCTCGAGAACGTAAACGCTCGCGGAGAATTACCAGCCCTCCGGTTGGATGATGGTCGTGTGATTACCGAGATAACGGCGATCTGCGGCTACTTCGATGAAATCGCTCAAGGTGGCCGGCACCTGTGCGGCAACTCGCCCATTGAGCGCGCTGAGGTGCACATGTGGACTCGGCGAATGTACTTGGAGATAATTTCCCATTTCGTTGCATGGTTCCGAGGGTCGGACATCGCGGTCGAAGCCTATCGGGGCAACCGAATCCTTCAGCTTGAAGCCATGCACTCAAACCGGCTGATCGCCGAACGCGGGCTCAACATGCTCGACGATGAGATGGCGGAAAAGGCCTTCATTGCGGGCGAGAATTTGAGCATGGCGGATATCATTCTATACGGCTTTATGGCTGCGGCCGGGCCAGAGACGCCATGGCTAAACGTGCCGCAACGGCCCTCGGTGGGCGGTTGGTACGACCGTATGTCTGCGCGGCCTGCCGCCAAACAAATGCTGAAACCCTTTGGATCTCGCGTAGAGCTAGCGGCGCAATAACGCCAATCGCAGCTCTTCGGTCGTCAGCCGGCCTTAGGCTCATCAAGTAGGCGGTCGAATCGGCCGCCGGGGTCGCGATCACCGACCTTTTGCTTTCGCGCCTCGCACCGGTTGTATCACCTTGACCACGCTCAGCGTGCGCTCGTGTCCATCGCGATCTGGCCAGAGTATTGAGTCACCTTCGCGCAAGCCGATGAGCCCGGCGCCGACAGGAGTGAGTACGGAGATCCGGTTCGCAGCAATATCGGCCTCGGCAGGGTAGACAAGTTCGACGGTACGACGGGTGCCGGTTGCCTGATCGACAAACTCGACCGTCGAACGCATGGTAACGACGTCAGGAGGAATGTCCTCGGCGGTGTGAATCCTGGCGCGTTCGATCTCGGCCATCAACAGGCGGCTAACATCTGACTGGCGGGCGTGGGCACGCATTCCGAGATCGGACAGCGCATCGGCTTCGGTGTCGATCATATGAATGGGAGGGCGCGCGGCAGCTTTAACAAGGGTCATGACGAAGGCTCGTAGTGTGAGGGTTGCGAACGCTGGCGAGGCGTGGCGGATCGGGCTATGCCCTTACCCCGAACCCAGCACGCGAACGTCCGGACCCGGGGCTAACAGCCCGACATGAGCTGGCACCCGCGATTGCAGAATCGGACGTGAGCCTTCGACGCTTGCATAACCAAGCGACCATGGGCTGCGGCCCTAGCCCCGTCAATCGCCCCGCGAGCCTCAGAGCGATGTGTTACGTAACCCGGTGAACCCGATTTGGCTGAGAACGGCGAGCGCACGGCCTTAGCTGACCAGCATTCTGAGTCCCGCGGAGCTGATCAGCATCAGGAGCAACATGGCGAAGACGTGATCCCACATGCAGAGGCTCGTACGCGAAACTGGCTGTCGCGTGACCAGCGCCACCCCAACGAGAACGAGCGCGGATGCAGCAAACATTAAATGCACGAAGAACAGGAAAAGAAAGGGCGGCCGATGATCGAGCGCAAAGGTTGGTGCGCAGAGTAGGAGGATCAATCCGACTTGCCCGCAAAACGCGCGGAGGTGTATCCGCGAGCGGCTATCCTGCTCACGCAACAACCTCATCCACCGGAATCGCGTGACCGCTTCCCACATGGTCGGCGAGTGCCCTATCATTGCTCCAAGGCTCGCCGGTCACGGCCGCGCGAGGCCAATGCAACGAACGGTAGCTCGACCGACATCAGGATGGCGTATGATCGGGCCAAACCGCGCAAATATTGCGTTAGGGCAGATTAGCTTCGTCTAAGATCTTCGCTTTCAGTCTTTCTCGTCCTGAGATCCATTAAGCCGACCTCGATCTCCAGCTAGAGGTTCTTGTGGAGCCTCGGTTACAGACCGATCTTTGGCTTTGTTGATGAGCCGAGACTTCGCGAGCGTGTCGAGCTTCGCCATTATGCCTCGTGTGACTTGGCGTCGCCGTACGAACAACGCCACTAGCGACACGAGCAAAGCGAAGCGCGCGAGCATGAGGATCCAGTCGCCGACATCAGCGTGAAAGCTGTTCACCGCCATGGACGGCGACCAAGGAAGGAGCGCCCGCTTCGTTTCCCCGGGATCAGAACGTAGATGATCCCGAGCGCAAGAAACCAAAGCAAGGCGACCGCGCGCAACGGCGTCGCGGCCGCTGGTATATGATGAGCCGCCACGAGCAGGCCGATCAGGCCTGAGACGCCGATGATCTTAACGGCCGCGGAAAGAATGCTGAGGGGCGGCATCCTATAGCACCCTGGGCGAGGTCGGTGCAAAAGCCCTTATGAGCCGAAGGAAGCTCAGGCGGCGGCGCGCAGCATGGGTTGACGGGGCGATCACTCCACCGCTCCTTGACGGCCTTCGGCCTGGGCATAGGCGAGCAGAACTGACGCCTCTGGCGAGAGGGTCTCCGGCCGCCATATTGCGTAGACCGCAGCGTGAGGCTCCGGAGCGCTGATCGGTCGGTAGATGACGCCGGGGTAATAAACGCCTAGTGCGCAAGAGCGTGTCAGCGCGATCCCGAACCCCAATCCTACGAGATGCATGAGAGTGTCGCGATGGACCTGGGTTGGAATGATCAACCGTGGCCGGCCTTCGAGTATTGTCGCTATTTCGTTCGCCGTGCGGATGACGCGCGTTTCATCGATCGCCATCAGAAACGTTTCGCATCTGAGTGCTTCGCGACGAAGGGCGTGGTGACCGGCGAGCCGATGACCCTCCGGCAAGGCTACTACGATCGTCTCGTTCCAGCAGTGCTCGGACACGATGGACGCTTTATCCACCCGCTCTTGTATGAAAGCGACGTCAATTGTTCCGCGCGCAACTTGATCGGCGATATCGTCGCCGTCACCCTCGACAAAACGTACATCTATTGCTGCTTCTGTTTTTTGGAGCCGAGCGAGCACGTTTCGAAGTGGGCCATAGCTCAGGGAGGCGTCCAGTCCGATCCGAAGCGATGCCGATGTGCTGCCGCCGGTGAAATGACTGCAAGCGTCGCGCAGGCTATGTGAGAGCCTCTTTTGAGGCCCACCGGAAGGGGCGGACAACTTGAGAAAGCGGCGATTTTTGCTTGGCTCAAACGTTGTAGGGCGTGTTCCAACTGGTCTATCGCTACGTGGAATGCCTTCGGCTTTTTCGCTCGCGGGGACCGGCGGTCGGCGCTCCGGGCGAAGCAACAGGCGTGCTGCAATCAAGAGCACTGCCAAGAAGATGATGAAGACGGACGCGCCAGACATTGGTCATTCCGTGAAACCGAGCGGACGGTCAATCGAAGCCGCGACGTTGATCGAAGTTCGCTTGCTCTCAGGTTGATCGCGGCTGCTCCAATCATGTTTGCGATTTTTTCAGGCGGAGCGTTCCTCCGATCCGCGGTCTTTTGTTGCTTTGCGCCTGTCCCGGCGGCTCGCCAGAAACAGCTTTACGCGGAGGTAGATGTTCAACCACAGCAACCCGCCGATGATGAGCAGGAGCATCAGGAGGCCTTCTGGATTCATCATTGTGCCTCATCGTGCTCCCCGCAGCAGAACATGGTTGCTGGCGCGCGGCGGGCGCGGAGACACCGATGATGGATTGGCGGGCGCCACGGTCCATCTCATTGCGTGCGAGGCCTTCTCGGAGGGAATGTGGAGAGGGTTCGCCGGAGAGCGCCTCGGTAGCTCGATCTGATCAAAGATGTGGCGACCGAGCACGAGCAAGGCGCTGCCCGCGCTCATGCCGACGAAGCCCAACGCCGCCAGAAGCATCTCAAAGGGCGTGGCTTCATGCAGCGGAAGCACATGGACAAGTGCGTACAGGCGGCTCAACGCAAGTGCGGCAATGATCACGCCCAGCAAGCCCGCTAGTCGTAACCCTGCATTCCTTGCATCAGTTGCTGCGATTGGCATGCCGCCCTCCATGGTGGCGGCAATCCAACTAAAGGCACGATCATAAAGATTCGAGATCAGATTTTCGGGCTAGACGTAAAGATGGTGTATATATGCGCCTTACTTCCTAAGTCGGCAGCCGTGAGGTATGCCGCGTCTTTGGCCTTAAGTAGTGTGGGCTATAGCCATCCAGTTTTTCGGAAGCGCCGGTAGAGTGTAAGGCATATCACGGCGATGATCGACATAACCGCAGGGTAGCCATAGACGGAATGCAACTCGGGCATATGCTCGAAGTTCATCCCGTAAATGCCAGCCAAGGCAGTCGGCACGGCCAGGATCGCCGCCCATGCCGCCAGTTGGCGGGTGATGGCGCCAGTGCGTTGTTGCTCCATCAGATTGCTGAACTCGAAAACGGAAGTCAGCACCTCGCGGAGACCAGTGTTCATCGTCTCCACCCGCCGCACGTGATCCAGCACATCGCCGAAATAGTGGCGAGCCTCGGCATCGATGCAAGGATGGTTGGTCTGAGCTAACTTACGGGCCACCTCCTCCATGGGTATCAGGATGTGTCCAAAGCGAGTGAGCTGACGCCGAAGCGTGAATATTCGGGCGATCTCGGTTCGACCCAAGAAGGCGTCGAGCGTGCGCTGCTCCATAGCCGAGACTTCTTCCTCGAGCGACTCGACCAGTGGAATGTACCCGTCGACGATGAAATCCAGCACTGCGTGCAACACATAGTCCGTGCCTTGGCCGAGGAGATCTGGCGACTCTTCCAGGTGCTTGCGCAGCGGAAGGTGTGATCGGGTTGAGCCTTGCCGCACCGTGATGATGTGACTGTGACCGAGGAACACGGCGGTCTGTCCGTAGGCAATGACGCCGTCGTCCAGTTGCGCGGTGCGCGCGATCAGGAACAACTGATCGCCGTAGATATCGACCTTCGGCAACTGGCCGTCTTTGAGCGAGTCTTCTACCGCGAGTGGGTGAAGATTGTAGAGGGCCTGTAATGCCATGACGTCCTCCGCGCATGGGTCCGACAAGCCTATCCAAACGAACTCGGAGCGATCCGTCGGGCAATCAACCCGTTCGCCGATGTCGACCTCGCGAATCCGACGACCGTCGCGGTAGAGATACGCTGCGATGACTGGCATCAGTCCTCTTTCTGTATGAGGAGGTGCGGCCCGAGCTTAGTCGCCCGACCTGCAGTCGTCATCGCGATGACCGACGATTGTGTGCGGCTACAGCGCTTGTGACGTCGGGCTGATTGGCTCGCCGTGGTTCTAAGCGGCGCGGACATTGCGGTCGATGCCGGCTTGGGGAGCACCTCTGGTCGGGGCTTGACCTCGCTCTCGGCGGCCGGCGGTAAAATCATGTTCGACCGATTGGATGACTCGCCTCGACGTCTCGCGCAGCCAACTCGCGGCGCGTTGCATATCGCGCGGCGAGATCGAGATGAAGTCTCTTGACCGCTACATCTGAAGCGTTGGCCGCTAACTCCAGTTCCTGTGCCGCCCGGCGGGCGAAATATGCTTCGTCCGATACCGGATCGACGCTCTTCGCGTTGGTGCTCCGGACCGAGGAAGCAGTCTCCGATGGGCTGGCGGGGACGGGCTCTTCTTCAGCCGCCATGGCGGCGCAACCAGGCCCGTGCAGCCTCTTCGTCGCCAGCCGCGAAATGACGGGCTTCCATCTTGAGCAGCGGATCGAAGAGGTTGGTGAGGCGACTTATCCAGTCGGGCCCGCCGACGAGCGCATATCGCTCGATATGGCGTAACAGTCCGATCTTCAGTTCGAGCAGCCTCGTATCAACGAGCAGCGACGGCTCGAAGCCGTCGTAGTGACGGACGATGCCGAGGAGACGGCGACCGCCCCCGCCGCTGAACGCGGCCGAAAGCCTCTCGGCGAGATTGCGCGCATCCGCGCTGGTGATGCGCCCGTCGATCTCGAAGGTGAAAATATCGGAATCACCGTTCTCTAAGACCCGCAGGCTTTCAGGATGCGCGCAATCGACGTCACCGCGAACCCAGGCGAGGGCGTGCTCCCGACGATCGGGCGTATAGGACTGATAGCTGACATAGGGCAGCAAGGCGTTTTCGATCCGGGCGGCGTTACGGATCCAAGCCTGGTCGCTGACGATGGCGATCCGTCCGAATTGTCTGAGCCGTGCCAAGTAGCGGAACGCATTGCCAAGATCGCTACGCCACGCCTCCGAGGACATGCCCTTGAAGTTGCGGACTTCCGCGAAGACATGGACGGTGTCGCCGCGCTCAAGCGCCGTATCAAGCTGCCGCATGGCGGTTTCGACGTCAGCTTTCTCGATACGGCCGTCGGTGGCCAATTCGATGACAGTTTCATTCTGATTTTCGGCCATGATCTGGTCCTTGCGGATTGTCGGATTGATCCGGTTGTTCAGCCTCAGCTATGACGTGCCTCGGCGGCCTCCAGGCCGGACAAGCGGTATCCGACCTGCAATTCCGTCAGGAGGTGCTGGGGCTGCGACGGCTCCTCTTCGAGCTTTTGCCTGAGCTGCGCCATGTAGATGCGGAGGTAATGGGCGCGTTCTGAGTATCCGGGACCCCACACCTCCATAAGCAGTTGGCGGTGGGTTAGCACCTTGCCGTGGCCACGGACCAACGCCGTCAGAAGTCGAAACTCGTTGGGCGTGAGATGGACGGGTATGCCCGCGCGCGCAACTTCGTGCGTGGCAAGATTGATGGTGACCGACCCGAACTTGGCTACGGGCGACGCTGCGCCGCCGTTCGATACGGTGCCGGCGCGCCGCAGTTGTGCCCGCACTCGCGCCAGGAGTTCGGGCACGCCAAACGGCTTGACCAGATAGTCGTCGGCGCCGGCGTCAAGCGCCTCCACCTTTTCGGTTTCCTGCTCGCGCGCGGATAGTACGAGAACGGGCGCTGACATCCAGCCGCGCACTTCCCGGATCAGCGTCTTGCCGTCGCCGTCGGGTAGTCCGAGATCGACGATCATCAGGTCGGGCTTGCGACTGCCCGCATTCAGCCGCGCCTCTTCGGCCGTCGCCGTCTCGAAGACATTCATGCCCTCTTTTTCCAGCGCCATGCGGATAAAGCGCCGAATATCGGCTTCGTCTTCAACGATCAGAATGCGCGGCTTGATCATGGATCGGTTCACTTTCGATCGCAGGCGGCGTCCCAAGCGGCAGTCGTATCTCGAACGCAGCTCCGTTTGGTTTGCGCTGTTCGGCTCGGATGCTTCCGCCGTGAGCCGTGATGATACTGCGGCAGAGCGCGAGCCCCAATCCAACGCCGGCGACCGACGACTCCTTCTGCCCGCGCGCGAACGGCTCGAAGAGCATTTCCGGATCCCGCACGGGGAGCCCGGGGCCATTATCTTCAACGATAAGATACATGGTGTCCGCCGTAGCACCGGCCCGAACGTTTATCGTGCTATCGCGCGGCGTATACTTGGCGGCGTTGTCGAACAGATTGATAAGAACGCGCTCGATGAGCGTGGCATCGGCCTCTATGAGCGGAAGATCCGCCGGCAGATTGGTGCGAACCTTGCGAGGTTCGAGGATCGCGCGCGATTGTAACACGGCGCTGCCGACGATCTCGCTCAAGGAATTCCATTCCTTGTTGAGCCGCACGCCTTCGCTTTGCATGCGTGCCAGGTCGAGCAGGTTGGCAACGAGGCGCTTGAGCTCGTCGGCCTGAACCCGGATCGAGCGCGCCAGGTCACTGCGATCTTCGACTGGAAGCTCTTTGCGATGCTCGAGCGTCTCGGCCAGGCCGCGGATCGCGGTCAGCGGCGTCTTGAGGTCGTGCGATACGGCCGACAGCAGCGCGTTGCGGAGCTTCTCACCCTCCATCCGGACCAGGGTTTCCTGTGCGACTTCCATGAAGTGGATGCGCTCGAGCGTGAGGCCAATGGTCGAGCAGCAGGCATCAAGCAGACGGCGATCGTCCGGATCGTCGGGCAGCGGCGCGCCGACCGGCACGACCGCCAGCACTCCGCGCATGGCCATCGACGCTTTCAGGGGAAGGTACAGGGCGTGGGCGGCGCTCAAGGTCTGAGTGCCAAGGCCCGCTTGTTGTCCATGATCGAAAGCCCATTGTGCGGTCGATGTATCGACAAGGCCGGGGTCCTCGGTAGGCATCAAGCGCTCGTTCTTGTCGGGAACCAGGAGGATGATCCGCGCTTCGAACAGTGGTGTCAGCGCTTCCCGGCAAATCGCGACAACTTGGTCAATCTTGATCGCGCTTGAGAGGTCGCGGGCGATCCTGGCCAAGGCCGACGCCCGTCGTTCTCCGGCACGGGCTACACGAGCTTCCGATCGGAGGCGCGCCGCGAGTTGGCTGATCACGACTGCGACTACCATCATAAGCGCGAAAGTGAATATGTATTGCGTGTCGGTGACCGCGAACGAGAGCTTCGGCTCGACGAAGAAGAAGTCAAAGCAGCCTACCGAAAGCAGGGACGCCCACGCCCCGGCGAGGCGGCCGAGTCGCAAGGCGATGAACACGGTCGTCACCAGGAAAAGCATGACGACGTTGGAAAGATCGAAAAAGCCTACGAGCTGGGAGGCGAGGAAGGTCGCCGCGCCGCATGCGAGCGTGGCGATGCCAAGCGCCGCGATCTGCGTCTGCGGCTCCTCCGGTATCCAACGAACTCGGCGGGTCGCCCGGACTTCGTCAACGCTCAGCAGCAGGAGCCCAATTTCCGGATTGGCGCGGGCAAGCCGTTCCTGCAATCGACGTTTGAACGTAAATATGCGTCGGCGAGCTGTGTTTCCGATGATGAGCTTGGTGGCGTTGCGCTTTCGAGCATAGTCGAGGATCGCCTCGGTAATGTCTTGGCCAGGGACATTTGCAAACTCCGCGCCGGCTGATTGGGCCGTCTTCGCGATGACGAGCAGCGCCTCGCGGGATCGCGCGTCATTATTTTGATAGGGCTGATCGACGTGGACGACGATCCATTTGGCCTGAAGCCGCTGGGCGAGGCGCCCGGCTTCACGGACGAGCTTTTCCTGGGACCGATCCGCGCTGACGCAGACCATGAGCAATTCCTGCGTCGGCCAGACCGTCTTGATCGCGTGCGAGACGCGGTAGGTCCGGACATCGGCGTTGACCCGGTCGGCGACGCGGCGGAGCGCAAGCTCGCGTAGCGCGATCAGATTGCCGCGGCGGAAGAAGTTCTGACGCGCGCGCTCGATTGACACGGGCAAGTAGACCTTGCCGGCGTTCATGCGGGCGAGCAGATCGTCCGGCGGCAGATCGACCAGCACGACATCGGTCGCGGAATCGAAAATGCGATCGGGTACGGTTTCACGGACGCGAATGCCGATAATGCCGCCGACGATGTCGTTGAGGCTGTCGAGGTGCTGTACGTTGAGCGCGGTGTAGACATCGACGCCGGCGTCGAGCAGCTCTTCGACATCTTGCCACCGCTTGGCATGGCGGCTGCCGGCGACGTTCGTGTGGGCAAGCTCGTCGACCACCAGCAGCTTGTAGTCGGACGCCAGGGCGCCATCGAGATCGAACTCGGTGACAGGCCTGCCATTACCCGGCAACGTCTTGCGCGGGAGAATGGCAAAGCCGTCGATCAGCGCCTCGGTTTCCTTGCGGCCGTGCGTCTCGACGATGCCGATTCCGACGCGCACGCCCTCAGCCTGAGCCTGCCGCGCCGCTTGAAGCATCGCAAAGGTCTTCCCCACCCCAGCGCAGGCCCCGAAGAAAATCTTGAGCTGTCCGCGTTTGGAGTGCTCTGCGTTACCTCTTACGGCCTCCAGAAGAGCGTCCGGATCAGGTCGCTGATCGTTCATCGTCTACTGCCTCACGCCAGTGCCGCACGCCGTTCGTCTAAAAGAACGGCGTGAGCACGAGGTCGATGAGCTTTATACCTATAAATGGCACGATAATCCCGCCTAATCCGTAGATGAGCAGGTTCCGACCGAGAAGCCGCGCCGCCGGTTCGGCGCGATACTTCACCCCGCGTAGGGCGAGCGGGATTAGCACGACGATGATCAGCGCGTTGAAGATGACCGCAGAGAGAATCGCCGAGGCCGGGCTGTGCAGTCCCATCACGTTGAGCGCGGCGAGCGGCGGATAGGTCGCGACGAAGGCGGCGGGAATGATCGCGAAATACTTGGCCAGGTCGTTTGCGACGCTAAAGGTCGTGAGCGCGCCGCGCGTCATGATCATCTGCTTGCCGACTTCGACGACGCGCAGCAGCTTGGTTGGGTTGCTGTCGAGATCGACCATATTGCCGGCTTCCTTGGCCGCCTGCGTACCGCTGTTCATCGCGACGGCGACATCGGCTTGGGCGAGCGCGGGCGCGTCGTTGGTGCCGTCGCCGGTCATCGCGACGAGCCGTCCCTCAGCCTGGTACTGGCGAATAAGCCGGAGCTTGTCCTCCGGCGTCGCCTCAGCCAAGTAATCGTCGACGCCGGCTTCGGCCGCGATGGTCGCTGCCGTCAACTGGTTGTCGCCGGTGATCATCACGGTCTTGATGCCCATCGCGCGAAGCTCGGCGAAGCGCTCCTTGATCCCGCCTTTGATGATGTCCTTGAGCTCGATCACGCCCAGGACATTGGTTCCGTCGCTAACGACGAGCGGTGTGCTGCCGCGGCGAGAAACTTCTTCGACGGTCGTGGTCACTTCCTTGGGGAAGACACCGCCCATCGCCTCGACATGGGCGCGGATCGCACTGGCCGCACCTTTCCGGATCTGGCGGCCGTCGATGTTGATGCCGCTCATTCGGGTTTGCGCGGTGAAACCGATTGTCTCCGCGCCCTGAAGCTCGCGGCCGCGGATGCCGAAAGCGTTTTTGGCCAGGATCACGATAGAGCGCCCTTCGGGCGTCTCGTCGGCAAGGGATGCGAGCTGCGCCGCGTCGGCCAGCGCGGGCTCTTTGATGCCGGGCGCGGGATGAAACTTCGTCGCCTCGCGATTGCCGAGCGTGATCGTGCCGGTCTTGTCGAGGAGGAGGACGTCGACATCACCCGCCGCCTCGATCGCGCGGCCAGAGGTGGCCAGCACATTGGCCTTCATCATCCGGCTCATACCGGCGATGCCCACGGCTGAGAGCAGTGCTCCGATCGTCGTCGGGATGAGGCAAACGAGAAGCGCAATGAGCACCGTGATCGTCACCACCGTGCCCGAGCCGTTGATGATCGTGCTGAAGCTAGAGAACGGCAGGAGGGTGACGCAGACGAGCAGGAAGATGATCGTGAGTGCGACCAATAGGATCGTGAGTGCGATCTCGTTGGGTGTCTTGCCACGCTTAGCGCCTTCGACCATCGCGATCATGCGATCGAGGAAGGCCTCGCCCGGCTTGGCAGTGACCTCGACAACAATCCAGTCCGAAAGCACGCGTGTGCCGCCCGTCACGGATGCGAAGTCGCCGCCTGCCTCGCGGATGACGGGGGCGGACTCGCCGGTGATTGCGGACTCATCCACCGAAGCTGCGCCTTGCAGCACTTCGCCGTCGGCCGGGATGATCTCGCCAGCCTCGACAAGCACGTATGCTCCCACACCCAGTTCGTCGCTCGCCTGAGGCCAGGATTCGGCGTCACGTCGCGGCTCCTTGAGCATCCGAGCGAGAACGCGCTGGCGGGTGGCGCGCAGCGCATCGGCCTGCGCCTTGCCGCGCCCTTCCGCCATGGCCTCGGCAGCGTTGGCGAAAAGGACCGTGAACCAAAGCCATGCGGCGATCGCGAAGATGAAGGGAGCGGACGCCTCGCCCTTGCCGGTCACGGCCTGAATGAAAAGCAAAGTTGTGACGATGCTGCCGAGAAACACGACGAACATCACCGGGTTCTTGATCTGAACGCGCGGTGACAGCTTCTTGAAGGCTTCCGCGGCCACTGATGCCCACGGCACTTGCTTGACGTTTCCGCCGAGGACGGCGGCGCTCTGCGCCGTAGGAGTCTCTAGATCGGACATGATGCCACCTCGGTTTTATTGGGCAGCCGGACGGGCCGGCGCGGCAGCCGCGTCGAGCGCGAGATTGAGTGCAAGGACATTGACGCGTGGGTCGCCGAACAGACCGAACTGCGGTCGATCGACATTCTCATTGATCAGCGCCAGGACGCGGTCCACCGCCACCCCTCGGGCGCGAGCGACCCGCTGCGCCTGGATGTTGGCGTTGGCGATCGAGATATGCGGGTCGAGACCTGAGCCGGACGCGGTCACCGCGTCGACCGGAACGGCGGCGTTGGCCGCCAGTCCGTTCTCCTGACGGTAGGCGATGGCGCGCTCTTCGACCGCGGTGAGGAGCTTCTTGCTGAGAACACCCTGGTTGCTCGCGGCGCTGGCTCCAGCGTTATACGGCTGGTCGACCGTCTTGGAGGGGTCCTGCGGGTCGGGACCCGACGTGGCGCTTGGCCGACTATGGAAATATTCCGGGCGTGCGAAATATTGTCCGATCTGGCGAGACCCGATGGCCTGCCCGTTTCTCTCGATCAGGCTTCCCTGAGCCTGGCTCGGGAAGAGCAGATTGGCGACGCCGGTTGTCGCCAGCGGATAGGCCAGACCTGTCACCACCATGAATAGCAGGGCTGAAACAAGCACCGGCCGGGCGATGCCCTTGAAGGCGGAGGTGGCAGAGAGGTCGGCGGATGTCGATTGATCGTTGTGCATGGCGATGTCCTCAGAATGTCGTGCCAGACAGCATCAGCAGATGCTCGACGATGGGGCCGAGCGCGAGCGCGGGGAGGAAGGTCAGACCCCCGACCACCAACACCACGAACACGAGAAGCCCTGTGAACAGCGGCGTTGCGGTCGAGAGCGTCCCTGGGCCAGCCGGCACCGTCGTCTTCGCCGCCATCACGCCCGCGACCGCCAGCATCGGCAGCAAGGTCAGATAGCGCCCGACCAGCATCGCGAGCCCAATGGTTGTGTTGAAGAAGGGCGTGTTGGCGTTGAAGCCGGCGAAGGCCGAACCGTTGTTGGCGGTGCCCGAGGTATAGGCGTAGAGCACTTCGCTGAAACCGTGGGGCCCCATGTTGGCCAGACTGTCGACGGTGGAGGGCATGACGCATGCGAGCGCCGTGAAACCGAGGATGCTGAAGGCATGGGCCAGAACAGCCAGCATCACGAACTTCATCTCGCGCGCCTCGACCTTCTTGCCGAGGAATTCGGGCGTTCGCCCGATCATCATGCCGACCAGGAAGACGGTCAGAATTGCATAGGTGACGAGATTGATGAGGCCGACGCCATCGCCGCCGAACACGTTGTTGAGCATCATCTGGGCGATCGGGACGAGGCCGCCAAGCGGCGTCAGCGAGGCGTGCATCGAGTCGACCGATCCCGTCGTCGCCGCCGTCGTGGTGGTCACGAACAGGCTGGTCTGCGCGATGCCGAAGCGAAGTTCCTTACCCTCCATGTTGCCGCCGCCGAGCGTTGCGGTCTGCGCCTGATCAATTCCCAGCGGCGAGAGCATCGGATTGCCCGCATGCTCGGCGCCGTAGACCAGCGCTAGGAAACCGAGGAACATGACGAAGAAGGCGGCGAAGAACGACCAACCCTGCTTGCGGTTGGCGATCATCGATCCGAAGACGTAGGTCAGGGCCGACGGGATCAACAACATGCTCAGGATGTGCAGCGTGTTGGTGAGCGGTGTCGGGTTTTCAAAAGGATGCGCGGCGTTCATGCCGAAGAAGCCACCGCCGTTGGTGCCGATGTGCTTGATGGTCTCGAGACTGGCCACCGGCCCGATGATGAGTTGCTGGCGAGCGCCTTCGAGCGTCGTGACCACCGTGTCGGCCGTCAGCGTCTGCGGCATGCCCTGCCACACATAGATGAGCGCAAGGACGAAGCAGACCGGGAGCAGCAGGCGGTAGGTGACGCGCGTGAAGTCGACCCAATAATTGCCGATGTCGCCGGCGCTCTTGCGGCTAAGGCCCCGGATGAAGCCGCCCGCGGCGGCAACGCCGGTCGCGGCGCTGACGGTCATCAGGAACGTGATGACCGCCATCTGCGACAGGTTCGAGAGGCTCGTTTCGCCAGAATAGGCCTGCCAGTTGGTATTGGTGATGAACGAGGCGACGGTGTTGAACGCGAGGTCGGGTGTCTGCGAAGAGCGACCGAGCGAATCGCCGGGCAGAAGTTGCTGGATGCGCAAAATCAGGTAGCCGAGCAGCATCATGGCGGCGTTGCTGAGGAGCAGCACCGCGCCATAGCGTTTCCAAGACATCGGCTCGGCGGGATCGACGCCCAGCAACCGGTAGGTGCCGCGCTCGATAATATTGTGTCCAGGCGCGGTGAAGATGCGCGTGAGCCACGGGCCAGTCACAAAGACGAGGCCCGTCATGATCGCCAGAACGACGATGAATTGATTCAGATCGTATCCCATCAGAGCCCCCTCAAATTCGATCGAGGGCCACGATGAACCCTGCTGTGATTGCGAAGAATCCGAGCGTTACCGCTACGAAGATGAGGTCGCCCATATTTGCCACCTGCCGGTTAGAATGGATCGTTGATGCTCAGAAGCGCTCAGGCTTCATGAGGGCGTAGAAAAGGTAGATGAAGAGGCCGACCGCGCAGGCGCCGGCCAGACCAATCATGAGGGTTTCGGTCACGAGGATTCTCCAAACAGCGCGACGACGCCGAAAGATCGTCTCTGCGTGCGCGAGCGCGGACGCACGCGGCTCAGTAGACGCGCAGATCTCGGCTTCTCGGCCAGAAAGTTGCTGAGCATTTTGGCTGCAGCTCCAGTTTAGTGTCAGTCTGCGGGACGCCTTTAAGACGTTGCACGTAAAGGCGGCGCTGAGTTTTTACGCCCGTGTATAAGGATGGCGTAAGGGAGCATGTCACAGCTACCGCCTGCGACGTTTCTTGGCCGGTCATGAATAGATGAATGCGAGTGAAGTAGAGTAGGCTTTCGAACTGGCGAATGAGGGCTGCGTCTTACGCGGTCTTTGCGGTCGCCCCCGAAACTCTACGCGATCCTTATGTCACGCGGGGTAAGCAGCTTCCTATAGCATCGCGTTCGACTCGACGCGTTCCAATCACAGGTAACGCCGAGATGCGCTGTAGCTTCCATCGCCGCCGACATCGCTGCACAGCTCGGCCCCTCCGGCGGTGAAGGCATTTGAGCTAGAACTTAGGCACATACGATACGTTGTGACGGCCGCCCGGTTTGGAAGCTTTCGCAAGGCATCCTCACGCCTTGGGGTGCGGGAGTCGACGATCAGTCGACAGGTCAGAAACTTGGAGGACGGGCTGGGCTCCAGCCTATTTCTTCGCAAGAGGTCGGGCGTTTCGCTAACGCAAGCTGGCTCGATTTTTGTCGAGCATGCCCAAGCCGCGCTGAACGAGATTGATCGCGCGGTAGGCGATGTCGGCACGATAGGTCGCGGCCGGTCCGGTACGGTTCGCGTCGGCCTGTCATCTCCGCTCGCAACCGGGTTTCTCGGGGAGCTCCTTATTCGCTTTTGTCGGCAGCATGAAGCGGTGCAGCTTGAGTTTGTGGAAGGCACACATACACAGCTCTTCGAGGACCTGGAGCGCGGCAATCTCGATATCGCGTTCATGGCCGCGCCGCTTGACACTGGAAGCCTTGCCACCAAACGGCTGTGGAGCGAGGATGTGTTCGTCGTCTTGCCGGAGAGTGATGCACTCACGAAGAAGAGCGAAATCGCGTGGAGTGACATCCGGCTGAAGCAGTTTCTGGTGACCGAAGCTACGCCGGGACGCGATATCGAAGCGTTCGTTTTCCGGCACCTCTCCTCTATTGGATATTCGCCACGGATACAGCGTGACCGGGTGTCGTCACAGACCCTGATGCAGTTGGTTGCGATTGGCAGGGGCATCTCGATAGCAAGCCAATCGGTCGCGGAGACGTCGTTCCCCGGCATCACCTATCGGAGGCTCGAAGGGTGTGCGGTGCCCTTCTCGGCGGTTTGGTCGACCGAGAATGACAACCCGCCCTTTCGTCGGCTGCTGAGCTTGACGTCCGGGCAAGCAGCTACTGCATAATGGTCGAAGCCGCCGTTTCTGAGTTCCATTACCGCCAGGCGGTCTAAGCGGCGTCAAACAGTGCCGATCCCTCCCAAATATATATGCGATCCTTACGTCCCAGCGTCAGATAAAGCGCCGACTTTATACGCGTAAAATTAGTGCTTCGCTGCATCTGCCCAATCAAATGGGGATGCAATATGCCCGGACCTGCCGATTTCTCTGCTATTCGCAAGTCGACGCCGCGACACAAACGGTGGTTGACATCGCCCTCGACCCTGGCGCTTGGAGTGGCGTGCGCTACGCTCTTCGGCGCGAGCGCGGCATATGCAGATCCGGTTCCGGCACCCAGTTTTGCTGGCCCCCTCGTCCCTAATCCTGACGCCATCGCGCTTGAGGCAGGACCGTTCGGTCAGGTTCTGGTGTCGGGCCAAGTGACGGGCATTGGCGTCGCGCAGACCAATGCAACGCACGCCGGCGGGATCGGCAACCGCGATGGCTTCGTCGATATCAGCAACGCGCAAGTCCAGTTTCAAACGACCCGGGGCCCGCTACAGTTCTATGTTCAGACGGGCATTTACTCCATCCCTTCGCTGGGTACGTCTTACCTGAAGGCGACCGAAGCGACAGAACAGCTTTTTGGTCCGGTTCCGGTGGCGTACGCGAAAGCGGTGATATCGCCCGAACTATCCGTGTCTGCCGGATTACTGCCGACGATGGTCGGCGCGGAGTCGACGTTCACCTTCCAAAACGTCAATATCGAGCGCGGCTTGCTGTGGAATCAGGAGCCGGCCATCAGCCGCGGCGTTCAAGTGAACTACGCCAAGGGAGCGGTCAGTGCGGCGGTCTCGCTTAACGACGGCTACTTTTCGGGAAAGCTGAACTGGCTCTCGGGCACGCTTTCCTACGCGTTTGATTCCTCGAATTCGCTGAGCTTCGTCGGCGCTGGTGCGCTATCGCGTAATGACAAATCCTCCTTCGCGACGCCTTTGGCGCAGAACAATAGCAGCATTTTCAATCTCATTTACACCCATACGAGCGGTCCGCTCACGCTGACGCCGTATCTCCAATACAGCCACGTTGGCCGCGATGATCAGCTCGGCATCAATCGTTCCGCCGATACCTACGGCGGGGCGCTGCTCGTTAAATACGCGATCGACAAGGAGTGGTCGCTCGGCGCGCGGGCTGAGTATCTGAAGACTAGCGGGGGAAGATGCGGATCGGACGCGTCGTGTGCGCCAACGAACTTGCTTTATGGTCCCGGAAGCAGTGCCTGGTCGCTGACCTTAACGCCGACTTATCAGAAAGGCATATTCTTCGCGCGAGGAGAGGTGTCGTACACCCGGATCGGGAACCTCGAGGCGGGCTTTGGCTTCGGTCGTGACTTCGATCGACGCGATCAGGTGCGCGCGCTGATCGAGACAGGCATACTTTTTTGAAGGCCGCACCGCGCTATCGCGCACGTGCGAGCTGATCGATGGGACCCGCGAACGCATAGTCGGCGCGATGATGGCAGCGAGCATTCATGATGCCGCATCTAGACGCCGAGTCGCGCCTGACGCTTCGACGCTTCGCTACAAAACTCTGCGTCTCCTCTATTATTGGGCTATACGGCCGGGCGCATTATTTCCCAATGGTGTCGTTCGTACTCTCGCTTTACTCGATCTGTAGCGCCGTCTTTGCGATCACGCTCCGTGAGAAATTCCTGAGGCGTGATGGGTTCAACCATTGGGACGAGGCGCTGTGGCTGCTTTTGGTTAGCACCGCTGTTCGCGTCATACACGGAATATACTGATGGGGTCGTCCCCGTCAGTCCGGAGCTGACTTCCTGGCGGCTGTGAACGCGCGATCGGTCGCGATGAAACGCTGCAACATCGGCGCTATGAGCTTGATCGGATCTGAAATGGTTTGCCCCTGTTCGCGCCCCAGGACCTCGGCGTAGAGCACCAAGTCGCGATGCAGCGAGGCCGGCAGTTCGAGCGACACCTTAACAGCCTTGTCTTCCAAGAGCGCGCCAAGCTTGAGCTTCGCCATGATCACCCTCCATATGGTTCTAGTACCAGATCCCGCGTCACGATCACCCTGACCGGGAAGCCCGGCCGGATCGTGAGCGTCGGAGCGACGTTAAGCTGGCGGCGAACGATCTGCTGACCGGCATCGTTGATCGTGTCCTGGCCACCATTGCGGATGGCTCGCAGCAGCCGGTCTTGATCATCGACGGCAAGTTCAGCACCGACGTTGAGGAGTGTGGACAGACCAGCGGCCTTGGCGAGATCCCACCAGTGGTAGTCCACGCCATCTTGAAGGCCGGCAAATCCTTGGGAGTCAGCTCCGGGTTGGCGTTCTAGCACGATCGAACGACCGTTCGGGAAAATCAGCCGGTTCCAGACCAAGAGCACGCGGCTCTGTCCGAATTGCACGCTGTTGTCGTACTGGCCCACGACGCGCGTGCCCTGCGGCACGAGAAGGATTCGCCCGGTCGGGCTGTCGTAGATGTTCTCGGTGACCTGCGCCGTGATCTGTCCAGGTAGATCGGAACGAATTCCGGTGATGAGCGCAGCCGAGATGACGGCGCCGGCTTGCAGAACGTTTGGAGACGGCGGCGCGACGACTCGATCGGGCGCCACCGTCCTGCGATCGGGCGCGGCATTGAGGAAGGCGTTCTGACGATCCTGGGCTGAAGGCGTTGCCGGCGGCGGCGCGAGCCCGAGGCTGGCGAGATTTGGCGTCGGCGGAGGCACGACGGCCGGCGTTGTTGCGGGGGCACCGACGCGGGACTCCGACCCGGAGAACAGCCGGCTGGTCCGGGCGGTTTCGATTTCCTGAAGGCGCCGCTGCTCCTCTTGACTAACCCCGGGATTCGGAGTCGCGATGCCAGGGGCCGGAACAGGCTGTCCGCCGTTCGCCGGGCTGAGCATCGGCCGGCCGAGATCGCCGGGAAGCGGTGGACCGAGCCGAGGAACACCGCTGTAATCGCGCGGCAGGCCCGCGAGCCCGTCAGCCGTCGAGCGATTCTCGGTCGAGTAGAGTTCCTCATTGGGTCGGCCGCTGTCGCGGGTTTGAAGCGCGTAGATCAAGGCGCCACCGAGGCCGAGGCTCGCGACGAGGCCCACGCCAGCCAGGACCTTGCGCGATAGCCGGGTGACGCGGGGTGGATCCGCGCGCAGCCGCATCGGCGCCGCGCTGGCCGGTTCGCCGGTCAACGGCTGCGCGTCGTCGTTGGGCGCATCCTCATTCCGGAGAGGGTTCTCGCTCACGAAGTCGGCCTCCCGTCGGTGCGTGTGATGCGAACGCGCCGCTGCCGATCGCCGGAACCAAACCGCAGTTCAGCGGCGGCGAAGAGGCGGTCGACGATCATGTGGTGCCCGCGCACGCGGTAGTTCACCAACTCTGAGGTGTCGCCTTCCGCGCCAACGACGAAGAGAGGCGGCATTTCGCCCTGACCGATGCCGCGGGGAAACTCGATGAAGACCTGGCGACCATCATCGAAAGCGCGCAAGGGACGCCAGGGTGCCCGATCACCTTCGATCGCATAGCGGAAGTTGACGTTGGCAAGATCGACACCGCTGGCCACAGGCTGCGCCGCCTGGGCCTCGGCGTTCTGCCGGCGCAGCGCAATGAGCTGGTCCTGCGGGTACTGCCAGGAGACCGATGCCATATAGGTGCGCTCGGTCGACCGAAGCTCCATGTGGTACGTGCGCATGTTGGTGTTGATGACGAGGTTGGTCATCAGTTCGGCGCGCGTTGGCTTCACCAGGATATGGATCTGCCGCGTCGCACCCGCGCCGCTCTCGGTGTCGCCGATGATCCAGCGCACGGTGTCGCCGGCGGCGACGGGGCCGGAGCCGACGAGCTGCTCGCCCGGCTGCAACGCGATATCGGTGATCTGACCGACGGCGGTATAGACCTGATAGAGTGCGCCTTGGGTGAAGGGATAGACCTGCATCGAATTGATGAAGCCATCGCGCACCGGCTGAATGCGCGCGGCGGCGTTGGCCTGGTTCACTCGCGCCGTCGGATCAGCGGGCTCGGCCGGACGCCGCGATGGCTCGACGCGCTGCAACTGGCCGGGCAGCGGCAGCGGGCGCGGCAGCTCGACCACGGTGACAGGTGCAGGCGGATCGACAGTCTGCACGGCGGGAGCCGCGTTGTCGTAGGAAATCTCGGGCGGCGGCGTGGTGGTGGCGCAGCCAGCGAGGGCAGTCGTCGCCAGCAGGATCGCCGGGATTGCGGCTCTGCGGAGAGCCGGAAATGCGAGACTGTGTGAAGCCGGGTTTCCGGCTTTACGGAAAGACGGCTTCATTGCCCAAGCTCCCGTGACCAATTTATTGCGTTGACGTAGATGCCGAGCGGGTTCGCCCGGAGGCGATCGGCGTTGCGGGGGATCTGGACCACGATCGTCAGGATCGCGGTCCAGCGCGTGGTCTCGGCGAGTTGGCCGTTTTCGTAGCGGCGCTCGACCCAGGCAACGCGAAAGCTGTCGGGTGACGCGCGAATGACGCTGGAGACATCGACGGCGATCTGCTGACGGCCTACCTTTGCGAACGGGTCGTTCGACCGCGCGTAGTCGTTCAGGGCTGCAGCGCCGCGGTCGGTCGTGAAATCGTAAGCTCGCAGCCAGTTTTGGCGGACGATGATGGCGTCCGCGGGAATCGATCGGACCTGCTCGATGAAGCGCGCGAGGTGAAAGGCGATTTGCGGATCGGTCGGACGATAGTCCGCCTGAGCGGGGGCAACCGCTTGCGCCTGGCCGAGCCGGTCGACTTGGACCACCCAGGGCACGATGGTCCCGCGGGCTGACTGTACGACGAGCGCGGTGGCGAATCCGGCTGACAGGAGCAACGAGCCAAACGCCATCAATCGCCAATTTTTGGCCTGGATGCGTGATGCGCCGATGCGCTCGTCCCAAACTTGGGCGGCGCGCTGATAAGGCGTCTCCGGCTCGGGAGCCTTGCCGTAATGGGTAGAGGGTCGTTTGAACATCAGCGATCGCCTTCGGACAGGTTGACGGACGAGCCACCGCCATGTGCGTCGCCTGAGCGAACGGCATGGGCTGTGGCCTGCGCGGCGTGGGTCATGTGTTGGGAGCGCCGCATGCGTTGCGCCCAGGCCGGAGCGCCGCCAGCGCGCGCGGGCGCTGCTCCGTCGCCGGCGGCATCACCGCCGATCGAGCCCATGGTGGAAGTTCCGCCTGTGGCTTCGAATGCCGCCTTGCCGCCAGCGCTGAAGCTGGAACGCATGCTTTCGGCAGCGCGCGACGCGGCACGGCGCAGCGGCGACACGGCGGCGCTGCCGCCGGCGCGGGCGACCCCGCCGAGCCCGGAAGCGACGCCGGCTGCACCGGACTGTCCGGCTGCGCCAAGGCTGTATGCGGTCGATGCGCCACCCGCGAGCGCGGCGCCGCCCCGAGCGGCGGCGGCGGCGCCACCAGCCAGTGCGGCACCGCCGGATGCGGCCGCGCCGACGGCGCCGGCGCCAAGAGCGACCATGCCACCGGCGGCAAGGCCCGTCCCGACGGCGGCGCCGGCGCTGAGTTGAGGACCGCCTGAGACGATCCCGCTGGCGATGCCGGGACCGAAGATGCCAAGACCGAGTAGCGACAGAGCGGCCAGCACGATCGCCATCGCTTCATCAATCGAGGGGTTCTGGCCGCCGAAACCGGACGTGAATTCGGAGAAGAGCGTCGAGCCGATGCCGATGATGACGGCCAGCACCAAGACCTTGATCCCGGACGAGATCACGTTGCCAAGCACTCGCTCGGCCATGAAGGCCGATTTGCCGAACAGGCCGAACGGGATCAGCACGAAGCCGGCGAGCGTTGTCAGCTTGAACTCGATGAGCGTGACGAAGAGCTGGATGGCGAGGATGAAGAAGGCGAGAAGCACCAGCGCCCAGGCCAGGAACATGCAGGCGATCTGGATGAAGTTCTCGAAGAACGACCAGTAGCCCATCAAGCTGGAAATGGAATCGAGCAGCGGCCGGCCGGCGTCCAGACCCGTCTGTGCGACCTTGCCCGGACGCAAGAGATCGGCCGTGGTGAAGCCTGTTCCACTGGCTTTGAGGCCGAGGCCCGCGAAGCTTTCGAAGATGATGCGGGCGAGGTTGTTCCAGTTGCCGATGATGTAGGCGAAGACACCGACGAACAGCGTCTTTTTGACCAGCCTGGCCAAAATGTCGTCGTCGGCGCCCCAGCTCCAGAACAGCGCGGCCAGCGTCACGTCGATCACGATCAACGTGGTCGCAATGAAAGCGACCTCGCCGCTGAGCAGTCCGAAACCGCTGTCGATGTAGCGGGTGAAGACCTCGAGGAAATGGTCGATAACGCCGGTGTTGCCCATGACGTTACCGAGCCTCGTCGAGCTGTGGGGTGAGGCTTGGCGCGGCGGCCGGCGGCATCGGAGGGTTGCGCTCATCAGGCTGAGGGGTGAGGCTCTCTCGCGGCGCGGACGGCATGTCCGGCAAACGCTCGGCCGGGCGGGCACCGGGCGCGAGGAAGCGGTTTCGGTTCTCGGCCCATGCGCGGCGACACGCCGGATCGCGCGGTCCGTCTTCGCCGAGCGCCTGGCAGCGGATCAGGGCGTCGCGCAGCGGATCGACCCGCGCTTGAACGGCGCGGCCTGACGACCAAGACGCTGGCGCCTCCTCTTTCCGCGTCATCTCGATCGCGGTCGCGGTGATCGCGACGGCGACGAACACCGCCGCGCCGATCCTAGCGAGCATCTTGCCGTCCATGGCCGCGGTCTCAGTTGCCGTTCGGGAACATGCGGGCGTTGCCCGGCTGGTAGCCGTTGCCAGGCGTCAGGAAGCGACGGCGTTGCTCACGACCCTGCTCGGCCGCGGCCGCACGCTCGGCCTCGGACAGACTCTGCGCACGGCCGTTGGCGGCCACGACCGCGGTGAGGTCGGCAAGCTGCTGCGCCTGCAGGGCGAGAAGCTGGTTGCCGGCCTGGGTCGCCTGCAGCGCACCGGTCGCGCCCTGGCTCTGCCCGACAAGCGCGGACATCTCGCTACGGTTGGTGTCGATGTTGCCGACAACGCCGGCCTGGACGCGCATGGCGTCCTGCAACCCGCCGACGGTGTTCTGCCAGCGTTCACGCGCCTGCGCGACAAGCGCTTGATCGGAAGCCGACATCGATGCATTTCCGTAGGTGGTCTGGAACGCGCGATCGATTTGCTGGACGTTGAGGGCGATGCCCTGCGCCTGTTGCAGGAGCTGCTGCGTGCGCTGTACCGATTGCTGAAGCTGCTGAAGCGACGAGTATGGCAGGCTCGCAAGGTTGCGGGCCTGATTGATCAGCATTGTCGCTTCGTTCTGAAGCTGCGTGATCTGCTGGTTGACCTGCTGGAGCGTCCGCGCAGCCGTCAGCACATTCTGCGCGTAGTTCGTCGGATCGTAGACGATGCCGCCGAATTGGGCCGCCGCTGGCGTGCTGATAAAGAGCGAGATAGCGACTGGTGTCGCAGCGATGATCGTGGCGAAACGCAGTGCGCGAGAGCGCGAACGGAATGAGCGTGTCATGAGAATACCTCCTGATGGGCTTGGGGGATGACGTTGGTGAGGTTGGGAATGAGATCGGCAGCCCAGGCGAGCCGGCTCGAGATCAGCCATTCGGAGAGGAAGCCGTCGGTGCCGCTTCGCGCGTGAACCTCGGCGATCAGCGCTTGGTGCTGCTTGGATGAGGCTGCGCACAGCGCCAGCGCGACATCGGATAGTCCGAGCTCGAACAGGCGGTTGCCGCGCCGCGACTGGCAGTAATAGTCGCGCTTTGGCATCGCGCGGGCGAGGATCTCGATCTGCCGGTCATTGAGACCGAAGCGGCGATAGATGGCGGTAATCTGCGGCTCGATCGCGCGCTCGTTAGGCAGAAGGATGCGTGTCTGGCAGCTCTCGATGATCGCCGGTGCAATCGCCGAGCCGTCGATGTCGGAGAGCGACTGGGTGGCGAAGATGACGCTGGCGTTCTTCTTGCGCAGCGTCTTCAGCCATTCGCGGAGCTGGCCGGCGAATCCCTCATCGTCGAGCGCAAGCCAGCCTTCATCGACGATCAGGAGCGTCGGCCGTCCGTCGAGGCGGTCCTCGATGCGGTGAAAGAGATAGGCGAGCACGGCGGCGGCGGCGCCGGTTCCGATCAGTCCTTCAGTCTCGAACGCCTGGACGTTGGCCTCGCCGAGATGCTCGGCCTCTGCGTCGAGGAGGCGGCCATAGGGTCCGCCGACGCAGTAGGGTCGCAACGCCTGCTTCAGGTCGTTGGACTGGAGCAGGACGGACAGGCCGGTCAACGTGCGCTCGGAGACCGGCGCCGACGCCAACGAGGACAGCGCCGACCACAGGTGTTCCTTGACCTCGGGCGTGACGGACACGCTTTCGCGCGCTAGGATTGCGATCAGCCAGTCCGAGGCCCATGCGCGCTCCGCGACGTCGTCGATCCGGGCAAGCGGCTGAAGCGACACGCTGTCTTCGGCGCCTTCGGTGAGGCCGCCGCCGAGATCGTGCCAGTCGCCGCGCATCGCGAGCGCCGCGGCCCGGATCGACCCGCCGAAGTCGAAGGCGAAAACCTGGGACTGCGGATAGCGCCGGAATTGCAGCGCCATGAGCGCGAGCAGTACGGATTTGCCGGCGCCGGTCGGACCGACGATCAGCGTATGGCCGACATCGCCGACATGGATGGAAAGCCGGAACGGGGTCGAGCCTTCGGTTCTGCCGTAAAGCAGCGGGGGTGCATCGAAGTGCTCGTCCCGTTCCGGTCCCGCCCACACCGCTGACAGCGGGATCATGTGGGCGAGATTGAGTGTGCTGATGGGGGGCTGGCGGACATTGGCGTAGACATGGCCGGGCAAGGAGCCGAGCCAGGCGTCTACGGCATTGATGGTCTCCGCCATCGCGGTGAAATCGCGCCCCTGAACGACTTTCTCGACCAGCCGCAGCTTCTCGGCGGCGATGCGCGGATCGTCGTCCCATACGGTGATGGTGGCGGTGACATAGGCTTGGCCGGCATAGTCGGCGCCGAGTTCCTGCAGCGCCATGTCGGCGTCGGCCGCCTTGTTGGCCGCATCTGTGTCGACGAGCGCCGAGGCTTCGTTGGTCATCACCTCCTTGAGAATGGCGGCGATGGACTTGCGCTTGGCGAACCATTGCCGACGGATCTTGGTCAGCAGCTTGGTCGCATCGGTCTTGTCGAGAAGGATGGCCCGCGTCGACCAGCGATAGGGAAAGGCCAACCGGTTCAACTCGTCGAGAATGCCGGGCGTCGTTGCGGTCGGGAAACCGACGATGGTGAGGATGCGCAGGTGCGTTTGCCCGAGGCGGGGTTCGAGTCCGCCGGTCAGCGGTTGATCGGCCAGAAGAGCGTCGAGATACATCGGCGTCTCAGGGACGCGGACACGATGACGCTTCGTCGAGATGGTCGAATGTAGATAGGTGAGTGTTTCGGCGTCATCGAGCCACGCGCATTCCGGCATGAAGGCGTCGATCAGATTCAAGATACGATCGGTACGATCGACGAAACCGCGCAGCACTTCGCGCGCGTTGACGCCGCCGTGGTCGCGACCCTCGTATAGCCATGCTTCGGCACGCGCCGCGTCTTCGGCCGGCGGCAGATAGAGGAAGGTGAGGAAATAGCTGGACTCGAAGTGCGCGCCTGCTTCTTCGAAGTCGGCCTTGCGTTCGGCGTCGACCAGCGCAGAGGCGCTGTCGGCGAACAGGCTGGAGGGATAGGTCGCGGCGTCGTGGCGTTGCGCTTCGACGAAGATGGCCCAGCCGGAGCCGAGACGTCGGAAAGCGTTGTTGAGCCGGCCCGCGACTGCGACCAGCTCGGCCGGCACGGCGCTGTCGAGGTCAGGACCGCGGAAGCGCGCAGTACGCTGCAGGCTACCATCCTTGTTGAGGACGACGCCTTCTCCGACCAGGGCGACCCAAGGCAGGAAATCGGCAAGCCGCGTATTGCGATTGCGATATTCGGCAAGGTTCATCATCGCGTCGTTCCCTCAGACCGACAGGTGACCGGGGACGCGCAGATGCTTGCGCACGACGTCTACGAACTGCGGATCGCGTTTGGCCGCCCAAACCGCCGCGAAATGCCCCACAGCCCAAAGCCCGAGGCCGACTAGCCATAGGCGAAGGCCGAGGCCGAGCGCGGCCGCCAGCGTGCCGTTGAGGATGGCGAGCGAACGCGGCGCGCCGCCGAGCAGGATGTGCTCGGTCAGCGCCCGGTGTACGGGAACGGAGAAGCCCGGCAGCTCGCCGCCATGATCCGCGCCGTCAGCCATCAGACGAGCGCCCCGCCGCCAAACGAGAAGAACGACAGGAAGAAGCTCGACGCCGCGAACGCGATCGACAGGCCGAACACGATCTGGATCAGCTTGCGGGCGCCGCCCGACGTGTCGCCGAACGCGAGCGTCAGACCAGTGATAATGATGATCATAACGGCGATGATTTTCGCGACCGGCCCCTCGATCGATTCGAGGATTTTTTGAAGCGGCGCCTCCCAGGGCATGGACGAGCCCGAAGCGTGGGCGGCGGGTGCCAAAGCGAGCGAAAGAAAAACCATGCACACCGCTGAGGCGATGTGCCGACGGATACGCAAAGCGGGTTTGATCATGACGGGTCTCCTGCGGAGGGCTGGCTTGCGGGGGTGATGCGGTAGTCGCCCTCAGGGCCGAGACCTTCGACGCGGGCGAGTTCGGCCAGGCGACGCGAGGCGCCGCGGCCGGAGAGCACGGCCACCAGATCGATCGTCTCGGCGATCAGCGCGCGCGGGACGGTGACGACTGCTTCCTGGATTAGTTGTTCGAGACGCCGCAGCGCTCCGATCGCGGTGCCGGCATGGATCGTTCCGACGCCGCCTGGGTGCCCGGTGCCCCATGCCTTCAACAGGTCGAGTGCTTCGGCGCCGCGGACCTCGCCGATCGGAATGCGATCCGGCCGCAGGCGGAGCGAAGAGCGGACCAGATCGGAGAGCGAGGCGACGCCGTCCTTCGTCCGCATCGCCACCAGATTGGGCGCAGCGCATTGCAGCTCGCGCGTATCTTCGATCAGGACCACGCGATCCGAGGTCTTCGAGACCTCGGCGAGCAGAGCGTTGGTGAGCGTGGTTTTGCCGGTCGAGGTGCCGCCGGCTACGAGAATGTTGCGCCTGTTGGCCACGGCCTGACGGAGGGTTTCGGCCTGACCAGCCGACATGATCCCGGCCGCCACATAGTCGTCCAGGGTGAACACCGCGACGGCGGGCTTGCGGATCGCGAAGGCCGGCGCGGAAACCACCGGGGGCAACAGCCCTTCGAACCGCTCTCCTGTTTCGGGCAGCTCGGCCGAAACGCGCGGAGCGCCGAGATGCACCTCGGCGCCGACATGATGCGCGACCAGGCGAATGATGCGCTCGCCATCGGCGGGGGACAGTCGTTCACCCGTATCGGAAAGACCTTCCGACAGCCGGTCGACCCAGAGCCGCCCATCGGGGTTGAGCATCACCTCGACGATCGCGGGATCTTCCAGAAACGTGGCGATCGCAGACCCGAGGGCTGTGCGCAGCATTCGCGCACCGCGAAGAATCGCTTCCGATTTCTGGTGAGTTGCCGCCACGTCGTCCCCGTTCTCTTGCGGGTCCGCGATGTGCGGCCCTGGATCGGGGATGAGTAGAAGAGGCAGAAATCATGGCCTGACAACAACCGTCGTATGGCCGTCGTACTGTGGCGTACAAAGACAGGAGAACGGCGGAACGCTCGAATACTTGCGGCGTGCGCGTCGATGATTATTCCGCGTCGCGCGCGGGCGGGATGTCTTCCGAAATCTCCTGTCTGAGCTTCGGTCCTGTTGCGAGTCGACGGCCGAGCGCGGTCACGAAGGCTTCGTAGCGCTCCGCCGCCTTCGCACGCGCCGCAAGCTGGGCCGGCTCGGGCAACGGCGGATTGGACGTCAGCCAGAAACGGATGAACACGGCGAGCGTTTCGACCGATATGCCGAGATCGCGCTCCATGCGCGCCATTCGCCGGTCGAGCTGATCGAGCCGCTTTGTGGTCGCTGCTTCCTGCCGTTCCGCGGCGTCTGGCGAAAGGAAGGATGCGATGCCGGCCTCGGCAACCAGCGACAGCGAGAGATCGCGTCGAGCTGCATGGGCCGCCAGTGCTTTCATCACGTCCGGGTCGAGATAGACGGAAAGGCGCTGCTTCTTCGGCGGTTTGCTCACGGGCGCCTCCTACAATTCGATGCCGTCGTCCGGATCGAGCGAGGCTTGGCGAGCGACCTGGCGCATGGTCTGGGTCATGCGGCTGAGGCGCGCGGCGTCCTCCTCGACTTCATCGCGAGGGTCTATCTCGAACTCGTTCTCGATTACCGGCTTGCGCTCGACCGTCTTGGTGCGGCTCAGCTCAGGCTGGTGCCGACGCTCCGAATCCGTTGGGTCATCATCATCGCCTGCATCCTCCACGGCGACGGCCGTGTTCAACACCGGACGTTCGGGCAAAGCCAGCGTGCTCCAGTCGTCGGCCCTCGCGGTTGTCGGCTTGGTGAGTGCAGGTGGCGTCAGGATGCGTTCCTGAAATCTGCTGTCCTCATAGTAGCGCGCCTTCTTGGCGCGGATCGGTGGAATGCCGGCGATCATGACGATCTCGTCCGACGGCGGTAGCTGCATGATCTCGCCCGGCGTGAGCAGTTGCCGTGCGGTCTCCGAGCGCGACACCATCATATGGCCGAGCCAGGGCGAGAGCCGGTGGCCGGCATAGTTCTTCATCGCCTTCATCTCGGTGGCGGTGCCGAGCGCATCGGAAACGCGTTTGGCGGTGCGCTCGTCATTGGTCGCGAAGCTGACCCGAACATGGCAGTTGTCGAGGATCGAGTTGTTCGGGCCGTAGGCCTTCTCGATCTGGTTCAGCGATTGCGCAATGAGGAACGCCTTCAGGCCATAGCCTGCCATGAAGGCAAGCGCGCTCTCGAAGAAGTCCAAGCGCCCGAGCGCGGGAAACTCGTCGAGCATCAGGAGTAGACGATGGCGCTGGCCCTTGGCGTGCAGGTCCTCGGTCAACCGGCGCCCGACTTGATTCAGGATGAGACGGATGAGCGGCTTGGTCCGGTTGATGTCAGAAGGCGGCACCACGAGGTAGAGCGTGGTCGGATGCTTGCCGCCTACCATGTCGGCGATGCGCCAATCGCAGCGGCGGGTGACCTCGGCGACGACGGGATCGCGATACAGGCCCAAGAAGGACATCGCGGTCGACAGCACGCCGGACCGCTCGTTGTCGGATTTGTTGAGCAGCTCGCGCGCCGCGCTGGCGATGACGGGATGCGGGCCGGCCTCGCCGAGATGGGCGGTCTTCATCATCGCCGCGAGGGTCGACTCGATCGGGCGCTTCGGATCGGACAGGAAGGCGGCGACGCCTGCCAATGTCTTGTCGGCCTCGGCATAGAGGACGTGCAGGATCGCGCCGACCAGCAGCGCGTGCGACGTCTTTTCCCAGTGGTTCCGCTTCTCGAGCGAGCCTTCCGGGTCGACAAGGATGTCGGCGATGTTCTGCACGTCGCGCACTTCCCACTCGCCGCGTCGCACTTCGAGCAACGGATTGTAGGCGGCCGACTTCGCGTTCGTTGGATCGAAGAGCAGCACGCGGCCGTGGCGCGCCCGGTAGCCGGCGGTCAGCGTCCAGTTCTCGCCCTTGATGTCGTGAACGATCGCCGAGCCCGGCCAGGTCAAGAGCGAGGGCACGACCAGGCCCACGCCTTTGCCGGAACGCGTTGGTGCGAAGCACAGAACATGTTCGGGACCGTCATGGCGAAGATAGTCGTGCTCGTGTTTGCCGAGCACGACGCCATCCGGACCGAGGAGGCCCGCGGCCTTCACTTCGTCAGGGCGCGCCCAGCGGGCCGAGCCATAGGTCTCGACGTTCTTCGCTTCGCGTGCCCGCCACACCGACATGCCGATCGCGACCGCGATCGAAATGAAGCCACCCGACGCGGCGATATAGGCGCCCTCGACGAAGATCGGAGGCGCATAGGCGTCGTAGAAATACCACCACCAGAAGAAGGCGGGCGGATAGTAGATCGGCCAGCCCGCCAGTTCGAACCAGGGCAGTCCGAGCTGAGGTTGGAAACCGAGACGATAGGCCGTCCATTGTGTCGCGCCCCAGGTCGTCATCAACACGATCAGGAAGACGGTGAGGATCTGACCCCAGAGGATTTTAGTCGCTGACATGGCGGGGCACTCCTTTCTTAGTTGGGCTACATGCCGAGGCCGCGATTGCGGCCGAAGCTCCAGTCGACGCCGCCGCCGCCGCGCGAGACACCGGAGACGTGCTGACCAAGGCGACGTTCGAGGGAGGGCGACCAGGGCACGAGCTGGAAGCCGAGGCCGTCATCGATCATGGCGAAGCGGCCGGAGGCGAGCGCGAGGCGCTGGCGATAGGTGCCCGCCACATACTCGCCTGTTCCGGCCTTGGTGAATGGCCGGCCGGTCTCGGCCGCGAGCTTCTCCCCGAGCGCTTCGACCTCGCGCTGGCGCAAGGTTTCGATCAGCCCGGGCGAGAAGCTGACGCCGCGCGTCTGCCGCTCGGCGAGCCCCTGGGCGATGAGATGGTCGGCGCGCCTGTCCATCGCCTGGCGCACCTCCGCGCCGAAGCCGCCGCTGCCGAGCGCTACCGGCTCGCGGGCGATGGCCTGCCGGTCGAGCCAGGTGGCGCCGGTTGCGGTGACCTGCCGTTCGATGTCGAGATCGGATCGGACGGCGAGCGCCACACGGCGCCGACCCTGTGCGTCATCGAACTTGCGCAGCTCGACGATCGAGCCCGGGGCGCTGTCGCCAGCGGCGTCGAGGTCGGGCAGTTTGATGTGGTGGGTTCGCCCGTCCGTGCCGTCGACGACGGCGTAGGCCGTGCCCCTCAGCTCATCGTCGAGACCACGATCCACCAGCCGGCCGATGACCGGATCGTCAATGCTCTCGCCGGCGAGCACGTAGCTCGACGCGCCGCGCTCGATGCCCCGTTCGGTCAGGCCCCGGTGGATGCGCTTGATGATGTCGCCGCGCTCGCCCAGTTCGCGCAGTGTCTTCTCGGCATTCTCCGATACAACCCACTGGCCGGGACCGATTTGATCAGCGAGGCCGAGTGTCTCCAGCTTGCGCAGCCGACCGACCTTCAGCGCGTGGAATTCGTCAGGCTGCCGATCGGGATGTGGGGCGAGGTCGGCGACGCCCGTGCGATAGCTGTCGCGGGCGATCTGGCGATCGAGATCGGTCCAGCGTTCCGCCTCGACCTGACGCCCCAGGTTGCGCCGGATCTCCTGCTCGGTGCGCGGGCCCAACTCCTGGGTGACGAGATCCTGCGCGCGGGCACGCATGCCCTCCTTGATGTAGTCGCGGGAGATAACGAGGTCCTGGCCGTCGTCGGTTCGCCCTCGCAGGATGATGTGAACGTGGGGATTGTCTGTGTTCCAGTGGTCGACGCCGACCCAGTCGAGCTTCGTGCCGAGATCCTTTTCCATCTGACCCATCAGATCGCGCGCGAAGGTCTTGAGGTCGCTCATCTCGGTCGCGTCCTCTGGCGAGACGATGAACCGGAAGTGATGCCGATCGTCCTGGGTGCGCTCGGCGAAAGCCTTCGGATCGGCGTCCTCGGTCTCGGGACCGAACAGGTGCGCCTTTTCTCCATCCCGGGTGACGCCCTCGCGGCGGAGATAGCTGAGGTGCGCTGCTAGCGGCGCGGCCCGCGCGCTATGACGGACGACGCGTGTCTTGATGACGGTGTTACGGGACCGGCTGGTCAGAAGCCGGTTGGCCTGCACCGTCGCGCGTTGCCCGCGTCCGAACCGCGAGCGATTGCCCGTGCTGATCTGGCCGGAGCGCGAGACGCGTCCACCGGCCCGCTGTGCGGCGGCGAGCGCCTGGGCAATGAAGGGCCGCGCCTGCTGCGCGCGGGTCGAACGGATGCGGCCAGGTCGGATGCGGAAATCGTCGTCGCCGCTCATGGCCGAGGCCCCGCACATCGCGCAAACGCGCGGAAAGCCTTGGCAAAATGGCGAATGCGCAGGCTGCGCCGATTAGGCGCACCTCGCGCGAATGTGCCATAAGCCTCTGAAAACACACGACCGCACCAAGCCGCACATCGCCGGCTTTTATCTCGCCATCGTGCGGTTGTGCTGACTGCTCCTCCTCTCCAGACCGCCTTTCGCCCGCCAGAGCACGCCACAATGCGAAAGGGTGCGAACGCGGTCATCGCGGGCCACCGGGGACATTGCGCGCGACGAAAAGGCCATCGGTGGGCGCAGCCACCGGGCCTTCATCGCGCTCCGGGGCTGCCGCCGTGGTGGCGTCTGGCTCGCGCTCAGTCTGCAAAGGAACGGCAGACGCCCTGCCGGACGACTGCACGACGAAGAGCGGCGCCCGCGTCCAAGCCAGCGGATCGGCGGCCGCCACAACGACGGGGCCGGTGAGGTCACCGCCGCCGACAACGGGGGCAAGCGCGGCGACATAGGCGCGCGTTTCAGCCGGCAATGGGCGGCCGGCGAGATACTCTTCGTAGCGGCCCGGACCGGCGTTGTAGGCCGCCAGGAAGCCGGGCGAACCGTAGCGGTCGTGCATCTCACGCAGATACGCAGCGCCTGCCAGAATGTTGTCGCGTGGGTCGTAGGGATTGCCGCCGAGCCGATGGCGGACGCGCAGGTCGGCCCATGTGGCAGGCATGATCTGCATCAGGCCCATCGCGCCCGCCGGGGAGATGGCGCGCACATCGCCGGCGCTTTCGGCGCGCATGACGGCGCGTATCCATGCTTCTGGAACGCCGAACCTCTGCGCCGCCTCCGCGATGAAAGCGCCATAGGGATCGCTGCGCGATGGCCGCTCGGCGGGCGCTTGCTGTGCGTAGGCAGTGCTCGCACCCGGCGCGGCGAGGATCAGGCCGGAAAGGAGAAGGAAGGCTGCGCGTCGGAGGATGATCCTCCCTCCGACGGCAGGCTGACGGCGCGCGGCGGGCATCGTTCAGTCCCGCTCGCCGCGCTTCGGCGGGCGATTCCAGTGCAGACCCCAGGCGGATTTATCGTCGGCCGACTGGAACAGATTGGCGCGGATCGGATGTTCGAAGGTCGGATCGTCGAGTTGCAGCGAGACGTATTCGCCGGCCTTCTCGCCGGTGCGCTTCCAGCCGGCGCCGATCTCCGCGCCGGTCTCGTTGCTGTTGGTGTCGAGCACATGGACGCGGAAGTCTGGCGCGTTCTCCGCATCGGACGGTTCGGCCGCGACGATAATGATGTCTTGGTGTAGAGACAGCGTCGTCAGGTGGCCGATGAAGCCGTCATTTTCGCGTATGAATTGACCGATCACGGGCATTGGTCGTCTCCTTCAGATTGCGGTGGACAGGGTCATGGGCGCGCCGTCACCGCGTCGGCGCGCGCCAGACGAAGCGGCCATCGCCGTCCTCGTCGGTGTAGAGAGGGGTGGCCCGGCCGATCACGGCGGAGGCCGGAAGCGGGCCGAAATAGCGACCGTCGAGGCTGTCGCGGACTTGCCAGTTCATCAGGAACAGTTCGCCGGCCGCGACCGAGCGGCAGCCCTGCCACACCGGGAGCGGGCGACCGCGACGATCGCGATCGAGCGCGTCGCCCATCGGCACGCCGTCGACGGTGATGGCGAGCCCGGTCCGGCAAACGCGCTGACCTGGGACCGCGGCGACGCGCTTCAAGAGCGGCACGCCGCGCGGCAGGTAGCCGCCATCGGACAGGAAGGTTGCGAGCGGCTCGGGCGCGTCTACGGCCACCAGATCGGTCACGTCGACCGCGCCCACATCGCCGATCGTGTAGAAGCCGACCGGCGTGCTGGCGGACGCGTTCCAGATCAGGCGCGGCGCGAACGAAGCGATCGAAGCTACGCCGATAAGCGAGACGGCCGCCGTCGTGATGACGGCGTAGGAGAGCCGGGTCATGCGCCGATCCTCCGACGCAGGAGAAAGGCGCGATGCTGGCGCGGACCATAGCCGCGCGGCGTTTCGCCAACGGTCATTCGGTTATGGACGTGGCGCCAATGGTCGGGCGAAACGTCGATCGGATCGATGCCGCGCGCCTCGATGGCGTCGATGAGCTGGAGCATGCGCTCAACCTTCGGCCAGCCATCGACATGCAGCAGGACCTCTGCGCCGGGCGTGACCGTCGGAACGGTCTGGCACGCTGCGCCGCGTTCAACCGTGCGCAGGATGTTGAGCCGCGAGAGAACGGTGCCATGCTCGTTCGCCGCCCAGCGCACGAGCGCGAAGACGCTGCCGGGAGGGAAGAAAAGGATGCGGCGGCGGCGATCGAGGATCTGCTCGCGCCGCTCTCGGCCGAAGCGGACCCAGTGCTCCGTCTGCTTCTCGATCCAGACGAGTTCGACCTCAGTGAACGCTTCGGGCGGCGGCTCGGCGGCAGCACGGCCGACGCGCGCTGGCGCGGCGACAAGGCCGGTCATTGTCCTTCTCCTGACGGGGGTGGGAATTCGCGCTCGAACAGCGCGCGCAGCATGTCGGCGACGGTCTGGCCGCGCTGAAAGGCGGCAATCTTGATGCGGCCGCGCATGTCGGCGGTGACGTCTATCGTCAGCCGGGCCGAGTAGTCCTCGGCGGGCTGACCGCGGGCGGCGTGGCGATCGGGCGCCTTGATCCAGCTTTCGGGATCGGCGGGACGCGCTGCAAAGCTGCGCTTTGGGGACCGTTCGCTCATGCGCCGATCCTCGCGACTTCCGCCGCGAGCGCGGCGATCTCGCGCGCGCCAGGACAATCCTCGTCCTGCTCGGCGGCGAGCCGGCCGGTCTGCACGACGTCGGCGAAGACGATGCGTTGGCCGATCGTGGTCGAGAGTAAGGGCGGGTCGTGTTCCGCGAGAGTCTCGGCGGTCTCACGTGCCAGCACCGTGCGGGCCGCGCAGCGGTTCAGCACGAAGCGGGCGGCGAGCTGCGGCCGATATATGCGCGCCTCGCCGAGCAGCGCGAGCATTTCGGCGGAGGCCCAGCCGTCGAGCGGCGACGGCTGCACCGGGATCAGCACGAGGTCGGCCGCGAGCAGCGCCGAGCGCATCAACCCGGCAACGCGCGGTGGACCGTCGATGACGACGTGGTCGGCGTCGCGGGCCAACTCCGGCGCTTCACGGTGGAGCGTGTCGCGGGCCAGGCCCACGACACCGAACAGCCGCTCCAGCCCCTCCCGGCTGCGCTGCTGCGACCAGTCGAGCGCCGAACCCTGGGGGTCGGCGTCTATCAGCGTGACACGCTGTCCACGGCGAGCCCATTCACCAGCCAGGTGGAGGGCGAGCGTGGTTTTTCCGACCCCGCCTTTCTGGTTGAGCAACGCGACGATCATGACGGTCTCCCGGCGATCGGGGACTCGTCCACAGCGGCCGAAAAGCGCGGTCGCGTTAGAAAGATTCCGTAGGAATCTAGGTTAGATAAGTTACGGGGCTCGCAAGCTGCTGATTCAGCGCGAGGATTCGGCGATTCCGGTCCCCGATAGCACGAGAGTCCGGTCCCCGATGGCACGAGAGTGCCGGTCCCTGATAGCACGAGGCGATTCACAGCTTATCCCCAGGGTGAGGTTTGGTCCGGCGACGACGACGCGGGATGCCGAGGGCATCCGGATCGGTCGGCACGAAGGAGAGGATTTCCGGCCCGCCGAGGCATTGCTCGATGGTCAGGCGGTAGCCTGGCAGCGGTTGGCGGCGGACGATGTCGCGAAGGTCGTAGGCGAAGTGCTTGAGTGGCGAGAGGCTGCCCGACTTGGCGTGGAGATGCGGGAAATCGAAGCTCCAGCCGAACTCCTGCTTGCCGCCGTGCTTGCGCACGAGGCGGTACAGCCAGCGCTCCAGGCCTCCCGTCAGACCGAAATAATTGCGGTCGATCGTCAGCACGAGCGCGTCGTCGAGGACGGCGGCGTAGAACCAATCGGGCACGATCAGCTCGAGGCCGAGCGGCCGGCCGCGATGGTCGGCGCGCTCCTTCCATTCGTTGATCCAGGAGAAGCGGTGCATCCGCCGCTCGGTCGGCTGGCGGATCGAGGTCGCTACCGTCGTCGACTGAAGTCGGTCGAGCGCAGCCTTGAGGCGGTCGTAGTCGCGCAGCGACACGCCGCGGCCGATGAAGTTGAGGATTTCGTAGGGAGTGGTCGCCATGAGGCGTGACGGCTGCAAGCCGACGTCCCGCGCCTCGACGATCTGCGAGGCGGCCCAGATCAGGACGTCGGCATCCCAGATTGTCGCCATGCCGTGCTCGGCGACAGCCTCGACACGAATTTTGACCGATCCCGCCTTGAAGTCGATCGGCGCCAAGCGCTTCGACTTGGCGAGCGAAAAGAACGGATAGGCCATGAGATCCTGCGCGTCGCGGGGCGCGAGATCGCCCGGCAGCGCCCGGAACAGATCGAGTTGCGCGCGCTCGCCGCTGTGATGCTGATGACGGGGCGACATGCGACCGTCTCAGCGCAGTGTGCGGCCTACGGCGAGCGACGCGGCCTTCTGGGGCTTGGCGGGTGGAACGTTTCCGCTCGGATCGGAGGTCGAGGTGACGAGACCGCGATCTGCCCAGGCTTGAAGGTCGTTTATGGAATAAACGACGCGGCCACCCAACTTGCGATAGGTTGGACCAGTGCCATACGTACGGTGCTTTTCAAGGGTGCGCTCCGATAGGCCCAAGAAGCGCGCTGCTTCCTCGGTCCGCAGGTATCGTGGCGGTAGATTGGCGGCTTCCTCGCCCATGATCGAACCTCCGTGCTCTCGCGGCGGCCGCTACGGATGAGCGGCGGCTTGCGGGTACGGTGGCGAAAGAAGGCCGGTCAGTTGTCGTGGAGAGTTGGGGGGAGCCTAATTCCCACACCGTGATCGCATCGTCCGAGGCCGGCGGTCTGCGGCGCGCCGCATAGCGGGCTGACGCCGGTTAGTCGCGGCGGCGGCGATGCCGGAGAAGTTTACGGTAACCACCCTCGATCATGCGTCTAGCTTCGCGTAGCAGAGACATGATTGCATGTCGGCGCGACGAGGCTTGCCATTCGTCGCGGCTGACATCGTCGATATCGAAGATCACCTTCGCGATCGACTGTTGCGTGGCGCCATAGCGGAATCCGTCGAATGCCTGGAGCATTCTGCGAGCTCTCGCACGTTGCTGGGCTGTCAATCGCGTGTCTGGCGGCACGGCGCGATGATGAAGCGTCGCGAGCAGGCGTTCAACCGACTCCAGACGGTCGAAGCCGGTGATGTCGAGCGGGATGACCGCAACCAGCGGTGTGATCGTCGCCGCATCGCCGATCTGGATGAGCTGGAGCGATGGGGCGCCAGCGTCATGTACTCTGAAATCTGCGCCGACTGCATCAGATGCAAGCGGCGGCGGTAATATCGCCGCTGTGCTCGTCGTCGTCGCGAGAAGGTCCGGCGCCGTGTCGAGAATAACAGTGCTGGTATCGTCCGTAGGCGACCAGAGCACGGCAGCGGCCGGCGGCGGATCCAGCGGATCGACGGGGAAATCGCAACCCCCAACGGAGTCGGAAGTCTTCTAGATCTTGTTCGGGAGAGAGGTCTCGATGGAGGAGCGCCGTGAAGTCACGGTCGTAGGCGTCATTGCGCCGAAGCCACTCCCAAGCAAGATCAGAAGCGCTCAGTCTATCGACGTGATCATAATTTGCCGAGGCTCGCCACTGAGAGGGATCCGGCGTCACAGCTTTGCTCCTCATCGTCTTCCGATCGAGTTCGGACTGACAATGATTACCGTGAGTTGCGTTGCGCGGAAGTCCAGGTTGAAGCAACAGGTGTTGCTCCCGAGGCATCGCGGGCGCTAACGGGCAAGGCTCTCTCTCGCGACTTCGCGGTAGCCGTGCTCGGACATCCAGCGCGCCCGTGCGAGGTGTGTCGCATGAACGCGACGGCAACGCTCCGGATCAGCGTCAGGATCGAGGCCGAACAACGTGCGAGTGGCTTCTCTCCAGTCGGCTCCGTCGCGCCATGAATCGATCAGGCGCAGGTACAAGGCCATATGCGCCCGGTCGTACGGCGTGAGAGCCGATCCCGTTGGTGCTTCATCCTTGAAGTCGTGCGTCGTCACCGCATCCCCCTGCTGTCCGAAATATCCACTGTGGAGGGATTTGTTAACGATGATCTGACGCCGTTACGAATGCAAGCCGTGTCGCCGGACAATCGCGTCACGGGGGCGATATGCCAATATTCAGCGTCGAACCTGGTGATCGACAAGCATGACCCCTACGCCTTGGTCGGAGCTCAAGAAGACGATCCCGTCTCGTTCCAAGGCCCGTCTCACCTCGTCGCGCGTGCTTTCGTAGATCCCGAGATTGCTCTCGGATTCCAGTCGCTTGAGTGCGGTGAGGGATACACGGGCCTTGTCCGCGAGCGTCTCCTGTGTCCAACCCAGCAAAGCGCGTGCGGCCCGCGATTGTCGGGCGGTGATCATGCATGATCACCTCCCACTCGGACCTACGCGCACGCCAGAACTACGACTATAATAGTCGCTTCATAGCGATATTTCCACCTGAATCGCGCTCTCGGGCCTGCCAGGGAGGCGCTTTCGCGGTGACTGATTCGGTCGCCCTGGACGCCGAAGGCCCCGGCCTTTCGGCCGGGGCCTTGCGCCGGGCGTCAGTCCCCCCGGCGCCCGTTGGGGCGGGACCAGATCAGCGAGAAGGTGTCGCTGTCCTCGTCGTCGAAAAGGTTGGCGTAGATCGGGGCGTTGAAGCTCGGATCGTCCAGCTTGAGGCCCAGGTAGTCGCGGCCCTCGTTGGAGCGCTTGGACCAGGCGGCGCCGATCTCGGCGCGGCCGACCAGGACCCGGTGGCTGGGGGCGTTCTCGCCGGTGGCGCGCTGGTCCGGGACGATGCGGACGTTCTTGGCCTGGACGCTGAGGGTAACGATTTCGCCGGTGAACTCGTTCGAGCCGGTCTTCTTGAAGGTGCCGATGGTCGCCATTGTAAGTCTCCGTTTTCCGTTCCCGAGCCCGCACCATTGCGGCCTCGATGGCGATCGGTTGGCCGGAGGCGATCGACGGCGCACCCCGAAGGGGCTTGACAGCTAAGGAGGGCTTTCTTGTCTCGCGAGGAATGACGGCGCAGCCGGCAGGGGAAGAAAGTTTGACGCGGCTGTTGCGTCATAGGCGATCGAGGCGAAGCCGGCCTTCGGCCAGATCAGGCCATGAGAGAGGCCGTTTGGAGCGGTCGCGTGACGGGCAGAAAGGGAGAGATGGCGCCCCGCCGCTGCCGCCAAGATGACATCGCCGCGAACCTCACCGGCGAGCTGTCGTCCTCTGTCCGGGCCGATCACGGCATCCTGACCCGGCCTGCCTCCGGCGGAAGTCCCCGCATCAACGAATCTCGGTTTCCGCTACGACGGCTGACGCTTCGCCAGCGCACGCCGTGGGTCGCTCTCAGGGCCGAACGACGATCCGCTTTCCAAGCCCCGCAACCGCCCACTCTCCTGACGGGGACGCCTGCCCCGATCGTCGCCCTGGTCCGCACCATGAGGCATGGGTGACGTCAGGCCCGCGCAAGGTCTCGGCTGGTGGGGCCGCTGGCCTTTGCCATTCCTGCGACCCGGGCAAAGGCCGTGATGCCAACGGCGATGGCCCCGATGACGGAGAAAGTGATCTGCCAAACGTCCGAGGGCATCAGGTGCTTCACGATGCCATGGGTGGCGTGGAAGCCCGCGACGGCGGCGGGTGCGACGAATACGATGGCGACGCCGAGCTTCAGCCACATCGGCCTTGCGAAGGTGATGAGGAGCTGCCCGACCGCGAACGTGACGGCCGCGGCGACCATGCCGACGAGGATCGCGCCGGCAATGCCGGCGCCGGTGCCGTTGGCCCAGGCGCCTGCGGCGAAGCCGACGAAGGCCGGCAGCGCAAAGACGGCCAGCGTGAACAACAGCCAGCAAAGCACGCCTATGGCCGCGACAGATGCGAGTATTGCGAGGATGATCATAGTGGTGGCCTCCGTGCCAAAAGGTCTGACGGCTGCGCCTGCCACCACCACGGCGCGACCGCACTATAGCTTAAGATCGAGTGCGCCGGGAGCGGAAATCCCGGGGGACTTCCGCTTCGGCGGACGGGGTTGCCCCGGTCAGGCAAAAGGATCGATCTCATGGACAATCGCTGCGGCGTCGCCGTCATATTCGCTGGCGAGCGTGACTGAATGGGTGCCGTCGCCGGCCTGGAAGATGACGATAGCGGCCATCAGCGAGGTGGCGAGGCTGAAGGCGAAGGCGTTCGCTTGCTTGAGGGACATCGATCCGGCTCCTGTTTCGAGCGGAGGACCATCCCCCGCTGACAGGCGCCCGAAGTGTCGGACTGGTCGCTGCAATCACCGCGCAGGCGCAGCCGCAGCGGCGGCATGCTCGCATAGCCGACCCTTTACGGGTTGATGGCGCCAAGCGACCAGTCTGACCAAGGATCAGCGCATAAAAGCGGGTGTGGTGCTCGGCGTCGGGAGCCGGTCCTGTCCCGTCAGTCGGGCAGCACTTGCATTCGCCATGCCGGGGCGTCGCCAATATCGCGGTAGGCATAGTTGATCAGGTCGCGCACCAGCTCGAGCAGTCCGCCGACCGGCAGCCGTCGAATTGATCGCCATGGGCCATGCCGTTGCGCCGCTGGCTCAGGCTGGGCTTCGCCTCGCCGGTGACGAACCCGATCGCGGTGCCCCCGGTGCGGACGATCATCGGAATGTGCGTGTCGGTCAGGCCGTCGGAATCCACCACGTGCTTCAGCAGCGTCGCGAAGGTGCGGCCATTCTTCGGGATCTGGCCGCCGTACCGGTCCATCGTGGCGAGTGCGAGGGCGATCAGCGCCGCAAGTTCGCCGGCTTTCGCACGTCGCGGTCGACCCATCCCAGGAGGTAGAGTATCTGCGCGCGCGCGAACTTCGCGCGCACGATGTCCGGAATGCGCTCGTCGATGCTGAGCCCGACGATGAATTTCCGCCATGTCTGCGGATCGTCGAACTGAAGGAACCCGCCGGGCATTCCCGGCGACGGCCAGGGAATGATGAGCGGTTCGGTGCGCGGCGGAAGATCCAGGTCGAGCTTCAGAGGCTTTTCCTTCGTGATATTCGGCCGCATAACAATACTCGTGATCGGCAAGTATTGCGAAGTCTGACGGCGCTCACGCGCCGCCGAACTTCCAGACCGGGATTCCGAGCTTCTTCGCCTTGTCGGCCAGGTTGTCGTTGATGCCCGTGCCCGGGAAGTGCATCACGCCCTTCGGCACGATCTCCAGCATCTCGTCGTTGCGCTTGAATGGCGCTGCGCGGCCGTGCTTCGTCCAGTCGGGCGCGAAGCCGATCTGTGGGACGTTGCGGTTCTTCGCCCAGAGCGAGGCGATCTTCTCAGCGCCCTTTGGCGACTTGCCGTGTACCAGCACCATGTCGGAGTGCTTCTCAAGCACCTGGTCGAGCTTGGCCCAGATGAGCCGGTGATCGTTGAAGTCGAGCCCGCCGGTGAGGACGATCTTCGGGCCGGGAGGAAGAAGGACCTCCTGATCGGCACGCTTTTTCGCCATCAGGAAGTCGCGGCTGTCGATCATCGCCGAGGTGAGATTGCGATGGTTGACCTTCGATCCGCTGCGCGGAAGCCAGGGCTTGCCGACGTGCCGTTCGTAGTGTTCGGCGGCCTGGTCGCGCATCAGCTCGAAGGCGGCCTGGCGCTCGATGAGCGTTTTGCCCTCGGCGATCTGGCGCTCGAGTTCGACCGACTTCACCTCGCTGCCGTCCTGTTCCCGCTGCGAGCGCTTTTGAGCCTGCTCGTTATCGTCGAGCTCGCGTGCGATCCGTTCGGTGGCGCGATGGAAAACGTTGACGGTCGACCAGAGGAGATCGTCGAGATCGGGTTCGAGGCGTGTGTCTTCCAGCGTGACGATCAGCGCGTCGAAGATGTCGGCGACGGCGCCCGCGACCGCGTTGCCGTCCGGAAGAAGCCGCTGGTCCGGTTCATCGGCGAAGGGCCGGTAGCCGTGGAGCTGCAATTCGTTGAGAACATGGTCGGTGGGTGAGGATTCGTGGTGGGGTTCGAAGTCGTCGTGGTCGTCCATGGGATGCTCCGTCGTTAGGACCGCGACCGTCGCGGCCTTCATGGCGACGAAGCCCACCGGCGGGCCGGCCCTGCACCCGGAGCGCAGCGCAGGGCCGGAGCGTCAGCGGAGGATGGCGAAGGCTGGCTATTTTGCCTCGCGATGGAAAGGCGCGGCACGCGCCGCCGGAAAATAGTCGGCCGCCGCCATTGCCGGGCCGGCCCGACTGTGGGCCGATCGCCCTCTCGAAGGCCGAGGCGCGGTCCTCTCAATTGTATGGGGCATCCGGACGGGTATGGCGGCATCGCCGCCACCCTCCTCCTGCCGGCTATGCCGCCAGGCCCATGAAGCGCGCCACGTCCTGCGGCCCGATCTGCATCCGGGTCTGGCTTCTGAGCGCATCGATGCCGAGGGTGCGGAGATCCTCGTTGAAGTCGCCGCGTTGGGGCGAGATCACGATCGCCTCGATCCCGGCCGCGTTCGCCCGTTCGACCAGGCTGTCGCGCGCACCGTCACCGGCTGGATCGTCGTCGCGCAGGATATAGAGCCGCCGCAGCGTGTCCGGGAACAGGATGGCGGCGAGATGGGCTGCGGAGAGCGCCGCCAGCATCGGCATGTCGGGCAAGACTTGCCTGACCGACAGGACGGTCTCGATGCCTTCGCCGGCCGCCATGACTTCGCCGCCCGTGCCAAAGCGAACCGCGTTGCCGAGAAGATCGCCCATCGCACGCCTCGGTGTGTCGAGCGGCGCCTTGTCGCGGCGTCGTGGGTCGAGCCAGGTCCGATGCGCCCCGGTGATCTTGCTGCCAAGGTCTGTGACGGCGGCGATCATCGCCGGCCAGGTCTCGGTCGGAGAATGCTCGTCGGGCCGATAATAGCAGCGCGCGTGGAAGCGCAGATTTCCGGTTCCGCGTAAATCCGTAATGCCGCGTTCGCGTAAGTACGACTGTACGAGCGTGCCCGTGATCGGCTGCGACATGCCGAACAGGCGGCGGGCCGCCTCGGGCGATCCGTGCGGCGCAGGCGCCTGACGCGGGTTTGCCGGCATCGGCTCGGGCGGCGGCGTGCTGAGGAAGGTCCGTGCCTCGTCGGCGACATCCTTGAAGTCGATGAGGCCGCAGCTCTCCCGGATCACGTCGAGAAGATCGCCATGCTCGCCGGTCGCGGCGTCGGTCCATTTGCCGGCCGGACCTTTCGGTGAGTCCTTGAGCCGCACATACATCGAGCGGCCGGGCGTGTTGCGCGCGTCGCCGACCAGCCAGTAGCGCCCCTCGCGCCGCCCGCTGGAGAGGTAATGGCGGCACACCGCCTCAGCCTGCCGGCCGAGACGCTGCGCGAGATCGGAAGCGTCGTGACGCGACATCACGCGGCCTCCCGTTCGGAGATGCGCGCCACCGGATAAGTGTCGAGCAGCTTGGTGAGGATGCTCACGCCGCTGGCGTCGGCCGGCACGAAGAAGCGCAGCTTCCAGGAGATGATCTCGCTGAACAGGCCATAGGCCCGCAGCCGCTCGCGCATCGCCTCGGTGAAGCCGGTCAGCTCCAGGCGATAGGCGCTCATGACGCGGGCGCGGCGAAGCTGGAGGCCCTCGGCCAAGTCGAGGATCGTGCGCCCCTCCATCAGCGCGGCGAAAGCATGTTCCGGGCTCAACGTGCTCGCCCCCTGCGAGGCGGCGTTCGCAGCCCAGGCCGGCGAGACGCGGCGGCCGATAATGCGCTCGCCTGCATCGGTCTGAAGCCGGTAGACCCGGGTCGACTCGTCCGGCAGGCGCTTCCAGATCGGCAGCAGCAGGCCGGCGACGATGTGGATCGTGCTGTCGGAGAAGTCCGGGATGTCGGCAAGCTCGGTCTCCCAAGCCGCTGCGAAGCGATCGGGATCGGCTTCCTCCCAGTGGCTTTCGTCCATCATACGCAGCGGCGCATAATGCTGCTCCATCGGCCGGATCAGGCAGACACGGCGTTCGATCTCGCCATCGTCGAGCATCATCGACGGGGCCGGCATCTGGACCCCGGCCCGGCCGGAGCGACCGTTGACCAAGAGCCGCGCGCGCGGATCGGAGAGATGGTCGAGCGCAGCGGCCAGCGTGACGGGTCGGTTACGCTCCCGGCGCGTGATGGTCAGGAGCCGCGTCTCCGCGCCGGTGCCGGGATGGACGTGGATCACCTGACTGTCGGTGACCACGAAGCTCTCGGCCTGCAGCGTCTCCAGCCCGACGTCATAGTGACCGCTGCGGATCGCGCCCTCGATCTTCGCCGTCAGGAGCTGCTCGAAGGCGGTGAACAGGATGCCCTGCAACTCGATGGTGAGCGCCAGCAGCCGGTTGAGGAAAGTGGTGATCGGCGGCAGCTCGTCCTTGATGCCGTTGTCGTCCATCAGCTTGAGGCCGGTGGCGGTTTCGAAGCGATCGAGCGAGCATCCCTCGACCTTGCCGCGCACGAGCAGCAGGTAGAGCTGGCGTAGCGCATCGCGCGCGTAGTGGGATTCGAGATTGTCCTCGGGCCGGAACAGGCCCTGGCCGCCGGTCTGGCGCTGGCCGCGCGTGATGGCGCCGAGCGTGTCGAGCCGCCGCGCGATGGTCGAGAGGAAGCGCTTCTCGGCTTTCACGTCGGTGGCGATCGGTCGGAACAGTGGTGGCTGGGCCTGATTGGTCCGGTTGGTGCGGCCGAGCCCCTGGATCGCCGCGTCGGCCTTCCAGCCAGGCTCCAGCAGATAGTGGATGCGCAGGCGCTGATTGCGGACAGCGAGGTCCGCGTGATAGCTGCGGCCGGTGCCGCCGGCGTCGCTAAAAACGAGGATACGCTTGTCGTCGTCCATGAACGAGGCCGCCTCGGCGAGATTGGCGGAGGCCGCCCGGTTCTCGACGGCGAGCCGATCGCCCTTGCGCACGACGCGCCGCGAGCGGCCGGTCACCTCGGCGACAACGTCCGTGCCGAAACGCTGGACGATCTGGTCGAGCGCACCAGGAACCGGCGGTAGCGATGCGAGCCGTTCGATCAGTTCGTCACGCCGGGCGACAGCCTCGCGGCTCTCGACGGGTTGACCGTCGCGATAGACCGGCCGCGACGACAGGTTGCCCTCGCTGTCGGAAAACGGCTCGTAGAGCTGTACCGGGAACGAATGGGCGAGATAGTCGAGGACATATTCGCGCGGTGTGATGTCGACGCGGACGTCGCCCCATTCCTCGGTCGGGATCTCGGCCAGGCGTCGTTCCATCAGGGCCTCGCCGGTGGAGACGATCTGGATGACGGCGGAATGGCCGGCCGCTAGGTCCTGCTCGATCGAGCGGACCAGCGTCGGCGTCTTCATACTGGTCAGCAGATGGCCGAAGAAGCGCTGCTTGGCGCTCTCGAAGGCCGAGCGCGCGGCCGACTTCGCCTGCCGGTTCAGCGTACCGCTGTCGCCGGTGATGTTGGCGGCCTGCATCGCCGCATCGAGATGATTGTGGATGATGGCGAAGGCGCCGGCATAGGCATCGTAGATGCGCGTCTGCTCGGGGGTGAGCTGGTGTTCGACCAGTTCGTATTCGACGCCGTCATAGGAGAGCGAGCGCGCCGTGTAGAGGCCGAGCGCGCGCAGGTCGCGGGCCAGCACCTCCATCGCCGCAACGCCGCCATTGTCGACGGCCTCGACGAATTCGGCCCGGTTGGCGAAGGGGAAATCCTCACCGCCCCACAGGCCGAGGCGCTGGGCATAGGCGAGATTGTGGACGGTGGTGGCGCCGGTCGCCGAGACGTAGACGACGCGGGCGTTCGGGAGCGCGTGCTGGAGCCGAAGGCCCGCACGGCCTTGCTGCGACGGGGCGACGTCACCCCGTTCTCCTTTGCCGCCACCGGCGTTCTGCATCGCGTGGGACTCGTCGAAAATGACCACTCCATCAAAGTCGGAGCCCAACCATTCGACGATCTGCTTGACCCGCGAAAGCTTCTCGCCGCGGTCGTCGGACCGTAGCGTGGCATAGGTGGTGAATAGGACGCCTTCGGGCAGCCGGATCGACGTACCCTGAGGGAAGCGCGACAGCGGCGTGACCAGCAAGCGTTCCATGCCGAGCGCCGACCAGTCGCGCTGGGCGTCTTCGAGCAGCTTGTCGGACTTGGAGACCCAGACTGCCTTGCGGCGGCCCTGGAGCCAGTTATCGAGGATGATGCCGGCGGACTGGCGGCCTTTGCCGGCGCCGGTGCCGTCGCCGAGCATGAAGCCACGGCGGAAGCGGACGGCGTTCGGGGCATCGTTCGGCGCGGCGGTGACGAGATCGCCAGTCTCGTCCACGGTCCAGCCCCCGGCGAGATATTCGCAATGGGCCTCGCCGGCATAGATCACCGTCTCGAGCTGGGCGTCGGAGAGGATGCCGTCGGCGACGATTGGCGCCGGCAGCATCGGCCGGTAGCTCGGCTGCGGCGGCGCGACCGAGGCCATGGCAGCGGACTGCACGAGCTTGGTCGGGTGCGGCTGTGCGCCGTCGATGCGGATCGACTGGAGCGCATAGGTCTCGTAGATCGAGTCTGACAGGCGGCCGCTCTCCGGCGGCGTCCAGTCAATGGTCTCATAGGCAAGCGGCACGCCTTCGGGCTGGGCGATGAGACGGGCGCGCTGGGCCGTCTCCGCACGCGCGAGATAGCCTCGCACCGTGCGCGGCGTGGTGGCCGGTGTCGCGGCGGAACGCGCGATCGGGACCGGCAGGCGGCCGGGAAGCTGCGCTTCGATCCAGCCGAGCAGCGTCGCGACATCGGGTGCGATGCCGGCGGAATCCGGGAAATGCTCAGGGTCCTCGGCCGGCGCCTTGTCGATGACGGTCAGGCGGGTCTCGATGGTCGTGCCGTGCTTGGCATAGACCGAGCCGGCGATCGCAGCGGTGAACACGACGCGGCCGCGTCCCTGCAGGCGCACGAAGGCGTCCCGCCAGGCTGGAAGCTCCGGCGAGAAGTTGGCGCCGGTGATGGCGACCAGCCGCCCGCCATCGGCGAGACGGGCGAGCGCCGAGGAGATATGCCGATAGGCGGCGTCGGCAACGCGCCCGGAGACGTTCGCCATCACCGAGAATGGCGGGTTCATGATGACGACGCTCGGCACGGCGGCGGGATCGAGATGGTCGTCGATCTGGGCGGCGTCGAAGCGCGTCACGGGCGTGGCCGGAAAAGAGAGGTGAGAAGATCGGCGCGGGTCTCTGCCAGCTCGTTAAGGATGAGCGATGCGCCCGCGGTCTCGGCGAGGACGCCAAGCAGCCCGGTGCCGGCGGACGGCTCCAGCACGCGGTCGGCCGGGGTCAATATTGCCGCCGTCAGCGCCGCAAGACCGAGCGGGATCGGCGTCGAGAATTGCTGGAGGGCCTGCGCCTCCTCTGAACGGCGCGTGTGCGTCGGCAGCAGTCCGACGATCTTGGTTAGGGCGGAGAGCCGTGAAGCCGGCGGCCCAGCTTTGCGGAAAAGCGTCTTTCCGTATTTGCGTAGGAACAGGACGGTCGCGACCTCGCAGGCGTCATAGGCGGCTTTCCAGTCCCACGCGCCGGCTGTGTCGGACGCGCCGAAGGCGTCGTCCATGGCGCTGCGCAGCATGGCGGCATCGACGGTGCGGCCCTGTTCGAGGTGGGAGAGGATGCGTTCGGCGGCGGCGAGGATGGCGGCGGCCGGCGGCGCGGAGGAGCCAAGCGGAAGCGAAGCCTCCTCGGCGGCGGGGATCGGAGCATGGAGCATCGGGAGAACCTCGGAGAGCGGGACAAGGGCAAGCCGGCCCGGCGCTCTCTCTCGACCGGACGGGCTCAAACCCGTCCCGGCCACCCTCTCACTCTGGCGCGGCCGGAACCCGGCCTGTCGCACCGGCTTCCGGCGGTGCGGATGGGGCGCTAAGCTCTCGTAGGAAAACAAGCCGCGGCGCCTCGCACCATTCGCGCGTGCCGCGCCGGCTGAGTGAGCATCGGAGGCGAGATGAAGGGCAGTGCGATTGGCATCCTCGGCGCGGCCTGTCTGGCTGTCGGCTTCGGTGCGGGCTTCGTGCTCAGGCCGGTGATCTCGCCGGTCACTGCATCTCCGGCCGTCGCCGCCGGCGTCGCACAGCCGAGCGAGGACGAAGCGACCGCGGCCGTGCGGCGCCATCGCCTGTTCACGGGCACGTCGCTGGCGAACGCGACGCTGAAGCTCGGCGATTGCTCGCCGGGTGGGGTCGGTCCGGGCGTGACCTGCATGACGCAGATCGTGCTCGATCCGACCAGGCCGAACGCGAGCCCGCAAAACCGGCCAATCGGATTTGCCCGCGTCAACGGGCAGTGGGAAGTTGCGGTCTGGTAGCGGCGTGCGAGGACATTGAGCGCGCTCACCTATGTCGACGCGTCCGGCGGGCTGTAGATTTCGAAAGGATTGCCATCGGCGAGATGGCCGAACGGTGTGAAGACGAACTCGTCGTCATCGCGGCCGACGGCGCAGATCACGTAGCGCGGTTCGCCGGTTGCTAAGTCGGTGCATTCCATCAGCGCCAGGTCTCCGCTGTTCGCGGCACGCAGCAGCGTCTGGAAGTTTGCGCGGGCATAGGCGGGGATGCTCATCGCGCGCCTCCCTCGGAAAGCCGGTCGGCGAGCCAGCGGCCGGTGCTCGTCCATGCGATCGTCTCGCCGGTGGCGAGATCGAGCACATGGGCGCCGCCCGAGAAGCCGTCGATTACGGGAGTGGAAGCGATGCCGGCCCATTGGAACCCCCAGCGGCCGGTCAATCCGAAGGTCTCGGCGCAGCGCGTCACGAAGGTGATCGCAAGCTGCTGATCTGCGGTGCCGGGATCGCGCAGCCAGAGCTGCGACGCACCGTGATCGGGTGTCACCGACAGATGAAACGGCTCGGCCGGCGGGTCCTCGCGGCCGTTCTCGGCCATTAAGGCGGCGTAGATGTCGAAAGCCCGGGCGACATTAGCGGAGGTGCCGACGTCGAGCAGGCAGGAATAGCGGGTGAAGAAAGCGGTCATAGCGGGCTCCGGAAACGAAAAGAGCCCGGCGCTCGGGCCGGGCTCGGAGTGGGTTCGGGGTGGTGCGGCTAGTAGCCGAACTGCCAGGATGGCCATGCTTGGCCGTCGTCGGCGGCGCGGATGGCGTCGGCGAGATAAGCGGGATCGCCTTCGACGACGACGGGGTCGCGCACCGGGGATTCGTCGATGATCGTCACGCGGCCGACGATCCCGTCCTCGATCTCGACAAGCACGGGAACGAGGTACTGGAAGACGACGCGGCGGGGCGACGGGTCGGATCGCGACATGGCGATGCTCCTTCGATCTGAGAAAGGACCGGAGCGGCCGAAGCCGCTCCGGGTGCTCGTCATTCGGCTGCGACAAGGTGCGGTTCGTCGTCGTTGGCCTCCGCCGTGACCTCCTCGTCGTCGCCGGCGAGGAATGCGGGCAGCGCCGCATCGTCGTCCTCGCCGCCAGCCTCGACCTCCGGCGTGGACGCCTCGGCATCGTCGATCGGGCGCAGCGGCTCGGGCAGCCAGCCGGTCTCGGCGAGCAGCCGCTCCGCCTCCTTGGCCATGTCGCCCTTCTTCAGGTGGTCGATGAGCTGCGCGGCCTGCTCGCCGACGCCCTCGCGAACCGCCTGCAGGATGCGGGGCTTGGTGACACGGTTGAGGTAGTTGCCGAAGGTCGGGCGCCAGCCGGCCTCCACCAGATCGAGCCCCGTCGCCTTAGTCAGGCGGTCCGCCTGGGCGAGCCGCATGTCGAGCGTGTGCTGCGACACGCCGCCGGCGCTGTGCGGGTTCGGCCGCTCATAGAGCGCGTTGACGCCGTAGCTGACGCAATGCGCCAGCAGCGCCATCCGGCTGGCGTCGTCCAGGCCCGCGAGCCAGTCCCACAGGGCATCGTCGTCCTTCGGGATGTCGCCGGCCCAGGCGGCGTGACGGTCCTGCACCGCGCGGGCGGACGGGCTGTCCTTCAGCCCATCGTCCTGCGCCGGGAAGAAGACGTGCTTCACCCCGGCCTCCATGGCGCCCGTATACATGCGGGTCATGAAGGTGTCCGACACCAGCTTGTGGAGCAGCGCGGTCATGGCGACGTGCGGGTTCTCCGCGACGGCGTTGCGCAGCGCCAGCGTGCGATAGGCCGTCAGCTCGATGATCAGGCGCTCGGGGAGCGGCTTGATCGCGTCGTCCTCGTCGTCGTCCGCCTCGACGGGCTGGCCGCCGATCGTGATGACGGCGCGCTGCACGGCCGGCGCACCCGGCTCGCTCGCGCGGCCTTCGGTCTCGCCCCCGTCGGCCCCGATGTCGGGTTCGGGAACCTCGTCTTCGGCCCGGACATAGCCGCGATCGATGGCGATGCTGCCATCGTGGGCGATGCTGATGAACACGCCCGCGCGGGCGATGTCGTCGGCCTCGAATCGCACGGGACGGGTTTCGAAGACCGACAGCGCCGTCTCGATCTCGCCGAGCCGCTGGTCGATCTCGTCGGGCAGCTCGTCGGCGCCTTCATATTCCGCCTCCAGCTTCTGGTATTCGGCGTTGAGCGCCTCGATCGTGGCCTGTTCCTCGGCAGTCAGGTCCAGCGGTTCGCCCTGCAGCTCGCGCAGGCCGCGCGTAGCGTCATAGGGGAAGCCGACCGCGACCTCGATCCACTTCCAGCCCTCGGCGGCGATCGTCTCGGCCGTCGCCTTCAGCTTCTCGCCGACCAGCCGATCGAGCAACGCCGCATCCTGCAGCCAGCCGCCATCGTCGGACTGGAACAGATCGCGCATGACGATGCCGCCTGCCAGCTCATAGGCCTCGACGCCGACGAAGACGGCACGCTTGTCCGAGGCGCGCACCGTCGTCTCGGTCAGCATGCGGCGGATCTGATACGGCTCCTTCGACCAGGCGTCCTTGATCGCGTCCCAGACCTTTTCCTGGCGGGCGTGGTCGTCAGTGACGGTGAAGGCCATGAGCTGGTCGAGCGTCATGCCGTCCTCCGCATAGACCTCATGCAAGGTGGGCGATGCGGCCGCGAGGCGCAGGCGCTGCTTGACCACCTGCACTGGCACGAAGAGCGCTGCGGCGATCTCCTCCTCGGTCTTGCCCTTCACCCGCATGTCCTGGAAGGCGCGGAACTGGTCCAGCGGGTGGAGCGGCGCGCGGTCGATGTTCTCGACCAGCGAGACTTCCTCGGCCAGGACCCCGTCGTCGCGCTTGCGCACGACGCACGGCACCGGCGCGATCTTGGCGAGGCGCTTCTGCTTGACCAGCAGCTCCAGCGCGCGGAAGCGGCGGCCGCCGGCCGGCACCTCGAACATGCCGGTCTCCTGGCCCTCGGCATCGACCACGGGGATGACGCTGAGGCTCTGGATGAGGCCGCGACGCGCGATCGAGGCCGCCAGGTCCTCGATCGAGACACCGGCCTTCACGCGCCGGACGTTGGACTGGCTGAGCACCAGCTTGTTGAAGGGGATGTCGCGCGAGGACGACAGGACGATCTTCTGAATTGCAGTAGCCATCGGGATTACTCCGCGACGGGCGGCCGAGAACCTCTCTCGACCTCCAACCCGTCACGAAAATCCGGTCCTTCCTCTCACTCTCTTCTGGCCGTCGCCCCGGGGCGCGGCGACCGGGCCGATCTGGATGCGTTCGCCGCGCAAAGCCTCTGGCATTGACAAAAGACGACTATAATAGTCGCCCTTGGCGGTGTGGCTGGAGAGGAAGACACGCGCGCCAGTTTCGCGTGTGTCCGGATCGCCCGGCGCTCGGGGCGATCGGAGGAAACGATGAACACGGCGGTGAAGGACGGCGCGCGGACGCCGTGGCGCGATTGGCTGGCGATGCTCGGCCGCAGGCGATCACGGCCGAGATTGTCGAAGGTCGAGCGCGCGCTGATCGGCGCCAACGGCAAGGCCCTGACGATGCTGGCGACCGCGCTGCAGGCGCGCGGCCATCTCGACGTCCGGGAGTTCTCCGAGCTGCTCGGCATTTTCAGCGTCGTGGTCGGCGAGGATGACGACCTGGAAGGCATGATCCTCGCCGTCTGGGCGGGCCTGCTGAAGGACAGCGTCTCGTCGTAAACGAGAGAAGCCGCAAAGCCGCAGGCCCGCCTCCACGGATTTACGCCTTTACGGATGGTTCGGGCCTCGCGCGGTGGACGGCGTGAAGCACGCGTTCGGCCGCGCGGATGCCGCCGGTTCGACGGGCCGCTTCGGCCCAGGCCGAGATCGGATAAAGGCCCTCGAACAGGATGTCGCGCTCGATGCCGAGGCCCATCGGCAGGCGCACGGCGATCATTTCGGCGAGGCTGAAGGAGCCGAGTTCGGGGTCGCCGAGATCGGCCAGGCCGAACAAGGTGTCGCCGTCCTCGTCAAGTTCGGTCGCCAGCCAGACGCCTTCGCCGAGCGGGTTGAAGAATTTGACCACGGGGATGTGGTCGGCGTCGCGGTTCCGGCCGTTGGCCAGGAGCTGCTCGCGCAGCTCTTCCGTCAGGAGGATCATGCGGCCCTCCTGTCGATCGCGGGTTCGGCCGACAGCGCGGCCCCGTCGGCCGGCACGAAGCCGAGCAGCCAATCGGCGGCTTTGCTCGCCTGGCTGGCGGCGCGGACGATGGCGCGATTGTCCTCGCGCAGCACCTCCAGCCAGGAGCCGATGTAATCGGCGTGCCGCACTGTCGGCACGATGCCGAGCGAGGCGCAGCAGAAGGCGGCGTTCATTTCGGCGACCAGCTCCTCGAACGCGTATTTCTTGGTGCCGAAGCCGCCGGTCATGTCGCGGCCGAGACGGGACGGATGGCCTGTGGCGTGACCCAGCTCGTGCAGCGCGGTGCGGTGCCAGTTGATCGGTTCAAAATAGGCCTGGGGCGGCGGGACCTGCACATAGTCGAGCGCCGGCACATAGAAGGCGCGATTGCCGCCGATGCGGAAATCGATGCCGGTGGCGCGGATCAGCGCCTCGACCTGCGGCTCGATCAGGCCTGGCGCCGGTGGCGGCGCGACAATCGCGACATCCTCCGGCAGGCCCTCGCACTGTGCGGCGTTGAACACCGTGAAGCGCTTCAGGAACGGGATCGCCTGGGCCTCGTCGCCGGTCTCGCGGGCGCGCCGCTTCTCGTCGTCGGGCACGAAGCGGTCGGCATAGACGACGGTCGTGCCGCGCTCGCCCTTGCGGACATTGCCGCCGAGCGCCAGCGCCTGGCGGAAGGTGAGCCAACTCTGGCCGGCAAAGCCGTGCTCGATGACGGCGCCCCAGAGGATCAGCACATTGATCCCCGAATAATGCCGGCCGGTGGCGGCGTTCCTCGGCATGGCGAGCGGCGCCTTCGCCGCCGCGGTGCCCCAGGGCTGGACCCAGGGTACGCGGCCGGCCTCCAGCTCGCCGATGATCTTACCGGTGATTTCGTCGTAAAGGCTCGTCCGGTCCTGGCCGGCGCGAGCGGGTGCGGTTTTTCTGGACATCGCGGATCTCCGCGACGGGCGCCGGAAGCTCTCTCCCAGCTCTCAACCCGTCACGGCAAAGCCGGTCCGCACTCTCGCTCTATAGGGGGTGTTGCGGGGTGTCCCCGCAGAAGGGGTCGGCCGAGACCAAAGGCTCGGCCGCAGGGGAAGGCTTTCCCCTCCAGCGATGATTACCTCCATGTTTATCTTGTTGGGTAAGCCGAACTTCACATCTAGCGACTATTATAGTCGCATCCCTAAGTGTCAGTTGAGTTGGGCGACGACCGTGTTGTTGCATATCCAGAACAAGATATTGCGGATGATCGCCAACAGCGAACCTGTGGCTGACACGGCGCGCGAACTCTGTGCCGAGATAGAGACACTGATGTCTGGCGTGATCTGCTCGATCCTGACGGTCGATCAAGCCGGACTTTTGCATCCGCTCGCGGCACCGAGTTTGCCTGCGGACTATTCTTCTGCGCTGGATGGGATGATGGTCGGCCCGGAGGTCGGGTCCTGCGGCGCGGCTGCTTATCTGCGCGAACCCGTCATCATTGAGGATATCCGACGTGATCCGCGCTGCGCCCGCTCCATGGGGCTCATAGAAGGCCTTGGCGTGAGCGGATGCTGGTCCTTCCCTGTCGTGAACGCGGGCGGCGAGGCCATTGCCGTCATCGGCTTTTACAGCGAGCAAGCGCGCTCGCCGAACGCTTCTGAGCGCGCGCTGGCGGAAGCCTGCGTCGATCTCTGTGGTCTTGCGCTTCAGCGGCATGAGCGAGCCGTCGACCGCGAGCGCCGCGCGAACATAGACGCGCTGACCGGACTGCCCAATCGTTCGGCCTACAACGGCGCGATGGCGCAGATTCCGTGTGACGTCCCGGGGGCCTGGGCCCTCTTCATTATCGACCTCGATAATCTGAAGATCGTAAACGATACGTTCGGCCACCTGGCCGGTGATGCGCTCATCAAGGCGGCGGGGACCCGGATCGCGCGGGCGATGGCGCCCGACGTCAGCTTCCGGCTGGGCGGCGATGAATTCGCCGTCATCATTCAGAACCCCGGCTCGCTCGCCGATCTGAATGCGGCGGCGGAACGCGTGCTGACAGAATTGGAGCGCAGCGCCGATTGCGAGGGGCATGCCGTGGCGCCTCGCGCGACGATCGGCGGTGCCGTCCTCGGTGCCTCCGAACGGACTGCCGTGGCGGTCAACGAGGCCGCGGATTTCGCGCTCTATCACGCCAAGGAGACCGGTCGCGGCGGGTTTGTGCGCTACTGGCCGGGGATCGGTACGCGGATCACGCGGCGTCGTGACGCGATACGCGATGTGGCCGATGCGCTCGCCGATGAGCGCATGGAAACGCACTACCAGCCTATTGTCGCTCTCGATACGGGCGAGATCGTCGGGCTCGAGGCGCTCTGTCGCATGCGCACCGTGGCGGGTGAACTCGTAAGTGCCCTCGCTTTTCGGGAAGCGACCAGCGACGCCCATATCGCTGCGGAGCTTACGCAACGTGTTGCGGTAACAGTTGCGCGGGACATCGCATTCTGGCGGGATCAGGGTCTGCTCGTCCAGCAGGTCGGACTCAATGTTTCGACTGCCGATTTCTACACGGGCAGCCTGGCTCAGAAACTCGAAGATGCCTTTGGTCGTGCTGGCGTGTCGCTCGGCGGCTTGGTCGTCGAAGTGAGTGAGGATGCTTGCATCGGGCGAAGTGATCGCGTCGTAACGCGAGAGATAGAGGCGTTGCGCGCCGCCGGCGTCCGCGTCGCGCTTGATGACTTTGGAACGGGACATGCGTCGCTGACGCATTTGCTGAACGTGCCGGTCGACATCATCAAGATCGATCAGGCCTTCATCGGCCGACTATGGCCGGACGATCCAAGCATGGTGATCGTCGAGGGGTTAATCGATATCGCGCGGCAGCTCGGCATTGAGATCGTGGCCGAGGGGATCGAAACAGAAGTTCAGGCGAGCCAGCTTTGGTCGATGGGCTGCAAGGTCGGGCAAGGCTTTGCGTTTGCCCGTGCGGCAGACCGCGACGCGACGTCGGCGTTGCTACGCCGCCATGCGAGCGGCTGTGAAGGTGCGACGCCGATCTTCGCCCGAAGTCCGATGGAGGCTTCGACCAGTCGTTTACGAACAGTGCGCAGCGCTTGAGCGCGGGAGGCTCGGCGCAGCCTAGCGGAAATCGCGCGTTTTGACTTTGATCGTGTCGATGTGAAGGTCGGGGATGTAGATATCTCGGGTCCGAAGCCCCTTTGGCGGTAGGCCGCGCGGGTCAGGCGTCGGTGAGCCGTGGTGAAACTCGTCCCCGCGACCATGTGGCAGCGGAAAGGCCGTGTCGCGCTCGCCCACGCTGGCCAGCTCGGCGGAGAGATCGGTCAGCCGCTGGGCAACGAGGTGAACGACTTCGCCTTCGCGTTGAACGCGCCCGCGCGCCGCGATCATGCCGGCCGACAGGATGGTGCGGCGGTTCTGCTCGAAGACCTTGGGCCAGACTACGAGATTGGCGATCCCGCTCTCGTCTTCGAGGGTAATGAACATCACGCCCTTGGCGCTTCCGGGCCGCTGCCGCACCAGTACGATGCCAGCCGCCTCCAGCCAGCGGCCGTCCTTTGCGTCCATAGCCTCCTGGCAGGAGATCATGCGGCGGCGGCGCAACTCCCGGCGCAGGAACGAGACTGGATGGTCGCGTAGCGACAGGCTGACATGTCGGTAATCCTCGACGACTTCACCGCCCGCCGTCATAGGGCGCAACATGACGGCCGGCTCGGCGACCTCGGGCACGATCTCTTCCTCGCGGGCCGATGCGGCGGCGAACAGTGGAAGCGGCTCGTCGCGCAGCGCCTTGATCGCCCACAGGGCCTCACGACGGCCGAGACCGAAGGGCGGACGAAACCCGTCCGCTTCGGCGATCTGCGTGAGCGCAGCGACGGGTACGCCGGCACGGCGCCAGAGATCGTCCACTGTGCCGAAGGGCTGGTCCGCCCTAGCCGTGACGATCGCCGCGCCGTGGGCGTTGGCGAGGCCTTTGACCATGCGCAGACCAAGGCGAACGGCGAACCGCTCCTCGCTGCCGGTGGGCTCGAGTGTGCAGTCCCATCGGGAGGCGTTGGCGCAGACCGGACGGATCTCGACGCCGTGATCGCGCGCGTCGCGGACGATCTGAGCCGGTGCATAGAAGCCCATGGGCTGGCTGTTCAGCAGCGCGGCGCAGAAGATTTCCGGGTGCCAGCATTTCAGCCAGGCCGAGGCGTAAGCGATCAGCGCAAAAGAGGCTGCGTGGCTTTCCGGAAATCCGTAACTGCCGAAGCCCTCAAGCTGCTTGAAGGTCTGCTCGGCGAACTCGGCCTCGTAGCCTTTGGTGACCATGCCGGCGATGAGTTTGTCGCGGAAATGCGAGACGCCGCCGGTGAATTTGAAGGTGGCCATCGACTTGCGAAGCATATCGGCCTCGCCGGGCGTGAAGCCGGCGCATTCGATGGCGACCCGCATCGCCTGCTCCTGAAAGAGCGGCACGCCGAGCGTCTTGCCGAGCACCTTCTCCAGTTCGGGCTTCGGATAGTGGACGGGCTCAAGGCCCTCCCGGCGACGAAGATAGGGATGCACCATATCGCCTTGAATCGGGCCGGGCCTGACGATCGCGACCTGCACGACGAGATCGTAATAGGTGCGCGGCTTCAGGCGCGGCAGCATCGACATCTGCGCCCGGCTCTCGATCTGGAAGGTGCCGAGCGTGTCGGCCTTGCGGATCATCGCGTAGGTGCGCGGGTCCTCGGCCGGAATGGAGGCGAGATCGAGATTGACGCCCTTGTGCTCAGCCAGAAGGTCCAGCCCCTTCTTCATGCAGGTCAGCATCCCAAGCGCCAGGACGTCGACCTTCATGAACTTCAGGGCGTCGATGTCATCCTTATCCCATTCGATGACCTGCCGGTCCTTCATCGCGGCCGGCTCGATCGGCACGAGGTCGTCGAGCCTGTCATGGGTCAGCACGAAACCGCCAGGATGCTGGCTGAGATGGCGCGGCGCGCCCATGAGTTGGCGCGCGAGATCGAGCGTCAGGCGAAGGCGGCGATCGGCAAGATTGAGGTTCAGCTTTTCGACGTGCTTCTGTTCGACGCCTTCCTCCGACCAGGCCCAGACCTGAGACGACAGGGTGCCGATCAGATCCTCGGGCAGGCCTAGCGCCTTGCCGACATCCCGCAGCGCGCCCTTGGTGCGATAGCGGATGACAGTCGAACAGAGCGCGGCGTGGTCGCGGCCGTAGGTGTCGAACACCCATTGCATGACGATCTCACGCCGCTCATGCTCGAAATCGACGTCGATGTCGGGCGGCTCGCGCCGTTCCTCGCTGACGAAGCGTTCGAAGAGAAGGTCGTTGCGGCCGGGATCGATCGACGTGATGCCGAGGACGTAGCAGACTGCGGAGTTGGCGGCTGATCCGCGGCCTTGGCAAAGGATGTCCTTTGAGCGGGCGAAGCGGACGATCGAATTCACGGTCAGGAAATACGGCGCGTAGTCGAGCTTCTCGATCAGCCGCAGCTCATGCTGAAGCGCGGCAGCCACGCTGTCAGGCACGCCCTCCGGATAACGCTCGGCGGCGCCTTCCCAAGTGAGCTTTGCCAGCGTCTCCTGCGGCGTGAGTGCCGGATCGTCACGCTCCTCGGGATATTGATAGGCCAGCTCGTCGAGATTGAAACGGCATCGGTCGGCGATCTGCAGGGTTCTGGCAAGCGCCTCGGGATAACGGCTGAAGAGACGGTGCATCTCCTCGGGCGGCTTGATGTAGCGATCGGCGTGACGCTCCCGGCGGTCGCCGATCGTGTCGATCGTGACGTTGTGCCGGATGCAGGAGACGACGTCCTGAAGGATGCGGCGGGCGGGCTCGTGGAAGAGGACGTCGTTCGTCACCACGGTCGCAACCCGCATCTGGGCGGCCAGGTTCGACAGCTCGTGAAGGCGGAGCTGGTCGTTGGGCCGACGGCGCAATGTTAGAGCTAGGTAGGCCCGATCGCCAAACGCATCGCGCAGGCGGCGCAGCCTAAGGCCGCATTCCTCGTCGGCGAGATCCGGCACGACCACGGCGATCAAGCCTTCGCCGTAGGCGACGAGGTCCTGCCATTCGAGCACGCACTTCGCCTTTCCGCCGCGCCGCTTGCCGAGCGACAGCAGTCGGCAGAGTCGGGAATAAGCTGATCGGTCGGTTGGATAGACCAGCACCGACATGCCGTCGCTGAGGTCGAGACGGCAGCCGACAATCAAGCGAACCCCGGTTGTCTTCGCCGCTTCATGAGCCCGGACGATGCCGGCGAGCGAATTCCGGTCCACCACGGCCAGGGCTTCGATCCCGGCAAGCGCGGCCTGGGCGAACAGCTCCTCGCAAGACGAGGCCCCCCGCAGAAAGCTGAAATGCGAGGTGACCTGAAGTTCAACGTAGCCGGGCTGGCTCATCCGAAGACCCCGTGAATGAACCAGCGGTGCGAGCCTGTGGCGGTGTCCTCGCCGTCGCCGGCGCGAAACAGCCAGTAGCGTTCGCCGGCGTCGTCCTCGACCCGGAAATAGTCGCGGACGGCGGCCAGCTCAGCATCACGCTTCCACCATTCGCCGAAGACACGCTCAGGTCCGTCGCCGCGCCGAAGGCGGCGGCGGATTCCGCGCCAGGTGAACGACACCGGCGGATGGTCGGGGAGCAGCGCCACGGTCTCGACCGGCTCGGGTGCCGGGAGGAGGCGCGACGGTCTCGGCCAATGACCGGGCCAACCCGCTCCCGTGTCGGCCGCCATCGCCGGGATACGACAGACAGACCGTTCCGGAACGTCGCTGGCGACGGGGGCAAGCCGATAGAGGGCGCGCTCGCCAACGCGGTTCATCAAGGTGTCGATGAGATCGGAGACGTCCGGGGTGCTCTCCTCGACCAGCGAACTGACGATCTGCTTGCGTTCGAGCGGCTCGGCGACGCTTGCGGCAAGCGTCATCACCTCGATGCCGAAGCCGGGCGAGATGGTCTCGATCTTGTCGCACAGAAGGCGCGTCAGCCGCTTCGCGTCGCGCACCGGCGTGGCCATGCCGACCCGCACCGCCTGGGCCCGGCTATCGACGCGGTGGCAGATGAGATCGAGCCTGCGTGCGCCAAGCCCGCTTTCCTCAAGGCGTTCGCAGAGCTGCACAACAAGCTTGCCGATGTAACGGGCGATTGTCTCGGCTGCGCCGATCGGCTCGGCGAAGGCGCGGCGCACCTCGATGAGATCGGCAGGCCGAACCGGCTCAATGAGTTCGGCCGCAATGCCCAAGGCCTGGTCCAAGCGTCGGCCGAGTTCCGGGCCGAAGCGAAGCGTGAGCGGCGCGCGCGGCTGCGCCAGAAGATCGCCGACCGTTCGGAAGCCGAGCGTGCGCAGCGCCGCGACGGTGGAGGCCGGAATGCGTAACGCCTCAAGCGGCAACCGCTCCAAGACGGACGAGCCATGCCCCTTGGGCGCGATGACAACCGGCTGCGCTGAAAATCGGGCCAGTGCATGGGCCGCTCCCCAGGTGTCGGCGATCGCGCCTCTCGCGAAGATCCCGGACATGGCGAGGCGCCCGATCAAGCCGTCCAGCATGACAGTCTCGCCCCCGTGGAGATGATCAGCGCCGGTCGAGTCGATGATGAGGCCGTCGGGCGGATCGGGGGCGACGATCGGTGCATAGCGGAGAAGCCACACCGCGAGACGCTCAAGCGCCTCGGCGTCGGCAGCGGGATCGGCATCCTGCACGATGAGGCCAGGCACCAGCACTTGCGCCTTGGTGACGGGCATGCCGGCGCGCAGGCCGGTGGCCTGGGCCGCTGCATCCGCCGCCAGCACCACCCGCCTGTTCCCGTCGCGGCCAATCAGGACGAGCGGCGCCTCAGCCGGAGGCGCCGCGTCGCCAGCCTTCCGCCGCAGCCTGTCCGTGGACCAGCTCGGCAGGAAGAGCGAGACGACCCGTGTCATCGCACGCCTCCAACTCGAAATCTGCACTTTCGCCCGCTCGCGCGCGGATGAGTTCAACCAGCCAGCGGGCGCGGCCCACGCCGGGAACGGGTAGCGGCGTTGAGGGCATTACGGAGACGCGCCAGCGCGTCATCGCAGAGGTCGGTTGGCCGAAATCCGTCGCCTCTGTCTGTCGCCGCCAGCGCCGCAAAGCGATCCCGAGCGAGCCGGCGCCTTCGGCCGCCAGTTGCAGCCGTCTTGATGCTGTCATCGAAAGGCGGGCGACCTCGCCGATGACGGCCCCGAGGCCGCCGTGGCGCAATCCTTCTTCCATGCAGGCGAGGACGGTCTTGTCGTCCCCAGCTTCGAGGTAGATGACGCGGTCGCTCGCGAGCCCTGCCTGGGCAATGGCGGGCGCGAATAGGTCGGCACGCGTGATACACCAGAGGATTTTGCCTTTGGTGCGGGCCGCGAGGCCCGCGCTGAAGCAAGCCGCTGCGGCTCCGTCGACCGCTCCGTTGCCGCCGCCGGCTATTTCATGCAGCGCGCCGAGGGCAAGGCCGCCGCCGGGGAGTCGCGAATCCACCTCGGTGATCCCGAAAGGAAGGACCGATTTGGCGCGCCGGCTCCGGCCTTCGATCTTCTCGATCTGCGCGCGCAGGGACTCTATGGCGGGCTGGGGCCGCAAGTGCGTTCTTGACCTCCGAAGGCGGTGTAGTCATGTTCGCTATTTGTTCTGATTTTCGGGTCGTAGAGTCAAGAATGATTCTGCGGTCTTGCCAGCGCGGCGATAACTTGAAGCGGAGCTTCCGAGCCCTGCGGGGGATCAGGCCAGGTGCGCTTTGCGGCGCCGCAGGATGGGAGCGAACTCGGCCAGCCCCTGCCGTTCGAGAATGTCTATGAATTCCGCAATGGATGGCGTCGTGCGTCTGAGGTTTTCGCGCGCTCTCGCGATACTACTGAGAAGGGCTTTCGGATAGGCTCGGTGCAGGGCCGAAAGGAAGGCGTCGGGCGACACAGCGGCGATTCCGTGAGGGGCGATCTGCGAAGCGGGGAAATCCTTCAGGTTCCAAGTGACGATCGTCTCGGCACCGCCAGCGATCGCGGCCGCAAGCACATGCCGGTCATCCGGATCGGGCAAGGAAAGGCTCGGAATCAGGCTCCGATGGTTGGCGACATTGGCGTCAGGCAGGACGGCTTTCATCATGTCGCGGGTGGTCTCGAAGCGCGTAACCGGCGTGCTGGGGGAATTGGCGGCCAGATTGCGTATCCATTCCGCGTGAATGTCGTCGGTCCAGCGCGCGGCGACTAAGCCATCGAAGGCGCACTGGATCAGGACATTGCGCAGATGGAAGGGATAAAGGACGCAGGCGTCGTAGACCGCGATGGGCGGTCTAGAGGCCATGGTTGACGACAAGATCCTCTGTGTCTTCGGCCAAGGCGTCCATCGCCTTCCGGCGAGCGTCCAGCATCTCCTTCAAGGCCAGCACGTCCTTCAGCGATGCCCGGCGGTGCTTTCCGACATAGCGGAACGGCAGATCGCCGATGTCCATCCGATGGACGACGAGCGGACGCGAGATGCCTAGGATCACCGATGCGTCGGTCGGGCTCAGCTCTTGATCTTCCGTGAGCACGGCGACCCTCTCGCCGTTCAGCAGGCGAGACAGCAGCGTCTCGACGGCGCTGATGGCGGCCGGCGGAAGGGACAGGGTCTGCTCCCGTCCATCGCGACGCCGCACATGCACCTCCACGTGATCGCCCTCTGCCAAGGATGGCAGAGGCGTCACGGTCTTGCGGTCGCGGTCGGACAAACCGGCGAACTGCACCACTTGGCTGGCCATGATCGTGTCTCCTGACCAGCCAATATAAGGGTTGCGGGGCTTAACTGCAATAACTGAAACCCCCATCGCGCGATCAAGCTGCAAGCAACTGCTCCGAGTCCTCGGCCGTGTCCTGTTCGGTAGCGGCGGCCTTCTGCAGGAACCGCGCGAGGGCGGCTTTCCGGGAGTCGCGGTCCAGGGCGTAGGCCGTCTGTTTGAACTCGATCCCATCCAGAAGCCCCTGAATGTAGCCCGAGATAGTGTCGGCGGCCATGATGAGCGCGGTATCGAGCGTATGGATGTAGTTGCTCGTGACCGATCCCTTCGCATGCCCGACCAGCGCGGCGATCGTGACTTCGGTGAAGCCGAGATCGTTGGCGATACTGGCGAAGCTGTGCCGCAGGACGTGTGGCGTGATGTCGGCGAGCGCGGTGTCCGCGAATATCTGCTCCCAATGGTTAGGGAAGCTCCCGAACGCATTGTCATCACCCTGGCCGGGAAAGACGTAGGTGCCGGTCTGCTCCTTCCGGCGGTTTTCGAGATACTCCACGACAGGCAAGCCGATCGGACGGATCGAGCTTCCTTCCTTACTGTCGATCAGCCGGAGACAGCTTGAATCGGTGTCAGCCTCGCTCCAAGCCAAGGTGATCATCTCGGTCCGACGGCATCCGGTGAGCGCGAGCTGCCGGATGATGTCGACCGACAACTCATACTTCTCGTTCTCAGCAGCCTTGGTCAGGATGTCGCCGAGCAGGCGATATTCGGCCTCGGTCAAGCGCCGTCCGCGCACATTGTCCTTCGGCCGCCGGACGCCGTGGACGGGATTGAGGTCGATGATGCCTGCTTCAACCGCGTAGGTGAGGATGCCGCCGAACAGTCCGATCGTGCGGGTAGCCGTTCCGGCACCGCCGCGTACGATGGCGCGGCCGCGGAGCTTCTTCGTCTTGACGCTGCAGCGGGTCTTGCCGGCCATGATGTCTTTCAGGGCTTTCGTGATGTCGGCCTTCACGAGGTCCTTGACCCGTCGAGTGCCGAGCAAGGGCACGATGTGGCGCTCGATGCGTCCTGTATCCGAGAGGATCGTGCTCGCCTTCTTTGGCCGGCCACCCTTACCCAGGATGAGGCCAGCCTTGAGATCAGCGACGTAGAGGTCGCACAGCTCCTTGACGGTGATCGCCTTGTTGTCGAGCTGCTTCTCCTCGGCGGGATCTTCACCCTGAGCGATGCGGCCTAGTTGGACCTTCGCTTCCTGGCGCGCGCGCTCGGGCGTCCAGATGCCATGCAAACCGATGGTGAACCGACGTGAACGCTTGCCGAGGCGATACTGGATGACGTAGCTGCGCTTGCCCGACGCGAAGACGCGGAGGCCGAAGCCGGGGAGTTCGTCGTCCCAGATGACGTAATCTTTGGAGCGGCTTTCAGCGGCGTCAACGACCCTTTTGGTGAGCTTAGACATGGGCTTTCTCCGACCCGACAGCGCTCTCTCGCGTAAGCATCACGTAAGCAAGCGGGCGAAAACTGTGGCGAGACAGAGCGTACTTCCGGCGGAAGCCGAAATCAAATTCTTTAGCGATTACAGGGAGATAGGCGGTCATCGGCGGCTCCTGGCGTTTATTGGCGGAGCCAGCGATAATCCCTCCGAAGGCAAAGGTCACACGTTCGAATCGTGTCGGGTGCGCCATTCTTCTCAATGATTAGCTTGCTTGCGGCTCCGGTTGATACGGGGTCGTGGAAGCGCTGCGGAAGCAGTGAGCGCCGCACTGCGCCTTGGTGTGGTTGGATGATGCACGCTGCCTCGCCTCTGAGAATGGGCGCCCCGCCCCAGCGGTCGGGCAGACCTTCGAGAGGACGACCCGCACGATGCCGATCAAGGCGCTCAACGATCGCAAGAAGCTCTCATCCGACTTCGACGAGGCCAACGACGCCTTCATCGACGCGGTGCTCGGCGCGCTCCAGGCCGGCGAGATCCCGATCGATTTGGCCCGGGCCTACCTCGCCCATCCCGTCGCGATGATGCACGCGAGCGGCGCGCAAGCCGTCGCCGACTACTTCGAGCGGATCCTGTCGCAGAAGCCGAAGATCGACTGGACGCCGGGCGGCTGAACGCCGTTCGAAGGCCCTCGAGGAGTTGGCGCGGCGTCGTACACTCACGCCGGAAAGTTGTTCGCCGACACCGTGGCGGGCACGCGCCTTCGAGAAGCGGCAGATGCATTATTGCCTGAAGATAGTGAGCACAAGCATCGAATTGATATTGAATACAACTCGTGAATTTTTGACGGCCTAATATTTCTTGTAATATTGATATTAATCAAAGCGCCGCTTCTTAGAGTTAGCAAAAATTTACTTACTTTCCAGCTTTGTCAGTCTGGATTTTTTGTAAAAAATATCGAACAAATCAATAAATATTATTAATATTATTCCGTATTTATTCCAATTTGTAAATATCGAACACTTCGGCGGCGATAATAATGCGGCGAAATATTTATTTCATCTCGATCATGACATAAAAACTCATATGCCAATCCAGATCCAGCGCGTGATCGAGGCCAACTTCTGTTCCTACGGCGTGCGGAAGGTCTGGCGCCAACTGGCCCGGGGGGATCGTGGCCGCTCGCTGTGTGGTGGCGCGGCCGATGCGCAAGATGGGCTTGGCGGCGGTGGTGCGCGGCAGGACCGTGCGCACCGCGATCCCCGACCCGGCCACAGCTGGCCCCTCGACCGCGTCGATCGTCGGTTCAAGGCTCCATGGCCGAACGCCCTCTACGTCAGCGACTTCACGTCCGTGGCGCCGTGGCTGGGCTTCATCCATTCGCCTTCGTCGATGATGTGTTGGCTCGGCTCATCGTCGGCTGACGGACCTCACGCAGTGCTCACGTAGGCTTCGTGCTGGATACCCTGGAGCCGGCACTGCACGAGCGTCATTCTATTCAGCGCAGCGGGCTGGTGCATCATGCGGACCGCAGCTCGCAATACTGGGCCTTGCGCGATACCGCGCGCCTGGCCGGAGCAGGCATCGAACCGTCGGTCGGCAGCGTCGACGAGACCCTGGCCGGGACGATCAGCGGCTTGTTCGAGGCGGAGGTGCTCCATCGGCGCGGCCCTTGGCGCTCCTTCGAGGCGGCCGAGTCCGCCAACCTGGAACGGGTCGGGTGGGACAACCGCCGTCGCCTCCCCGCGCCGATCGGCCACGCCCCTCCCGCCGAGGCCGACGCGCGAGATCGTGCCCGCGTCGGCGAACAGGCCGTGGCCGCCTGACCCAGGCCGCTCAGCCTCCGAGAAACCCGGTGCGGTGCGGTGATGGATCCCGGGTTCCGTTGCACGGCCCCAGGAAGACCAGAGGGGTATGAATTCGGCCTGCGCAATCAAGCGGGCTCTGAGACTCTCCGCGTCGTCCCGCGGCCGCGCAGCGGAAGCCGGGACGACGCGGAGGGGCGGACGTGCCGATGCAGGCTCGATGGCGCGCGCCGTCGAGCGGCACCACGTCACCGCTCAGAACACGATCGCGTTGATCGCGACCGTCAGGGCTGCGCCGACGACGGCGAAGCCGAGCAGCGTGACGCTGCTGACCTGGTCGACCCGGTCGATGTCGTGGCCGGTGCGGTGCTCGGGGGAATTGGCGTTCATGCGAATCGTCTCCTGTCAGGATCGCCGGCGTCCCGTCCGGACCTCCTGCCGTCCGAACCCCTTGCCAACGCCCCGGCATCCGAGCGGATCATCCGGCGCCGGGACGCGCTTTGCCGCAGGGAAGAACCCGGGCCGGGCGCCTCAGACGGTGGGGGACGCGCCGTCGTGGCCGTGGCTGGTGCCGATGACGCAGAGCGCCAGGCCGGCGATGCCGCCGAGGGTGCCGATCGGAGTCTGGAAGCGCCAGGAGGCGTAGTAGCCGGCGCTGCCGATCACCACGCCGAGGATGGTGAGCACCAGCCCGCGGGCCGAGACACCGGGCTTGTCCGGGCGATTCCGCTTCTCGTGATTCGGTCGGGGTGCGTCCTGATGCATCGTCGGCCTGCCTCCGCCGCGCCGTGTTCCGCCGATCGCCCGGGTCCGGGCGGCGGGAGCAGGGGGGCGGCCGCCCTCTCCCTTCGGAGGAACGCGGCAGGCGCGGAATCGCTCATGCTTGCGACCAACTCGCCTTTTCCCTGACATGCCAGGGCGGAACTCGGCTGGTAACCTCAAGCAATTCCACAGCCCCCGACCGGGCCGGTCGTCGATGCCCGTCCCGTTCCCCGATCGTGGTCAGCCTCATGACGCAGCGCTATTTCTTCAACCTGGTCGGTCCCGCACAGGCGATCGAGGACCCGACGGGCGTCGAGGCGGACACGCCGGACCAGGCTGAGGCCGAGGCGCGAGCGGTCATCGTCGAGATGCGGGCGACAGGCGACCTCCCGGTCCTGGGACCGGGCTGGCAGCTCGAGATCCGCGACGGGACCGGCCGGCTGGTGCGCTCAATCCTTCTCGGTTGAGGGGCGGGATGCGGCCTGCTGCTGCCGGACCTTCCGCAGGACCTGCTGGACATGGGCGCGCACCTGCAGGCGCACCGACTCGTCCCGCTGCGCACCGCTCGGTGCGGATGCCTCCGGCGTCCGGGGATCTGCCTGCTCCGTGGGTCGGGCCTTACCGCCGAGCGCCATCGTGCCTGTCTCCTGCCTGGATCCCCGGTCCGACCCCGAGCCCTGCGAGGGGCGGCGAGCCCTGAGCGCCCCCACCTCGCGGTGGGTGGCGGCACAGCCCATCCCCCTTCGCCGGGACCCGGCGCCGAACGCGTCCTGTTGATGAGAATCGAACCGGCTCAGGTTGTACCGATTCTTGCCGGCGACCAACAATGAAAAAGTCGTTAAATCGTTCCCTGGCTCAGTACTGAGGCTCCCGTGCAACGCAACCTATGTTAGTTTCTGAACTCACCGGCCCTCGCCACCGATGCGGGAGAACTCCGCCACTTCCCGGGTCGCCGCCCGCAAGCCGTTGAGCAGGGCGAGACGATTGGCCCGTAAGCGCGCATCGTCGGCATTCACCGTCACCTTGTCGAAGAAGGCGTCGACCGGGGCGCGCAGGGTCGAGAGCGCCCGCATCGCGCCCTCGAAATCCTCCACCGCCACGGCCCGGGCCGCCTCGGCGCCGGCGCGGTCCAGCGCCTCGGCGAGCGCCGATTCCTCGGGCAGGCTCATCAGCGCCCGGTCCGGCGCGGCATCGTAGGCGCGGCCGTCCTTCTTCTCCTCGATCCGCAGGATGTTGGCGGCGCGGCGAGAGCCGGCGAGCAGGTTCCTGCCGTCCTCGGTGTCGAGGAAGCGCCCCAGCGCCTCGACGCGGCGCACCACCATCAGGAGGTCGTCCTGCCCGGGAAGCGCGAAGACGGCGTCGATCAGGTCGTGGCGGGCGCCCTGGTCGCGCAGGTAGACCTTCAGCCGGTCGGCGAAAAAGGCGAGGAGGTCGTCCGCGAAGGCGTCCGAGGTCTGGCCGTGCCCGGAGGCCGCGGCGGCGATCTGCGCCCGCAAGGGCAGGCGCGCCTCGCTCGCCAGGATGAGCCGGATCACCCCGAGCGCCGCCCGCCGCAGGGCGTACGGATCCTTGCTCCCCGTCGGCTTCTCGTCGATCGCCCAGAAGCCGACGAGCGTATCGAGCTTGTCGGCGAGCGCCACCGCCACCGAGACCGGCTCGGACGGCACCCGGTCGCCGGGCCCGAGCGGCTTGTAATGCTCCTCGATCGCCGCGGCGACGGCCGGGTCCTCGCCCTGCTCGGCGGCGTAGTAGCGGCCCATCAGGCCCTGAAGCTCGGGGAACTCGCCGACCATCTCGGTGACGAGGTCGGCCTTGGCGAGGCGGGCGGCGCGCTCGGCCAATGCCGCGTCGGCCCGGACCACCGGCGCGAGGGCGCGGGCAAGCGCAACGATCCGCTCCACCCGCGCGCCTTGCGTGCCGAGCTTCTCGTGGAAGACGATGGTGTCGAGCTTCGGCAGCCGGTCGTCCAGCCGCACCTTGCGGTCGGTCTCCCAGAAGAACGCCGCGTCGGAGAGGCGCGCCCGCACCACCCGCTCGTTGCCGGCGACGATCGCCGCGCCGCCGTCGGAAGCCACTAGGTTCGAGACCAGGATGAAGGCGTTGGCCAGGCGCTCGCGCCCGTCGGGACCGGGCGCCCCGCGCAGCACGAAGCACTTCTGGTTCGCCCGGATCGTGGCGCGGATCACCTCCGGCGGAATCGCGAGGAAGCGCTCGTCGAAGGCGCCCATCAGGGTCACCGGCCACTCGACGAGGCCCGCCACCTCCTCCAGCAGGCCCTCGTCCTCGACGAGGTCGAGACCGCGGGCGAAGGCGAGGTCGCGGGCGTCGTGCAGGATGATGTCCTTGCGCCGGTCCGCGTCGAGCACCACGAAGGCCCGCTCCAGGGCCGGAAGGTAATCGGCGAAGCGGCGCACCTCGATCGCCTGCGGCGCCAGGAAGCGGTGCCCCCGCGTGGTGAACCCCACCTCGACCCCGTCGATGGCGAAGGGCACCACCTCGGGCGTCTCGGTCTCGGGGCCGAAGCTCGCGACGATCGAATGCAGCGGCCGCACCCAGCGGAGCGAGCCGGGCTCGCGCGAGGCGGCACCCCAGCGCATCGATTTCGGCCAGGGGAAGCTCTTGACGATCGCCGGCAGGATCTCGGCCAGAACCTCGATCGTCTCGCGGCCGGGCCGCTCGATCACCGCGACGTAGAACTCGCCCTTCTTCGGGTCGGAGACGACCGTCGCCTGATCGAGGCTGGCGAGGCCGGCGCTCTTCAGGAAGCCCTGCACCGCGCCCGCGGGGGCGCCGACGCGGGGCCCTTTGCGCTCCTCGCGCACGTCCTGGCCGCGGGCCGGCAGGCCGGCGACATGGAGGGCGAGACGGCGGGGCGTCGCGAAGGCCTTGGCGCCCTCGTACAGGAAGCCGCGCTCGACCAGCGCGTCGGTGACGAGCTTGCGCAGGTCCTCGGCCGCGCGCCGCTGCATGCGGGCGGGGATTTCCTCGGAGAAGAGTTCGAGCAGCAGGTCGGGCATCGGGCGGCCTCAAGGCTCTCCGTCGGGAGAGCCCGGAATCGAGAAGGGGGCGAGGAGAGGGTATGTCGGGCGGTGTAGCGCCGGGCGGCGCGGATGTCAGGCGGCAGGCACCTCACCCGCGAGCGCCGCCCCCGCGAGGCCGCCCGCATCGGTGCGCCGCCACGCCTCGCCGCAGGCCTTGGCGAGCTCGCGCACCCGCAGGATGTAGCTCTGGCGCTCGGTGACCGAGATCACCCCGCGCGCATCGAGCAGGTTGAAGACGTGGCTGGCCTTGATGCACTGGTCGTAGGCCGGCTGCGCCATGCGGTGGCGGGGATCGTTGCCATTCGGCCCCGGCTCCCCGGCCTTCAGGTAGGCGCGGCAGGCGGCCTCGGCGTCGCGGAACTGCCGGAACAGCATCTCCGTGTCGGCGGCCTCGAAGTTGTGGCGCGAATATTCCTGCTCGGCCTGCAGGAACACGTCGCCGTAGGTGACCTTCTCGTCACCCTCGCGGCCGTTGAAGTTGAGGTCGTAGACGTTCTCGACGCCCTGGACGTACATCGCCAGGCGCTCGAGGCCGTAGGTCAGCTCGCCGGCGACCGGGGCGCATTCGAAGCCGGCGACCTGCTGGAAGTAGGTGAACTGGCTCACCTCCATCCCGTCGCACCAGCATTCCCAGCCAAGGCCCCAGGCGCCCAGCGTCGGGCTCTCCCAGTCGTCCTCGACGAAGCGGATGTCGTGCAGGCCGAGATCGACGCCGATCGCCCGCAGCGAGTCGAGGTAGAGGTCCTGGAGGTTCGGCGGGTTCGGCTTCAGGATCACCTGGAACTGGTAATAGTGCTGCAGCCGGTTCGGGTTCTCGCCGTAGCGCCCGTCCTTCGGCCGGCGCGAGGGCTGGACATAGGCCGCCTTCCAGGGCTTGGGGCCGAGCGCCCGCAGGGTGGTGGCCGGATGGAACGTGCCCGCCCCGACCTCCATGTCGTAGGGCTGCAGGATCACGCAGCCTTGCGCGGCCCAGAACCGCTGGAGCGTCAGGATCAGCCCCTGGAACGAGCGGGTCGGCTGGAGGTCGGCGTCGGTGGGGGTCATGGTCTCGCGGGTTCGGCTCGGGCGCTTCTCGTGGCGGGAGCCTTAGAACCGGCAGCCCCCGAGTCAAGCACGCGTGCGCCGCCGCACGATCCGGCGCGGGCGCCGGAACCGGAGAACGGTCAAGCTCGTTGACAGTACAGATCAGACGATGGCGCCGCGGGATGCGGCGCAAGACTTCGTCACTCAAGCATTGAGGGAGACCGTCCGTGACCCAGCGCCTGACCCTGGTGGCCGCCGCCGCGCTCCTGTCCCTGGTCGCGACCCCGCTGGTGGTGCGGGCCGGCGCGGACGCCCCGAAGAGCGAGCCGGCCGCCGTCGCCGAGAAGACGGTCGCCGCCGAGGCGCCGGCACCGGCCTGCCGGGCGGTGCGGGTGGTCTATGCGGGCTACGGCACGCCGGCCTGCGCGCGGTGAACGCTCCACCGGGTCCTCGACGGACCTGACACCCTCCGCGTGGTCCCGGGTCCGCGAAAGCGGAGCCCGGGACGACCTTGCGCGGCGGCAGTCGTGTGCTTGCTTCGACTGCGCAAACGATCCCGTGCGTCACAGCACCGGCATCGCTCCCGCCACCGTCACCAGCGCCCCCGACGTGTAGCTGCTCTCGTCGGAGGCCAGCATCACGTAGGCCGAGGCGAGTTCCGCCGGCTGGCCCGGGCGGCCGAACGGGACCTGGCTGCCGAACGATTTCACCGAGTCCTCCTCCATCCCGGACGGGATGAACGGCGTCCAGATCGGGCCCGGCAGCACGCCGTTCACCCGGATCCCCTTCTCGGCGAGCAACTGCGCGAGGCTCAGCACCAGGTTGCTCAAGGCGCCCTTCGTGGCGCTGTATGCGAGCAGGGAGGGCATCGGGTGCTTGGAATTCACCGACGACGTGAAGATCACCGAAGCGCCGGGCTTCAGATGCGCCATCGCCGCCTTCGTCACGTAGAACGAACCGAACACGTTGGTGCGGAAGTGGTCCTCGAAGACCTGGTCGTCGATCGCGTCGAGGGCCTGGTTCGGCTGCTGGAAGGCGCCGTTATTGACCACCACGTCGAGCCGGCCGAAGGCCTCGACGGTGCGGGCGACGATCTCGCGGCCGTAAGCGCGGTCCTTGAGGTCGCCCGGCAGCAGCAGGGCGCGGCGCCCGGCCTTCTCGACCCAGTGGGCGACGGCTTCGGCGTCCCCCTGCTCGGAGGGCAGGTAGGAGATCGCGACGTCGGCGCCCTCGCGGGCATAGGCGATGGCGACCGCCCGGCCGATGCCGGAATCGCCCCCGGTGATCAGGGCCGCCCGGCCGGTCAGCTTGCCCGAGCCCTTGTAGCTCGCCTCGCCGTGATCGGGCTCGGGCGTCATCCGGCCGGTCAGGCCGGGGAAGCCCTGCGGCTGGGCCTCGAAGGGCGGGCGGGGATACTTGGTGAGCGGATCGGGGAAATCGGAAGGCTTGGAATCGGACGACATGGGGGAACGGCCTCCGGCTGGCGGTGGGTCACAGGCCGCCGTCAACCGGGAAGCTCCCCCGCCGTTCCCAACTCACCGGCAGTATCGCTCATTCCTCCCGCGAGCCGTCATCCTGGCCGAGCGTATCCTCGTCCCGGCCGGGAATGGCGTAGCGCCCGCTGAGCCAGCGCTGCAGGTCCACGTCGGCGCAGCGCTTGGAGCAGAACGGCGCGGAGGCCGGGGCCGCCGGCTTGCCGCAGATCGGGCAGCCCGGAGCCGGGGTGTCGTCGTCGGGCGTCGTCAATCGCGCCTCCTCTCGAAACTTCTCCGATGTGAAACCGAAGAAGCGCAAAATCTATCTTATCCCACCCACGACATCATCCCGGGCTCGAGGATGGGAGACATCGTCTCAGCGACTGAAACGACTCTTCTGTGCTCAGGTCGCGTCGCGCCAGGCACCGCGGACCGGATAACCCTCGCCCTCGAGCAGTCCGACCGTCTCGTAGAGCGGCAGGCCGACGACCGCGCTGTAGGAGCCGACGAGCTTGACCACGAACGAGCCGGCGAGCCCCTGGATCGCGTAGCCGCCGGCCTTGCCGCGCCACTCGCCGCTGGCGAGATAGCCGTCGATCTCGCGGGTCGAGAGGCGCTTGAACCGCACCCGGGTCTCGACCAGGCGCTCCCGCGTCCGGTCCTTCGGGCCGACGACGCAGACCGCCGTATAGACCCGGTGGGCGCGGCCGGAGAGCAGCCGCAGGCAGGCCGCCGCCTCGTCGGTCACTTCGGCCTTCGGCAGGATGCGCCGGCCCACCGCCACCACGGTGTCGGCCGCCACGACGTAGCCCTGGCGCAGCTCCTCGCTGCCGCGGGCCGCCGCCACCGCCACGTCGAGCTTGGCCCGGGCCAGCCGGCGCACCAGATCGCGCGGCTTCTCGGATTTCAGCGGCGCCTCGTCGAGGTCGGCCGGCAGCAGGGCGTCCGGCTCCAGCCCCGCCTGCTGCAGCAGCGCGAGGCGCCGGGGCGAGGCCGAGGCGAGGACGAGCTTCGGGCGCGCGGCCTGCGGGATCGGGGAAGTCTCGGTCATGAGGCGCCGTGTCTCGAAGGGGATGTCACGCCCGATGCCCTATCTGGCCGGCGAAATCCAGCATCGTGAGGGCAACCGGGGATCCGGGCGCATGGTCGGCCGCTCGGCCTCCCCCGTCAGGCGACAAGGCGGGCGCCAGGCCCCATATCGCACGACGCGTGCATCTAAGGCAGACTTGCGCTGCCAGGCCAACACTTCGTCCACTTAGAGTATTGTCTTGTCACAGATTTTTGTCGCAAAATCGGCAAACGATCTTGAGAAATCTATTTAGACATGTCGGATCGATTTTGATGCCCGCCGGCGTCGATTCGCAGGACAACCCTGTCATCGCCGGTCGTAACAAGAAGACGGGCCGGACGCGATCGCTCCCGGCCCGCACCACCTCGTTCCCGTCGCCGGCCCGGGACGCGCCCGGGCCGGTCCCGCCTCACGCCATCGCCTCGTTGCGCAGCCGGTCGTACTCGGCCTGCGGCATCGGCACCGCGCGGGGCTGGCCGAGCTCCTTCATGGGGATCCGGTAGGTTTCGCGGGCGCTCCAGGCCGCGGCCGCCGCCACCGCGGTGATCGCCAGCGTGATGGCGCCGATGGTGAGCGGGATGTTGGTCGAGCCGGGAGGCGCCACGGTGGCGAACAGGGCCGGCAGCATCGCCGTGATGGCGGTGCCGACGTTCTGCGAGATTGCCATCGCGGAGACGCGGGTGCGGGTCGGGAACAGTTCGGGGTAGAAGCTCGGGAAGACCGCGTTGTAGCCCTGGTAGACCACGCCCCACATCAGCAGCGACATCACGATCGCCAGCGGCACGTTGGCGATGCTGATCGCGTAGAGGTAGCCGAAGGACAGGATTCCGGACCCGATCGCCCCGACGATGATCGGCGGGCGGCGGCCGATCTTGTCCGACAGGTTGCCGACATACGGGATGACGACGACCGCCAGGATGTTCCCGAGCACCGGGATCCAGAGATAGACGTCCTTGTGGAAGCCGACTCCGTAGGCCGCCTGGACCGCGTAGGCCGCGCCGAAGATGGTGGTGACCACCGGGATCACGTTCATCAGCGCCATGCACACCACCCGCAGCATGTCGGGCCAGGAGGTCGCGAAGGCCTCGACGACCGGGGCGCGGGCGACCTCGCCCTGCTTCTCCTCGGCGGCGAAGGCCGGGGTCTCGTCGACCTCGCGGCGGATGATGTAGCCGACGATGATGACGATGAAGCTGAGCAGGAACGGGATGCGCCAGCCCCAGGAGTTGAAGGCCTCCGTCGGCATGTAGGCGGCGAGCGGCAGGAACACCGCGGCGGCGAGGATCTGACCGGCCTGGACGCCCTGCAGGGTGAAGCTGGCGAAGAAGCCGCGGCGGCCGAACGGCGCGTGCTCCATGGTCATCGAGCTGGCGCCCGAGATCTCGCCGGCGACGGCGAAGCCCTGGATCAGCCGCAGGATGACGAGCAGGATCGGGGCGAGGATGCCGACCTGGCTGTAGGTGGGCAGAAGACCGACCGCGATGGTCGAGAAGCCCATCAGGAACATGCACAGGACGAGCACGTGCTTGCGGCCGTGGGTGTCGCCCCAGTGGCCGAGCACGAAGGCGCCGATCGGCCGGCTGACATAGCCGACGCCGTAGGTGGCGAGCGAGGCCACGATCGCCACGGTCGGGTTGTTGGACGGGAAGAACAGCTGCGGGAAGATCAGCGATGCCGCCGTCGCGTAGATGAAGAAGTCGTAGTATTCCAGCGCCGAGCCGATCCAGCCGCTGGCGGCGGCCTTTTTCGATTGCTGGCGGTCGTGGGTGTGTCCTGCCGGTGCGGCACTCATCGGGGGTTCCTCCATGGTAGGGTCGAGTCGGTGCCGCCTTCGCGCTTCGGGCGGCATTCGGTCAGCTTGGTTCTTCTTCTAAGGCAACGGTGCGAATAGCGTAAAGTAAGTATCGATCAAAACCCGTTGCGCGCAATTCCATATCCGGTTTCGAAAAGCAAGGGCAAGGGCAAGAGCGAGGGGAAGGTCGGCCAGGGCCGAAATCGGGCGTGCCCCCGTGCCTGTGCCGCCTGGCTCGCGAGTCAGGCGGCGAGCGGCGCCACCGCACGGTCGAAGGCCCGCTCCATCGCGCCAGCCGGCGCGTCGCGGCCGGTGAACAGCGCGAAGGCGTCGAGGGCCTGGTGGATGGCGAGTTCGCGGCCCGTCATGGTGCGGGCGCCGACCTGCGCCGCGGCCGCGAGCAGCGGCGTCCAGAGCGGGGAATAGACCGCGTCGGCCACCCACATCCCGGGGTGGAGCAGGGCCGGCGGCACCGGCGTGCCGCGATCCGGCAGCATGCCGACCGGGGTGCCGTTGACTAGGCCCTTCGCGCCGTCCACCGCCTCGGCGACGTCCCGGCACACCCGCAACGCCGCGTGGCCGGCAAGGGCGGCCGCCACCGCCTCGGCCTTGGCCGGGTCGGCATCGACCATCCGGATCTCGAGCCCGGGGAAGCGGGCGAGCGCCACCGCGACCGCCTTGCCGACGCCGCCGGCGCCGATCACCGCCACCGGCCCCTCGGGGTTCGGCCCGAAGGCCTGCGTCAGCGCGCGGGCAAAGCCGGTCGTGTCGGTATTGTGTCCGGTGAGGCCCCCGTCGCGGACCACGATGGTGTTGACGGCGCCGACGGCCTTCGCGCCGGGCGACAGGTCGTCGAGGAGCGGCAGGACCGCCTCCTTGTAGGGATACGTGACGTTGACGCCCGAGAAGCCGATCGGGCGCAAGCACGACAGCAGGCCGCGCAGCTGCGCGGCATCGGCCCCCGGCACGTCGATGAGCTGGTAATGGGCGCGGAGCCCGACCGCCTCGGCGGCGGCCTCGTGCATCGCCGGCGAGGCGGAATGAGCGATCGGCGATCCGATCAGCCCGAGCAGGATCGGTCTGGCCTGTCCGTGAGCCATGGTGCGACGGCCCTTGCGCTTTGCGCCCGCCCGCGGCGAGCTCTCCCTGGACCGGACATTATCCGTACGCGGCCCGCATCCTGAGTACCAAGTTGCGCGGGGATCGTAACATCATGTTACGGTCCGGCGGAGCCTTGCGGCCTCACCTGCCCCGGCCGCGCCATCTCCTCGCGCAGGAACCGCACGAAGCTCGCCGCGAACATGCTGAGCGCGGTCCCGGCCTTCATGGCGATCCAGGTCTCGAAGACCGGCGCCTCCTCGATCGGCAGCACGCGGATGCCCGGGAAGGCGTCGTACGCGATGGTGAACTGGTCGATCACCGCGATGCCGAGGCCCGCCCGGACCAGCGAGCAGACCGTCGAGCCGAACCGCGCCCGGATCGTGATGCCGTAGGACAGGCCGCGCTCGCGGAAGATGTCGGACATGATCCGGCCGTAGGGGTCGTTCGGGTCGATGCCGATCAGCGGGTGGCGCACGATCTCGGCGGCCGAGATCGCGGTCCGGGCGGCCAGCGGATGGTCGAGCGGCACGATGCAGAACAGGCCGCCGCGGGCGAGCGGCTCGAAGGTCAGGGCCGGGTGGTCGAGGCGGTAGCTCATCGCCACCACCTCGCCCTTTCCGAGCAGCAGGTAGTCGATCGCCTCCTCGAGCTTGAGGATGTTGATGTCGATGACCAGGTGGGGATAGGCCGCCCGCACCCGCTCGATCGCCCGCGGCACCATCACGTGCGAGATCGACGGCACCGAGCCGATCAGCAGGTCCTGGCCCGCCCCTCCCTGCGTCCGCTCCAGCACGAAGCGCAGGTCCTCGACCTTGTCGAAGACCGCGTTGATCTGCTCGAAGACGTGACGCGCCTGCTCGCTGGGCACCAGCCGCCCGGCCCGCCGGTCGAACAGGCGGAAGCCCAGCGACGTCTCGGTGTACTTCATCAACCGGCTGATGCCCGGCGCCGAGACGTTGAGGAGGCGGGCCGCGCCGGCGATCGTGCCCGTCACCATCACGGCGCGGGCGACCTCGATCTGGCGCAGGGTCAGCATGGGGCGGTCTCCGGGGCGGCGGTCCCTGCAGGATACACGATGGCGCCGTCGCGGCGGGCATGCGTCCCCGGACGAGGGCGCCGCCGGGCGCGGCGCCTGCACCGGTCTCCCGGCCCGGCACCGGCGCTCCGGCTTTTTCCGTTCCGGCCCTGCCGGTGCGACGGCAAAGCGGCTATGCTCCCCCGATCCACCGCCGACCCGAACCGACACCCCGAACCGACACCCCGAACCGACTTGGACCCATCGACGTGCGCCTGACCCAGATCACCCACCACGACCTCGACGGCTACGGCGCCGCGACCCTCGTCGCGGCCTATGCCGAGCCGGCGCGCATCGTGCACGTCCCGCGCTACGGCGATGTCGGTCCCGTGGTCGACGACGAGCTGAAGCGCCTAGGCAAGACCAAGACGGCCGAGATGGTGCTCATCACCGATCTCGGCATCGAGGAACCGACGATCGCCTTCCTGCGCCGCTTCGCTGCCATGAACCGCAAGCGCGACGCGGAGGCGCCGCACCGGCTGATCGTCCTCGACCACCACACCTCCTCGATCGACCAGATGCGCCGCCAGGGGCTGGAGCCGAAGGCCGATGCGGAGAACCCGCGCCTGTCGCGGTTCGACCTCGGCGATCCGTCGGTCACCGTGATGGTCGACGAGGGCTCGAGCGCGACCCGGATGGTCGCGACCCACCGCGCCCTGTTCGCCACCCGCGAGCCCGATCCCGCACAGACGTCATCCGGGACATTGGCCGAGGACCTGGCGCTGTTCACGGCCTGCGTCGACGCCCTCGACCTCTGGCGCAAGGACGATCCCCGTTTCCCCGGCGGCTTCGCCCTCGACGAGATCTTCTGGGACAATGTCGGCACCCTGGTGCCGGTCGGGCACCCGGCGCACGATCCCTTCATCGCCCGCCTTCTGCTCGAGGCGACCGCCCGACTGCGCGCCGGCGCCACCCCGGCTGAGCTGGAGCGCGCCGTGCCGGCGATCCGCGGGGCGATCGTCGACGACCTGATGCGCGACGCGCCCGACGACGATCCGGCGATGACGACGCGCCAGCGCATGGCCCGGGCCCTCGCCCGCTCCGACGCGCTGTTCCACGCGCTGCCGGACGGTACGCTCCTGTCCTTCGCCCTCGACGCCGGCACCTTCCAGCGGGTCTCGGACCTCGTGATGGCGAGCGGGCGCGCCAAGCGTCTCGTCAACGTGCAGCGCACCGGCACCCTGTCGTTCCGCTCGATCGACGGCACCGCCCTCGACGGCGCCCGCCTGTTCCGCGGCGGCGGCCACCAGGATGCCGCCGGCGGCAAGCTGCCGAGCGGCACCGCCTTCTCGCTCGCCGACGCCGTCGCCCAGGTCGAGCCGGTCCTGACTCCGCCGAAGAGCGCAGCGGCGGACAGCCCGTTCGCGGCCTTGAAGAACTGGAAGGGCTAGAGCATTTTCCGACGAAGCGAAAACCGGTTCGTCTCAGAAAATGTAGCAAAATCGAATACTTAGAGCACTGACCGGTTGCAAGGCGCACAGCACGCGACGAAGGAGGTTGCGCGGGTGCGGGGGCGACGGCCACCGCGCCAGACCCCTCCCCCCTCTGCGGGGGAGGGTGCCTCACGAGCAAAGCGATCGGGCGGTGGCCCGACAGGGATGACGTTCGTCAGACCGAGCTGGTGCACCACGGCGGCCGCGTCGGCGGCGTCGTGGTCCATGGTGTGGCCGTCCGATACCTGCGGCGAGCGGCCGTAGCCGCGCCGGTCATGGGCGACGACCCGGTCGCCGTTCTGCACGAAGAACACCATCTGGGCGTCCCCATCGTCCGACGAGAGCGGCCGGCCATGGTGGAACACGAGGATCGGCGCGTCTCGCAGCCCCGCTTCCTGATAGAAGATCCGCCTTGTAGAAGATCTGCACGCCGGCGCCGGTGGTCACGACGCTCAGCGGATGTCTCCTGCCGCGGGGCGCCGGCGCACGGCGCGCCGGCGGACAGGATCTAGCATGCCGGAGTCGTCGGCGACCGGGAGTGCGGCGCCGTCCTCAGCTCTCCTCGTCCGCCTCGGACTCGGGCGTGTTTTCCGATGCGGCTTCCGGGGAATCCTCCGCCACGCCCTCCGGAGCGCGCTTCAGCGGCGATTGCGAGAAAGCGGGCTTCGCAGGCCGGTTCTTGCGGCTATTCGCCGGGGAGGCCGTGTGGGTCGGCATCTCGGCCAGCCGGGCGATGCGCGCCTTGAACTCCTCGGTCGACGGGCTGCGGGCCGAACCGGTGATGAACATCTTGGCCATGGCGTGTCCTCCGACGGGCCGGACCGCGGAGCGGGCCGAAAAGGCGCGCCACCCGTCGCCGGACCGACCTGGCGATCATGCTGGGAGGAAGTGTCAGAGCCGGCGCCCACCGTATCGGGCTACAAGATCCAAAAAAGCCAGCCACATATCGACCGATCGATTATCGGCGGTTTTCGTCGCCCTGGCAAGGCGGCGTCTCGTTCAGAGACGATAAGAATTGGCGGAATCTCGGCGCGACGACGGGAAATCCGTCGCGACATCCGGCGGGATGCGCGGGCCGGCGGCCTCGTCCGGTCCGCGTGCGGCCGGACGAGGGGTCGGGGACACGATCAGCGGCGGCGCGGATCGGCCGGGCGGAAGGCACGCTCCACGGCCTGGGTCGCGCTGGCATAGGCGCGCTCCTCGCTGTCATGCGGCCGGTCCGACCGCTCCAGCAGCTTGCCGTGCTTGCGGATCGCCCAGCCGAATTTTCCTTTCGGGCTGTTCAGCGGGGCCACCTCGATGGAGAACGGATAAAATTCATTTTCGCTCATCCGCGGATTTATGGCACGGAACTCACGCCGAGGACAGACCTTCGCCGCGGCGCGGCGGCGGGCCGGGATCCGCCCGCTCGACGGGGCGGGCCGGCCCGTGCGATAGCCGGCGCGACGCCGGCATCCGGTCCGCGACGGGAGCGACGCCGACGATCCCGGAGTCCCCGCGTGTTCGCCCGTCTCGAGGTCGCCGCGACCGGCCGCTGCCGCGGCGGGTCCCCACGATCCTCCCCGACGACGGCGTGCCCGATGAGTACCTGCCCGATGGAGTTCGGTCCTTGATCCCCTGGGTTCACCTCGACACCAGCGCCATCCCCGGCGAGACCGCGTCCCTGCGCCTGATGCAGCGCGGCGACGAGTTCGCGATCGTGGTCGACTCGATCGAGCTGATGAACAGCCGCCGCAGCGGCTCGGAGCGGGCCCTCGCCACCCTGGCCTGCGCCCGCCTGCGCGACCGGCCGCGGCCCCGGATGCTGATCGGCGGGCTCGGCATGGGCTTCACCCTGCGGGCGGCGCTCGCCGAGCTCGGGCCGGACGCCGAGGTGGTGGTCGCCGAGCTGGTGCCGGCGGTGGCCGCCTGGGCCCGCGGGCCGCTGGCGCACCTCTTCGCCGGCAGCCTCGACGATTCCCGGGTCGCCCTGCACGAGACCGACGTCCACCACCTCATCGCGGCGTCGCCGGGCGCCTATGACGCCATCCTGCTCGATGTCGACAACGGCCCCGAGGGGCTGGTGCAGCAGACCAACGACCGGCTCTACGACGTCGCGGGCCTGGGCCGCGCCCATCGGGCGCTGCGGCCGGGCGGGCTGCTCGGCGTATGGTCGGAGAGCCCCGACCGCAAGTTCAAGTCCCGGCTCCAGCGCGGCGGCTTCACGGTCGAGGAGCACAAGGTCCGCTCGGCCGGGAGCGGCGGGCGCCACGTGGTCTGGATCGGCGAGAAGACGGCCGGGGCGCCGGCCCCGCGGGTCGGCGCCCTGCCGCCGCGGCGCTCTCCGCGCTGAGGGACACGCGGGTCGGGCGGCGGTTTGATTTGCACAAGCTCGACCTTTGTGCGAGCCTGTGCGACCGCAGGGTGGCTGTCCACCCGCTTCGAGCCCGCCATGACCGTCCGCGGCCCCAACCTGCGCCTGGAGGGCTCGACCTTCGGCCCGCGCAAGATCTCGGCCTGGCGCGAGGCGGTGGCACCGTTCTGGGACGTCGAGATCCGCAAGGAAGATTCCTCGGAATTCCGCGGCCGGTCGGACGTCTACCACCTGGGCAACGCGATCATCGGCCTCACCGCGGCCTCGGAGCTGCGCAACGAGCGCTCGCGCAGCCTCGTCGCCCGCATGGGGGTCGACCACGTCGCGGCGCAGATCCGTCTGGAGGGCCACGCCACGGTCGAGATCGCCGGACGCGAGGTGCCGATGGCCCCCGGCGACATCTCCCTGCTCGATCTCGCGCAGCCGCTCTCCCTGCGCTCGAGCGGCTATCGCGCGATGACGGTCATCATCCCGCGCGCCCTGTTCCCGGAGGCCGGCACCCGCCTCGGCGCGGCGCACGGGACGGTCCTGCGCGGGGCGACTCCGTACGGAATGCTGGTCAACAACCACCTGCGCTCGCTCGCCGCCCATGTCCCGCATTTCACCCCGGCCGAGGCGCGGGCCGCCGGGCAGGCGACGGCGATCCTGATATCCGGGGCGGCGGGCCTCGGGGTGGAGAGCGCCGCCGAGCGTCCGCTGCAGCGCGCCCCGGTCTTCCTGGCGATCCGCAGCCACATCGACGCCGAGATCGCCTCCGCGGATCTGAGCGTCGAGCAGATCTGCCGCCGCTTCGGCGTCTCGCGCAGCGGGCTCTACCGCCTCTTCGCGCCGCTCGGCGGCGTCGCCGAGTATATCCGCCGCCGCCGGCTCGCCCGCGCCTGCCGCGACCTCGTCGAGGGCGGGGACCGCGCCGCGCGGATCTCCGAGATCGCCTACCGCTACGGCTACGGCAGCCCGGCCGGCTTCACCACGGCCTTCCGCGCCGAGTTCGGCCTGAGCCCCGCCGACGTGAAGGCCGGGGCGCGGCCCGACGGCGCCTCCGCCGTGCGGCGCGCGCCGACGGACCTGCCGGGCGGCGGCTGGGACGACTTCTACGAGTGGGTCCTGACGCTCGACGCCTGAAATTGGGACGTTCGCTGAAGCGATTGGGACGGACGGTACTCGTCCCGGCCGCGCCCGTACACGAGATGTGCACATCCTGACAGATGGGAGTCTCACGGTGCGGCGAGCGGGCGGGTGGCAGGGATGCGGGCGACGGCATGCCGCCGGCGCGGGGGGCGGGACCGGCCCCTGGACCGGGGGGCGGGACGGGCCCCTCGTCCGGCGCTGGATCGGCGCCCGGCGCCGCCGCGCCGCCCGGACCCGTCCGGGCGCGGAGGGCGCGGGAGCCGAGATCATCACGCTGACCTGGGCCCAGACCTTCGGGCGGGACGAGGGACCCGCGCGGGCGGTTCGCCGGCGGGGCAGCGGGGCGGAGGAGGACGCGAGGGAGCCCCCTCCCCCTACCGCGCCGCGCCCACCTCCAGCACCCCGAACGCCGTCCGCCCGTAGCGCTCCGGCCGGTACATGTCCTCGATCGTCGCCGCCGGATGGACGTAGCGGCCGGGGGTCACCGCCCGGACCGTGAAGGCGACGCTGAAGAACGCGGACTGGGCCGGGTCGCGGTCGTAGGCCGCCACGAAGCGGTCGTCGCGGAACTCGGTATGGGTCGGCTTCACGTCGGATTTCGCCCAGGCGAGGCCGGCGGCGGCGTCGGCATCGAGGAGCTTCGGGTTGTCGATCTCGAGGCCGGCGGGAAGGCGGTCGACGAGGAGCAGGCGGCCGGCGCTGGCCTTGGCCTCCGTCACCTTCAGCACCACCACCAGGCGGTCGTTCTGGCGCAGGCCCGCGAGGTCGGCCGGGCTGCCGTCGAGGCGGTGGTAGCTGCGCTCGATCGCGTAGCCCTTCGCCTCCGCCGGCTCCGGCACCGCCGGGTTGCCGGCGATGCCGAGGGCGAGCCGCACCGGGGCCGTGCCGCGATTGGCCACCGTCACCGGCCGGGCCTCCAGGGCGGCGCCCGGGAACGTGCGGTAGAGCGCGCCCGCGATTGGCGTGCCGTCGACCGTGAGGGCGGATGCCTCCTTCGTATCCTTGGCGGGATCCTTGGCGAGTTCCGCCGCCGCCAGGACCAGCCAGGCCTGTTCCTGGGTGCTGGTCGGGCGCGTGCCGCGCTCCTCGGCCACGATCGTGCCGAGGGAGGCGAGGGAGTCGGGGGCGATGCCGGTCTCGGCGGCGAGCGCGATCAGGCCGGCGCCGTCGCGCAGGCGCGAGCCGTAATCGGCCCGGTAGGCGCCGCCGTCGCGCTCGGCCCGGAGCGCGCCCAGGGCGGCCTCGAAGGCGGTGCGGGCCCGGGCCCGGTCGCCGAGCAGCGCGAGCGCCGCGGCGATCTGGCCGCGGGCCAGCGGCGTGGCGAAGGCGGCGAGCTTGGTGTCGGCGAGGTAGCGCAGGTCGCCCATCACCGGCCGGCCGTTGCGGGCGAGCACGTAGGCCGCATAGGCGAGGTCGAGCCCGCCCTCGGTGACGTCCGCGGCGTTGGCGACGGTGTTGCGCAGCCGGTCGAGGGCGAGCGACAGCGCCTGTTGCGGCACCGGGAACCCATGCTCCCGCGCCCGGGTCAGGAAGTCGGCGGCGTAGGCCGTGAGCCACGGATCCTCGACGTTGCCCGCCGACCACAGGCCGAAGGCGCCGCTCGAATCCTGGCGCGACAGCACCCGGTCGATGGCGCCGCGCACCCGCTCGTCGGCGGAGCCGTCGAGGCCGAGCTGCGACAGGGCCGCGAGCCGGTTGACCGAGAGCAGCGGCAGCGCCCGGCTCACCACCTGCTCGGTGCAGCCGTAAGGATAGCGGTCCAGTGCCTGGAGCAGGGCCGGCACGTCGATGCCGCCCAAGGGCGAGGCCGCCACGGTGACGGCGCCGGTGCCGGGGATCACATCGGCGAGGAGGTCGCCCGACAGGGTGAGGCTGGCGCCGGGCGCCAGCGTGCGGACCTCGCGGCGGAGCAGCGTCCCGGTGCCGGGCTGGATGCCCAAGGAGAAGCTCTGCCCGGCGGGCTCCGACAGGCCCGGCCCGGTCAGCCGCAGGTCGACCCGCGCGAGACCGGGGCCGGCGGCGGTGAGCGGGATCTCGACGCTGCCCCGCCCGCCGGGATCGAGGTGAAGCGAGCGGGCGAGCGCGCCCGCCGGCACCACCACGGGCCCGGCCAGATCGACATCGACCGCGTAGTCGCCGGCCGGCCCCTCGACGTTGTCGAGGGCGACGTGCAGGCGCGAACGGTCGCCGATGGCGAGGAAGCGCGGCAGGGTGCCGCTCGCCACCACGGGGTCGCGGATCACCACCTCGGCCGAGGCCGCGCCGACCCGCGCCGCGCTCCAGGCCGTCACCATCACCCGGGCGGTGCCGTTGAAGGCCGGCAGGGGGAAGCTCACCTCGGCCCGGCCGTCCGGCCCGACCGTGACGACGCCCGAGTAGCGGGCGAGCGGCTCCTGTGCCGGCGGCGCGCCCTCCAGCTCCGCCCCACCGGAATCGCCCCCGGAGCGGATGGCGCCGAGCGTGCCCTGCATGCCGTCGATGAGGTAGCCGTAGAGGTCGCGGATCTCCGCGGCGAGCGCCTTCTGGCCGAAGAAGAACCCGAACGGATCCGGGTTGGCGTAGCGGGTGAGGCTGAGGATGCCGACATCGACCGCCGCTACCGTCACCCGGGCCTCCTCGCCGGGTTTGAGGCCGGCCAGCCGGATCGGCAGGCGCAGATCGCCCCGGGGCCGGACCTTGGCGGGCGCCTCGACGGTAACGCCCAGCGCGCGGGCCTCCCGGTCGATCCCGAACCAGGCGAGGCCCAGCGCCCGGCCGGGCAGGCGCTTGGCCGCCTGGTCGAGGGGCCGGTAGGCGGTGGCGACGAGGTAGGCGCCCGCGCCCCAATCGGGCTTGACCGGGATCTCCACGGTGGCGCCGCCCGCCGGCAGGTCGAGGGTGCGGATCTCGTGCACCCGGTCGCTCACCACCGCGACGGTGGCGGTGCCGGAAAAGCGCGGCCGCAGGCGCGCCCGCAGGGTGTCGCCGGAGGCATAGGCGTCGCGGTCGAGGGTGAGGTCGAGGAGATCGGGCGCGTCGGCGCTCTCGCCGCCGCTCCAGCCGACCTCGAAGGACAGGCTCGCCGCCGCGAAGCCGGGCCCGCGCAGCTCCAGGCGGTAGCTGCCGAGATCGACCGGGATCGCCAGCCGGGCCGGCGCGCCGGCTTCGACGGCGAGGCGGCCGTTGGCGACCTTGGCGGTGGTCTTGACCGGCTCGAAGGCCCAGCGCCCGTCGGCCCGGTACCATTGATAGCGCCGCTCGACCCGCAGCAGGGTCCAGGTAGCCTCGCCCGACAACCGCGTGCCGTCCGGCCGGGCGGCCGCCACCTCGAAATTCGCGGTCGCGCCCTCGCGCAGACCGTCGAAAGACTTCCGGATGCCGAGCACCGGGCCGGCGGGCAGGATCGGCAGGGTCAGGCTGCGCTGCACCGCCCGGCCGCCGGGCTCGCCGACCTGGAGCGAGACCCTGGCCTCGAACGGCCGCGGCCCGCTCGTGGCCGGCACCGGGGCCCGCACGGTGGCGCGGCCCTGCCCGTCGGTGGCGACGGGGGCCTCCAGCTCCGCCGTCACCGGCTCGACGCGCTCGTCGTCGAGACCGGTGGAGAAGTCCTCGAAGCCCCTGATGCCGGAGCGGGCCGCAGGCTGCACCGCCACCGTGCCGCCGACCGTGAGGTTCGCGCCCGGGGCGCCGTAGAGGTAGCGCGCCGCGACCGCCACCGTCGCGGGCTCGCCCGGACGCAAGGCGGCCTCGACCGGGGTCAGGGTCACGTCGAGGCGCTCGGGGACGTAATCCTCGACCAGGAAGCTCGCCTCGCCGACCGGCGGTGCCTTCGGGTCGGTATAGGCGGCGACCCGCCAGGTGCCGGCTTGCGCGCCGGGGAGCAGCGGCAGCGAGAGGGCGCGACCGCCGAGGCCCCCGTCAGGGACCTGCACCCGACGGTACTCGACCCCGTCCGGGCGCTTGGCCACCAGGGTGAGGGGGAGGTTCGGGATCGCCGCGCCCTTCGCGTCGCGCAGGAGGGCGGTCAGCTGCACCGTCTCGCCGGAGCGGTAGACCCCGCGCTCGGGAAACAGGAAGGCCTCCGCCGCGCCGGGGGCAGGCCGGCCCTTCACGCCGCGATCGGCGAGGTCGAAGGCGCTCAGAGACAGGTCGAGGAAGCCGTAATCGTCGCCGAGGCGCGCCACCACCAGGCTCGGCGCCGCTCCGCCCTCGCCGCGGGCGAGGCCCGGATCGAAGGCGGCGTGCCCTTGCGCGTCGGTGCCGCGGGTCGCCAGCACCTCGTTGTTGCGGGCGATCAGGCGGATCTCCGCGTCCTTCACGATCGCCGCCGAGGCGAGCGACCGGGCCAGCACATGGATCCCGTCGCGGCCCTTGAGCGCGGTGAGCCCGAGATCCGAGACCACGAACCACTGCGTCGCCTCGCTCTCGTAGCCGCCCTCCTCGGCGTCGGCCAGAGGAACGCTGCCGCTCGGCCGCGCCGTCATCACGTAGAGACCGGGCTCGACCTTGCCGACGGCCTGGAGCACCGGGAAGGCGGTCACCGCCTCGCGGTTGACCTCCGCCGGCGCGGCGTCGAGCGTGCCCTTCCAGGCCGGAACGCCGCGCTCGCGGGCGATGCCGCGTAAGCCCGATCCGGAGAGCTGCGACAGGAACGCGTCGCCGCGCAGGGCCGGCAGCAGGCCGCGATCGCCGATGCGCACCACCTCGACATCGAGCTTCGGGGCGTTGACAGAGACCAGCGGCACCCCGGCCTGGCCGGTGCGCGGCAACACGTAGTTGCGGCCGGTGAAGCGCACCTGCGGGCTGCGGTCGCGGACGTAGATGTCGTAGTCGGCCGCCTTGCGCAAGGACTCGCCGACGGTCGAGGGCAGGCCCTGGCGCAGGACCACCCCGTAGCGCTCGCCGTGGCGCAGGCCGTCGACGCAGACCTGCTGGCCCTGCGCCGTCACGGCGGCGTCGCTGGCCCCCGATACCGCAACGTAAGGGGCGATATCGGCCTTGGGGTCGACGGTCTCGGAGAGGGTGAAGCAGGCCCGCGGGGCGGCGGCGTCGGAATCAACCTTGTAGTCGAGCACCCGGAAGCCGTGGGCGTCGCGCAAGGCTTCGTAGGTCCTGGCGGTCTCGGGATCGCTCGCGAGCGCCAGGCTCGCCGCGTAGGCCTCGAGCGCCGGGCGCCAGCTCTCCTGCTTGGCCAGGCCTGCGCCGAGGAGCGCCAGGGCCCTCGCCTCGTCGGCGGGGCTCGACGCGCGCTGATAAGCCAGGTAGGCGCCGGCCCGGGCCTCGGCGTCGAGCTTCCGGCTGGTCTCGTCATCGTCGTTCTCGGCGGCGCCGGCGGCCTCCGCCAGGGCGTACCAGTTGCGCCACTCGGCCGGCTCGGCCGCGGCGGCGCGGCGGAAGGCGGCGAGCGCCCCGTCGGTCTCGTCCTTGGCACGCAGGGCCTCGCCCTCCCGGCGCCACTGGGCGGCGGATTTGCCGGCGGCACCCTCGTCCTTCAGCCGCGCCTCGAGCCGCACCGCCTCGCTGGCCAGCGCCGGGCGCACGAAGCTCTTGGAGCGGGGCGCCGGCTGCACCAGGGCGGCGCGGCGGGGCGCGGAGATCGGGGGCTGCTGGGCCGCGGCCGGGAGGCTTGCGAGCGCCGTGACGAGGCCGGCGAGACCGCAGGCGGCGCGTCCGACCCGGGTGATGAGCGACATGACCGGCCTCGCGGCGCTTCCCTGCCCGCTCCGGAGCCTAAGCAGCGCCGGGTCCGGGGGCAATCCGTCCTCCGCGCCGGACCGGTCGATTTGGGGTGATCCGGTTGCCGGTCACCGGCTCCGGCCAGATCGGCTCGGACCGGACCGGCTACGACATGGCGGCCCTCCACCGTCAGGCCGGCCCCTGGAAGTCCGGCTCCGACTGTTGCAAGCTCGACGGGCTTTTCGCCTTCCGCAAGGTTCGGCGGCCGTCTTCCGGAGAGCCCGATGCCGCGCCCCGCCCACCTGCTCGCCGCCGGCCTGCTGCCGCTCCTTGCCTGCAGCCTCGCACCGGACGGGGCCGTCGCCCAAGGGGCGGCCTCAAGTGGCGCGCCCGGCCCGGGCGCCCCGTCGGGCGCGAGGACCCCGGGTCCGCGCCCCGCCGGGCCGGCGGCGCCCGATCCCGCCTTCGAGGCGGCGCGTGCCGCCTTCGAGGCCCGGCCGGAGGCGGAGCGGCGGGCGGTGCAGGACGCCCTGGTCTGGGCGGGCAGCTACAACAGCGTCGTCACCGGCACCTTCGGCCGGCGCACCTACGAGGCGATCGGCGCCTGGCAGGCCAAGGATGCCGGCAAGGACGCGAAGGCCGGCGCCGCGGGTACCGGCATCCTGGACGAGCCCGCCCGCGCCGCCCTGCTGGCGGCCGGCGAGGCGGCGCGCCGTGCGGCCCGGTTCACCGTCGCGGCCGATCCCGCCACCGGCCTCGTCATCGGGATCCCCGAACGGCTGCTGCCGAAGCGCAGCCGCCTGCCCGCCGGCAGCCGCTGGCAGAGCCCGGACGGGCGCATCACCCTCGACACGAGAGCCTTCGCCCCCGGCACCGCCGACCTCGACGCCCTGTTCGCGCAGAGCGCCGCGGCGACGCCGGAGCGCAAGGTGACCTACACCCTCAAGCGCCCCGACTTCACCGTCGTCACCGGCGAGACGCCTTCGGGCAAATTCTACATCCGCGACGCCGCCGGCCCGGCGGGCCTGCGCGGCTTCAGCCTGTCCTACGACAAGGCCTCGGCCCGGGACATGGACCGGCTGGTGATCGCCATCGCCAACAGCTTCGTGCCCTTCCCGGGCGACGCCCCGACGGCGGCCCCGGCACGACCGGCGGCCGCGGCCCCGCCCCCTCCCGGCCCGCCCGTCGGCGAGGCGGCGACCGGCACGGGCCTCGCCGTCGGCCCCCGCCGGATCGTCGCGGTGCTGCCCGCCGCCTGCCCAGGCCCGCAGGCCGGCGGCGCTCCGGCCCGGATCCTGCGGCGCGACGAGGCCACCGGCCTCACACTCCTCGACGCCGCCACCGCCGCCGGAACGGCGCCCGCCCTCGCTCCCGCCTCACGCCCCGGCGAGAGCGCCCTGGTGCTCGCGGCGGGCGCGGACGGCCCGACCGTGACGCCCGGCGACATCGCCCCGGGCGGGGTGCTCGCCCCGCTCCAGCCCGGCGCCGCCGGCGCCCCGGTCCTCGACCGCTCCGGCCGCCTCCTCGGCCTCGTCGCCCGCCTGCCGGCGCAACCCCGCCTCGTCGCCGGCGTGCTGCCGCCGCTCACCCATCCGCTCGTCGGATCGGACGCCCTGACGGGCTTCCTCGGCGCGGACGCTCCCACGGCGCCTGCCGGCGAGTCCGCCCCGCTCAGCGCCGGCGCGATCGCCGGGCGGTTCGCCGGGACGGTCGTGGGGGTGCGATGCGGGGGTTGAGGACGATGAAAGCTCAGCTCGACGGCCGACCGGGGCGCGTCTCGCCGCTCACCGCCGCCAGATCCCGATCCGGTTCGACCGCGCCTGTTCCTCCGCGGCCAGCAGGTCCGGCGTCGCGTCGGCGCTGGCGCGGCCGCCGCCGTTGAACAGGATCAGCTCGGACAGGTCCTGCCCGTCGAGGGAGCAGCGATAGGCGCCGCCATCCGCCGGCGCGCAGGCGACGTCGCGCCGGCGCAGGTAGCGGCCGAGCTCGCGGGCGTTGCGGCCGGACAGCCCGTCGACCCCGACGAGCCGCACCGTGCGGCCGTCGAAATCGAGGGTGCCGGTATCGACCACCGACGGGTTGCCGCGCAGGACCGCGCGGCCCGTCAGATCCCGCGCCCGCGGATCGGCCTCGGGCTCGGCGACGCTCGCCACCTCGGGCCGCGGCGCCGGAGCCGACCGCGCGGCCTCGGGCTTGCCCGCTTCGACCTTGCCCGCGTCGATCTTGCCCGCTTCCGATCGGGCGGCCTTGGCCCGGGCGGCCAGGGCCTGGGTGACGAAGTCGTGCCAGATCAGGGCCGGCATGTCGCCGCCGGTGACGCCGGCCATCGGCGAATTGTCGTCGTTGCCGAGCCAGACGCCGACCACGAGGTCGCCGGCGAAGCCCACGAACCAGGCGTCGCGACTATCCTGGGTGGTGCCGGTCTTGCCCCCGGCGGGCACCGAGACCCGGGCGTTCTTGCCCGAGCCTTCCCGGACCACGGCGCTGAGCAGGTCGAGCATCGCGGTGCGGGCGGCCTGGTCGCGGGCGGGAGTCGGGGCGGTCTGAGGGCGGGTATAGAGCGGCTGCTCGCGGGCGAGGATCTGGCGCACGCTGTAGGGCTCGAGGCTCTCGGCGCCGGCCGCCACGGCCGCGTAGGCGCGGGTGATTTCCAGGAGCGTGGTCTCGGCCGAGCCGAGAGCGAGGCTCGGCAGGTTCGGCAGGTCCGAGGTGATGCCGAGGCCCCGCGCGGTCTCGATCACCGCCGGAATCCCCACCGCCTCGGCGAGCTGAACCGCGACGGTGTTGATCGAGTGGGCGAAGGCGGTGCGCAGGGTGACGGCGCCGCGATAGCGCCCGCCGTAATTTTCGGGCTCCCATTCGCCGACCTGGGTCGGGCGGTCCATCATCGTCGAATCGGGCCGGTACCCGTCGCGCAGCGCCGTGAGGTAGACGAACAGCTTGAACAGCGAGCCCGGCTGGCGCTTGGCCTGGGTGACGCGGTTGAACTGGCTGTCGGCGTAATCGCGGCCGCCGACCATCGCCAGGATCGCACCGTCGGGGGCCATCGCCACCAGGGCTCCCTGCGAGACCTTGCGGCGCTCGCCGTCCTGGTCGAGGCGGCGGGCGATCACGCTCTCGGCGATGTTCTGGAGCGTCAGGTCCAGGGTCGTGCGCACGGTGGCGTCGGCCGGCCCGGTGCCGATCAACCCGCGCACCGAATCGGCGACGCTGTCGACGAAGTAGTTGGTGCCGACCGGCGTCTCCGTCGGCACCCGGACGGTGGCGGGCGCACGCCGGGCCGCGTCGGCCTCCGCCGTCGTGATCGCGCCGGTCTCCACCATCGCGTCGAGCACCTGGGCGGCGCGGCCTCGCGCGCCATCGAGGTTGCGGTGGGGGGCGAGCTGGGAGGGCGCGCGCACGAGGCCCGCCAGCATGGCGGCCTCGCTCAAGGTCAGGTCCTTGGCCGGCTTGCCGAAATAGCGCTGCGCCGCGGCGTCGGCGCCGTAGACGCCGGCGCCGAAATAGGCGGCGTTGAGGTAGCGGGTGAGGATCTCTTCCTTCGGCAGCTGCGATTCGAGCCACAGCGACAGAACCGCCTCCTGCACCTTCCGCTTCAGGGTGCGGTCCTGCGACAGGTAGCTCATGCGGACGAGCTGCTGGGTCAGGGTCGATCCGCCCTCGCGGGTGCCGCCGGCGGCGGCATTGCGGAGCGCCGCGCGGAACAGCCCGCGCAGGTCGATGCCGTGATGCTCGTAGAAGCGGCGGTCCTCGATCGCCACGATCGCCTTGGCGAGGACCGGCGGCACCTCCTTCGGCGCGAGCTTCGCTCCCTTGATGACGCCGCGGGTGGCGAAGGCCTGCCCGTCGGCGGCCCGCACCACCAGGGCGGAGGCGGTGGGCTCGACGGTGAGCCCGCCATTCACCGGCAGGGTCGCGAGCGCGTAGATCGCATAGGCGAGGACGAGGCCGACGACGACCGCCGCCGCGGCCCCGGTCAGCCGGAGCCACGGCACCCGCCGGGCCAGCGCCGCGGCCGGCCGCCAGGCGGCGGCGGTCGCGGCCGCGGCGCGGCGGGTGGCGGGATGGGCGGCGAGGCGGCCGGCGCCCGCCCGCGCCCGCAGGACGCCCTCGCGAGCGGCCGGGCCGAGGCGGGCGCCGAACCCGGCCGCGGCACGGCGGAGCCCGGCGAACCGGGCCTGCGGCGCCGGAGCCTCGGGCGGCGCGGTCGTCCCGGCGGCGGGCCGGGGCGTCCCCCCGAGATCGAGCCAGTCGCGGGGACGTCCGTCGGGGCCGGATTCGGGGGGCAGTTCGCTCAAGGCTCAGCGTCCGATCTGGCGCGGCTCGATCCAGCGCACCGGACGGGCGGCCGGACGGCTGAAATGCAGACGGCGCGCGTGATGGCGGCCGCGGTGATGGAAGTGGCGCCCGTAATGCCGGCGGTGATGCCAGTGACGGCGGTAGTGGCGGCGGTGATGCCAGTGACGGCGATGCCAATGGCGGCGGTGCCAGTGCCGCCGGTGCCAGTGCCGGTGACGGCGCCAGCGCACGGTCTCCACCGTGGACGGCTGGTCGAGGGCGGTGGTGACGGCGGCGGTCGGCATCAGCGGCGAGGCGCCGGCGAGACCGCCGAGGCCGGTGAGCAGGAACAGGGCCAGCAGCAGGGAACGGATGCGCATCGGGGCTCCGGGCGGTGGAGGGCAGGTGGCGCGGTGCGGCACCGGACATGCCGCCCCGCTCGAAGACCGGAACTCAACGCCAAGCTCTGCCGTTCCGTTCCGGTGTCGCGGCGCATGTTGCGGTGACCCGCCGAACCCCGGTGCCTGCCATGCTCGGTATTCTCTCAAGCCTGGCAGCAGCGCGGCGACGCGTTAGGTTGTGAGTGTCACGCGGTCCTTCGCGTGTGGAGAGAGGTATGCCATGCGGCCGGGCGTGAAGCGGCTCTATCTGTGGTCTGCGGCGGCGGCCTTGCTCGCCGGCGGCATCGGCGCGGCGGAGGCCGGCTGCGTCCGGCGGGTCATCAACCGCTCGCCCTACTTCGCGGTGGCGAGCCGCAACGGCGGCCCCAGCGTCGGCATCCCGCCGCATTCCTCGCGCTCGATCCGCATGATGGCGCCGGGCCGGGTCGACATCGCGGCCCATTGCGCAGGCCGGGGCCCGCGCGGGCGCCTCGTCCCGGTCGGGCCTCCGGTGGCGCAGGACAGCTACACGTTCACGGCGATCATCGATCGCTGCTACTACGATCTCGGCCTGATGGGCTTCGGCCGGGGCGGCACCGAGCCCTTCGTGCTCAACGACCCCCGCCAGGGCGACCTGACGGTCGGCCCGTTCGGCCCGGCCTGCCCGCCGGCGCTCTGAGCCTCGGACCCGGCTCGCCCAGGGGATTCTGGAACCGGGCTGCCGAAAACCGGGCTTGCGCCCGGCGGGTGGAATGGCTAGTAAGCCCCCGTCGGCGCTCGCAGCGAGCGGCGGCCCGGTGTTCCCCGATAGCTCAGTTGGTAGAGCAGGCGACTGTTAATCGCCTTGTCGTAGGTTCGAGTCCTACTCGGGGAGCCACTTTTCCTTATCCTGACATTCCCTCTTGCTTTGCGGCGACGCTTTCGCGGCCGCTCGACTGTCAGGCCGTCACCCCTCCCCCCTGCTCATCCGCCGGAACGCCGCCGGGCTTGACCCCGCCCGCGCCGCGAAGAAGCGCGAGAAATACGCCGGATCGTTGAAGCCGAGATCGAAGGCGATCTTCGAGACCGGCAGCGTGGTGTAGATCAGGCTGCGCTTGGCCTCGAGCATCAGCCGGTCGTGCAGGATCCCCTGCGGCGAGCGCCGCACCGCCTCGGTGCAGGCGGCGTGCAGCCGGTCCGGGCTGACGCCGAGGGCGGCCGCGAAGCGGGCGAGCGGCCAGCCCTCGCGCAGATGCGCCTCGACCAGCCGGCGGAAGCGACGATGCAGGTCGGCGCGCGCGAGCGCCGCCGGCTCGGTGATCGAGCGGGCGGCGCGGGTCCGCAGCACGCCGACGACCAGGAGCTTCACGAGGGCCGCCACGGCGCTCGCCGCCCCCGGCAGGGCACCGGCGGCCTCCCGCATCAGGGTCTCGACGAGGGAGGCGAGGTCGAGGTCGATCTCCTCCGGCGAGCCGGGCCTTCCGCTGAACGTCGCCTCGGCGGCGGACCGCAGGCGGGCGGCCTCCGGATCGGGATCGAGCACCGCGGCGAGGAAGTCGTCGGCGAGCGACAGGACCACCCCGTCGGTGCCGGGCCGGAACGAGAAGGCGTGGACCACGCCGGACGGCACCCAGACCAGCCAGGGCGCGGAGAACTCCTCGCGCCTGGCATCGAGCGACAGGGCACCGTGGCCGCGCGTGACGACCAGCCCCTGCGTCAGCGCGCCGTGGCGGTGGGCCGCGATCTCCCAATCGTGCAGGGCCGCGCTGGAGCCGATCCGCTCGGCATGGACGAAGCTCGGCACCGTCGCCTCGGCGGTCTCGCCGTAGAGGCGAAAGACCGGGATCGGCCGCTCCCGCTGCGCTGGCATCGTCCCCTCCTCCCGCCGGCAGGGTAAGGCCGGGCGCCGGATCCGTCCAAGAAATTCCGGATCGCGTCCATGGCCGGGCCGGCGCCCGGCGGCTAGCGTCGAAGGATCGAACCGGACCAGTTCCAAACTGCTGATCCGGCACGCGAAACCTGTGTGCGGCGCAATACCGGCCGGCCCGCCGGCGGCGGCCCTCGGGCGATCCGCCCGAACGCCCCGATACGGCCAAGCCGGCCGCCGCACGACCGGACCTCCAGCGCGGCGAAAGACCCGCGAGGCCGGACGACGACGAGGGAGAGAACGATGACGGATCCCAAGGGTTTTCCCCTGAACGCCTGGTACGCCGCCGCCTGGGGCCACGAGATCGGCCGGGCGCTGACGCCGCGCCGGATCTGCGACAAGGACGTGGTGCTGTACCGCCGCACCGACGGCGCGGTCGCGGCCCTGGAGGATGCCTGCTGGCACCGCCTGCTCCCGCTGTCGCTCGGCCACCTCAAGGGCGACCAGGTGATGTGCGGCTATCACGGCCTCGTCTTCGACGCGTCCGGCCGCTGCACCTTCATGCCGGCCCAGGAGACCATCAATCCGTCGGCCTGCGTGCGCGCCTTCCCGGCAGTGGAGCGCTACCGCCTGGTCTGGCTCTGGATGGGCGACCCGGCCCTCGCCGATCCCGACCTCGTGCCCGACTTCCACTGGAACAGCGACGCGCCGTGGGTCGGCGAGGGCGGCACCTTCTACAGCCTGAAGTGCAATTACCGTCTGGTCATCGACAACCTGATGGACCTCACCCACGAGACCTACGTCCATGCCGGCAGCATCGGCGACGACGCGATCACCCGCAGCCCGTTCGAGGTGACCCACACCGACCGGTGCGTCACGGTCGAGCGTTGGATGGAGAATATCGAGCCGCCGCCGTTCTGGGCGCGGAACCTGGGGCGGCCCGGCCATGTCGACCGCTGGCAGATCATCCGGTTCGAGGCGCCGAACGTGGTGGCGGGCGATGTCGGGGTGGCGCTCGCCGGCACGGGCGCCCGCCAGGGCGACCGCTCGGAAGGAGTCAACGGCTTCTTCCTGGCGGCCATCACCCCCGAGACCGCCACGAGCTGCCATTACTTCTGGAACTTCGTGCGCAACTGGCGCCCCGACGACGAGGAGCTGACGAAGTCCCTCACCCTTGCCCACGTCAACGACGGCAAGGGCGTCTACGACCAGGACCACGACGTGCTGGAGGCCCAGCAGCGGGCGATCGACCGCCAGCCGCGCCAGCCGTTCTACAACCTCAACATCGATGCCGGCGCGCTCTGGGCCCACCGCCTGATCGACGGGATGATGGCGAAGGAGGGCCGGGACCCCAAGGCCGCTCCGCCCGTCGGCATCGCGGCGGAGTAGCCGCCATGGCCGCGACCGACTGGCAGCCGGCGCGCCTGCGCGCCGCCCGGGCGCTGACGCCCGACATCCGGCTCCTGGAGATCGAGCCGGCCACTCCCGGGGCGCCCGCCCCGCCCGGCAGCCATCTCGGGGTGGCGGTGATGATCGGCGAGCGGCCGGACACCCGCTCCTACTCGCTGCTCGATTCCGGCGCCGACGGGCTCTACCGCATCGCCGTGAAGCGTCTGCCCGACAGCCGCGGCGGCTCGGCCTACATGCACGGGCTGGAGCCCGGCGCCCGCCTCAGCATCTCGGGCCCCCGCAACCATTTCGGCCTCACCCCGGGCCGGCCCGGCTACCTGCTCGTCGCCGGCGGCATCGGCATCACGCCGCTGCACGCCATGGCGCTGGCCCTGCATCAGGCCGGCGCCCGGTTCCGCCTGCTCTACGCCGCCCGGACGCGTCGGGACTTGGCGCTCGCCGACGGGTTGCGCGCGCGGATCGGCGACCGGCTCGAGACGTTCACGGACGACGAGGGCGGGCGGATCGACCTCGCGGCGGCGGTCGCGGACCTCGCCCCCGGCGGCGAGGCCTATCTGTGCGGGCCCTACGGGATGATGGAGGCGGGCCGCCGGGCCTGGGCGGAATCGGGTCGCCCGGCGCAGGGATTGCGCTTCGAGACCTTCGGCACCGGCGGCCGCCACGCCACCGAGGCGTTCACCGTCCGCATCCCGCGGCTGTCGAGGGAGATCGTCGTCCCGCGCCACCAGACCATGCTGGAGGCCCTGGAGGCGGCGGGAATCGCCATGATCCACGATTGCCGGCGCGGCGAGTGCGGGCTGTGCACGGTGAAGATCCTGGATGCAGACGGCACGGTCGATCACCGCGACGTGTTCTTCAGCGAGGCCCAGAAGGCGGCGAACGCCCAGCTCTGCACCTGCGTGTCGCGGGTGGTGGGCGGCGGGATCACCATCGATACGGCGGACCGGGCGGGGTGAGGCGGGCGGTCCGGCGAAAGCAAGTCGAACCGACGCGTCTTACCAGGCTCCGACGTCATCCGGGGACTCGCCGAAGATGAGACCCCGGGATCCATAACCGCCGACGGTGCCGGATACGGCGTATCGCGTCCCGCCTCGTACTGGAACGCCAGCGGTGATGGATCCCGGGTTCCGCCGCGCAGCCCCGGGATGACGCGGAGGGTGCGACAACCCTCGCGATCATCGAAAAAAGACGAATACAATATTTGGGAGGACCACCATGGCCGTCACACCGGACACATCCGACCCCCGCGCCGCGATCCGCCAGGGCTCCATGACCCCGTTCCAGGTCGCCGCCGTGGCGGTCTGCGTGCTGATCTGTGCGCTGGACGGCTTCGACGTGCTGGTGGTCGCCTTCACGGCGGCCTCGATCGCCAGGGACTTCGCCCTGAAGCCGACCGATCTCGGCCTGCTGTTCAGTGCCGGGCTCGCCGGGATGGGGCTCGGCGCCCTGCTGATCGCGCCGCTGAGCGACCGGTTCGGCCGGCGCACCACCCTGCTCCTGTGCCTCGCCATCCTGTGCCTCGGCATGCTGGCCGCCGCCGCGGTGAACACCCTGACCGAACTCGCCCTGGTGAGGCTCTTCACCGGCCTCGGCATCGGCGGCGGGCTCGCCACCGTCAACATCGTGGTGGCCGAATACGCCACCGACCGCTGGCGCAACCTGTCGATCTCGCTGATGTCGCTCGGCTATCCCCTCGGCGCGACGCTGGGCGGCGCTTTCTCGGTCTACCTGATCGCGGCTTACGGCTGGCGCGCCGTCTACGTCTTCGGCGGCCTCGTGGCGCTGGCGCTGGTGCCGGCGGTGCTGGCCTTCCTGCCGGAATCCCTCGACTACCTCATCGCCCGCCGCCCGGCCGGGGCGCTCACGAAGGTCAACCGGGTGCTCGCCCGGCTCGGCCGTCCGGCGCTGGCCGCCCTGCCGGCCCCCTTGCGCGCCGAGGCCGAGGCCGGCGCCAGCCTCTCGGCCATCGCGCGCCCGCCCTACCGCACCCGCACGCTCGCGGCCTGCGCGGCGTATTTCTGCGTGATGACGACCTGCTACTTCTTCCTGAGCTGGACCCCGAAGGTGCTGACCGAGCTGGGGCTCAGCGTCAGCGGCGGCATCTCGGGAGCGATGCTGATGAATCTCGGCGGGGCGGCCGGTTGCCTGCTGTTCGGGTTCGCCGCCCGGAAGGCCGGGACGCGCCGGCTCGCCGCCGCCTTCATGGCCGGCCTGTTCCTCGCCGCCACCCTCTTCGGCCACGTCCCGGCGACGCCGGCGGCGCTGCTCGCCGCCACCCTCGCCATCGGCTTCTGCCTCTACGGCTCGATCAACGCGATGTATGCGGTGGTGCCGCCGATCTTCCCGGCCCCGGTGCGCGCCACCGGCACCGGGCTCGCCATGAGCGTCGGCCGCCTCGGCGCCGTCGCCGGGCCGTCGCTCGCCGGGATGCTGATGGCGGCGGGCTGGGAGCGGCCGGATTACTGCGTGGCGCTGGCCCTGCCGATGCTCGCCGCCGCCCTGTGCCTGCGCTGGGTCGCGGCCGGCGAGCCGGCGGAGACCGCGGCGGCACTTCCGGCGAACGCCTCGGCCGTGCGGGGCTGAACGCGCCGGCTTCCGCCCCTCCCGCACCCGCCGCGATGGCCGGAGACAGGCCATCGCGGCGGGTCCGGTCAGTGCCCGTTCCGGCGAAGCTGGCGGATCAGCGCCGCCCCCTCGGGCGACGGGGCCCGCTCGATCCGGCGATAATCCCGCCCGTCGATGCCCCGGGTCATCAACCCGACGTGGCACATCGTGCGCCGGATGATGGCGGGATCGCCGAACAGATGAAGCGCGGTGAGCAGGGTACTGATCTGCCGCTCGTCGAACGAGCGCTGGGCCGGGATCTTCGACCACGGCCCCCAGAGACAGAGATCCTGGATCGACCGCCGGGCCGGCCAGCTCCGCAACCGTCCCTGCGCATCGAAGTACCGTGCGGCGCGCTGCACGATCTCGGGATCGGCTTGAGCGGGGGCGGAGCGATCCTCCGGCGGGCGAGGGTCGCCCAGGGCGCGAAAGTGCTGGAAGTTGCGGTGGCCGGCGGCCCGGGCGAGCATGTTCAGCATCTCGACATGGCTCGGCACGCGGCTCGGTCCTTGGCTCGCCGGCCTGGTCCGCGCCGCCCATTGGGCACGCAGCGACTTGGCGAGCGCCGACACGTCGTGGGTCGCGAAGGGAATCGGGTCTCTCGGCACGGTCATTCTCCGTGTGCCGGTCCTGATCGGATGTCGAGGGTCACCGGCTTTCGACGCGGCACGGGAATGAGCGTGGCCGAAGGGAGAATGGACAGGTTTAGCTCCCCTCGCGGGGCGGTGACGCCTGGGTGACTGCCGACCCGCATGAAGCATAGCGGGTTTCTTCGCGGCGGCAAACCGGGCGCGGCGGTCAGAGCACCCGTCCGACCAGGGGCGACCGCCGCAGCAATGCGGCGCCGGCCCAGCTCGCGCCGAGCGCGACGACGAAGGTCGAGAGGCCCTTCGCCACGGCGCCGGCCTTCCACCCGAGCAGCCCGTACTGCGTCCAGGTCACGACGGGATAGTGCAGCAGATAGACGGCAAATCCATTCGCCGCGAGGCTGTCCCAGGCCGGATGCCGGCCCTCCGCGAGGCGCAGGAACAGGGCCGGCAGCGCGAAGCAGGCGGCGGCACAGAAGACAGCCTGCGCGATCCCGTCGAGGGCGAGTGCCGCCTGGGCCGGCCGGGGGACCGCCGCGCCGAGGCGGGTCGCCGCGACGAAGACCGTCCCGGCGGCCACCGCGAGCGCGACCCAGAGCCCGCATCGGCGGGCGAGCGCCCGCCCGAACCCGGCGATGGCCGGCCCGCCGCCTCGGCCGAGCCCGACCCCGGCGGCGAAATACGCCGCGTAGAGCCCGATGCGGCTGCCCTGCACGGCGAGCGGCCCGACCGCGAACCAGGGACGGGGACCGACCGCGAGAAGCAGCGGCAGGAAGACGAGGATCGTGACGGCGACGAGCCGGACGAAGTCCCGGCCCGGGCGAGGGTCCTCCGCGGGCGTGGCCGACCACTCGTGCGGCGCGAGCACGAACCACAAGGCCGCGGCGGCATCGAACAGCAGCAGGACGCCGATGAACCAGGGCGGCCCGCTCGGCCACGGCCCGGCCGTGACCGTGGCGTGCCAGAAGGCCGGAAAGCCCGGGGCGTCGCCGGCTTGAAGGAACTTGCCGCCGGCCTGCAGGAAGGACGGGTAATAGGCCAGCGGGACGAGCGTCAGCTCGGCGACGCAGAAGGCGAGGCCGAGGCGGAGCAGCCGCGCCCGCAGGTAGGGTCCGACCCCCTTGCGCGCGAGCCCGTCGCGGACGAACAGGCCGGAGAGCCCGAACAGCAGCGGCATGAAGAAGCCGTCGTCGAGCAGGACGACCAGGTCGAAGCCGATCCAGCGTTGCGGATCGACGATCGGCGCGGTCGAGAGGGCGTAGTGGACCCGGTCGATGTGGCCGAACGTGCAGTAGGCCAGCACCGCGTGGTGCAGGACCACGAGGCCGACGACGAAGCCGCGCATCCGGTCGAGGGCGACGAGGCGCCCGGCCGGCGCGGCCGAGGAAGGTCGGTGCAGGTCTGACACCATCGCGAGGCCGGCTGGCGCTGCGTCCCCTTGTAGGCGCGGCCGGAGCGGGGTTCCAGCCGGTGCAAGGACATGGCCGTCCGACGTCCCGGCGCTATGTCGTCGCCTTGCGACCCTGCGGCATCCCGAGACGGGCCGCCCGCGACGAGAGTGCCCCCCGTGAAGGTCATCCATGACGATCCGCCGATGCGCGAGGAGATCGCCGCCGGCTTCTATCCCGGCTTCGAGGATCGCTGGCGCCGGGCGGAGCTGGCCGGGCGCTGGCTGATGCTGGCCTTCGTGGTCGTCTGCGCCCTCGGATTCCTCGGGCGGGGGCCGTTCAGCGAGCACACTCGCGCCAACGGCGACGGCTCGATCGTGATCCATTACGAGCCGGTGACGCGCTTCGGCGCGCCGACGATCGTGCGCCTCGACACCCGGGTGCCGCCCGGCGGCGACCAAGTCGCGGTGACGATCGCCAAGGAGCTGGTCGACCTGTTCGGCCTCGAGAGCATCACGCCGCGGCCGCAGGCCTGGCAGATCGCCGGCGGCAACATCCGCCTCGTCTTCCCGGTGCTCAAGGGCGAGACGCGCGCGGTGATCCGCTTCACCGGCTCGCCGAGCTTCCTCGGCGCCGTCGCCCTCACCGCTCGCCTCGACGAGGGCGAGACCCTGTCCTGGTCGCAATTCGCGGTGCCGTGAGATGAATACCGTCCTCAAGGCCGCTGCGGCCTACGTCATCGTGCTGTTCGTGATCCGGCTGATCGGCCGCCGCACCGCGAGCCAGCAGGCGCCGATCGACATGGTGGTGCTGTTCCTGTTCGGCGGCCTCTCGGTCAGCGCCGTGCTCGGCGACGACCGCTCCTTCGTCGGCGCGATGAGTGCCCTGTTCACCGTCGGCCTGATGCATGTCGCGGTGTCGTGGCTGAAGCTGCGCTTCGTCTGGTTCGAGCGCGTCGTCGACGGCACCCCGATCGTGGTCTTCCGCGATGGGCGCTGGAACGAGACCGCGATGCGCCGCCTGCGCATGCAGCAGGCCGACATCCGCACCGCCGCGCGCCAGCAGAAGCTCGACGACCTCGACTGGGTCGCCGCCGCCATCGTCGAGCGCGACGGCACCGTGTCGATCCTGGAGAAGGAGTAGGGCTCTCGCCCCTACCGCAACCCCGCCGGCCGCTCCCCCACCGCCCAGGCGAGCGCCTGTTCCAGCCGGTCGTTGCCCCAGAACAATTCGCCGTCCTCGGTCAGGAAGCTCGGGGCGCCGTACAGCCCGCGGGACTTCGCCTCCTCGCCGATCGAGCGCAGGCGGCTCTTCACCGATTCCTGGGTCGAGGCGCGGATCAGCGCCGGGCCGTCGAGGTCGAGCCCGTTGAGGAGCGCGGAGATCGCGGCCGGCTCGGCGATCGAGGCGCCGCGTGCGAACTCCGCCTCGTAGACCGCCCGGACATAGGCGCCGATCCACGGCTCCTCGGCGCCGTGGACCGCGACCCGGGTCGCCGCGAGGCTGTTCTGGGGAAAGCTCGCGGGGCGCATCACCGGAGGCAATCCGAGGCGGGCGGCCTCGCGGGCGAGGTCGCGCCACATGTTGCGGCCCTTGGCCGGGTAGAGGTTGAACGGCGAGGAGGTCCAGCCTTGCGCGGCGAAGACCGGCCCGAGCAGGAACGGACGCCAGCGCAGGGTCACCCCGGCGGCCTCGGCGAGCGCCTCGATCCGCATCGCGGCGAGATACGAATAGGTGGATGCGAACTCGAACCAGAATTCGAGCGTGGGCCGGCGCGGCATCGCACCCCTCCGTTGGACTGAATGCGCACCTTCGCGTCCGCACGCCCCGCCCACAAGCGTTGCCTTAGGCGTCGCTTCGCCACGGGTGGGCGATGGAACTTACGGAGCGCGGTTGCACGCGGCCGGGCCGGGCTGGTAAGCCCCCGCGGTCCTCCGTTCTCCATCATCGCAAGGCGCGCCCGCATGTCCGACCAGCCCCAGAAGCGCGTGAAGAAGGTCGTGCTCGCCTACTCGGGCGGCCTCGACACCTCGATCATCCTCAAGTGGCTCCAGACCACCTACGGCTGCGAGGTGGTGACGTTCACCGCCGATCTCGGCCAGGGCGAGGAGCTGGAGCCGGCCCGCGCCAAGGCGGAGCTGCTCGGCATCAAGCCCGAGAATATCTTCATCGAGGACCTGCGCGAGGAATTCGTCCGCGACTACGTCTTTCCGATGTTCCGGGCGAACGCCCAGTACGAGGGCATCTATCTCCTCGGTACCTCGATCGCGCGGCCCCTGATCGCCAAGAAGCAGATCGAGATCGCCGAGAAGGTCGGGGCGGATGCCGTGTCCCACGGCGCCACCGGCAAGGGCAACGACCAGGTCCGGTTCGAACTCGGCTATTATGCGCTCAAGCCCGACGTGACGGTGATCGCCCCCTGGCGCGAATGGGATTTCCGCTCCCGCGAATCGCTCCTGGCCTTCGCCGAGCAGCACCAGATCCCGATCGCCAAGGACAAGCGCGGCGAGGCGCCGTTCTCGGTCGACGCGAACCTCCTGCACGCCTCCTCCGAGGGCAAGGTGCTGGAGGATCCGGCGCAGGACGTGCCGGACTACGTCTACTCGCGCACCCTCTCCCCCGAGGAGGCGCCCGACACGCCGACCGTCATCACCATCGGCTTCGAGCGCGGCGACGTGGTCTCGATCGACGGCGAGCGCCTGTCGCCGGCGACCCTGCTCGCCAAGCTCAACGAGCTGGGCCGCGCCAACGGAATCGGCCGCCTCGACCTCGTCGAGAACCGCTTCGTCGGCATGAAGAGCCGCGGCATGTACGAGACCCCCGGCGGCACCATCCTGCTGCCGGCCCACCGGGCGATCGAGTCGATCACCCTCGACCGCGGCGCGGCCCATCTCAAGGACGAGCTGATGCCGCGCTACGCCGAGCTGATCTATAACGGCTTCTGGTTCTCGCCGGAGCGCGAGATGCTCCAGGCCCTGATCGACAAGAGCCAGGAGATGGTCACCGGCACGGTGCGGCTGAAGCTCTACAAGGGCGGCGTCCACGTCATCGGCCGCGAGAGCCCGAACTCGCTCTACGACCAGGACCTCGTGACCTTCGAGGAAGGCGCCGTCGCTTACGACCACCGCGACGCGGCGGGCTTCATCAAGCTCAACGCGCTGCGCCTGCGAACCCTCGGCCAGCGCAAGCGCAAGCTGGGCGCCTGAGGCACCAGATGCTGACGCGGGTCGAGATCGATGGCTTCAAGAGCTTCGAGGGCCTGACCCTCGACCTGCAACCCTTCACGGTCATCGCCGGCCCGAACGCGTCGGGAAAGTCGAACTTCTTCGACGCGCTCCGGCTGCTGGCGCGCCTCGCCGCCCTGGACTTGCCGGACGCAGTCCGGACCATGCGGGGCGACCCGAGCGAGATGTTCCGCCGCCGCGCCGACGGCGCGACCGTCGACGCGATGCGCTTCGCAGTCGAGGTTTTGCTCGACCCGGAGGTCGAGGACGCCTTCGGGCAGCGCAAGCCCCTCGCCCATACCCGCCTGCGCTACGAGCTTGAGATCGAGCGGCGCGCCGACGACCCGGGCGGCCTGGAACGGCTTTACGTCCGCCGCGAGCAGGCTTCTGCGATCCGCCGGGCCGACGATGCATGGGGCCGACGCTCCTCGCTCGCGCAGGATTTTGCCAAGAGGCGCGCCCGATACGGCACCGGCCGGGCACGGACGCCCTTTCTGGAGACACTGGACGATACGTTCCAGGTCAACCAGGACGGCCGACAGGGGCTCCCGCGCCCGTTCCCGGTCCGCAAGGGCCGCGCCACCGCGACAGTCCTGTCGAAGATCACCACCGCCACCGAGTTCCCACACCTGTTCGCGCTGCGGCAGGAGCTTGAGGGCATGACCTTCCTGCAGCTCGAAGTCTCGGCCGAGCGCGAGCCGAGCGACGCGCTGGCCCCCGACGACCTGCTGCCCGACGGCTCCAATCTTGCGAAAGTGCTGGCCCGGATCGAGGCGGAGACGCGAACGCCCGAGCGTCCGCGCGGCGATATCGGGCTGATCCGCTCCGCCCTGTCGACCCTGATCCCGGGCGTGAAGGACCTGCGCGTCGAGCGGGATGAAGCCTATGGCCGCTATCGCTTCCTGCTGACGACGCAGGACGGCGAGGAATTCAGCTCCCGCGTGCTGTCGGACGGCACGCTGCGGATGCTCGCCCTGCTGACCTATCTCTACGATCCGCGCCGCCGCAGCGTGCTGCTGTTCGAGGAGCCGGAGAACGGCATCCACGCCGACCGGCTCGCCCGCCTGATCGCAGTGCTACGCGAGGCCTGCACCTCGTTACGGACAGCCGAGGACGACGAGGAGCGCCTGTTCCAGGTGATCCTCAACACCCATTCTCCCGTCGTGCTCCGGGCGACGGAGGACGAGGAGATCGTTGCCGTCGACGTTGTGTCCCGGGTCGATCCCGAGCACAGGGCCGTGACGCGCCGCACGCGTATGCGCGCCGGCCTCGTCGCGGGCGAACTCCCTCTCGACGACCGCGAGCACCGCCTGACACGATCGGATATCGATCGGATCGTCCAGAGCGGGGACGAGCGCACCCTTTGACGCAGGACTTGGCATGACGTGGCTCGTGGCCGGCCTGTTCTCGGAGGGGCCTACCGACCGGCGCTTCCTGCCGAAGATCGTCTACCGCACGCTGCTCGGTATCGTGCAGGCAGAGGCGGTCGTCAGGGTCGAACTGCAGGAAGACATCCTCTCCTACACCGAGAAGACCAATGCCGCGCGCGCCGCCATTGTTTGCCGCGACCGGGACAGCGTCGATCTGTTCGTGATCCACGCCGACGCGTCGCGAGCGCGGGTCGAGCAGGTGGAGGCGCAGATTGTCGGACAGGTCCGGACATTCTCCCGAGCGGAATGCGCGATGCCGGAACACCGCATCGTGCCGCTGATGCCGGTCCGCGAGATGGAGGCCTGGACGCTGGCGGATCCCGATGCGGTCGCGCGGGTGTTCGGCTTCGCGTCTTGGCCAGATCGCGTCCCCCTCTCCTGGCATCCGGAGCGGGCGGAAACCGTCGAGGATCCCAAGCGCGCCCTCAACGAGGCGGTTCGCGTCCTGTTCGGCGGACGCAAGGGGCGGCGCGCGCCCGATCCCGGAGGTCTGCTCGACCAGATCGCCGCGGAGATGGACCTGCGGCGCCTCGGGCGCCTACCCTCCTATCAGCGCTTCGAGACCGACCTGCGGGTTGGCCTCGGGGCGATCGGCATCGTGCGGCGCACGCCCTGACACCCGCCGGGGGAAGCGCGGCCGACCCCAAGGCCGGCCGCGCGAGGCGTTTCGCCTTACGCCTCGTCCTCGTCGTCGATGTCGACCAGGAACAGGATGTCGACGTCGTCCTCCTCGTCCTCGTCGTCGGTCCCGGCCTGGGTGTCGTTCGCGGCCTTGGGCTCGTCCTCGTCCTCGAAATCCTCCTCGTCCATCGAGTCCTCGAAGGTCTCGACCTCGTCCTCGGTGGCGGGGCGCAGCTTCAGCGATTCGACCTTGCCCGTCCACAGCGGGCGGCCGTCGCTCTTCATGGTGCGCAGGTCGTCCTTGAAGCCCTCGACCTCGAGAAGCTCCCGGGCCCGTTCCTCGTTCGACCGGATGATGGCGACGGGCGTGCCGTCGATCTCGAGAGTGAACATCGTGCTTCCCTTGTAAGGGCCGCGCCGCAAAGGGCGGGCGCGGCCGGTGTTACGGGGGGAAAGGCCGCCGCGCCAGCCCCGTTCCGGGCGGCCTTGAGGGAAAGTCGCCAGGGCGCCGAATGTTCGCCGGCTCACGGCCGCACGCACTGGCTCAATGACCCGATCCCCGCCGTCCGTCCCTGGATCCGCCCGGCGAGCGCCCGCAGGACCCGGGTCGGGTGGCGCGGGTTGCGGAAAAACGGGTTCGGCAGGGCGGCGACCAGCAGGGCGGCCTCGCCCCGGGTGAGGTCGCGGGCGGACTTATTGAACCAGTGCCGGGCGGCGGCCTCCGCCCCGAAGATCCCATCGCCCCACTCGGCGACGTTGAGGTAGATCTCCATCGTCCGGCGCTTGCCCCAGACCAGATCGACCATCAGCGCCAGCGGGATCTCGAGGGCTTTGCGCAGGTAGGAGCGGCCCGGCCACAGGAAGACGTTCTTCACCGTCTGCATCGTCACCGTCGAGGCGCCGCGGCTCGGGCCGTCCTCGTCGTCGACGACGCTCCACAGGGCGTCCCAGTCGACGCCGCCATGCAGGCAGAAGCGCTGGTCCTCGGAGGCCACGACGCCCTGGACCAGGGCCGGGGCGATGGCATCCAGCGCCACCACCTCGCGGGTCACCGGCTGGAGCGTGGCCCAGCGGCCGAGCATCAGGGTTGAGGGCGGGGTCAGCGCGCGATAGACGAGCGCCAGGACCAGGACGAGGACGACCGCCATGACGGGCACCAGGAGCACGGCGCGCACGATGCGCCGACCCCGGGGCCGGGCCGGTGGTGCCCCCGCCGGGACCAAGCCCCGCAGCGGCTGCGGCACGCCCTCCCGGCGCTCCGCCGTGACCCGCGGCTCCTGAATCCGACCCTCCTCTCGGCGTGCCCGTCGATATGAGGACACCATGACGTCAACGCGGGCCCCGCAGGACACGACGCCGGGCCGTCCCCAGGAAAAAACGATGGCCGGCACCACAGGATACCCGCAGGCAGGCGATTTCACGGCGCGGCTCTCGGCCGTCGCCAAGAGCGTCGAAGGCTTCCTCGCCGAGCGCCTCGGCGACGCGGTGCAGGCCGGCGAGATCGCCCGGCCGCCCCGGCTGATGGAGGCGATGCGCCACGCGGTGCTCAACGGCGGCAAGCGCCTGCGCCCGTTCCTCGCCATCGAGACCGCCCGGATGCTCGGCGGCCCGTTCGAGGGGGCCATGGCGGCCGGCGCCGGCGTCGAGCTGGTCCATTGCTACTCGCTCGTCCACGACGACCTGCCGGCGATGGACGACGACGACCTGCGCCGCGGCCAGCCGACCGTGCACAAGAAGTACGACGAGGCGACCGCCATCCTGGTCGGCGACGCCCTCCAGACCCTCGCCTTCGAGATCGTCGCCGATCCGGCCTGGCAGGCCGACCCGCTGATCCGCTCCGAGCTGGTGCTGGGCCTCGCCCGCGCCTCGGGCCTCGGCGGCATGGTCGGCGGCCAGCTCCTCGATCTCGGGGCGGAGGGGCGCTTCGGCCCGGCCAACCTCGACGTCGACGCCACGCTCCAGCTTCAGGCGATGAAGACCGGCGCCATCCTGGCCTTCTCGGTCGATGCCGGGGCGCTCGTCGGCGGCGCCTCCCCGGACGAGCGCCGGGCGCTCCTGGCCTATGGCCGGGCGCTGGGCCAGGCGTTCCAGGTCGCCGACGACATCCTCGACCGCGAGGCCTCCTCGGAGGCGATGGGCAAGCGCACCGGCAAGGACAAGGAGGCCGGCAAGGCCACCCTCGTCGACCGCCTCGGCCTCGACGGCGCCCGCGCCGAATGCGAGCGCCTCGTGGGCGAGTGCGAGAGCGCCCTGAAGCCCTGGGGCGAGGCCGCCGCGACGCTCTGCGAGGCCGCCCGCTTCACCGTCGCGCGCAAGTCGTAAACCGCCCCCGAACTCCCGGCGGAGGGACCGTTCCTCCGCCCCCTCCCCTTTTCGAGAAGGTCACGCCATGGCCACACACAAGATCCTGCTCCTGCCCGGCGACGGCATCGGCCCCGAGGTGGCGCAAGAGGTCTCCAAGGTTCTGTCTTGGTTCACCCGCGCCGGCATCGCCCGCTTCGAGACCGAGACCGACCTCGTCGGCGGCGCGGCGATCGACGCCCACGGCGTCCCGCTCTCCGAAGCCGCGATGGACCGGGCCAAGGCCGCCGACGCGGTGCTGTTCGGCGCCGTCGGCGGGCCGAAATGGGCCGGCGTGCCGTATGCCAAGCGCCCCGAGGCGGGCCTCTTGCGCCTGCGCAAGGATCTCGGCCTGTTCGCCAACCTGCGCCCGGCGATCTGCTACCCGGCTTTGGCCGAGGCCTCGGCGCTCAAGCGCGAGCTGGTCGAGGGACTCGACATCGTCATCGTGCGCGAGTTGACCGGCGGCGTCTATTTCGGTGAGCCGAAGGAGATCGTGACGCTGGAAGACGGCCAGAAGCGCGCGGTCGACACCCAGATCTACACCACCGGTGAGATCGAGCGGATCGCGGCGGTGGCCTTCGACCTCGCCCGCAAGCGCCGCAACAAGGTCGCCTCGGCCGAGAAGCACAACGTGATGAAGACCGGCGTGCTGTGGAAGGAGACGGTCACCCGGCTCCATGCCGAGCAGTATTCCGATGTCGGCCTGGAGCACGTGCTGGCCGACAACTGCGCCATGCAGCTGGTGCGCAATCCCAAGCAGTACGACGTGCTCGTCACCGACAACCTGTTCGGCGACATCCTGTCGGATGTGGCCGCGATGCTGACGGGCTCCCTCGGAATGCTGCCCTCGGCTTCGCTGGGCGCGGTCGAGAACGGCACCCGGCGCGCCCTCTACGAGCCGGTCCACGGCTCGGCTCCCGACATCGCCGGCCAGAATCTCGCCAACCCGATCGCCATGATCGGTTCGCTGGCGATGGCGCTCCGCTACTCCTTCGGCCTCCTGGAGGCGGCGGACCAGCTCGAGACCGCCATCACCCGCACGCTCGCCGCCGGCACCCGCACCCGCGACATCGCCGGGCCGGGTACCAACGCGGTCGGCACGGCCGAGATGGGCGATGCCATCGTGCGCGAGCTGCAGGCGCAAGCCGGCTGATCGGGAAAGGGACGACCATGCGCCTGTGTGTGTTCTGCGGCTCCAGCGACGGGGCCCGCCCGCTCTACCGCGAGGCGGCGACCGCGCTCGGGCGCCACTTCGCCGAGGCCGGGATCGAGCTGGTCTATGGTGGCGGCAAGGTCGGGCTGATGGGCGCGGTCGCCGACGGCGTGCTGTCGGCGGGCGGCCGGGTGACCGGCATCATTCCCCAGGCCCTCGTCGAGAAGGAGACCGCGCATCTCGGCCTGACCGACCTGCGCGTCGTCGCCTCGATGCACGAGCGCAAGGCGCTGATGGCCGACCTCGCCGAGGGGTTCGTGGCTCTTCCCGGGGGCCTCGGCACCTTCGAGGAGATGTTCGAGGTCTGGACCTGGGCCCAGCTCGGCTACCACCGGAAGCCGCTGGCGGTGTTCAATGCCGGCGGCTTCTTCGACGGGCTCCTGGGCTTCCTCGATTCCGTGGTCGCCGAGGGCTTCGTGCGCGAGCCGCACCGGGCGATGCTGATCGTCGGCACCGAGCCGGCGGACCTCGTCGCGCGGATCCGGGCCTACGAGCCGCCGCGGGTGATCAAGTGGGTGAAGGCGGAGGAGCGGTAGGGGCGGAACGTCGAATGACAGTCCGCATCGACAACCCTCGGCGTCATCCCGGGGCGCGCCGCAGGCGAGAACCCGGGATCCATACCCGCTAACGGTGCCGAGCGAAGCAGAGCACTGGCCACCTCCTCCTGCATCGTCGGCGGTTATGGATCCCGGGCTCCGCTGCGCGGCCCCGGGATGACGATGGAGGGTGCCAGCTCGGTCGAGAGACACCTTCCAAACGAAACGGGCCCCTCTCGGGGCCCGTCGCACAATCCGTCGATGCGTCGCGGATCAGTACCCGTAACGCGCCCGCGACAGCGGCGAGGTCGGGTCGAGGTAGTCGATCGCCGAGAGATCCACCGTGACGGCGCTGCGGCGGGCGCCGATGAACGGGCCGTTGGTGATCGGATCGGGCAGGATGCCGGCGCCGCCGAAGCGCTCGCGGTTGGCGATGTAGGGCGGCGAATTCAGGTAGGAGGCGGTGATGAAGTGCGGGTTGGTGGCCGGGTTGCTCACCGCGCCCGAATTGGCCTCGACCACGTTTCCGGCATCGAGCCAGCTGCGCGGACGCACCCGGATCGCGAGGCCCTGGCCGTCCCGGTAGCTGCGGATGACGTAGCTGTCCTGCGCCTCGGAGGCTGCGGTGCCGGCGCCCAGGGCCGCGAGGGAGAGAAGCCCGGTCAGGGCGAGAGTCTGGAAGCGCATGACGCACCTTTGATGAACGTCGCCAGGGGTAGCGCCGCACTCGTTAAGAAACGACGCCTTTGTGGAAAGAGACGTGCGAGCGCGGCCGAGGTTCCCGTTCACGGCGAAGCTGGTCGCGAATGCCGCACTCTCGCCGCATTCTTTCGAACCGCCTTGCGGGGCGTCGGCAGGGCCGCGGTGGTGGCGGGCTCCTCGGGCGGGCAGGCGGCCGATCGCGGTTGCGCCAGCATCTCGGCCACCGCCGGAGACGGAGCGGCCCCCGGCAGGGCACCCAGCCGCTCGACCGTGCAGGCGACCGATTGCGGCTCGGGCAGCTGCCCCAGCGGCGCGCACAGCCAGCCTTCGAGCCGCAGGGCCGCGCCGAGGCGGAACGCCGTGCAGGCGCGCCGCCCCTCGGGGTCGGAGAGGGTCGCGTCGACGGTGTCGAGCGCCCCGAACCGCGTCGCCAGCCGGGCGCGCTCGCCGGTGCGCGCCACCGAGAGGCCGCCGGCCTCGGCGGCCCGGCGCGCCAGGGTGACGAACAGGCTCCCCTCCCCGTCCGGCTCCGCCGTCTCGGCGGCGACGAGGCGCAGGTACGGCGCCTCCTGCACGCCGAAGGCGCCGATGGTCAGGGTGTCCTCGCGCAGTCCGCCGGCCTGGATCCGGGCGCTGCCGGTCGCCTCGCCGAGGCGGTAGCGGTCGGGCGCGGCGTCGCTCCAGACCGGGGGCGCCACCGCGGGGGCGGCGTAGCGCGGCACGAAGGCGCCCCGATCGGCGAGAGGCGGATCGGCAGGCGTTCCGTCGGCCTGGCGCCGTTCGCTGGCGAGCACGCTGAGCAGCGCGATCACCGCCGCGGCACCGACGGTCCGGCCGGCAGCCCGCCGGCCCCGGCAGGCGCGCGGGGCCGCGCGCGGCAACGGCCGCGGCAGCAGCGGCTCGACGGGACCGATGTCTTGCGAGAGGGCTTGGGCCGCCCGCGCCAGGGCGGCGTCGTCGAAGTCCGGCCTCTGCCGCACGGGATCGCTCCTTACGGTTGCGCGTGTTCGCGAAACCAGGATCCCCTCGCATTTTAGCGATTTCGTTGACCCGCCCCGACTTGTCCCCGGCCGACCGGCCGCAGAGTCAACGAGACCCTAACAGTGACGTCGCGGGAAATCTGTTGCCGGCGCCCGGTTCCACCCCTTGACAGGCGGGGGCGTTCCGGCTGTTGCTTCCCGCGCTCGCGCACCCCATCTCGGGTGTCGCCATTTCCGAGGACTGACCGCGCCATGCGGCCTGTGTCGACCACGACGAAACGCAAAGCCACGACGGCGATGACCGCCGCCGGCTGAAGCCTCGCGTCGTCCTCGGATCCCTCCCCGTCCGTGGCGGACGGAGGCCGGGCTCCATGAGCCCGCCTGAGATCGTCCGGGGAGGAAGTCATCCGAACTGGAGCGATTGAGATGGGTTACAAGGTTGCCGTCGTCGGAGCCACCGGCAATGTGGGCCGCGAGATGCTCGACATCCTGGCCGAGCGCGCCTTCCCGGCCGACACCGTGGTGGCGCTCGCCTCCCGCCGCAGCCTGGGCCAGGAGGTCTCCTTCGGCGACAAGACGCTGAAGGTCCAGGCCCTCGACCAGTACGACTTCTCCGACACCGACATCTGCCTGATGTCGGCCGGCGGCGAGACCTCGAAGGAGTGGTCGCCCCGCATCGGCCAGCAGGGCTGCGTCGTCATCGATAACTCGTCGGCCTTCCGCTACGATTCCGACGTGCCGCTGATCGTGCCAGAGGTGAATGCCGACGCCGTGGTGGGCTTCACCAAGAAGAACATCATCGCCAACCCGAACTGCTCGACCGCGCAGCTCGTCGTGGCCCTGAAGCCCCTGCACGAGGCCGCCACCATCAAGCGCGTCGTCGTCGCGACCTACCAGTCGGTCTCCGGCGCCGGCAAGGACGCGATGGACGAGCTGTTCAACCAGACCCGCGCGGTGTTCACCGCCGGCGAGGTCAAGGTGCAGAAGTTCACGAAGCGCATCGCCTTCAACGTCATCCCGCACATCGACGTCTTCATGGAGGACGGCTCCACCAAGGAAGAGTGGAAGATGATGGTCGAGACGAAGAAGATGCTCGACCCCAAGATCAAGCTGACGGCGACCTGCGTGCGCGTGCCGGTGTTCATCGGCCACGCGGAGGCGGTGAACGTCGAGTTCGAGCGCCCGCTCTCGGCCGAGGAGGCGACCCAGATCCTGCGCTCGGCGCCCGGCATCCTGGTCGACGACAAGCGCGAGCCCGGCGGCTACATCACCCCGCACGAGGCGGCGGGCGAGGACGCCACCTACATCTCGCGCATCCGCGAGGACATCACGGTCGAGAACGGCCTGTCGTTCTGGTGCGTGTCGGACAACCTGCGCAAGGGCGCGGCCCTCAACACGGTCCAGATCGCCGAGGTGCTGGTCAACCGCAAGCTGATCCAGCCGAAGCGGAAGGCCGCGTAAGCCCGCTCCTGCTGTGAAACGGGGTCGAATCCCTTAAGATCGCAAATCATGCCCGGCCCGCCTTCCGCAAGGAGGCGGGCCGTCTGTCTTCAACACGGAGATCGTCCCATGGCCCCGACCATCCTGTCCGTCCGCGACGACACCCTGGCGGTGCTGGAGCGCCTCGGCGTCCCGGCCCAGGCCTTCGCGGAAGGCGGGCTCCCGGCGCGCTCGCCGGTCGATGGCGGCGTGGCGGCCGAGTTGCGCCAGACCGGCGCGGACGAGGCCGAGGCAGTTCTGGCGGGGGCCGCCCAGGCCTTCCTCGCCTGGCGTCGGGTGCCGGGCCCGCGCCGCGGCGAGCTGGTACGGCTGCTCGGCGAGGAGCTGCGCGCCCACAAGGACGATCTCGGCCGGCTCGTGACGCTGGAAGCCGGCAAGATCCTGTCCGAGGGCCTCGGCGAGGTCCAGGAGATGATCGACATCTGCGACTTCGCCGTCGGCCTGTCGCGGCAATTGCACGGGCTCACCATCGCGACCGAGCGGCCGGACCACCGCATGATGGAGGTCTGGCACCCGCTCGGGGTGTGTGGCGTCATCACGGCGTTCAACTTCCCGGTGGCGGTGTGGTCGTGGAACGCGGCGCTCGCGCTCGTCTGCGGCGATCCGGTGATCTGGAAGCCGTCGGAGAAGACCCCGCTCACCGCGCTCGCCGTCCACGCGCTGGCCCTGAAGGCGGTGAAGCGCTTCGGCGCCGACGCGCCCGAGGGCCTGCTCGGCCTGCTGATCGGCGGCCGGGAACTCGGCGAGCGGCTGGTCGAGGACGAGCGGGTCGCGCTCGTCTCCGCCACCGGCTCGACCGCGATGGGCCGGCAGGTGGCGCCGAAGCTCGCCGCCCGCTTCGCCCGGGCGATCCTGGAGCTCGGCGGCAACAACGCCGCCATCGTGGCGCCCTCCGCCGACCTCGACCTGGCGCTTCGCGCCATCGCCTTCGCGGCGATGGGCACCGCGGGCCAGCGCTGCACCACCCTGCGGCGGCTCTTCGTGCACGACTCGGTCTACGATGCCCTGGTGCCGCGCCTGAAGGCGGCCTACGGCTCGGTGCGGATCGGCGATCCGCGCGATCCCGCCACCCTGATCGGCCCGCTGATCGACGTCCACGCCGCCGACGGCATGGCGCGCGCCCTCGACGAGGCGCGGGCGATCGGCGGCACCGTCCATGGCGGCGAGCGCCTGCGCGACATCCGCGGCGAGGCGGCCGCCTATGTCCGCCCGGCCCTCGTCGAGATGCCCGAGCAGGCCGGCCCGATGCGCCGCGAGACCTTCGCGCCGATCCTCTACGTGACGCGCTACACCGATCTGGAGGAGGCGATCGCCGCCCAGAACGCGGTGGCGGCCGGCCTCTCCTCCTCGATCTTCACCCGGGACCTGTCCGAGGCCGAGACCTTCCTGTCGGCGTCGGGCTCCGATTGCGGCATCGCCAACGTCAATATCGGCCCCTCGGGCGCCGAGATCGGCGGCGCCTTCGGCGGCGAGAAGGAGACCGGCGGCGGCCGCGAGGCGGGCTCGGATTCCTGGAAGGCCTATATGCGGCGGGCCACCAACACCATCAATTACGGCAAGACCCTGCCGCTGGCGCAGGGCGTGACGTTCGAGGTATAGGGCACCTTCAAGCGCCGCCCCTCACCAGGACGAGAGGGCGGCGCGCTTCCAGGTATTGGCAGCGACGCATGTATAGACGAAGTTGGCGTCGTGCGCCCAGTCGCCGGCCTGGCACGGGGCCTTGGACGAGGCCGGGGTGGCGAGCGGCGAGTTGAGGAATCCGCTCACGCTCGTGCGCTGCGGTTCGGCGTAGAGCACCCGCGCTCCCTTGCGGCCGTAGACCAGGCCGGTGCCGTTGTCGCTCACGCAACTGTCGAAGCTGTCGAGACACAGGTTCTGCCCCGGGCGCGCCAGCAGGGCGTAGGGTGCGCTGTCGCCGGCCGCGTTGAACGCGACGTGGTGATGCCCGGTGATGTTGATGCCGTGATAGGCGTTGGTGGCCGAGATGAAGTCCGAGCCCGAGACGTTGTTGTCGCCCTGGAGAAAGATGCCGTTGTGGACGATGGCATTCTGGGCCGTGTAGGCCACCGGCGCGGCCGTGTCGGGGATCGCGACGTCGCCGGAGAGCTGTGTCGGACTGACGTAGCGGGCGCGGTAGAAGGTGCCGTTGAGGCGGATGCCGTAGAGGGCCGGGACGAATTTCGCGCCCGAGACCCAATTGATCATGTTCTTGCCGACGGTGACGGTACCCTTGTAGGTGTTCGTCGTTCCGCCGCCCGAATAGATCCATGCCGTATTTGGATGACCGCTGATCCCGTTGAAGAACATGCCGGCCGAGAGGCAACCGGAACCGGGCGCGCAATCCTTGTTGAAGTTGTTGATGTCGTATTCGACGCCCCAACTCTGAACGTCGCCGGCGCCGGGGGCGATGTGGAGGTCGATGTTGTGGCCCCAGGCGGTCGGAGGACGCTCGCCGTTCGGGCCGGGACGCTGGCGCAGCGAGATCAGCTGCCCGGTGGTGTTGGTGGAGTCGCGCTCCGCCGCCGAGGCCGCCCCGCCCACGATATCCGCGTTGATGAACATCCCGTTCACCTCGCGCTTGACCGCTCCGTCGGCCTGGAACTGCACCAGCAGCGAGGCATAGGCGTTGGAACTCGGATGGCCGTCGCCGTCCTTCGCGGTGCCGCGGGTCGGGTAGACCTTGCTGCCGATCCCGCCGGCGATGAAGGTCCCGAAGCAGCTCGGCTGCCAGCTCAAGGTCCCGTCGGTGGCGAAGGCGCCGTCGGTGGAGAGGCAGCCGCGCCCGACCATCAGGCTGCCGAGCCTCGCCCGGTCCGCCGCGATCGGACTGCCGACCTCGAGCCGCTCGAGATCGCGCTCGCCACCCGGGCTGGGCCTGGACGCGTCCAGGGCGAGGGAGGGCGGGACCCCGAGCGCGACGGACAGGGCGAGGATCGGCAGCAGGCGGGGCATCGGGCTCCTTTCGGGGATTCACGCGGCGACGGCCGCCTGACCCGGGCCATATGAGGCCCCGCGCGCCGGAGGCGAGCCGCAATTGCGTCGCCGCGCCCGGGCGGCACCGTCGGGCGGCTCCGCCCGACGGTGCCGATCCCTCACGCCGCCGGCATCGCCCGCTCGATCATCCGGGCGAACAGCGAGACGCCGTAGGGCGCGGCCTCGTCGTTGAAGTCGTAGGCCGGGTGGTGCAGCCCGGCGCCGGGACCGGTGCCGAGGAAGATGTAGGCGCCCGGGCGGGCGTTCAGCATGTAGGAGAAGTCCTCGGCGCCCATCATCGGCTGGACGGCGCGCTCGACCGCGCCCTCGCCCGAGACCTCGGCGGCGATGTCGGCCATGAAGCTCGCCCGGGCGGGATCGTTGGCGGTGACCGGGTAGCCGCGGCCGTAATCGACGGTCGCGGTGGCACCGAAGGCGGCGGCCACGTTGGACGCCACCTGACCGATGCGCGCCTCGCAGGTGTCGCGGACGCTCTCGGAGAGCGTGCGCACCGTGCCGTTGAGGATTGCGAATTCCGGGATCACGTTGAAGGCGTCGCCCGCCTTGACCTGGGTGACCGAGATCACCGCCGAGGCGATCGGATCGAGGGTGCGCGAAACGATCGATTGCAGGGCGGTGACGATGTGGGAGGCGACCAGCACCGGATCGATGCAATCGTGCGGCGCCGCCGCGTGGCCGCCCTTGCCGTCGATCCGGATGGTGATCCGGTCGGCCGCCGCCATGATCGCGCCCGGGCGGATCGCGAAATTGCCGAGCGGAAGGCCCGGCATGTTGTGCAGGCCGTAGACCTCCTGGATGCCGAAGCGCTCCATCAGGCCGTCCTTCAGCATCACGTCGGCGCCGCCGCCGCCTTCTTCCGCCGGCTGGAAGATCACGATCGCCGTGCCGTCGAAATTGCGGGTTTCGGCGAGGTACTTGGCGGCCCCGAGCAGCATGGCGGTGTGGCCGTCATGCCCGCAGGCGTGCATCTTGCCCGGCACCGTCGAGCGGTGGGCGACGCCGCTCGTCTCCTCGATCGGCAGGGCATCCATGTCGGCGCGCAGGCCGATGACCTTGCCCGAGCCGGTGTCGCGACCGCGGATCACGCCGACGACGCCGGTCTTCCCCAACCCCGTCACCACCTCGTCGCAGCCGAAGGCCCGCAGCCGCTCGGCCACCAGGCCGGAGGTCCGGTCGAGGGCGAACAGCAGCTCGGGATGCTGGTGGAAGTCGCGGCGCCAGGCCGTGATCTCGTCGGAGAGGGCGGCGACGCGGTTGATGACGGGCATGTGACAAAACGCTCGTGTCGGGGCGGGAACGAATGCGCAGGATGCAACAGGCAGACCGGCCCGCGGTCAACTCCCTTGTGCGGCTCGCGAATGTCGCGGACCCAAGCGCCGGCTGCATGCCCGGCCGCCGGTTGGCCCGGGATTTGTAACGGCTGCACGATCGTTCCGCACCCTCCTGCCCCCTGGCCGGAAGGGACGGGACGGTGCATCATTTTTCAGCATTTGGGCGTCGCCTGCGGCGCTGGAAGATGCTCTAACGCGCTTGACCGCCCCTTTGGATTTCCGCGGAGTGTCCCTGTCGATGTCGCCTGTGAAGTTTCGTCCGCTGCTGGCCTGCCTCGCCGCCACCGCCCTCGTGGCGGTTGCCGGTGCCGCGCCGGCCTCGGCCGCCAACACCTTCCGGTTCGCCTTCCAGGGCGATCTCAAGTCCCTCGACCCGTACACCCTGAAGGAAACGTTCACGATCGCGGCGCACGGCGCGGTCTACGAGTCGCTCGTCACCCGCGACAAGGACCTGAAGCTGGTCCCGGGCCTCGCCGAATCCTGGGAGACCCCGGAGCCGACCCGCTACCGCTTCCACCTGCGCAAGAACGTCAAGTTCCACGACGGCTCGCCCTTCACCGCCGACGACGTGATCTTCTCCGCCGAGCGAGTGCGGGCGCCGGGCTCGAACTTCCAGACCAACGTGCCGGCGGACGCCACCTTCGTGAAGGTGGACGACCACACCGTCGACATGGTGCTGAAGAACCCCAACCCGATCGCCCTGTACCAGTTCGGCGGCTGGTACATCATGTCGAAGGCCTGGGCCGAGAAGCACGACGCCCTGAAGCCCACCCCGGTCGCGGCCTCGACCCCGAGCTACGCGGCGCTCCACGAGAACGGCACCGGCCCGTTCACCATCACCGAGCACCAGCCCGGCGTGCGCACGGTGTTCAAGAAGTTCGACGGCTACTGGGGCAAGGTCGACTCGAACCTCGACGAGGCGATCTTCACCACGATCAGCAACGACGCCACCCGCGTCGCCGCGCTCATCTCGGGCGAGGTCGACTGGGTCGATCCGGTCCCGCTCCAGGACCAGAGCCGCGTCAGCGCGAGCCCCAACGCCGTGGTGGTGAACGCGCCCGAGCTGCGCACGATCTATCTCGGCATGGACCAGACCAGCGACGAGCTGCGCGGCTCCAACGTCAAGGGCAAGAACCCGTTCAAGGACGTGCGGGTGCGCGAGGCGTTCTTCCGGGCGATCGACGAGGACGCGATCGTCAAGCGCGTGATGCGCGGGCAGGCCACCCCGGCGGCCCTCCTGATCGCCCCGCCGCTCTTCCCGCTCGCCGGGGAGTTCAAGCGCCCGGCCTACGACCCGGCCAAGGCCAAGGCGTTGCTCGCGGAAGCCGGCTACCCGAACGGCTTCGAGGTGCCGCTCGACTGCCCGAACGACCGCTACGTCAACGACGAGGCGATCTGCCAGGCCGTGACCTCGATGCTCGCCCGCGTCGGCGTCAAGGTGAACCTGATCGCCCAGCCCAAGGCGAAGTACTTCGCCAAGATCCTGAAGCCCGCCTTCGACACCTCGTTCTACATGCTCGGGTGGACGCCGTCGTCGATGGACTCGCACAACATCCTGTACGAGATCGCCGGCTGCCGGAACGACAAGTCCTCGCCGCGCGGCACCACCAACCTCGGGAACTACTGCAACCCGAAGGTCGATGCACTGGCCGACAAGATCGAGCGTGAGACCGATCAGGAGGCCCGCAACCTGATGATCAAGCAGGCCTACGAGATCGTCATGAACGATTGGGGCTACATCCCGCTCCACCAGCAGGCGCTCGCCTGGGGCGTGTCGAAGAAGGTGAAGCTGGTGCCCCGCGCCGACAACCAGATGATGCTGTACTGGGTGTCGAAGGAGCCGTAAGGCGCTCCGAGAGCTAACCCCCTACGAGGACGAGCACCTCCCTCCCCCTTGTGGGGAGGGGTCATGGGGATCGAAGATCCCGCGTGGGGGTGGTGCCGGATAAAGCTCGGTGGTGCCTTCTGCACCACCCCACCCCTAGCCCCTCCCCACGAGGGGGAGGGGAAAGCTCGAACGTCGTCTCGCTTCAGAAAACCCGAGCCCCCGCCTCGGACCACACGAGAACACAAGAAACCCCTCATGCTCGCCTTCATTCTCCGCCGCCTGCTGCAATCCGTCGGGGTGCTGCTGGCGGTCGGGCTGATCGCCTTCGCGATGTTCCGCTTCGCCGGCGATCCGGTGAACCAGCTGGTCGCGCCGGACACGCCCTATGCCGAGCGGCTGCAGATCCGCCAGAGCCTCGGCCTCGACGATCCGGTGCTGGTGCAGTTCGCCCGCTACGCCGGCAACGCCGTGCGCGGCCAGTTCGGCAACTCGTACCAGTTCCGCCAGCCGGTCTCGACGCTGCTCGCCGAGCGCATGCCCGCGACGCTCGAACTCGCGCTCTGCGCCACCCTGTTCGCGCTCACCGCCGGCATCCTGATGGGGGTCTATTCGGCGCTCCACCGCGACAGCGTCGGGGCGAAGCTCGTCCAGGCGATCTCGCTCGTCGGCGTCTCGCTGCCGACCTTCCTGATCGGCATCCTGCTGATCTTCCTGTTCTCGGTCAGCTTAGGCTGGCTGCCGTCCTACGGCCGCGGCGACACGGTGCGGATCGGCTGGTGGACCACCGGCTTCCTGACGGCGTCCGGCCTGAAGGCCCTGATCCTGCCCTCGATCACCCTCGGGCTGTTCCAGATGACGCTGATCATGCGCCTCGTCCGGGCCGAGATGCTGGAGGTTCTGCGCACCGACTACATCCGCTTCGCCCGCGCCCGCGGACTCACCACCCGCTCCATCCATTTCGGCCACGCGCTGAAGAACACGCTCGTCCCGGTCATCACCGTGGCGGGCCTCCAGCTCGGCTCGATCATCGCCTTCTCGATCATCACCGAGACGGTCTTCCAGTGGCCCGGCATGGGTCTGCTCTTCGTGCAGGCGGTGCAGAACGTCGACGTGCCGATCATGGCCGCCTACCTGCTGCTGGTCGCCCTCATCTTCGTGACGATCAACCTCGTGGTCGATCTCCTCTACACCATCGTCGATCCGCGCCTGCGCCTCTCGGTGCGGCGGGCGGCGTGAGGATTGTTTAGAGCCATGGCCTCCCCCGCTCCCGCGCCGACCCTGAATGCGGCGGCCCCGCCGTCGCGCCTCGCGCGCTTCCTCGATTCCGATCTCTTCGCCAATTTCAAGCGCTCGAAGCTGGCGATGGCCGCCTTCGCGGCGACGGTCCTGTTCGTCGCGCTGGCGCTGCTCGCCCCCCTCATCTCGCCGCAGAACCCCTACGACCCGGCGCAGCTCGAGCTGATGAATGCCAGCCTGCCGCCGATCTGGTACGCTGACGGGCAGGCGCCGTTCCTGATCGGCACCGACGACCAGGGCCGCGACGTGCTCTCGGCGGTCTTTTACGGCATGCGCCTGTCGCTCCTCGTCGGGGTGCTCGGCGTGCTCTTGTCGGGCTTCATCGGCATCGGCCTCGGGCTGATCGCGGGCTATGCCGGCGGCTTCGTCGACACCATCATCATGCGCGTCGCCGACGTGCAGCTGACCTTCCCGGCGATCCTGATCGCACTCATCGTCGACGGCGTCGCCAAGGCGGTGGCCGGCGGCCACATGGAGGCGAATGCGCAGATCGCCCTCATCGTCGTGGCAATCGGCCTGTCGTTCTGGGTGCAGTACGCCCGCACCGTGCGCGGCTCGGTGATGGTCGAGAAGAACAAGGACTACGTCCAGGCCGGCCGGCTCATCGGCCTCTCGGCGCCGGTGATCCTCACCCGCCACATCCTGCCGAACGTCACCGGCCCGGTCTTCGTCATCGCCACCATCAACCTCGCGCTCGCCATCATCACCGAGGCGACGCTCTCCTTCCTCGGCACCGGCCTGCCGGAGACGATGCCGTCCCTCGGCACGCTCATCCGCACCGGCAACCGCTTCCTGTTCTCGGGCGAGTGGTGGATCGTCGCCTTTCCGGGGCTGGCGCTGGCCGGCCTCGTGCTGGCGATCAACCTGCTCGGCGACTGGCTGCGCGACGCCCTGAACCCCAAGCTGCAATGACCGCCAAAGAACCCCCTATGTCCCACCCCGTCCTCTCGGTGCGCGACCTGCGGGTCGAGTTCGCCACCCGCCGCGGCGTGCTGACCGCGCTCGACGGCGTCTCCTTCGAGATCAACCGCGGCGAGGTGCTCGGCGTCGTCGGCGAATCCGGCGCCGGCAAGTCGGTGACCGGCTCGGCGGTGATCGGCCTGATCGACCCGCCCGGCCGCATCGCCGGCGGCGAGATTCGTCTGAACGGCGAGCGCATCGACAACCTCTCGCCCGAAGCGATGCGCAAGGTCCGCGGCCGGCGCATCGGCATGATCTTCCAGGATCCGCTGACCAGCCTCAACCCGCTCTACCGGGTCGGCCGGCAGATCGAGGAGACGATCCGCACCCATACCGATCTCTCGGCCAAGGCCGCCCGCCAGCGGGCGATCGACCTTCTCGCCGAGGTCGGCATCCCGGCGCCGGAGCGGCGCATCGACGGCTACCCGCACGAGTTCTCCGGCGGCATGAGGCAGCGCGTGGTGATCGCGCTGGCGCTCGCCGCCGAGCCGGAGCTGATCATCGCGGACGAGCCGACGACGGCGCTCGACGTCTCGGTCCAGGCCCAGATCATCACGCTCCTGAAGCGCCTCGGGCGCGACCACGGCACCGCCGTGATGCTGATCACCCACGACATGGGGGTGATCGCCGAGGCCGCCGACCGGGTGGCGGTGATGTATGCCGGCCGCGTCGCCGAGATCGGTCCGGTGGCCGCGGTGGTGGGCGATCCGCTCCACCCCTACGCCAAGGGCCTGATGGGGGCGATTCCGTCCCTGTCGCACGAGGCCGACCGCCTCGCCCAGATCCCCGGCGCGATGCCGCGGCTCTCGGCGATCCCGCCCGGCTGCGCCTTCAACCCGCGCTGCCCGAAGGTGTTCGCCCGCTGCACGGTGGACCGGCCCGAGCCCCTGACGGTCGGCTCGCACCGGGTCGCCTGCCACCTCTACGACGCGTCCGGACAGGCCGCCGCATGAAGCCCCATAGTGCCTTGAAGCCCGTGATCACGCCCCAGCCCGACTACGTGCAGGTCCGCGACCTGCGCCGCCTGTTCGACGTCTCGCGCCCCTGGCTCAACCGGGTGATCGAGCGCCAGCCGCGCCAATACCTGCGCGCCGTCGACCACGTCTCGTTCTCGGTCGCCAAGGGCGAGACCCTGGCGATCGTCGGCGAATCCGGCTCCGGCAAGTCGACGGTCGCCCGCATGGTAGTCGGCCTGATGCCGCCCTCCGACGGCGAGGTCCGGATCGACGGCGTCTCGATGACCGACCCGCGCCAGGCCGCCGCGCGGCGCCTCTTACGCCGTCGCATCCAGATGATCTTTCAGGACCCCTACGCCTCGATGAACCCGCGCTGGCGGGTCGACCGGATCGTCTCCGAGCCGATCCGCGCCTTCGGGCTCCTCAATGGTGAGCGCGAGATTCAGGCACGGGTCGGCGAGTTGCTGACCCTGGTCGGCCTGCACCCCGACGACGGCAAGCGCTACCCCCACGCCTTCTCGGGCGGCCAGCGCCAGCGCATCGCCATCGCGCGGGCGCTCGCCTCCGAGGCCGAGTTCCTGGTCGCCGACGAGCCGACCTCGGCCCTCGACGTCTCGGTCCAGGCCCAGATCCTGAACCTGATGCGCGACCTCCAGGACCGGCTCGGCCTGACCTACCTGTTCATCAGCCACAACCTCGCCGTGGTGCGCCACATGGCGAACCGCATCGGCGTGATGTATCTCGGCCGCATCGTCGAGATCGGCGGCGGCCGCGAGCTCTTCACCGCCCCGAAGCACCCCTACACCCGCATGCTCCTCGATGCGGTCCCCGACCTCGCCCATATCGGCCGCCAGCGCGTGCCGGTGCAGGGCGAGATCCCGAACCCGATCAATCCGCCGTCAGGGTGCACCTTTCACCCGCGCTGCCCGTTCGCGAATGACCGGTGCAAGGCGGAGGTGCCGGTGTTTCGGGATGGGGTGGCTTGTCATGCGGTGGAGGAGGGGCGGTTGATGCCGGGGGGTGTGGCAGCTGTGGCGTAGTAGGCAGTGTGCCACAGTTATAGAAACTGTGGCACACTTCTAAAAATTCATTGATTAGATTCAACCGACAGATTCGTTATCTGAGAATATTTGGGCATACATTAGATTTAGATAAGGAGTAACAATATTGTTAATTTCCTCGTATTTATCAGCCTGTAACAATTCGTAGGGCGTATCGAGATTAATTATTTTTTCAAATTTTTCTTTTGTATTACCCTCTATGCCCAAGATAATTTGGGCTGTTTCTGGCATCTTTGTCGCGACATGTTCGATCATTTTTGGAAGATTTTTATCGTCCTGACCTAGCTGCTGCGGAGAATCGATAACCAGCGGCACATCGAAAGATCCATATTCGCCAAATGTTGTTGCCCAAAGCGCAGAGTAGTATGCTAAAACCGAGCGTGGCCCACCGCTTCCAGAAACGTTTGGGCGACTTCTCAAATTCAATCTCTTTGTGTCAATCGGAGGTAAATTAAGTGAGACGCGCGCTTCAATATAAGCCCGTCGAAATATCTTTAGTATTTCTGCTGACCGCCTACGATTCGTCAATTCGTGAAGGCGAGCGTCATACGTTTCTATTTCGCTAAGCTGTTCATCGATTTTTTCTTTCAGGCTGCGCAACTCGCCTTCAAAGGCTGCCAACGCAACTTCCGCACCCATGCCCTTCACGACATCGCCGAATTTTAGATCCCCTCGGCGCGTCTCTAAGATCAGCGATATTTGCTGGTAATTAATATCAATTTCATGTAGCTTACTACGTGTCCTACTAATTTCTTCAGATAATTTATCTGCATCAGTTTGTAGCCGGAAAATTATTTGCCGTAGCACACGAGCATCTTCTGCATAATGCAGTATATCCATAAATGTTCTATCATGCTCAGCGCCGCAAGTAGGACAAGTTAATATCGCATGGGGCTCAGAGTGCAAAAATGATGCATCCCCATCGTACGTTTTCAGCTCATAGTTCGCCATATCGATCTGCAAGCGAAGGCTGCGCAAAGTTTCTTGCTCTCTGACATACACGTTACGAAGCTCTTCTTGGCGCCTATTCAATAAACTTACTTGTTCTGTCAATTTTTGAACATCTTGTTCAAAAATATCGGGCATAATCTTCGGACCATCCAACGGTAACGTCTCACCAAATTTATCTCTTACATGCACAACAAGCCGCTGCTCTCGCTGCAGATCCCTCAGCACATTCTGCGCAAGCTCTTTCAGCGCATTTATTTCATAATACAGTGGCGGCTTAACACCAGAAAAATATTCTAAGATGGGTGCCACGGGCGACTTAAATTGTTGGAGCCCTGCAAATGTCGACCAACTTGCTTGCCAGCTTCCATCTTGATTGATGTAGAAAGGAAGAAAAAATGCACGCGCATCTGCGTCTACGATCTTTTGAGACTTATCAGTTAGAGCAAGATTAAATCCAATCAATTTTGAAAATTCACCGGCCCATTCAGAACTTGTGCCTGCTGCAAAAGCACATCTTCCATCTGAGAGATATAAAGCACGATAAGACTGCTGTTGTAAGACAAAGTATATTTGTCCATCAATAGAAAATTGCACAAGAGCTATTGTGCTCTTGTCCCAACGATCTAGATTGCCTTCAGGACGCGCGCCAAGAGCTATAAATAAAGATTTAATAAGGCTAGATTTTCCGGTGTGGTTTTCTCCGACTATCAAATTCCTCCTCGGATGAAACTCCACCCTCCTGGCTCTCCGCTCGTTTTGAGAAACCAGACAGATATTTTCGAATCTGAAGATCTTCATGTGACTTCGTCCGCAAGCTCCGCACTAGCTTTCTCAGTTCAGGTCTACGCATTTGTTGATAGCTCTCAATGCAAAATGAGCTTGCAACTCTTCCGATTTAACCAGAGGAAACTTAGCGGTCAAATGTGCGAGAGCTGCTCTAAAAAAAGGCAATAGCATAGGCGGGTCTGGCTGGTCGAGCAGCCATGAATCACAGGCTGAGATAACGCTCTCCTCCTGAGGCAACCTTTCGCCTAGGACTTGACGTCGATATATCGAAGCCACGGCTGCACGTATACGAGCAATCTCTAAGAATCCCATCCCTTCTTGCTGAAGCTGTATCAACCATGCATCTAGAAAGAAATCGACATCTACAATGCTTTCCAATGCCGAAAGAGCAATAGCGAAGTCTCGCCGAGAATATCCATGCTGTGATTTGATCTCTTCAAAATTTGAACATTTATCCGTCTTTCCACCTAGTGGACCGATTTTGGCTAACAGGCTGTCCACAAATGAGCGAGCTTGGCCCGCGTGCTTAGGACTTCTTTTTACGAAAAAATCATGAGCTCTTCCAACCGTATATATGGATGTATCTTCGACGGGAATGTCTGATTTTTCTAAAGTGATCTTCGACAAATCCGGTGGCGATTCCCCCTGTTTGTGCATAGTAGTGAGAGCATCATTCAGGAGAATACGAAAATGATCGGGGAGAGCATCCAGCGCAACTGACAATGAAGTCGCCGCATTGGAGCCGTCCGCCATGCTTAAATCACAGCCTGCATTTGATATAAATCGACCTGAACTCGTTAGAACGCTAAAAGCATGAATGGCGGCGTGCAGCTTTCCGATTGGGCTCGTAGCGACGTCATTCAGGGGCTTTGGTGTAGAAATTTTCTTTTTTCTCTTTGCGGGATCTGCGGGTTCATGCAGTCTAGTAAGTCCTGCCCATGACCATTCGCCTCTATCTTTCTTCTTTAATTGGAATAATTTGATATTCGTTGGATTCTCGGCAGAGTCAAGAATTGCGATATCCTGTATAGATTCAAACAGAAAAAGAAAATCGGACGCCCCGCCCTCTTCAAGCACGAGCATCTGGACTACTGCCCAATTTCGCTGATATTCGACTCCCTTCTGGTTATGACTTCCACCTATCTCGCCGACAGCAGGATCCGTCGAAACACTCAAGATCTCGCTCAAGGATCCGATCGCCATCTTCGCTTCCTCACAGGATGGCATATACAAATAGACCGAACATGGTCGGACATGATAGCAATCACTCATACACGCTGCGAGAAACGACAACAAGCTCCCGATTCTACGCACAGAAAAATTACGCTGGCGGCGACGCTTCCTCCAGCCCTTTTTACGACAATCCACAATATTCGCACATAAATAAAAATACGCGCAGTAAAATACATTTCGATATTTATGACATAAATTTTACAGATGAGCCGCAAATTTTTTACATACGATAGACAAATTCGATGACGACGTGAACTTTCATATATAATAAATATTGTATTATCTTATATTTAAATAAGTCTACTCGTACAAACAGGAAATCGGCCACGAAACTATTGGTTCGTGGCCGAAGCTAATTTTCTAGTCCGCCCTTGTGAGCGATCAACTCTTCACAGCCCCGGCCGTCAACCCACCCACCATATACCGCTTGAACACATAATAAATCGCGGCCGGCGGCATGGCGTAGATCAACCCGGTGGTCATCAGCAGCTCCCACGGCGAGTCATCCGCCGCCAGGAAGCTGCCCAGAGCCACCGGCAGGGTCACGTCGGTGTCGCGGGAGAGGAGCAGGAAGGCGAACAGGTACTCGTTCCAGGCGAGCAGCAGCGCGTAGACGCCGATCGCGACCAGCGACGGGACCATCAGCGGCAGGTAGACGAAGCGGAAGAGTTGGGGCGGCGAGGCGCCGTCCATGATTGCGGCTTCGTCCAGTTCCACCGGCAGCTTGTCGGAGGCCTGCTTCAGCACCCAGATCGCGTAGGGGCTGGCGATCGTCACCATCGCCATGATCAGCGCCCATTTCGAGTTGAGCAGCCCGTAGGCGCCCATCGTCTTGTACATCGGCACGGCCAGGAACGCGGCCGGGATGAAGTAGGTGAACAGCGCCATGTTCATCACGGTCCGGCCGCCCTTCACTTTCAGGCGGCTGATCGCGAAGGCCGCCGCGGTGGCGATGAGCAGCGTCAGCACCCCGGTCGCGAAGGCGATGACCGCCGAGTTCCAGAATTGCTGCCAGAAGTTCGACAGGAAGTAGTGCTGCTGCCCGAACACGATCTTGAAGTTCTGAAGCGTCGGGTGGGCCGGGAACAGCGCCCCCGACATCGCGTCCTGCTTCGGCGAGATCGCGAACAGGACGAGGTGGTAGATCGGGATCACGGTCCAGAGCAGGACCGGGATGCCGATGAGGAGGAGCTTCGCCTCCGTCCCGGCGGCCTTGAGCCAGTTGGTCCGGGCGGCGGCGCGCTCCTCCGCCGAGGGCGTCGCCAGGGCGGGGCGGGCGGTGGTCGCGCTCATTTCGAGAGCCTCTTCATCAGCACGTAGACCAGCGGCAGCACGAAGGGCATCGCGCAGACCACCGCCGCCATCGAGGCGTCGACCTGATCGAGGCGCAGGTACCGGATGCCGAGCGTCGCCAGCACGTGGGTCAGGTCGGCGGGACCGCCGCCGGTGAGCAGGTAGACCGAGTTGAAGTCGCCCAGCGTCCAGATCATCGACAGGATGGTGCAGGTCACGTAGAGCGTCCGCATCGACGGCCAGGTGACGTGCAGGAACTTCTGCCACTTGGTGGCGCCGTCGACGGAGGCCGCCTCGTAGAGGTCGGCCGAGATGGCGAGCCGCCCGGCGAGCAGGATCAGCGTCCAGAACGGCAGCGACTTCCAGATATGGACGCCGATGGCGAGCGTCAGCGCCAGCGACGGGTCGTTGAGCCAGTTCGGGCCGTCATCGCCGGTGAGCCGGAAGATCAGCGAGTTCACCACGCCCCATTCGGGGTTCAGCATGAACCGCACCGACAGGATGGTCGGGATCGACGGCACCGCCCAGGGCAGGATGAACAGCACCGACAGCCAGCGGATCCAGCGCCGCTCGTTGGTGAAGAACCCCGACAGCAGGAGCGCGATCGCCATCTTCACGTTGATGCCGACGATCAGGAAGATCAGCGTGTTGACGACGGCGCGGGCGAAGATCGGATCTTCCGCCAGATGCACGTAGCTCGCGGGGCTGCGCGCCAGCCACAGGCCGTAGCCGATCGGGTAGATGACGAAGAACAGGAAGATGAGCAGGTAGGGCGCGATCAGGATCAGCCCCCAGGCCTGCCACGAGGTCAGGCGGAAGGGCTGGGCCGCGGCGACCGGCGCTGCCTCAGCGACCGTTGCGGACATGGTCGGTCTCCTCGATGAGGCCGGGATGGGGGGTACGTGAAAATCGAGAGCGGGCCCCGAGCGCGACGCGATCGGACCCCGCTCTGGATAGGGTTGGCGCTCTCCCCTCCCCACACCTTGCAGCGATACCGGGCAAGCCCGGGATCGCCTGGGGAGGGGAAGCGCGTTACCTTCGAACAATCAGACCTGTCGCCTTACTGCCCGGCAATCTGCTTGATGCGGGCCAGCATCTCGTCGGCGGCCTTCTCGACCGGGACCTTCTCGCTCACCACCCGGTTCATCGCCTTGGCGAACACGTTCTCGTTGTTGACCAGCGTGAACTTGTAGTTCTTCACGTAGTCGAACGGCTCGGTGCCGGACTTGAACTGGTTGTAGACCGCCTTGCGGTGCTTGTCGGCCTGCCAGAACGGGCTCTCGATCGAGTCCTTGGTGACCGGGAACCAGCGGCCGATCGCGCCCTCGACGTAGGGACGGAGGTTGTCCTCCTCCATGATGAACTTCACGAACTCCTTGGCCGCCGCCTTGTTCTTGGCGCCCGAGAACACCACGCCCTGCTTGACGTCGGCGCGGTAGGTCATCGGCTTGCCGTCCGGCCGGTTCGGGAAAGGCGCGGTGATGATCGTCTCCTCGTAGGCCTTCTTCGAGGCCTCGCGCTGCTCGGGCGTGTTGTTCGGGTTGACGCTGTCCTCGTACCACTTTGCGGCGATCGAGATGGTGAAGTTGTGCGTCATCACCGTGGTGCGGTTGTGGAAGGCGACGTTGTTGTCGGGGTCCTTCCAGGTCGTGGCCGAGGGCGGCACGCAGCCCTTGATGTAGGGGTCGGTGTAGTCCTTGAGTGCCTTGACGACGCCCTCGCGGGTCTTCGGATCGTCGACGGTCAGCTTGCCGTCGCTGTCGACCAGCTTGGCGTCGTAGGCGTCCATGAAGGCGTAGAAGGACTGGAAGCTGTCGGTCGATTCGACGCCCATCGGCGCGCCGATGCCGTAGGCGCGGGAGCCCGACGCCTTGCGGTAGGCCGGCTGGACCTTGTCGCACCAGAACGACCAGTAATCGGCCCACTTCTGCGGGATGTCGGCCTGCTTGAAGCCGGCCTTCTCCAGCATGTCGCCCCAGATCTCGGTGTGGAGCGTCTGGCGCTTGAGCGGGAAGCCGTAATAGGCCTTCTTGCCGGTCTGGCCGTTCATGAGCAGGACGTGCTCGACGGTCTGCGGCGCGAAGCGCGGCATCATCGGCTGGAGGATGTCGGTGAGGTCCTCGAGCTTGCCCTCGTAGGCCCACTTGCCGGCGGCCTGGTTGTTGTAGGTGTCGGAGTAGCCGACGTCGGGCGGCGAGCCGGAATCGAGCGCCGCCACGGTCTTGGGGATCATGTCCTGGATCGCGTATTGCGACAGCTCGACCTTGATCCCGGTCTTCTGCTCGAACTTCTTGATCGTCGCCCAGAGCGACTCGTCCTCGGACCGGTAGAAGCCCTTGCTGAACCAGACGGTGAGCGTCTTGTTGTCCTGCGCGACGGCCGGCAGCGCTGCCATTATCAGGGCGCCCAGCGACAACGCTCCCGCGATCACCCGCTTCATCGATCGAATCCTCCCAGGCGCCCCGTTGGTCGGGCGACTTTCCGGCATATCAGCACGGGATGGGGCGTGAGGCAATTCGGCCCAAGTCAACACAAAGTATGAGCGCGCAAAATCCTATTGCGCCCCATAGATTGGCCCGCCTTCATGATGTCGTGCTATTTCGGAATACTCACCTCAACAACACATCCGCCGACATGGCCGCCCATCACAGTCACGCCTTGACGATGCACCGAACCGACCATAGGCCATTCCGACAATAACGGACGAATCGGTCCGGGAGCGGCGAAAAAGAGCCGCCGACAGGGAGGAACGCCATGCCCCGCATCGTCGCGCTGGAGGCTGGTTACTATCGCGTGAAGCTGGCGGTCACCCTCAGCGACAGCATGCACGGCGACATGCCGGCCTTCGAGCTGAACACCGTGCGGTTGCGCGATGCGGACGGTGCGGAGGGCACCGGCTATACCTATACCTGCGGCCGCAACGGCGCCGCCATCGACGCGATCCTGCGGCGCGACATTCCCGAGCAGCTCGTCGGGCAGGAGGCCGACCGGATCGAGCACATCTGGCAGCGGCTCTGGTGGGGCCAGCATTACGGCGGCCGCGGCGGGCCGGCGGTGCTCGCCCAGTCGGCGATCGACATGGCGTTGTGGGACCTGAAGGCGAAGCGCCTCGGCCGGCCGCTCTGGACGCTGCTCGGCGGGCACGACGCCAAGGTGCCGGCCTATGCCGGCGGCATCGACCTCCACCTGCCGATCGACCAGCTGCTGCGCCAGACCGACGACAACCTCAGGAAGGGGTTCCGCGCCATCAAGATGAAGGTCGGCCGGGCGAAGCTCTCCGAGGACGTGGAGCGGGTGCGGGCGATGCGCGGGCATCTCGGCGACGGCGTCCCGCTGATGGTCGACGCCAACATGCGCTGGAGCGCCGACGAGGCGATCCGCGCCGCCCGCGCCCTGCAGCCCTTCGAGCCCTTCTGGCTGGAGGAGCCGGTCATCCCGGACGACGTCGCTGGCCAGGCCCGCGTGGTGCGCGAGGGCGGCCTGCCGATCGCCGCGGGCGAGAACCTGCGGAGCTTGTGGGACTTCAAGCAGCTGATCGCGGCCGGCGGGGTCACCTTCCCGGAGCCGGACGTGACGAATTGCGGGGGCGTGACCCCGTTCATGAAGATCGCCCACCTGGCGGAAGCCTTCAACCTGCCGGTCACGTCGCACGGCGCGCACGACGTCACGGTGCACCTGCTCGCGGCCGCGCCCAACCGCTCGTATCTCGAGGCGCACGGCTTCGGGCTCGATGCCTATATCGCCGAGCCGCTCGTGATCGAGGAGGGTTTCGCCGTCGCGCCCGACCGGCCGGGCCACGGCATCGCGTTCGACTGGAAGGGCCTGGACGCGATCCGGGCCTGAGGCGGCGTCCGCGCGGAGGGGCCGGGCCGAGGCCGGACCGCCCTCACGCCGCGGTCGCCGGCCGCGGCCCGCCTGGAGCCGCTCCCGCCGCCACCCGGAACCGCCCGCGTCCGTCCGCCTTCGCCGCGTAGAGCATCGCGTCCGCCGCCATGAACAGGTCGGCGGAGGGACGACCGTCGATGCGGACGATCCCGATCGAGGCGCCGATGCCGAAGACCCGGCCGGCCCAGGTCATCGGCCGGTTCAAGGCGGCGACGAGACGGGACGCCACGTCCTCGGCGACGCCGGGGGCGGTCGCGGCGAGCAGGATCGCGAACTCGTCGCCGCCGATCCGCGCCACGAGGTCGCCGTCGCGGCAGGACTGGCGCAGCCGGCTCGCGACCTCGACGAGGCAGGCATCGCCGGCGGCGTGCCCGAGCGTGTCGTTGACCGGCTTGAAGCCGTCGAGGTCCACCAGCAGCAGGGCACCGTAGGGACGACGCCCCGGCGGCGCCTGGTCCAGCGCGGCGAGTTGCGCCTCGAAGGTCGCCCGGTTGGCGAGCCCCGTCATGGTATCGAACTCGGCCAGGTAGCGGGTCCGGTCGGCGAGCAGCTTCTCCTCGGTGATGTCCTGCTTCATCCCGAAGATCCGGACCGGCACCGTCCCCTCGCACTCGACCTGGGCGGTGATGCGGATCCAGCGGCGGCGGCCGGCGACGGTGACGATCTCGGCATCGAGGGTGAAGCCGCCGCGCTCGGCGATGGCGCGGCTGCGGGCGGCAACGAGCGCCTCGAGGGAATCCGGCGCGTAGCAGGCGACGATCCGGCCCCGGTCGAGGGGCGTATCCGGCGGCAGGTCGAACATCGCGTAGACCTGATCGGTCCAGGTCAGGGTCTCGGCCGGCAGATCGCATTCCCAGACCCCGATCCGCGCCGCCGCCGAGGCGCGGTCGAAGATCTTGCGGCTGTGTGCCAGCGCCTTTCCCAAGCTCGCATTCGCCCCGGCGACCTGGACGAGGCACTCCGCCGCGGCGGCGAAATCGGCGAGGCGCCGGCGCTGGGCGGCGGTCAGGCGGCGGGGCTGGCGATCGACGAGGGCCAGGAGCCCCGATCCGGGACCGAGCGCGTGGGTCGCGACGAAGCGGCACCCCGGCGCGCCGGCAACGGCGGGATGGGCGCGCCACCGCGCGACGGCCCGGAGATCCGCGACGGCCCGGAGCCCGGGACCCGAAACGCTACGGCACAGATCGACGAGGTCGAGCGACACGTGCGCACCACTGACGATCGGCGGAGGCTGCCGTTCGTCGCGGCCGACCAGAAGGACGACATCCACCTCGAAGGCACCCCGGACGCGATCGAGGAACGCAGCGAGAGCCTCCGCTCCGACCACCGGGATCGAAGAACGATCGATTGTGTTTTGCAATCCAACGCTCGCGTACATTGCAGGAGGAAGTCAATCGCCGCCGACGCTCCCCCAACGTATCAAAGAGACTTTAAGACACCCTTGATGGCGCCGTCGTCACGGTCGAGTCGATGCGATCCGCGCGTCCGGCGCGATGCCGCCCGGGGACGCGACCGCCGGACGGAAGCCCAGGACGGCGGTTCAGGACGGCAGTTCAGGGCGGCGCCATCCCGGCCCCGCGGCACGAGCGGGGGACGACGCGCGCGACGGTCACGCCCGCCTGAGCCGCAGCGCGTTGCCCACCACGAACACGCTCGACAGGGCCATCGCGCCCGCCGCCAGCACCGGCGACAGGGACGGCCCGCCGACGACCCGCAGCACGCCCGCCGCCACCGGGATCAGCGCCACGTTGTAGGCGAAGGCCCAGAACAGGTTCTGGCGGATGTTGCGCATCACCGCTCGCGACAGCCGCAACGCCTCGGCGACGGCGGCAGGGTCGCCGGCCATCAGGACGACGTCGGCGCTCTCCACCGCCACGTCGGTGCCGGTGCCGATCGCCAGCCCGATCTCGGCCTCGGCGAGGGCCGGGGCGTCGTTGATGCCGTCGCCCACGAAGGCGACCGGGCCGTGCCGCTCCCGGAGGGCCCGGACGGCGTCGCGCTTGCCCGCGGGCAGCACCTCCGCGAGCACGGTCGCGATGCCGAGGCTGCGCGCGACGCCCTCGGCGGCGCGCCGGTCGTCGCCGGTGACGAGGGCGACCGCGAGGCCCTGGTCGGTCAGCGCCCGCACCGCCTCGGCGGCGCCGGGCTTGATCGGATCGGAGACGGCGAGAACCGCCGCCGGCACGCCGTCGAGGGCGACGAAGACCGGCGAGCGCCCCTGTCCGGCCAGGCGGTCGGCGTGCGGAGCGAGACCCGTCAGATCGAGGCCGGCGAGGTGGCGGGCGGCGCCGATGGCGATCTCCCGGCCGCCGGCCCGGCCGGTGACGCCGTGGCCCGGCACCGCCGTGACGTCGCCGACGAGCGGCAGGGTGAGCCCCTTCTCGGCCGCCGCCGCCACGACGGCACGGGCGATCGGGTGCTCGGAGCGGGATTCGAGGGCCGCCGCGGCGGCCAGCACCGTGTCGGGGTCGAAGCCGGGGGCCGGGATCAGGTCGGTGAGGCGCGGGCGGCCCTCGGTGAGGGTACCGGTCTTGTCGAAGGCGACGACGCGCACCTCCTCCAGGGCCTGGAGCGCCGACCCGCTGCGAAACAGCACGCCGCGTTCCGCCGCCCGGCCGGTGCCGACCATGATCGAGGTCGGGGTCGCCAATCCCATGGCGCACGGGCAGGCGATGATCAGCACCGCGACGGCGTGGACCAGGGCCTCGCCGAGGGCGGGCGCCGGGGCGAGGCCGAGCCAGGCGAGGAAGGTCAGAAGTGCCAGGGCCAGCACCGCCGGCACGAAGCGGGCGGTGACCCGGTCGGCGACGGCCTGGATCGGGAGCTTGGCGCCTTGCGCCGCCTCGACCATGCGGACGATCTGGGCGAGCGCCGTGTCGGCGCCGACCCGCTCGACCGCGATCTCAAGCGCGCCGGTGCCGTTGACGGTGCCGCCGGTCACGGGATCGCCCGGGCCCTTGGCCGCCGGCACCGGCTCGCCGGTCAGCATGCTCTCGTCGACGCGGGATCGGCCCTCGACCACCCGCCCGTCCGCCGGCAGGCGCTCGCCGGGGCGGACGCGGACGCGGTCGCCGACCTGGAGATCGGCCGCCGGTACCTCGGTCTCGGCGCCGTCCCGCAGGAGGAGCGCGGTCTTCGGGGCGAGGCCGACGAGGCGGGCGATCGCCGCCCCCGTCCGGCCCCGGGCCCGCGCCTCCAGGGTGCGGCCGAGCAGGATCAGGGTGACGATGAGAACCGACGCCTCGAAGTAGATATGCGCCGCGCCCGCCGGCAGCAGGGAGGGGACGAGGGTGGCGACCAGGGAGAACAGGTAGGCGGCGCCGGCGCCGAGCGCCACGAGCGCGTTCATGTCCGGATGGCCGCGGACCAGGCCGGGCAAGCCGCGGGCGAAGAAGCGCCGGCCGGGCCCGGCTAGGACCAGGGTGGCGAGCACGGCCTGGATGCCGGCGCTCCAGCCTTCGGGCAGGAGGCCGTGACCGACGAGATGGCTTCCCATGTCGAGCACGACGACGGGGAGCGAGAGCAGGGCGGCGAGGATGAGGTCGCGGGCCAGGGTGTCGGCCTCGCGGGGGGCCGCGGGGGAGTCGGCCGGGCGCGTCGCCGGACCGGGCTCGTAGCCCGCCTCGCGTATGGCCGCCTCGAGGGCGTCGCGCGGCACGAGGCCGGCGGGGTGGCGCACGGTGACCCGGCCGGTGGCGAGGTTGGCGCTCGCCTCGCGCACGCCGGGCACGGCCCTCAGCACCCGCTCGACGCGGCCGGTGCAGGAGGCGCAGGTCATGCCCTCGACGGCGAACTCGCTCAGCGCCTCCGGCACCGCGTAGCCGGCATCCTCCACCGCCGCGGCGAGCGCCGTCGGGTCGTTGTCGGGGGTGAGGTCGAGGGTGGCGCGGCCGGTGGCGAGGTTGACGGCGACGGCCTGCACGCCCGGCACCCGTTTCAGCACCCGCTCGACGCGGCCGGTGCAGGAGGCGCAGGTCATGCCCTCGACGGGCAGGGTGAGGCGGCGGGCGGGTGCGGTCATGGTGCGGTCTCCCATGACGGATGTGGGGTAGGTCGAGGCGGCGGGAAACGAGCCCGATCGACTGCGCCCCCTGCGTCACGAACATGGTTTCGCCGCGCTCGGGCGCCAGAGGGCGACGCGAAGCGGGAGCGGGCGATGATCGGGCGGGTTCTGGCGGCGGTGGCGATGCTGTGCGGCGGGGCGGGGGCGGCCCTGGCGCATCCCCACGTCTGGGTGCAGGCCCGGGCCGAGCTGGTGCTCGATGCCAGGCGCAACCTGACGGCGATCCGGGAATCCTGGACCTTCGATCCGGAATATTCCGCCTTCGCGGTGCTGAACCTCGATGCGAAGCGCGACGGCGTGCCGGACCCGGACAAGCTCGACGCGATGGCGGTCGAGCGCCTGGAGGCGATGGCCGAGACCGCGTATTTCACGACGGCTAAGCTCAACGGGCGTCCGCTCGCCCTCAAGGCCGGCCCCGCCCCGAAGGCGCGCTTTTCGCAGGGCCGCCTCACCCTCGACTTCACCCTGGTGCCGCAGGGACCGGCCGGGCCGGTGCGCAACCTGGTGCTGAGCTTCGACGACCCGGACTTCTACGTCGCCTTCGGGCTGCCGCCGGGGGAACCGGTGACGCTGTCGGGCAGCCCGGATTGCGTGCTGAAGCTCAACCGCCCGGCGCGGCAGGCCAAGGAGGGCGAGCAGCTGATCCCCGACGCGGAGGCCACGGGCACGCCGGGCGCGGCCGCGGCGGCCGCCGCCGACTATGTCGGGCGCCTGCTCGTCGCCTGTCCCTGATCCACGGCCTGCGTCTCCGCGGCCTGCCGCGGATCGCCGTGGGCGGGGAGGAGCGCGGGGATCAGGGCGCGGAAGGTCGCCCCCTCCCCCGGGGTGCTCTCGATCGTCAGCCGGCCGCGATGGCGGTTGAGGATGTGCTTGACGATGGCGAGCCCGAGCCCCGTGCCGCCCTGCTGGCGGCTCGATGCGGCGTCGACCCGGTAGAATCGCTCGGTCAGGCGCGGCAGGTGCTCGGGGGCGATGCCCGGTCCTGCGTCGCGCACCGCGATCGCGACCTGGGGCGGGCGGCCCTCCTCCGCCGGCAGGGCGCTCAAGGAGACGTCGACCCGGCCGCCGTCGCCGCCGTACTTCACGGCGTTCTCGACCAGGTTCTCGATCACCCGCAGGATCTCGTCGCGGTCGCCGAGGATGCGCAAGGAGCCCGGCTCGGCATCGAGGGTGATGGCGACGCCGCGCTCGCGGGCGATGACCCCGAGCGCGTCGACGATCTGGCGGGCGAGCGGCGCCACGTCGACGACGTGCGTCGGCGCCACGTGGGCGCGCAGCTCGATGCGAGAGAGCGACAGGAGGTCGTCGATCAGCCGCGTCATGCGCAGGGCCTGGACCCGCATGATGCCGAGGAAGCGCTCGCGCGCCTTCGCGTCGTCCCGGGCCGGGCCCTGCAGGGTCTCGATGAAGCCGAGCAGCGAGGCGAGCGGGGTGCGCAGCTCGTGGCTGGCATTGGCGACGAAATCGACCCGCATCGTCTCGAGGCGCTGGGCCGAGGTGAGGTCGCGCAGGAACAGCACCACGTTCGGGCCGCCCCGCCCGGCCTCGCCGCCCTGCATGGCGCCGATCTGCACCTCGAAGGTGCGCTCGGTCGGCACCCGGGGGGAATAGACCGTCTTGAGCGGCTCGCCGGTGCGCAGGACCGTCTCGATGCCGTCGAGCACGTCGGGGTCGCGCAGGGCGAAGGAGAGCGGGTGGCGCGGGCGCAGGGACGGCAGCAGGGCGCGGGCGGCGGCGTTGGTCTCGATCACCAGGGCGCGGCGATCGACCAGGATGACCGGGTCCGGGATGTTGGCGAGCAGAGCCTCGGCGAGGCCGTGGCGCCCGCGGCCCGGTTGCGCCTCGGAGCGCGGCACCGGCTCGCCCCGGCGCGGCGCCGCCGCGAGGCCGCCGGCCAGGAGAGCGAGGAGGCCGACGAGCCCGGTGCCGGGATCGAGCCCGTGCAGCCAGGCATCGCCGGCCAGGAAGGCCAGCACGGCGCCGAGCGCGCCGCGCCACGCCGCCCGTCGGGCGGCCGAGAGGGTGCCGGCGGCGCTGGGCAGGAACGGCGGCGGATCCGCCTCGACCGGGCGGTCCTGCCGCCGGTCGTCCTGCTGCCGGTCGTCGGGATCAGGGGCTTGCGTCGCTCTCGGCGGCATCGTCGTCCGGCGCTTCCCGCGGGGTGAGTCGCGCCCGCTTGGCGATCTCGTAGGCGCCGAGCGCCGCGAGCGCCACCACGAACGGCACCAGATAGTAGCAGACCCGGAACAGCAGCAGCGCGCCGAGCACCGATTCCCGCGGCAGGCCGGACAGGGCCAGGAGCACCGTCGCCTCGAACACCCCGAGCCCGCCCGGGGCGTGGCTGGCGATGCCGAGCATCGCGGCGAGCACGTAGATCGCCACGAAGGCCTCGAAGCTGACGCCGTGGCCGGCCGGCAGCAGCACGTAGAGCACGCCGGCCGCCGCGCAGACGTCGCCGGCGCCGACCAGCATCTGGCTCAAGCTCAGCTTCAGCCCCGGCAGTTCCAGCCGCCAGCCCCGCACCTTGACGCTGCGGCGCTTGACCGTGACCCAGGCGAGGTAGGCCAGCACCACCGCCAGCGTCGCGATCCCGAGGCCCTGGTTGAACAGGGCGCTGGTATAGGTGAGGTGCGAGAGCGGCTCGGCCTCGCGGATCAGGCTGATGCCGAGCACCGCCCCCATGCCGAGCCAGAACGTGAAGCCGGCGACGATGGTGAGCGCCGCGATGCGCCCGGGGCTGAGGCCCTGGGCCGAATAGATCCAGTAGCGCACCGTGCCGGCGGTCAGCAGCGGGAAGCCGAGGTTGAAGCTCACCGCGTAGCTGGTGAAGGAGGCGAGCGCGGTGGTGCTGTAGGGCACCTTCAGCTTGAGCTGGCGCAGGGCCAGGGCGTCGTAGCAGGTGAGGAACAGGTAGCTCACCACGACGAGCGCGACGGCGAGCCCGATCTGCTCCGGCGTCGCCGCCAGGAAGGCGGCGCGCAGTTCGGCCCAGGTGACGGTCGAGACGAGCTTGCCCAGCACCCCGAGGGAGATGACGAACAGCACCACGCTCGCCAGCGTGCCGAGCCAGGCGTAGCGGCGGCGGTGGCGGGCATGACTGGCCGCGGGCGCATGCGGGTCGCGCCCCGGATCCTGCCCGGCCGGATCCTCGTCGCGCGGCAGGTCGTCCCCCCGCACCGGCATCGCGCAGGGGTTTGGCCTGCGCGAGGTTCTTGTCCTGGCTGGCGAAATTCATCGCGTCGGCGTCCGACCCCGCTGGTCGCCGGCGCGAGCCCGCGGCCGTTCGCGGCCAGGCTCGCGCACAAAGGTGCCCGGCGGCACTCCGACCGAGCCCCGCTCGCATGTGCTCGCCATGTAGGCCCTCCACCGCCGAATGACCAGCCGGACCGCGCGGCAGCGGGCAATCACCCGGGGAGACCGAGATGGCGGGCGGCCTCGCCAAGCCCGGCGGCGATGCGCCGGGGCACCTCCGGGCTGGTGCAGACATAGGTCGGGCTCGGATGCGGGATCGCCACCACCGGTAGCCCGGGGCGCGCCTCGTCGAGGGTGGGTGCCAGGCCTTGCGAGACCCGGCCGGACAGGACCACCACCGCAAGGTCCGGCATCAGGGCCAGCAGCGGCGGCAGGTAGGCCCGCGCCGCCCGGATCTCGCCCGTGCGCGGCGCCCGGTTGCGGGCACCGGGGGCATGGATCACCCAGGGCACGGCGTTCCAGATCAGGGTGTCGGCGCGTGGGATGCCGGCGCCGGCGAGGAAGCGAAGGAGGTTGGCGGCGGTGCCCGTCGGGTTGTCGCGGGACACGAAGGCGGTGCGGCCGGTGGCCGGGCCCGGGGTCTCGAGCAGCAGGAGCAGGCGGGCACCCACCCCGCCGTCGAGGGGATCTGCCTCCGGCACCGACCTGTCCTGCTCGGTCCTGATCCGCTCGGCGAGGCGGCGCAAGGGGGCGAGGTGAGGGCTGACCTCGACGAGGGCGTGGCGCGCCGCGACGGCGCCGGGATCGGCCAGGCTCCTGGGTGCGGCCGGCCCGTCGCTCACGCGAGGGCGAGCCCGTCCGGCAGGGAGCCGGCGAGACGGAAATGCTCGCGGGCGCCCTCGGCGCCGAGCCGCGCGGCGAGGCCGTCCGGGCCTCCGAACTGGAAGCCGATCTGGCTCGCATAGGCCGCGCAGGCCGCGTGCTTGGCCGCCGCCTCCTCCGGGGACAGGCGCACGGTCACGGGGTCCAGGGCCGCGAAGGTGTCGCGGAACGGCTCCTTCGGGTCGGGGTGGCGCACCGTGTAGGGGAAGTCGCGCCACCACAGGATCGGGCAGGCGGGTGCCAGGGCGGTCAGCGCCCGGACCAGCTGGACGTGATCGACGTGGCCGCCCACGCCTTGCGGCGCGAGGAGCAGGTCGGGTGCGGCCTCCGCCATCAGGCGCTCGATGACCGGGGCGAGATCGTCGGCGAGCCGGTCGTCGGGCCGGGTGTCGGCGAAGAGTTCGGGCGCCGAGGCGTAGCCGCGATGCGGCGCCTCCCGCAGGGCGACGTGGACGGGCGGGGCGAGACCGAGCGCCGCCGCCGCCGCCCGGTCCTCGTCGCGGCGGAGCGCCATGTAGTCGACCTCCGGCCCGAGCCCCTTGTCGAGTTGGCAGGCCAGCGCGAAGCCCGTCGGCTCCGGCACGCCGGCGGTGAGCAGCGTCACCATCACCACCCGCCATCCGCACCCTGCGAGCTGCGCCAGGGTGCCGCCGCAGGAGAAGGCGGCGTCGTCGAGATGGGGCGAGAGGGCGAGGGCTGTGGGCATGGGACTCGACGATCAAGGCGCAGGTCTCCCCTCCCCCTGCGGGGAGGGATAGGGGGTGGGGGTGGTGCAGACGGCACCGCCGCGCCATGCACGGCACCACCCCCACCCCCGGCCCCTCCCCGCAGGGGGAGGGGAGTGAACCTCACAACAGGTGCGGCTCGGCCCGGAAGCGGCAGCCCGGGTCGCGCGGCAGATCCGGGTCGAAGGCCGGATCCGGCCGCTCGTCCTTCACCGCCGCGTAGACCGCCATGATCTGCCGCCCCACCGCCTGCCAGGAATAGACCCGTCGGCACTCCTCGAGGGCCGCCGCCGCGAGGCGGGCGCGAAGCGAACGGTCGGTGATGATCCGGTGCAGGGCTTGCGCCAGCGCCGGCACGTCGCCGGGCTGGACCAGGAGCCCGTTCTCGCCGTCGCGCAGGCAGTCCGAGACGCCGACCGAGTGGGTCGAGACCACCGCCTGGCCGGCCGCCATCGCCTCCAGGATGGTGTTGGAGAAGCCTTCCGCATAGGTCGGCGAGACGAACACGTCGCCCATCGCGTAGAGGCCCGGCACCGTGTCGTACTCGGCGTAGCCGGTGAAACGCACCTGCGCGTCCGAGAAGCCGAGATCGGCGGCCAGGGCGCGGGCCGGCTCCACGTCGGGGCCGATGCCGGAGATGATGGCGGAGAACGGCGTGCCGCGCAGGCGCAGCAGGCTCAAGGCGTCGAGGAAGTCGAGCACGCCTTTCCGGCGGTCGACCCGGCCGTGGTAGAACAGCCGCACCGGGTCGGCGGCGTCGCCCGGCTGCCAGCCCTCGGGGGGGCGGAAGCGCGCGGTGTCGACGGCGCCCGGCACGATGGTGAAGCGCCCGGGATCGCTGCCGAGCCGGTCGCAGACCTCGGCCACGAAGGAGCGCCCGCCGATCAGGAGGGCGTTGGCATGGGCCAGCACCCGCACCATGGCGAGGCGGTGGGTCTCGCAGCACGAGCCGACCCAGTGTCCGTCGCCGCCCTGGATCGAGACGACGTTCGGCACGCCGAGCCGCTGCGAGGCGATCAGCGTCGCGAAACCGGTCGGGTAGCCGTACTGGGCGTGCAGCACGTCGAAGGGCTTTGCCCGGTGCTCGGCCATGATCGTCTCGACCATGGTGGCGATGTCGCGCTCGAAGTCGCCGCTCTCCTGCTCGCCGCGTTGTTCGAGGCCGATCACCCGCACGCCCGGGACCGGCGGCGGCGGGCCGCCGCCATAAACCTTGGTGCCGAAGGCGTCGCCCCGGTACTGGCTCACCATCGTGACGTCGTGGCCGGCGCCGACCAGCTCGCGCAGCAGGTTCTGCGCGTAGACGCTCATGCCGGAAATCGCCGGGAAGTAGCGCCGGCTGACGAAGCAGATCCTCATCGGCGGCACTCCCGGAGGTAGCGCAGCGAATCCGGGATCATCCTGTCGGCCCGGTGGCTCTCGCGGGAGAGCTCGACGCAGACGAGCTTCTGGAAGTCGATCGCCTCCAGGGCGTCGAGCACGCCGGGCACATCCATGTCGCCCTCGCCGAAGGGGAGGTGGATGTGGCTGCCCCGCGCCATGTCCTCGATCGCCACGGTGCCGAGACGGTCGGCGAATTCCCCGACCGCGGCGGCGGGCTCGCGCTCCTGCGTCACCAGGCAATGGCCGGTATCGAGCGCCAGGCGAAGGCCGTGCACGTCGAGGGCGGCGTAATCGTCGAGGGTCTCGACCAGCATGCCGGGCTCGGGCTCCAGGGCCGCGACGACCCGGCGCTCGGCGGCGTAGGCGACGACCTGCTCCAGGCCGTCACGGAGCCAGCCCCGCGCCACCGCGGGATCGATGCCGGGCTTCGGCACCCCGGCCCAGAACGACACCGCCTCCGAGCCGAGGATCGCCGCGATGTCGACGGCGCGGTGCAGGAAGGCGATCCGGCGGGCGCGTCCGGCGGCGTCCGCCGTCACCAGGGTCGGCTCGTGCTTGGCCCGCGGATCGAGGAGGAAGCGGGCGCCGGTCTCGATCACCGAGCCGAGGCCCAGGGCATAGAGCCGGCCGCGCACCCGCTCGGCCTCCTGCGCCCATCCCTCGGCGAACGGATCGAGGTGGTGGATGTCGAGGGTGAGCGCGACGCCGTCGTAGCCCGCATCGGCGATCAGGCTCAGCGCGTCGTCGAGGCGGTGATTGGCCGCCCCGTTGGTGTTGTAGGCGAAGCGCAGGCTCATGCCGCCCTCCCCCGGCGTTCCAGGCGGAACGGCGCGTGATGCGATTCCGGCTCGCGGTAGAGCGGGTAGAGCGGGCCGACGATCCTTTCGGCCAGCGCCACATCGAACAGCGGCTGGCCGCCGAAGCGCTCCAGCGCCTCGGGCGTCAGGCGCACGGGCCGCAGCGACTCGCTCGCCTGCCCGAAGCGGATCAGCGGGTGGTCGCGCTCGATGAGCTTTCGCGTGTTGCGCTCGCCGATGCGGTAGTAGCTCATGGTCTCGACTTCGAGCCCCGGCACGATAGCCTTGACGATGCCGACCCCTCCGCCCGGCGGCGAGGCGTCGACGTAGAGCACGTCGAAGCCCTCCGCCTCCAGCCGCTCGCGGGCGATGCGGGCGCGGTCCCGGCCGGTCGGCGCCGGCTGCGTCGGCAGGTCGGCGAAACGCTTCGTGGCGCGCTCGGAATAGACGGTCTCGGAGAGGAATCCCCGCAGGGTCTCGGCCGGCTTGTCGATCCAGTCGAGCATCGCGGCGAGCGCCCTGCCCTCTTCGAGATCGAGGCTCGGCAGCGCCTTCTCGATGAAGGCGTCGACGTAGCCCGGCGGGGTGATCGAGCGCGCGAGGTCGAGGGGTCCGTGCCCGAAGGTCTTGCGCACCCGCGCCGCCTGGAATTCCAGGATCGCCTTGCGCAGGGCGCGCTCGCGGTCGGGGTCGCAGGCCTCGCCGCAGGCCGACAGCGCGATCGGCGCCGGGGTGCGGGAGGCATCGACGTCGTAGCCGACGCAATAGACGTTGGTGAAGCCGAACTGGTCGGTGGCGAATTTCGGCATCGCGCGGATGCCGAGCGATTCCAGCCGGTCGAGCATCGCCCGCGTCTCCGGCCCCAGCCCCTCGGAGGTGTCGAGCATCACGCCCTGGTCGAGGGCGCGGAACAGGAGGCCGTTGCCGTCGCGCTGGAGCAGTTCGAGGAGCCCGTGGCCGAGGGCGAAGTCCACGTCCGGCCCGGCGCCGAGGCCGTTGGTGATGAGGTTGGTGAAGGGCTGGTAGCCCTCCGACAGCTCGAAATAGTCGGTCGCCGCGAGGTCGAGCGGCATCAGGACCGTCTCGCCGGTGCGGGCCCGCACCGTGCCGGTCCATTCGAGCACGGTGTCGCGGTTCACCGGGCTGCCCGCCGGCAGGCCGAGGGTGAGCGGATCGGCGACGGACCCGGCGCCGAAGACCCGCACGAGGTCGTGATAGCTGCCGCGCTCCTTCTTGCGCGGGATCAGCGCCAGGCTCGGCATCAGGTTCTCGGCGATCTCGGCCACCGAGCCGATGATCGCCTCGTCGTCGGTGGCGCCGTAGCCGATGCCGCTCGGCATCGCGCCGACGAAGTAGGGATCGTCGAGGAACAGCGACACGAACCAGCACGGCACCCCGGTCCGGTCGAGGGGCGCCAGGGGAAAGCCGACGATCCGGCCCGGCGGCAGCACGTCGAGATAGGCGCGGACGGCGTCCGGCAGGCGCTCGGGCAGGCCCTCGATGACGCGTGCCTGGCCGTAGGCGTAGGGGCGGGGGGCGGTGGGTCTGTCCACGATGAAAAAGCTCCTCCGCTGGCCTCAGGCGGCCGGCATGACGGGGGATTGGGCGGGATGCCGCGAAGGCGACGCGGCGTAGGCGCGGGCGAGCAGCCGCATGGTGTGCAGGTCGCGCTCGGCCGACCAGGCGTCGCGCCCGGCGGGATCGCGGAGCGAGCGCCCGAAGGCCCGCACCTGCTCCAGGAACGGCGAGGCCTCGCGGTCGAACGGGAGCGGGACGGTCTCGCCCGTGGCGCCGTCGATAAAGGCGACGCTCCCGCCCGCCTCCTGGCCCATCGTGTCGCTTGCCACGAGGAGGCCCCCGGTGCCGGCGATCTCGAGGCGGCGGCGCGGCAGCGCATCGGGGCAATTGTAGGCGACGTGCAGGCTCGCCAGGATGCCGGAGCCGGTGCGCCCGATCAACAGCGCCCCGTCGTCGACGGCGTAGTCCTGCGCCCTCGCCTGGGTCAGCGCCGTGACGTCGAGGATCGGCTCGTCGAGCAGGAAGTCGGTCAGGTCGAGGCCGTGGGGGGCGAGGTCCATGAGGGCGCCGCCGCCGGCCTGGGCCTGGTCGATGCGCCAGTTCTGCTGACCCGGAATCGCCGTCCAGCCCCGGTCGAGCCAGCACGCATAGACGATCCGGATCGCCGTCACGGTGCCGACCCGGCCGGCGCGGATCTCGTCGCGAAGAAGCCGGTGGGCCGGATGGTGGCGCTGGTCGAAGGCGGTGCCGTAGAGGATGCCGGTCCGGGCCACCGCCGCCGCCATCGCCTCGGCGTCGGGCAACGCCGCCGCCATCGGCTTCTCGCACAGGATCGCCTTGCCCGAGGCCGCCAGGGCCTCGACGGCGCCGCGATGCAGGTGGTTCGGGGTCGCGACGTAGACCGCCTCGACCTCCGGCTCGGCCAGGAGCCCGGCAAGGTCCGCGTGTCCCCGCGCGCCGAGATCGGCGGCGGCGGCACGGGCGTCGGCCCCGGGATCGCAGACCGCCACGAGGCGGTGGCCGGCCTCCCGGATCGCCGGCGCCATGAAGTCCTGGGCGACCCAGCCGAACCCGACGATGCCCCAGCCGATCGAGTCCGGCATCACCAGCGCTCCGGCAGGTCGACGAACTCGCGGATGCGGGCGCGGTCGAGGGTTTCGGGCGTCATCTCCAGGGTCTCGGGGCCCTCGGAATGCAGCGGATAGGTCGCGCGGGGCGCGTATTCGTCGCGGTAGCGCTCGGACGGCCAGGCGATGGTGGAGCCGCCGGCGGGGTCCGGCCGGTAGAGCGGGTTGAGGCGCAGGGCGGCCCCCTCCCGCGGCAGGGTCAGCCCATCGACCAGCGGGCGGGGTGCCGGGCGCATGCCGGGACCGCACACGACCGAGAAGGCCTCGACATGGTCGAGGGCGGCAGGCTCGGCCGGGACCGGGGCGCGGGCCTCGACGAGGGCGCGGGTCAGTTCGTCGTCGTCGTAGACGAGCCCGTCGGGAAACAGCTCCTCGATCTCGGCCGCCGAGACCGCGTGGCCGGCGGAGAAGCCCGGCCGGGCGCTGTTGTGGACGTGGCTCAACGCCAGCCAGCCTTCCTCACCGGCGGTCTTTCGCAAGCAATCGAGGATGCGGGCCTTCTCGGGGAGGAAGTAGAAGGCGTCGTGGCACATCACGAGGTCGACCGGCGCCTGGTCGATCGGCCAGTGCGGCGAGGCCGCGTCGAAGCAGACGAGCTGCGGCCTTTGGCCGGCGACCCAGTGGCGGGCGACCCAGAGCTTGGCGAAGACCACGTCGCCGCCCGAGACCCGCACGCCCCGCCCCTGCAGCTCGCGCAGGTAGTGGCCGATGCCGCAGGCCAGCTCGAAGGCACAAGCAGGCTTGTTCCAGTGTGCCTCCAGCAGGGCGAGGCCGGCGAGATAGGTCGGGTCGGTCCAGCGATGGACGAAATAGTCGCCGACCCGGCCCCAGCCGAGGCGGGCGCAGGCCTCGCGCAGCGAGACGTATTTCATCTCGCGCACGAGGCCGCGCAGGGCCGCGGGATCGGCTTTCGGCCCGGTCCACCAATCGTCCTGGTCGGCGAGAAGGAGTTCGAGGGCGTGGCCCGGTGCGCCCTTGTCGAGATGGCCCAGCACCTCCCCGATCAGGCCGTCGCGGCCGACCCGCAGGTAGGGGATGCCGTCGACCACCGGCCAGCGCGGGCCGCGCTTGCCCTCGCGCAGGGAATGGGGCGTATCGTGGTGCAGCGCCTCGCCGGTGACCGGCGAGAGGAGCCCGAACGGGATCACGGATGCGTTTCCTCGCGGCGCCCGCCCTGCGGCAGGCTACTGACGTGAGATAGAGCACGGGCGCGGACGCCCAAGGACGTTCGGCCCTGCGAGGACGTGCGGACCCCCGAGGGTGTCCGCCATCCTCGTCACGGCAGCCGCATGTCGGCGAGCACCCGGTCGTGAAAGCCCTTCACCGGGCCGTCATGCACGAGGGCCATCTCGCCCAGCACCGTGTCCATGGTGAGCGAGGCCGCCCGCAGGTGCTGGGCGATCTGCAGCACCCGGTCGATCACGTCGGCGGCGTGGAAGGCCCGGCCCTCCGCCGTGCGGTCGTCCGCCAGGATCCTTCGCGACGAGGCGACGAGACCGCGCAACGGCTCGTCCAGTTCCGACAGGGCCCGCTCGCTCAAGGTCGCGATGACCGCATCGAGATGGTCCCCGAGCAGGATCTCGCCGGTGAAGCCGGCATCCGGCATCAGTGCGTTGTGCAGGTGATGGGCCAGGCCTGCGACGAAGACCGTGGTCGGGTCGGCGCCGTAGAACGGGCTCAGCGCCACGCCGTAGACCGCCACCGTCAGGCAATGCTCGGCGTGGTTCTCCGGCGGTTCGAGCAGGATGCGCGGCTTGCCGGGACAGGTGACGCCGGCCCGCGGCTGGTCGGCCTGGAGCAGGGCGAAATGCGGCAGGGGACCGGGATTCCAGTCCCGCGGCGCGGTGAGGCAAGCCCGCAGGCCCCCCGCGAGGGCGGGATCGAGCGGCCCCGCCACCTCATCGAAGCCCCGCACCAGCACGGCGGATGCCTGGGCCTGCGAGAGCCCGGCGACGGACAGGAAGGCCGCGTCGAGGTCGCCGAGGCGCGAGGCGGCCAGCGCCTTGGCGGTGATGTCGAGGGCGAGCGTCGCGGGATCGGCGCCGCCGGTCAGCGCCGCCCAGGCCTGGAGGAAGAGCCGCTCGGCGATCGAGCCGTCGCGCCCGGCGGACCGGACGCGCTTGATGTCGTTGAGCTCCACGAGAAGCTCACGCAAAGCACGCGGGGCGTGGAGCGGGGCATGAGCCCCGCCCGCCGCGATTTGGCTGTCGGCCATCCCTAGTGGACGCCGAGCCAGTCGAGCAGCATGCGCTCCTGCGCGCCGAAGGCGTGCTCGGGGCCGTGGCCGTTCTTGACCATCGGCGCCTTGAAGAACAGCGACAGCTGCTCCTGCACGCCGCCGTCGCCGCGCTTCTTGGCGAGGTCGAGGACGCGGGCGATCTCGATCACCAGCGGAGCGGCCAGGATCGAATCCTTGCAGAGGAAGTTGATCTTGATCTGCATCCGCTGGCCGAGGAAGCCGGTCACGTCGATGTTGTCCCAGGCCTCCTTGTCGTCGCCGCGCGGGCGGTAATAGTGGATGTGGACCAGATGATCCTCGACCGGATAGCCGAGGATCGAATCCAGCACCGTGCCCTTTGTGTTGAGCTTGGACTGGAGTGAGTCCTTGTCGTTGAGGGCCAGGCCGTCGCGGTTGCCGAGGATGTTGGTGGAGAACCACCCGTCGACGTGGAGCGCCCGCGACTTGAGCGCCGGGGCCAGCACCGTCTTCATCATGGTCTGGCCGGTCTTGCCGTCCTTGCCGGCGACCGGGACGTTCATCTGCCGGGCCAGATCGACGAGCGCCGGCACGTCGGCGGCGACCGACGGCGTGAAATTGGCGTAGGGGATGCCGTTCTTGATCGCCGCGTAGGCGTAGAGCATCGCCGGGCTGATCGCCTCGTCGCTCGAATCGAGGCCGCGCTCGAAGGCGGCGGCCGAGTTCAGCGTCGGGTCGTCGAGATCGGGCCAGCGCTCGGTCGAGGCGAGGTTGACCACCACCACGTCGTCGACGCCCGATTCCTCGCGGAAGCGCTTGAGGTCGCCGGCGATGCAATCGACCGCCTCGCGGTGGTCCTTGGCGACGATGCGGTTGCCGCCGTCGATGTTCCTGCAGAACTTGGCGCTGCCGACCGCCGGCCACGGCTTCATGCCGTTGAGCACCTGGGCGCCGTTCTCGATGTCCTGCTTGGTCAGGACGCCATGCCCGGCCGCCGCGGCGCCGAGATCGTCGCCGTTGAGGTCCCAGCCGCCGAAGACCAGATCCTTGTACCCGACCATCCCGGCGACGGCATGGCCCGCAAGGGGCAGACCATCGAGACGATTCGAGCCGGACTTGATCATCTCGATGCCGGCGATGGCGGTGGTGGCGACGGCACCCCCCATCCCGACGAAAGCGACGCCGACGCGCCGACCGGGCTGCATGCTCATCGGTAGGGAATGTCCTCTTCAAGGCCCGCGGACCCCGGACGGGGCGATGGAGCAATCGTTCGCTCTACTTCCGCGTGGCGACTGGAAATGCCCGGGGGAGTATTTGGTTCCGGCGGGTGCGCGATTTTTTCGTGTGCTTCCGGTCGCCCCGGAGGGTCTCACACCGGGATCTAACATCCCGGGCCGGAAGCCGCGCCGCGAAATCGCCCCCGGGCCTGCCCCGGCCTCGTCCCATTATGGACACACCCGGCGGCCACAGGTGCGGATGAGCGAAGCAACGGCGCGGCACCACAGGACCGGTTCCGCGCCAAGGACAAAAGGTTGGAGATGGGGGTTTACCCGGAGCCGGCGCCCTGCGCCGACGACGCTGGCCGACTCGTGCCCGAGGCGGGCACCGACACCATCCGCTGGCTGACCGCCCGCGAAGGCCATCATTCGAGAGCGCGCGGCCGCACCGGTTCCCTGGCTGCCTCGCTCGCCCGCAAGACCGCCGCGGCCCTGGCGGTCGGCGTCGCCTTCGCGGCCTGCCTGCCGCAGGACGCCGTCGCCCCGGCGGCGGAGGCGCATGACCGGATCGACTTCTCGGCCCCCCATGCGCCCGCCGCGTCCCGCGGGGCGATGCCGGACTGGCCGGGCCCGGCCCTCGTGGAGGAGAGTCCCAGCACCGCCGCGCTGATCCGGGGCGATCTCGAGCGCTTGCGTCGGGAGATGCGGGACGAGATCCACGAGACGGTCCAGGGGCGCACGGCGCCGGAGGCGGCGAGCCTCGGTGAGGCCGCCCGCGCCGGGACCGCGCTGCCGCAGGACGCGTCGCTGCCGCAAGAGGCGTCGCCGTCTCGGGAGGCGTCGCTGTTCCCGGAGGCTCCTCTTCCTCAGTCGGCTTCCCCGCTTCCGGAGATGTCCCCGCCGCAGGACCTCGCCCTGCCCGAAGTGGCCGCCCTGCCGGAGGAGACCGAGGACGGCCGGGTGATCTTCGGCGACAAGAAGGTACCGCGGACGCTGGTCGAGACCATCGTGCGGGCCGCCCGCGAGGCGGATGTCGATCCCGTGTACCTGATGGCTCTGGCCGACAAGGAATCGAGCTTCCAGCCGAGCGTCCGGGCCGCGACCTCGACGGCCGAGGGGCTGTTCCAGTTCCTCACCGGGACCTGGCTCGAATTGCTGCGCTCTTTCGGCGCCAAGCACGGCTTCGCGGCCGAGGCCGAGCTGATCGAGAAGCGTGGCGGCACCCTGGTGGTGTTGAAGGAGGCCGATCGGCGCCGGGTGCTGGCGCTTCGCCGCGACCCCTACGTGGCGAGCCTGATGGCCGGCGAGATGATGAAGCGCGACCGCACCCGGGTCGAGCAGCGCCTCGGGCGCGACCTGAAGCCCACGGAATGCTACTTCGCCCATTTCTTGGGCGCTGCGAGTGCCGGCAAGTTCATGGAGATGACGGTCGAGAAGCCGCACCAGCCGGCACAGGCCTCGTTCCGGGCCGCCGCGCGGGCGAATCGCTCGCTGTTTTTTCGGCGCGAGGGCCGGAAGACGCGCAGCCTGACGGTCGCCGAGGTCTATGACCGCCTCGACGGCATGATCGACCAGCGCCTCGACCAGTATCAGCCGGTCGCGGCGATCGCGGAGCAGATCGACACCCGCAGGCCCAACGAAGCGCCGCCTGCGGCCTTGAGCCAGCTCCCCTGATCCCAATCCCCTGGCCTCAGCTTGAGCGAAGCGGCCACGGGGGAGGCGCGCAGGCAGGACGGCCCGGCCCCTCGGACACTGCATCAACGAGGGATGCGCCGGTCGGTTCCGGCTCGTTCAGGGTTTTTTTACCGATCTTTCGCGCGCCTCTCCGTCGGCTCCTTGCCGGTCCTCGTGCTCCCGCACCGGCAGCTGGAAATAGAGGTGGGCGACGCCCGGCAGGCCGTGGCGGATCGCGGCGCGCAGGTCGGCAGTGGCGCGGCGCAGTTCGTCGCCGGTGAGGCGCGGCGCGAGGTCGAGGGTGACGGCGAGCAGCACCGTGCCGGGGCCGAGCTGCAGGCTGCGCATCCGCTCGATCCGCATCACCCGGGGATCGGCGGCCAGGATCTCTCGCGCCTGCGCGATCACCCGCGGCGAGGCGCTCTCGCCGGTGAGCAGGCTGCGGGTCTCGCGAAACAGCACGCCGGCCGTGGCGATGAGGAGGAGCCCGATCGCCACCGAGGCGATCCCGTCGCCTTCGGGACGGCCGAGGAAGCCGCTCGCGACCACGCCGGCGAGTGCGAGCCCGAGGCCGATCAGCGCCGCTCCGTCCTCCAGGATGATCGCGAAGGTACCCGGGTCCTTGCTGCGGGTGACCGCCGTCCAGAGCGATTCGCGGGCGAAGCGGGCCCGCATCTCGCGCCGCGCCGTGCGGAAGGACAGCCCCTCGAACACCGCCGACAGGGCGATCACCCCGACATTGACCCAGGGCGCGGTCATCGGCTCCGGGTGATGCAGCTTCTCGACGCCCTCGTAGACCGCGTAGGCGCCCCCGAGGGTGAAGATCAGCAGGGCGACGACGAAGGACCAGAAATACAGCTCCAGCCCGTGCCCGAAATTGTGGCTGTCGTCGGCCGGCCGGGCGGCGCGCCGCATGCCGTAGAGCAGGAGGCCCTGGTTGCCGGTATCGACGAAGGAATGCACGGCTTCCGTGAACATCGCCCCGGAGCCGGTATAGGACGCCGCCGCGAGCTTGGTGACGGCGATGGCGAGGTTGCCGGCCAGCGCGGCGTAGACGACGAGCTTCGATCCCGATGGGGCCAAGATTCGGTACCTGATCACGGTTTGGACGATCGTTCCCACCCGCGACCTCGTCCTCGGGTGCTGCAGGCAGCAGCGCGTGGGGACGAGGTCGCGGGTGGGGTCGGGAGGAGCCTCGGGCAGTCCGGACGTCGCCCCGCTCTCAATGCCCGCCCACCGGCGCCTCGCCGCCGCGCTTCACGTTCTTGAGGATCATCGCCAGCGGCACCGCGCAGGCCGAGACCACGGCGAGCGCCCAGAACACGTCGATATAGGCGAGGAACGCGGACTGGGTCTGGACCTGCTGGCCGATCCAGGCGATCGCCTGGCTCTGGGCATCGACGGCGCTGGCGCCGCGGCTCGAGAAGAACTGCGTCGCCGCCCGCAAGGTCTCCTGGTAGGCCGGCTCCGACGGGACGACGTGCTCGACGAGCCGGCTGGTGTGGAATTGCTGGCGATAGGCCAGGATGTTCTGGGCCAGCGACACGCCCATCGAGCCGCCGACGTTGCGGGCGACGTTGATCAGCGCCGAGGCCTGGTCGGTCTGGTCCTTGCCGATTCCCTCGTAGGAGGCGGCGGTGATCGACAGGAAGATCATCGGCAGGCCGATGCCGATATAGACACGCGACCAGACGAAGAATCCGAAATTGAGATCGCCGTAGAGGTTGGTGAGATCATACATCGCGAAGGCGATGATGGTGGCCCCCGTGGCGATCAGGTATTTCGGCTGGACGTAGCCGGAGACGCGGCCGATCACGAACATCATCACGCAGGTGACGATGCCGCCGGGCGAGAGCGCGAGGCCGGCCCAGGTGGCGGTATAGCCGAAATAATCCTGCAACAGCTGCGGCAGGAACTGCGTCGTGGCGATCAGGATGGCGCCGGTGGCGAGCATCACCAGGAAGCACGAGCCGAATTGCCGCTTGCCCAGCAGCCGCAGGTCGACGACCGGGTTCTTGTGGTTCAATTCCCACGGGATCATCGCGACGAACGACACGACGGTGAGGCAGGCGAAGATCACGATCAGGTTCGAGCCGAACCAGTCCTTGCGCTGGCCCTCGTCGAGGACGACCTCGAGCGAGCCCAGAAAGGTCGCCACCAGGATGAAGCCGACGATGTCGAAGCGCACGCCCTCGCGGCGCAGGCGCTTCCTCTCCTCGATCGCCGATTTCGGGTCCTGGACCAGCCACCAGATCAGGAACAGGGCGACGACGCCGACCGGCGCGTTGATGAGGAAGCACCAGTGCCAGGAATACTGGTCGGAGAGCCAGCCGCCGAGCGTCGGCCCGACGACGGGCGCGACCACGATGGCGACGCCGTACAGGGCGAAGGCCTGGCCGCGCTTCTCCGGCGGGAAGGAATCGGCCAGGATCGACTGCGCCAGCGGCGCCATGCCGCCGCCGCCGAGCCCCTGCAGGATCCGGAAGAACAGCAGCGATTCCAGGCTCCAGGCGAAGCCGCACAGGATCGACGACACCGTGAACAGCGCGATCGCCGCCAGGAAGAAGGCCTTGCGGCCGTAGCGCTTGGCGAGGAAGCTCGACGCGGTGAGCACGATCGCGTTGGCGACGAGGTAGCTCGTCACCACCCAGGCCGCCTCGTCGGGGCCGACCGCCAGCCCGCCGGCGATGTAGCGCAGCGCCACGTTGGCGATGGTGGTGTCCAGGACCTCCATGAAGGTGGCGAGCGCCACCACCATGGCGATGATCCAGGGATTGTGGTCGCCGGCGGCGCTGTCGGCGGGGTTCTGACCGCTCACGGCACGGCCCCCTTCAGCGGACCCGCACCGTCGGCACCACCGACATGCCGGGGCCGATCGAAACGTCCTTGGGCCAGTTGTCGACCGAGATCTTCACCGGGATGCGTTGCACGACCTTGACGTAGTTGCCGGTGGCGTTCTCGGCCGGCAGCAGGCTGAAGGCGGTACCGGAGCCCGGCTGGACCGAATCGACCTTGCCGGTGATCTTGTGATCCGGATAGGCGTCGATCTCGACGTCGACCGGCTGGCCCGGGCGCATGTCGGTGATCTGGGTCTCCTTGAAGTTCGCGGTGACCCAGATGTCGTCGGGCACGAACATGCTGAGCGCCTGCCCGGCCTGCGCGAACTGCCCGACCGCGCCCGTCAGGCGCACCACCCGGCCCGCTTGGGCGGTCGTGATGGTCGTGTAATCGAGGTTCAGCTTCGCCTGGGCCTCCTGCGCCCGCGCCTGGGCGAGGCTCGCCTCGGCGCCGGCCCTCTGGGCCTGGAGCGAGCCGATCTGGCGCTGGGCCACCGTCACGGCGGCGTTGGCGCGGTCGAGATTGGCCTGCTGCTGCTGCAGGTTCGAGGTCGATTGCTGCGATTGCTGCACCGAGCCGGCGCCGCGCTGGGCGAGATCCTGGTAGCGGGCCGCATCCTGCTTGGCGAATTGCAGAGCCGCCCTGGCCTGCTCGACCTGGGCCTTGGCCTCCTGGATGCTCCCCAGCTGCGCCTGGATCTGGGCCTCGAAGCCCTGGATTTGGGCCTGCGCCGACTGGATCTGCGCCCGCGCCTGCTGCAGGGCGACCTCGTAGTCGCGCTTGTCGATCTGGAACAGCACGGCGCCGGCCTCGACGTGCTGGTTGTCGGTCACCGGCACGGCGGTGACGTAGCCCGACACCTTCGGCGAGACCGCGAACTGGCGCGCATCGACGAAGGCGTCGTCGGTGCTCTCGTAGGGGTGGATGGAGGTTAGCCAGTACCAGTAGCCGCCGGCGGCCACGAGCAGCAGCGCGACTGCGCCGAGGACGAACCACAGCAGGTGGCGCCGGACCAGGCCCGGCTTCTTCCGCTTGCCCTCGTCGCCCCGATCGTCCGAATTCTTCTCGTCCGATTCCGGATCCCGACCCGATCCCTCATCCTGAGGCGCGTGCTCGCGTAAGGCGCGGGTGTTCTCCTGCAAGGCACGCGTGTTGGCGTCGCGCGCCGCATCCGCTCGCGTCACGACGGAGGGCGGCGCGTCCCGTCCCACCGGGGCCTCCGCCCGCGACTGATCGTCCAGCATGTCGTGAATTCCACGCGACGGCCCGGGGTAGGGGCCGGGCCAAGGCGCCCGCCTCGGCCTGGAAGACGCAGGGGCAGGGGGACGGGTTCCGCATTGCGGCAAAAAAGCCGGGACGGATCCGGGATGAAGCGGGCTCATGAACCGTTTCGCGCGCCGCGGGCACGGGTATGCGGAACGGCCGCGCTCCGGCGACGTTCACCCTGTGTAGGCCGGACCTTGGCGGCTCTCGCCTCGGAGGATGATCGCATGAGTACTGCTGCACCCCTTCCGAATACGGCGCCCGGCGGCGCCTCTCCCTACGGCAGCGCGCCGGATCCGTTCGCGCGTCTCAACGCGATGAGCGCGGCGCTGGCCCGCAACTGGTGGCTGATCGCGCTCCGGGGCGTCTTCGCGATCCTGTTCGGGGTCGTGGCGCTGATCGCGCCGGGCGCCACGCTCCTGACCCTGGTGATCTTCTTCTCGGCCTACATGCTGGTCGACGGCATCACCGAGATCGTCGCGGCGATCCGGGCGGCGGAGCGGCACGAGCGCTGGGGCTATCTGCTGGCCGCGGGCGCGATCAACGTCCTGGTCGGCGTGCTCGCCTTCCTGATGCCGGGCAGTGCGCTGGTGGCCTTCGTCTACCTCATCGCCGCCTGGGCGCTCGTGACCGGCGCCCTGATGATCGCCGCCGCCTTCCGGCTCCACCTCGACCACGGCCGCTGGTGGCTGGGGATCGGCGGTGCGCTGTCGGTGCTGTTCGCGATCGCCCTGATCGCCAGCCCGGGCCTGTCGCTGCTGGTGCTGACCTACTGGATGGGCGGCTACGCCATCGCCTTCGGGGCGTTCATGCTAGTCCTGGCCTTCCGGCTGCGCAGCCGGCATGTCGGGACGGGCGGCACGATGCGGCCGGTGTGAGGACCGCGGCCTGAACCCCCTCCCTGCTCCGCGGGGAGGGTTGGCGAAGCGAAGCGAGCCGGGAGAGGGGACGCCGCTTCCGGATATGGCGGGGTCGTCGTGAAGGGCGCCCCCTGAAACAGCGTCGCGCCGCCCCTCTCCCGCCCGGCTCCGCCGGGAACCCTCCCGTGAAGAGGGGGGAGGGTTTTTTGCGTTCCGGGACTTGAGCTCAAGCCTCCACCGCCGCGAGCGCGAACGCGTAGATCAGCGCCACTTCCTCGAGCCGGTCGAAGCGGCCCGCCGCGCCGCCATGCCCAGCTTCCATGTTGGTGCGCAGCAGCACCGGCCCGCCCCCCGTCATGGTGGCGCGCAGGCGCGCGACCCATTTCGCCGGCTCCCAGTAGGTCACCCGCGGGTCGGTGAGGCCGCCGAGCGCCAGGATCGCCGGATACGCCTTGGCCGCGACGTTGTCGTAGGGCGAGTAGGACAGGATGGTCTCGAAGGCCTGGAGGTCGGCGCCCGGATTGCCCCATTCCGGCCATTCCGGCGGAGTGAGGGGCAATTCGCCGTCCAGCATGGTGTTGAGCACGTCGACGAAGGGCACGTCGGCGACGATGCCGGCGAAGAGTTCGGGCGCGAGGTTCGCCACCGCCCCCATCAGCATGCCGCCGGCGCTGCCGCCATGCGCGACGATGCGGCCGGCCCCCGTATAGCGGGCCTCGATCAGGGCGCGGGCGCAGGCGACGAAGTCCGAGAAGGTGTTGGGCTTCTTCTCGCGCTTGCCGTCGAGGTACCAGCGCCAGCCCTTCTCGGTGCCGCCGCGGACATGCGCGATGGCGTAGACGAATCCGCGATCGACCAGCGAGAGCGGGTTGGTGCGGAAGGCCGCCGACATCAGCGAACCGTAGGAGCCGTAGCCGTAGAGCAGCAGCGGCGCGGTGCCGTCGAGCGGCGTATCGCGCCGGTGCAGCAGCGAGACCGGCACCTGCTCCCCGTCCGGCGCGGTCGCGAACAGCCGCCGGGTCACGTAGGCGGCCGGATCGTGGCCGCTCGGCACGTCCTGGCGCTTGCGCAAGGTCCGCTCGCGGGTCGTCGCGTGGTAGTCGTAGGTCTCCGCCGGCGTCGTCATCGACGAGTAGGTGAAGCGGACGAGATCGGTGTCGAAGGCGTGGCCCGGCGAGAGACCGAGCGAGTAGGCCTCCTCGGCGAAGGCAACGCTGTGCTCGGCGCCGCTCTCGGTGTCGCGCACGATCAGGCGCGGCCGGGCATTCTCCAGTTCCAACCGCACGAGGTGGCGGGCGAGCACGTGCTGGAAGCGGATCATCACGCCCGGGCGGTGCGGGATCAGGTCGCGCCAGTTCGCCCGGGCCGGGTTCTCGACCGGTGCCACCGCGATCTTGAAGTCCTCGGCGCCGTCGGCGTTGGTGAGGACGAACAGCTCTTCGCCGCGATGCTCGACCGAGTAGATCAGCTTGTGCTCGCGCGGCGCCACGACCCGCAAGGGGCCGTTGGGCTTCGCCCGGTCGGCGAGGTGGACCTCCGAGGTCTCGTGGTCGTTCGCCGTCACCACCAGGTAGGCGCCGGACTGGGTCTCGCCGATGCCGACGAAAAAGCCCGCATCCTCCTCCTCGTAAATGGTGACGTCGTCGCTCTGCGGCGTGCCGAGGCGGTGGAGCATCACGGTCGCGGGGCGATGGTTCTCGTCGACGGCGACGTACCAGAACGCCTTGTGGTCGGCGCTCCAGACCACGTCGCCGGTCGTGGCGAGGATCTGGTCCTCGAGGTCCCGGCCCGTCGCGAGGTCGCGCACCCGGATGGTGTAGAGTTCGGAGCCCTTGGTGTCGGCGCTCCAGGCGACGAGGGAGTGGTCGTCGGAATGGGCGGCGCCCTCCAGGCTGAAGAAGGCGTGCCCCTCCCCTTCCCGGTCGCCGTCGATCAGGATCTCCTCGCCCGAATTCTCCTGGTCCTCCCCGGCGAGGTCCCCGACGAGGCCGGGGGCGACCCGATCGGCCGGGCGGCGGCAGACCAGGGGATGCTGCCCGCCCTCGCGGTAGCGGGTGTAATAGGCGAAGGGCCCGTCGAGGTCCGGCACGCTGCCGTCATCCTCGCGGATGCGCCCGCGCATCTCGGCCACCAGGGTCTCGCGCAACGCCGTGGTGCCGGCGAGCGTGGCCTCCGCGTACGTGTTCTCGGCCTCCAGCAGGGTGCGGATCTCCGCCGGCAGGGCGGCGGGATCCTTCAGCACGTCCTTCCAGTTCTCCGCCTTGAGCCAGGCATAGGGGTCGGTCACCGCGCGGCCATGGACCGTGACGGTGACGGGCCGGCTTGGCGCCGTCGGCGCGGCGGCGGGCGGGCTCAGGCGAAGGGTCATGCGGCTCCCCGGATGATGGCGTCAGGGCACGGATGTGCCGTCCCGGGGCCGCCGCCGCAAGGGTGGGCGGTGCGGTCTTGGGTGCGCGGCGCGGTTACGCCGCCTTCGCGACGCCCTCCGCATCGGCCCGGATGCGGTCCATCATCGCGCGGGCGCCGTTCGAGCGCTGCGCCGTCAGGTGCTCGGAAAGGCCGAGTTTCTGGAACAGCCCGAGGGCGTCGGCCCGGGCGGCATCGCCGGCGGTGCGGCCGTCGAAGAAGGCGATCAGCACCGCTACCACGCCCTTGGTGATGTGGGCGTCGCTGTCGCCGCGGAAATGCAGCCGCGGCTCGGGGCCGGAGCGGTCGACCTGGGTCTCGAGCCAGACCTGGCTGACGCAGCCGCGCACCCGGTTGGCCTCGCTATGGGCCTCCTCGGGCAGGGGCGGCAGCTTGCGGCCGAGCTCCATCAGGTATTGATGGCGGTCGTCCCACTCGTCCAGGAACTCGAAGTTGGAGACGATCTCGTCGATGGGCGGCAGCATGGGACCTGACGGGGCAGTGAAGGAGTCGAGACCCGGCATATAGGCGGGCGGAGCGCCGCCCGCCACCGCGCGCGCCTCACCCGTGGCGTTCAGCCCTTCTCCGGAAGCGTCAGGTCGAGGGGCGACTCGGGCGTGCCGGTGCCCGACACCGCGATCTCGGCCTGGCCCGCATAGGCCGCGATCAGGCGGGGGCCGAGCCGCGGCACGCCGGCCGGCGGCTCGCCGGCGACGCCGCCGGAGGTGATCCGTACCCGCACCGGATCGGTCACGCTCCCCGCCGGCACCTCGACCCGGGTGACGCAGGCGGTCCCCTCGCCGGTGCCGTCGAGGCATTCGGCGACGATCTCGGCCAGGATCATGCCGAGCGCGTTGACGATGCGCGGTTCGAGCAGCACGGTGCGGCCGGCCTCGACCGTGACGGCGATGCGCCCGGCCCGGCGCAGCTGGGTCAGCCCCTCGGCGAGGCGCGTCAGGTAGTCGGCGAGGTCGACGCTGGCGATCTGCGGCGCCTCGTGCAGGTGCTGCTGCACCAGGGCGATCGCCCGCACCCGCTGGCCGAGCGCGTCGAAGGCCGGGCGGCAGGGCGCCGCCGCGGCGCGGCCGTAGAGCCCGATCAGGCTGACCGTGACCTGCAGGTTGTTGCGCACCCGGTGGTAGATCTCGGCGAGCAGCGCCTCCTGCTCCCCGAGCGCTCTGGCCGCCTGCTCCTCGGCCTCCTTGCGCTCGGTGATGTCGAAGCAGGAGCCGGCGAAGCCCGCGAAGTCCCGGCCCTCGTGCAGCGGATAGGCGTGGCCGTGGATCCACCGGAAGGCGCCGTCGTGACGGCGCAGGCGGTACTCGGCGCTGTGCGGCTGGCGCCTGGCATAGGCCGCCGCCAGGGCGGCCTCGTGCCCGGGCCGGTCGTCCGGGTGCAGCCCGTCCTTCCAGCCGTGCCCCATCTCGTCCTCCGCCGGGCGACCGCGAAACTCCGTCCAGGCCGGATTGACGTAGATCAGGCGCGCCTCCGGATCGGCGCGCCAGATCATCAGGCCGGCGCCCTCGGCAAAGCTGCGAAAGGCCGCGTCCGGCAATGCTGTGTCCGCGGCCATGATTCCCACCTGTTCCCCGCCGCCGATCGCGCTCCATCAGGGGCGGTCAACGTGCCGGGAGGGGCGCCGTTCCGGCGCCTGCGAAACGAAAAAGTTCCGCGTTCAGCGCCGGTTGAGGGCGAAGCGGCCGGGACCGGCGGCAGCGATCATCAGAAGGCCGCCGATGATCGAGAGGTTCTTCATCGCCTGGATCTGGTTCGTCCGGACGGCATCGCCGGTCATCGACCAGAAATTGTGGAACACCACGATCGTCGCGAGGGTGAAGACGGCGAGCAGCACCGAGGCCGCCCGCGCGTAGAAGCCCAGCGCGATGAGGAGGCCGAGGCCGAGCTCGGCCGCGATGGTGAGGTAGGCCAGCACCTGCGGGTAGGGCAGCCCCTTGGCCGAGATCGCGCTCGCGACGGCGGCGGGGTTCATCAGCTTCTGGGCGCCGGAGACGCAGAACAGCACCACGACGAGGATGCGGGCAACACTGAACACGGCTTGGCTCATCGGAGGCTCCGGAGTTGGACGGAGCCCGTTGGACGGCTTGGCCGCGAAACAGTCAAGCTGGCGTTAGCCCCCGGTCGTCGACATCCCCGATCGTCATCTGGCCCGATCGTCACCCGGCCCGATCGTCACCTGCCCCCGGTCCAGTCCGCCGGATGGGGACGCGCGCCTGCCGGCATCGCCTCACCGGGCTCGAAGCGGGCGAGCTCGGCGGCGCGGGCGTTGATCCAGCCGGCATGGAGGCCGGTCGGCGTCACGGCGGTGAAGCCGCCGCAGGCGGTGCGGACCCGGCCCTGCTGGGCGGCGCCGCTCGACCAGCTCACCACGCCGACGAGCTGGTAGCCGCCGGGGCCGGCCCGCAGGATCGGGCCGCCGGAATCGCCCAGGCACGCGCCGGCGCCGGCGGTCTCGGCCAGCGTCGTGCGGTCGGCCACCACCGTCACGGTGTTGGCGACCTGCAACTCGCCGAGCGAGACGAGGCGGGCCTGGCGCAGCACCCGGGCGGTGCCGCGGCGGTTCTCCGCCACGACGCCGTAGCCGGCGATGGCCACGCTGTCGCCCTGTGCGATGTCGCCGCTGCCGCGCAGGTCGAGGGGGCGGAAATCGGGGCCGAGGCGCTCGCTGAGCTTCAGGATGGCGAGGTCGGTGCCGGGCTGGGTCTCCGGCGTGGTGCCGGGCACGAAATCCGGGTGCATCGCCGCCGCGATCGCCCGCAGGCGGCGCTGGCGGAAGTTGCGGTCGACGACCACGACCCAGTAGCCGGCCTTGCGCATCACGCAATGGGCCGCGGTCAGGACGAGATCGGGGGCGATGAGCGAGCCGGAGCACATCTCGCCGGTGGTGCTCTCGATCCGCACCACCGAGCTGCGGAGGCCGTCGGGATCGCGGGTCACCTCGCCGCGCACCACGGCGCCGGCGGCGCCGGTCCACAGGCCGAGGGGCGCAGCCACCGCGAGGGCGGCCAGGGTGGAACGGAGGCGGGACGGGGAGACGCGCATGAGACCACCCTAGAAGCGTGCGGCCACGCTCGACAAGTGAAGTCTCGCGCCGCTTGTGTGGTTCCGCACCGGCACGGGCCCGGACCGGGAACGAAGCCGTGAGCGCGGGGGCGGAGAGCGGCTCAGTCCCAGCGCGCCGGGGCCCCCCATTCCGCGGTCGTGCGGGCGATCCAGGCCCGCTGCGGCCCGACCAGCACGCCCTGCGAGACCCCGCCGCAAGAGGCCTTGCCGGCCCCGCTCGCCCAGGTCGTCACCGCGAGCACGCCCCCGCCCGCCCCGGCGATCGGCCCGCCCGAATCGCCCTCGCAGGCCCCCGATGCCGTGGCGCCCTTGAGCCAGACCAGGATGCGGCTCGGGCCGTAGGGCTCGACCAGCGGCAGGGTCGCGGTACGGAAGGTGCCGGTGCTGCGATGGTCCCCGGGCCGGGCCACGCCGTAGCCGCCGAGCGTCAGGGCTGTGCCGGCGGTGACAGGCGCGTCGGTGAGGGCGGCCGGGACGAACCGGGCCGGCAGCGCCGTCTCGGTGCGCAGGAGCGCGAGGTCGATCGAGCGCCGCCGCCCGGCGATGGCCCCGGCATCGTAGCCCGGATGCACCGCCCGGGCGGCGACCCCGATCAGCACCGGCGTCCCGGCCTCATCGCGAAAATGGACCCGGTGCTCGGCCCCGGGGGCGGCGCAATGGGCGGCGGTGAGCACCACGTCGCGGGCGAGCACGATCCCGGTGCAGACACCGCCGCGGGACGACAGCACCATGACGCTGGAGCGCGCGAGCGCCGCGTCCGGTGCCTCGCTCCCTCCGACGACCGCCCGGGCGGGGGTGGCGAGGGCGAGGAGGGCGGCGAGAAACGGAATGGCTGGGCGGATCACGTCGCTCTCGGAGCGCAGGGTCGGGTACCTCCGCCCTGCCCGATCCGACGGGGAAGGTCCAGGGTGGCGGAACGCCATCCCGGCCGGGTCCACCGATGCCCGGCGATCGGTCCGAGTTCGGGTCCTCAGGGTGGCAGCGAGAGCGAAGACGTTTCATCTCGTCCATACGAAATATCCCGCCTCCATGATTTTTCGTATGGACGCTTAAATGACGTGGATGGCCTCGGACGATCCCACGCGTGGGAGCACCATCCGCAAGCATCGGATGGATTTCGCCGATGCGCGCGACCGGTTCGACTGGGCGGATGCCAGGGTCGAGGCGGCCGAGCCAGCCTCCCGAGCCGGCCTCCGATGGACGCCCGCGCTTCCTCGACGGGCCATTCGTCTCCCTGGTCTTCGCCCCTGCCGGCGGCGAGGCCATCCCGACAAACCGGAGATCACGGCGGATCAGTTCGCCCGGATGCGGCGATCCGCCCCTACATCGCCATGCCCCGCGCCGCCAGTTCGCGGCGAACCCCCTCGACCGATGTGAAGTGATGGGCATGCAGACCCGCCGCCCGCGCGCCCGCGACGTTCTCGGGCAGGTCGTCCACGAACAGCACGGCCGACGGCTCGACCGCGAGGCCGGCGAGGCAGCGCTGGAAGCAGGTCACGTCGGGCTTGGCCGCGCGAAACGACGCCGAAGCATAGATCCGGTCCCCGAACAGGGGCCGGAGTTCCGGGCACAGGACGTCGACGTGATCGGTCAGCAATTCCGGGTTGTTCGTCAGGATCGCCACGCCCACCGAGGCGCGCAGCCGCTCGACCAGCGCGAGCATCGGGCCGTTGGGACTCATCGCCGCGCGCCGCGCATCCAGCCAGTCCGCCAGGCCGACCGGGAATCCGATCCGGTCGCCGAAGGCCTGGAGATAGGCGTCACGTGGAAGAGTCCCGGCATCTCCCAGACGCTCCAGGCCGCTGTCCCAGATCGCCGCCGAGATATGGTCCGCCGCGATGCCGGTGATGGCCGATAGACGCTCGGCGCGCCGGCGGCGGTTGTAATCGTAGAGCACGTTGTCGAGGTCGAACAGGACGAGTCCGATGGCGCCGACCATGCCGACAGGCTCCCCGCATTCCGGCGACACGGAGGGACGACGGCCCATTCCGACGGCGCCGGCGATATCGGGCGCGGCACCTGATCCTCTGTCAACCCCGCTGCTCACGACTCCGTCCCATCAAGGTCCTATCAAGGCTCCGTCATGGCGACCGAAGCCGGGATCGGTCGGACCGGCGCGGGTCCGCCCTCCGGCGGCGCCAGCGCCACGGAGCGCGGCACCGGGCCGAGGCAGCCGGTGCAGACCGAGGCGATCGCCCGGTTGGCCCGCGCGGTGATGCGCGCCTCGAACGCCTCCCGGGCCGCAGCGGCGCGGGCCACGGCCGCCACCCGCGCGGCTTCCGCCTCGCGCGCCGCGTCGGCCGCGTCGGCGCCCGGGCCGTCCTCCGGCGCCTCGTCGCGGGGGTGGATGCGCAGCAGCAGGGGAGCGCCCGTCGCGGTGACGGAAGCCGGCTCGGGCGCCGTCTCCTGCGCGGAGGCCGCACCGACGAGCCCTCCGGCAATCAGGACGGCGGCGAGGAACGGGATCGCGGCGGGACGCACAAGCCTCTCCCTGGTGACGGCCGGCAGGGTCGGACGGCGCGGTGAACGCCACCTTAACTATAACGGAGACGCCGCCGGATTGGTTCATCCGCGTCGCGCCTGCGGGAGCCTTGCCTCGAACCTTGGTCCCGAACCTTGATCCCGAACCTTGGCGGCACACGAGGATGTGACCGGACCGGCCTTCGAAAACCCGGCACGTTCGCATTCAGGGTGCATTCAGTGCCCGGCGACGATGGTCTCCGGCATGCGTCATCTCGTTCTCCTCCTGCTCCCCGCCCTGGTCGGCCTCGCCGGCGCTTCGGGCTGGCTCGCGGCCGCGGAGGAGCGGGACGAGACCGCCACCGGGGCGGTGACGCCCCATCCGCTCAAGGCCGCCGAGACGGCGCAGACCTGCCTCTCCTCCGGCGACCTGCGCGAGGCGGTGGCGGAGAAGCGGGTGGTCGAGCCGGTGGCGGCGATCCGCGCCGCGCGGGCCGCCGTGCCGCGGGCCGACATCGTGCGGGCCAATCTCTGCCGCCGGGACGAGGCGCTGGTCTACATGCTGACGGCCTTGCGCAAGGACGGCCAGTTCGTGCACGTGATGGTGGATGCCCGGTCCGGGAAAGTGGCCGGTCAGTGGTGATCGCGGGTTTGTGCTGAGCGTGAGGGGTTCGGATCGTGCGTCTGCTCGTGGTCGAGGATGACCGGGACCTCAACCGCCAGGTCGTGAGTGCCCTGGAGGAGGCGGGCTACGCCGTCGACAAGGCGTTCGACGGCGAGGAGGGCGCCTTCCTGGGCGAGACCGAGCCCTACGACTGCATCATCCTCGACATGGGCCTGCCGAAGGCCGACGGCGTCTCCGTCCTGTCGGGCTGGCGCCGGGCGCAGGTGAAGACCCCGGTCATCATCCTGACCGCCCGCGACCGCTGGAGCGACAAGGTCAACGGCTTCGACGCCGGCGCCGACGACTACGTCACCAAGCCCTTCCACATGGAAGAGCTGCTGGCCCGGGTGCGGGCCCTGCTCCGCCGCACCGCCGGCCACGCCACGAGCCAGATCAGCGTCGGCACCGTGGTGCTCGACACCCGCTCCGGCCGCGTCTTCGTCGACGGCAGCCCGGTCAAGCTCACCTCGCACGAGTACCGGCTGCTCTCCTACCTGATGCACCATACCGGCCGGGTCGTCTCCCGGGCCGAGCTGACCGAGCACCTCTACGACCAGGATTTCGACCGCGACTCGAACACCATCGAGGTCTTCGTCGGGCGCCTGCGCAAGAAGCTCGCGGTCGACCTGATCCAGACCGTGCGCGGCCTCGGCTACCTGATCGACGCGGGCGCCGGCGGAAAGCAGCCGTGACCGGCCGCGCCGCGGCCGAGACGCCGAGGCCGACGGACACGGTCGAAACGGGCCTTGCCGGCGGCGTCGCCCCCGGCTCCGCGCCCGTCTCCCGGGGGTTCGGCTGGCTCGGCTGGCGGCCGTGGCGCAAGCGCTCGATCGCGGTCCGCCTCGCGGTCTCGGCACTGATCTCCAGCGCGCTCATCCTGCTGATCGCCGGCCTGATCCTCTCGACCCTGTACCGCGAGACCACCGAGCGGGCCTTCGACAGCCGCCTCCTCGTCTACGCCAACGATCTGGCCACCAACCTCGTCACGCCCGCCGATTCCGAGGCGCGCAGCTTCGGCGCTCTCGGCGACCCGCGCTTCGACCTGCCGCTGTCGGGCTGGTACTGGCAGGTCGGCCGGCCCAATGCCCGGCCGCGGGACCTGCGCACCTCGCGCTCGCTGGTCGGCGTGCCGCTCCAGCCGCCCGACAACGCCGTCGGCGAGGCCGGAGCGGGACAGCTGCGCAAGGGCTACGGCAAGGCGCAGGACGACCGGCCGCTGCGCATCATCGAGCGCACCGTCGATCTCGGCGAGGAGGGCCGCTACATCGTGCGGGTCGCCGGCCCCTCCGACGAGATCGACGCCGACATGCGGCGCTTCACCCTGGCGCTCACCATCACCTTCTCGCTGCTCGGCCTGTCGCTCGGCCTCACCACCCTGCTGCAGATCCGCTTCGGCCTCGCGCCGCTGATCAAGCTGCGGGCGGCGCTCGGCGCGATCCGCCGCGGCGAGGCCGACCGCATCTCGGGCGAGTATCCGCGGGACATCGCGCCGCTCGCCGGCGAGGTGAACCTGCTCCTCGAGACCAACCGCGAGATCCTGGAACGGGCCCGCACCCAGGTCGGCAACCTGGCGCACGCGCTCAAGACCCCACTCAGCATCATCGTCAACGAGGCGTCGGCGGGGGACGCCAACAGCGAGCTCGCCGTCAAGGTGCGCGAGCAGGCCGCGGTGATGCGCGACCAGGTGAACTACCACCTCGACCGCGCCCGCGCCGCGGCGCTCGCCGGCGCGCTCGGCACCTTCACCGACGTCGAGCCGGTGGTGGCGGCCCTGGTGCGCACCTTCGGCAAGATCTTCTACGACAAGGACCTGACCTTCGAGACCAGCATCACCCCGGGCCTGCGCTTCCGCGGCGAGCGCCAGGATTTCGAGGAGATGATCGGCAACCTCGTCGACAACGCCGCCAAATGGGCCCACTCGCGCGTCTCGATCCGCGCCGAGGTGATCGGCCAGGGCGAGTACCCCCACCTCATCGTCACGGTGGAGGATGACGGGCCGGGCCTGCCGCCGGAGGCCCGGGTCGCGGTGCTGGCCCGCGGCCGGCGCCTCGACGAGACCAAGCCGGGCTCGGGCCTCGGCCTCTCCATCGTCTCCGACCTCGCCGCCCTGTATCGCGGCCGCCTGCGCCTCGACGCGGCCGCACTCGGCGGCTTAAGGGCAGTGATCGAGGTGCCGGGGGATGCGAGCCCGGCGGCGCAGGCCTGAGCCGCGCAGGACGACGGGACTGACAAGAGCGGCATGATCCTGCAGCGGAGCGAAGCGTTCTACGGCCGGGCCGAGGTGCGGGCGGGCCGGCCGGCCCTGCGCCTGGTCGAGGGCGCCCAGTACCTCACGCGGGTGCCCCATCTCGACAAGGTGCCGGTGATCTTCGACGCCGCCGGCCGGATGGTGCCCGAATCCCTCGACCATCACAGCGGCGACCGCACCCCGACCTGGCAGACGACCGAGTGGCCGGAGGGGCAGGGCCCGGTGACCGACGAGGCGCCGGACGGCCCCTACCTCTATGTCGGGGCGATCCACCCGCATTACGGCCACTTCGTCATCAACACCCTGGCGCGGTTCTGGCCGCTCCTCGATCTCGACGGGGAGGGCCTGCGCCCGACCCTGCTCTGCCACGGGCCGGGGCTCGACGCGAACTGGAGCGCCACGCCGTTCATCCCGGAGATCCTCGGCCGGCTGGGCCTGAGCGTGATGGACCTCGCCTCGTTCGGCCGGCCGATGCGGATCCGCACCCTCCTGGTGCCGCAGGCCGCCCTGCAGCAGGACGATTACGCCTTCCCGGTCCTCGCCGACCTGTGCCGGGAGATCGGGCGAGGTTACTACGCTCCCGGGGAGGTCGATGCCGACCCGCAGCCGGTCTACCTGTCGAAGGCGCGGCTGACGCACGGGGTGCGGCGCTTCGCCAACGAGGAGGCGGTGACGGAGGTGCTGGCGGCGAACGGGGTACGGATCGTCCATCCCGAGCTTCTGAGCTTCCCCGAGCAGGTGCGCCTGTTCGCCCGCCACCGGGTCATCCTCGGCGCCAACGGCTCGGCCTTCCACACCCTGCTCTTCGCCCCCCCGGGCCGGCGGGTGATCGCCATCGCCGACCGGCTCAAGCTGAGCGCGACCTACCGGCTGATCGACCTCATCACCGGCACGCAGGCGCACTATTACTACCCGGTCGGGACGAGCAGCCATGTCGGCGAGGGCTTCACCGTCAACTTCGTGCTGCGCGAGCCCGGGACGGTGGCGGCGGAACTCCTCGACAAGATCGCCCGCATCGACTCGCTGCGCGAGGGCGACCTGCGCACCGATCCGGGCGCCTGGCACCTCTCGCCGACGATCCCGCCCCTGCCGCGCCGGCCCGGCGGCGTGCTGGAGCGCCTGCGCGGGATGCTGCCGGGGCTCGGCTGACCCGGAAGGCTCCCAGGGGCGTTCCCCTCGGACAGGGACTGGGCTAAGCCCGGATCCCGCTCCGGAGCGACCTGACCGATGCCCGACCTCGACGCGATCGCCGCCCGCCACGGCGTCGGCCTTGACGCCGTCCGCCACCTCCTCGACGCGCTCGCCCGCGGCCATGGCCGGATGGCGCAGTTCAACCATCCCGATCTCGGCGGCATGGGCCAGTGGTCCGCCGGCGGGATGACGATGATCGGCGACATGTTCAATTCCGGCCTCAAGGCCCGGGTCGTCGCGCTCTGCGACGAGCTGGCGCCGCTCGCCACGGCGATGCCGGCGGAGGGCCGGGGAGCGAGCCAGCACCAGAGCCAGGGCCTCGGCTCGGGAGACTCTTGGGGCGGGTCTTCGAGCGGCTCTTCGAGCGGGTCTTGGGGCGGCTCCTGGTGGCCGGACGGCCTCGGCCAGCCGGCGACCTCCGGATCGCAGAACGACACGCGCTACGCCTTCTTCCCCGAGTTCCGCCGCCTGGCGATCGAGACCGGCGGCCGGGTGACGCTCTACGACACCGGCGACCATCAGATCGGCGGCGTCTCGCAGCAGCAGGGTTCGTCCCACTCCCTGAGCTTCACCAGCCAGCACGGCCCGGTGCGGCTGGAAGAGCTGCCGGTGGTGGGCGGCCCTGCACCGGACGCGAGCCCCGCGCCCCACACCGCACCCGCACCGGAGGCCTCTCCGCCGATGGCCCCCTCCCAACCGGCCGATGCCCCGGCTGCGCAGGTCGGCGACGTGTTCGGGATGATCGAGCGCCTGTCGGAGCTGCACCGCAAGGGCGTGCTGACCGAGGCCGAGTTCGCCGCGAAGAAGACGGAACTGCTGGCGCGGTTGTGAGGGACGTGAAGCCCGCCGCGCCCTGAGGCGTATCATCCGCGTCGAAAGCGGTCTCGACATCCCGGCCGGCGTAGAGGATCCGGCCGATCACCACATGGTCGACCGTGCGGTGAAACGCGATCGTGACCCGTCACCCGTAGCTCCGGGCGAAGATCGTCACGTCTTCGTCCGCGCTCCGGAAAGGTCGCGAACCCTTCGCAATGCGCCAGGATCCGCTCGACATAGCCGAGCGCTCGCGTCGTCCCGGCTCTCTCTGCAACAATGTCGTAGATGCCCTGCAGATCGGCTTCGGCCTCCGGCGAGAGGACGACCGCAGGCTCACCGCTCGGTGTCCCGCAACCGGGCGGCATGGCGGTCGCGGAGAGCGGCGCGCACGTCGTCCACGGACCGTCCGCGGCCCGGGTCGCTCGTCATCGCATCGTAGGTCTTCACGACCTCGTCGCGCAGCCAGGTTTCGACGGCCGCGTCGCGCTCCTGCAAGGCTCTCAGACCGGCTCGCACCACCTCGCTGCCGGTCGCATAGGTGCCGGAGGCGACCAAGCTGTCGATGTAGTGCGATTGCTCGTCGGGCAGGCTGAAGGTCCGCTTGGTCGTGGCAGGCATGATCGCAACTCCCCCGGACGGTCGACGCCAGAGTATGATTTTTTCATACCGTCTTTGACGAGGGAAGAGCCCTTGCCCGCTAACTCGCCACCGGGCTCCATCCATATTCCTCCGCCGCCGCGACCTTGCGGTGGAAGGCGAGCCTGCGGTCGTATTCGAGCGGGTCCTTCGGCTTCACCAGGGCGCCGGGGGGCACGTTGAGCCAGTCGACGAGGCGGGTCAGCATGAAGCGGAGCGCCGCGCCGCGGGCGAGAAGCGGCAGGGCCGCGACCTCGCGGGGTTCGAGCGGGCGCACCGCCTGGTAGGCGGCGATCATCGCCTGGCCCTTGGTGCGGTTGAACGAATAATCCGCCTCGAAGCACCAGGCGTTGAGGCAGATCGCCAGGTCGTAGGCGAAGGAATCGGTGCAGGCGAAGTAGAAGTCGATCAGTCCCGACACCTCGTCGCCGAGGAAGAACACGTTGTCGGTGAAGAGATCGGCGTGGATGACGCCGCCGGGCAGGTCCTGCGGCCAGGCTTCTTCCAGTTGCGCCAGGTCCGCGCGGGTGCGCGCAGCAAGGCCCGGGGCGACGCGGTCGGCATCGGCCTCGGCCGCCTCGAAGAGGGGGCGCCAGCCCGCGACCGAGAGGGCGTTCGGCCGCTGCATCGGGAAATCGGCCCCGGCCGCGTGCAGGCCGGCGAGCGCGGCGCCGAGCGCCCGGCAATGCCTGACCCCCGGCCGGCGCACCGAGACGCCCTCCAGGAACGACACGATCACGGCGGGCCGGCCGCAGAGCCGCCCCAGGGTGGCGCCGTCGCGGGTGCGGATCGGCTGCGGGCAGGCGAGGCCGTTGGCGGCCAGGTGCTGCATCAGGCCGAGGAAGAACGGCAGGTCGCCCTCCTTCACCCGCTTCTCGTAGAGGGTGAGGATGTAGGAGCCGGTGGTGGTGTGCAGGATGAAGTTCGTGTTCTCCACCCCCTCGGCGATGCCCTTGTAGGACAGGAGATCGCCGATCTCGTAGGCGGCAAGGAAGGCGGCCAGCGCCTCGTCCGGAACCTCGGTGTAGACCGCCACGGCCGTTCTGCTTTGCTCTTTAAATGGGATGAATGAGCGAAAAACCGGCGCTTCAATAAAAACGCGGGATCCCCTCTCCCGAGTGGGAGAGGGGATCCCGCCTCATCCTGCGAACGCCAGACCGGGAGGAGTGCCGACCCTACTCCGCCGCCTCGCTGCGCAGTTCGCGCGGCAGCGGGAAGACCATGTCCTCGGTCGTGGTCGAGACGGTGTCGACCGTAACCTCGTAGCGGGTCGCGAAGGCGTCGATGATCTCCTCGACCAGCACCTCGGGGGCCGAGGCGCCGGCGGTGAGGCCGAGCCGGCGGATGTTGGAGAAGGCCTCCCAGTCCAGGTCCTCGGCGCGGTTGACGAGCCGGGTGATCGGGCAGCCGACCCGCTCGGCGACCTCGCGCAGGCGCTGCGAGTTCGAGGAGTTCGAGGAGCCGACGACAATCAGCGCGTCGACCAGGGGGGCGACCTGCTTCACCGCCTCCTGGCGGTTGGTGGTGGCGTAGCAGATGTCGTCCTTGTGCGGGCCGACGATCTTGGGGAACTTGCGCTTGAGCGCCTCGACGATGTGGTGGGTGTCGTCGACCGACAGCGTCGTCTGGGTCACCCAGGCGAGGTTGTCGCGGGTCGCGGGCTCCAGGGCCTCGATCTGCTCGACATCCTCCACCAGGGTGATCGAGCCCTTGGGCAGCTGGCCCATGGTGCCGACGACCTCCGGGTGGCCGGAATGGCCGACGAGCAGCACGTGGCGGCCGCGCTTGTGGTGGATCTCGGCCTCGCGGTGGACCTTGGTCACCAGCGGGCAGGTCGCGTCGATGGTGGTGAGCCCGCGGGCGACCGCGTTCTGCGGCACGGTCTTCGCCACGCCGTGGGCGGAGAAGATCACCGGCGCCTTGCCGTCCGGCACCTCGTCGAGCTCGGCGACGAAGACCGCGCCTTTGCGCTTCAGGCTCTCGACCACGTACTTGTTGTGCACGATCTCGTGCCGCACGTAGACGGGTGGGCCGTAGAGGGCGAGCGCGCGCTCGACCACGTCGATGGCCCGCACCACGCCGGCGCAGAACCCGCGCGGGGCGCACAGGAGGATCTCGAGGGGCGGCTTCGCGGGCGCGGCGGCACCGGCGTCGGTCTGGTTCACGGAGGCGCTCATGATCCGGGATGTGGCGAGGCGGGGCTGTCTCTGTCAACCTCTTGTGCCACGCAATCGCGCCGATCCAAAGTGCGCGCGACGGACGGCTCCCCTGCGGCATAGGCGTGACGGGCTTCGCCGAACCGTGAAGACCGGGTTAGCCCGATGGCCTCGATCGGGGTAAGGGAGGTCCCGAGCCGACCTCGAACCCGGGAGATCCCCGCGCGATGGCGACCGCCGCCGACCACGCCAGCTTCCTGCCGCCGGTCCTGACCTTCCTGTCCGCCGCGGTGATCGGCGTGCCGATCTTCCGCCTGCTCGGGCAGAGCGCGGTGCTGGGCTACCTCGTGGCCGGCGTCGTCATCGGCCCCTCCGGCCTGTCGCTCATCACCGAGCCGGAGACCGCCCGCAGCGTCTCGGAACTCGGGGTGGTGCTGCTCCTGTTCATCGTGGGGCTGGAGCTGGAGATCTCGCGGCTGATCTCGCTGCGGCGCGACATCCTGGGGCTCGGCACGCTGCAGCTCGGGCTCTGCGCCCTGGCGCTCGGAGGCCTCGGCTTCCTCACCGGCCTCTCGGGCGGGGCCGCCACGGTGATCGGCATCGCGCTCGCCCTCTCGGCGACGGCCGTCGCCCTGCAACTCCTCGAAGAAAGGCGCGACCTCGCGGCGCCGTACGGCCAGCGCGCCTTCGCGGTGCTCCTGTTCCAGGACCTGTCGATCGTCGGCATCCTGGCGCTGCTGCCGCTGATCGCCCAGACCGGCACCGGGGCGGGAGGCGAGGCCTGGCTCGGCACCGCCCTGCAATCGGCCGGCACGGCGGTCGCGGCGGTGATTGGGGTGGTGCTGGTCGGGCGCTACGGCCTCAACCCGTTCTTCCGGCTGCTCGCCGCCAGCGGCGCCCGCGAGGTAATGACCGCGGCAGCCCTCCTCGTCGTGCTCGGCACCGCCCTCCTCATGGAGGAGGTCGGGCTGTCGATGGCGATGGGGGCGTTCCTCGCCGGGCTGCTGCTCGCCGAATCGAATTTCCGCCACCAGCTCGAGGCCGATATCGAGCCGTTCCGCGGCATGCTGCTCGGCCTGTTCTTCATGAGCGTCGGCATGTCGATCGACCTCGGCCTCGTGGCGCAGAACTGGCTCGGCCTGACCGCCGCGACGGTGGGGGCGATCCTGATCAAGGTCGCGCTGGTGGCCGGGCTCTTCCGGCTGTTCGGCTCGCCCTGGCTCGATGCCCTGCGCGGCGCCGCCGTGCTGGCACCGGCGGGCGAGTTCGCCTTCGTGCTCCTGCCGGTCGGCCAGGAACTCGGCCTCGTCGACGGCCCGTCCGGCCGGCTCGCCATCGCGCTCGCCGCCATCACGATGCTGATCGGGCCGATCGGCGCCAAGGTGCTCGACGGGGTGCTGGCGCGGCGCACCACCGCCCCGCTCGAACCCGAGCCGGAGGCGATCGAGGGCGCCGAGGCGCGGGTGCTGGTGATCGGATTCGGGCGCTTCGGCCACATCCTCAACCAGGTGCTGCTGGCTCAAGGGCTGAGCGTCACGGTGATCGACAAGGACGTCGAGCAGATCCGCAGCGCCGCCCGCTTCGGCTTCCGGGTCTATTACGGCGACGGCACCCGCCTCGACGTGCTGCGCTCGTCGGGCGCCGGCAAGGCCGAGGTGGTGTGCATCTGCATCGACGACCCGGAGGCGACGCTCAAGATCGTCGACCTCGTCCACGCCGAGTTCCCGGCCGCCCGCACCTACGTGCGGGTGTTCGACCGGGTCCAGGCGATCGAGGCGATGGGCCGCGACGTCGACTACCAGATCCGCGAGACCTTCGAATCGGCCCTGGCCTTCGGCCGCGCCACCCTGGAGGCGCTGGGCCTCTCCCCCGAGGAGGCGGCCCGCACCGTCGACGACGTGCGCAAGCGCGACCTCGCCCGGCTGGTGCTGCAGCAGGCCGGCGAGCCCCTCGACCGGGGCGATCCCCTGCGCAGCCTGGTGCGGATCAAGCCCGAGCCCCTGACCGCGCCGCTCCACGCCTCGCACGGCCTCAACCCGGAGACCGAGGACATCATCGCCCGCGAGCGGGCCGGCGTCGATGGGTGAGGTGCGCCCGCCGGAAGCCGGCCCCGGCACCGCCCTCCCGCCCGCCCGCTTCGTCACCGGCTCGACCTTCCGCCACGTCGTGGTGATGGGGGCGACGGGCTCGGTCGGCCTGATGGCGATCTTCGTCGTCGACCTCCTGTCGCTGCTCTACATCGCGCGGCTCGGCGACCCGGTCCTGACGGCGGCGGTGGGCTTCGCCACCATCGTCCAGATCTTCGCGGTCTCGATCAATATCGGGATGATGATCGCCGTCGGCGCCCTGGTCTCGCGGGCGCTCGGGCGCGGCGACGTCGGGGAGGCGCGGCGGCTGGCCGCCTCGTCCCTGGTGCTGGCCCTGGTCGCCTCCGGCGTCGTGACGGCGCTCATGCTGCCGCTGCTGACGCCGTTCCTGACCCTGATCGGCGCCGGGCCGGAGACCGTGCCGGCGGCCCGGACCTTCCTCTGGATCGCCCTGCCCTCGAGCCTGCTGATGGCGCTCGGCATGGGCTATTCGGGCGTGCTGCGCGCGGTCGGCGATGCGCGCCGGGGCATGAACGTGACGCTCGCCGGGGCCGCGGTCACGGTGGTGCTCGACCCGCTGCTGATCTTCGGCCTGAATCTCGGCGTCGAGGGGGCGGCGATCACCATCGTGATCGCCCGCTTCGCCTTCGCGTGGGTCGGCTATGCCGGCGCGGTGGGCGTCCACCGGATGGTGGCGCGGCCGAGCTTCCGGGCGGTCGTCGCGGATGCCGGCCCGATCCTGCACGTCGCGCTGCCCACCGTGCTCACCAACCTGGCGCCCCCGGTGGCGAGCGCGTTCCTGGCCCACGTCATGGCGGGGTTCGGCACCGCGACGGTCGCCGGCAACGCCGTGGTCGACCGGATGGTGCCGGTGGCCTTCGGCGGCCTGTTCGCGCTCTCCGGCGCGGTCGGGCCGATCCTCGGACAGAACTGGGGCGCCGGCCGCTTCGACCGGATGCGCGCGAGTTTACGCGACGCCGCCCTGGTCACCGGCCTCTACGTGGCGGCGGTCTGGCTCGCCCTGTTCCTCGGCCGCGCGCCCCTCACCGCCCTGTTCGGCCTCACGGGCGCCGGCGCCGACCTCCTCGGCTTCTTCTGCCTCGCCGGCGGGGCGATCTGGTTCTTCAACGGCCTGCTCTTCCTCGGCAACGCCTCGTTCAACAACCTCGGCTTCCCGCTCGCGGCGAGCGCCCTCAACTGGGGCCGGGCGACGCTGGGCACGATGCCGACGGCGTTGCTGGGAGCGCATCTCGGCGGGCCGGAAGGGGCGATGGCCGGGATGGGGATCGGGTCTGCCCTGTTCGGCGTGGTGGGGCTGGCGCTGGCGTTCCGGGTGGTGGGAGTGCTGGAGCGGCGGGAGGCGACCGGGGTCTAGAGCTTCGTCCGGCCGATCTGCGAACGGCACACGGCCGGCGGATCGCCGCCCGGCCCACCCGCCTCATTTCGTTGACGACGGCATGTCAGGCGGGCGCGCACACTGGCGTCCGATTCGGTCCGGTGCACGATGCCGGCCGGAGCGATTCCAGGAGGGCGACCATGGCCAGATCCCCGCACGCCGTCACCTCCGAGGCGATGCCGACGGACCTCGTTCTCGTCCCCCGCGCCGTCCTGGAGGCCGATCCGCACGCCGTGCTCGCGCATCACCGCGCGAGCGTGCCCTGCATCCGGACCGACGACGGCGCCGTCATGGTGCTGCGGGCCCGCGACGTCCAGGCCCTCGTCACCGATCCGCGCACGCGGCAGGTGGAGACGGAGTTCGCGCGGCTGCGCGGCATCACGGCGGGGCCGCTGTTCGAGTTCTTCCGGCAGACGGTGCTTCTCTCCAACGGCGAGGTTCACCGGCGCCGGCGCACCCCGATCGCCCGGGCCTTCGCGTTCCAGGTCGTGGCGGCCCTGCGCCCGCGCATCCGCGACCTCGCCGAGGCGCTGGTGGCCGAGCATCTCCCGCACGGGCGGATGAACCTGCTCGCCGACTACGCCGCCCCGCTCCCCGCCCGGGCGATCGCGACGATCCTGGGGCTCCCCGAGAGCGACGTGCCGGACTTCACCCGATGGGTCTACGCGGTGTCCCGCGCCCTCACCTCGGCCTGGACACCCGAGGATTTGCCCGAGAGCGATGCGGCGGCGCGCCGGCTCATCGCTTACGTCGAGGACCTCGTAGCGGAGCGCCGCCGCGCCCCGCGGGAGGACCTGATCTCCGCCCTGCTGCCCTCGATCGACGAGGACGACCCGGACGCGGCCGCGGAGACGCGCATGCAGATCGTCTCCCTGATCCTGGCGGGCAGCGACACCACGCGCGCGGCGCTGGCGATCCAGGCCGGCCTGCTGCTCGCGCACCGGGCGCAATGGGAGGCGGTCTGCCGCGACGAGGCGCTGATCCCGGGGGCGGTGGCGGAGGCGCTGCGCTTCGAGCCGGCGGTCGGGTCGTTCCCGCGCTTCGCCCTCGCCGACATCCCCCTGGAGGGCGCCGTGCTGCCGGCGGGCGCGCTGTTGTCGATCTCGACGCTGTCGGCGATGCGCGACCCGGCCCTCTACGCGGATCCGGACGTCTTCGACATCCGCCGGACCGACCATCCGCGCTGGCACATGGCGTTCGGCGGCGGCGTGCATCGCTGCCTCGGCGAGGCGCTCGCCCGCATCGAGCTGGAGGAAGGGCTGCGGGCGCTCACGCGCCGGCTCCCGGACCTGCGCCCCGACCGGCCGCTGACCGTGCGCGGCTCGGCCGCGATCCGCCGTGTCGAGGAGCTGCCGGTGTCGTGGGCCGCGGCGTAGGAACCTGCATCCTGTTCGGTCGGGCCGGGCGATCGACGATCGCCCGGAGTGGCGCGGTGTCCGCAATGATCCGGAACCGTCGAGCCGTCCGGCTCGACCGTCGGCGACGTAATCCTGAAGCCGAGCCGCCCTCATGCGGGATCGTCGATCCCCGGGCCCCTCTCCCACGCGGGAGAGGGGAAGCGCTCTACCGTTGCTCGGACGGATCAAGCGGAAGTCGCATCACACTCCCCGCCCCTCCACCGCCCGCCCGTCCCGGGCGGCGAGGCGCACGGTCACGGCCGGCGGCGCGGGCTGGCGCCGTGCGCGACGTCGATGCACCAGGGGAATGGTCGGGTCATGCCGGAACGGAAGATCGAGCACGCCTTCCACGTCGCTGCGGGTGAGGCCGATGTCTTTCAGCCCGCGGTCGTCGAGTTCGGCGAGGCGGTAGGCGGCGCGGCGGTTGATCCACAGGGTGACGATCCGGGCCACGATCTGCGCGGCCTTGCGGCCGTAGCCGGGCGCCAGCGCGAGAACACCGAAGAGGGGGGCGAAGCTGATCGTCATCGTGGTCTCCGGCGGGAGCTGTCGGCGAACCTCGTCATGCGCCGGCCATCGCTCTTCCGCTGCCCCCTTATAGCCCCGCTGCGCCGATGCGTTGAGCGAATGATTGAGATGTGTCACATCACGCAGATTGATGATGGAGCGCGCCGGTGCATCCCCTCGACATCGACCAGCTCCGGACCCTGGTGGCGATCGCCGAGAGCGGCTCGTTCACCCGCGCGGCGGAGGCCGTGCACAAGACGCAATCCGCCGTCTCGATGCAGATGAAGCGGCTCGAGGAGCGGATCGGGCGCGAGATCTTCGCCAAGGCCGGGCGCGGCGTGCGGCTGACCGACGACGGCGAGCGCCTGCTGGATTATGCGAGGCGCATCGTGCGGCTCCAGACGGAGTGCCTGGCGACCTTCGACGAGGGCGACCTCGCCGGGCGGGTGCGCCTCGGCCTGCCGGACGACTACGCCGACCGCTACCTGCCGGAGATCCTCGGGCGCTTCGCCCGCACCCATCCCCGGGCCGAGGTCACGGTGGTGTGCGAGCCGACCGACATGCTGGCCGACCGGATCGCCGACGGCGACATCGACCTCGCCATCGTCACGGAGGCGAAGGGGCGGCGCAACGTCGAGACGATCCGCACCGAGGCGCTGCTCTGGGTCACTTCGAGCCGCCACGCGGTCCATACCGAGCAGCCGGTGCCCCTCGCCCTCGGCCGCCCGGATTGCAACTGGCGCCGGGCCGCGATCGAGGTCCTGGAGCGCGGCGGGCGCCAGAGCCGGATCCTGTTCGTGAGCTGGAATTCCACCGCGGTCGGGGCGGCGGTGCTGGCGGGGCTGGCGGTCTCGGTCCTGCCCGAGAGCGCCGTCCGCCCGGGCATGCGGGTGCTCGGGCCGCAGGACGGCTTCGCGGGCCTGCCGGCCTGCCGCATCGGGCTGATGCGTCACCGCACCGGCGAGCCCAACCCGCTCGCCGACATCCTGGCCGGGCAGATCCGGCAGTGCCTCGACAATCTCGGGATGGCGGCGGAGTAGCGGGCGGACCGGTTACCTGAGCGCGGCGAGAAACCGGTTGCTCATGTTGCTGTACAGGCTGCCGGCCGCATCGCCGTAGGTCGAGAGCGCGACCGTCATCGACAGGAAGATCAGGCCGGCGATCAATGCGTACTCGATCGCCGTCGTACCGGACCGGTCACGTCGGAAGCGCCGGAGCGCATCCCTTCTCCGCGATCTGCCCGCCACGCCCAGTCCCTCGATTTGCCGTCCCGGACAGTAAGGTCACACCTCCTCATCAGGCGTTAATGCGACGGTGGAAACGACCTGTGCGATCCTCAAGGCAGGTTATCGTCCGGCGAGGTTTGCCCGCAGGACCGCGGCACGGCCGTCCTGCGGGATCGTCGGGGGTGCGCGCTCAGGCCTTGCCGGTTTCCTGGCGCAGGGCGTCGATGCGCTGCGAGGCTTCCGCCTTGTCGAGGTCGGGGTCGAACGCCTCGTCGTCCTTGGCCTGCTCGGCCAGGGTCTTGAGGTAGGAAGCCTGTGCCCCGGTCATCGGCTCGGAACCGGTGGTCCAGTCCTTCGGGTCCTTGATGCGGTTCGAGGTGTCCTTCGGGTCCTGCTTCGGATTCTCGGTCTCGGCAGCGTTCTTGGCAGCAGTCTTGGCGGTCATGAGGGCTTCCCGTGTTCTCTGAATGTTCCAGACAGACAACGGGGAAGCCCCGGCCCGCGTTCCCGGCCCGAGCGCCGCAGGGGCGGCTTGTCCCCGAAAAACCACCGATCCGGACGCGCGAAGGCCCCGGGCGGTCTGCCGCCCGGGGCCTTCGGTTCACGCGGTCGTCGCGCGGTTCGGGACGCCCTGGCCCGGGCAGCCTCTCTTCAGGCAGCCTTGGCCCGCGGCTGCACCTCGGCGGTGTAGTCGTCCATCAGGGTCTTGGTCATCGCGGCCGGGGTGAAGCGGTACTGGGCGATCTCCGAGACCGGGGTGACCTCGGCGGCCGAGCCGGTGATGAAGCACTCGCTGAAGCCCGCCATCTCCTCGGGGCGGATGCGCCGCTCGACCACCTCGTAGCCGCGCCGCCGCGCCAGATCGATCACGGTCTGGCGGGTGATGCCGTTGAGGAAGCGGTCGGCCAGCGGGGTGTGGATCACCCCGTTCTGGATGAAGAACACGTTGGCGCCGGTGCACTCGGCGACGTTGTCCTCCCAGTCGAGCATCAGGGCGTCGGCATAGCCCTTGTTCTCGGCCCGGTGCTTGGAGATCGTGCAGATCATGTAGAGGCCCGCCGCCTTGGAGGCCGACGGCGCGGTGCGCGGATCGGGCCGGCGGTAATCCGCCAGGTCCATCCGGATGCCCTTCATCTTGGTCGCCGGGTCGAAGTAGCTCGGCCACTCCCACGCCGCGATGGCGAGGTGGATGGTGTTGTGTTGCGCCGAGACGCCCATCATCTCCGAGCCGCGCCAGGCGACCGGGCGCAGATAGGCGTCCTGCAGGCCGCTCTCCTTCAGCACCAGCTTCTTGGCGGCGTCGATCTCGGCCACCGAGTACGGGACCTCGAAGTCGAGGAGCTCGGCCGAGCGGCGCAGGCGCTGCGAATGCTCGGTGCACTTGAAGATCTGGCCGCCATAGGCGCGCTCGCCCTCGAACACGCTGGAGCCGTAATGCAGGCCGTGGCTGAGTACGTGAATCTTCGCGTCCGCCCACGGCACCATGCTGCCGTCGAACCAGATGTGGCCTTCACGCTGGTCGAAGGGAATGACGGACATGACGATGATCCTCGTATGCGTTCGTTTCCGCCTGGCTGGTTCTCGCGCAACGTTCGTGCTTGAACGAGACGCGGGGCGTTCGTTCGTTTCGCCGGCGGGGTTGACGCCTATCAACGAGGCTGAGATATGTCAACAAGACTGACATAAATGACGAGGGTCCCCGAAGGTCGTGACTCTCGTCGACCTGATCCCCGCGAAGAGGTGCGACCCGTGACCCAGGCCGCCCGGACCCGTCCGGCCCCCATCCCGGACGCCGCCAACGAGGATGTGCGGGAGGAGGAACTGCGGGAGGCAGGTTACGCCCGCCTGCCGACGGATCAAGGCCCTGCGAATCCCGGGGAGCCGGCCGAGGCGCCGCATTACGACCTGATCGAGCTCCTGTTCTTCGCCTACCGGGACTTCGTCGCCGATCCGGACCGCATCCTGGCCGAGTACGGCTTCGGCCGCGCCCACCACCGGGTGCTGCACTTCGTCGACCGGCATCCCGGCCTCACCATCGCCGAACTCCTGGATATCCTGCGGATCACCAAGCAGAGCCTGAACCGGGTGCTGAAGGAATTGATCGAGCAGGGCTACATCGCGCAGCGCACCGGCACGAGCGACCGGCGCCACCGCCTCCTCACCTGCACGCCGCAGGGGCGGGAACTCGCCCAGCGCCTCGCTGGCGTCCAGGGCGAGCGGGTCCGCCGGGCGCTCGCGGAAGCCGGCCCCTCGCTGCGCGACCCGGCGAGCCGGTTCCTGCTCGCCATGATCGAGCCGGGCGAGCGCGCGGCGGTGAGCCGGCTGATCGCCGGCGGCGATCCCGCTCCGGAGGTGAAGCCGTGAGCGCCGATCCCGCCATCGCCCCCCGGGCCGAGCTGCCCGACCACGCCCCCCACATCCTGGTGGTCGACGACGACCGCCGCCTGCGCGACCTCCTCGCCCGCTTCCTCGGGGAGAACGGCTACCGGGTCACCGCCGCCGCGAGCGCCGCCGAGGCGCGGGCGCGGGGCCGCAGCCTCGTCTTCGACGCGGTGGTGCTCGACGTGATGATGCCGGGCGAGACCGGCTTCGACTATGCCCGCCAGATCCGCCTGACCTCGCAGGTGCCGATCCTGATGCTCACGGCCCGCTCGAACCCGAACGACCGGGTCACCGGGCTCGAGATCGGCGCCGACGACTACTTGCCCAAACCCTTCGAGCCGCGGGAGCTGATCCTGCGCCTCAACAACATCCTGCGCCGCAACGCCCGCGGGCCGGCCGAGGGCGGGGCCGCCCCCCTCGATGCGGTGCGGTTCGGGCCGTTCCAGTTCCGCATCGAGCGCGGCGAGCTGACCCGCGACGACGAGGCGATCCGCCTGTCCGAGCGCGAGCGCGAGATCCTGACCATCCTGGCGCTCGCCCGCGGCGGCAACGTCGAGCGCGAGGCGCTGACCGGCACCAACGGCGCCGCCAACGAGCGCACCGTCGACGTGCAGATGAACCGCCTGCGCCGGCGCATCGAGGACGACCCGGCCAACCCGCGCTACGTGCAGACCGTGCGCGGCGTCGGCTACCGGCTGGTCCTGGACTAGCGCGATGGCCGCCCCCACCCTCGCCGGGACGCTGCCGACGCCCCGGCGGGCCTGGCGCCGGCTCGGCCGCGTGATCGGCGACCGGCTGCCGAAGGGGCTCTATGCCCGCTCGCTCATCATCATCATCGCCCCGATGGTGCTGCTGCAATCGGTGATCGCCTACACCTTCATGGAGCGGCACTGGCAGCTGGTGACGCGGCGCCTCTCGGCCGCCGTGACGGCCGACGTCGCGGCGCTCATCGACATCTACGAGAGCTATCCGCAGGACAAGGGCTCCGAGACCCTGGAGCGGATCGCCAGCGAGCGCCTCAACCTCGACATCGACATCCTGGAGGGCGCCAAGCTCCCGGCCCCCGGGCCCCGGCCGTTCTTCTCGCTCCTCGACGAGGCCCTGTCCGACGAGATCCGCCGCCAGATCGCCCGGCCGTTCTGGATCGACACCGTCGGGCGCTCCAGCCTGATCGAGATCCGGGTCGAGATCCCCGGCGGGGTGATGCGGGTGATCGCCCGGCGCAGCCAGGCCTATGCCTCGAACTCGCACATCTTCCTGCTCTGGATGGGCGGCTCCTCGATGGTGCTGCTCGGCGTCGCGATCCTGTTCCTGCGCAACCAGATCCGGCCGATCCTGCGGCTCGCCGACGTGGCCGAGAGCTTCGGCAAGGGCCGCGAACTCGATTTCCGCCCCCGCGGCGCCCGCGAGGTGCGCAAGGCCGGCCACGCCTTCATCGAGATGAAGCGGCGCATCGAGCGGGCGATGGAGCAGCGCACCACGATGCTCAACGGGGTGAGCCACGACCTGCGCACCATCATCACGCGCTTCCGGCTCTCCCTGGTGCTCCTGCCGCAGACGCCCGAGATCGACGACCTGCAGCGCGACGTCGACGAGATGAGCCGGATGCTGGAGGCCTACCTCGCCTTCGCCAAGGGCGATTCCGGCGAGCCGGCCGCGGCCGTCGACCTGCGGGCGATGCTGGAGGACGTGCGCACCGACGTGGAGCGTCTCGGCGGCCACGTCTCCGAGGTGACGCTGGAGGGGCAGCCGACCGTGACGGTCCGGCCCGACGCCTTCCGGCGCTGCCTGTTCAACCTCGCCGCCAACGCCGCCCGCTACGGCGACACCATCGCGATCACCGCCCGCCAGGAGGCGCGCTGGCTCGCCGTCTCGATCGACGACGACGGCCCCGGCATCCCGCCCGAGCAGCGCGAGGAGGTGTTCAAGCCCTTCGTGCGCCTCGACGACGCCCGCCAGGATGCGGGCGGATCGGGCCTCGGCCTCGCCATCGCCCTCGACATCGCCCGGGCGCATGGCGGCGACGTGGCCCTGTACGATTCGCCCCTCGGGGGCCTGCGGGCGACGGTGCGGGTGCCGGCGTGACGGGGCGCGGCGAAACCGGCCGTTAAGGCTCCGGTCCTTAACCTCTCGCCCAGGGCCGGGGCGCAGGAGCGCGCGGCCCGGCGGGGCCTCCATGATTCAAGCCGCCAGCACGCAAGCCGCCCGGATCTCCGGCTCCCAGATCCGCCGCGAGCTGACGGACCTGCTGCCGCAGGCCAGCTTCGTGCGCAACCGCACGATCGCGGTGCTCCTGCCCTGCCTCGACGAGGAGGCGACGATCGGGCAGGTGGTGACGGAGTTCCGCCGCGTCCTGCCCGGCGCCACCGTCTACGTCTACGACAACAACTCGACCGACCGGACCGCCGCGGTCGCGGCGGCGGCGGGCGCGGTGGTGCGGCGGGAGCGCCGGCCGGGCAAGGGCAACGTCGTGCGGCGGATGTTCGCCGACATCGAGGCCGATCTCTACGTGCTGGCCGACGGCGACCTGACCTACGACGCCGCCGCCGCCGGCCGCCTGATCGACGCGCTGGTGACCGAGCAGGTCGACATGGTGGTGGGCGCCCGCGCGGGCTCGGGCGACGCCTTCGCCCGCGGCCACCGCTTCGGCAACTGGCTGTTCAACCGGCTGGTGATGCGACTGTTCGGCGACGGCTTCACCGACATCCTGTCGGGCTACCGCGTCGTGTCGCGGCGCTTCGCCAAGTCCTTCCCGGCCTCGTCGTCGGGCTTCGAGATCGAGGCCGAGCTGTCGGTCCACGCCCTCGACCTGCGGCTCGCGGCGATGGAGATTCCCCTGCCCTACCGGTCGCGCCCGGAGGGCTCGGCGAGCAAGCTCAGCAAGTGGCGCGACGGGGCGCGGATCCTCGGCAAGATCGCCCTGATGTACAAGGCGGTGCGGCCGCTGCGCTTCTTCGGCGCCCTGGCGGCGCTCCTGGCGGCGACGGGGCTCCTCCTCGGGCTGCCGGTGGCCGCCACCTTCCTGGAGACCGGCCTGGTGCCGCGGCTTCCGACGGCGGTGCTCGCCGCCGCCCTGATGCAGCTCGCCTTCATGAGCCTGACCTGCGGCATCATCGTCGATGCGGTCGGGGCGAGCCAGCGGGAGTTCAAGCGCATGCGCTACCTCGACCTGCCGGCGCCCGACGCGCCGCGGGGAGCCCAGCCGTGAGCGCCGGGCTCCCCGCCGCCCGGGTACCGCAGCGCCGGCGCGGATAGGCGTACCGCGCCCCGGTGCGGCACGGCGAGCCGACCGTCCCGATCTCCCGCCGAAGACCGCAGGACCGCGCCCGATGATCCCGCTTCCCTTGCGCCGCCGGCCGACCGATCCGGCGGTGATCCTGGCGCTCCTCGGCCTCCTGAGCACGCTGCCCCTGGTGGTGCGGTTCTACCGGCCGGCCGGGGGCGGGCTCGATGTCACCGGGTATCCGATCGGGCGCGACTTCATCAACAACTGGGTCGGGCCGCAGCTCGCGGCGTCGGGGCGGCTCGCCACATTGTTCGACCTCGACGCCTATCAGGCGGCGATCGGCACCGCCTTCGGCGCGCCGCTGCCGTTCCACAACTGGAGCTACCCGCCCTTCACGCTGCTGCTGCTGCGGCCGCTGTCGCAGCTGCCCTACTTCGCGGCCCTCGCCCTCTGGACCGCCGGGCTGTTCGCCGCCTTCGCGGCCGTGACGCTGAGCCGGGTCGCGCCGGGGCGGCGCCTGCGGGCCCTGGTGCTGCTCGCCCTGGCGCCGGCCTGCCTCATCAACGCCGTCGGGGGCCAGAACGGCTTCCTCACCGCCGCCCTGTTCCTCGGCGGGCTCATCGCCCTCGACCGCCGCCCGGTCCTCGCCGGCATCCTGTTCGGCCTCCTCACCTGCAAGCCGCATCTCGGCCTTGTGCTGCCCCTCGCCCTCCTGGCCCTCGGGGCGTGGCGGACCATCGCGGCGGCGGCGGCGACCGCCCTGGCGCTCGTCGGCGCCTCGCTCCTCGCCTTCGGGGCCGAGCCCTGGCGGCACTACCTCGGCGAGACCAGCGCCTACCAGTACGCCCTGCTGCAGCATTTCACCGGCTTCTACACGACCATGATGGCCTCGGTGTTCGCGGGCGCGCGCACCTTCGGGCTGCCGACCGGCGTGGCCTGGCTTCTCCAGGCCGTCGTCGCCGTGCCGGTCCTCGCGGCGGCGATCTGGGCCGTGCGCCGGACCCGCGACCCGGTGCAGCGGGCGGGCCTCCTCGCCGCCGCCGTGCCGCTCCTGACTCCCTACGCCTTCAACTACGACCTGACGGCGCTGGCGGCGGTGCTCGTGTGGCGGCTCTCGGCCGTAGAGCCCGGGACCCAGCCGGACCGGGTCACGGTCTTCGCCTGGCTCGGCCCCACCCTGACGATGCCGCTGCAGATGATGGGGTTCGCCGGCATGCCGCTGGTGCTGGGGGCGCTGTTCGGGGTCCTGGTGCGCGAGGTCGCCGTGCAGGCTCCGGCGGCGGGACGGCTCGCGGCGGCCGGGTGAATCGCCCTTTGCCCTAACATGAAGCCTGGCCATACCCCCGTGTCGTGGTAAGTCCCCGCACCGGCCGGGAGGGGTTGATGAGCGAGGCGGAACCGAGTGCGGCGGCCCCCCTGGTCGGCCTCGCGGCGGCGATCCTGGCGGCGACGCTCGACGAGCCGCGCGTCCTCACCGTGCCGGTGGCCGGCCAGCCCGCCGGCCGGGGCGAGGGCCTGCCGGCCGGCCCCCTGGAGCCGGCCCATCCCACCCTGGAGCGGGGCCTGCGGGCCTGGGTCGAGCGCCAGACCGGCCAGACCCTCGGCTATGTCGAGCAGCTCTACACCTTCGGCGACCGCAACCGCCGGAAGGGCGGCAAGGGGGATGAGGACCGGCACGCCCTCTCGGTCGCCTACCTGGCGCTGGTGCGCGAGGCGCGGCCTGCCGCCGACGCGACCTGGCAGAGCTGGTACCGCTACTTCCCCTACGAGGATCGGCGGGCGGGACGGCCTCCCTGCCTCGACGCCCTCATGGCCCGGCTCGACGGCTGGGCCGGGGCCGCGACCGACCCGGAGGAGAGCCGGCGCCGCAGCGACCGGATCGGCCTGACCTTCGGGGCGGCCGGGAGCGGCTGGAACGAGGAGCGGGTGCTGGAGCGCTACGAGCTGCTGTTCGAGGCCGGCCTCGTGCCCGAGGCGGGCGCCGCCGACGACGTCGCGGGCCACGCCATGGCCTTCGACCACCGCCGCATGCTCGCCACCGCCCTCGGGCGCCTGCGCGGCAAGATCAAGTACCGGCCCGTCGTGTTCGAGCTGATGCCGCCCACCTTCACCCTGGGTCAGCTCCAGCGCGTGGTCGAGGCCCTGTCGGGCGTGCTCCTGCACAAGCAGAATTTCCGCCGCCTCGTCGCCCAGCAGGGCCTCGTCGAGGAGACCGAGGCCGTGACCGCCGAGACCGGCGGACGGCCCGCCCGGCTGATGCGATTCCGCCGCGAGGTCCTGCTGGAACGCCCCGCCCCTGGCCTGCGGCTCCCCTCGGGCCGGGCCGGCTGATCCGGCCGGGGGCGGAACCCGTCGGATTTTCTGCGTCGGTCTGACGCACTTATGCTCAGATCCAACATATCTGGACAGGCCGGAAGCCGGGGACTAGCCTAGCCGGGTAAATGCTCACTCTGAGCATATTTCGGGAGGCGAGAATGGACGCGGCATTCCTCGACCGGGCGAGCGATCCTCCCCTGGCGGAGCTGTACCGGCGTGTGCGCCACCACGTGCCGGCGATCGAGTGGCCCGCCCTCGCCGAGGACGTCGCGGCGATCCAGGCGCTCAAGCGCGCACGCAACGCCGTGGTGCTGGCGCACAATTACCAGGCGCCGGAGATCTTCCACACCGTGGCGGACATCGTCGGCGACAGCCTGGCGCTGGCCCGCGAGGCCGCCCGCGCCGATGCCGACGTGATCGTGCTCGCGGGCGTGCACTTCATGGCCGAGACCGCCAAGATCCTGAACCCGGACAAGACCGTGCTGATCCCCGATCCGGGCGCCGGCTGCTCGCTCGCGGATTCGATCACGGCCGCCGACGTGCGGGCCCTGCGCCGCCGCTACCCGGGCGTGCCGGTGGTGACCTACGTCAACACCTCGGCCGCCGTGAAGGCGGAATCGGATCTCTGCTGCACCTCGGGCAACGCGAAGGCGGTGGTCGAGTCGCTGGGCGCCCCGCGCGTCCTGATGATCCCCGACGAGTATCTGGCCCAGAACGTCCAGGCCGAGCTGCCCCACATCGAGATCTTGACCTGGGCCGGCCATTGCGAGGTGCACGAGCGCTTCACGGCGGACGACATCCGCGAGGCCCGCGAGGCCTATCCGGGCGTGACGGTCCTGGCGCATCCCGAATGCCCGCCCGCGGTGGTGGCGCAAGCCGATTTCTCCGGCTCGACCGCGGCGATGCAGGATTACGTCGAGACGCGCCGGCCGGCGCAGGTGGTGCTGATCACCGAATGTGCGATGGCCGACAATCTCGCCCTCCGCAATCCGGATGTCGCGTTCGTCAAGCCGTGCAACCTCTGCCCGCACATGAAGCGGATCAGCTTGGGCAAGATCCGGCGCAGCCTGGAGACCCTGACCCACGAGGTCACGGTGCCGGGCGACCTGATCGCCCCGGCGCGGCGCGCCGTCGAGCGCATGCTGGCGGTGCGGCCGTGAGGACGGACCGCGTCGTCGTGGTGGGGGCCGGCGTCGCCGGCCTCGCCACGGCCCTGCGGCTGGCGCCGCTGCCCGTCACCCTCGTCACCGCCGCGCCCCTGGGCGAGGAGACCGCGACAGCCTGGGCGCAGGGCGGCATCGCGGCGGCGATCGGCGCCGACGACGCGCCCGCCCTCCACGCCGCCGACACCCTGGCGGCGGGGGCGGGCCTGAGCGACCCGGAGGTGGCGCGTCGCGTTGCCGAGGCCGGCCCGGGCCTGGTGGCGTGGCTCGCCGGGCTCGGCCTCGCCTTCGACCGCGGCCCCGACGGCGCCCCGGCCCTGGGCCTCGAGGCCGCCCATGGCCGCCGCCGGATCGTGAAGGCGGGGGGCGACGCCACCGGCGCGGCGGTCCTGCGCACCCTCGCCCGGGCGGTGGCGGCCTGCCCGTCGGTCGCGGTAACGGTCGGCCGGGGGTCCGCCCTGATGCAGGACGGGAACGGCCGGGTGACCGGCCTCGCCGTCCGGACCGGGCAGGAAACGATCGAGCTACCGGCCCGGGCGGTAGTGCTGGCGACCGGCGGCCTCGGCGGGCTCTACCGCTCGACCACGAACCCGGCCGGCGCGGTCGGCTCCGGCCTCGTCCTGGCGGCGCGGGCGGGGGCGGTGGTGCGCGATCCCGAATTCGTGCAGTTCCACCCGACGGCGATCGCGGTATCCACGGGCGGGCCGCTGCCGCTCGCCACCGAGGCGCTGCGCGGCGAGGGCGCGATCCTGGTCGATGCCGCGGGCGGCCGGGTGATGGCCGGCATCGCCGGGGCCGAGCTGGCGCCCCGCGACGTGGTCGCCCGGGCCATCGCCCTGCGGACGGGCCGGGGCGAGGCGGTCTTCCTCGACGCCCGCCGCCTCGACGTCGCGCGCCGCTTCCCGACCGTCGCCGCCCTCTGCCGGGCCGCCCGGCTCGATCCGGCCCTGGAGCCGATCCCGGTGCGGCCGGCCGCCCACTATCACATGGGCGGGATCCGGGTGGACGGGCGCGGACGCTCCTCGCTCCCCGGCCTCTGGGCCTGCGGCGAGGTCGCGGCGACCGGCCTGCACGGGGCGAACCGCCTCGCCAGCAACTCGCTCCTCGAGGCGATGGCCTTCGCGGAGCTGATCGCGGCGGACATCCGGGAGACTGACGACCGCGCCGCCGGCCCGGGCCGCGCCCCGGGCCCGGTGCCCGCCCCGGACGCCCGGCCGGAGATCCGCGCCCTGATGGAGGCGGAGGTCGGGCTGGTGCGCGACGTGGCCGGCCTCACCCGGGCGGTCGGGCGGCTCGCCGCCCTCGCCCGGGCCGGCTCGGCGGAGGCGGTGGCGGGCCTGCTCGTCGCAGCCGCCGCCCTCGGCCGCCGGGAGAGTCGCGGCGCCCATTGGCGCGCCGACCATCCGGGGCAGGCCGCGCCCCGCTCCACCGAGATCACCCTGGCCCAGGCCCTGGCCGCGGCGGACGCCGTCGCCGGCCCCATCCCGCAGGAGGCCCGATGACCGACACGATCCTGTCCCCGCCCTTGCTTCCTCCCTTGCCCCCTCCCCTGCCCCGGCTCATGATCGAGCCGATCGTGCGGGCGGCGCTCCTCGAGGATCTCGGCCGCGCCGGCGACCTCACCACCGACGGCATCGTGCCGGTCGAGGCCCGCTTCTCCGGTGCGATCGTCTCGCGCCAGGACGGCGTCGTCGCCGGTACGCAGGCCGCAACCCTCGCCTTCGCGCTGCTCGATCCGGCCGTGACGGTCCGGGTGCTGCGACCGGACGGCAGCCGGATCGCTCCGGGCGAGGCGGTGATCGCCCTCGACGGTCCGGCGAGGGCGATCCTCTCGGCCGAGCGCGTCGCCCTCAACCTGCTCTGCCGCCTCTCGGGGGTAGCCACCGCCACCGCCTCGCTGGTCGAGGCCGCCCGGCCGCATGGGAAAGCTCGCATCGTCTGCACCCGCAAGACCACGCCGGGCCTGCGGATTCTCGAGAAGCACGCCGTGCGGGCCGGCGGGGGCGCCAACCACCGCTTCGGCCTCGACGACGCGGTGCTCATCAAGGACAACCACGTCGCGGTGGCTGGCGGCGTCGCCCCGGCGGTGCGGCGGGCGCGAGCCGGAATCGGGCATCTGGTGAAGATCGAGGTCGAGGTCGACACCCTGGCCCAGCTCGACGAGGCCCTGTCGGTCGGCGCCGATGCGGTGCTGCTCGACAACATGACGCCCGAGACCTTGCGCCGGGCAGTGGCGATGATCGACGGGCGGGCGATCAGCGAGGCTTCGGGCCGGATCAGCCGCGAGACCGTCGGCGCCGTCGCGGCGACGGGGGTGGACCTGATCTCGACCGGCTGGATCACCCACAGCGCACCGATCGTCGATCTGGGGCTGGATGTGGCGTGAGGCGGGTCCCGGCGTGAGCGGCCCGGCGCGGAGCGACCTCCGTACCGCTGTAAGCCACCCTTTCCCGGACGACCGGAGCGACAGCGCAAGGAGATCCGGGACAGGGGAGACTTAACGAGAAACGACTCGCCCCGTCATCCTGCACGTGCCTCGGCCCCTCACCCACACCCTCATCCTGAGGCGCGAACGAAGTGAGCCTGGACGGAGGGCTCCCGATCGCCCGGAGATTTCGGGAGCCCTCCTTCGAGGCCAACCGACCTTCGGTCGGCCGGCACGTCGGGATGAGGTCGCAGGGCCGGATCGACGCTTCAGCCGCGTCGCAAGCGCCTCAATGCGCCTCCTGCCAGTTCGTCGCCGCCTTGGCCTCGACGGCGAGCGGCACCCGCAGGCTCACCGCCGGATGCGGCGCCTCCTCCATCACCCGGGCGATGATCGGCAGCGCCCGATCGACCTCGTCGTCGGGTGCCTCGAAGACCAGTTCGTCGTGGACCTGGAGCAGCATCCGGGTCGAGAGGCCGGCCTCCGACAGGGCCCCCTCCATCCGGGCCATCGCCCGGCGGATGATGTCGGCGGCGGTGCCCTGGATCGGCGCGTTGATCGCCTGGCGCTCGACCGAGGCGCGCTCCTGCGGGTTGTTGGAGCGGATCTGCGGGTAGTGGCAGACCCGGCCGAACAGCGTCGTGACGTAGCCCTTGTCGCGGCAGATCTTCTTGGTGTCGTCGATATAGGCGCGGATGCCGGGGAAGCGCTCGAAATACTGCTTGATGAAGGCCGAGGCCTCGCCCTGCGGGATGCCGAGCCGGTCGGCGAGGCCGAAGGCCGAGATGCCGTAGATGATGCCGAAATTGATCGTCTTGGCGCGCCGGCGCAGGTCCGGGGTCATCTGGTCGAGGGGCACGCCGAACATCGCCGAGGCGGTGGCCGCGTGGATGTCGATGCCGTCCTCGAAGGCTTGGCGCAGCTGCGGAATGTCGGCGATGTGGGCGAGCAGGCGAAGCTCGATCTGGCTGTAATCGGCCGAGATCAGCTTGTGCCCGGCATCGGCCACGAAGGCCTGGCGGATGCGCCGGCCCTCTTCCGTGCGGACCGGGATGTTCTGCAGGTTCGGATCCGAGGAGGAGAGCCGCCCCGTGGTCGTCGCGGCGAGCGCGAAGGAGGTGTGGACCCGGTCGGTCGCCCGGTCGGCATGCTCCTGGAGGCTGTCGGTATAGGTCGATTTCAGCTTCGAGAGCTGGCGCCAGTCGAGGATCTTCCGCGGCAGTTCGAGGCCCTGGCCGGCCAGTTCCTCCAGGAGCGTCGCGGGCGTCGCCCATTGGCCGGACGGCGTCTTCTTGGCGCCGGGCAGGCCCATCTTGCCGAACAGGATGTCGCCGATCTGCTTCGGGGAGGAGACGGAGAACTTTTCCCCCGCCATCTCCTGGATCTCATCCTCGAGCCGCGCCAGCGACTGGGCGAAATCGCCCGACAGCCGGCTCAGCATCTGGCGGTCGACCTTGATGCCCTCGCGCTCCATCCGGGCCAGCACCGGCACGAGCGGCCGCTCCAGGGTCTCGTACACGGAGGCGCGGCGCTCGGCGGCGAGCCGCGGCTTCATCAGCCGCCACAGCCGCAACGTCACGTCGGCGTCCTCGGCCGCGTAGGCCGTCGCCTTGTCGAGGGCGACGCGGTCGAACGTCACCTTCTGGCGCCCGGTCCCGGCGACGTCCGCGAAGGTGATCGGCTGGTGGCCGAGATGGCGGCGGGCCAGTTCGTCCATGCCGTGCGAGCCCTTGCCAGCATCGAGCACGTAGGAGATCAGCATCGTGTCGTCGAAGGGCCGGACCTCGATGCCGTGGCGGGCGAGCACGAGCCAGTCGTACTTGATGTTCTGGCCGACCTTGAGCACCGCCGGATTCTCGAGGAGCGGCTTCAGGCGCTCCTTCACGGCCTCCCAGGAGAGCTGACCGGGCAGCAGGCCGCCGCCGAACAGGTCCTCGCCGCCGCGATGGCTGAGCGGGATGTAGCAGGCGCGCCCCGGCGCGGTGGCGAGCGACACCCCGACGAGGTCGGCCTTGTTGGCATCGAGCGCCGTGGTCTCGGTATCGACCGCCAGCACCCCGGCCTCGACCGCCTCGGCGATCCAGGCCTCCAGGCTCTCGACGGTGGTGACGGTCTCGTAGGACGCCGTGTCGAAGGGCTTCACCGCCTCGGCCGCCCGGGCCGCGACCAGGGTGGTGGGGGTCGCCTCGGCGGGCGCCCTGGGCTTCGGCGGCGCATCCGGCAGGGCGAGATCGGCGAAGGGATCGACCTCCGCCTTGGCCTCGGCCGGCGCGCCGTCGGGCGTGTCGCCGAAGAACGGCGTGACGTCGCTGCCGCCCTTCTCGTTGGAGAAGCCGGTATCGGCGCCCTCCGGCAACAGGGCGGGATCGGGGCGCACCGCCTCGGGGTCGACGTGCAGCATCTGGGCGATGCGGCGCGTCAGGGTGTTGAACTCCATCGCCTTCAGGAAGCCGACCAGGCGCTCGGGATCGGGCTTCGGCAGGCCAAGGGCGTCGAGAGGCACCGGCACCGGCACCTGCTCGTCGAGGGCGACGAGGCGGCGCGACAGCCGGGCCTGGTCGATATTGGCCAGCAGCGTCTCGCGGCGCTTGGGCTGCTTGATCGTCGCGGCCCTCTCCAGCAGCGCCTCCAGGCTGCCGAACTCCTTGATGAGGGAAGCCGCGGTCTTGAGCCCGATGCCCGGCACGCCCGGCACGTTGTCGGAGGTGTCGCCGATCAGCGCCAGCGCGTCGCCGATCTGCTCCGGACCCAGGCCCTCCCAGCGCTCCAGGATGGCGGCGCGGTCCAGGTTGCGCTCGGGCCGGTAGCCCGGCTTGCCCTTCTGGCCCGATTCGAAATCGTAGAACCGCACGAGGTCGCCGACGAGCTGCATCAGGTCCTTGTCGGACGAGACGATGATGACGCCCGCCCCCCGCGCCTCCGCCTGGCGGGAATAGGTCGCGATCAGGTCGTCGGCCTCGTAGCGCTGCAACTCGATCGGGTGGAGGCCGAAGGCCCGCACCGCGTCGCGCATCAGGGGCATCTGGCGCTTGAGGTCGTCGGGGGCGTCGGGCCGGTGGCCCTTGTAGTCCGGGAAGATCTCCTTCCGGAACGAGCCCTCGGACTTGTCGAACACGATGGCGAGATGGGTCGGGACGACGCCAGCCGCACCCTCCTGCACGAACTGGGCGAGCTTGGCGCAGAACAGCCGCACCGCCCCGGTCGGCAAACCGTCGGAGGGGCGGAAATTGTAGCGCTCCGGCTGGTTGATCGACTGGAAGTAGGCCCGGAAGATGAACGACGAGCCGTCGACCAGGAGCACCTGATCGCCGGGGCCGACGGGCTTCGTCTCGGGGGCGGTCTCGGTGCTCATGCGGGCTGACATCTTTTCGGCGGACGTGTGAGACCCGTCTTAGTGCGTCGCCGGGGCGAGGCAAACCGCGGCGCGGGCGCGCTCCCCGGGAATGGGTGTGCCCCCGACACACCAGACGCCGCGAAAGCGCCGGTGGACCCGCCCGGACGCCTGCCGAAAGCTTGACTTGGCGCGGGCGGAAGCCTGGTGTCAGGCTCGAGAGAGCAACCGTCATTCACCCGGAAGGCTTCGGGCCCCGCGCCCGCCCCCGGGTCCAAGGACCGGCCCATGCGCAAGACGCCCTTCCGCAAGACACCTTTCCTCGCCGCCCTCCTCGCGGGGCTCGCCGTCACCGCCGGCCTGTCGGCGGCGCAAGCCCGTTCGGCCCGCCAGGAGATCGCCCCGGCCGAGGAGCGCGAGTTCCCGTTCGACGCCCAGATCCCCGGCTGCCAGGATGCCGGCGTGCTGGAGAAGATCACCTACCAGTTCGCCGAGAAGGAGGCGAAGTTCTGGAACTCGACGCTGACGATCGCGGCCTACGACAGCATCGAGCGCACCGCCTGGCGGCCCTGGGGCGTCGACTTCATTCCCCGGCGCTTCTGCACCGCCGTCGCCACCACCTCGGACGGGGTGCGCCGGCGGGTCGACTACTCGGTGCGCGAGAGCCTCGGCATCATCGGGGCGACCTACGGCGTCGAGTTCTGCGTCCACGGCCTCGACCGCAACCTCGCCTATGCCTACGCCTCGGCCTCGTCCTGCCGCGAGGCGCGGCCCTGATGACGAGAGCATTTTCCGACGAAGTGGATACCGGTTCGTCGCAGAAAATGCGGCACACTCAAACACCGGGAGGGGCGTCCGAACGCAACGCGATCGGGCGCGGCTCCCGGCTCGCCGCCGCCCTCCTCGCGCTCGCGGCGTTCGCGGGCCCGGCCGCTGCGCAGGGGCGCGGGGGCGAGCCCGGCTCGTTCGACTTCTACGTCCTGTCGCTTTCCTGGTCGCCGACCTATTGCGCGCTCACCGGCGAGCGCCGGAACGACCGGCAATGCGACACGGGCCGCAACCCGGGCTTCGTGGTCCACGGCCTGTGGCCGCAATACGACCGCGGCTTCCCGAGCGAGTGCGGCGCCTTTCCCCGCAGCCCGAGCCGCCCGGCGATGGCCGAGGCCGAGGGCGTCTTCCCGAGCGAGGGCCTGGCCCGGCACGAATGGCGCCAGCACGGCACCTGCTCGGGCCTCGACCCCGCCGCCTATTTCCGCGCGACCGCCAAGGCCCGCGACGCGGTGACGATCCCCGCCGCGCTGGTCAAGCCCGCGGAGGGCTTGCGCGCCGCCCCGATCGACATCGCCCGCCAGTTCGTCGCCGCCAATCCGGGCCTGCGCCCGGACATGATGGCGGTCACCTGCCGGTCCGGGCAGCTCCAGGAGGTGCGGATCTGCTTCACCAAGGACCTGCGCGGCTTCACCGCCTGTCCCGAGGTGGCGCGCCAGAATTGCCGGGCCGGCGAAGTGACGGTGGGGGCGGGGCGGTAGAGCGCGCCGCCGGTCCTCAGAACACCCTGACCGCATCCCGTTCGATCTGCGGGCGCAAGATCGGGTGCAAACCGCTGCGCATGCCGTAATCCACCGGGCCTCCCACCGCAGCCTCGATCACCTCGTAGGCGGCCACGGAGGGCAGGAAGCCGACCGTCACGCCCGGCGCCGGGTCGACGAACACGTCGATGTCCGAATCGTCACGGGCATGGGAGCCGAACAGGTAAAGTGCGGCGACTCCGCCCGCAGGGCGGGCTCGGTGGATTTCAAGCGGGCAAGGATCTCGTCGCGGCGCATGGGATGATGATAGTGCCTCTTGCGCCGCTTCCCACGCGGGACGGCGAGACGAGGACCGTGAGACCCGTGAATTACCGCCACGCCTTCCACGCCGGCAACCACGCCGACGTGCTCAAGCACTGGGTGCTGACCCGGGTGCTGGCGCATCTCCAGCGCAAGGCGACGCCGTTCCGGGCGATCGACACCCATGCCGGCCTCGGCTTCTACGACCTGACCGCCGACGAGGCCGGGCGCACCGGCGAGTGGCATGACGGCATCGGCCGGCTCGACGCGCCCTTCACCGATGCGGTCGAGGCGCTGCTCGCCCCCTACCGGCAGGCGGTGGCCGCGGTGCGGACGCGCCACGGCGAGACGGTCTATCCGGGCTCGCCGGCCTTGATCCGCGAGTTCCTGCGCCCCGGCGACCAGGGCGTGTTCGTGGAACTGCACCCGGCCGACGGCGCGGTGCTGCACGCCCGCTACAACCAGGATCCGCGCACCAAGGTGCTGGCCCTCGACGGCTGGACGGCTTTGCCCGCCTTGATCCCCCCGAAGGAGCGCCGCGGCCTCGTCCTGATCGACCCGCCCTACGAGGTGCCGGGCGAGATCGACCGCCTCGGCCGCGAACTCCTGAAGGCGGTAGGAAAATGGGCGACCGGCACCTACCTCGCCTGGTATCCGATCAAGGACGCCCCGGCGATCGACCGCCTCGCCGCGACCCTCGACGCCGCCCTCCCGCGCCCGGCGCTTCGCCTCGACCTCCTGATCCACCGGCCCGACCCGATGCGCCTGAGCGGCAGCGGGCTCATCGTGGTCAACCCGCCCTGGACCTTGCGCGAGGAGGCCGACGCGGTCCTGCCGGCCCTTGCCGAACGCCTGGCGCAAGGCGGCTACGGCGCGTTCCGCTGCGCCCCGCTCGGGCCGCCGGCTTGAGGAGCCCGCGCCAAGGCCTGATCAAAGAAGGCGACGATGGCGGCGTTGAAGCGGGCGTGGAACGCGGCCCGGTCGAAGCCGGGAGCGCTCTGGCAGATCTCGGGAACCGTCCTCGCCAGATCGGGCGGGCACGGCACGAGAAAATCGTAGTGGCGTGCGCCCTCGACGACATGCAGGTCAGGCGGGTGCGGCAGCGCGGCGGCCACCGGCTCGACGTAATGCGGCGCAGGCAGGATCTCGTCGTCACCGGCCTGCCAGAGCTGAACTGGCATCGAGACGTCGGCGAGGCCCGGTCGGGTGAAGGTGAAGCCGAGGGCGGGCGCGGCGACGACCAAGGCGGCGAGGGGCGGAGCGGGCGCGGGCACGACCGGCCGCAAGCAGCGCCCCTGGCCGGTCTCCTGCGCGAGGAGGCGGCAATCGTAGAAGTCGGGGAGGGTCGCGCAATGTGGGCCGATCCGGTCGAGATCCGGCCGTCCGCCCGCCGCAGCCAGGACCGTGAAGCCGCCGGCCGAGAACCCGAACGCGCCGACCCTTGCGGGATCGATGCCCAGGCCTCCCTGCCCGGCGACCAGGGCGGCGGCGACGGTCGTGAACTGCCCGACCCGGCCGTCCAGATCCAGCACGCGGCTGCGATCGCGCCAATCGTCGCCGGCATGGTCCAGGGCCGCCGCGACGATACCGGCCTCGGCAAGCGCCAGCGCCGTGTCGGCGTGGCTCGTGAGACCACCGCCGGTGCCGTGCGACAGGACGACCAGGGGCAGGTCGCGCCCCGCGGTGGCGGCATCCGGCGCGACGTCCTGGACGAGGGGCCCGATCCGCGTCGGTCGCGGCGCGGCCTTAGTCGGATACCAGATCGCGACCTCCAGGGGCGCTCCGGTGCCGTCCACGACAGCGATCGTTCGGAACCCGACCGATCCCGCCGAGGCCGGCCCGGACAGGCTCCCCATCGCAAGGCACATAGTCCACATCCACGCTCGTCCCATCGTCCCGCATCCTCGGCCGCGTCCTCCTCCTGTCACCGGGGCGCCGGGGCCGCAGCCGGCGTTGCGCGAACGGGCGAGCGGGTTCGCGGATGGGCGAGAGGGTTCGCTTCCGTCGGTGGAGCGGCGCCCCTATGCTGCGCGCCATGCCCGCGCTGCACCTGCCCCGCTTCGACCACGGCCTGACGCGCGACACCGTCCTGCTCACGGCAGCCGGTCTCGTCCTTGGGCTGCTCGGCCCGTTCGGCAGCTATCTGAACGGATCACCCATCGTAGTGGCCGCCTATTGGATGGCCTGTCTGTGGGGCGCCGCCGGCCTGCTGATCGGCGTCGGGACGATGATGCGGCCATGGACCGGGCGATGGGCCGAACGGCGTGGCGCCGTGTCCGCCAGCCTGATCCTCGCCGTGCTGCTCGCATCGGTGCCGGCCGCGCTGCTGTCGCGCCTGATCGCGGCCGGGCTGTGGCCCGGACCGATCGCCCGGGTTCCGCCCTGGGAATGGTACGGCCAGACGCTGCTGGTCCTGGTCGGGCTGGCGGCGGGCCGGGCCATCCTGGCCGGGCTCGACCGGACCGCGGCGCCACCGCCTCCACCGCCGGTGTCGCCTCCGACCGCGAGCGGCCTGCTCGACCGGCTGCCGCCGCAGCTCGGCCGGGATGTCGTGGCGTTGCAGATGGAGGACCACTACGTCCGGGTACATACCCGCGCCGGATCGGCCCTCGTGCTGATGCCCCTGCGCCAGGCGGTCCGGGCCTTGGAGCCCCTGCCGGGTCTCATCGTGCATCGCTCGTGGTGGGTGGCGCGGGAGGCCGTGACCGGCTGCCGGCGCGACGGCCGCAACCTGCGCCTCGTGCTGGCGAACGGGCTCGTGGTGCCGGTGGCCCGCGCCCGCCTCGCCGCCGCGCGGGAAGCACGCCTCGTCGGCGACGAGGCGTGCTCTCACGCAACGCCTCCAGCTTCGGCCTGAGCGAGTGGCGCCGCTTGTTCTCGGTGATCAGCGCCTCGATTCGAGCGGCCCATTCCGCCCTCTGGCCCCGCGCGAGATAGGCCCGCTTCGCATGGGCGACCCAGGCGGGATTCCGCTTCAGTGCCTCCTCGGCCAAGCGGTGCAGCACCGCCTCGTCGACGTGATCCTCGCGGCTGACCTCGGCGGCCTTCATGGCGTCCCCGACCAGCCCCTCCTCGAGCAGGATCGCGATCCGGTCGTCGGCGACATCGGCCTCGGCGAGGATCGTCAGGAGATCGTCGCGGACGCGATCCCAGCCCTTGCGGCCGATCGTTCGGGCCGCGGTATAGTCGTCGAGGGCGTGGCTCTCCACGAAGGCGGCGCGGGCTCCTTCGAGGGCGAGGTCCCGGCGCTTGAGCGCGGCGGCCTCATCGCGCAGCCAGCGCGCCAAGACGGCGGTCACGCCGCTCTCCGTCAGATCGGGGCGGTGGAGACCCGACCGCGCCAGGTCGAGCGCATGGTCGGGATGCCCGGCCTCACGCAAGTGCCGGGCGAGGTCGAGAACGTCGCCCGGATCCGTCAGGTGCGTCGCCGCATGGGCCACGGCCTCGTCGATCCGGCCGAGGCGCACCAGCATCCCGGCATAGGCCGCGTCGTCACCGACGGCCCGGGCGAGGTTCAGGTATTCGTCGGTGCGCCCCGAGGCCGCGAGCACCCGCAGGCGCACGGCGACGAGGTCCGTCTCGCTCTCCGGCAGGGACGCTGTCTTGCCGGAGAGCACGGCCGTCAGCGCGGGCACCTCCCAACCGGCGGCGAGCGCCGCGATGGTGATGGCGAGGCCCTCGGGTCCGTACTCGCTGAGCTCAACCTGCCAGCCCTCGACCGTCTCGAACAGGTCGTCGCGCTCGTCCTCCGAGAGGTCGCCCATCAGCACCGCCTCGGCGATCATCCGCCCGAGATCCTCGAACAGCAGGTACATGTCCTCGTCGGTCTCGGCCATCTCGCCGAGCCCATTGCTCGATGAACGGCTCGGCCACGGCCACGAGGACGCGCAGGGCGTTGCGCCCGTCGCCGGCTTCCAGGAACGGCACCGCCTTCTCGACCAGTTCGTGCAGCTCGTCGGACGGGCCCGTGGATTCGTAGTCGTCCCAATAGGTCCGGGCCTTGCGGGCGAGGAGCGTGCGAGCCTGTGCGGCGGTCGGCGCCGGATCGACCGCGCTGCGGCCCGGGGTGACGGCCAGCTCGACCTCGATCCAGCCGGCGAGGTCGGGATCGGCCTCGGCCCGGCGCAGGAGCAGGTCGGCCAGGGCCTCGCGCGGCAGGCCGTCGAGGATCTCGCGCAGGGTCGGCCGCTCGGCCACGGCACCGGGCTTGCTCGCCGCGAGCTGGGTCGCGACGACGTGCTTGCAGGCCCCCGCCCCACTCGTAGGGGCAGGTGCAGCGGTAATCCGCCACGCCGCGCTCCGTCAGCCGGACCGTCACCCGGTAGGGCTCGTCCTCGCTGCCCGTGACCGCGGCGGTGATCTGGTCGCCGCGCCGCACGAGGTCGGAGACGGCACCCGAGCGCATCACCTCGCGGCCGCGCTCGACCACCTTCGGGTCGGCGAGCGCCTTGATCGCGGACGCGCCCGGCAGGCTCGTCGCGCCACCCTGCTTCCCCCTCAAGCCGCGATCCGTCCCTCCAGCGGAAACACCTTGGCCGGGTTCATCAGCCAGGCCGGATCGAACACCGCCCGCACCCGCATCTGCTGGTGCAGGTCCTCCGGGTTGTACTGATAAGTCATCAGGTCGCGCTTCTCGATGCCGACGCCGTGCTCGCCGGTGAGGCAGCCGCCGACCTCGACGCAGAGCTTCAGCATCTCCTCTCCGGCGGCCTCGGCCTTCTCCATCTCGCCGGGCGTGTTGATGTCGAACAGGATCAGCGGGTGCAGGTTGCCGTCGCCGGCATGGAAGACGTTGGCGCAGCGCAGACCGTAGGACTTGGTGATCTCGCCGATCCGCTCCAGCACGCGCGGCAATTGCCCGGTCGGGATGGTGCCGTCCATGCAGATGTAGTCGGAGATGCGCCCCGTCGCGCCGAAGGCCGACTTGCGGCCCTTCCAGATCGCGGCGCTCTCGGCCTCCGATTGCGAGACCTTGAGGCTCGTCGGGTTGAAGGGCTTGGCGATCTCGACGATGCGGGCGAGCATCGCGTCGCATTCCTCCTGGCAGCCCTCGACCTCGATGATCAGCATCGCCTCGGCATCGAGCGGGTAGCCCGCATGGGCGAAGGCCTCGCAGATCGTGATCGCCTCGCGGTCCATGTACTCGATCGCCACCGGGATGATGCCGGCGCCGATGATCGCCGCCGTGCAGGCGCCCGCATCCTCGACCGTGCCGAAGCCCATCAGCGCCGGCCGCGCGCCCTCCGCGGCGCGCAGGATCCTGACGGTCGCCTCGGTGACGATGCCGAGCTGGCCTTCCGAGCCGCAGACGAGGCCGAGCAGGTCGTAGCCGGCGGAATCGAGGTGGTCGCCGCCGATCTCCACCACCGTGCCGTCGACCATCACCAGGGTCACGCCCATCAGGTTGTTGGTGGTGACGCCGTATTTCAGGCAATGCGCCCCGCCCGAATTCATCGCGATGTTGCCCGCGATGGTGCAGGCGAGCTGGCTCGACGGGTCGGGGGCGTAGAAGAAGCCCTCGTGGGCCACCGCCGCGCTGATGGCGAGGTTGGTGATGCCGGCCTGGACCCGGGCGGTGCGATTGGGAAAATCGACGTCGAGCACCCGGTTCATCTTGGCGACGCCGAGGATCACCGCGTCCTCCTGCGCGATGGCGCCGCCGGCGAGCGAGGTGCCGGCGCCGCGCGGCACCACCTTGACCCCGGCCTCGTGGCAGTAGCGCATCACGGCGGAGACCTCGGCGGTCGTCGAGGGCAGCACCACGGCGAGCGGCATCTTGCGGTAGGCGGTGAGGCCGTCGGTCTCGAAGGCGCGGCGCTCGTCCTCGCTGGTCACCAGCGCCTCCGGCGCCACCAGGCCCCGCAGGCCGTCCAGGATCGCGTCGCGGCGGGCGAGGATCGCGGGATCCGGAAGCGGGAAGGCGATGGTCATGGCGTGTCCTCGGGAGTCTCGGGATTCTTGTCCGACCGGTCGGGCGGTCGCTCGTGCCCCATCATAAGGCAGGCGAGGGAGCGCGCCCATCCGTCCCGTCGCCCCGCACCTTCGTCCGATTGCGCGGAACCGCGGCACAGCTTCTTTTCGCCGCACGGGACCCGTCGCGAACCGCCGGCGTTTTTAACTGTACCAAATTGCAGGCTGGGCCATATCCCGGTGGCCGGTCGCGAACGACGTCCGTTGGAGGGAACCTCATGCGTCAGCTCATCCTCGGTGCCGCCCTGGCGGCCCTTCTCCCCTTCGCCGCCCAGGCCCAGGACGCCGCCGCCGGCGAGAAGGTCTTCGCCCAGTGCAAGGCCTGCCACGCCTTCGGCAAGAACGGCGTCGGCCCGGATCTCAAGGGCCTCATCGGCCGCAAGGCCGGCACCCACGAGGGCTACAACTACTCGGCCGCGATGAAGAATTCCGGCCTGACCTGGGACTCGGTCACCTTCATGGAATACATCAAGGACCCGAAGGCCAAGGTGCCCGGCAACAAGATGATCTTCGCCGGCGTCAAGGACGACAAGAAGATCAAAGATCTCGAGGCCTACCTCGAGACCCAGAAGTAAGCCCGTATCCGGCTCCGGCGGCGTCCGCCGGGGCCGGATTGCCGGAACCTGCGGCTCAGTCGCCGACGCCGTCCCGCCCCTGCACCGCCATCAGGGTCGCGGTGAGGAGCGCGACCAGCTTCTCGCGCCCGTCATCCTCCGCAAAGACCTCCGCCTGGGCGAGCGTCAGGGTCCGCCCCGCCTTCACCACCCGGCCCCGCGCCAGGATGCGCGTGCCTGCGGCGGGGGCCAGCAGGTTGATCTTGAACTCCGCCGTCAGCACCCCGGCGCCGGGCGGCATCAGCGTCAGGGCCGCGTAGCCCGCCGCGCTGTCGGCGATGGCGCTCACCGCCCCCGCATGGACGAAGCCGTGCTGCTGCGATACCGCCGGCCCGGGCACCAGCGCGATCGCGACCGCGCCGGGCGACACCGCGTCCAGCGTCGCGCCGAGGGTCCGCATCAGGCCTTGCTTGTCGAAGCTGGCGCGCACGCGCGCATCGGGTGTCTGTTCCGTCACGGGCCCCTCCCTGGCGATTTTCTTGGTAAAGACCTTGAGGCACGGCCACGGCCGCGCTGTCCAGCGCCCTCACCCCCGAGACCCCATGACCGCACCCGACCTGACCGGCTGGCGCCCCTTCGACGATCCGGGCTTCCTCTCCCTCGTCGGCCCGGTGATGCTGCGCGAGGAGGGCGAGGCGGTGAGCTTCGCGTTCCGGGCCGAGCCCAAGCACGCCAACCTGATCGGCGTGGTGCAGGGCGGCATGATGATGACCTTCGCCGACCGGGCGCTCGGTTTCGCCGCCATGCGGGCCGCCGGCGGGGCGAACTGCGTCACGGTGCAGTTCGAGATGCAGTTCGTGTCCGCCGGCCGGATCGGCGAGACGATCACGATGACGCCCGAGGTGGTGCAGCGCACCAGCAGCCTGGTCTTCCTGCGCGGCGATGCGCGGTGCGAGGGCCGCATCGTCGCCACCGCCACCGGGGTGTGGAAGATCCTGCGCCGGCGGCCGCAAGAAAGCCCGTGAGGCAAGAATGCCCGTCAGGCAAGAAAGCCCGTAGCGAAGAACGCCCGGTCGCGTCCGCCCGTACACAAGCCGCCCCGATCCGCTATGTAGAGCCGGATGACGCACGATCCGAACGGCACCCCGCCCGGTGGGGTCCTCGAACGCCTGACCGCCGCCCTCGGGGCCGAGGGGAGCCGGCGCGGCCCGCCGCCGGTCGAACGCTGGAACCCGGATTATTGCGGCGAGATCCCGATGCGGATCGCCGCCGACGGGACCTGGCACTACAACGGCAGCCCGATCACCCGGCCGGCCCTGGTCAAGCTGTTCTCGACCATCCTGCGCCGCGACTCGGACGGGCGCACGGTGCTGGTGACGCCGGTGGAGCGGGTCGGGATCGAGGTCGAGGACGCGGCCTTCCTGGCGGTCGAGATGGCGGTGGAGGGCGAGGGCGACGCCCGCGCCGTCGCGTTCCGCACCAACCTCGACGACGTCGTCCCCCTCGACGACGACCATCCCCTGCGCTTCGAGCGCGATCCGGAGGGCGGGTTCAAGCCCTACGTCGCGGTACGCCACGGCCTCTGGGCCCGGGTCACCCGGGCGCTCACCTACGACCTCGTCGAACTCTGCGAGGAGCGCGAGGACCAGGGCGAGAGCTGGTTCGGGCTTGCCGCCGGCGGGCGCTTCCACCGCATCGCCCGATCGTCCGAACTGTCGTGACCGATCTCGCCGCCTCCACCGCCCAAGGCTCCCTCGCGCTCGACCTCTTCCTGGAGCGCGCCCGGACCCGCCTGCGCCCCGAGCCGCCGGGCCCGCAGGACGAGACCGCGAATCCACCGCCCTCGCCCCCCCGCGGCGACCACGACCTCGAGCCCGACGTGCTGGAGGCCGCCCTGTCGCGTCCGCCGCGGCTCGCCGCCGTGCTGGTGCCGGTGGTGCCCCGGGACGACGCCGTCTCGGTGCTGTTCACCCTCCGGTCGCCGCACCTGCGCGACCATTCCGGCCAGATCGCCTTCCCGGGCGGCAAGATCGATCCCGGCGACCCCTCCCCCCTCGCGGCGGCCCTGCGGGAGGCGCAGGAAGAGATCGGCCTCGACCCGGCGGCGGTGACGCCGCTCGGCTACCTCGACCCGTACCTGTCGGGCACCGGCTTCCTGGTGACGCCGGTGGTCGGGCTGGTGGCGCCGGACGCGTCCCTCACCCTCAACCCGCACGAGGTGGCGGAGGCGTTCGAGGTACCGCTCGACTTCCTGATGGATGTCGCCAACCATGCCCTGCACAGCCGGGAATGGCGCGGGCGCCAGCGGCGCTACTACGCGATTCCCTTCGGCGAGCGTTACATCTGGGGGGTGACCGCCGGCATCGTGCGCAACCTCTACGACCGACTCCGCGACGCGGACGAGTGAACCGAATGGCCCGCGCGCTGATCGACGACATGCTGCTGTTCCTGCTGCCCTTCGCGGCCTTCGGCCTCTGGCTGGTGCTCAGCCGGCGCAACCCCTTGCGCTGGGCGGCCTGGAGCGACCAGTCCCTGCGGCTGGCCATCGCCGGTGCCGCCCTCGTCATCGCCTCCTTCGTGGTGGTGGCCCTCACCGCCGAGCGGCACCAGGACGGCTTCGTGCCGACCCATATCGAGAACGGCCGGGTGGTGCCCGGGCAGTTCCGGTGAGCCCGCCCCTCGACGAGGCCGCCTTGCGGGCGGTGCTGGCGCGACCGCGCCTCGTCCGGGTGCTCGATGCCCTGGCCGACGCCCGCGAGGAGACCCGCCTCGTCGGCGGCGCGGTGCGCGACGCGCTGCTCGGCCGCCCGGTCGCCGATATCGACCTCGCCACCACCCTGCTGCCCGACGAGGTGGTGCGGCGGGCCGGCGGGGCCGGCCTGAAGCCGGTGCCGACCGGCATCGCCCACGGCACCGTGACGGTGGTCGCCGAGGGCGAGCCGTTCGAGGTCACGACCCTGCGGGAGGACATCGAGACCGACGGGCGCCACGCCGTGGTGAGCTTCGGTCGCGACTTCGCCCGCGACGCCGCGCGGCGCGACTTCACCGTCAACGCCCTCTCGGTCACGCCGGACGGGGCGGTGCACGACACGGTCGGGGGCCTCGCCGACCTCGCCGCATCCCGGGTGCGCTTCATCGGCGAGGCGCGCCAGCGCATCCGCGAGGATTACCTGCGGGTGCTGCGCTTCTTCCGTTTCCACGCCCGCTTCGGCACCGGCGCCCCCGACCCGGAGGGCCTTGCCGCCGCGATCGAGGCCCGGGACGGGCTGGCGCTTCTCTCCCGCGAGCGGGTGCGGGGGGAACTCCTGAAGCTGCTCGCCGCCCCCGGGGCGCCCGCCGTCGCGGCGGTGATGCAGGACACGGGGCTGTTGCTGCGCCTGATCGGCGGGGTCGGCGATCTCGGCCGGCTCGCGCGCGTCGCCGCCGCGGAGGCCGAGCCCGACCCGGTGCGCCGCCTCGCCGCGCTGGCGGTGCGCTCGGGCGCCGATGCCGAGCGGCTGCGCGAGTCCCTGCGCCTGTCGAAGGCCGAGCACGCACGGCTCGCGGCCTATGCGGGCGCCGAGGCCGCCCTGCACGGGGCGGGAGAACCCCTGGTGCCGGCGGAGTTGCGGCGCCTGGTGGCGGTTCACGGGGCGGGCGCGGTCACGGACGCCGCCCTGGTGACGCGGGGCGAGCCGCGGCCGGTCCTCGGGCCGGACGCCGCCGACCTGCTCTCGCGCTTCGCCGCGGGCGAGGAGCCGGTGCCGGTCTTTCCCGTCACGGGGGCAGCCCTGGTGGCGGCGGGAGCCTATCCCGGCCGCGGCCTCGGCCGGGGCCTCGCGGCGGCGCGCCGGGCCTGGCTCGACGCCGGCTGCCCGACCGACCCTGCGGCGAAGGCGCGCCTCAAGGCGCTGGCCCTCGCGGCTTCGCGCGGAACCGGTGATGGCGCCGCCGGTTCACACGGTGCCGGCCCCGCGTGACGGCGCCCCGGACGATACCGTCCGGCGAGGGATCGGTTCGGCGCCGGATGGGTTATCATGCCTGGCCGCTGCGGGGTCGCCGAGGGTCTGCCTTCGTGCCCCGCATCCATCGGCGCGCGGCGCCCCCGGCCCGTCCATCCGGGACGGGACGGGGTGCCGCCCGAGGAGTTCGACCATCGATGCCGTCCCTGCTCCGCACTGCCCTGGTCGCCGGCCTCGTCCTGGGAGCCGCAGGGCCCGGCCGGGCGCAGGAGCTGTGGCTGACGCTCAGCACCGTCGAATCCGTGCCGCAGGTCCGGGTGAATTACGGCCACGTGTCGAAGCGCGAGGCGCCGGCGCTGCCCCAGCTCATCGACCTTCTCGCCCTGACGCAGGACGGGACCGCCAGCCTGCGCGGCGCCCTCAAGCCCGCCCCGCCGGAGGTGCCGCCCGCCCTGCTGGCGCCGCTCGGCGCCAAGCCCGGCCGCACCCTCGTCGCCGCGACCTACGATGCCGGCTACTGGACGATCCTTCGCGACGGCACCCGCCTCAATGCGAGCCGGCGCCTGGTGCCGCAGGCCCGCTCCGGCTTCTGGTCGGTGAAATACGCCAAGGCGGCGTTCGGCCCCGGCGCGCCGTGGCTGCGGGTGGTCGGCCACACGCTCGAGATCGTGCCGGTCGAGATCCCGGGTCCGACCGCCGGGGCGATCCGCGTGCGGGTGCTGTTTCGCGGCGCGCCGCTGCCGGGGGCCGACCTCTATTACGGCGACAGCGGCATGGAGCCGGAGCGCGCCGGGGTGCCGGCCTACACCACCGACCCGGACGGCATCGCCACGGTGCCGATCCGCAAGGCCGGCAGCCAGGTGCTCACGGTGAGCCAGACGGTGAGCCCCTCCGCCACCCCGACGCTCGCCGACGAGGACGTCTACACGGCGACCTTCGCGTTCCGGCTGGACGAGCCGTCGGTGAATTGAGGGACGGCCGTCGCGGGGGCGAGGCCGCGGGGTCTCCTCCGATCCCGAGTCGAGGCGGATGTCCGCTCAGCGCCGGTCGGCCTTCACCAGGTCGGCGCCCTTCTCGGCGATCATCATCACGGCGGCCTGGGTGTTGGCCGAGACCTCGGTCGGCATCACGCTGGCGTCGATCACCCGCAGGCCGTCGAGGCCGCGCACCCGCAGGCGCTCGTCCACCACCGCCTCCGGGCCCTGTCCCATGCTGCAGGTGCCGACCGGGTGGTAGATGGTCTGGCCGTTGCGGCGGGCGAAGTCGAGCCACTCGTCGTCCGTCTGCACCCCGTCGCCGGGATTGAGCTCGCGGGCGCGGTAGGGATCCATGGCCGCTTGCGCGATCACCCGCCGGGCGATGCGCATGCCGGCGATCAGGGATTCCCGGTCGGTGCGGGCGCTGAGGAAGTTCGGGCGGATCGCCGGGGGACGTCTCGGATCGGCGGACGTCGCGTGGATGGTGCCGCGGGACTCCGGCCGCAGTTGCGTCACGCCGATCGTCATGCCGGGCTCGCGATCGAGGGTGCGGTCGGCGGCGTTGGCGTAGCTCGCATGCATGAAGAAGTACTGCACGTCGGGGCCGGCGAGTTCCGGCCTCGTGCGCACGAAGCCGTGGGCGAGGCCGGTGCCGAGGGTCAGGATGCCCCGGCGGGTCAGGAAATATTGCCCGACCGCGAGGCCGAGGCGCCAGCCGCGGGTCAGCTCGTTGAGGGTCACCGGCACCGTCACGCGCCAGTTCATCCGGGTGGCATAGTGATCGCGATAGTTCTCGCCGACCCCCGGCAGGGCGTGGCGGACCGGGATCCCGGCCGCCGCCAGCACCTCCGGCCGGCCGATGCCGGAGAGTTCGAGGAGGTGCGGCGACTGCACGGCGCCGGCGGCCAGGATCACCTCGGCGCGGGCGCTCACCCGCTCCTCGCGCCCTTCGCGTTGACCTTGACCTTGGCGCCGATAGGTGACGCCGGTCACCCGATGGCCGTCGCAGTCGAGGCGCAGGACGTGGGCGTTCGTGCGCACCGTGAGGTTGGGGCGGCCCCGGGCCGGCTGCAGGTAGGCGTCCCGGGCGCTCCAGCGCCGGCCGGTGCGCTGGTTGGCCTGGTAGTAGCCGAAACCGTCCTGCGAGGCGCCGTTGTAGTCGGGGTTCTCAGGGTAGCCGGCCTCGGTCCCGGCGCGGATGAAGGCGTCGGCGAGGGGGTTCCTGACCCCGACCCGGGTGACGTGGAGGGGGCCGTTGCGGCCGCGCAAATGCGGGTCGCCGCCCTCGAAATGCTCGAGCTTGCGAAAGTACGGCAGCACCTCGTCCCAGGACCAGCCGCGGTTGCCGGCCTGGGCCCAGGTGTCGAAATCCTGAGGCTGGCCGCGCACGAAGATCATGCCGTTGATCAGCGTCGAGCCGCCGAGCCCCTTGCCGCGCGGCACCACGATGGTGCGGTCGTGGGTGTTGGGCTCCGGCTCGGTGGCGAAGCGCCAGTTGAACGCCTCGCCGGTGAGGAGCTTCGGGAACCCCGCCGGGATGCCGACCCAGAACCCTTTTCCTTCCCCGCCCGCTTCGAGCAGCAGCACGCTGTGGCGGCCGCTCTCGCTCAGGCGGTTCGCCAGCACGCAGCCCGCCGTGCCGCCGCCGACGATGACGAAGTCGAACGCGTCCATGGTCCTCCCTCGGGTGCATTCTTGTCGTTATCGGGTCCGCTCCGTCGCCCTCCCCCTTCTGCCGGCGGATGGTCCCTGCGTCGGCAGGGGCCGGGAGGGGGCAGCGCGACGTTGATCCGGGGGAAGCCCTCCGGAACGGTCCGCTTCATCCGGAAGCCTGGTTGCCCTCTCCCGCCCCAGCACGAGTGCTTCGCACCCGCCGTGGGGCACCCTCCCCCGCAGAAGGGGGGAGCGTTTTTTGGTGCGCGTCCCTCCTACCCTCGCGCCAGCACTTTTCCCGGATTCAACACCCCGTCCGGATCCAGCGCCGCCTTGATCCGCCGCGCCAGCGCCATCTCGTCCGGGTGGCGGTGGCGGGCGAGTTCGGCGACGCGGTACTGGCCGATGCCGTGCTCGGCCGAGATGCTGCCGCCGTAGCGGTCTACCACGCCGTGGACGAGGCCGTTGATCGCCTCGGAGGAATGGTCCGGCCCGATCAGGACGTTGTAGTGGATGTTGCCATCGCCCATGTGGCCGAAGGCGTTGACGCAGGTGCCGGGGGCGCCCGCCGCCAGCACCCGGGCGGCCTCGTCGAGGAAGGCCGGGATCGCGGTGATCGGCACCGAGACGTCGTGCTTGACGCTCTTGCCGGCGCGGGCCTCGCACTCGGTCACGTGCTCGCGCAGGGCCCAGAGATCGGCGGCCTGGCGGCCGGATTCGGCCAGCACCCCGTCGGTGGCGTCCTCGCGCTCGAGCGCGGTGCCGAGCACGCCCTCCATCGCCTCGCGCAGGCCGGAGAGCGAGGAGGCCGCCTCGATCAGCACGGTCCAGCCGGCCGCCCCCACGGGGCTCTTGAGGCCCGCATGCGTCTCGACGAGTCCGAGCGAGGTGCCGGAGATCAGCTCGAAGGCCTGGATGCTGTCGCCGATCTCCTCCTGCGCCAGGGTGAACAGCCGCAGGGCCGCCGCGGGATCGGGCACGGCGAGGAGGGCCGTCGCGCTGTGGCGCGGCCTGGGCACGAGGCGCAACACCGCCGCCGTGACGATGCCGAGCGTCCCTTCGGTGCCGATGAAGAGCTGCTTCCAGTCGTAGCCGGCATTGTCCTTGCGGAGCGCCCGCAGGCCGTCGACGACGCTGCCGTCGGCGAGCACCACTTCGAGGCCGAGGACGAGCCCGCGGGTCATGCCGTAGCGCACCACGTTGATCCCGCCCGCATTGGTGGCGATCACGCCGCCGACCAGCGCCGAGCCCTCGGCCGCGAAGCTCACCGGCAGGAGCCGCCCGGTGGCCTCGGCGGCATCCTGCGCCAGCTTGAGGACGCAGCCGGCCTCGGCGGTCAGTGTCAGGCCGACCGGGTCGATCCCCCGGATCGCGGTCATGCGGGCGAGCGACAGCACCACCTCCCGGCCCGAGCCGTCCGGCACCGCGCCGCCGGCGAGCCCGGTATTGCCGCCCTGCGGCACCAGGGCGGCCCCGGCCTCGGCGCACAGCCGCACCACGTCGGCCACCTCGGCGGTGCTCGACGGCCGCACCACGCAGGCCGGCCGGCCCGGAAAGAGCCGCCGCCAGTCGATCGCGAAGGGCGCCATGTCGGCCTCGTCGGTGAGGAGGCCGGCGGGGCCGAGGCGCTGCCCGAGGCGGGCGATCAGGTCGCCCGGCGGGATGGGGGTGGCCGGAAGGGTCATCGGCGTCCTCCGGTGGGTCGCGCGGCAAAGGAGACGACAAGCAGCATGGTGGTGCCGGCCTCGCCCGGATGACAGCCGGGGTCAAGCCCGCGCGGGGCGCGGGGCATCGTCGCCGCAGCCCTGCGGCCCGATCCATCCGGGATGAGAAGATGCGTCTCGCCGTGCTGGCCGCCCGCCGGCGGTCATCGAAGATCCGCGCGAAAGCACCCACATCACGCAACGGAAAATACTTGCATCCTAGTAAAAATACGATAAGCCATTGGATAGATTTCAGGCGGATTCGTCGATGGCCGAGCGGCGTGTGATTCTCGTACTGCCGACGCAGGAAGCCCTGCACGACTCCGCCATGATGAGGCTGAGCAATAACAGCCGGATCGGTCGCCGTCTGACCGGGATCCCGGCGCGAGCGGTGATCGACACGAGCTTTTCTGCGATTCCGCTCGGCGACATTCATTCCCCGTCGCCGTTCTCGGTCTCGCGGGCCGATGGCGGTTCGCACTACGCCGTCCGGGCGACGATCGACGGCGATGCCGAGATCCCGACGCTGACGACCGAGGGCGCGGCGATCTTCTCCGATCCGCCGATCGCCCACGTCGCATTCGCTCATGTCGCACTCGCACAGGTCGCACGGACGACGGGCGCCGCCGCCTCCGGCACCCGGGCGGAGGTGGAACTCCGGCTCGGCGTGCCCGGCCTGTCCGCACGCCGGCTCGACGGGGCCGGCGTCGCCGTCGCGGTGGTCGATACCGGGATCAACCTCGCGCATCTCGAAGCCCGGGGCATCGAGGCGGAGCTGGACGCCGCCCTCACCTGGCCGCCCCTGCCGGAAGGGCCGGGCCTGCACCCGGTCGGTCCCGGTACGATGAGCGCCTACGCCGCCCTCATCGCCGCCCCGCGGGCGACGCTGCTCGACTTTCCCATCCTGCCCTCGCCGATCCTGCCCTCATCCGCGGCGGCGTCCTCCGGTCCTCGGTTTTCCGGGCCACCCTGGCCGATCCCGTATCCCGGGCGGAGCGGCCTCCTCAGCGACGCGCTCCAGGCCTATGCGCGGCTGCTCGCCGCCATGCGGGCGGACAGGCCGCGCTTCAAGGCGCTCGTCGTCACCAATTCCTGGGGCCTGGCCGAGCCGGAGGCGGACTTCCCGGCCGGCCATCCCGGCCGCTACGTCGACAATCCCGGCCACCCCTTCAACCTGATCGTCGGGGCGCTCAGCCGCTACGGCGTCGACATCCTGTTCGCGGCCGGCAACGCGCTTCCGGCCCGGCCCGGCCCGCGCGGCCAAGGCGCCTCCCGCCCGGCCATCGTCGGGGCCAGCGCCCATCCGGACGTCATCACGGTGACCGGGGTGACGGTGCGGGGACGGCGGACCGGCGAGGCCGCCCAGGGGCCCGGCATCCCCGGCATGGTCTACGCCAAGCCGGACCTCGCGAGCTATGCCGGCTTCCTCGGCTCGGAGGCACTTGGGCCCGGCGCGCCCGATCCCGGGACCGCCGCCGCCTGCCCGGTCGCCGCCGGCTGCGTCGCCGCCTTGCGGACCCGGGTGCCGCACGCCGCCCTCGGCCCCCGCGATCTCACCGTGGCCCTGCGCACCGACGCCCGCCGCCGCGGCCCGTCGAGCTGGAATCCCGGCCTCGGCTACGGCGTGATGGCACCGTTGCGCACCGCCATGCGGCTGGGCCTGTAGGGCGGGCGCGGGTCAGGGCCGCATCCGCAAGAAATCCGCCATCAGGGCGAGCTGCCCGTCCAGCATCGGCAGGCCCGGATGGGTGCGGCAGCCCCGCGCCGCCGCGTGCCGGAGCAGCGCGGTCTCGGCCGGCTGCATGATGATCTCGGCCACGAGCTGATCCGGCGCGAGCCCGGCGGGATCGAGGGGCAGGGGATCGTCGGGCCGCAGACCCAGCGAGGTGGCGTTGACCACGAGGTCGTGCCCCGCCGGATCGGGACCGCCTGCGGCGAGCGGCAGGTCGGGGGCCAGGCGGCGCAGGCGCGAGAACAGGTCCTCCACCCGCGCGGCCGTGCGGTTGTGCACGGTGAGCCGGGCCACCCCGGCCTCGGCCAGCGCGAAGGCGATGGCGTTCGCCGCGCCGCCCGCCCCGGCGAGGTAGGCGCTGCGGCCTCGCACGTCGTGGCCCGCCGCCCTCAATCCCGCGACGAAGCCGGCCCCGTCCAGGATCTCACCGACGAGGCGGCCGTCGGGCTCGCGCCGCACGGCGTTGACGGCGCCGACCAGCCGCGCCGCGTCGCTGATGCCGTCGAGGAGCGGCACGATCGCGGTCTTGTGCGGCACCGTGACGATGGCGCCGCCGAAGCTCCGCACCGCCCGCAGGCCGGCCAGCACCGTCGCGAGGTCGGCCGCCGCGACGTGGAGCGGCACCATCACCCCGTCGACCCCGCGCTCGGCCATGATGCGGTTGAGCCCCTGGGGCGCCTTCACCTGGGCGATCGGGTCGGCGAGGATCGCGAAGACGCGGGTATGGCCGGTGATCTCGGGCATCGCTGGGGTCATCCTCCAAAGCGCTCGGTGCGGATCGTGCGGGCGGGCAATCCGGCCTCGACCAGGAGGTCGGAGATCGCCGAGACGAACGGGTTTCCCCCGCACACGAAGGTGTGGGCCGGCATCCCGAGGGCGGCGAGCGCCCCGGCGATCCGGCCGGCATCGATCCGGCGACCGCTTGGGCCCTGGGTGAGGGCCAGCATCAGGCGGAATCCCGGCTCCTCGGCGTCCCGGCGCAGCAGCTCGTCGCGGGCGATCACGTCCTCGGCCGTGCGGGCGGAATAGAGCAGCAGCGCCGGGACCCCGGGTGCGGCCTCCGCCCGGTGGCGCAGCATGCTGAGCAGCGGCACCACTCCGGAGCCGCCGGCGACGAGGAGCAGCGGCCCGCCCATCCGCGGATCCCACACGAAGGCGCCGCCGATCGGCCCGCGCAGCTCGATCGCGTCGCCGGGCTCGGCCACGTCGGCGAAGAACCCCGAGACCTCGCCGTCGTCGAGGCGCTCGATCAGGAGGTCGATGGTCTCCGGCGTCGTCGGCGAGGAGGCGATGGAGTAGCTGCGCTGGGCCTGGTAGCCGTCCGGCGCGGTCAACCGCACGTCGACGTGCTGGCCGGCCCGGAACGGCGCGGGCCAGCCGACCGCCAGGGTGAGCCGGCGCACGCGCGGCGTCTCGGGCACGGCGGCGGTGATCGTGGCGTCCTGCCAGGTCAACGGCGTGGGCATCTCAGGATGAGGTCGAGGCGGGAAGAGAGGAGCCGGTCACGCCGAACGATCGCTCAATCACCGGTGAACCGCTGCTCGCGCCACGGATCGCCGTACATATGGTAGCCGCGCAGCTCCCAGAACCCGGCCTCGTCCTTCTGGGTGAACCGCAGCCCCTTCACCCACTTGGCGCTCTTCCAGAAATAGAGGTGCGGCACCAGGAGGCGGGCGGGACCGCCATGGTCGGGCGGGATCGGCGCACCGGCGTAGCGGGTTGCCACCATGGCCTTGCCCCCGGCGAGGTCGGCCACCGGCACGTTGGTGGTGTAGTCGTCGTAGCCCTCGGCGAGGAGGTAGGGGGTCGGGGCCTCGATCCCGGCCGCGGCCATGAGGTCGTCGATGGTCACGCCCTCCCAGGCGGTGTCGAACTTCGACCACTTGGTGACGCAGTGGATGTCGCCCTTCCAGCGGGTGCGCGGCAGGGCCTCGAACTCGGTCCAGCTCCAGCTCTTCAGGGGCTTCGATCCCTCCCGCAGGGTGAAGCGCCAGCGCGCGAGGTCGATCTTCGGTGTCGGCCCGAGCTGCAGCACCGGGAAATCCTCGGTCAGGTACTGGCCCGGCGGCAGGCGCTCGGCCTCCGGCCGCGGCGGACGGCGCCCCGTGAACCCTCGCGTGACCATCGGTTGCCTCCCTACTCCGCCTCACCATCGATAATCCGCCCGATGGCGTCGAGGAGGGAGGTATCCTCGCCGGCCATCCTGTCCATCCCGGCCATGCGGGCGATCACGGTCGCGGCCACCCGCTCCTCGACGGTGCCCTCCGCATAGGCGAACAGGATCGCGGCGCGCTCGCCGTCGCGGTGACAGCGGCCCTCGATCTGGCTGAGCTGGATCGCGCTGTGGCGCATGTCGTGGACGATCAGGCTGCGCGGTCGCCCGCCGCCGGGCAACTCGTTGCGGTGGAGCGAGATCGATTCGGTGACGGTGAACACCACCGCGTCGAGGTCGCCGCGCTGGAAGGCGACCCGCACCGCCTCGTTGGCCTCCGCATTCTGCGTCCCGTCGATGGTGCCGGCGCGCCAGCCGCGGCCGGTGAAGGCCTGGACCAGGGCCGCGCCGGTCTCGAGGAACGCCACCGAGACCGCGACCTGCTCGCCGGTCGCCAGGAGGTCCTCGGCGAGGTCGAGCGTGCCGGCGACGCGGATCAGGCTCGCCTTCTGGCGAAAGCGCAGATCCGCCGCCCAGCCGGCGGCGCGGCGGTTCGAGCCGCCGGTCAGGCCCCATTCGCGGCGGAACTCGCGCCAGGTCGCGTCGTAGAGGCGTTTGGCCGGCGCATCGAGGGCGGTGGGGGCCAGCTCCCGCTGCACCTCCGGCCAGCCGGCGATGTCGGCGGGCCGCCGCCGCAGCCCGATCGCCCTGTCGCCGCGATAGAGCAGGTCGGCCATCACCGCCTGGTCGCGGGCGTTCGGCTCCCACGACCAGTTCTGCCAGCGCCCCTTGACCCGGCCGATCTTCAGGTGCTGCATCAGGGCGCGGAAATCGGCCGGGGTCTCGACCGGGCGGCCGACGGCGTCGCCGAGCAGCGCGCCGAGATAGGACAATTCGTGCGGCGCTTGGCCGGCGGTGGCGCTGGCGTAGATCGTGAACGCGGCGGCCTCGGCCATCCGCCGGCAGGCCTGGCCCTGCTGCGAGTTCGGGTTGCGCAGGCGGTGCGCCTCGTCGAACACCACGATCGGCCAGACCCGCTTCGGCTGCCCGAGCTTGGCGAGTTCGTTGTTCTTCGCCCGCACCGAGCGGCGGCCGCTCGCCGCCGGCAGGGCGAGCAGGGACTTGGTGCGCTCGTAGTTGAGGAGCGTCACGTCCTTGTCCGCCAGCGCCGAATCCCGGATCGTGCGGCGCCATTGCGGCATCGCCCCCTTGGGGCAGACGATCAGCACCGCCCGCTCGGGCATCGCCGCGACCGCACCCCAGACCGACAAGGTCTTGCCGAGCCCGGTCATGTCGCCGAGGAGGAAGCCGGGCCGCCCCGCCGCCCGCGCCGCCAGGATGGCCCGGATCGCCTCGACCTGGTGCGGGCGGGGGATGAGGCGGGGGACGTCGGAGAGGGCTGACATGCCGCCCCTATGCCGGGGGGCGGGCCGGCGCTCAAGCCCGCGAGGTCCCCGGGACGCGGGCTCAGCCAGGACCCGTCGTCGGCGCCTGCCAGGCGACGCCGGGATGCTCGCGCACGTCGCCGGCCTTCGTGCCGGTATCGGAGGTGCTCACCCAGTCGCCGGGCTCGGCGACCTCGACCACCTCGTCCTCCGGATAGGCCGCCTCGAGGAACAGCCTCGCTTCGCCCTCGGCCGCGGCGCGCACCGTGACGAGCGGGCGCTCCCCGGCCGATCCACGCACCCTTGCGATGAAGAGCTTCGTCATCGTCGTCCTCTGAAAGGCTGACCGTCAGCCTGCCGGACAACGCGGTGCCGGGCCGCGGGTCGCATCTCGGCCCGCCGCGGGATTGCGCGCAGCCTCAAGCCCGTGACAGCGGCACGTCGCAGGCCCGCGCCGCCCTCCAGGCGATGGCGAAGCCCGGATCGATGACGTAGCCCGTCCCGTTCTCCTCCCGCCGGTACCACCCGTTGACCGCCGGGACATGCCCCCTGCCGTGGACGGCCGTCGTCACGAGGCGGAGAATGGTGGCGACGGTCTCGGCCGATCCGTGCTGCCGCATCTCGGCCGCGGTCAGGGTGTGGCGCTCGGCGAAGGCGTCAACCAGCGCGAGGGACAGGTGCTCCGGGACCATCCGCTTTCGAACCCCGACCAGCCGGCGCGCCCGGTAGGCTGCCGCTCCCCAATCCATGCTCACCTCGCCCTGCGACCGCATCCCGGCTCCGGATGCGCCGAGCGGGATACGTCAGGCGGCCCGCGCCGTCAGCCCGCCGCCGGACCGGCCTCGGCGAGATAGGCCCAGGCGGCCGCCTCGTCGGCGAGGTCGAAGGTCTTGGTCTCGACCGGCAGGATCGCGCCCGACAGCGTGATCATCGCGCGGGCGAAGAGCGGCGCGCCGACCACGACGTAGTGCCGGATATGCGCGACCGAGCGCGCCATGACCCCGTTGGCGTAGCCGTCGAACCGGGCGCCCAGCTCCGAGCCCTCGTAGTTCGACATGATGAGCAGCAGGTCGATCTTGCCGTGCGCCTTCATGGCCGCGTCGGTGATCGACGACATCCACTCGATGTCCTCGCGCGTGATCTTGTCCTTGATCTCGAAGGCGACGAGGTCGGCCCGCGGCGTGTCGCGCCGGACGATCGATCGATCGGGTGATGGGGTCATGCGGGCTTCTCCCATGCCGCTTCCGGGGCTTGTTCGATGGGCTCTGCTGGAAATGCCTCCCTCCCGGTCATAGCGGAGCCCGGCACGACCGGGAGGGACATGAAGACGGCCGAAGCCGCCGGAGCGCCCGCGGCGCCCATGCCGCCTCTCAGCCCGTCCCGGGATCGACCTCGTCGCCCTGCCGGTCCCCGGCATGGGCGCCGGACTTGTTGTCCTTGCCGTCGCCGTCCTTCGGCACCGCGGCGACGCCCTTCAGATCGTCGGCGGTGATTTTATCGTCGTGCTTGCCGCTCCGCTCGTCCTGATCGTCCGTCATGCAGCGCTCCTATCAGTCGGTCTTGCCCTGGGCCTTCTCGGTCCGGTACTCGCCGTCCGCCACCTTCTTCCCTTCGCCGGGACCTTGCGCGGCGACTTGGTCGGAATGGCCGCCGGAGCTGCCGCCGACCGAGACCGGCGGCCGGCCGGGGGTGCCGGCCGAGGACCATTCCCGCTTCAGTTCGGCCTCGTCGCGGCCGCCGCCCTCCTGGCGGGTGATCGCCTCCTGCTCGGGGGTCTGGTGACCGCCGCCGACCGCCGGCTCGCCCCGGCTGCCCACCGCGTCGTCGGGCTTGCGCGTCATGGCCTCACTCCCCCTCGTCCTTGCCGACGGCCGCCGTCGCCCGGTCGATCGCCTCCCGGGCGGCGGGATCCTGCGTGGCGGGACCGCCGGTCGAGGGGTCGCTGATCCGGCGCAGATTCTCCGGCGGGGTCTCGTCCTCGGTCGCCTGGCTGCCGTCGGTGGCGCCGATCGCGTCGCGGCGGTTGAAATCCGAGGCCACCCGGGCGTCGCGGGCCTGGCCCATCGGATCGTGGTCCAGGTCTCCTTGCGTCCGCGACGGCACGCCGACATCGAGGGGCGAGTCCTGCCCCATGTCCTGCCCGTTGCGGTCGGTATAGGGGTCGAAGTCGCGCAGCGAGGGCCGCGCCTGATCCATCTTGGCCATAAGTTTCTCCCGTCGCGGCGTGTCGCTCGTGTCGAAGACAACACCGGCGGGGGTATGAGGTTTCCGCGGGTCAGCTCCGCCCGGGGGCCCGAGCCCCGTGACAACCGCCGCGCTTGCTGGCAGGACGGCGCCACATCCCCGGAGACCGTCCGCCCGTGACCACGTCCGCCAATTCCCGTACCGCCGACCATCCGATCGACGCACAGTTCCTCGAGCGCTGGTCGCCCCGCGCCTTCACCGGCGAGGCCGTGCCGCAGGCCGACCTGATGACGATGATCGAGGCGGCGCGCTGGGCTCCCTCGGGCTACAACTCGCAGCCCTGGCGCTTCGTCTACGGCTTGCGCGACACCCCCGCCTGGGAGACGCTGTTCGGGCTCCTGGTGCCGTTCAACCAGGGCTGGGTGAAGAAGGCCGGGGCGCTGGTGTTCCTGGCCTCGAACGGCATGATGAAGACCCCCGACGGGCTGAAGCCCTCCTACAGCGCCTCCTTCGATACCGGCACGGCCTCGGCCCTGTTCCAGCTCCAGGCGGTGAGGATGGGCTGGCACGCCCACGGCATGACCGGCTTCGACCACGAGCGGGCGCCGGCCGCGCTGAACCTGCCGCCCCACCACCGGGTCGAGGCCGCCTTCGCGGTCGGCCGCAAGGCGGATCCCGCGACCCTGCCGGACGAGACCCGCGCCCGCGAGACCCCGAACGGCCGCCACCCGCTGTCCGACTTCACGTTCGAGGGCGGATTCCCGCCGCGCGAGGCGTGAGCCCGACCTCCTACGACGCTTGGCGCTCCGGGTTCCGCTGGCGGATCCCGGAGCGCTACAACATCGCGGTCGACGTCTGCGACCGCTGGGCCGCGGCCGATCCGGAGCGCCCGGCGATCCTCGACATCGCCGCGACCGGCCGCATCGAGGCCTGGAGCTTCGCCGCCCTCCGCGAGGCCTCGAATCGCTTCGCCAACGCGTTGCGGGCCCACGGCGTGCGGGCCGGCGACCGGGTGGCGGTGCTGCTGCCGCAATCCCCCGCCGTGGTGGTGGCCCATCTCGCGGTCTACAAGCTCGGCGCGATCGCCCTGCCGCTCGCCGTGGTGTTCGGTCCGGAGGCCCTGCTCCACCGCCTCGGCGATGCCGGCGCCAAGGCGGTCGTGACCCATGCCGGCGGCGTCGCCAAGCTCGGCCCCTTGCGGGACGCGCTGCCCGACCTCGCTTTCGTCGTCTCGACCGACGGGGCGGCCGACGGCGCGCTCGGCTATACCGACCTCCTGGCGGCGGCCTCAGACCATTTCATCCCGGTCGATACCGGGGCCGACGACCCAGCCCTGATGATCTACACCTCCGGCACCACCGGCCCGCCGAAGGGCGCGCTGCACGGCCACCGGGTGCTGCTCGGCCACCTGCCGGGCTTCTGCATGATGCACGAGTTCATGCCGAAGGCCGGCGACCGGATGTGGACCCCGGCCGACTGGGCCTGGGCCGGCGGCCTCCTCAACGCGCTGCTGCCGAGCCTGCATCACGGCGTCGCCGTGGTGGCGCGCAAGGCGGAGAAGTTCGATCCCGAGGAAGCCTTCCGGCTGATGGCCGACCTCTCGGTCGCCAACGCCTTCGTGCCGCCGACGGCGCTCAGGATGCTGCGCACGGTCGAGGATCCGCGCGGGCGCTTCGACCTGCGCCGCCTTCGCACCCTGGCCTCGGCCGGCGAGATGCTGGGGCCGGAGACCTTCCACTGGGCGAAGAGCTCGCTCGGGCTGACCGTCAACGAGGCCTACGGCCAGACCGAGTGCAATCTGGTCCTGGCCTCCTGTGCCGCGCTCGGGGTGGCGCGGGCGGGCTCGACCGGGCGCCCGGTGCCGGGCCACCGGGTCGCGGTGATCCGACCCGACGGCAGCCCTGCCGCCCCCGACGAGACCGGCCAGATCGCCATCGCCCGGCCCGATCCGGTGATGTTCCTGCGCTACTGGAACGATCCCGAGGCGACGACGCGCAAGTTCCTGAGCGATGAAGGCTCGGGCGACTGGATGACCACCGGCGACCAGGGCCGGATGGACGGGGACGGCTACGTCCATTTCGTCGGGCGCGACGACGACGTCATCACCTCGTCGGGCTACCGGATCGGCCCCGGCGAGATCGAGGATTGCCTGCTGCGCCACCCGGCCGTGGCGCTCGCCGCGGCGGTCGGCAAGCCCGACCCGGTGCGCACCGAGATCGTCAAGGCGTTCGTGGTCCTGCGCCCCGGGCACAAAGCCTCCGAGGCGCTGGCCGCCGAGATCCAGGCCTTCGTGCGCACGCAGCTCTCCGCCCACGAATACCCGCGCGAGATCGCCTTCCGGGCGAACCTGCCGCTCACAACCACGGGCAAGATCATCCGGCGGGTGCTGCGCGACGAGGCGTGACCGGCCCGGCCCGCCCCCCGGGCATCGACGGGTGCCCGGCAAGCCCCGCCCTGTCCCGGATCCCCGCCCACGTCGTTTCGTCCGGCAACCGGCCTGATCGCTCGGCGATTGTCGCGCGATGCCGAGCGATGCGGAAACCAGCTTCGCGCAAGCATGCGGAGCAAAGCTCCACCGTCGCGGGCCGGTGAGACGCGTCCCGAATGGATTCCTGCGGACGGCGTCTCCGTCATCCGGGGAGAAGGCGGTGGCTCGCGACGAACCGACGCCTGCCGGGTCGATGCCGCCGGACGGACTCTACCGATCTCGCCCCGACAGATCGTTGCGCACCAGACAATGGCTACCGATCGAAAGATAAGAACAAATTCTCTTCACGATGATCGCTCGGGCTCTCGCAGTTAGAGCTCGTTGTCATCGGCCTGGAGGATTGCCTTACCGTTGGAGTTGGGTACGACTCCGTCATGCTCCCGCGCTGTGCCACGGTGAACCTCGGAAAGATCCTGCGGCGGGTGCGACGCGGGCCGGCGGGCCTCGTGCCGGATCGGGCGAGCCTCGTGCTGCTCGCGGGCGGCCTCGTCCTGCCGAACGCGCTCGCGCTGACGGCCGGCCTGGTCGCCGGCGTGCCGTCCCGGACGGGCGCCATCGCGCTCTACGCCGCCCTCGCCCTGCTGGCCGGGCGGATCCCGGGCCGGGTCCTCGCGCTGCTCGGTGCGGGAGCGGTGGTGCTCGACCTCCTGCTGGCGATCGGCCGCACGTTCTTCCTCGATCTCGAGACGCTGCTGCCCCTGGTCGATGCCGGCCTGCTGACGAATCTCCTCGGCACGCCCGCCTATGCCGCCGGCGCGGTCGCCGCGGTGGCCTTCGCGGCCGCCTACCTGACGTTCCTGGTGCGGGCCGGGCCGGCGATGCGCCGGGGCAGCCGCCCGGTCTTCGCGGCGGCCACCGCGCTCGCCCTCCTCGGCGACGTCGCGGTCAACGGCTCGCCCAGCTACGAGTTGGGCTCCCTGGCGAGCGTCGGCCGGCCGTTCGAATCCGCCGCCACGGGGTCCGGGTTCGACGCGCTGCCCGACCAGGCGCGGCCGCCGCGGCGCGCCCTCATGGTGATGGTCGAGAGCCTGGGCGTCCTGCGCGATCCGGACCGCCGCGCGCTCCTGACCGCGCCGTTCGAGGACCCGGTCCTGCGCAAGCTCTACGCGGTCACGACCGGCACCAGCACGTTCTTCGGCGCTACCGCATCCGGCGAGATGCGCGAGCTCTGCCGCACCCATGCGTCGTACCAAGTCCTCACCGCGGAGAGTCCGGCCTGCCTGCCGGAGCGGTTCGCCGATCGCGGCTACCGGACGGTCGCGGTGCACGGGTTCCATTCCGGCTTCTACGCCCGTGCGGAGTGGTACCCGCTGGCAGGCTTCCGGCGCAGCCTGTTCGGAGAGACTCTGGCGCCCCGCTTCGCGCGACGCTGCGGCGGCCCCTTCCGGGGCCTCTGCGACACAGACCTGGCGCAGGTGATCGACGCCGAACTGGCGGCGGCGGAGCCGTCCTTCGTCTACTGGCTCACCCTGAACTCGCACGTACCGGTGCCGCGGGGCCGGGCGACGCCGCGGCAGCATTGCGGGCAGGCCGACAGCCCCTTCGCCGACCCGGAGGTCTGCGCCATGGTGGAGACCTGGCAGGACGTGTTCGCGGCGGTGGCGCGGCTCGCCCTCGCCCATCCGGGCACCGAGATCCTGCTCGTCGGCGACCACGCCCCGCCGCTCTGGCGACGGGCGGCCCGCGACGCGTTCGAGCCCGGCCGGGTTCCGTGGATCCGCCTCGCGCCGCTCGCCGTGGCGACCGCCGCCGTCCAGCCGTGAACGCGAAGAGGGGCGGCGGAGCCATCTCGGCCCCGCCGCCCCTCCCCGACGAACAGTTCGTTGTCCGCGTGAACGGCGATCAGAAGCTCAGCGCCACCTTGGCCTCGCGCAGCTGCGCGATCTGGCCTTCGATCTCGAGCTTGCGGTCGTAATCGTCGGTGGCGTCGTAGAGGAGTTCCGCCGCCGCGATGTCGGCATCGATGATCGCGGGCGTCAGCTCCTCGAGCGGGGTCGCACGCTCGGCGATCACCGTCAGGGAGGTGGCGTTGATCTCGGCGAAGCCCCCGCGCACCAGCACCCGCTTGCCGTGCTGCGGGCTCTCGGTGATGACCAGCATGCCGGTCTTGAGGGTGGTGAGCACGGGCGCGTGCCCGGGCAGCACCGTCATCTCGCCCTCGGAGCCCGGCAGCTGCACGGCATCGACCGCGCCGGAATACAGGATCCGCTCGGGGCCGACGAGGTCGAACTGGAAGGTGGCCATGGGGTCAGGTCGTTTCCGGTTTCGGCAGACGCAAGAAGGGGCTTTGCGCGAAAGGGCCCGGCCTCGCGGCCGGGCCCGTCATGGCGCTGCCGATCAGGCCGCGGCGGCGAGGCGCTGGGCCTTCTCCTTGGCCTCCTCGATCGAGCCGACCATGTAGAAGGCGGCCTCGGGGAGGTTGTCGTACTCGCCGTCCACCAGGCCCTTGAAGCCCTTGATGGTGTCCTCGAGCGCCACGAGCTTGCCCGGCGAGCCGGTGAAGATCTCGGCGACGTGGAACGGCTGGCTCAGGAAGCGCTCGATCTTGCGGGCGCGGGCGACGGTGAGCTTGTCCTCCTCGGACAGCTCGTCCATGCCCAGGATCGCGATGATGTCCTGGAGCGCCTTGTAGCGCTGCAGCACCTGCTGGACGCGGCGGGCTACGGTGTAGTGCTCCTCGCCGAGGATCGCCGGCGACAGCATGCGCGAGGTCGAGTCGAGCGGGTCCACCGCCGGGTAGATGCCCTTCTCGGCGATCGAGCGCGACAGCACGGTCGTGGCGTCGAGGTGGGCGAACGAGGTGGCGGGCGCCGGGTCGGTCAGGTCGTCGGCCGGCACGTAGATCGCCTGCACCGAGGTGATCGAGCCCTTGGTGGTGGTGGTGATGCGCTCTTGCAGCGCGCCCATGTCGGTGGCGAGCGTCGGCTGGTAGCCCACCGCCGAGGGGATGCGGCCGAGCAGCGCCGACACTTCCGATCCTGCCTGCGTGAAGCGGAAGATGTTGTCGACGAAGAACAGCACGTCCTGGCCCTCATCGCGGAAATGCTCCGCGACGGTCAGGCCGGTGAGCGCCACACGGGCGCGGGCGCCCGGGGGCTCGTTCATCTGGCCGTAGACCAGGGCGCACTTGGAGCCTTCCGCGGAGCCGTGCTCCTTGGGGTCCATGTTCACCTTGGACTCGATCATCTCGTGGTAGAGATCGTTGCCTTCGCGGGTGCGCTCACCGACGCCCGCGAACACCGAGTAGCCCGAGTGGGCCTTCGCGATGTTGTTGATGAGCTCCATGATGAGCACGGTCTTGCCGACGCCGGCGCCGCCGAACAGGCCGATCTTGCCGCCCTTGGCGTAGGGCGCCAGCAGGTCCACCACCTTGATGCCGGTGACGAGGATCTGCGCCTCGGTCGACTGCTCGGCGTAGGACGGGGCCGGCTGGTGGATGGCGCGGAGCGACTCGGTCTTGATCTCGCCGGCCTCGTCGATCGGCTCGCCGATGACGTTCATGATGCGGCCGAGCGTGTTGGCGCCGACGGGCACGCGGATCGGCGAGCCGGTGTCGGAGACCTCCTGGCCGCGGACCAGGCCCTCGGAGGTGTCCATGGCGATGCAGCGCACGGTGTTCTCGCCGAGCTGCATGGCGACCTCGAGGACGAGGCGGTTGCCGTTGTTCTTGGTCTCGAGGGCGTTCAGGATCTCGGGCAGGTGGCCTTCGAACTTCACGTCGACGACCGCGCCGATGACCTGGGTGATGTGGCCGACCTTGTTCGAGCCGGCGCCGGGGGTGGCAGTGTTCGCCATGATGCTAATCCCTGATTGCGTGCGGTCAGAGCGCCTCGGCGCCCGAGATGATCTCGATCAGCTCCTTGGTGATCATCGCCTGGCGCGTCCGGTTGTAGATCAAGGTCTGCTTCTTGATCATCTCGCCGGCGTTGCGCGTGGCGCTGTCCATGGCACCCATGCGCGCGCCCTGCTCGGAGGCGGCGTTTTCCAGGAGCGCCCGGAGGATCTGGACGGTGAGGTTCCGCGGCAGCAAAGCCGCCAGGATCTCGCCCTCGCCCGGCTCGTACTCGTAGACCGCGTCGGCCGAGGCGCCGGAGGCGGCCTCGGTCGGGGCGATCTCGGCCGGGATGATCTGCTGCGCGGTCGGGATCTGGGCGATCACCGAGCGGAAGCGCGAGTAGAACAGGGTGGCGATGTCGAACTCGCCCGCGTCGTAGCGGCCGAGCAGGTTGCGGGCGATGCCTTCCGCGTTCTCGAAGCCGAGCTGGCGCACGCCGCGCAGCTCGATCAGCTCGACGATCTGGTCACGGAACTCGCGACGCAGGACGTCGTAGCCCTTCTTGCCGACGCAGATGATCTTGACCGTCTTGCCCTGCGCCATGAGGCGCCGGGCATGGTCACGGGCCAGCCGCGAGATCGAGGAGTTGAACGCGCCGCACAGGCCGCGCTCCGCCGTGCAGACGACGAGCAGGTGGGTGTGGTCCTGGCCGGTGCCGGAGAGCAGCCGGGGCGTCTCCGCCCCGGGGGTCAGGTTGGCGGCGAGGTTGCCGAGCACCTGCGCCATGCGCTCGGCGTAGGGCCGGGCGCTCTCCGCCGCCATCTGCGCCCGGCGCAGCTTGGCGGCGGCGACCATCTGCATCGCCTTGGTGATCTTCTGGGTCGCCTTCACCGAGGTGATGCGATTGCGCAGGTCCTTCAGACTCGCCATCGGAGGGTCCTTTGGTGTCGAGCCGGGGGCTTACTGGAAGGACTTGGCGAAGGACTCGACCACGCCCTTCAGCTTGGCGCCGCTGTCGGCCGACAGCTCCTTGGAGGAGCGGATCGCGTCGAGCAGGTCGGCGTGCTTGGTGCGCAGGGTCGAGAGCAGGCCGTCCTCGAAGGCGCGGACCCGGTTCACGGGGATCGCGTCGAGGTAGCCGTTCACGCCGGCATAGATCACCGCGACCTGCTCTTCCATCTTCAGCGGCGAGAATTGCGGCTGCTTCAGGAGCTCAGTCAGGCGGGCGCCGCGGTTGAGCAGCTTCTGGGTCGAGGCGTCGAGGTCCGAACCGAACTGCGCGAAGGCCGCCATCTCGCGGTACTGCGCCAGCTCGCCCTTGATCTTGCCGGCGACCGACTTCATCGCCTTGGTCTGGGCGGCGGAGCCGACGCGCGACACCGAGAGGCCGACGTTCACCGCCGGGCGCACGCCCTGGTAGAACAGGTCGGTCTCGAGGAAGATCTGGCCGTCGGTGATCGAGATCACGTTGGTCGGGATGTAGGCCGAGACGTCGTTGGCCTGGGTCTCGATGACCGGCAGCGCGGTCAGCGAGCCGTTGCCGGCGGCGTCGCCCATCTTGGCGGCGCGCTCGAGCAGGCGGGAATGCAGGTAGAACACGTCGCCCGGATACGCCTCGCGGCCCGGCGGGCGGCGCAGCAGCAGCGACATCTGGCGGTAGGCCACGGCCTGCTTCGACAGGTCGTCGTACACGATCACGGCATGCATGCCGTTGTCGCGGAAATACTCGCCCATGGCGCAGCCGGCGAAGGGCGCCAGGAACTGCATCGGGGCGGCGTCCGAGGCGGTGGCCGCGATGACGATCGAGTATTCGAGGGCGCCGTTATCCTCGAGCACCTTCACGAACTGGGCGACGGTGGAGCGCTTCTGGCCGACCGCGACGTAGACGCAGTACAGCTTGGCCTTCTCGTCGGTGCCGGCATGGGCCGGCTTCTGGTTCAGGATGGTGTCGAGGGCTACCGCCGTCTTGCCGGTCTGGCGGTCGCCGATGATCAGCTCGCGCTGGCCGCGGCCGATCGGGATCAGGGCGTCGATCGCCTTGAGGCCGGTCGCCATCGGCTCGTGCACCGACTTGCGCGGGATGATGCCCGGGGCCTTCACGTCGACCCGGCTGCGCTTCTCGGCGACGATCGGGCCCTTGCCGTCGATCGGGTTGCCGAGGGCGTCGACGACGCGGCCGAGCAGGCCCTTGCCGACCGGCACGTCCACGATGGCGCCGGTGCGCTTGACGGTCTGGCCTTCCTTGATCTCGCGGTCGGAGCCGAAGATCACGACGCCGACATTGTCCTGCTCGAGGTTCAGGGCCATGCCGCGCACGCCCGACTCGAACTCGACCATCTCGCCGGCCTGGACGTTGTCGAGGCCGTAGACGCGGGCGATGCCGTCGCCGACCGACAGGACCTGACCGACCTCGGTGACCTCGGCCTCCTGGCCGAAGTTCTTGATCTGCTCCTTCAGGATGGCGGAGATCTCGGCGGCACGGATGTCCATCTGGACCTTCCCTCGTTCGTTCGTGTCGGGCGTTGTTCTGGAAGCGGCGGGTGCGTCGGAGCCCTTAGCGGGCGCCCTGCATCGCCAGGCGGATGCTGTTGAGCTTGGTGCGCAAGGAGGCGTCGACCATGCGGCTGCCGAGCTTGACGACGATGCCGCCGATCAGGCTCGGGTCGATGCGCAGGTCGAGGTCGATCTCGGCCTTCGCGACGTCCTTGAGGGACGCCTTGATGTCCTGGAGCACCGCGTCGGAGGGCTGCTCGGCGAGCCGCACCTCGGCGCGGACGATGCCCTTCGACTCGCGCACCAGCTCGCGGTAGCCGCGGATCATGTCCGGCAGGGCGAACAGGCGACGGTTGGCGGCCGACAGGCGGATGAAGTTGCCGGCGAGGCCCCCGATGCCGGCCTTGGCCAGCACCGCCTCGATCGCCTTGACCTGGTCCTCGGCCGAGAAGGCCGGGCTGCGCACGAGGCGCCGCAGGTCGGCGCTCTCGGTCAGCAGGGCGTCGAACCGGTCGAGCCCCTCGGCCACCGCGTCGACGGCCCGCTCGTCGCGCGCGAGCTCGAACAACGCCGAGGCGTACCGCCCGGCGACGCCCGCCAGGGGAGAACCCGATTCCGATGCGTTCTGAGCCACCAGCGCTCTCTCTTCATGTCCTGGCCCGACGGGTCCGGCCGATCGCGCCGGTCTGGAAATGAGCGGCGGTGGCGCGCGGCCCGTCGATGATGGGAAAGGCTCCGGCGCGAGAAGACAGCCCCCTCCCCCGGCGCGGCGCCGGCCTAGCATGGGTTTTCGGGGGGCGCAAGGCGAGCGCGAGCGCGCGCCAATCGCGAGGCGGGCCCTGAGTTTAATCCGGTCGGGCGGCATCCGGCACCGCCCCTTCGACGATGGTCGGATTGCGCCGGGATGCGGGCTCCGCTCCCCGGATCCGCCCGGGCAGGCCGACACGCGAAAATTTCGCCGCGGTTTCCGAACGATGTCCGTCCGGTGACGGGCTGGCGACTTGCGGAGGGACTTGCGGTGTGGCTTGCGGTCAGCTCGCGCAGGCGATCTCGTCGCACTCGGCCACGTTGGCGAGGACCCGGCCGAGGCTCTTGGGACCCGGATAGCCGAGCAGCGCCGAGGTGCCGACGACGTAGGACGGGGTGGCGTGCAGGCCGAGATTGGCGGCGAGCCGCATCTGCGCCGTGAGGGCCTCGCGCACCTCGTCGGAATCCGCCGCCCGCTCGATGCCCGCCCGGTCGTGGCCGAGGCGGGCGGCCGCCTCCAGGGCGCGCGGCCCGTCGATCCGGCCCGACGTGCCGGGCCCGAGGAGCGCGGCATAGAGCGCCGCGGTCGCCGGCGAGCCGCCGGCGCGCTGCACCGCCAGCGCCACCTTGGCGGCTTGGGCCGACTGCACCGACAGGATCGGGTTGTTGACGAGGCCGATGCGCAGGTCCGGATTGGCCTTGACGAGGTCGTCGAGGTCGCGCGCCGCCGCCCGGCACCACGGGCAATTGTAGTCGAAGAACTCGTAAAGCGTGACCGAGGCCTCCCGCGGCCCGAGCCAGGTCACGCCGCGCAACCGGCCGATCTCCGAGGCGAGCTCGCCCGGCAGGCGGGTGTTGGGGATCGGCTGGCCGTTGTCGCCGGTCACCGCCCGCCACTGGCCGTCCTGCTGCGCGAGGGCCCCGGTGGCGAGGGCGGGAACGGCCGCCAGGGAGGCGGCGAGCAGGGTGCGGCGGGACAGGGACATGGGCGGACTTCCGGGGCGACGGGACCTCGTCACGCCATAGGTCTAGCTCGGCCATTTTGGCCGGATGATGGCCTCACGCCGTCTCCGCCAGCGCCTCCACCACCGCTTTCTCCAGCGCCTCCGGCTTCACCCGCGGGGCGAAGCGCCCGACCACCCGGCCGTCGCGGCCGACCAGGAACTTGGTGAAGTTCCACTTTATCGCCCGGGTGCCGAGAAGCCCCGGCTTTTCCTGCTTCAGGTGGGAAAAAAGCGGCTCGGCCCGCGCCCCGTTCACCTCGACCTTGGCCAGCAGCGGGAAGGTGACGTCGTATGTCAGCGTGCAGAACCGGGCGATCTCGGCGGCGTCGCCGGGCTCCTGGGCACCGAACTGGTTGCAGGGAAAGCCCAGGACCACGAGGCCGGCGTCGCGGTGGCGGCGCCACAGCTCCTCGAGCCCGGCATATTGCGGGGTGAAGCCGCAGGCCGAGGCGGTGTTGACGACGAGCAGCACCTTGTCCCGGTACTGCGCCAGCGGGTGAGGGGTGCCGTCCGGGGTGGCGGGGGCGAAGTCGTGGACCGTGGTCATCCCCGCCTTATGCCCGAGCCCCTTCCAGGCGTCAGCCTCAGAACCGGGCCGCGACACCGCCCATGATCGTGCGCGGCAGGCCCGGCGTCGCGTAGCGGTTCTGCCACGAGCGGTCGAAGTAGCGCTCGTCGAACAGGTTGTCGACGTTGAGGTACACCCGCACGTCGGGCGTGATCCGGTAGTACGAGATCAGGTTGGCGAGCGTGTATTCCGGCAGCTTGAAGGTCGGCCGGGTCTCGCCGGCGAAGCGCGACCCGACATAGGTGATGCCGCCGCCGAGCCCGAGGCCGCGCAAGGGCCCGTCCTGGAACTCGTAGACGCTCTGAACCGCGAAACTGTTCTGCGGGATGTTGGCGAGCCGGGCGCCGACCGGGGCGGTGGTGGCCTTGGTGAGCGCGGCATCGACGAAGGCGTAGGTGCCGATCACCCGCCAGCCCGGGGCGAGGAAGCCCGCCACGCTCATGTCGAAGCCGCGGCTCCGCGCCGCCCCGGCTGCGGCCTGGAAGTTCGTGTCGACCGGATCGGTGACGAGCTGATTGGTGCGCCGGATGTCGAAGAAGGCGGCGGTGGCATCCAACCGCCCATCGAGGAGGCTCAGCTTGACCCCGGTCTCGACACTCTCGGCCTGCTGGAACGGGAAGGGCCGGCCGGTGCGGTCGGTGCCGGCATTGGGCCGGAACGACTGCGAGTAGTTGCCGAAGATCGAGGCGATCTCGGTCACGTCGTAGACGAGGCCGATGCGCGGCGTCGCCGCATTTCCCCGCTGCCGCGTGGTCGTACCGTTGATGTAGTTCACCGTATCGAGGGCGATGTCCTCGACGCGCACGCCGACGAGGGCGTGGAGCTTCGGCGTCAGGTCGATCTGGTCCTGGACGTAGCCGGCATAGCTGGTGGTGTTCTGCAGGAAATTGCTGAACAGCCGCGTGGGGACGGGAAGCGGCTGGCCGTAGACCGGCGCCAGCAGGTTGAGGGCGAAGGGATTGATGGTGGGGTTCGAGATGAGGGGGATGGCCTCGCGGTAGCGTAGGGAGTCGCGCTCGAGGCCGACGAGCAGGGTGTGGCGGAAGGCGCCGGTCTCGAACTTGCCAGCGAGGTTGATCTGTAGATCGAGGTCCGACCAGGTCAGCTCGCGCCGGTCGTAGGTGCGTGAGAACACGCCATTGTTCGCGACGGTCCCGGTGGCCTGGACCGCCTGTCCGGCGAGGTTGCCGGCCAGTAGCTGCGCGCCTGCATTGATGACCCAGTCGGAGTTGAGCCGATGCTCGACGCGCAACTGGCCGAGCGCGTTGTCATTGCGGAACGGCGGCAGCCCCGGTTCGCCGATGTAGCGGCTGCGCGGCACCGCCCGCAGGTCGCCGCGCAACGGCAGGATGCCGCGATCGAAGATCTGGCTGCCGCTGATGAACTCGCCCTCCAGCGTCACCGTGGTGTCGGCATTCGGCTTCCAGGCGATGACGGGGGCGAGGTAGTAGCGGTCGCCGTGGACGAAATCGCGAAAGCTGCCGTTGTCCTCGACCGCGCCGGTGAGGCGGGCGAGCACCGTGCCGCCCTCGTCGAGAGCGCCGGTGGCGTCGAAGGTGCTGCGCTTGGCGTTGTCGCTGCCGAATTGCGTGCCGATCGCGAAGGAACGCTCGGCACTCGGCTGCTTCGTCACGATGTTGAAGGTGCCGCCCGGATCGCCGCGGCCGTACAGGAAGGCCGAGGGGCCTTTCAGCACCTCGATCCGCTCGATCGACACGATGTCGGGCGAGTTCGGGTAGCCGCGGTTGATCGGGAAGCCGTTGCGGTAATACTCGCCGGTGGCGAAGCCCCGGATGGTGAACTCGGTGAGGCCGAGGCCGCCGAAATTGTTCGCACGGCCGACGCCGGCCAGATCCAGGGCGGTATCGATCCGCGTCGCCGCCGCATCCTCCAGCACCTGCCGCGGCACCGGCACGACGGTCTGGGGCACCTCGCGCAGCGGCGTGTCGGTGCGGGTCGCGCTGACCGTGGTGCGGGCGAGATACCCTTCGGTCTTCAAGGGGTTGCCGCCGCCGCTGCCGGCGACCGAGATCTCGTCGAGCTGGATCTCCGGCGAGACGTCGGCCGCGGCCTGAGCCGCCGCCGCCTGCGGCTTCAGGCCAATGCCGGGAAGCGCACAGGTCATCGACAGGGCCGCCGCCACGGCGGCGCGCCCCCGGAAAGTTTTCACGGTCACGGCAAGGATCTACATCAACGGCTACGCTTGGCGTCGCCCTACGGCACGCGACATCGACCGTCAACATGCAGACACGATGAGAATGAAACTCCATTTGTGGAGCAACAAATATTCATTTTAATAACTACAAACGATAGCGCTGGCCGTTCCGCCGGTGCGGCCGGCGAGGGAAGGCGGCAGGGCCGCTCAGGCGAGCGCCCGCTCCGCCGCCTCCGCCAGCACCCGCAGGCCGAGCACCAGATCCTCCTCCTTGGTATCCTCGGACCAGTGGTGGCTGATGCCGCCGATCGAGGGCACGAACAGCATCGCGGCGGGCATCACCTTGGCGATGGTCTGGGCGTCGTGGCCGGCGCCGGAGGGCATCGTCTGCCAGCCGCCCGGGCACAGGGCCTCGGCCGCCGCCGAGAGGGCCCCCATCAAGCCGGGATCGCACAGGGCCGGGGTGTTGCGGGAGATGTCTTCGAGCGTCGCGATGCAGCGCTCGCGCCGGTTGCTCTCACGGATCAGCGCCCGCAGCGTCGACTCCATCCGCTCCAGCACCGGCATCGCGACGTCGCGGACCTGGAACAGGATCTCGGCCCGGCCCGGGATGATGCTCGGCGCGCCGGGATCGAGGGTGATGCGGCCGGTGGTCCAGGTGCTGCGCTCGCCGCAGATCCCGGGGAAGGCCTCGTCGATCGCGGCGAGCAGGCGCACGGCGGTGAGCCCGGCATCGCGGCGCTCCGCCATGGTGGTGCCGCCGGCATGGTCCTGCGCACCCGCAATCACGATCCGCCACTGCCAGATCGCCACGATGCCGGTGACGATGCCGAGGCGCAGGCCCGTCGATTCGAGTTGCGTGCCCTGCTCGATATGCATCTCGAGGAAACCGCGATACCGCTTCGGCTCCAGGTGCATCCGCTCCAGGCCGGCGAGGCCGGCGGCGGCGAGCGCCTCGCGCAAGGGGGTGCCGTCGGTGCGGTTGCGGCTTCCGTCGATCTCGGCCTCGGTCACCTCGCCGATGGCGGAGCGGCTGCCGAGGAAGCCGATGTCGAAATGCCCCTCCTCGTCCGCGAAGGCGCAGACATCGACCGGCAGCCCGGCCCGGGCGAGCGCCACCCCCGCCGCCACGCCCAGCGCCCCGTCGAGCCAGCCGGCCTCGTTCTGGCTCTCGATGTGGCTGCCGACGAGGAGATGCGGCCCCGCGCCTCGATGGCGCCCGAGCACGGTGCCGACGCCGTCGATGGTGGGCTCAAGCCCGCACTCGTCCAGGCGCCGCATCAGCCAGCGCCGGGATTCCATGTCCTGCGGGGAATAGGTCGGGCGGTGCACGCCGGTGCGGAAGCGGCCGATCGCGCGCAGCTCGTGCAGGTCGCGCAGGAAGGCGTCGGTGTCGATCTCGGGCATGGGTTCGGGACTTACGGCTTAAGAGCTAACAAATTGGCCGCGGGGCCGTTCTGGGCGTCGCAGCCGGAGCCTCGCCAGCACGAATCGTACCAGGGCGGACACCGATCGAGGCGTTCAGCCGATCGCGGCAAAAAAAAGGCCCGCCGAGGCGGACCTTGGTATCAGTGCACGCCCGGGAACCACGCGGCAGCGGACCGGGTTTGTCCTGTGCAGGGCGGTGGCGATGCCGCTGCGCTGCTCGCGCCCTCCTCGGGCGTTTCCTCCCTAGACTCGGGCCGCCTTCTTCAGGGCGGCCCTTTTTCGTCCAGGATTGTTAACCTAACTCAAATCCGAGCTTTGGGTTGCATCATCCGTTGGCAGTCTGCCGTTCCGCCGAAAGGCGCTCCGGCCGGGACGCGCGGCCCGTTAGGCCGTCGCCCATTCGTCCTTGGCCTGGGCCGTGGTGCGGTTGAGGCGCACCTGCCCGCCCTCGACGCTGGCGATGGAATCGACGTGGATGAAGTGGTGGTGGCCGCCGGCCGCCGGGTCGGTCTTGGTCAGCTTGATCCGCTGCCCGTCGAGATGATCGATGGTGCCGACATGGCCGCCGTCGGAGCCGACGACCGGCATGTGCTCCTTGATGCTGCTGGGATCGATCATCGCGCGCTCCTTCTGGTGCCGCGATCAACGAGGATACAGGGGGCGGGTTCCGGGTCCCGGGAGGCGGTGAGGCCTCCCGGGCTTTGCGGCCTCAGGCGCCCGGCGCCACGGCTTTCCCGTCCTCCCGGCGCCACAGCTTGAGCGGATTGTCATCGCGCAAGGAGGCCGGCAGCAAGGCCTGGGGCAGATCCTGGTAGCTCACCGGGCGCAGGAAGCGGTGGATCGCCAGGCTGCCGACCGAGGTGGTGCGCCCGTCCGAGGTCGCGGGGTACGGCCCGCCATGCACCATGGCGTGGCCGACCTCGACGCCGGTGCCGAAGCCGTTGACCAGGATGCGCCCGACCCGGCGCTCCAGCACCGGCAGCAGCGCCCGGGCGGCGTCGTGATCGGCCTCGTCGAGGTGCAGGGCCGCGGTCAGCTGGCCTTCCAGTCGCTCCAGCACCGCGCGGATCGTGGCGAGGTCGGGGCAGCGCACCACCAGCGAGGCGGCGCCGAACACTTCCTCGGCCAGGGTATGGTCGGCGAGGAACGCTTCCGCGGTGGTGGAGAACAGGGCCGCCTGGCCCTGGTGGGTGCCGCCGGCGAGCCCGCGGGCGAGCGTGGTCACGGCGGGGTTGGCCTCCAGCGCCGCGACGCCGGCGCAATAGGCCTTGTGGATGCCGGGCGTCAGCATCGTGGCGGCCTGGGTCTCCTTCAGGGCGGCGGAGGCCGCCTCGACGAAGCCGTCGAGGCCCGCGCCCTCGACCGCCAGGATCAGGCCGGGATTGGTGCAGAACTGGCCCGAGCCGAGGGTGAGCGAGCCGACGAAGGCGCGGCCGATGTCGCGGCCCCGGGCCTCGAGCGCCGCCGGCAGCAGGACGACCGGATTGATGCTGCTCATCTCGGCATAGACCGGGATCGGGACCGGGCGGGCGGCGGCGGCCTGCATCAGCGCGACGCCGCCCCGGCGCGAGCCGGTGAAGCCGACCGCCGCGATGCGCGGATCGGCAACGAGGGCCTGGCCGACCGAGATGCCGGCATCCATGAGGAGCGAGAACACGCCCTCGGGCAGGCCGCATCGCTCGACCGCCGCCTGCACCGCGCGGCCGACCAGCTCCGAGGTGCCCGGATGGGCCGGATGGGCCTTGGCCACCACCGGGCAGCCGGCGGCGAGGGCCGAGGCGGTGTCGCCGCCTGCGACCGAGAAGGCGAGGGGGAAGTTCGAGGCGCCGAACACCGCGACCGGGCCGACGGCGATCTGGCGCAGGCGCAGGTCGGGACGCGGCAGCGGCTTGCGCTCGGGTTGCGCCGGGTCGATGCGGGCCTCGAGGAAGCCGCCGTCGCGCACCACGCCGGCGAACATCTTCAGTTGGCCCACGGTGCGGCCGCGCTCGCCTTCGAGCCGGGCGCGGGGCAGGCCGCTCTCGGCCATGCAGCGCACGATCAGCTCGTCGCCGACGGCCAGGATGGCGTCGGCCACGGCCTCCAGGAAGCGGGCGCGGTCCTCGAGCGAGGTCTCGCGGTAGGTGTCGAAGGCCTCGGCGGCGAGCGCGCAGGCCCGCTCCACATCGGCGGGCGTCGCCGCGGCGAAGGCCGGCTCCAGGCCGGTGCCGGTCGCGGCCTCGACGGCCCGGAAGGTCTCGCCCTCGCCGCGGCGGGCGGCGGCGCCGATCAGGTTCTCTCCGGTGATGGGCATGGGGGCGTCCTCTCCTGTGGGGCGATGTTGAGCGGGCTTATGCCCCGGCGGGTATCGGGTGATCCACCGGGGCGCAAAGAAAAATCCGCCGCATTCATCCGCGTCCGCCCGCTGCGACCGTCTGTCCGGGGCGCTTGCCGTCGGCCCTCACGGGCCGATGTGCCCCGAACCGGCGTCCGGTCCGACGCCGCGACGAAGGACGCGATGCAGATTCATCTCGACGCCGTCGGCGGGGTGGCCGGCGACATGTTCGCGGCGGCGCTCCTCGACGCCTTTCCGGAGCACGAGGCGGGGGTGCGCGAGAGCGTGGCGCGGGCGAGCCGCGGCCGCACCGCCTGCGCGCTCCTCGCCCACGGCGACGGCGTGCTCCAGGGCCGGCGTTTCGCGGTCACCGGCCCGGAGGGCGAGGCGCCGGAGCGGCCGGCGGACGAGCCCGCCCATCATCATCACGATCATCACGGCGACCACGCCCACGATCACAACCACCATCACCACCACGGCGGCCACCACGCGCACCGGCACTGGTCCGGCATCCGCCGCGACCTGGAGGCGAGCGGGCTCGCGCCCGGGGTGCTCGCCCATGCGCTCGCGATCTTCGGGCATCTCGCGGAGGCCGAGGCGCGGGTGCACGGCATCCCGGTCGAGGAGGTGGCGTTCCACGAGGTCGGGGCCTGGGATTCGATCGCCGACATCGTGGCGGCCGCCCACCTCGTCGACGCGATCGGGGCGACCGGCTGGTCCGTCTCGGCCGTGCCGCTCGGCTCCGGGCGGGTGCGGACCCAGCACGGGCCCCTCCCCGTCCCGGCACCGGCCACCGCGCTCCTGCTCGAGGGCTTCCTCATCCTCGACGACGGCGTGCCGGGCGAGCGCGTGACCCCGACGGGCGCGGCGATCCTGCGCCATCTCTGCGGCGGCGAACCCCGGAAGGGCGGCCCGCGCCGGCTCCTGCGCAGCGGCCTCGGCTTCGGCACCAGGGTGCTGCCGGGCCTGAGCAACGTGCTGCGGGTGCTCGCCTTCGAGGAGCAGGGCGAGACCGGATCGCCCGGCCATCGCGAGCTCGGCATCATCGAGTTCGAGGTCGACGACCAGTCGGCGGAGGACCTCGCCACGGGGCTCGACCGCCTGCGGGCGCACGAGAAGATCTTCGACGTCGTGCAGATGCCGGTCTTCGGCAAGAAGGGCCGGATGATGACCCATGTCCGGGCGCTCGCCCGGGCCGACGCCATCGAGGAGGCGATCGAGGCCTGCTTCCGCGAGACCACGACCATCGGCTTGCGCCACCACACCGTCTCGGGCGCGGCGCTGACGCGGCGCCTCGACACCGTGGCGGTGGCGGGGAAGACCGTCAGGGTGAAGAGCGTGGACCGGCCGGGCGGGCGCACCGCCAAGGCGGAATCCGACGATGCCCTGGCGACCGAGGGCCACGCCGCCCGCCAGGCCCTGCGCCGCGAGGCCGAGCGGCTGGCTCTTCGACTGCCGGAGGACGAGCGGTGAGCGCGGCCCTGGAACACGCCCTGTCCGGCCTCGGGTCCATCGCCGTCGCGGTGAGCGGCGGGGTCGACAGCCTGACGCTGGCGACGATCGCGCATCGGACCGCGCCCGAGCCGCCCCTGATGGTCCACGCCGTCTCCCCCGCGGTGCCGGGCGAGGCGACCGGGCGGGTGCGGGCCGAGGCCGCCCGCGAGGGCTGGACCTTGCGGGTGATCGAGGCCGGCGAGTTCGCCGACCCGGCCTACCGGGAGAATCCGGTCAACCGCTGCTTCTTCTGCAAGACCAACCTCTACGGGGCGATCCGGCGCGTCACCGACCGGCAGATCGTGTCCGGCGCCAACCTGGACGACCTCGGCGAGTACCGCCCGGGCCTCGACGCCGCCCGCGAGCACGGGGTGCGCCACCCCTTCGTGGAGGCGGGATTCAGCAAGGCGATGGTGCGGGCGCTCGCCCGCGACCTGGGCCTCGGCGCGGTGGCGGAGCTGCCCGCCGCCCCCTGCCTGTCGAGCCGGGTCGAGACCGGGATCCGCATCGAGCCCGAGACCCTGGCCTTCATCCACGCCGTCGAGCGGCTGGTCGGCGCCGACCTGGACGTGACCGGATCCAGAAGCGCGGTGCGCTGCCGGGTACGGGCCGCCGGCATCGTGGTCGAGCTCGATTCGCACAGCCTCGCCGGCCTGACCGAGCCGGCGAAGAGCGATCTCGGCCGCCGCATCGCCGCGTGCGCCCCGGCCGGGCTCGCCGCGGCGCCGGTCTCCTTCGCGCCCTACCGCACCGGCAGCGCTTTCCTGGTGGGAGCGTTGCGATCCGGAGGATCGCCACGGTGAGCATCCAGGACGAATTCACCCTCGATTTCGCCCGACCTGAGCGGATCGGCCTCGAGGAGGCGGTGTTCGCCGCCGGCAAGTCGCCGGCCCAGATCGACGCCATCCTGGCGGCGGCCGAGGAGCGCGGCGCCCGCTTCCTCGTCACCCGCCTGGATCCGGAGCGCCACGCCGCCCTCCGCTACCGGGAGCGGCTCGACTACTGCCCGGTCTCGCGCACCGCGTTCTTCGGCGCGGCCAGGCCCGTCGCGGGCCAGGCGCGCATCGCCATCGTGGCGGCCGGCACCTCGGACGTGCCGGTGGCGCGGGAGGCCGAGCGGACGCTCGCCTACCAGGGTCACGCCACGACGCTGATCGCCGATGTCGGCGTCGCGGGATTGTGGCGGCTGACCCGGCGGATCGAGGAGATCCGGGCCCATCCGGTCGTCATCTGCGCCGCCGGCATGGATGCCGCCCTGCCCAGCGTGCTCGGCGGCCTCGTCGCCGGGGCGGTGATCGCGGTGCCGACCTCGGTCGGCTACGGCGTGGCCGAGGGCGGGCGCGCCGCCCTCGACGCGGTGCTGGCGAGCTGCGCCCCCGGCATCGCGGTCGTCAACATCGACAACGGCTACGGCGCGGCCTGCGCGGCCCTGCGCCTGCTCCACGCGGCAAACCGGCTCGCGGAGGCAGTCCGATGACCCCTATCCCAGGAGAATCGCCATGGAACGTCGCAGCTTCCTGCAGGGCGCGGCCCTCGGGGCCGGTCTCGCGGTCTCGGGCAGCGCGGGGGCGGCCGTGAACAACGCGGCCCCGCCCCCTCCCCTCCCCGGCACCCGGCCCGCCGACCCCGCCGACCTGCCGCTCGTCACCGATCCGGGCGAGCGCCGGGGCGAGATGCTCTACCGCTCCTTCGGGCGCGCGGGCGAAAAGATCTCGGCCATCGGCATGGGCGGCTTCCATCTCGGCAAGAGCGCCGTGACCGACGCCGAGGCGACCCGGCTGATCCATGAGGGGATCGACCGCGGCATCACCTTCATGGACAATTGCTGGGATTACAACGAGGGCCGCTCGGAGGAGCGGATGGGCATCGCCCTCGAGCAGAACGGGTACCGCAACAAGGTCTTCCTGATGTCCAAGATGGACGGGCGGACCAAGCAGGAAGCCATGAAGCAGATCGACCAGTCGCTGCGCCGCCTGCGCACCGACCGGATCGACCTCGTCCAGCACCACGAGATCCTGCGCTACGACGATCCCGACCGGGTCTTCGCCGAGGGCGGCGCCATGGAGGCGTTCGTCGAGGCCAGGAAGGCCGGCAAGCTGCGCTATATCGGCTTCACCGGCCACAAGGATCCGCGCATCCACCTGCAGATGCTCGAAGTGGCGGCCGAGCGCGGCTTCCACTTCGATTCGGTGCAGATGCCGCTGAACGTCATGGACGCGCATTTCCGCAGCTTCGGCCACCTCGTCCTGCCCTACCTCGTCCAGAACGGCATCGCGGCTTTGGCCATGAAGACCTTCGGCGACGGGGTGATCCTGAAGAGCGACGCGCCGATCAAGCCGATCGAGTACCTGCACTTCTCGCTCAACCTGCCGACCTCGGTGGTGATCACCGGCATCCAGAACCAGCGCGACCTCGACCAGGCCTTCGAGGCGGTGAAGACCTTCGCGCCGATGGACAAGGCGACGGTGGCGGAACTCCTGAACCGCAGCCGTCCCTACGCGCTGGAGGGCAAATACGAGCTGTTCAAGACGAGTGCCACCTTCGACGGCACCGCCAAGAACGCCGCCTGGCTCGGCGAGGACGTGCCGGGGGTGAAGAAGCTGGCGCCCACCATGGAGTGAGGGCGGAACGCCATGACGACACAACCATGACGGCTGCCGGCGCGTTGACCCTGTGTCGTCACGCCGGCAAGATCCTGCCGGGAATGAGGCCGTCTCATGGGCGACACGACCGTCCCTCACCGCAACCCGTCCGCCGAACTCCACACGATGAACGAGCGGCTGGCGGCCTGGGCTGCCTGCGCGGCCGAGGACAGCCCGGCGCCGATCGCGCGCGTCGAGGCGATGGGCTACGCGGTGCGGGGCGAGACCCGCGAGGAGGTGGAGGCGGTGTTGCGCCGCCCGCCGGGGCGGGTGGGACGGAGGAGCGGCCAGGACGCGACATGGCCCGGGGTAGTGTGGGCGCCGGCCCGCCCGGGATCATCAGGCGTCGCCCGGAAGCAGATGCTGTCGAAGCGTGCCGGTGCTCCAGCCCGCACCGGCGGCATCGAAGAGCAGCACGCGGTCGAACACGTCGTCCGGCCACGGCGCGATCGTGATGCCGAGTGGCGCGGCGAGCTTCGCAATGCGCTCGTGATGCCAGCAGACCAGGACCGTCTTCGCGGCGCGGAGCGCGGCGGCGATCAGGTCGTTCTCCTGATGGACGGTGAAATCCGTGCGCACGCGGAGTCCGAGATCGGCTGCGAGCGGGGAGACCGTGTGCAGCGGCCGCTTGCTCGGACTGTCCCCGTTCGGCGATGTGGCGAAGATCGCTCCCGGCACGGCGAGGCCCGGCGTCGGGCCGACCGGCGTCGCGGGATTGAAGAAGTGGACGAGCGCCCCCGCCCGCTGCCAGCCCCTGACGGTCAGGTCGTCCCGATCCGTCTCGCCGGCCTCGGTGACGCCGGAGATCCCGGCGAGCTTGTCGGGCTTCTCGGCGTGGCGGATGATCATGAGCTTCGTGCAGGTGGCGGTCACCGTCAGCTCCCCGTCGCCGTGCCGAACCAGAACTGGAGTTCGCGCTCGCGCCGCCTGTTCGCACCGGCATCCGATGCGGGAGCACCGATCTGCCACGAATCATCGTCGGCGAGGCCGGCCCAGCGCGGCCTGCCGTCCTCCGCCTGCACCGACTGGCGCCAGCGGTACTGGCTGTAGACCTGCATGATGTGGCCCGCGTACTGGCTCGCCAGATCGCGATCGCCCTCGATGATGAGCAGGTTCTCGTCGTTCACCCCGCTCGCCTTCGGCCCCATGTTGTGCGATCCCGTCATCACCACCGGACGCTCGCCGTACGGATCGACGACGATGACCTTGCTGTGCACCATGGCGAAGGTGCGCGGCAGCTTGAGCAGCTCGTCGTGCCAATACGCGAACGGGTCCTTGATGGCGGCCGGCAGGACGACATCGGCATTCGCGTCGATCCTGTCGCCGCGGTTGAACAGGGTGACCGGATTCTTCGCGGTACCGGGATCCTGGTTCAGCACGCCCTGGATGTAGAGGTCGGGGTCGTAATGCTGGCCGCTCGGCGAGGCGAGATCGACGATGTCGTTGAACAGCGTCCCGCGTGGGCCGGGATTGAACATCAGGAACAGGATGCCGTCCTTGGCGCCCCGGATGATCTCGCCGGCCTGCTCGAGGTCGAGCTGGCCATGCATGGGCGTGAACCAGAGCGTGGTACCGGCGAGGTCGCCCGCGGTGCGCGGCATGCCGTTCGCGGTCAGCAGGCTGGCGGGCGACGCATCCTCGCAAGCGACCAGCGTTTTCCACTGCTCGAGATACTGGTGCGCCAGGGCGGGGTTGCGCACCAGGACCGCGTTGTTGGCCTGGGTGCACAGACCGGTCTTCGTCCAGTTGGTGCTGCCGGTCCAGACCGCCGACGGCGTTTGGTGCGCGTCGCAGATCACCAGGAACTTGTTGTGCGCGAGCGCTCGCGGCGAGGTCATCCGGTCATGGAGGTCGCACATCGCGAGATCGGCGCGCGCACCGGCGTTCTCGTCGTCGCCTTTGTGCTTCACGCTGCCGTTGCCGAGCACGATGTGCGCGCGCGTGCCGAAGGCCTGAAGCAGCGGGATCAGCTCCGGGTCGTCGAGTTCGAACAGGGCGGCGAAGACGTGCCCGCCGCTCTTGTCGGTATCCGCGAGCAGGCCGGTCAGCCTGTCGCGCACCGGACCGCCGAGGAAGTTGCGGATCTTGTTGCCCGGAGTGGCGATGATCTCGCGCAGCGCCTGGTCGGGATGGGCCTCCGGCAGCAGTCGCGCGAGCCATTGGCTCGCCACGATGCCGCGGTTGAAGGAGCAGGAGATCCGTCCCGCGGTCTCGGCGCCGACCTCGACCACCTCGCTCCAGGCAGAGGCGTTCGCCGTGTCCTCGGTGAGCGCACCGGCTGCCCCGAGCATCGGCGTCACGCGGTAGGCGACTTGGTCGCCCGGATCGACCATGAAGTCGGACCACAGATATTTCTGGATCGGCCATTCCGTCGTCGGCTTGCGCGTGCCGGAATCGACGGATGGCCCACCCGCGAACCCGACCCAGCTCGACACCACCTCGATGGCGAACCCCTCGGCGTCCGGCGCGGTCGCCGTCGGGCTCGGTGGGCTGGCGGCTCCCCGCTTCACCCGTCGGGTCAGGGCGAAGCCGCGACAGCCTGCGATGAAGTCCACGTTCCAAGCGATGAGCACGCTGTCCACGCTCGGACGCACGACGATTTCGATCGACATTGGAATACTCCCATGCATCATTATCATAAAATTAATTTCTGGATATATAAAGCATATTTTCACATTTTTTACTGTTAATTGACTATCTAAATCAGCATGCCGCGTCACGTTTTGCTATAATAATTCGACAAGATCGTTCAATGTTATCCAATATATTTTGTATATTGTAAATTTATTGCTTGTAATAAATACATAAATATGCATTTATTGACATGTTATTGCAATAATATTTGCAAAATAGCAATGATATTATTTAATATCGTTTCTTTTTGTTTCCAAGAAGCCTTGGCGCCGGCGATGACGGAGAGGTCATGGGCGAATCAATTCATCGACTTGGCTCATGCGGGGCCCCGGCCGGCCGCAACACGCATCGCACCGTCCGCCGGGCGACTCGGCCGGTCGACCTCGGGCGGGCGGGACGACGCTCGCCGCGGGAGGGCCGGCCGCCCGCACCTTCCCGGATGCGACACGGCCAGCCCGCGAACCTGCCCCGGCGGGCCCCACTCACCCCGCCCGCAACCCCGCCGCGATCTCCCGCACCGCGTCCCACGCGGTCATCACGTCCGCCCGCGTCGTCGTGGTCTGGCCGACCTGGAAGCGGATGACGAAGCGGCCGTCGTGCCGGGTCTGGGTCAGGTAGGTGCGGCCGTCGTCGTTGATGCGCTCGACGAGGCGGGCGTTGAGCGCGTCGAGGTCGTCGGCACCGGCGGGGGCGTAGCGGAAGCTGAACAGCGACAGGATCGGCGCCGAGGTCAGCTCGAAGTCGGGATCGGCGTCGATGATCCCCGCCAGTTCCCGCGCCCAGGCGACGTGGTCGCGGATCATGCCCTGCAGCGTCTCGACGCCGTAGGAGCGGATCACGAACCACAGCTTCAGCGCCCGGAAGCGGCGGCCGAGGGGAATCGACCACTCGTTGTAGTCGACGACGCCGTCATGGCCCAGCGTGCGCAGGTAGGAGGGCCGCAGGCCCAGCGTGTCGGTCAGGGCCTTGGGATCGCGCACGAAATGGGCCGAGCAGTCGAAATGGGTGAACAGCCACTTGTGCGGGTTGAAGACCAGGCTGTCGGCGGCGTCCGCGCCGCGCATCAGGTCGCGGAATTCGGGGCAAATCATCGCGCTGCCGGCCCAGGCGGCGTCGACGTGGAGGAAGACGCCGTGCCGGCGCGCCACGGCGGCAACGGCCTCGATCGGGTCGCAGGCGCCGATGCCGGTGCCGCCGAGGCACGCGACGATCGCGGCCGGCACGTGCCCCGCCTCGCGGTCGGCCCGGATCGCCGCGTCGAGGGCGTCCGGGTTCATGCCGTAGAGAGGCCCCGAGACCGGGATCCGCACCAGGTTGGCATCGCCGATTCCGGCGATGCGGACCGCCTTGTCGACCGAGGAATGCACCTGCTCGGAGGCGTAGACCCGCAAGGTCGGCCCGCCGGCAAGCCCCTGCGCGTTGCCGGTGAAGCCGAGCGCCCGCTCGCGGGCGGTGAGGAGGGCGGCGAGCGTCGCCCCCGACGCCGAATCCTGGATCACGCCGGAGAAGCTTTGGGGCAGGCCGATCATCTGGCGCAGCCAGTCCATCACCCGGGTCTCGAGTTCGGTCGCGGCCGGCGAAGTCTGCCAGAGCATGCACTGGGCGGCGAGCGCCGCGGTGACGAACTCCGCCACCAGGGAGGGCGGGCTGGCATTGGCCGGGAAATAGGCGAAGAAGCGCGGGTGCTGCCAGTGGGTCATGCCCGGCATCACCACCCGGTCGAGGTCGGCGAAGATCCGCTCCATCGCCTCGCCCGCCGCCGGGGGGGTCGCGGGAAGCTGGCGGAAGATCTCGCCCGGCGCCACCTGGGCCCGCACCGGCCGCTCGCCGACGCTCGACAGGTAATCCACCGACCAGTCGGCGGCCCGGTGCGCCCAGGCCCGAAACGTCTCGTCGTCCATCCGCTCCTCCCGCCGGCCCGGCATTCCGGTGCCCGGCCGGGTGCTTAGCAGGTTTCATACGATTTCCGATCGCTCGGCGATTGCGACGCAATCGCCGAGCGATCGGAAATCCGCTTCGTTCCGGCGCCGCGCGGCCAGTCATGGCGAGAACGGGACGGCAGGCAGGGCCGGGCTCGGCAATCGAGCGTCCAGGTCTCCAGGCTTGAGCGCGCGATCGAGTTGTGCCACGATCAATCGAGATGTTACTATTTACGGTTGTTTAACCAATTTCTGGTTGCAAAATCCGTCGCCGATGCCTCGCTGGCGCAAGGAAACGTGAAGTCGAGCGGGGGCGGCTACGGCTCCGGAGAATTGTTCGATTTCATTTCAATATTCCTTAGGCTCGATGTGTTAGATCATGGAGACGGCATGCGAGGAGCACGATGTTCGGGCAGCGCACCCAGAGGATCCCGGCGGACAGGTTGACCCGGCGCCACGTTCAGATGAACCGTGGCGGGACGGAGCAGGATGGCTGCCTGATCTATCTCGGTGACGAGCTCGTCTCGGTGCTGGTCCGCCTGGAGCCCGGCACGCCGCACGCGCCCGAGCACCGGCACAAGTGGCGGGTGACCGAGACCTACGGCCCCTGCGAAGGATTGGCCCGCGCGCCTTTGTTCGACACCCCGGACGCAGGAACCGACTGGATCGCAGACCGCCTGCCGCCCCCCGCTCCCCGGCCCTGGCTGGACGCGCACCTGTTGCCGTGAGGCGGGCGTGATACGGGGCCCAAGCCGTTGATGGAAGAAGGCCTTCCGGCCGTTGATCGACCGGGTGCGCCCGCGCACAGGGATTCGCACGCGCCGGCCCCATATTCCACCCGTGCCGCCCGAGCCCGCTGGGGGCCCCTACGCGCCCGCCGCGCCCATGTGAGACGCCGGATCGGATGCGGCCGGAGGTCGCCATGTCCCGCTTCACCTCGTCCCGGTTCGTCACGGCTGCCGCCGCGGTCGCCCTCGCCGTCCTGCCCCTCTCCGCCGCCCACGCCCATGGCGGCGACCGCGAGCCGGCCGGCGGCGCCTTCATGAGCAGCTACGTCACCAACCCCTACGCCACCGCCCGCTCCCCCGCCGAGGCCCGCCCGCTCGACCGGCCGGCGCCGTGGTTCGTGCCCGAGACCACGGGGTCCTTGCGCGCCCTCCCGGCCCGGCCGCGGATGCGGCGTTGATCATCGTCGCGGATGCGGCGTTGGTCATCGTCGCGGACGCGGCGGCGCCCATCGTCATCCGGCCGCCACGGTCCCCAGGGTAAGCTCGCGGCTCGTCGACACAGCGGGAGCGCCGAGGGGACCCGATGACACAGCCGTCGCTGAACCGATCGCAGCAGGCCGAAGCGGCCGAGGATGCCGGCTCGAACCCGAGCCCGAACCCGACCCTCGGCGAGGTCGTGGCCCGGCGCTTCGACCGGCGCGAGATCCTGCGCGGGGGCTTGGCCGGGAGCCTTGCCGTCGCGGCGATCTCGGCGACGCTGGGGCCCCGGGCCGTGGCGGCGGCGGAGAGCGCGCCCGAGACCTTCCCGTTCCGCGAGTTGCCGGCCGGCGCCGACGAGCGCCACCACGTGGCCGAGGGCCACGACGCCGAGGTGCTGATCCGCTGGGGCGATCCGGTCCTGCCCGGCGCTCCGGCCTTCGACCCGCATCGGCAGAGCGCCGCCGCGCAAGCGCAGCAATTCGGCTACAACAACGACTTCCTGGGGTTCTTCCCCCTGCCCGGCGCGCGCGATCCCGCCGGGCACGGCCTCCTCGTCGTCAACCACGAATACACGAACGAGGAGCTGATGTTTCCCGGCCTCGGCCGGCAGGACGGCAAGGCCGCGTTCGCCGGCATGAACCGCGACCTCGTCGACATCGAGATGGCGGCCCATGGCGGCTCGGTGATCGAGGTGATGCGCGAGGGCGGGCGCTGGCGCGTCGTGCCGAACTCGCCTTACGCCCGCCGCATCACCGCGACGACCCCGATGCGGCTCGCCGGCCCCGCCGCCGGTTCCGACCGCCTGCGCACGAGCGCCGACCCGGAGGGCAAGACGGTGCTCGGCATGCTCAACAACTGCGCGGGCGGCGTCACGCCCTGGGGCACGTGGCTGACCTGCGAGGAGAACGTCAACTACTACTTCGAGGGCCGCCTGCCCGAGGGCTCGGCCGAGGCGAAGAACCACAAGCGCCTCGGCATGCCGGGCAACCTCTACGGCTGGGCCCGCTTCCACGAGCGCTTCGACCTCGGACGGGAGCCGAACGAGCCGAACCGCTTCGGCTGGGTCGTCGAGATCGATCCCTTCGACCCGACGAGCGTGCCGGTCAAGCGCACCGCCATGGGCCGCTTCAAGCACGAGGGTGCGGCGGGCGCGATGGCGAAGAACGGCCGCTACGTGGTGTTCCAGGGCGACGACGAGCGCTTCGACTACGTCTACCGCTTCGTCACGAAGGACGCGGTAAACACCGCCGACAGGTCGGCGAACCGCGACATCCTCGATTCCGGCACGCTGTCGGTCGCCCGCTTCGACGCGGACGGGCGCGGCACCTGGCTGCCGGTCGTGTTCGGGCAGGGCCCGCTGACGCCGGAGAACGGATTTCGCGACCAGGCCGACGTGCTGATCGAGACCCGCCGGGCCGCCGATCTCCTCGGCGCCACCAAGATGGACCGGCCGGAGGACGTCGAGGCCAACCCGAAGACCGGCAAGGTCTACGTGATGCTGACCAACAACACGCGCCGCAAGGCCGACCAGGTCGACGCCGCGAACCCGCGGCCGGACAACCGCTTCGGCCACATCGTCGAGCTGTCGCCCGAGGGCGGCGACTTCGCGGCCGACCGCTTCGCCTGGGAGGTGCTGGTGCGCTGCGGCGATCCTTCGGTCGCGGCAGTGGGCGCCACCTTCTCCTCCGCAACGACGAAGGACGGGTGGTTCGGCATGCCGGACAATTGCGCCGTCGACGGCGAGGGCCGCCTCTGGGTCGCCACCGACGGCAACTCGCCGTCGAAGACCGGCCGCGCCGACGGCATCTGGGCGATGGAGACCGACGGCGCCCGCCGCGGCACCGCCAAGCACTTCTTCCAGGTGCCGCTGGGGGCCGAGATGTGCGGCCCCTACTTCACCCCCGACGACACCACCTTCTTCGTCGCCGTGCAGCATCCCGGCGAGGCCGACGAGGAGGACCCGAACGCCCAGCCGGCCACCTTCGAGAACCCGGCGACCCGCTGGCCCGATTTCGACCCCGCCCTGCCGCCGCGCCCGGCGGTGCTGGCGATCACGAAGCGGGGTGGGGGGAAGGTGGGGACGTAACACGGCCCATCGGCCAAATGCGCGTGCGCCGACTTCGAGGGCGCACGAAGCGAAACTGTGATAACGATCGAGGCAACTCCCTTTCCGGTCTCGATCGCCGGGAAGGGTAAGGGAGTGATGCGAAATTGGAAGGTAAGCTCTCCAAATTCGCGGGTTGCAGCATGCAATGTCAGCCTGAGACGAGACCGAAGATGTCTGATAACGAAAACGGAGATGCATCTCGCCCTTTCATTTCTAAAAACTCAAGTTTCAATTCTTACATAGATGAAAATCCCATAATATCGTCCGGCATTATTGTTGCACCAAGCAATAGTTTAATACATATTGCCCCTTTTACTAATGCACCTGATTATAAGATATATTTTAAATATCGATTTTCTATCGAGGTAAAGACTCAGATTCATATTGCAACTAAAGATCAAAATAATGTCGTACTTACCCTTGAGAGAAATTGGACATCTCTCAATACATCTGCTTTTTCTAAAGACGTTGTAGTTGCAAGTGATGACAAGCATTTATACCTGATGAATTTAGTTTTTCAGGCGATTGGATCAGAAGAAAAACATACAGCACTGCTTCACTATACGATCTACTCCGAGGCGCTCCTCTGATGGCAGAGACGATACGTCCTCCGGCCGGACTTCAGCTCGTTACCAGGGATGGCGAAAGGCTCAATGCTCCTGACGAAACCCCCGCGACGGAATTACATCATAGCCAGGATGGAGGCGGCGACGGTCCGGGAGGCGGCCACTTGCAGCAGCGTGTCGAAGCCCTCGAGAAGGGCATGCAGAAGCTGGAAGGCAAGATCGACAGGCTCACTGAGCTCGTTAATGGCTTCGGCTTGAAAACTTCCGAGCGCCTGGGGACCATCGAAGGCCGCCTCACCGGAATCGAGAAAACCCTCGAGTCGAGGGCGGCCAAGTCCGACCTCACGCCGCTCGAAGCCAAGATTGCGGCGGTAGACGGGAAGATCGCGCATCTCCCGACAACGTCCGCTATGATCACGCTCATGCTCGGTGCCGTCGGGCTGTCTCTCGGTGGCGCCGCGGGCTTGGCTTTTACGCTCTTCAGGATCTTCAAGCCTTAACGCTACCGAATTCTCAAAGGCGACAACTTTGCCGGTCTCGGAGCGTGTCCGAAGCCGGCAGAGTCGCCGCGATGTCAGGGCGGCAGGAAAGATCGCACCCAGCTCATAGCAGCTTGTCCAGCGTCACCGGCAACGTCCTCACCCGCCTGCCGGTCGCGTGCCAGATCGCGTTGACGATCGCACCGGCGCTCCCGGTCACGCCGATCTCGCCCACCCCCTTGATGCCGAGCGGGTTGACGTGCGGGTCCTCCTCCTCGACCAGGATCGCCTCCAGGGCAGGCACGTCGGCGTTCACCGGCACGTGGTACTCGGCGAGGTTGGCGTTCATCGGCCGGCCGGTGCGCGGGTCCATCACCGCCTGCTCGTGCAGGGCGAAGGAGACGCCCCAGATCATCCCGCCGTAATACTGGCTGCGCACCAGCCGCGGATTGATGATCCGCCCGGCCGCGAAGGCGCCGACGAGGCGGGTCGTCCGGATCTGGCCGAGATCGGGATCGACCGTCACCTCGGCGAAGACCGCGCCGTGGGCGTGCATGGCGTAGTGCTCCCGCGCCGCATCGGGCCCGGCCGCGCCCTTGCCCTCGACCGCGTCGCGCCCGGCCCTTGCCAGGATTTCGGCGAAGGCCTCGGACCGGGTCTCGTCGTCGCGTCGCACCAGGCGGCCGCCGCGGGCGATCACCCCGGCATTGCCGGCGCCGTAGAGGGGCGAGCGCCGGTCCTGCGTCGCGAGGGCCGTGAGCTGCGCGATCGCGTCCGCCGCCGCCGCCTTGATCGCCGTGCCGGCGGTGGCGGTGTGGGCCGAGCCGCCGGCGATGCCGCCATTCGGCAGGTCCGAGGAGCCGATGCGGAAATCGATCGCCTCGATGGAGAGGCCGAGCTCCTCCGCGGCGATCTGGGCCAGGGCGGTCCAGGCCCCCTGCCCCATGTCGATGGCGCCGATCGCGACCGCCGCCTCGCCGGTCGCCGTCAGCACCGCCCGCGCCTCGGCCTGGAACATCAGCGCCGGGAAGGTGGCGGTACCGACCCCCCAGCCGACGAGAAGGCCGTCGGGGGTGCGCATCCGCCCCGGCGCAAGCGGGCGCTTGCTCCAGCCGAACGCCTCCGCGCCACGCGCGTAGCATTCGCGCAGGGCCTTCGAGGAGAACGGCTTGCCGGAGGCCGGCTCGGTCTCGGCGTAGTTGCGCAGGCGGAACGCCAGCGGGTCCATGCCGCAGGCCTCGGCCATCTCGTCGATGGCGCCCTCCAGCGCCACGCTGCCCGAGGCCTCGCCGGGCGCGCGCATGAAGAGCGGCGTGCCGGTATCGAGCCGCACCGCCCGGTGGCGGGTGGCGAGCGCCGGCGCGGCGTAGAGAGTGTGCGAGACGCCGCCGCTCGGCTCGATGAAGTCGTCGAAGGTGCTGGTCGCCGTGAGCGTCTCGTGGTCGAGGGCGGTGAGGCCCCCGTCCTCGGCGGCGCCGAGACGGAGGTTCTGGCGGGTCGGGGCGCGGTGGCCGACCGGGCCGAACATCTGCGGCCGGCTCATGACGAGCTTCACCGGCCGGCCGACGAGGCGGGCCGCCATGATGCCGAGCACCTGGGGCCCGGCGATCATCCCCTTCGAGCCGAAGCCGCCGCCGAGGAACGGACTGCGGATATGGATATCCGACGGAGCGATGCCGAACAGGCCGGCGATGCGCGCTTGCGCCATGGCGAGCCCCTGCGAGGGCATGTCGAGGTCGAGCGTGTCGCCGTCCCAGGTCGCGACGACGGCGTGGGGCTCCATGGCGTTGTGGTACTGGGCCGGCGTCTCGTAGGTCGCCTCGATCCGGCGCGAGGCCGCGGCGAGGCCGGATTCGACGTCGCCCGTCGCCATGTCGGCCGGATCGCCGACGCCGATCGCCGGCGGGGTGAAGGGCTCGGATGAATCGAGCCCGACCGCCGGGGTCTCGGCCTCGTAGGCCGGATCGAGCAGGGCGGCGCCCTCGGTCGCGGCTTCCAGCGTCTCGGCGATCACCACCGCGACCGGCTGGTTGGCGTAGCGCACCCGGTCGTCCTGCAGCAGGTCGAGCCGGAAGGTGAACCCGTCGGTCTTCTCGTCCGGGTGGCGGGCGAGGGCCGGCTTGTTCTGCGGCGTCATCACGGCGACGACGCCCGGATGGCTTTTCGCCGCCGCGACGTCGAGATGCGTGACGCGGCCGCGGGCGATGCGGCTCACCGCCATCACGGCGTAGAGCATCCCGGGCGGGTGATGGTCGGCGGCATAGGCGGCGGCGCCGGTCACCTTCAGGATCCCGTCCCGGCGGGTGAGCGGCTGGCCGATGCTGGAGCCGTGGCGGATCGGGCGGGGAGCGGTCTCAGGCATGGGGGGCCTCCGGGGCGGGGGCGAGGACGGAACCCGGCAGGGCCGGCAGGCGCTCCGGCGTACCGGCAGCGGCGCGGTGGAGCGCCCGCACCACGAGCCGGCGGGCGAGCTCGATCTTGAAGGCGTTGTCGCCGGACGGCTCGGCGCCGGTCAGCGCGGCGTCGGCCGCGTCCCGGAAGGCGGACTCGTCGGGCGCACGGCCGGCGAGCAGGCCTTCCGCCTCGCGGGCCCGCCAGGGCTTCAGGGCGACGCCGCCGAGCGCCAGCCGCGCCTCGGCGATGCGCCCGCCCTCGAGGCGCAGGCCCACGGCGGCCGAGACCACCGCGAAGGCGTAGGACGTGCGGTCGCGGACCTTCAGGTAGCGGCTGTGGCCGGAAAAGCCCGCGGCCTCCGGCGGCAGGACGAGGGCGGTGATGAGGTCGCCGGGTTCCAGCACCGTCTCGCGCTCCGGCGCGTCGCCGGGCAGGCGGTGGAAGGATTCGAGCGGCACGGTGCGGGTGCCGGCGGGCCCCGCGATCTCGACGCGCGCATCCAGCGCCACGAGGGGCACGCAGAAATCCGACGGGTGGGTGGCGATGCAGGCCTCGCTCCAGCCGAGGATCGCGTGCAGGCGCGTCTCGCCACCCTGCGCGTCGCAGCCGGTGCCGGGCCGGCGCTTGTTGCAGGCGCTGGCGGTGTCGGCGAAGTAGGGGCAGCGGGTGCGCTGCATGACGTTGCCGGCCGCGGTCGCGGCGTTGCGCAGCTGCGCCGAGGCGCCCGACAGCAGCGCCTCGGCCACCGCCGGATAGGCCCCGGCGAAGGCGGGATCGTGCGCGAGGTCGCTGTTGCGGGCGAGCGCCCCGATCCGCACCGATCCGTCGTCCCGGCGCGCCACGGCGGCGAGGCCGGGAAGCCGGGTGATGTCGACGAGGCGGGTGGGCCGGCTGACGCCGCCCTTCATCAGGTCCAGGAGGTTGGTGCCGGCGGCGAGATAGGCGGCGCCGGGCTCGGCCCCCGACGCGACCGCACCGGCGACGTCGGTCGCGCGGACATACTCGAACGGGATCATGCCGCCTCTCCCTGCCGACCGGCCGGTCGCTGGCCCGTCGATTGCTGGATCATGGCCTGTTGCGCCTCCAGCACCGCCTCGGTGATGCCCGCGTAGGCGCCGCAGCGGCACAGGTTGCCGCTCATCGCCTCGCGCACCCGCTCGGGATCGTTCCCGGCCTGGGCCTCGCGGATCAGCCCGACCGCGCTCATGATCTGGCCCGGGGTGCAGAAGCCGCACTGGAACCCGTCATGGGCGATGAAGGCCTCCTGCACCGGATGCAGGCGGTCTCCCTCCGCCAATCCCTCGATGGTCAGGATCTCGGCGCCGTCGAGGCTGATCGCCAGGGCGAGGCAGGCATTGATCCTACGCCCGTCGACCAGCACCGTGCAGGCGCCGCACTGGCCGCGGTCGCAGCCCTTCTTGGCGCCGGTGAGATGCAGGCCCTCGCGCAGGAGGTCGAGCAGGGTCGTGCGCAGGTCAGGAAGCGGGATCGTACGCCTCGTGCCGTTCACCGTCAGGACGATGTCGACGCTCATGCGGTATCCTCCAGGCTAGACCGTGTCCAAACTAATCCAGCGTCTTGAAGCGCCCAGGTGCGGCGGCGTGCGGCGGCGTGCGGCAGCGCACATGTCGCGGCGAACCTTTTGCCGGCCCATCTGTTGACGCTGCGAAACCGCCCAGCGGTCCCCCTCGACTGACAGGATCTCCAATGAAGACCCGCCTCGCCCTCGCCGCGGCCCTGCTGACCGTCGCCGCCGCCCCCGCTTTCGCCCAGGGCGGCTCGCCCTACAACCGCTCGGGCTCGCAGGCCGGCGGCCCGCTGGCCGGCGCGGAGCGCGCCTACGGCGCCCCGGGCGGCGCCCCGGCCGTCGACAGCACCGGCAGCGTCGTCGTCTATCCGCGTGGCGACCGCGGCGTGCTGGTCCGCGAGGTGCCCCCGGGCTACGCCCCGGCCGCGCCTTACGTCTACGGCCGCTGATCGAGCCGGGGTCCCGTTCCGCCCCGTTCGGGACCCTGTCTCTCGCGAGCCGGCGAAGCCCGTCCCTGCGCAAGCGGGGGCGGGCTTCCGTTTGTGGCGTTACGGCTTGCCTCCTGCCCGACCCCGGTGTGAACTCCCGCGGCCCCGCTTCCCCGCACGCGCCCGAGCCGCCCGCCGATGACCGCCCCCACCCTCTCCGGCCCCATCGTCCTCGCCCACGCCGCCTATCGCCTCGGCGACGCCTACGCGGCCAGGGGCGCGCCGCAGCCCTTCGTCGAGGTGCGCGATCTCGCGGCGCTGGACGACGCGGTCGCGGAGGCCGAGGTGCTGGTGGTCTCGGGGCTCTGGCGCCATTCCCTGCTGGAGCGGGCACCGCGCCTGCGCTTCATCCAGTCGATCAGCGCCGGCACCGACCAGTTCCCGAAGGACGCCTTGCGCGAGCGCGGCATCCGCCTCGCCAGCGCACAAGGCGGCAACGAGCGCGCGGTGGCCGAGCACGCGCTGGCGCTGATGCTCGGCCTGACCCGCCATCTGCCGGAGGCGCTGCGCCACCAGGCCGCCGCGACGTGGCGGCCGATGATCGCCGACCCGGCCCTCCGCGAGCGCGAACTGGGCGGGCGGACGCTGCTGGTGATCGGCCTCGGGCGCATCGGCACCCGCATCGCCCGGCTGGCGCGAGGGTTCGACATGCGAGTGATCGGCCTGCGCCGCCGCCCGATCGAGCCCGGCGACCCGGTCGCGGCGGTGTTCTCCCCCGACCGGCTGCACGAGGCCCTGGCCCAGGCCGGCGTGGTGGCGCTCGCCTGCCCGCTGACGCCGGAGACCGAGGGGCTGATCGACGAGGCGGCGCTCGCGGCGATGCGGCCGGACGCGCTGCTGATCAACGTCGCCCGCGGCCGGGTGGTCGACCAGGACGCCCTGGCGCGTGCGCTCGCGGACAGCCGGATCGCCGGCGCCGGCCTCGACTGCTTCCACGAGGAGCCGCTGCCGCCGGAGGCGCCGTTCTGGGGGATGCCGAACGTCATCGTCACGCCCCACAGCGCCGGGGAGACGAACCTCTACGAGGGCCGGGTCGTCGACCTGCTCATCGAGAATCTCGGGCGGCTGCGGCGGGGGGAGGAGCTGTTGAATCCGGTGGTGTGATACGAAATCCGGAAGATCACGTCCGGATTTCGTATCACCAGCCCGCGCGGCGTCTGAGCGACGCCGATTTCCGCATTGCGAGGCAATCAGTCGGAAATCGCATGAGGGGCCGAACTCGGGGAGATACGCGCCTCGACCGGGGTTCATGCTCGCACGACGATCGCGCGCGTCCCCCCTCTCCCCGCCTGCGGGGAGAGGGGGGACGCGCGCCTATTCCGGAAGCCGAGCGGATCAGACCACGCCCGGCCCTGCTCTCACCGATCCAGCACCGCCCGGTCGTTCTTCGCCACCAGGGCCTTGAAGTACGGGGTCAGGTCGTTCTCCGACAGGCCGAAGGCCTGCGAGAACTGCATGATGAGCTGCTGCTCGGCCGGCTCGGCCTCGCCGTCGGCCATGGCGCTGTCGATCATGTTGAGGATGATGCAGAGCCGCTGGTCGGGGCGCAGGCGCGGGGCCGCGTCGGCTAGGAACTGGGCCGGCTGGGTCGAGCGGGCGTACTTGACGGCGGATTCGAGCTGCTGGCGCGTCGCGCTGCGGCCGAGCACCGACATCAGGTGGCCGACCTCCTCCGGGTCGATCTCGCCGTCGGCGCTCATGCAGTAGATCAGCGAGACCGCGAGGCAGGTCCGCGGCGTCAGGTCGAGCGAGGTCTGCGACTTGAACATGTTGAACATCGTCGGGGGCCCCTGGCAAATTCTCTGGCGGAATGCTGAAGTGGTGCATCCGCGCAGCCGTCGATTACCGCAATGCCGCGGCGGTGTCGATCGTCCGCGGGCCGGTCGAGCGCGAGTATTTTTCTCCTGCCAAGCCTTCCGTTGGGCGGTCCGCGCTCCCATATAAGCGCCTCGTTATCCTATATACGTTCGATCCGAGGGTTTAATCCCCGGGCGATGCTTTGAAAAGCCGGATCGGTTGCGGCGCGGCATCCGGGGTCGGCGGTGCCGGTCCGGCCGACGGCGTCGACGGGCGCGACCCTCGGCACCGTGCCCGATCCCCATGATCCAAGCCCCGTCAACGGCACGCACCTCGGATCGTCCGCGATTGTCTCATGTTTCATCGGGAAGGAAGCGACATTTTCTCTCTTCTTGTGCCGCCATAGCAAGATCAACTCCCGCTATACGCTCATTTAAAATCTCATTTCATTGACTGATCTCGGATCCGGCCGCATCGTAAGCGGCATCGAGCACGGGGGCTGCGACGCCCCGGCCGTGCCGCTGCTCCTGACCTCCGGATCGGACCCTTCCATGACGCGACTGCGCCTCGTCGGCTTCTCCGCCAACATCCAGCGGCCCTCGAAGACCCGCACCCTGGTCGAGGCGGTCGCCGCCGAGGCGGCCGTACGGCTGCCGGTCGAGGTGCGGATCTTCGATCTCGTCGATGCCGGGCCCGGCCTCGGTGCGCTCTCCCGCGACCAGCTCTCCCTGCCGGCCCGGCGCATCGTCGAGGCGGTGGAGGAGGCCGACGCCCTCGTGGTCGGCACCCCCGTCTACAAGGGCGCCTATACGGGCCTGTTCAAGCACCTGTTCGACCTCGTCTCGCCCGAGGCCCTGGCCGGCAAGCCGGTGGCGCTCACCGCCACCGGCGGCGGGCCGCGCCACGCCCTCGTGGTCGAGCACAGCCTGCGGCCGCTCTTCGGCTTCTTCACCGCGCTGACGGTGCCGACGGCGGTCTACGCCTCCGACCCCGACTTTCGCGATGGCGGCCTCGATTCGGCGGCGATCCGCCAGCGGGTGACGGAAGCCGGCAGCCAGCTCGCCAGCCTCGCCGGCGCCCGCGCCGCCGCGGTCGCCCCGCTTGCCCGCATCGCCGGGGGCGCCCGGTGATCGACCGTCGCACGCTCCTCGCGGCGGCGCTGGCGGGCACCGCCCTGCCGGCCGCTCGGCCGGTCCGGGCCGCCGGCTCCGACACCCTGCGCATCGGCTACCAGAAGAACGGCATCCTGGTCGTCGCCAAGCAGCAGGGCGCGATCGAGGCGAAGCTGAAACCCCTCGGCGTCGGCGTCTCCTGGGTCGAGTTCTCGTTCGGCCCGCCGCTCCTCGAGGCGATCAGCTTAGGGGCCATCGATCTCGGCCAGACCGGCGACGCGCCGCCGATCTTCGCGCAAGCCGCCGGCAGCCCCATCACCTACGTGGCGGCGCAGGAGGCCGCGGGCTCGGGCGCGGCGATCCTGGTACAGAGGGACTCCCCCATCCGCTCCCTCGCGGACCTGAAGGGAAAGCGCGTCGCCTTCGCCAAGGCGTCGAGCGCGCACAACCTCACCATCGCGGCCCTGGAGAAGGCGGGGCTGACCTACCGCGACATCGAGCCGGTGACCCTGGCGCCGGCCGACGCCGCGGCGGCCTTCGCCCGCGGCAGCGTCGATGCCTGGACGATCTGGGACCCCTACTTCGCCATCGCCGAGATGCAGCCGACGACGCGGGTGCTGGCGCTCGCCACCGACATCGCCAAGCCCAACAACTTCTTCCTCGCCCATCGCAGCCTCGCTGCCGAGCGTGGGCCCGTGCTCGACGCGGCGCTCGACGCGCTGTCCGGCGTGGCGCGCTGGTGCGAGGCCAACCGGGGCGAGGTGGCGGCGCTCCTCTCCAAGGGCACCGGCGTGCCGCTGCCTGCGACCCGCCGGGCGGTCGACCGCACCGACTACGTCATCGGGCCGATGAGCCCGAGCGCGGTGGCCGAGCAGCAGCGCGTCGCCGACCGCTTCCACGCGCTCTCGCTGATCCCGCGCCCGATCAAGATCGCCGACGCGCTGCGCACGCCCGTCGCCCAGAACGGCTGAATCCCCTCCATGCCTGCTCTCGCTCTCCCCTCCCCCGGGGCCGCCGCGCGGCGCCTCGCCCCCTGGCTCCTGCCGGCCGCGATCCTCGTCGGCTGGCAAATCGCCGGCTCGGCCGGGCTGGTCTCGACCCGGCTGATGCCCGCCCCCCTCGACGTGGCCGCCGCCGGCTGGCGCCTCGCCGAGACCGGCGAGCTCTGGACCAATCTCGGCGTCAGCTTCCTGCGGGCGGCGAGCGGATTCCTGATCGGCGGCGGCATCGGCTTTGCTCTCGGGCTCGCCAACGGGCTGTCGCGCCTGTCGGACAGCCTCACCGACACCACCGTGCAGATGATCCGCAACATCCCGCACCTGTCGCTGATCCCGCTGGTGATCCTGTGGTTCGGCATCGGCGAGGAGGCCAAGCTCTTCCTGGTCGCCCTCGGGGTGTTCTTCCCGATCTACGCCAACACCCTGCACGGCATCCGCTCGGTCGATCCGCAGCTGGTCGAGATGGGCCGGATCTACGGCATGTCGAGACCCGAGCTGTTCTGGCGCGTGGTGCTGCCGGGCGCCCTGCCGTCGATCTTCGTGGGCCTGCGCTACGCGCTCGGCATCATGTGGCTGACGCTCATCGTCGCCGAGACGATCTCGGCCTCCTCGGGGCTCGGCTACATGGCGATGCAGGCGCGCGAGTTCATGCTGGTCGACGTCGTGGTGCTGGCGATCCTGATCTACGCGCTGCTCGGCAAGGTCGCCGACCTCGCGACCCGCCGGCTGGAGCGCACCTGCCTTGCCTGGAACCCGGCCTACCGCTCGGCCTGATCCTCAGCCCCCGCGTCCAGGATTCCCCTCCATGATCGCCAGCACCCTCCGACGGTTCGAGGGCTTCGCCCCCGCCACCCCCGCCCGCCCGCGCCGCGAGATCATCGACCGTGAGGCCGTCCGGGAGACCGCCCGCAACGGCGCCGGCCTCGGCCTCACCCTGCGCGGCCTGTCCAAGTCCTTCGACGGCGACAGGCCGGTCATCGACGGGCTCGACCTGCATATCCCGGCGGGCCAGTTCGTCGCCGTGGTCGGGCGCTCGGGCTGCGGCAAGTCCACCCTGCTGCGGCTGATCCTCGGCCTCGAGACGCCGAGCGCCGGGCGCGTCGCCGTCGAGGGGGGAGAGGCCCCGCGCCGGATCATGTTCCAGGAGCCGCGGCTCCTGCCCTGGGCGCGGGTCCTCGACAACGTCGCGGTGGGCCTGAGCCGCGGCGGCCCGGCGGCGGAGCGGCGGGAGCGGGCCGCGGCGGCGCTCAAAGAGGTCGGCCTCGCCGAGAAGGCCGGGCAATGGCCCGCTACCCTCTCGGGCGGCCAGCGCCAGCGGGTGGCGCTCGCCCGCGCCCTCGTCAGCGGCCCGGGGCTGCTCGCCCTCGACGAGCCCCTCGGTGCGCTGGACGCGCTGACCCGCATCGACATGCAGGCGATGATCGAGCGGATCTGGCGTGCGCAAGGCTTCACCGCGCTCCTGGTCACCCACGACGTCGCCGAGGCGGTGGCGCTCGCCGACCGCATCCTGGTCGTCGAGGCCGGCCGCATCGCCCTCGACGTGCCCGTCGCGGTGCCCCGCCCGCGCCGGCGCGGCGACCCGGAGCTGGCCGCCCTGGAGGGGCGGATCCTCGATCATCTGCTCGACGGGCGAACGTAATTCGCCCGACGAAACCGCCCCCCTCCGCGTCGTCCCGGGGTCTCGGCTGCGCCGAGCCCCGGGATGACGTCGAGACGTGTCGAGCTCGGTACGTCCCCGTCCTGCTCCCCGCACGCCGACAGGCCCCCCTCTCCCCCGGAGTCCCCATGACCGGCCAGACCGACGTCCTCTGGTTCCTGCCCACCCACGGCGACGGCCGCTATCTCGGCGCGCAGGAGGGCGCGCGGGCCGTCACCCTGCCCTACCTGCGCCAGATCGCCCAGGCCGCGGACGAGCTCGGCTATTTCGGCGTGCTGCTGCCGACCGGACGCTCTTGCGAGGATTCCTGGGTCGTCGCCTCGGCGCTGGTGCCGCTGACGCGGCGCCTGCGCTTCCTGGTGGCGGTGCGGCCGGGCCTGCAACTGCCCTCGACCGCCGCCCGCATGGCCGCGACCCTCGACCGGATCTCGGACGGGCGGCTGCTCATCAACGTCGTCACGGGCGGCGATCCCGTCGAGCTGCGCGGCGACGGCGTGTTCCTCGGCCATGACGAGCGCTACGCGGTGACGGACGAGTTCCTGCGGATCTGGCGCGGGCTGCTCTCCGGCGAGACCGTGACCTATGCAGGCGAGCACCTGCGGCTGGAGGACGGCCGGCTGATCTTCCCGCCCGTGCAGAAGCCCTATCCGCCGCTCTATTTCGGCGGCTCGTCGCCGGCCGGGATCGAGGTCGCGGCCGAGCATTGCGACGTCTACCTGACCTGGGGCGAGCCCCCGGCCGGCGTGGCGGAAAAAATCGCCCGGGCCCGCGAGGCGGCCGAGAAGCGCGGCAAGACGTTCTCCTACGGCATCCGCCTGCACGTCATCGTGCGGGAAACGGAATCCGCCGCCTGGGAGGCGGCCGAGTCGCTGATCTCGCGCCTCGACGACGCCACCATCGCCAAGGCGCAGGCGACCCTGGCGCGCCAGGATTCCGTCGGCCAGAGCCGGATGATGCAGCTCCATGGCGGCCGGCGCGACAAGCTGGTGGTGTCGCCGAACCTCTGGGCCGGCGTCGGCCTGGTGCGCGGCGGGGCCGGCACCGCCCTCGTCGGCTCCCCCGACCAGGTCGCCGACCGGATGAAGGAATACATCGACCTCGGCATCGACCGCTTCATCCTCTCCGGCTACCCGCACCTGGAGGAGGCCTACCGCTTCGCCGAGCTGGTCTTCCCCAAGCTCCCCTTGCGCAGCACCACCGGCACGGCGGCGACGGGGGCCCGCAACGACGGCCCGTTCGGCGAGGTGATCGCCAACGACATCGTGCCGGCGCGGGGGGTGTCGGCGCATTGAGGTGTCGTTCGGGCTGCATCCGCCCGGGATCAGACGACGTGGTCGCGGACGATCGATCCTCGAACCGTGGCGGCCGACCAGTAGCCACCGGCGGATGCGGCTCAAGCTCGACCCCGCCGAGCGGCCCGAAGCGGCTGCGGATCACCTCGGCGAGATCGACCGTGTCGGGCGGCGGAGCTGGCGCGACGGTCGCGACGAGGAGGGCCCTCGCCTCCGCCTCGACGGAGCGGCCGTTGCACGCGGCGCGCAGTCGCAGCGCCTCTTCGACCCAGGTATCGAGATCGCGGATCGTGACCCTCGCCGTGAGCGGCAATCGATATGTCCAGGACTAGGGAGAAGCCGAGGCGAAGCGGCCGATCCAGGCGGTGACGTCCTCCTCCGTCATCTCTCCCGCGGCGATGGCCATCCACGTCTGACGACATCGTCGTCGGACGCGGTCACCTCGTAGCCGTTGAGGGCGAGGAAAAGCTCGGTCACCACGGCCGAGACCCGCTTGTTGCCGTCCAGGAAACCGTGATTGCGAGCCAGGCCGAAAGCGTAGCAGGCCGCAAGTTCGCAGAGATCGGTGCAACCGCCGAGATCGTGACGGTTCCGAGGCCGCTCCAGCGCCGAATCGAGCATCATGCCGTCGCGGATCCCGACGCCGCCGCCGTGCTCGGCAAGCTCAAGCGTCCGCCTCGTGGCTGGCGAGCAGGCACGAGCGGCTGCGACCGGCAGTGCACCCTTCACCGGAAATCCCGGCTCCCCACCCGCAACGGCCGCGCCGCCCCCCGTGCATCCGCCCCCCCGCGCCGCGCCTCGTCCCCCCGCCCGCCATCGACCGCCAGCGGCTCGCCCGTATCCTCCGCCACCCGGACCAAGAGGTCCGAGCGGTCGATCAGGTGCTCGGCGACGAGGTGGATCACCTCGCCCTCGCGCTGCACCCGGCCGCGGGCGGCCATCAGGCCGGCCTGGAGGATCAGGGTGCGCTGGCGGGTAAACAGCGAGGGCCAGATGACGAGATTGGCGACCTCGGTCTCGTCCTCGAGGGTGATGAACATCACGCCCTTGGCCGAGCCCGGCTTCTGGCGCACCAGCACCAGCCCCGCCACCGTCACCCGGGCGCCGTCGCGCAGGCGGCGCAAGGCGGCGCAGGCCGAGACGCCGTCGCGCGACAGCTCCGCCCGCAGGAAGGCGAGCGGGTGGCGGCCGAGGCTGAGGCCCGCGGCGCGGTAATCCGCCACCACGGCGGCCCCCTCCCCGAGGGCTGCGAGGCGCACGGGCGGCTCGTCGAGTTCGGGCAGGGGCGCGGCCTCGCGCCGGTCTGCCGCCGCGAAGAGCGGCAGCGGCTCGGGGGCAAGGCCGCGGATCGCCCACAGGGCCTCGCGCCGCTCAAGCCCTAAGCACGCGAAGGCGTCCGCGGCGGCGAGACTCCGCAGGCCCTTGAGCGACAGCCCGGCCCGGCGCCACAGGTCCTCGACCGAGCGAAACAGGTCGGCCTCGCGCACCGTGGCGATGCGGGCGCCGTCCTGGTTGGGGAGGCCGCGCACCAGCCGCAGGCCCAGCCGCACCGCGAGGCGCCCGTCGCCCGCCGGCTCCAGGGTGCAGTCCCAGCGCGAGGCGTTGATGCCGATCGGCCGCACCTCGACGCCGTGGGCGCGGGCATCGCGCACGATCTGGGCCGGGGCGTAGAAGCCCATCGGCTGGGCGTTGAGGAGGGCACAGCAAAAAACCTCGGGATGCCGGCATTTCAGCCAGGACGAGGCGTAGGCGATGAGGGCGAAGGAGGCGGCGTGGCTCTCCGGGAAGCCGTAGGAGCCGAAGCCTTCGAGCTGGCGGAAGGTGCGGGCGGCGAAATCCGGGTCGTAGCCGTTGGCGATCATGCCGCCGATCAGCTTCTCCTCGTAGAGACCGATCGTGCCGTCGCCCTTGAAGGTGCCCATGGCCCGGCGCAGGCCGTCGGCCTCGGCGGGGCTGAAGCCGGCGGCGACGATCGCGACCTGCATCGCCTGTTCCTGGAACAGGGGCACGCCGAGGGTCCGCTTCAGCACCGCCTTCAGTTCCTCGGTCGGGTAGGTGACGGGGTCGAGGCCACGGCGGCGGCGCAGGTAGGGGTGGACCATGTCGCCCTGGATCGGGCCCGGCCGCACGATCGCGACCTCGATGGTGAGGTCGTAGAGATCTCTCGGCTGCATCCGCGGCAGCATCGCCATCTGGGCCCGGCTCTCGATCTGGAACACCCCGACCGTGTCGGCACGCCGGATCATCTCGTAGGTCGGGCCGTCGTCGGGCGGGATATCGGCGATCTCCCGTGGCGGTTTGGTCTCCGGCTTATGCTCGGCCAGCAGGGCGAAGGCCCGGCGCAGGCAGCCGAGCATGCCGAGGCCGAGCACGTCGACCTTCATGAACCGCAAGGCCTCAATGTCGTCCTTGTCCCACTCGATGATCTGGCGGTTCTCCATCCGGGCCGGGACCACCGGGCAGAGGAGGTCGAGCCGGTCGAGCGTCAGGACGAAGCCGCCCGGATGCTGGCCGAAATGGCGCGGCGTGCCGATCAGCGCCCGGCCGATCTCCAGCGTCAGCCGCAAGGACCGCTCGGAGAGGTCGAGGCCCAGCGCCTTGGCCTCGCGCTCGCCGACCCCGTCGCGCGACCAGCCCCAGACCAGGCGGGCGAGCGCCCCGGTGACGTCCTCCGGCACGCCCAGCACCTTGCCGACCTCCCGCACCGCGCCGCGGGCGCCGTAGCGGATCACCGTGGCGGTCAGTGCGGCGCGCTCGCGGCCGTAGGTGGCGTAGATCCACTGGATCACCTCCTCCCGGCGCTCGTGCTCGAAATCGACATCGATGTCGGGCGGCTCGTCGCGGGTCTCGTTGATGAAGCGGGCGAAGAGCAGGCCCTGTGCCACCGGATCGATGGCGGTGATGCCGAGGCACCAGCAGATCGCCGAATTCGCCGCCGAGCCGCGGCCCTGGCACAGGATGCCCTGGCTCCGGGCGTAGCGGACGATGGCCTCGACGGTGAGGAAGTACGGTGCGTAGCCCTTCTTGGCGACGAGCTCGAGCTCGTTCCAGAGCTGCCGGCGGACCGCCTCCGGCACCCCGGCCGGGTAGCGCCTCGCCGCCCCCTCCCAGGTCATCGCGGCCAGCCGCACCTGAGCCGGCCGGCCGTCCTCCCCGGCCTCGTCCGGGTAGGTGTAGGTCAGCTCATCCAGCGAGAAGCAGCAGGATTCGGCGATGGAAACGGCCCGGGCCAGGGCCTCCGGGTGGCGGGCGAACAGCCGCGCGGTCTCGTCCGGATCGTGCAGGTGGCGCCCGGCATGGCGCTCGCGGGAAAAGCCCGAAGCCGCGATGGTGGTCTTCAGGCGGATGCAGGTGACCACGTCCTGCATCATCCGGCGCTCCGGCACGTGGTAGAGCACGTCGCCGAGGGCGACGGTCGGCACCCGGGCGGCCCGGGCGAGCGTCGCGATGCCGTCCAGCCGCAGGTGGTCGTTGACGCCGAAGCGGCGCGACAGGCCGCAGGAGAGGTGCCTGCCGAAGATCGCCTTCAGGATGCCCAGGCGCTCCGTGAGCGTATCGTCCGGCCGGTCGGCCGGCAGCACCGCGAGCAGGCCCCGGCTCCATGCGGCGACGTCGGCGATTGCCAGCTGGCAACCGCCGTGGGGCGCCCGCTCGCGCGAGCGGCCGATCGTGAGGAGCCGGCACAGCCGGCCATAGGCCTCCCGGTCGGTGGGGTAGACCAGCAGGCTCCAGCCCTCGACGAGGTCGAGGCGGCAGCCGACGACGAGGCGGCAGCCGGTGGTGCGGGCGGCGGCGTGGGCCCGCACCATCCCGGCGAGCGAGTTGCGGTCGGTGACGGCGAGCGCCCGGATGCCCAGGAGAGCGGCGGCAGAGAACAGCTCCTCCGGCGAGGAGGCGCCGCGCAGGAACGAGTAATGGGTGGTGACCTGAAGCTCGACGGTCATGGGCAGGCCGGGCTCATCACGCTTCCCCCAGACCGTGCAGCCACCAGCGCGCACCCTCCGGTGTCAGGCAATCGCGAAACAGCCAGTAGCGGGCGCCGGTCTCGTCCTCGACCCGGTAATAGTCGCGGGTGGCCGAAACCTCGTCCTCGGTCAGCCACCACTCGCCGAAGATCCGCTCCGGCCCGTCGGCCCGCGCCACCCGGCGGCGGGTGCCGCGCCAGGTGAAGGCGGAGGGCGGGGCGTCGGGGAGCGCGGCCAGGACCGCCACCGGCTCCGGGACGGGCAGCAGGCGGCCGGGCCGCGGCAGGTCGGCGGGCCAGGTCGCGCCGGTGGCCGGGCTCAAGGGCGCGACCCGGCGCACCGCCCGCTCGGGCCACTCGCTCTCGACCGGGGCCCGGCGAAACACCCGGCCCGGCCCGAGGCGCAGCACCAGCCGGTCGACGAGCTCCGCCATCGCCTCCGGGTCCGGCTCCTCGCCCGGGGCGGCGAGCTGGCGCGCCTCCAGGCGCTCGACCCGGGGCGCCGCGAGCCGCGCCTCGTCGAGGCCGTGGCCGGGATCGATGGTGCCCAGCCGCTCCGACAGCAGGCGGGCGAGGTGGGTGGGATCGCGGCTCGGCCGGGCGGTGCCGACGCTGACCGACTGGTCGAGCCCGTCGACCCGGCGGAACACCAGGTCGAGCCGGCGCGCGCCGAGGCCGTGCCGGGTCAGGTCGTCGGCGAGCATCGCGGTCAGCCGCCCGGTCACCCGGGCGAGGGTCTCGGGCGCGCCGATCGGCTCCGGGAAGGCGAGGCGCACGATATGCGCCACCGGCGGCGCCAGGGTGGCGAGCGGTTCGGGGGCGTGGCCGAGCGCCTGGTCGAGGCGGCGGCCGGGCGCCTCGCCGAAGCGCAGGCGCAAGGGTCCCCGGGGCTGCCCGGCGAGATGCGCGATCCGGGTCAGGCCGAGCTGGCCCAAGCCCGACACGATCTCCCGGTCGAGGCGCAAGCTCCAGAGCGGCAGGTCGAGGAGGAATGCGCGCTGGCCGCCCGGCGGCAGCACGGTTTCGGGGTGCAGGCAGCGGGCGGCGGCCCAGGCGGCGCCGGGCGTGTCGGCGAGCGCCGTCCGGACCCGGTAGCCGGCCCGGCCGAGGCGGCGGCGCAAGCCCGCCAGCAGGGCCGCCTCGCCGCCATGCAGGTGGGTGGCTCCCGCGACGTCGATCCAGATCCCGTCCGGCGGGTCGGGCGCGACGAGGGGTGCGTAAGCCAGGCACCAGGCCGCGAGGCGCGCGAGCGCCGCGGCGTCGCCCTCCGGGTCGGCTTCGATCAGGTGGAGGCCCGGCACCATCGCCTGCGCCTGGGCCAGCGCCAGGCCGGGGCGCAGGCGCAGGGACCGGGCGGCGCGGTCGACGGCCGCCAGCACCCGGCGCGGGCCCTCCTGCGCCACCGCGGCCAGAGGCTCATCCGGCGGCGGTCCGCCGCGCCGGCGCCGCCACAGGTCGGTCGGCCAGGTCGGCAGGAACACGCAGACGACCCTTCGCATCGGGAGCCTCGAGGAGCCAGGTGCGGGGCTCGGCGCCCCGGGCGCGCAGGAGCGCCACGGTCCACCGGGCCCGCGACAGGCCCGGTACGGGAAGAGCGGCGGAGGGCGCCGCGGTGACGCCCCAGCGGGTCGCGGCGGCGTTCGGCTCCGGGATCGCGCCGGCCCGGCGACGGATCACCAGGGCGAGGCTGCCGCTGCCCTCGGCGGCGAGTTGGAGCCGGCGCGACGGGGTGAGCCCGAGCCGGGCAGCCTCGCCGACCACCGCCGCGAGGCCGCGATGGCGCAACCCCTCCTCCATGGTGGGCAGCACCTCGGTCTCGCGCCGGGTCTCGGCGTAGAGCACCCGGTCGGGGTGGAGGCCGACCGCGGCGAGGCCGGGGGCGAACAGGTCGCGCCCGGGCAGGCACCAGAGGACCGGGCCGGTGAGCCGGGCGAGGATCGCGGCGACGAACAGGGCCGCCAGCGCCCCCTCCCCGTCCACCGGCCCCGCCGCCAGGACCTCGTGCACCGCGCCGAGGCGCAGGCCCCCGCCCGGCAGATGCACGTCGAGAGGAGCGACGCCGAAGGGCAGGACCGGACGGCCCGCTCCCTCGGGCGCCAGCCCGCCGATCCGCTCGCGCAACGCCGCGAGCTGCCATTCCCGCTCGGCCTGCCGCATCTCATGCCCATCACCGAACCGAAGCAACAACTCGTTCTTGTTTTGTTCGGTTTCAGGAGCGTGTCAATCGGGGCTGTGGACGAGTGGGCCGTCGGAGCCTGCCGGAACCGGGGCCCTGTTGACGGCAGCGGGGATAGCCGGGTCGGCGCCGCCCGGAAAGCCCGGTGGCCCAAGGAGATCGGGCGGGGGCGCGGCGCGGGTTGCCGGCGGGCACAGCCGTTGGACAACCCGCGTAAAGCCGCCAGGAGCCTCGCTGAGCTGGATTCGAGGCCGGCAGGTGCCGTACAACGGTACCCGGGAGCGACGGGCCTCCACGGGCCTCCTGACGGAGAATCCGGGGTGGCCGGCGCGCCCGCCTCGCCGCGGCCTCCGGATTCGCGAATCCGGCGCCGCCCGGAGGTGCGTTTCGGCCTCGTTTTCGGGCTCCTGAGGCACGCCGAATTGCCTACGCGGCGCCATCCGCGATTCACACAGCTTTCCAAGCTGTTAATCGGGGGCCTGCGCTGAGTAACCTACGCGCTCACGCCGAGTCGCCTTCGCCGACCCCCCGATTCCGCGCAGACCAGCCTACGGAGATGCGCCGAGTTGCCTACGCGGATGCGCAGACCTGCCTACGCGAAAGGGTGCTAAACCCTTGCAGGGCCTCGCAAAATCGCCACCCCATATAATACCCATATAGCTCTACGGATTCAGACTCGGAATCTAGAGTCTGAATCTTTCATAAAAAGGCTTTCGGGGATCGGAAGTTAGGGGCTTTTCGGGGTGAGCCGCGCGCATGCGGATCCCGGCCTGCGGCGAGGGGGTGCGAGAGTCCCCCTCCCCTTCCGCCGGAGTCCTGGGCAACCGCTTCTCGAGTCGGAGACTCGCGGCCCTCGAGTCCTCGCCCGACAAAGCCCAGATCAGCCCGAGTCGTTTCCCCGGGGAAGAGTCGAGGCGAGGCTTGAGCCGGTGGAACCGACTCGCCTGTACGCTGGCTGATGATTCGCCGTCCCGATCCGGGACTCATCCTCGACTCCGGGCGCCTGATCGGAGCTGGGCAATACTTTGCCGTGACTCTCGGAGCCGGTGGGCCGGACGGTTACCGATGGGCTGACCGGTCGTGCTGGAGCGTAGGCAATTCGGCGCGGAGTCGTTCACGTCCCGTAGGCAGGTCTGCGCGGGCGCAGGACGATGAAAGCCGTGGACTCTCAATGGGGAAGCAGTCGATTCGGGATGCCGTGCGGAGGTTGGGGCGCGTAGGCGATTCAGCGTGGCCCGGCGAGCTTCCGACGATGGCGGGGCGTAGGCAACTCGGCGTAGGGGGGCGGTGGCGGCCGGGTGCGACTTCACGGCTGGGCAAGATGTTTTGAGCGGATATCGATCTATGAAAATATTGATATTGCTCGATTCATCAGTTGATCAAGATATAAAAAATATTACCCGGCACGTCGTCTGCGGATATAATATAATTATTTTGCAATCGATCTATCGTATACAAACAGATTCAGCCCGGGGCCCGTCGAAGACGAGAACCCGAGATCCAAGACCGCTGACGTTCAAGGATGAGGCGGCCCGCATTCCGTCCGGTTCGGCACCGTCAGCGGTCTTGGATCCCGGGTTCCGCTGCGCGGCCCCGGGATGACGGGGAGGGTTCGGTCGGGATCGGCCGACTCGACCACGTCCTGAGATGGGGGTCGACGGTGAGAAAACACGATCCTTGGCTCTCGCAGGACGGGGAGAGACAATTCCACCATTGCGGAGACGCCACCGTCTAAAGAAAATAATCCTATCCATGGTCGCGGCAAGTACAGTCCCTCCGCGGCACCCCCGCGCGCACCGTCGCCCGCCGCCCCGATCCCCCCTCCCTTCGTAGGGAACTCGGCGGAATCAAGCCCTTGCCCGGGCTCGCTTATTCGCGAGAGCCGCCTTGGGAGGGACCAGCAGGTCCTTCGGATCGGACGGCAGCAGCTGCATGCCGCCGTCGTCGAGGGTCAAGCGCAGACGGGGAAACACCTCGGTGAGATGGGCGACGTCCTTGCGGAATTCCTGGCGGAACGAGCGGATCGAGCCGTTCTCGCTGCCGAACTGCTTGTACAGGTTGTCCCAGGTCAGCCGCAAAGGCCGTTCGAGGCGCGAGAGCCGGTAGCCGACCCAGAACAGCAGGTCGAGCTTGCGCGCCGAGCCGGCGAAGGCGCGGGCGGCGCGGATATCGACCGGCAGGGCGTGCTGGATCAGGTTGTCGTAGAACTCGCGGTGGAAGGTGATGGTCGAGGACCACAGGAGGCCCTGGTCCGGGTGGTTGTGCAGCGGCAGCCACACGTCCATCTGCCTGAACGGCGGCACGTTGAGGGTCGAGGCGCGGGTGCCGTCCCACAGGCCGATCTGCATCGAGCAGGCGGCGAGCCGGTTGAGCTGTTCCTTGAACTGCTTGAGCGTGCCGCGCTCGCCGCCGGTGACCGGGAAGCCCATGTCGCGGATGAAGCCCGACATGCTCTGCGCCACCTCGACCTTGGGGCTGCGCTGGCGCACCGCCTCGGTGCAGAGATGCAGCAGCAGGAGCCGCGCCTTCGGGCCGTAGGGCAGCCCCTGCATCTCCATCTCGCCGGTGGCCGGGTTGATGAGCCGGCCGGCATTGATGGCGAGCGTGTTGCGGCCGTATTCCCGCGAGACGTTGGTCATGCCCTTCGGCTCGCGATACGGCAGGCCGCAGAGCGCCAGGACCGAGTGGATGTGCTGGATGTTCTCCGGCGCCGCCGGCTCGTTCTCGATCACCTCGCGCACCATGTCGCGGCGGCGGGCGTTGCGGGGCAGCCGGGCGCGCTCGGCCGCGGCCTCGGCCTTGAGCACCACCAGCTTCTCGCGCGCTTCCAGCTCGGCGTCGCGCTTGGCCTGGCTGGCGCGCACGAAGGCGAGCGTCGCCTTGTAGGCGACGCTGCCGCGTGCCTTCTCGACGATCTCGACGAGGTCGGCGTCGCGCACGCCCTCGACGGGCTCCTGCCCTGCGAGGTCCTGGCCTGCGAGGTCCTGGCCTGCGAGGTCCTGGCCTGGTTGCGGCGGGTTCGTCATCTCCACCAAATGGGCTCCGCACGGGGATGCGGGCCCATCAGGCGCGCATCGTGACTCTGTTTGGCGGAGTCGTAACGCGCGAAACCCGAATCCGCAGAGTCGAGTCCGGTCGATTCCCGAAGCAGAGCGCCAGATTCCTGTGAATCTGTGTGTCTAACCGGAGAGTCTTCGTCCCGCCGGTTGACGATGGGATCGATCGTTAATCGGTCTCGTCGCGGGTCTTCGACTCGGCGAAGGCGGCGTAGAGCTGGGGAAGACTCTGGATCAGATAGGCGGCGAAATCCGGCTCGAGCGTGTCGTCGATGGTGAGCTGGGTCCGCTTCGGGTCGCGCTCGATCCGCACCACCGGCCGGCCGCCGAGATTGGTCCAGACCGCCGGAGCCGGGGCCGGTTGCGGCGGCTTTGCCGTCAGATGGCCGAGCAGCCGGGCGAAGCGGTCGTCGGAGGAGAGACCCGAGAAATCCGGCGCCGCCAGGAGGCGGGTCACCATCTCCCCTGCCCCGTCCCGCGCCAGGGCCTCGACGAGCGCGGTCCAGCGCGGCCGCCCGGCCTTGGGCGCCGGCCCGATCGCCGCCACGACCTGCGCCGGCACGGCCCGGCCGATGCCGATCAGGCGCGACAGCTGGGTCTTTTCCACCGCCAGCGCCGCCATGATGGTGGCACGGTCGAAGCCGCGATCCTCCAGCGCGATCGCGAACAGCGCCCGCTCGATGTAGCTGAGATCGGCCCGGGCCGAATTCTCCTGCCCCTGCGCGACGACCAGATCCTCGTCGGTGAGCGCCTTGACCACCGCCCGTACCGGCCGCCCGAGCTCGGCCGCCGCCCTCAGACGGCGATGGCCGTAGGCCACCTGGTAACGCCCCTCGACGCCCGGGTGCGGCCGGACCAGGATCGGCACCTGCTGGCCGCGCTCGCGGATCAGCGCCACGAAGGCGGCGTGCTCCTCCGGATCGCCCGACAGGCGGTCCTTGACGAACGAGCCGTCGATCAGCGCCGGATCGAGCTCGACCACCCGGTCGCCGGAGGCGACCATGGCGCGAGCCTCCGCCGCCGCGCTGGCGATGCGCCCGAGGCTGCGCCCCATGGCGCCGACGGCGCCGGAGCGCACCAGGGGCCGCGGCGCCTCGGGGACCGTGTCCACCGTCTCGACCGGGTTGCCAGCTGGCAACTCCGCTTGCGGTTCCTGTTGCGGTTCTTGGGAGCGGGCGCTCAGCGCCGCCCGAAGGGCATCCTTGCGCTTCATGCCGGCACGCGTCCCCAGGCGCGGTGCATCAGGTTTTCGATCTCGCCGTTCACCCCGTCGAGCGCCTCGATCGCCCGGTCGTAGGTGGCCCGGGTGAAGCTCTCGCGGCCGATCTCGTAGAGGGTCTGCTTCGACAGGCCGGCATCCGACACGGCGGTCGATTTCAGCATCAGGTGGGTCAGCACCCGCTCGCGGAACAGCGAGCGCATGAAGCCGACCATCTGGGTCTGCGGCGCGTCGGAGGGTTCGTAGCGGGTCACGACGTAGCGCAGGAAATCGTAATCGAGGTCGGCTCCGGCCTCCTGCACCACCCCGAGCAGGTCGGAGGCCATCAGCAGGAACTGGCACATCGACATCACGTCGAGCATCTGCGGGTGCACCGTCACCAGCATCGCGGTCGCGGCGCAGAGCGCGCCCAGCGTCAGGAAGCCGAGCTGCGGCGGGCAATCGAGGATCATGACGTCGTAATCGTCGGCGACGCTCCCGAGTGCCGTGGCGATGCGGCCGAAGAACGGCTCGGCATTGCGGTCGGCCAGCACCCGCGGGGTGTCGTGCTCGAACTCCATCAGTTCGAGGTTGCCGGGCACGAGGTCGAGGCCCGGGAAGTAGGTCTTGCGCACCACCTCGGCGAGCGGCTTCTGCTCGTCATCATGGCGGATCGCGGCGTAGAGGGTCTGGTTGGGGCCGACGTCGAATTCCGGCTGATAGCCGTGGAGCGCGGTGAGCGAGGCCTGCGGGTCGAGGTCGACGGCGAGGACCCGGTAGCCGCGCAAGGCCAGGTACTGGGCGAGATGGGCCGCCGTGGTGGTCTTGCCGGAGCCGCCCTTGAAGTTCACGACCGCGAGCACCTGGCAATGCTCGTCGCCGGAGCGGTGCGGGACGTAACCCTTGGCTTTCGGGCCGTCGTCGAGCAGCCGGCGCAGCTCGTTGATCTGGGCGAGCGTATAGGAGCGCCGGCCGCCGGGGCCGATCTCCGGCTGCGGGCCTTTGCTCGCCAGCGAGAGCTGGCGCAGGTAGCCGTCCGCCACCCCGATCAGCTTCGCCGCCTCGCCGGAGGAGAACGAGCGCAGCAGCTTGTGCGAGGCCGGCGGGAAGAGCGTGCGCCGGAGCGCGTTCAGCTCGTTCGACAGGGCACCGCCGTCGTCGGCGATGATCCGGGTGATCGAGGTTCGGTCGGGGGCTGCGGCTCTCGCCTGCTCCTGCGGCTGATCGGGCATTTACGGCTTCCAAGCGCATCACGGAATAATTCCGTAAGACGATGCCAGCGTGACCGTGGCGAGGCAAACGGTTTTTGGTTAACACAGATTAACCATGACAGCGCCGGAGGTTGCCAGGTGGCAACCCGGCACGCCGTGCTTCGATCGGACCGCCCGGTTGCCAGCTGGCAACCGGACGAGGACAGGGTCGCACCGTGAGCGGATCTCACGAAGCGGTGCGCTCTTGTCGATGTTCAGGGACCGCCCGATCGCCTACGCTTCGATCATTGCGACGGTTGGAGCCGACACGATGGCGATCCTGGGAAGCGAGGCGGATCTGGAGCGGATCTACGGCGCGTTCGGTGCCGTCGGCGAGGCCTCGACCGTGAAGGTCGCCGACCACATCACGCCGCATTATCGCCGCTTCGTCGAGGCGGCGCCGTTCCTCGCCCTGGCGACGAGCGGCCCGGAGGGCCTGGATTGCTCGCCGCGGGGAGACCGGCCGGGCTTCGTTCGGGTCGCCGACCCGCACACGCTGCTGCTGCCGGATCGCCGCGGCAACAACCGGATCGACAGTCTGCGCAACGTCCTGCGCGATGCCAGAGTCGGACTGATGTTCCTGATCCCGGGCATCGGCAATGCGCTCCGGGTCAACGGCCGGGCGGTGATCGAGGACGATCCGGAGCTGTGCGCCTCCTTCGCCGTCGATGGCGAAGCGCCGCGCACCGTGATGGTGATCCGGGTCGGCGAGGTCTATTTCCAATGCGCCCGGGCGCTGATCCGCTCCGGCCTGTGGCGGGCGGACGCCCAGGTCGATCCGACGACGTTGCCGACCCCCGGGCAGATCCTGGCCGGCCTGAGCGACGGCCGCGTCGGCGGCGAGACCTACGACGCGACCTGGGCCGAGCGGGCGAAGCAGACGATGTGGTGAGGCCTCACGCCGCGAGGCAGGCCGCCCCGGCGGCGATCGCCAGGCAGGAGCCGATCCGGCCCAAGCTCAGCCGCTCCTTGAGGAAGACCCGGCCGAGGATCGCGGCGTAGACGACGCTGGTCTCGCGCAGGGCGGACACCACGCCCATCGCGCCGGACTGCATCGCCCAGATGACGATGCCGTAGGCGAGGATCGACACGAGGCCTCCGGCGAGCGCCATCGCGGTCTCGGCCACGGTATAGGCCGGCGGGCGGCCGCGGAGCACCCAGAAGAGCGGCGGCATCGTCAGGCTCCAGAGGAGGAACATGGCGTTGGCATAGGCGAGGCTGTCGCCCGCGAGGCGGACCCCGATCCCGTCGACCACCGTGTAGGCGCCGATCAGCACGCCGGTGGTCAGCGCCGCAGGCAGGGTGCCGGCCCGGAGATGCCGGCCCTGGAACGCCAGCGAGACGATCCCGCCGGAGACGAGCGCGATGCCGAGGGCGGAGGCGAGGGTGACGGATTCGTGCGCGAACGCCATCGCGCCCAAGGCGACCAGGACCGGCGAGGAGCCGCGGGAGATCGGGTAGGTCTGGCCGAGATCGCCGGTGCGGTAGGTCCGCACGAGGGACAGGTTGTAGCCGGTATGGATCAGGCTCGATGCGATCACGTAGGGCCAGCTTGCCGCGTTCGGCCAGGGCAGGACCCACGCCGCGGACCCCGTGACCACGGCCACGGCCACCATCATCAGGGTCATCGACCACAGCCGGTCGCTGCCGCCGCGCAGGGCGGCGTTCCAGCCCGCATGCAGGACCGCCGCCGCGGTGACGGCGGCGAGGAGGATGGGCGTCATCGAGCGGCCCGGGGAGGGGTGTCGGGCATGGGGATTCCTCGGCGGGTTCCTCGCCGGATCCTTCGGCGAACGATCTCGGGTCAGCGTGCCCCTTGCCGGATGCGCCGACAAACCATTTGTTCAACCGGAACTTGCCAGGAAAACTCACCCGAACGGGACACTCGACCAGATGCGGCGCGCGCTGCCTCCTCTCCATGCCCTCCGCGCCTTCGAGGCCGCCGCGCGGCTGGGCAGCTTCAAGGCCGCGGCCGACGAGCTCGGGGTGACGCACGGTGCGGTCAGCCAGCAGGTGCGCCTGCTTGAGGACTGGCTGCGGGCCAAGGCGTTCGAGCGGCACAACCGGCGCGTCGTGCTCACGCCGGCGGCTCGCACCTACCTCGCCGAGATCGGCCCCGCCCTCGACCGGATCGCCGCCGCGACCGCGCAATACGGCCACGACGCGGGCGCCGTGCTCAGCGTCAACGCGCCGGCGAGCTTCGCCCTGCGCTGGCTGGTGCCGCGGCTCGCCGCCTTCCGCGCGCAGCACCCCGCCATCCAGGTCCGGCTCGAGACCTCGAACCAGCCGCTCGAGGCCCTGGCCGTCCCGTACGACGTCGTCATCCGCGGCGGGCCGGATACCTTCTACGGCATCACGGCGCGGCCATTCCTGTCCGAGGAGCGGCTGCCGGTCTGCAGCCCCGGGCTCCTCGCCCGGGTGCCGCTGCACCGCCCTGAGGATCTGGGCCGCCACACCCTGTTGCACTCTTCAAGCCTGCCGCGGCTCTGGGACGACTGGCTCGCCGCGGTCGGGATCCCGGGCCTCCAGCCCGGGGCGGCGCTGACCCTGGACCACTTCTACCTCACGCTCCAGGCCGCCCTCGACGGGATCGGACTCGCCATGGGCCCGACGGCGCTCATCGCCGACGATCTGGCCGAGGGCCGCCTCGTCGCGCCGTTCCCCGGGCCGCGCCTGCCGGCCCGGCGCTACTGCGCGTATGTGCGGGACGGGCGGGTGGAGGAGGCGGCGGTGGCGGCGTTCCTCGCCTGGATCGAGGCGGACGGGGGTGAGCCGATGGGAGCCTGGTGACGGACGTCACTCCCGCCCGCGGCCCCGCAACGACCAGAGAAGAACGACCGGAGGAGGATGCCGATACCCCGGAGGGGACCGATCGGGCGCCGCCGCCGCGACCACGCACCGCCCGGGGAGCCGGTGGTCAGGTCGGCGGCGTTCCCGCTACACGATCCCGATGCAGAAGACCTTCACCGCCGAGTGCGAGAACCGCCCGGGTCCGGCTTGGCTCGCCCGCTTCCGCGAGGGCCGGGACGACGCCGCGCGGTGGTACCTCGGCGAGGGCGTGCCGGAGACGCCGTCGGCCGCCGCGTGCCGCGCCGCCCTCCTGCGCCACATGCCCGAGCTCGTCCCGCACTATGACGACGTGTGCGAGCTGGTCGGCGACGACGATCTCGCCCACCGCATCCTCAGCCATTACCGCCCGGCTCCGCATCGGCAGGGCTGCAGCCAGGCGGTCTGGCTCGGCGAGGACGGCCCGGCGCTGGTGCGCAACTACGATTACCCGCTCCACTCCATCACCGGCCGCATCGAGCTGACCGCCTGGTCGCGGCGGAGGGTGATCGGCATGGGCCAGCGGCCCTGGGGCGGCTGCCTCGACGGGATGAACGACGACGGGCTGGTGGCCAGCTGCACGCTCGGCGGCATCGCCCGGCGCGGCGAGGGCTTCGCCATCATCATGATGCTGCGCTACGTGCTGGAAACCTGCGGCACGGTCGCGGAGGCGGTCGAGGCGCTGCGCAGCCTGCCGGCGGTGCAACTCCACAACGTCACGCTCCTCGACCGGACCGGCGCGCATGCCACGGTCTTCCTCGGCCCCCGGCGCGAGGCGGCGGTGACGCAGCAGCGGACCTGCACCAACCATCAGGAGCGGGTCTCCGCCGCCTCCCGCTCGGCGCTGCGCCAGCGCGTGCTCGACGAGGCGCTGGCCGAGCCGTCGACGACCCTGGAGACGCTGACGGCGCGCTTCCTCGAAGCGCCGCTCTACTCGCGCAAGGCCGCCTTCACCACCGCCTACACCGCCGTGTACCGTCCGGCGGCGGGCCGCGTCGACTACCTCTGGCCCGGCCGGCGCTGGAGCCAGAGCTTCGACCGGTTCGAGGCGGGCGCCTATACCCACGATTACGGCGCGCTGGAGCCGTCCGCGTCCTGAACCGCCGCGGCGGCTCGGCCGAGGGGCGGTTCGGCCTCCTCGCCGGGCGGCACCGACCGGCCGCCGCGGGCCGGATCGCGGACCCGTGCCGGACCTGCCGGAGGCGCGGTGGGGGGAGGGGATCTCGGGGACGGCGCCGGATGGTTCGGCCCGCGGTCGTTTTCCCCGGCGCCCGGACGCGAGGCGCCGGCGACACTCAAGCCCTTCTCGTCGCCTCGGGGCCGTGCGGCCAAAACCGACGAGAAGGGCGTCGCGAGGCGGTCGGGGCGAAGCGGACGCGCCCTGGGACCGATGCCTGCTCACGCCGGCCGACCCGGGTCCCCCGCGCGCGCCGCCACCTGCGGCAGCACCTGCTCGGGCGGGCCCGAGGCGACGACCCGGCCGCCCTCGAGCACGTGCACGGCGTCGGCGCCCGCGAGGCTGCTGAGGCGGTGGGCGATCATGATGAGCGTGCGGGTGCCGGACAGCCCCTGCACCGCCCGCATCACCACGCCCTCGGTCTCGTCGTCGAGGGCGGAGGTCGCCTCGTCGAACACGATCACGTCGGGGTCGTGGTAGAGCGCCCGGGCGATGCCGATGCGCTGGCGCTGGCCGCCGGAGAGCCGGGCGCCGCGCTCGCCGACGCGGGTGGCGTAGGCGTCCGGCAGGGCGGCGACGAAGTCGTGTGCGCCGGCGAGCCGCGCCGCCCGCTCGACCGCCGCGTCGTCGATCGCATCGAGGCCGAAGGCGATGTTCTCGGCGATGGTGCCGTCGATGAGAAAAATGTCCTGCGGCACGTAGCCGATGCGATTCTGCCAGGCCGGCAGGGTGGCGGCGTCGAGAGTCGTGCCGTCGACCGCGATGCGGCCGGCCGTGGGCTGCAGGAAGCCGAGGATCAGCCCGATCAGGGTCGACTTGCCCGAACCTGTGCGACCCACGAGGCCGACCGTCGTATGGGCGGGAATCGTGAGGGTGATGCCGTCCAGCGCCGCGCGGCCGGGCTCGTAGGCGAACCCGATTCCCTCCAGGCGGATCGCGTCCCGGAACGGCAGCCGCTCGGCACCGCGGGGAGTGGTGGCGCGCTCGCCCGCGAGGCCGTCGACCACGAGCCGCACCGCCGGCAGGTAGAAGCGCAGGAGCGCCAGCGCGTTGAACACGTTCTGGAACGCCGGCAGCATCCGGTAGCCCGCGAAGGCGAACAGGCCCAGCAGCGGCAGGATGCCGGCGGTGTCGAGCCCCTGCGAGAGCGCGAACAGCACCACCACGATGACGCCGCCGAAGGCCAGGGCCTCGATGATGAAGCGCGGCAGCTGCCCGGTGAGCAGGCTCTCGGCGCTGGCCTGCGCGTAGGCACGGGCCGGCGCCTCGAACCGGCTCGCGAAGGCCTCGGCCCTGCCGTAGAGCTTCAGCTCGGTCAGGCCGCCGATCGTCTCGTGCACGACCCGGAAGCGGGCCTCGTTGCCGGCCACGGCGCGCGCGCCGATGCGGGCGAGCCGCGCCCGCACCACCAGGAAGATCCCGACATAGAGCCCGCCGAAGCCGGCACCGAGGATCAGCGCCAGGCGCGGCGAGACGACGAGCAGGAACGCGATGACGGCGAGCGCCGAGGTCGCCCGCGAGGCGATGACGGTGGCCGGCGTCAGCACGCCGACGACGAGGCGGTCGGTCTCGCTCAGGATGGTCTTGGCGAGCTCGGCGCTGTTGGCGGTGGTGAAGAACAACCGCTCGCGGTCGATCGTGCGGAACAGCAGCCGGCGGGCGAAGCCGTAGCCGACGGCGTGGCTGAAGCGCAGCTGGGCATAGGTGAGCCCGGCATTGACGCAGGAGGTGGTGAGGATCGCCAGCAGCGCCGCCAGTCCGACCACGATCAGGAAGCTGCGATCGTGGGCAAGTCCGAGCCCGTCGCGGATGGCGCCCAGCGCCGGAATGCGGGACGCCGCCCCGGGATCGCCGACCAGCGTCAGGAACGGCACCACCGAGGCGACGCCGACCACTTCGAGCAGGGCCGCCAGCGCGAGCCCGGCCCCGATCAGCCCGGCGCGGCGGCGCTCGCGCGGGGTCATGGCGCGGAGGAGGTCGATCAGGGCGCGCATGGCGTGCTCACGGGGGGAGGGGAGGGGGGCATGCGATCCTGTGCGGGGACGGGGATGGCGCGGGTTCCACCTTTCCCCGCGGGCGGGGATGTCCGGGGCAAGGATCGGCGCAGAATCCCCTCTCCGGTGTGGGAGAGGGGGAGGGGTGGGGGCGCTACGGTTCCGAGTCGGGCTCAGACCGCGCCGCTGCGAGCACAACGCTCAGTGCTTTATACCGAAGCGTGGCCCCCTCACCCCCGGCCCCTCGCCCACACGGGAGAGGGGAATTCCCGCGCCTCGCCTTGTTCCCGGACGGCCCGGCATCCGCCGGGGAGGCACGGATCCGGCGCGTGAGACACTGTCCGGCCCGCATCCCGGCGATGGCGGCCCGTCCCGCGTCAAAACATCCGCGCGGTCGCGAGCGGCACCACCACCAGATCGAGGGCCGCCACCGCGGTACCGACGACGAGGGCCCAGCGCAACCCGGTTGCCGGCGCGGGGCGTGGCGCGAGGGCGAGGACGAGCATCGGGATCAGCGGCAGGAAGTAGCGCCCCTGCGGGCCGTAGATCCGCACGCCACCGACATCGGTCCAGGACAGGTATTGCGACAGGGCGACCAGCCAGGCGGTGAGCAGGCCCGCGAACCCGAGCAGGGTGAGATCGACCCAGCGGACCCGCAGGGAGCGCCCGCACAGGACCGCGAGCGCGGCGAGGCCCGCGCCCCAGGCGGCGTAGACCGCCGCCGGCAACATCCGATCCATCCAGCCGAAGATGCCGATCGCGCCGGCGGCGAGCATCAGGGCGCGCTTGGCGCCGAAGAGGCACTGCGCCGGCAGGGTGAGGAGCAGGCCCGGATGGGAGAGGAGCATCTGCGCCTGCGCCCGCGTGTCGGTGCCGAGGAACGGCGCGGGGCGCGGACCGGTCCAGAGCGGGCCGGCCTCGTAGGCGAGGCGCGGCACCGGCGTGGCGATCCAGGCGGTGGTCGAGAGGATCCAGAGCGTGCCCGGCAGCACCGCCAGCCCCGCGACCAGGACCCGGCGCCGGAAGACCGGGCTCGCCCAGAAGCGCGGCGGCAGCGGCACCAGCAGCATCGCGGCGATCGCCGCGTAGGGCGGTTTGGCCAGAACCACCAGACCGATGAGCAGGGCGGCGAGGCGCCGGCGCCACGCCTCCTCTCCGGTCAGGAGCGCGGCGGCGAGCGCGCAGGCGGCGATCATCAGGGCGTCCTGGTTGAAGGACGCCGCGAGCGAGAGGCCCATCGGCAGCACCAGCACCCCGAACAGCAGCGCCCGGCCCCGCCGCGCGAGGGCGAGCGCCGCGAGCGCGAGCGCACCATAGGCCGCCGCGTTGGCGAGCCGCCCGAGGAGGGCGGCCCCGGCATGGCCCAGCCCCAGGGCTTCCCCGGCGCCGAGGCCCAGAGCCGCCGGGACGTAGAAGCCCGGGAAGTAGGTGCCGATGGTGTAGAGCGGCAGGAAGGCGGGGCGGCCGGGGGCCGGCATCGGGTCCGGCACCGGGACCTTGTCGGGTGCCGGCGGACGGCCCCGGCTCGCGATCTCCCAGGCCGGATCGACGGTGACGCCGGCCGCCGGCCGGGCGACGCCGTCGGAATAGGTCACGGTCTCGCGGTGGCCCACGAGCTGGCCGTCGAGGAGGGCCACCGCCCGCAGGAGATGGGCGGATTCGTCCGCCACCTCGCCGAGCGGCACCAGGAAGGCGAGGATCAGGCAGAGCGGCAGGCCGAGCGCCGCGAAGGCGGCGAGCCAGGGCCGGGCTCCGTCGAGGCGGCCGGTCACGGCCGCTCGCCCTCGGGCAGAGCCCCGGGAGCCAGGGATTCGGACGACAGGGATCCGGTTGCCCGGGATTCGGGAGCGAGCGTCCCGGCGAGGCGCTTCAGCTTGCGCAGCAGCAGCAGTGTGGCCCCCAGCCCGAGGACCAGGACGGCACCGCGGAGCCACTCCGCCTCGTCGGCGAGGGCCGTGCGCCCGAGCGCGCCCAGCATCACGTAGGCGAGAAGGGCCGGCAGGGCCGCCAGCGTGCCGATCAGGTAATCGGCAAGGCGCACGCTGCTGAGGCTGAGCGCGTAGCTCGTCGGGGCGAACGGCATCACCGGCGAGAGCCGCATCAGGCAGACGAGGCGCCAGCCCTCCGCCGCCACCGAGCGGTCGAGGGCCGCGGTCCAGCGCCCGCCGGCGAGGAAGCCGGGCCGGCGCCCGCGCAGCAGGGCGCGGCCGATCCCGAAGCTCAGGAGCGCACCCGCCATCGTGCCGGCAGCCGCCGCGGCGAAGCCCGGGCCGGCCCCGAGCAGGGTGCCGGCGGCGATGCCGAGCAGCGAGGCCGGCAGCACGCCGCTCGCCGCGATCAGGGTCTGGGCCGCGACCAGCAGGGCCGGCCCGGCGGCGCCCTGGCGCGCGCACAGGGCGGAGAGCCAGGCGATCAGGTCCCCCGGCGTGCCGGGCGCGACGAGGCCGAGCCCGAAGGGCAGGGCCGCGAGGAGCGCGAGGCCGGCGGCGAGCGCGAGGCGCCTCACGGCTGCACCCGCACGGCGCCCGCGGCCGGGGCGGGGAAGAGCGGGTCGCTCCGCAGGCCCCAGCGGTGCAGCCGGTAGGCGAGCGAGGTCCTGAGGACGCCGAGGCCGTAGACGACGCTGCGGCGGAAATTGATCGAGGAGGCCTCGGGGAAGTAGCGGGTCGGGCAGGAGATCTCGCCGATGCGGTAATCGGCGTCCATCGCCTGGGCCAGCATCTGGTTGTCGAACACGAAATCGTCCGAGCAGCGGTCGAGGGGAAGATTCTCCAGCACCGTGCGGCTCCAGGCGCGGTAGCCGCTGTGGTACTCGGACAGCTTCTGTCCCATCAGGATGTTCTGCACGAAGGTGAGGCCGCGATTGGCGACGTACTTGTAGAGCGGCATGCCGCCGACGAGCGCCCCCTTGCCGAGGATGCGCGAGGCCAGCACCGCGTCGTACTCGCCCGAGACGATCATCGAGGCCATCGCGGTGACGAGGCGCGGCGCGTACTGGTAATCGGGGTGGAGCATCACCACGATGTCGGCGCCGCGGGCGAGCGCCGTGCGGTAGCAGGTCTTCTGGTTGCCGCCGTAGCCGCAATTGCGGGCGTGCCGGATCGTCGTCAGGCCGAGCTCGTCGGCCACCGCCACGGTCTCGTCGCGGCTGGCATCGTCGACCAGGATCACGTCGTCGACGATGTCGAGGGGGATCTCGGCATAGGTGCGCCGCAGGGTTGCCGCGGCATTGTAGGCCGGCAGGACGACGGCGATCTTCTTCCCGTGCAGCATGGTGAGTCCGACGTTTCGTCTTGGTCCGGAACGGAACCCGGTCGCGCGGCGGCCGGATGCCGATCCAGGGTATCGATCGTGAGGCCTTGTCTGCGACGAACCAGTCTTCACTGTGTCCGCTCTAGGCAGCCTCGCGCTGGGTTACCAGGGCGGCAACTGGCCTCGCGCACGATTGAGCGCCGGCTGTTGCCGCAAAACCGTAGGGAAGGGCCTTCACCGGGCGGGGTGCGCGCGGATCGCCCGCAGCAGGCCGGGCAGCGCCCGGGCGAGCAGGCCCGCGCCGCGCAACGTCTCGCCGGCCTCGCGGCCCGAGCGCCGCGCCAGGGCCTGGACGAGGCGCAACGGCACCTGGGCGCCGAAAGCCGTCGCCACCAGGGCAAGCGCCGTCGCCCGGCCGTGATGCTTGGCGGCGTAGCGGATCTGGCTCTCGAGGAAGCAGGCGAGGCGATGCGCCTTGGCCGCCCGCGTCGTGCCCTGGCCCTCGTGCCGCACGCTGACACCGGCGAGGTGGCGCACCGCGAAGCCCGCATCCTGCGCCCGGGCGCAGAGGTCGACATCCTCGTAATAGACGAAGAAGCGCTCGTCGAAGCCGCCCAGCTCCGTGAACAGCGACCGGCGGATCATCAGGAAGGCGCCCATCACCTGGTCGACCGCCCGGTCCTCGGCGTGGTCCCACTCGGTCATGAAGTGCGAGGGCACCAGCCGCGCCCGGTCGAGGAGGAGCGCCTGCCCGACGAGCGAGGCGGCGGTCGGCCGTCGGGCGCAGGAGCGCTGCACGCGTCCCGCCTCGTCGAGGAGCTGCGCCCCGACGATGCCGGTGCCCGGATCCGCCATCAGGGCCGCGTGGGCGCCGGCGAGGCTCTCGGCCGTCACCCGGGCATCGGGATTGAGGAACAGGATGGCCGGGGCCTCTCCCCGTGCCGCGCCGGCATTGCAGGCCCGGCCGAAGCCCTGATTGTCCGGGTTGGCGATCACCGCCGGTCCCATCCCCGGTCCATGGCGCAGGTGCGGCAGGTCGTCCAGGGAGCGGTCGGTCGAGGCGTTGTCGACCACGACGACGTGCAGGCTCAAGGCGTCGCCGAGGCGTTCCTCCGCCGCCGCCAGGCTGGCGAGGCAGGCCCGCAGCAGGGCGCCGCCGTTCCAGTTGACGATCACCACGTCGAGGGCGGGGGAGGGGGCGGGCATCGCGGCAATCCCCGTCATACCAGATCTCTCGGCAGTCCTTTGGGGCGTCCGAGCCGGCCGCGCAGGCCGTCGAGCACGGCGCCGGCAAGCTGCGCCAGCACGCGGGGGCGATAGCCGGAATCGGCCCAGTAGAGCAGGGCCTGGAGCGGCAGGTACGCCGCTTGGCGCAACGCCCAGGCCCGGGGCACGTGCGGCAGCCGCCAGGCATAGACGCTGTTGCGCAGGTAGGCCGCCATCCGGAAGAGCGGCTGGCGCGGCATCTCGATGCCGAGCCACCGCGAGCGGATCACCCCGCCCCCGACATGGTGGGGGAGGGCGGTCCGCGTCTCCATCCAGCAGCCGTAGCCCAGGCCCCAAGCCCGGAAGCACCATTCGAGGTCGACGCCGTCGATGAAGAAGTCGCTCCGGAACGGGCCGATCCGGGCATAGGCCTGAAGGTCGATGAGCGAGCCGGAGGTGGCCAGGAACGCCACCGGCACGAGGGAGCCGAAATCCGGGATCTCCGGCCGGCGCGGATAGGCCGGCGCCTTGCGGCCGGGGGCCGCCTCCGGCCGGGGGCCGACCACGGCCGGAGGCTGGCTCAAGGTCTTCAGGCGCGCCAGCGCCGCCTCCAGCTCCGAGACCTGGGCGGGCGTGAAGGCGGCGTCCTGGTCGAGGAGCAGAAGGCCGGCCGCGCCCGCCTCGGTGGCCGCCCGGGCGATCGCGTCGAGGGCGCCGCCGATCCCGATATTGTCGCCCGCCGACAGCACCCGGGCGCCGCGCCGGGCAAGGTCGGCCGCGGCCGAGGCCGGCAGGCCGCCATTGTCGAACACGATCGTCGGGCGCGGCTCCGCCTCGATCCGGGCGCGCAGGGCCGCGACCTGCTCCGGCGTCGGCCGGAACACCGTGATGCCGATGGCGACCGGCGAGGGGGAGGTCGGCAGGATCGTCTCGCAGGCTCTCCCGGCGGAGGGCTGGCGCACGCACGCATCCGGCGCGGCGTCGGGGTGGGTCACGGGGGCCTCGTCGCGGTTGGGGCCGTTGGAGCGGGTTGGGTCCATGCGCCGGCCGGGCAGCGAAATTGCGGCGGAGCCGTCCCGGCGGGACGCCGAACGGCCGGGTCCCCGGTTATGTGGGAATATTGCCCACGTCAAGCCGGTGCCCCCGGCCTGTGGGCGGCGGGCCACTCGTCTGTCGACCAAGCGAACGGGCACTTCCCTTGGGACTGCGTTTCCGTATCGTGCCGCCGCAATGGTTTATGATGTCGACTCGCTTCGCCTGCCCGCCGCGTGGCGACGCCTCGCCGGCCCGCTGGAATCGGCCTCCGATGCCCTGGTCCGCCTCGACGAACGCCTTGCCCGGGCCGAGCCTGTGCTGGCCGACGGGGCGCGGGCGCGGGCGCACCTGTTCGACGCCCAGGCCGCGCTGCATCTCGACGGCGAGCTGGTCGCCCTGGAGGATCTGGTGCTGCACGAGGCGGCGATGGATGTGCGCCGCCCGACCCTGGCGCTCGGCCGCGCTGTCGCCCTGCTCGCCGACCGCCGCCGCCTCGCGGCCGCCGCGCCGGGCTGGGCCTTCTCGCCCGCCGGCTGGTCGCTGCTCGCCGGGCCCGACCCCGAGGCGGCCGAGCCCGAGCCGGAGGACGAGGACGCGTTCGAATGGGCCGAGGCCGCCGACTCGGCCTTCGCCGCCATCGACCGGTTGCTCCTGCGCACCAGCCGCACTCTCGCCCGCGTCGAGGCGGGCGGGCCGGCCTCGCGCCCGCTCCCCGAGAATCCGGTCGTGACGTGTCCGATGACGGCGTGGCGGCGGGTCCTCGACGACACCCACGACCTGCCGGCGGTGCTGGCCGCGGCGGTGACGCTCGATGCCTGGCTGGTGCTCGATCCGGCCCCGCGCCTGGGCCATCGCGGGCCCCTCGCGGCCTCCGCCCTGCTGCGGTCCCGCGGCAAGGTCCGGGCCCACCTGCCGGCCCTGTCGCTGGGCCTGCGCGAGGGCCGGGCGCGCTGGTCGCGGGCCTTGCCGCCCGCCGACCGGCTGGCCGGCCTCCTCGGGGCGGTCGAGACCTCCGCCCGCGCCGCCGGGCGCGACCTCGACCGCCTGACCCTGGCCCGCGAGGTGATGCTGCGCGCCTGCGTGGCCAAGCGCCGGACCTCCCGGCTGCCGCAGCTCGTCGACCTGTTCGTCGCCACGCCCCTCGTCACGGTGGCGAGCGCCGCCCGGGCGCTCGCCGTCACCCCGCAGGCGGTGGAGGGAATGCTGGCGGAGCTGGGGCCCGCCCGGCCGCGGGAATTGACGGAGCGGCGGCGGTACCGGGCGTGGGGAATCGTGTGAGGGGGACTTCCTCTGCTCTCCCGGTCGGTGACACCCACAGGATCGTTCCGGGGCCGCGCAGCGGAGCCCGGAATGACGCGGAGGGCATGAATCCCGTCGAGCCGGTCGAGGCGCCTCTCCGTACCCCACCCCCGATTGCGCCCGCCTCCGCTTGCCCCGACAATGCCCGCCCCCGCCCCCCCGCGGGCAAGAATCGCCCCCGCGGGCAAGAACAAGGCAGCGCGCCGTGATCGACCAGGTTTCCCAGCGCCAGCAGGACATCCTCGCCCTCGCCCGCCTGCACGGGCGGGTCAGCGTCGAGGACTTGGCGGCGCGGTTCGAGGTGACGCCGCAGACGATCCGCAAGGACCTGAACGAATTGTGCGACAGCCGGCTCCTGTCGCGCATCCATGGCGGCGCCGTGGTGGCGTCGGGCGTCGAGAACGTGTCCTACGAGGCGCGCCGTCTCGTCGCCCACGGCGAGAAGCGGGCGATCGGCGAGGCGGCGGCGCGGCTGATCCCCAACAGCGCGTCCCTGTTCATCAACATCGGCACCACCACCGAGGAGGTCGCCCGGGCGCTCGGCGACCACGAGGACCTTCTGGTCATCACCAACAACCTCAACGTCGCGACCCTGCTCTACCGCCACCCGAAGATGAGCCTGATCGTTGCCGGCGGGCCGGTGCGGCGCGCCGACGGGGCGGTGATCGGCTCGGCGGCGGTCGATTTCATCAACCAGTTCAAGGTCGATTACGCGGTGATCGGCGCCTCGGCGATCGACGAGGACGGCACGCTGCTCGACTTCGACTACCGCGAGGTGCGGGTCGCCCGCGCCATCATCGAGAATGCCCGCCGGGTGATCCTGGTCGCCGACAAGCTGAAGCTCGACCGCTCGGCGCCGATCCGGGTCGGCCACCTGCGCGAGCTCGACTACTTCGTCACCGACGCCATGCCCTCCGCCTCCTTACGGGAGATGTGCGCGCTGAACCGCGTCGAGCTGGTCGAGGCCGGGCTGGCCGCGCACGAGACCTCCGACGCTGCGGAATAGCCGAAACCGAAACGTCGCCAAACCGAAAGAGTCCGGCTTTCATTCGCGCCTTCCTACTTTCGGTTTCGCTTGCGTCAACGTCCGGCTGCGGCTAGATTCGCGCCAGGATGCAAACGAAAGAGCCGAAGGGCTCCGACAGGGAGGTGGCCTTGGCCCCCAGGCAGCAGCCCGGCGACGAGCGCGGGGTGTTCGACCTCGCGGTGATCGGCGGCGGCATCAACGGCTGCGGCATCGCCCGCGACGCGGTGGGCCGCGGCGCCTCGGTGGTGCTGTTCGAGCAGAACGACCTGGCGAGCGGCACCTCCTCGACCTCGACCAAGCTGATCCATGGCGGCCTGCGCTACCTGGAGCATTACGAGTTCCGCCTGGTCCGCGAGGCCCTGATGGAGCGCGAGGTTTTGTGGGGCATGGCGCCCCACATCGTCTGGCCCCTGCGCTTCGTGCTGCCGCACCATTCCGGCCTGCGGCCCGGCTGGCTCCTGCGCTTAGGTCTCCTGCTCTACGACAACCTCGGCGGCCGCAAGCGCCTGCCCGCCACCCGCACCCTCGACCTGACGCGCGATCCCGCCGGCCAGCCGCTGAAACCCGGCTTTCGCCGCGCCTTCGAATATTCGGATTGCTGGGTCGAGGATTCGCGCCTCGTGGTGCTGAACGCCCGCGACGCCGCCGAGCGCGGCGCGGTGATCCGCACCCGCACCCGCGTCGTCACCGTCGCCCGCGCCGACGGGCTGTGGACGATCACCGCGGAGGACCGCCGGACCGGCGCCCGCGACACCGTGCGGGCCCGCACCCTCGTCAACGCCGCCGGCCCCTGGGTCGCCGACGTCCTCACCGGCGTCGCCCGGGCCAACTCGACCGAGGGCGTGCGCCTCGTCCAGGGCAGCCACATCGTGGTGCGCCGCCTGTTCCGGCACGACCGCGCCTACATCTTCCAGAACGCCGACCAGCGCATCATCTTCGCGATCCCCTACGAGCGCGACTTCACGCTGATCGGCACCACCGATCGCGACTACAAGGGCGACCCCGCCGACGTGAAGGCGAGCGAGGAGGAGATCACCTATCTCTGCGCTGCCGCCAGCGAGTATTTTCGCGAGCCGGTGAGCCGCGACGAGGTGGTCTGGACCTATTCGGGCGTGCGCCCGCTCTACGACGACGGCGCCTCGAAGGCGCAGGAAGCCACCCGCGACTACGTGCTGACCCTCGACGCGCCGGACGGCCAGCCGGCGATGCTCTCGGTCTTCGGCGGCAAGATCACGACCTATCGCCGCCTCGCGGAATCGGCGCTGGAGCGCCTGAAGGACCACCTGCCGGCGGCCCGGAAGGACCCGTGGACCTCGGGCGCCGTGCTGCCGGGCGGCAACTTCCCGAAGGAGGGCTACGACGAGGTCGTGGCGGGGCTGGTGCGCCAGCATCCGGGCGTGCCCGAGGCGCTGGTCGCCCGGCTGGTGCGGGCCTACGGCACCGACGCGCGGGAGATCCTGGGCGGCGCCCGCTCGCTCGCCGATCTCGGCCGGCTCTTCGGCGCCGACCTCACCGAGCGCGAGGTGCGCCATCTGATGCGCCGCGAATGGGCGTTCAGCGCCGAGGACGTGCTCTGGCGCCGCTCGAAGCTCGGCCTTAGGGTCACCCCCGCCGAGGCCGCCGCCCTCGACGATTACATGCGCCTCACTGCCGCCGCCCCCAACGCGGCCTGACTGGAAGAGACGGGAGGGCGCCATGACCCTGATCCTGGAGAGCGTCACCAAGCGGGTCGGACCCGAGACGCATATCCGCGACGTCAGCCTCGCTTTGCCCAAGGGCTCGCTCAACGTGCTGCTCGGCCAGACTCTGGCCGGCAAGACCACCTTGATGCGCCTGATGGCAGGACTGGAGGCGCCGACCGAGGGCCGGATCGTCGCCGACGGCAAGGACGTGACCGGGCTGCCGGTGCAGCGCCGCAACGTCGCGATGGTCTACCAGCAATTCATCAACTACCCGTCGCTCTCGGTCTACGAGAACATCGCCTCGCCGATGCGGGTCGCCGGTATCGCGAAGGCTGAGATCGAGGCGCGGGTGCAGGAGGCGGCGGGGCTGCTGCGGCTCACGCCCTACCTGAAGCGCAAGCCCCTCGAATTGTCGGGCGGGCAGCAGCAGCGCACCGCCATCGCCCGGGCCTTGTGCAAGCGCGCCGACCTCGTGCTGATGGACGAGCCGCTGGCGAACCTCGACTACAAGCTGCGCGAGGAACTGCGCGAGGAGCTGCCCCGCATCTTCGCGGCCACGGGCGCGATCTTCGTCTACGCCACCACCGAGCCGGCCGAGGCCCTGATGCTCGGCGGGCGCACCGCCACCCTGCACCAGGGCCGCGTGACTCAGGTCGGACCGACACCGGACGTCTACCGCCGGCCCCAGGACCTCGTCACCGCGAAGGTCTTCTCCGACCCGCCGCTCAACACGTTGAGCGTCATGAAGGCCGGCGGCCGGGTCTCGCTCCCGACCGGCGGTCAGGTTAGGGCGACCGGCCCCCTCGCGGGCGTGCCGGACGGCGCCTACACGATCGGATTCCGCGCCCACCACCTCGCCCTCGATCCCCTGCCGGGCGAGGCGATCGCGCTGCCCGCCACCGTCTCGGTCGCCGAGATCACCGGCTCGGAGAGCTTCGTCCACGTCGATGCCGGCGAGAGCCGCCTGATCGCTCTGGTGGCCGGCGTGCGCCGGCTGGAGCCCGGCACGGCGGTGACGACCTACCTCGACCCCCGCCACGCCCTGGTGTTCGACGAAAGCGGCCGCACGGCCGCCCTCGACCTGCCGGCGGCGGCCTGAAGGAGAGGGGATCCATGGCCCGCATCACCCTCGACCATCTCGCCCACGCCTACGGCCCGAACCCGCAAGGCCCGCAGGACTACGCGCTCAAGGAGATCGACCACGTCTGGCGCCAGGGCGGCGCCTATGCGCTGCTCGGCCCCTCCGGCTGCGGCAAGTCCACGCTGCTGAACATCATCTCGGGCCTGGTGGTCCCGACCCGCGGCCGCATCCTGTTCGACGACCGCGACGTCACCACGGTGCCGACCGAGGGGCGCAACATCGCCCAGGTGTTCCAGTTCCCGGTCGTCTACGACACCATGACGGTGCGGGAGAACCTGGCCTTCCCGCTCAAGAACCGCCGCGTGGCGCCGGCCACCATCCGGTCGCGGGTGGAGGAGATCGCCGGCCTCCTCGACCTGACCCGGGTGCTCGACCGCCGCGCCAACAACCTGACGGCGGACATGAAGCAGAAGATCTCGCTGGGCCGCGGCCTCGTGCGCCCGGACGTGGCGGCGATCCTGTTCGACGAGCCGCTCACCGTCATCGACCCGCACCTGAAATGGCAGCTGCGCTCGACCCTCAAGGAGCTGCACCGCAAGCTCGACCTGACGATGATCTACGTCACCCACGACCAGACCGAGGCGCTGACCTTCGCCGATACGGTGGTGGTGATGCATGACGGCGCGGTGGTGCAGACCGGCACGCCGGACGAACTCTTCGAGCGCCCGGCCCACACCTTCGTCGGCCACTTCATCGGCTCGCCGGGCATGAACCTGCTTCCCGCTCAAGTGCAGGGCGCGACCGCGACGATCGAGGGCCACGCCATCCCGCTCGCCCGGCACTATCCGGACCTGCCGGTGGGCAAGCGCATCGAGCTGGGCGTGCGGCCCGAATACGTGCACCTCGCGCCCAAGGGCCTCGGCTTGCCGGTGCAGGTCAAGCGCATCGACGATATCGGCCGCCAGCGCCTCGCCCGGGTCGAACTCGGCGGCCGGCCCCTGGTCGCCACGGTGGCGGAGGGCCAGAGCCTCGATGGAGCCGAGGCGGCGCTGACCCTCGATCCGCGCCAGATCCACATCTACGCCGACGGCGCCCTGGTGCCCGGCCTGCCCGGAGGCGCCGCATGACCAAGACCGTTAACCAGAAGGCTTGGCTCCTCGTCCTGCCGGTCTTCGCCGTCGTCGCCTTCTCGGCGGTGCTGCCGCTGATGACGGTGGTCAACTACTCGTTCCAGGACACGTTCGGCAACAACCAGTTCTTCTGGAACGGCCTCGGCTGGTTCCAGGAACTGCTCGACCCGTCGACCCAGTTCGGCGAGCGCTTCTTCGATTCTCTGTGGCGCAACCTGCTGTTCTCCGCGATCATCCTGGCGATCGAGGTGCCGCTCGGCATCGCGGTGGCGCTCTCGATGCCGCGGGAGGGCCGCTCGGTCGCCTTCTGCCTCGTGCTGATGGCCCTGCCGCTCTTGATCCCGTGGAACGTCGTCGGCACGATCTGGCAGGTCTTCGCCCGCACCGATATCGGGCTCCTCGGCTCGCTCCTCAATAGAATCGGCATCGACTACAATTACGCTGGCAGCGCGCTCGCCGCCTGGGTCACGATCGTGACCATGGATGTCTGGCACTGGACCAGCCTCGTCGCGCTCCTGTGCTATGCCGGCCTCAAGTCGATCCCCGACGCCTATTACCAGGCCGCCCGCATCGACGGGGCGAGCCAGTGGGCGATCTTCCGCACCATCCAGCTGCCGAAGATGCGCCGCGTCCTGCTGATCGCCGTCCTGCTGCGGTTCATGGACTCGTTCATGATCTACACCGAACCCTTCGTGCTCACCGGCGGCGGGCCCGGCAACGCCACGACCTTCCTGTCGATCGACCTCGTCAAGCTGGCGCTCGGGCAGTTCGACCTCGGCCGGGCGGCGGCGATGTCGCTGGTCTACAACCTGATCATCCTCAGCGTCTGCTGGGTGTTCTACACCGTGATGACCAACGTGGATGCCGGCAACCGGACGGTGCTGGCCGACAGCGACCCGGCCGACGCGAGTGCCGTCGGCAGCCTGCCCCCCGCCACCACCATCCCGCTCGACCGGAGGGCCGCCTGATGCGCCCGCGCCACGTCGTGATGACGCTCTACCTGCTGTTCCTGATGGTCCCGATCTACTGGCTCGTGAACATGAGCTTGAAGACCAACCAGGAAATCAACACCAGCATGACGCTCTGGCCGCATGCCATCACGTTCGACAACTACATCCGGATCTTCACCGATCCGAGCTGGTATGGCGGCTACCTGAATTCGCTGTCCTACGTGGCGATCAACACGGTCTTGTCGATCGGCCTCGCCTTGCCGGCGGCCTACGCCTTCTCGCGCTACAGCTTCATCGGCGACAAGCACCTGTTCTTCTGGCTCTTGTCGAACCGGATGGCGCCGCCGGCGGTGTTCGCGCTGCCGTTCTTCAACCTCTACTCGGCGGTCGGCCTGTTCGACACGCCCTGGGCCGTGGCGCTCGCGCATTGCCTGTTCAACGTGCCGCTGGCGGTGTGGATCCTCGAGGGCTTCATGTCCGGCGTGCCGCGGGAGATCGACGAGACCGCGGCGATCGACGGCTATTCGTTCCCGCGCTTCTTCATCAAGATCTTCATGCCGCTGATCGCGTCGGGCATCGGGGTTGCCGCCTTCTTCTGCTTCATGTTCTCCTGGGTCGAGCTGCTTCTGGCGCGCACGCTCACCTCGGTCGATGCCAAGCCCATCGCCGCCACCATGACCCGCACGGTCTCGGCCGCCGGCATGGATTGGGGCCTGCTCGCGGCGGCCGGCGTGCTGACCATCGTGCCGGGTGCCCTCGTGATCTGGTTCGTGCGCAACTACATCGCCAAGGGCTTCGCCCTCGGCCGGGTGTGATCGGGGAGTTCTGAGCGATGCTCGATTTCGCCTGGATGGCCTGGACCTGGCAGACTGCGACGTTCTTCGCGGTCATCGCCGGCCTGCTCGCCCTGATGACGGCGCTCGCCGTGTGGCGCCCGGAGACCGAGCGCGTCGGGATCCTGCGCATCCCCACCACCCGGGGCGACCGCCTGTTCCTGACGCTGGTCGGGACCGCCTTCATCAATCTCGCCTGGCTCGGCCTCGTCGGCCCGAGCCTGGAATGGGCGCTCGCGCTCTCGCTCGTTTACGGGGCGGTGATGTTCCGCTTCGCGTAGAGACCCCGCCGCCACGTCCGGCAGCCAGCCGGCATCAGGCGGGTCGACAACCACCAGAGGGAGGACCACGATCATGAAACGCCATCGTCTGCTGACGGCCGCGAGCGCCCTCGCGCTCAGCCTCGCCGCCGGCCACGCCTTCGCCGGCATGGAAGAGGCCAAGCGCTGGGTCGATTCCGAGTTCCAGCCCTCGACCCTGTCGAAGGACGAGCAGCTCAAGGAGATGCAGTGGTTCGTCGATGCGGCGAAGCCCTTCGCCGGCATGGAGATCAACTTCGTCTCCGAGACGCTGACCACGCACGAATACGAGGCCCGCACCCTGGCGAAGGCCTTCACCGAGATCACCGGGATCAAGGTGCGCCACGACCTCCTCCAGGAGGGCGACGTGGTGGAAAAGATCCAGACCCAGATGCAGTCGGGCAAGAACATCTACGACGGCTGGATCAACGATTCCGACCTCGTCGGCACTCATTTCCGCTACGGCCAGACCGTCGCCCTGTCGGACTTCATGAAGGGCGAGGGCAAGGACGTCACCTCTCCGACCCTCGATCTCGAGGACTTCATCGGCCGTTCGTTCGGCACCGGTCCGGACAACAAGCTCTACCAGCTGCCCGACCAGCAATTCGCCAACCTGTACTGGTTCCGCTACGACTGGTTCACCCGTCCGGACATCAAGGAGAAGTTCAAGGCCAAGTACGGCTACGAGCTCGGCGTGCCGGTCAACTGGTCGGCCTATGAGGACATCGCCGACTTCTTCACCAACGACGTGAAGGAGATCGACGGCGTCAAGGTCTATGGCCACATGGACTACGGCAAGAAGGACCCCTCGCTCGGCTGGCGCTTCACCGATGCGTGGCTGTCGATGGCCGGCAACGGCGACAAGGGCATCCCGAACGGCAAGCCGGTCGACGAGTGGGGGATCCGCATCGAGGGCTGCCGCCCGGTCGGCTCCTCGATCGAGCGCGGCGGCGACACCAACGGCCCGGCCGCGGTCTACGCCGTCACCAAGTATGTCGACTGGCTGAAGAAGTACGCGCCGCCGCAGGCCGCCGGCATGACCTTCTCGGAATCGGGCCCGGTTCCGTCGCAGGGCAACGTCGCCCAGCAGATGTTCTGGTACACCGCCTTCACGGCCGACATGGTGAAGCCCGGCCTGCCGGTGATGAACCAGGACGGCACGCCGAAATGGCGCATGGCACCCTCGCCGCACGGGCCGTACTGGAAGGAGGGCATGAAGCTCGGCTACCAGGATGCCGGCTCGCTCACCCTGCTGAAGTCCACGCCCCTCGAGCGCCGCAAGGCGGCCTGGCTCTACCAGCAGTTCATCGTCTCGAAGACGGTCAGCCTGAAGAAGAGCCATGTCGGCCTCACCTTCATCCGCGAGAGCGACATCTGGGACAAGTCCTTCACCGAGCGGGCGCCGAAGCTCGGCGGCCTGATCGAGTTCTACCGCTCGCCGGCCCGCGTGCAATGGACCCCGACCGGCGTGAACGTGCCGGACTATCCCAAGCTCGCGCAGCTCTGGTGGCAGAACATCGGCGACGCCTCCTCGGGCGCCAAGACCCCGCAGGCGGCGATGGACGCGCTCGCCAACGCCCAGGACGACGTGATGGCGCGCCTGGAGCGCTCGAAGGTCCAGGGCGAGTGCGGCCCGAAGCTCAACCCCAAGACCTCGGCCGAGCACTGGTACGAGCAGGCCAAGAAGGACGGCACGCTCGCTCCCCAGCGCAAGCTCGCCGACGAGAAGCCGAAGGGTGAGACGATCGACTACGACACCCTGATCAAGAGCTGGCCGGCCTCGCCGCCGAAGCGCGGCTGAAGCTGAGGGAGCCGGGGCTTCAGCGCCCCGGCTCTCCTGTCCGCGGACGGCCGGATTTCGCTATCCTGGCGGCCGATGCCGCCACGGAGATTGTCATGGCCTATTACTCGCTGGAAGATGCCATCGCCCGCCTGCCCGAATTGCTTGCCAAGGCGACCGAGGGCGAGGAGGTGATCATCACCCGCCTCGACGAGGATCTCGTCAAGCTCGTACCGACCGAGCCGCGGCCGATGACCAAGGAAGAAGTCGACTGGCTGCGCGAGACCATCGTGACACCGCGCGAGCCGATCGATGCGGTCGCCCTCGTCCGCCAGATGCGGGATGAAGGCGCGTGAGCCGCGTTTGTTGCGACGCGAACATCGTGATCGCGATCTTCGTACGGGAAGCCTCGTCAGTGCGCATCCAGGCCTGGGTTGCCGATCCGAGCGTCGCCATCGTCATATCGGACCTCACCGTTCTCGAATTTACGTCGGCGATTTCGCGGTTGGTCCGTGAGCGCAAGCTGGATTCGGCTGAAGCTCGGTCGATCTTCTCGCGCTTCGAGTTCTGGCGGGTGGCCCTCGGCCGCCCAATGACCATCACGCGGAACATGTTCGTTCGCGCCCGCACCATCGTCGAGGACGCCGTCCTCGGCGTGCGCGGTCCCGATGCCCTGCATCTCGCGCTGCTCCAGGTCACCGGTCTGCCCTTCGCCACCTTCGATGCGCGGCTTCGCCGGGCGGCCGACACGATCGGCCTCGCCACGCTGGAGCCGCCACCCCTCTAACGCACCGCGCGAAAGAGCCTCCGATGTCCTCCCTCATCCTCGCCATCGACCAGGGCACCACCTCCTCGCGCGCCCTTTTGTTCCGGCCCGATACCTCGATCGCGGGCCTCGCCCAGGCCGAGTTCCCGCAGCATTTCCCGGCCTCCGGCTGGGTTGAGCACGAGCCGGAGGATCTCTGGCGCACGACGCTCGAGACCTGTCGGGCGGCGATGAAACAAGCGGGCGTGACGGCCCGGGACGTGGCGGCGATCGGCATCACCAACCAGCGCGAGACGACGCTGGTCTGGGACAAGCGCACCGGCGAGGCGGTGCACCGCGCCATCGTCTGGCAGGATCGGCGCTCGGCCGGGATCTGCGCCCGCCTCAAGGAGGCCGGCCACGAGCCGATGGTGACGGCCAAGACCGGCCTGATCCTCGATCCTTACTTCTCCGGCACCAAGATCGCCTGGATCCTCGACAACGTGCCCGGCGCCCGTGCCCGGGCCGAGGCCGGCGAGCTCGCCTTCGGCACCGTCGATTCGTATCTCTTGTGGCGCCTCACCGGCGGCCGGCTGCACGTCACCGACGCCACCAACGCCTCGCGCACGCTCCTCTTCGACATCCATCGCGGCGCCTGGGACGACGAGCTGATGGCTCTCCTCGGCGTGCCGGCCTCGATGCTGCCGGAGGTGCGCGATTCCTCGGGCGATTTCGGCGAGACCGACCCGGAGCTGTTCGGCGCCGCGATCCCGATCCGGGGCGTGGCCGGCGACCAGCAGGCCGCGACGGTGGGGCAGGCCTGCTTCCGGCCCGGCATGGTCAAGTCGACCTACGGCACCGGGTGCTTCGCCCTCCTCAACACCGGGTCACAGCCGGTCGCCTCGAAGAACAAGCTCCTCACCACCATCGCCTACCAGTTGAACGGCCGGCGCACCTATGCGCTGGAAGGCTCGATCTTCGTCGCCGGTGCCGCGGTGCAGTGGCTGCGCGACGGGCTCGGAATCATCGAGTCGGCGGCCGAGACGGGTGCGCTCGCCGAGCGGGCCGACCCGGCGCAGGACGTCTATCTGGTGCCGGCCTTCGTCGGCCTCGGTGCGCCCCACTGGGAGCCCGACGCCCGCGGCGCCCTGTTCGGTCTCACCCGCGGCACGGGACCGGCCGAGCTCGCCCGCGCGGCGCTCGAGAGCGTCTGCTACCAGACCGCGGACCTCCTCGCCGCCATGCGGGCCGACTGGTCCGACGGGGACGGCCGCGCCACGGTGCTGCGGGTCGACGGCGGCATGGTCGCCTCCGACTGGACGATGCAGCGCCTCGCCGACCTGCTCGCCGCACCCGTGGACCGGCCCGAGGTGAAGGAGACGACGGCGCTGGGCGCGGCCTATCTCGCCGGCCTCGCCTGCGGCCTCTACCCGGAGCCCGAGCACTTCGCCGACCATTGGCGCCTGGAGCGCCGCTTCACCCCGGCGATGGAGCCGACCTTGCGCGAGCGGCGTCTGGCGGGCTGGCGCAAGGCGGTGAGCTGCCTGGTGGGGAAGTAGAGGGATCGTCTCGCCGAGGTTTCCAGCCCACTAAGTCATCCCGGGGCCGCGTAGCGGAACCCGGGATCCATATCCGCCGACGTTCCAGGACGAAGCGGAACACGATCCGTTCAAGCCTGCATCTTCAGCGGTTGTGTGTCCCGGGTTCTCACCGTCGGCGAGCCCCGGGATGACAATGAGGCTCTTATTGTGCGCAGTCGACCCCGTCGACCGCGCTCTTACTTCTCCAGCCGCGCGATCAGGCTCGACGTGTCCCAGCGCCCGCCGCCCATGCTCTGCACCTCGGCGTAGAACTGGTCGACGAGGGCCGTCACCGGCAGCTTGGACTTGTTGCGGCGGGCTTCCGCCAGGACGATCGACAGATCCTTGCGCATCCAGTCGACGGCGAAGCCGAAATCGAACTTGCCCTCGTTCATGGTCTTGCCGCGATTCTCCATCTGCCAGGAGCCGGCGGCGCCCTTGGAGATCACGTCGAGCACCGCCTCGATGTCGAGACCGGCCTGCTTGCCGAAATGCACCGCCTCCGACAGGCCCTGGACCAGGCCGGCGATGCAGATCTGGTTCATCATCTTGGCGAGCTGGCCGGCGCCGACCGGCCCCAGCAGCCGGCAGGCGCGGGCGTAGGCCCCGATCACCGGCTCGACCCGCGCGAAGGTGGCAGGCTCGCCGCCGCACATCACCGTCAGCACACCGTTCTCGGCGCCGGCCTGGCCGCCGGAGACCGGGGCGTCGACGAAGCCGAAGCCGGCCTTCCCGGCCGCTGACGCCAGCTCGCGCGCGACTTCCGCCGAGGCGGTGGTGTGGTCGACGAAGACCGTGCCCTTGCCCATCGCCGAGAAGGCGCCGTCCGGCCCGGTCGTGACCTGACGCAGGTCGTCGTCGTTGCCGACGCAGGCGAAGACGATCTCCTGGCCCTCCGCCGCCTCGCGCGGCGTTGCCGCCGCCTTGCCGCCATGGGCACCCACCCACTCGTCGGCCTTGGCCCTGGTGCGGTTGTAGACCGTGACGTCGTGGCCCTTGGCGGCGAGGTGGCGGGCCATCGGGCCCCCCATCACGCCGAGACCCAGAAACGCGACCTTCGCCATGCGCTCGTTCCTCCCACGCCGTTATCCCGGCGGTCGGCCCCCGGTGTAGTGAGCCGGCCCGGTGCCCGTCAAACGAGCGCGCCTCCTCGCCACGGCCGATCCCGCCCGTGGCGAGGAGGCCGTCACTTCGTGTCGAACGGAATGTACTTCGCCCGGATGCGGTCGTAGCGCCCGTCGGCGATCAGGGCGGCGAGCGCCGTCTCGAACGCCGCGCGCAAGGCGCCGTCGGCCTTGCGCAGGCCGATGCCGACGCCCTCGCCGAGCAGGGGCTCGCCGGCCGGCACGTCGCCGACGAGGAGGCAGCAGGCCTCGCCCTCCGGCCTGGCGAGGAATGTCGCGAGGTCGAGCTTGTCGCCCAGAACGAAGTCGACCCGGCCGGCCCGCAGGTCGAGGGTCGCGTCGGCGAGGCTGTCGAAGGTGCGGATCTCGGCGCCCGGCACCCGCTGCTCCAGGTAGGCGACCTGCGGCCCGTGCGCCGCCACGCCGATCCGCCGCCCCGGCAGGGTGGCGGGCGAGGGGGGCGGCAGCGAGGCGTCGCGCCGCGCCACGTAGGTGAACGGGATGCGCAGATAGGGCCTGGTGAAGGCGATGCGGGCGGCCCGCTTCGGCGTGATCGCCATCGCCGCCATGATGGCGTCGTACTCGCCGGCCTCCAGGCCCTTGATGATGCCGTCCCACTGGTGGAGCACGATCGTGCAGGTGAGCCCGGCCTGCGCGCACAGGGCCTGGGCCAGCTCGACCTCGAACCCTGCCGGCTTGCCGTCCTCGACGTAGTTGAACGGCGGGTGGCCGCCCTCGGTGGCGATGCGCACCGGGGAGGGGAGGGGGGAGGGCGAAGGGGCGGGGGCTTGCTCGGCGAGGGCGGGCCCGGCGGCCAGCAGCGACAGGAGCAGGAGGCGGGAGAGCAGGCGGCTCATCCGGCGGCGGTCTCTCATGAAACGGGGAAGACGTGTCGATCGGTGAGCGGACCCTGCCATGGCCTCGCCTTCCGGCGCAACTCGCGCGTCGTCCCGGGGCGCCCGATGGAGAGCCGGCGATAACCCTACGTCAGGGTTAACCGGCTTTTAAGCGCGCCGCGCTCTCATCCCGCCATGCGCCTGAGCTTCCGCCCGCCCCCATCGTCCCGCGACCGCGACGCGGTCGAGATCCTGCCGCCGCTCCCCGCGGCGGCGCCGGCGATCGAGGGGCCCGACCGCGATGCGGGCCGTGCCGGGCGCGACGCCGTCGACCGGGTCGAGGCGGAGCTGGTGCGGGCCGCCCGCGCCGTCGGGGTCGCCGCCCGCGACGGCTGCGCCGAGACCGCCGCCGTCGCCGCCGACACCCTCGCCCTCGCCCGCGGCCTCGAAGCCCTGGGGGATCGCGCCGAGGAGGCGGGCGGGCGCGGCCGGGCGCTCGGCGTCTCGGCCGACCGGCTCGCGAGCGAATCGGAGGGGCTCGCCGGCGTGCTGGTGCAGGCCGGCCGCCACCTCGACCGCACCGACGCCCAGAGCCGCGTGCTCGAGGCCGAGATGGCGGGCGCCGCGCAGGACGCCGCCCGCGTCGTCGAGGCCGCCGCCACCCTGGCGCGGCAGGCCAATCGCCTCGCCCTCAACGCCACCGTCGAGGCGGCGCGTGCCGGCGCGGGCGGCGGGCCGCTCTGGCGCATGGCGGAGGAATTCAAGCTCCTGTCGGCCGATGCGGCCCGGGCGGTGGAGGAGGTGCGGGCCCTGAGCCGCCGCCTCTCCGGCCCCGGCGCGGTGGCGATGGGCAGCGTCGCGACCTCGCTGGCCTGCCTGCGCCCGGCCTTCGCCACGACCGGCGCGGCGGCCGAGGCCCAGGCGGCGGCCGCCCGGTACCTCGCCGACGACGCCCGAGACCTCGCGGAGGCCACCGACGCGTTCGGCCGGGACGCCGTGTCCGCGGCGACGGCCGCCGGCGAGGCGGCCCGGCGCATGGAGACCGCCGAATCGGTCGGCGCCGGCGTCGCCGGCCTCGCCGGGGGACTCGCCCTGCGCACGGTCGCGTCCTTGCGCCAGGCGGAGATCGGCGACCGGCGCGTCCACGACCGCTATCCCGTCGACCTCGCGGTGCGGGTCGGCAATTGGGGCCTCGGGCGGGTGCTCGACCTGAGCCGGGGCGGTCTGCTCCTGACCCCGCCGGAGGGCTGCGGCGCGCCGGCCGGGGCCCGGCTCTCCCTCGACGTGCGGGGCATCGGCCGGCTGCAGGTGCAGGTCGCCGGGGCGAGCCCGCGCGGCCTGCACTGCGCCCTCGTCGATCCCACCTCCGAGACCCGGATGCGCGACGCCCTGGTGGCGGTCGAGGAGGAGAACCGGCCGCTCATCGCGGCGGCGCAGGGGGGCGCGGCGGCGGTCGGCGCGGCCCTGGAGCAGGCCCTGGCCGAGGGCCGGCTCCTGCGCCACGCGCTGTTCGACACCAGCTACCGCCCGGTCGCCGGCATCGAGCCGCCGCATTACCTCACCGCCGCGGTGCCGGTCCTGGAGGATCTGCTGCCGCCGATCCTGGAGCCGCTGCTCCTGGCCGATCCGCGCACCGCCTTCTGCTTCCCCGTCGACCGCAACGGCTACGCCCCGGTCCACAATCGCGCCCGGTCGCAGGTGCCGCGGACCGGCGACCCGGCCTGGAACGCGCTGCACGCCCGCCAGCGCCGGCTCTACGACGACCGCATCGGCCTGTCCGCCGCCCGTTCGACCCGTGCCTTCCTGGTCCAGGCCTGCCCGCAGGACGAGGCCGGCCGGCCGCCCCTGCGCGAGGTCGCGAGCCCCATCCGGGTCCATGGGCGGCACTGGGGAGCGCTCAGGATGGGGTTCCGGATCTGACGGCGGCCGTCAGCCCCCCGTCGTGCTCATGTGCCGCGGCACCGCGGGCTTCGCCGCGCGGGCGATGACGAAGTCGTGGCCCTTCGGCTTGCGGGTGATCGCCTCCCGGATCGCCTCGGCCACCACGGCATCGTCGGGGGAGGCGCGCAAAGCCGCCCGCAGGTCGGCGGCGTCCTCCTGGCCCAGGCACAGGTAGAGCTGGCCGGTGCAGGTCAGGCGCACCCGGTTGCAGCTCTCGCAGAAATTATGGGTGAGCGGGGTGATGAAGCCGAGGCGCCCGCCGGTCTCCTCCACCCGCACGTAGCGGGCCGGCCCCCCGGTGCGGTCGGGCAGCGGCGTGAGGCTGTAGCGCTCGGACAGGCGCTCGCGCACCACCGAGAGCGGCAGGAACTGGTCGACGCGCTCGGGCTCGATGTCGCCGAGCGGCATCACCTCGATCAGCGTCATGTCCATGCCGAGCCCGTGGGCCCAGTCGAGCATGCCTGGGATCTCGTCCTCGTTGACGCCCTTCAGCGCCACGGCGTTGATCTTGACCTTCAGGCCGGCCTCGCGCGCCGCCGCGATGCCGTCGAGCACCGTGTCGAGGTCGCCGCGCCGGGTGATCGCCCGGAACTTCCCGGGGTCCAGGGTGTCGAGCGAGACGTTGATCCGGCGCATGCCGAGGGCCGCCAGCTCGGCGGCGTGCTGGCGCAGGCGGGTGCCGTTGGTGGTCAGCGTCATCTCCTCCAGCGCCCCGGATTCGAGGTGGCGCGAGAGGTTGCGAAAGAGCCGCATGATGTCCCGGCGCACCAGCGGCTCGCCGCCGGTGATGCGCAGCTTCCTCACGCCGCGGGCGACGAAGACCGAGCAGACCCGGTCCAGCTCCTCCAGCGTGAGCAGATCGCGCTTGGGCAGGAAGGTCATGTCCTCGGACATGCAGTAGACGCAGCGCAGGTCGCAGCGGTCGGTCACCGAGACGCGCAGGTAGGTGATCGCTCGCTGGAACGGATCGATCAGCGGCGCCGGCCGGGCCGGCACGGGCACGGCCGGCATCGGATCGTCGGTACGGGGACCCCACATGCGATCAACTTCCTCGGGACGCGGCTCTGGCGGCCGGATGCCAGCCTGCATATGAGCGCTCCCGGGATGACGGGCAAGTTGTGCCTGATGTGCAGGGAGACGCACCCATGACCGACACCCACAAGACCGACGAGGCGGATTGGCCGACCGAGATCCGGCTGTCGCGCGACAAGCGCACCCTCCACGTCGCTTATGCCGGCGGCGCGGCCTACGCCCTGCCGGCGGAGTACCTGCGGGTCGAGAGCCCCTCGGCCGAGGTGCAGGGCCACGCGCCCTCCGAGCGGAAGTGGATCCCGGGCAAGCGCGAGGTCCAGATCCTGTCGGTGGCCGCGATCGGCAACTACGCCGTCAAGCTCACCTTCGACGACATGCACGATACCGGGATCTACGCCTTCGACTTCCTGCGCCGCCTCGGCGAGGAGCAGGCGACGCGCTTTTCGCGCTACGAGGAGGAGCTGGCGGCCCGGAACCTGAGCCGCGAGCCGGCGAAGCGGCGCTGACGGGTCAGCCCGCCGCCGGGGCGGGGCGCGACGCCGCCGCCAGGCCGAGCGCCGCGACCGCCAGGGCGAGGGGTCCGAACGACACCCACAGCACCACGTCCCAGCCGTAATGCGCGAGCAGCCCGCCGGAGGAGAACGAGCCGATCGCCATCGTGCCGAACACCACGAAGTCGTTGAGCGACTGCACCCGGGTCCGCTCCTCCGGCCGGTGGCACTCGAGCACCATGGCGGAGGCGCCGACGAAGCCGAAATTCCAGCCGAGGCCGAGCAGGACCAGGAAGGCCCAGAAATGGGCGAGATCCAGGCCCGACAGCCCGACGGTCGCCGCGACCGCCGTGAGCGCGAGCCCCGCCGCGACCACGGCGGGCGCGCCGAACCGCGCGATCAGCCGCCCGGTGAAGAAGCTCGGGGCGTACATCGCGATCACGTGCCATTGCAGGCCGAGATTGGCGTCGTCCTGGGTGAAGCCGCACAGGTGCATCGCCAGCGGCGCGGCGGTCATCAGGAAATTCATGAGGAGATAGGACACCACCCCGCACAGGACCGCGGTGACGAAGCGGGGCTGGCGGGCGATTTCGATCAGCGGGCGCCCGCCGGAGATCTCGGCCCGGCTCGGCCCCGGCAGCCGCACGCCCAGGAGCACGACCGCCGACAAGGCCGCGACCGCGGCTTGCGCGAGGAAGGTGGCGGCGAAGACGTGGGACGGCCAAAGGTCCATCGTGTGGCTGACGAGCTGCGGCCCGATGATCCCGGCGAAGACCCCGCCCGCCATGACCGCCGAGAGGGCCCGCGGACGGCGCTCCGGCGCGACGCAATCGGCGGCGGCGAAGCGGAACGACAGCACCACGGCGGCGTAGGCGCCGCCGAAGAAGGTCGCCAGGCAGAAGAGCCAGAACGACGACAGCACCACGGCGAGCGCCGCCAGGAGCCCGACCAGCACGCCGCACCCGGTGCCGGCCAGGAACGCCGTGCGGCGGCCGCGAGCCCGGGCGATGCGCCCGGCCGGCAGGGTGCAGGCCGCCATGCCGACGACGAAGATCGAGATCGGCAGGGTGGCGAGCGCCGGATCCGGCGCCAGCCGGTTGCCGATGACGGCGCCGGTGGCGAAGACCACGACCGAGTTGGCCCCGGCGAGCGCCTGCGCGACCGCGAGGCGCAGGACGTTGCCGGTGCCGGTCGCGTCGGGCAAGGCGGGCGGGGCGGCGGAGTTCGACATCGTCTGCCTTTCAGGCGGTGAGCTGGGCCCGCCAGCGCGCGTCGCGCGGCGAGGGGCGGCGGTGGAGGCGGGCGTCGAGGCGGGCGCGGGCCTTGCCGGCCTCGCCGGCGCGCATCAGGGCGACGAGGAGCGTATCCTCGATCATCTCGCGTTGCGCGCCGCTGCCGCCGATGCGCACGATCTCCGCGGCGACCGGTTCGAGGATCCGCGCGCAGGCCGCGTCGTCCCCGTCCGCGAAGGCCAGGGCCGCCCGGCAGATCGCCGGCACCACCGGCCCGGCCGCCAGCGTGCCGGCCTCGACCAGGGCGGTGAGGGCATCGATGCGCGCTTGCGCCCCCGCGCGGTCGCCGGTCGCGGCGGCGAGCAGCCCCATATGGGCGTCGGCGAAGCCGAAGCCGGCCCGGGTGAAATACGGCGCGGAATAGGTCCGGACCTCGTCCCACAGCCCGGCCGGGACCGCGTGGCCGTAGGCGGTCAGGCGCCAGAGCAGCGATACGGTGTCGGTGATCACGTTGAGCGGCAGGCCCGCCGTCACGCCGGGCCGCACATGCGCGTCGTAGATCGCCAGCGCCCCGCCGGAATCGCCGCGCTCCAGCGCCGAGAGGGCGGCATGCCAGGCGATGTGGCCGTGCAGGATGCCGGAGCGGTCGTAACCCGGCAGCCAGCCGGCGATCAGCGCCTCGGCCTCGGGTCCGGCGCCGTCCTCGAACAGGGCGTGCGACAGGGCGTGGGCGCCGTTGGCGTTCCGGCGCCGCAATGCGAAGCCCCGCTCGGTCAGCGCCCGCCCGCGGGCCACCGCCCCGTTCTCGGTGTGGGCCCAGCCGCGGGAGACCGCGAACCACCAGTCGTCGGGGTCGTAGGCGTGGGCGTGGCGCTCGCAGAGATCGACCCGGGCCCGGTCGTGGTCGGGCCGGCCGGAGAAGGCCAGCAGCCCGAAGGCGCCGAGCGGCAGCGACAGGATCAGGGCGTCCCGCGGCCAGGCATCGAGATGGGCAAGCGCCCGGGCGAGCGCCGGCCCCGACTGGCCGTCGATCGCCAGCGACAGCACCGCGACGTGGCTCCGCTCGCGCTCGGTCGCGCCGTCCGCCACCCGCCGGGCGGCGGCGGTGATGCGGGCCCGCGCCGCCGCCGGCTCGGTGCGCATCGCGTGCAGGCGGGCCCGGGCGGCATGCGCCAGAGCAAAGCCCGGATCGGCGGCGATCGCTGCGTCGAGCGCCTCGGCGGCGCCCGGCCAGGCGGCGAGCATGAGGTCGACGCCCTCGCGGTAATGCTCGGCGGCCGGGGTGGAACGGGTCGAGACGGGCAGGCCGCGGCGGTCGTGATAGGCCATGATGATCTTTTTCTCTGACGACGGCCGGAGACAGCAAGAGTCTTCTCCTGCTTAGACGAGCCCCGGCTGGCCGTATTTCGACGAGGTGCCAGCGGGTGTAGAATTGCCGCCAATCTGGGGGGCCGCATGCAGTGGGAGACGATCGAGACGCCGCCCGGCGCCGCGCCGCCGCAGCCCCTCACCGTACGCGCGCAGGGGATCCCGCCGCGCCACTCCTTCCCGGAGCACGCCCATGCCTGGCATCAGGTCGTCTATGCCGTCTCGGGCGTGCTGACGGTGGCGGTGGCCGGCCGCTCCTTCGTGATCTCGCCGGAGCAGGCGGTGTGGCTGCCGACCGGGCACCGGCACCGGGTCGGCTCGCTGCTCGGGGCCGAGTTCCGCAGCCTGTGGATCGCCGACGCGGCCGGGCACGGCCTGCCCGAGGAGCCGACGGTGTTCGGCGTCTCGGCCCTGCTCCAGGCGCTCATCGTCGAGGCTGCGGCGCTCGACGGGCGAGGGGATGACGGGCAAGCCGATTCGGACGGCTATGCGGGCCGCGTCGCCGGTTTGATCCTCGACCAGCTCCGCCGGGCCGCGCCGCTGCCGGGGGCGCTGCCCTGGCCGCGCGGGGGGCCGCTGACCGGATTGTGCGAGGCGCTCTACGCCGAACCCGCCGATCCCCGCGGGCCCGAGGAATGGGGCCGGGCGCTCGGCCTGTCGGGCCGCACCCTCGCCCGCCGCTTCGAGGCCGAGCTCGGCATGAGCCTGCGCGCCTGGCGCCGCCGCCTGCGGCTGTTCAAGGCGATCGAGCTGATGGGCGGCGGACTGGACGTGACGCGGACCGCGCTGACGCTCGGCTACGGCTCGACCTCGGCCTTCGTCTACGCGTTCCGGCGCGAGATGGGATGCGCGCCGCAGACCTACATGCGCGGGCGGTCGGCGGGGCCGGGGACCACACTACACGACACAGGAGGTTGCGCGGTGCGGGAACGACGGCCGCCGCGCAAGTACCCTCCCGCCTCTGCGGGGGAGGGGGGCGAACGGAGTGAGCCGGGAGAGGGGACGCCGCTTCCGAAGAAGACTGGATCGTTCTGAAGGGCGCTGTCGGGATCGGCGTCCCGCTGCCCCTCTCCCGGCCTTCATCCGCGGGGGGAGGGGGCCTGCGGTGGCCGTCGCTCCCGTATCCACGCAGCCTCCTGTGTCGTGTAGCGTGGTCGGTGGCGTGAGAGGGAGGATAAGCTTCTGGGAGGGCGGAGACTTTTTCCCACTCCCAGTCAGAAGAGGGGATCCCGCGCCACACACGATCGAGTGCATCAGGCAGATCGGCACGAAAAAGGCCGGCACAAGGCCGGCCTCATCGCTCTCGAATCTACAACTGCCGGATCAACGCTGCACGATCACCTTCGTGCCGACCTTGGCGCGGGTGTAGAGATCCATCACGTCGTCGTTGGTCATCCGGATGCAGCCGGAGGAGACGGCAGTGCCGATGGTCTCGGGCTCGTTGGAGCCGTGGATGCGGTAGAGCGAGCCGCCGAGATACATCGCGCGGGCGCCCAGGGGGTTCTCGGGGCCGCCCTTCATGTAGCGCGGCAGGTCGGGGCGGCGGCGGATCATCTGGGCCGGCGGGCGCCAATCGGGCCACTCGCGCTTCATCGAGATGGTCTGCGCGCCGTTCCAGGTGAAGCCCGGGCGGCCGACGCCGACGCCGTAGCGCAGGGCCTGGCCGTTGCCGAGCACGTAGTACAGCCGGCGCTCGGCGGTCGAGACCACGATGGTGCCGGCGCCGTAGGGGCCGGAATAGGCCACCGTCTCGCGCGGGATCGGGCTCAGCTTCGGCACCGTGGCGTCGAGGGGATCGACCGCGGCGGCGGCCGGGGCCCGCACCGTCACGGTGAGGGCCTGCTCCAGGGGCTGGCGGGTGAGCGGGTCGATCTCGTAGGCGGCGGCGGGCGCCACCCAGGCGGCGACGGCGCAGGCCAGCCCGGCCAGGGCGGGGACGAAGCGGCGCATGGAAGCCTCTTGGCAGGAAAGCTTGGAAGGGGAAGCGCGGGGCAAGGACGGTGCGAACGCCACCGGCACCGTACGGCGGAACCAATGGCCAAGCCGTAAACGTCCACGTCCCAAAGCCAAGCTTAAATCCGGCGAAGCTTCGCGGTTGCGAGATCGACGTTGTGCCCGCGCCACACCGTGGCGGCGAGGGCACGTTTCTCGTCCGTTACTGCAACGCCGCGAGGGTGCGGCGGGCCCGCTCGGTGATGGCGGAAAAGTTGCCGGCGCGGATCTCGGCCTCGGGCGTCAGCCACGAGCCACCCACCGCGGCGACGTTCGGCAGGGCGAGCCAGGCCTTGGCGTCGGCCTCGCCGATGCCCCCGGTCGGGCAGAAGCGGGCCTGCGGGAACGGCCCGCCGAGCGCCTTCAGGGCCGCCATGCCGCCCGCCGGCACCGCGGGGAAGAACTTGGCCACGGTGAAGCCGGCGGCGAGCACCTGCATCAGGTCGGAGGGCGTGGCGATGCCCGGCATGAACACCATGTCGCTGGCCGCCGCCGCCCGCAGCAGGTCCGGCGTCGCCCCGGGGCTGAGCGCGAAGCGGGCGCCGAGCGCGTGGGCGGTCTCGAGGTCGGCCGGGGTGAGCACCGTGCCGAGGCCCACCACCGCCTCCGGCACCTCGGCCATGATCGCCTTCGCGGCATCCCGCGCCACCGGCGTGCGCAGGGTGATCTCGAGCGTGGTGATGCCGCCCGCTACCAGGGCGCGGGCGAGGGGTACCGCGTGGGCCAGTTCCGGCACGGTGATGACCGGGATCACCGGGGAGGCGGCGAGCAGCGCGTCGAGACGGTGGGCTCGGGTCTCTGTCGTCATGGCCTGTCTCATGGCTTGTTTCCCGAATCGAGGGCGAGGTCGGGCATCGCGGCCCGGGGGATCACGGCACCGCGATGCCCGATGACGGTGCCGGCGAGGCGGTGGCCGCACGACGCGGCTCCGGCGGGCGGACGGCCGGCGAGGCGGGCCGCCATGTAGGCCGCCGCGAAGCTGTCGCCCGCCGCGGTGGTGTCGACGACCGCCGCGACGGTGGAGGCCGGCACCGTCACGTCCTCGGCGCCCGCGAGCACCCGGACGCTCGGCGGCGAGCCGCCGCCCTTCAGCACGATCTCGCAGCGGCCGCGATGGCGCAGGACTTCCTCCTCGCCCTCGCGGCCGTACAGCCATTCGAGGTCTTCCGCGGAGGCGAAGATCAGGTCGGCCGCCGCCATCGCGTCGCGGAAGGCGGCTTGCGCCTTCGCCTTGTCGGGCCAGCCGCGGGGCCGGTAGTTGGTGTCGAAGGCGACGCGCCCGCCCTTCGCCCGCACCGCCCGGCAGGTCTCTGCGAGCGCCGCCCGCCCGGCCTCGCCGTAGAGCGACAGGCTGATGCCCGAGGCGTAGACGAGGTCGTAACCGCTGAGGACCGCCCGGGTCTCGTCGGCGCCGGGGCCGGAGAACAGGTCGCGGGCGGCGGCGCTGTCGCGCCAGTAGTGGAAGCTGCGCTCGCCGTGTTCGTCGGTGCGGATGATGTAGAGCCCCGGCATCCGCCCGGGCAGGCGGCGCACCCGGGACGTGCCGATTCCCTCGGCGGCCCAGGCCGCCAGCATCTCCTCGCTCCACGGATCGTCGCCGAGCGCCGTCACGTAATCGACCGCGACGCCGAGCCGGGCGAGGTAGAGGGCGGTGTTCAGCGTATCGCCGCCGTAGCCGCGCAGCAGGCTGCCGTCCGGCCGCTCCGACAGCTCCATCATGCACTCGCCGATGCAGGCGACCCTCGTCGTCATCGTGTCCGTTCCTCTCCCTGCCTCGCTCCGTCCCCCTTCCCGGGGAATGGAGGCGGGGGGCATGCCGCGAAGGACCATGGCGCCCCGTCCGGCGCCGCCACCGTTTCCGGCTTCGTGCCACAAGGGGGAGACGGAGGGGGGCGGTGTCAACGCCCCGTCCTTCGCCGCCGCCTTCGCCTTCCCCAACGTGAACTTCTTCCTGGGTCGACTCTTGAACGAGAACGGCGGGACGGTAGAAGGTGTCCTGCGTCGTTACCCGACGGGCGACGGCGCAACGACCCCACGACGGCTCCGGCCCGCCGCGGAGGACGAGACCCGGCACCGCCTTCCCGTCACTACCGGGAAGGGGCGTCCGGGAGGAACGGTCCGAGACCAAGAGGCTGCCGCTCACGCCAGACATCCGGGTTCGCGAGACCCCGCCCGTCTTCCGGAGTTCGCCCGTCATGCCGCTGTACCGATTGCGATCGCGCCTCCGCGACCCGGAGGCCTCCGTGTTCCAGGACCTGCCGATCGAGGCGCCGACGGTGCGCCACGCCGCCGCCCGCATCCTGGGGCGGGCCGACGACATGTTCGGCGACCGGACCGGCGAGGCCTGGCTCGTCGCCGAGGACGGCGTTCGGGTCTGGAGCCTGAACCTCGACGCCCGAGAGAGCGATAGTTGCCGGAGCGATGCTCAAGAGAGCGGGATCCCCGAGCAAGAGGGGCGCGAGACCGCCCGGATCTGAGCCGCGCGATGCCTTGCTGACGCCGCAAGCGCCGCGCATCGGGACGGCCCCGACATCCGTTCCGAGTTCCCCGATCCGATGAGAGTGCTGCTTCTCGGCGCCTGCGCCGGCTTGACGCTGGCCGCCGCGCCGGCCGCCGCCGACTGGCGCTACTGCCTCGCCCGCGGGCCCGCCCGCACCGTCTACCTGTCGGCGCCGTTCTCGACCGTCGCGGCGATGCCGTCCCTCGACGCCGGCTTCGGCCGCATGCTCGACCGCACCCACCGCGCCCACGATCCCGTCCAGTGCCCCCGGGCCGAGGATGCGAAGGCCCTCCATGCGATGCGCCGGACCGCCCTGCGCTACAACCGCGAGGACGGCGAGACGGTGGTGGAGCTGGACTGGACGCCGGATCGGGATGCGGCCGAACGGCGGTGATCCGGCTCACATCCTTGAAATGCCGGTGCGCATGGGACCCGCGACCGGGATTCGCCAGATGCGCGTATTCTCATGAATAGAATAACAGTAACATCCCCTAATTTCAGTTATTATTCGTATATTTCATCTGTAAATCGTCTATTTTACGGTGTTAATATTTTTTATTGAGTGTCGTAATTGAGGATATTTTTATGATTTCGCAATCAAAATGACGATATGTTTCTTGTTGCTCATGTGTAAGCGCTTCGTCTGAAGGCAAAATCGTCTAGCCCCCAGCGTCGAGCAGGTTTTTCTGCCGCTGAATATGCCCGCAGACGTGGCGCCGCCGGGAGCCATAGCGCCGCCTGTGAGCACGTAATCCCCACATGAGCCTCATCGGCACTTGAACGATTCGGTCTACTTGGCTACCTGATTGGCGACTCACTACGCCGATAAGGCGCATAAGAGGCTTTTTTACCCGATCGAGCGTAATTGGAGCCATGATCAAACCCCAACAGGCCCTGGTATCACATGTCGAGCCAGTCAGGCCGCGCAATCGATATAGGCGTTTAAGTATCATCAAAGCTGCCGGCGAGCGCCGGTGGCACGTAAATCTTATTTCAAGCGTATCCAAATTGTTATTTTATTTCATATGTAATACAATGGAGTTGCGATATCGAGCTTTTTCACGACTATCGATAAAAATATTTGCCTTACGTCAGTCTGTGTGCGAGATTCTAATTTCGAGGACCGGCAACGCGGAGGAATTCTCGAAGACTGTCGGCAATGGTAATCTTTGGTCTCTGCTCAGGAGTGAATTAGGGATTTATTCGGTATTCGCGATCGAAAATCGGCGTCCTGACACAGGAGTAGCGTGATGGTGAAAACATCGTCCGTTCGCGCCCTGATTGGGGCGCAAAAATTCGATCAGGCCTTGGCCCAGTATACGGATGAGACGAAGCAACGCGGAATGGATACAAAAAAGCTTGGTGCTATGAAGCATGAGCCAGACAATTCTGGGATGGATATCGAGCAAGGTAGAGAAGCATTAGCCAATGCCGCAAAGCGTTCGTATAAACTCCCTCGCCCCGAGGGTGACTAAGTCCCTTCGCTAGCGGAGGGGCGGTTTCGTGATGAGCCCTCAAGAAATATCTGCGCGTGATCTGTACCGTCTAATCGAGAAGCTTCTCGTCGAGCAATGCGGATGTGTCGCTCATATATCACTTAAAACATGCATTGATGTCATTGAGCATCATGAGAGTGATTTAGGGCGACTCCTTAAAATTCATCCACTGGGTGTGCATCCATCCAAGCATATCGGGTATCTGGTTTTCTGGATCAGAAAACTCAAGCCCATTTCGGTGGCCTATGCCCTTTCCGACCTCGAGCCTTACCAGCATGATCCTGATCATGACGTCTCTCATGACAAAGAGCTTAATACGATAAACGAGGTTGTCTCGATCTATGTCGCGCAGCATTTGATGCTGTCCTACGCGGAAGACAATCTCATCATAGGTGGGATCGAAGAGTCGGAGAAGGCGGAATTTGTCAGAAAAATACAAAGAGTCCTGGAGAACGTCCTGACACTGACCGTCGATGTCGGCCATGGACATGGTAACCTGTTCAAGTCGTTCTTGTACGATATGCGGTACCGCACGTTCGGCCCGCACCACGTCGTTCATTTCGTCAATCACGTCGTCTATGCTGCGCGCGGTTCTCTCAAGGGGGAAGGCAAGTCGTGAACGGTCTCAGGCTTATTCAAATCTTTCTCTCGCATACGGGTGAAATGTCGGAATACGCCAATCGTGTGAGGAATATTGTCAGTCGAGAAAATTCTCACTGGGAAGACGTTCATAAAGTTACCGTGCGCGTCTTAACATTTGAAGATATATCTTCGAGCTATAGTGTGGACGGGGTTCAGGCGATCATCAATCAATTCATGGAAGGAAGATATGATATTTATCTCGGAATAATGGGCCATAAATTCGGAGCGCCGACAAAAAACTTCGGATCCGGAACAGAGGAAGAATACAAAACCGCGGTTGCCGAATTCGTGTCCGGGCGCTCGCGAGTGGCGCGCGTCATGTTCGGATTTTGCGAGGTTCCTTTAAATCCGTTTTCGATCGATCTAAAAAACTTAAAGAAGACGAAGGCGTTTCGAAAAGAAATGCAGTCTAACCTATTATATTTCTCATGGGAGTCGGACGATCGTTTTGAGGAGGTGATACGCAAGCAATTGTCGGGCGCGCTCATCAAAATAATCAATGATCCGAAAAATAGCGTTCCGGGCCGAGCCCGCTATATCTAGGATCGACAAATTCCGGCATCAATGTTAAATCTATATAATTTAACTGATTTGTTCATTCTAGCGTTTATACGGGTTGTGACAGTTATCTGGGAACGAACGTAAAGTACGACGCGCCTTCCACGGCGACCGTCGCGAGCTTGCCATGTGAACGTGTTCCTCGTGACCCGTCGTAATGCAACACTCATAAGCCCCAGCACGCGTATGCGCGATAATGACGCAGGCACCGCCGCGAGCGAACCGTAGGCTGTCATCCAAATCGATAGCATCCTATCTATGAGTACGATCAATCATCGGCTTGGCCGAACGCGACGGCGATGCGACGCGACCTCCTGCAATCCCTCACCCTGACCCTGCTCCAGGCCGGGCGCGTCTGGCGCCGGGCCGCCGACGAGGTGGTGACCGCCTACGGGCTGACCGAGGCGACGGCGCTGCCGCTGCTGCTGATCGGGCGGCTCGGCGGCGATCTGCGCCAGACGACTCTGGCCGACGCCCTCGGCGTCGAGGGGCCGAGCCTGGTGCGCCTGCTCGACCAGCTCTGCGAGGCCGGCCTCGTCACCCGCCGGGAGGACCCGACCGACCGCCGCGCCAAGGTGCTGCACCTGACGGCCGAAGGGCAGGCCCGCGCCGCCGCCATCGAGGCGCGGTTCGACACGCTGCGCGCGGCGGTCTTCGCCAATGTCGGCGACGACGACCTGCGGGCGGCCTTGACCGTGCTGCGCACCCTCCAGGCCGACGGCCCGAAGGGCGCGAGTCTCTGCCCGCCCGACGAGGCCGCCCCGCCGTGCCGGGAGACCGCGGGCCCCACCACCGGAGGACGCGCCTGATGCCCGGCTGGCGCCAATGGCTGTTCGCCCTCAAGGTCAGCGGGGCCGCGCTCCTCGCCCTCGGCATCGCCCTGTGGGTCGACCTGCCGCGCCCGTACTGGGCGATGGCGACCGTCTACATCACCATGCAGCCGCTCTCCGGCGCCACCCGCTCGAAGGCGCTGTACCGGGTAATCGGCACGCTGATCGGCGTCTCCGCCGCGGTCGTGATGGTGCCGCCGCTCGTCGCCTCGCCCGAGATGCTGACCCTGGCGCTGGCGCTCTGGACCGCCGGATGCCTCTATCTCTCGCTCCTCGACCGCTCGCCGCGGGCCTACCTGTTCATGCTGGCCGGCTACACCGCGGCGCTGATCGGCTTCCCGGCGGTGACGGCGCCCGAGACGATCTTCGACACCGCGGTGTCGCGGGCGGAGGAGATCACGCTCGGCATCCTCTGCGCCTCGCTGGTGGCGAGCCTCGTCGTCCCGGAGCCGGTCGGCCCGGTCCTGGCGTCGCGCATCGGCGCCTGGCTCGGCGAGGCCGGCCGCTGGACCGGCGACGTGCTCTCCGATGTCGGCGAGGCGCCGGCCCTGCGGGCGCGCCGCCTGCGGCTCGCCGCGGAGGCCGCGGAGATCGACGCGCTCTCGGCCCATCTCGCCTACGACACCTCGGCCCAGAGCCGGGCGGTGCCGCTGGTGCAGCTCCTGCGCGGCCGGATGCTGATGCTGCTGCCGGTCCTCTCCTCCCTGGCGGACCGGATCGCGGCGTTGCGCGGCCTGTCCGGCGTGAGCCCGGAGCTGCGCGGCCTGCTCGCCGACGTCGAGGCGTGGTCGGCGGGCGGCGCCCCGGCCGGGGAGGCCGACGCGCTGCTCGCGAGAATCGAGGCCGCCGACCGCCCGCTGCCACCGCATGCCGGCTGGGCGGCGCTCGTCCGGGCGAGCCTCCTCGACCGCCTGCGCGAGCTCGTCGCCATCGGCCGGGACTGCCGGGCGCTGCAGGACGGCATCGCCCGCGGCAGCGGCCGCTTGAGCGAGCCGCTCGCCTTCGCGGGCGAGTTCGGCGGAGGGGCGTCACGCCACCGCGACCACGGCATGGCGTTCCGCTCCGCCCTCAGCGCCTTCCTCGGCACGGTCGCCTGCGTGGCGGTGTGGATCGCCACCGCCTGGCCCGACGGCGCCACCGCGGCGATGATGGGCGCGGTGCTCTCCTGCATGTTCGCGACCCAGGACGACCCGGTTCCGGCGATCCTGAGCTTCGCCACCTGGACCGGAGTCGCCGCGGTCGCGATCGGGGTGCTGCTGTTCGGCGTGATGCCGCTGGTCCACGACTTCGTCAGCCTCGCCCTGGTGCTGGCGCCGGTCCTGATCCTGTGCGGCCTGCTGATGACATCCCCGAGGACGCTGCCGGTGGGCCTGGCGCTCGGCGTCAACGGCAACGCGCTCCTGGCGCTCCAGGACCGTTACACCTCGGAATTCGGCGCCTACGTCAATTCCGGCATCGCCCTCGTCGGCGGCATCTGGATCGCCGCCCTCGTGACGCGGCTGGTGCGCTCGGTCGGGGCCGAGCACGGTGCCCGCCGGCTGATCGCGGCGAGCCGCGCCGACCTCGCCCGGGCGGCGCGCCGGCGCGGGCGCGGCGACCGGGTCGCCTTCGCCCACCTGATGCTCGACCGCCTCGGCCTGCTGGTGCCGCGCCTCGCCGCCGCCGGGCCCGACAGCGACCTGTCGCGCATCGACGCCCTGGCGGCCCTGCGGGTGGGCATGAACCTCGTGTCCTTGCGCCGGGCCCGCCACGGCCTGCCGGACGGCGAGGTCGCGGTGCTGGATGCCGCCCTCGACGCGGTGGCGACCCATTACGAGGGGCCGCGCGGCCCGGCCTCCCCGATCCTGCTCGACCGGATCGACGCGGCCCTGGCGGAGATCGGCGCGCAAGCCGGGGCCGGGGCCGGGGTCTGGGGCCGGCGCGACGCGCTGCTGGGCCTCGCGGGCCTGCGGCGCGCCCTCTTCCCCGAGGCGCCGCCCGCCGGCGCCCCCGTCCTCGCGAGGGAGGCCGCGTGATGGCCGATATCGACCTCTACGGCGTCTTCGTGCCGGCCCTGCTGGTCTGGGCGGTCGCCGCCTTCCTGCTGAACCTGGTGGTGCGCCGGCTGATCGGTGCGCTCGGGCTCTACCGCCTGGTCTGGCACAGGGCGCTGTTCGACCTCTGCCTCTACCTCGTCTGCCTCGGCGGCGTCGTGTCCCTCGCCGGCCGCCTGACCTGAAGATCACGAACCATGACCCGCGCGCTCGCCTTCCTCGGCCGCTTCGCCGTCACCGCCGCCATGCTGGCCCTCGCCGCCGTCGTCGGGGCGGCCTTGTGGGACTATTACCTCGAGGCCCCCTGGACCCGCGACGGGCGGGTGCGGGCCGAGGTGGTCGGCGTCGCCCCCGACGTGTCCGGCCTCGTGCGCGACGTCGAGGTGCGCGACAACCAGCCGGTCAAGCGCGGCGACGTGCTGTTCCGCATCGATCCCGACCGCTTCGGCCTCGCCCTGCGGCAAGCGGACGCCGTGGTGGCCGGCCGCAAGGCCAGCCTGGTCCAGGCCGAGGCCGACCTCGCCCGCTATCGCCAGCTCAGCGACAACGTCGTGTCGCAGCAGAAGCTCGAGGCGACGCTCGCCGCCGAGCAGAGTGCCCGGGCCGCCTACGACCAGGCGGTCGCCGACCGCGACCTCGCCAAGCTCAACCTCGACCGTTCCGAGGTGCGCGCCTCGGTCAACGGCCGCATCAGCAACCTCGAACTGCGGCCCGGCGCCTACGTGGCGGTCGGCAAGGCGGTGATGGCGCTCGTCGACAGCGACACCCTGCACGTCCAGGGCTATTTCGAGGAGACGAAGCTCGACCGCATCCATCCCGGCGACCCGGTCAGCGTGCGCCTGATGGGCGAGGACCGCGACGTCACCGGCCGGGTCGAGAGCGTCGCCGCCGGCATCGAGGACCGGGAGCGCAGCGCCGGATCCAGCCTGCTCGCCAACGTCAACCCGACCTTCGCCTGGGTGCGCCTCGCCCAGCGCGTGCCGGTCCGCGTCGCCCTCGATCCGGGCGTCGACCGCGACCGCCTGACCGTCGGGCGCACCGCCACCGTGGTGGTGCATCCGGGCGGGGCGCGGCCGGAGATCCGGCCGTTCGAAGGATTGCGCCATCTCGGCCTCCGCAACGGCTGGGACGCCCTGAAGGCCAGGCTTCCGGTGATCAGGAGCTGACAAGGCGGCCTGCAGGGGACCCTGCGGCGTCCGGCGCCGAATGAGGCCGGCCGAAGCCGATTATCCCGTTCCGGCCCGGTTCCGCTCCAAACAGGGATAATGCCTTTCGCTTCAATGGCATGGTCCGTGGAGTCGGTATGGGATCCGGCCGCGGGCAGCCCGACCCCGGACGCGGTGGCCGACACCACCGACCGGACGCAAGGGCAGGTTTTCGCAGCCCATCAGGCGGCCAGGACAGAACTCGCCCGGCGCTTCGTCCGGGTCGATGGCCTGGAGGACGGTGAGCGGGCCCTGCCACGGCCGGGCGAGAGGGATGATCCCGCTCGAGCCGGGCTGGTGAGGGCTCACATGGTCAGCCAGACGCCCGCCAATCCCGCTGCCAGCCCCCACAAGAGCAGACAGGCCCGCCGGTACAGCACGAGCGCGCGAACGATGTCCTCCGCGGTCGCGTCGGCCCGTCCCGAGCCCATCCAGGCATCCTCGACCCGCGTCGTGCCGTAGACCCGCGGACCGGCGAGGCGCAGGCCGAGCGCGCCGGCCATCGCGGCCTCGGGCCAGCCGGCATTGGGCGAGCGGTGGCGGCCGGCATCGCGGCGCAGGGCGTGGAGCGCCCCCCGGGCCGAGGCCCCCGGCGTCAGGGCGGCGGCGGCGGCGACGAGACCGGCGGTGAGGCGCGAGGCCGGCAGGTTGACGAGGTCGTCGAGGCGGGCGGCGGCCCAGCCGAAGGCCTCGTGGCGCGGCGTGCGGTGGCCGATCATGCTGTCGGCGGTGTTGATCGCCTTGTAGAGCGCCCCCCCGGGCAGGCCGCCGGCGCCGAGCCAGAAGGCCGGCGCCACGATGCCGTCGGAGAAGTTCTCGGCCAGGCTCTCGATCGCGGCGCGGCAGATCGCGGCCTCGTCGAGGGTCTCGGGGTTGCGCCCGACGATCATCGCCACCGCCCGGCGCCCGCCGGGGAGGCCCTCGCGGCGCAAGGCTTCCGCCACCCGGGCGACGTGGTCGTGCAGGCTGCGCTGCGCCGGCAGGCTCGCGGCGAGGACCGCGCAGAGGACGAGCCCGACGAGGGGATCGAGCGCCCCGCAGGCGAGCGCGAGGGCCGAGGCCGGGAGGCCCGTCGCGACGAGGACGAGCGCGAGCGCCAGCACCCCGGCGGCGCGCCGGCGCCCGGCCGGGTCGGCCTCGCGGTTGAAGCGCCGGTCGAGGACGGCGATCAGCGCGCCGATCCAGGTGACAGGGTGGCCGGCCAGCCTGTAGAGGCGGTCCGGATAGCCGAGCACGGCCTCGACCGCGAGGGCGAGGACGAGCAGGACGAGGCTGTCGGGCGGGTGCAGCAGGGCGGTCATCGGGCGTGGATGGAATCGCGAGCGAGGGGCAGGACGGAGCGATCCGGCACGGGGGCGACCTCGGCGAGGCGGCCCGGCACTTCCCGCAGGCCCCCGAGCCCTGGATCGACCTGTCGACGGGGATCAACCCGATCCCCTATCCGTGGCCGGCCCTCGAGGCCAGCGCCTTCACGCGGCTGCCGGCCGCGTCCGACCTCGCCGCCCTCGCGGACGCGGCGGCGCGGGCCTATGGCGCGCGGCCGGAGCACGTCGTCGCCGCCCCCGGCACCCAGGCGCTGATCGACCTGATCCCGCGGCTGCGGCCGGCCGGCCGGGTCGCGGTGGTCGGTCCCACCTATGCCGAGCACGCCGCCGCCTGGGCCCGGGCCGGGCACGCCGTGACGACCGTGCCGGACCTCGCCGGCGAGGCCGACGTGATGGTGGTGGTCACCCCGAACAACCCGGACGGGCGGGTCGCGGCGCGGCGCGACCTCGAAGCGGTCGCGGCCGGGCTCGCCGGGCGCGGCGGCTGGCTCGTCGTCGACGAGGCCTTCGCCGATCTCGAACCCGTCGAGAGCCTGTGCGCGGCGCCGCCCCCGGGCTGCCTGGTGCTGCGTTCCTTCGGCAAGACCTACGGTCTCGCGGGCCTGAGGCTCGGCTTCGCGGTGGCGGATGCGCCGCTGATCGGCCGCCTTCGCCGGGCGCTCGGGCCCTGGGCGGTGTCGGGGCCGGCGATCGCGATCGGGCGCCGCGCGCTCTCGGACGAGGCCTGGCGGCGGGAGGCGGCCGTCGCGCGGGGCCGCGACGCGGCGCGGCTCGACGCCCTGATCGCGGCGGCCGGCGGCCGGATCGTCGGCGGCACGCGGCTGTTCCGCACCGCCGACTTTTCCGACGCCCCCGGCCTGTTCGGGCGGCTGGGACGGGCCGGGATCTTCGTGCGCCGGTTCGAGGCCGCGCCGACGCGCCTGCGCTTCGGGCTGCCCCCGGACGCGGAGGCCTGGGCCCGTCTCGCGGCGGTCCTCGGAGGGCGGTGAGGCCCCCCCGCCGGAGGGGGCGCCATTAAAAAGGCCGAAAACCGAAGCAATCGACGATCGGCCGTCGAGGTCGCGACGCCGGCTGGCGCCGGCACGGGGAATCAAGCGAAAATGGACGCGGACGAGGTCAAACGGCGAGACAGGCTCGGCAGCATGATCGCGTTCGCGCGGCGCACCGTGCCCGAGCTGCGCCGCAATGCCGAGACGGTCGAGCCGATTTCCCCCGGGAGCCGGCTGCCGGCCCTGCTCAACCCGCTGCGCTGGAGCCGGATGCCGCTCCTGCCCGCCGCCGGCACCCAGAACCGGGTCCTGTCCCGGCTCCTGCGCAACATCGGCATCTTCGTGCTGCTGCCGACGGCGGTCGTCGGGATCTACCTGTTCGTCTTCGCCGCCGACCAGTACGTGGTCGAGTCCCGATTCGCCGTCCGCGGCGAGGTCGAGCCGATGGGTAACGTTGCGCTGGGTGAGTTCTCCTCGCTGATCCAGAAGAACAACAGCCAGGACAGTTACATCATCCAGGAATACATCCAGAGCCAGCCGATGGTCGAGAGCGCCCAGAAGGAGCTCGACATCGTCCGGATGTACACCCGCGACGAGGGCGATTTCTGGGCGCGCTATTCCGGCGACAAGCCGATCGAGGACCTGCTGAAGTACTGGCGCAAGCGCGTCCAGGTCCATATCGACCTGGTCTCGGGCGTGCTGACCCTGACGGTGCAGGCCTTCACGCCGGACGACGCCTTGGCGATCGCGCGCCACGTCGTCTCCCACGCCGAAGGGCTGATCAATACGATCTCGTCCCGGGCGCAGCAGGACATGCTCCGGCACAGCAAGGACGACCTGGCGGCGAGCGAGACGCGGCTGCGCAAGGCCCATGCCGCCCTGCGCGAGTTCCGCAACCGCTGGGGCATCATCGATCCGGCGAAGTCGGCCGAGGCGACGATGACCACCCTGCTGTCGTTGCGCAAGGACAAGATCAAGTCCGAGAACGACCTCCAGGTGCTGCGAGGCTCCGGCCTCGACGAGAAGTCGCGCTCGATCCAGACCATCGTGGCGAGCCTCAACGCGACCAACCAGCAGATCAAGCAGCTCGAGGACACGCTGACCAGCGACGGGGTGGCGGTCGGCGGCAAGAACGCCTCGGAGGCGATCCTCGAATACGAGGGGCTGATGGTCGAGCGCACCATCGCCGAGAAGCTGAACGACTCCGCCACCATGATGCTCGACCGCGCCCGGGTGGCGGCGAACCGCCAGCACGTCTACCTCGCGGTCTTCGTGCCGCCGACCCGTCCCGAACTCTCCACCGTGCCGATGCGCGGGCACGCCCTGTTCGTGGCCTTCTTCGCCTTCCTGGTGATCTGGGGCTGCAGCACCCTGCTCGTCGCCGGCATCAAGGACCACAACATGTGAACCGCGCTGCCTTGCGGACGAACTCGTTCGAAGGCACCGCCTGCGCCGAACGCCTCGCCCGCGACGTGTCGATGGCGAGGCGCACTGGTATAATGGGGCCAGCCGCGTCCGGGCCTTCGGTCCCGGCGCGGGCCGTGCGAAGAAGCGGATCCGGGCGCCGCACGGGCGCCCGTGCCATCGAGGACGAGCGTCACACCGATGTCCGATTTCACCGACCTGGTCGCCCGGGCGGTCTCCCCGGCGATGAGCCGCGAGGAGCGCGAGGCGGTCTACCAGGTGGTCAAGCAAGCCATGCGCCGGCTCCAGGAGCGCGAGAACCTGCCGCCGGAGGATCCCCGCGCCCTGCTCCAGGCCCACCTCGTCGAGGAGACGATCCGCGACGTCGAGGCCCTGGTCACCCGCTACCTCGCCCGCCAGACGATCCTGGCGGCCGAGCGCGCCAACGCGGCGGCCAACGCCGCCGCGGCGAACGGCGAGGCGGTCACGCCTCCTCCGTCAGACGCTTGAGCGAGGTCTGGAGCGCGTCGCCGCCGAGCAGCAGCGCCCGGGACAGGTCCGCCAGGGTGACCCAGCCGATGACGCGCCCGCCCGCGTCCCGCACCGGCAGGCGCCGGACGTGGTGGGCGGCCATCAGGTCGAGGGCGGTGCGGACGGGATCGGTCTCGGCGCAGGACACGACCGGGCGCGACAGCACCTCGCTCACCCGGACCCCGCGCGGATCGAGCCCCTGGGCGACGACCCGGTAGAGTATGTCGCGGTCGGTGACGACGCCGTCGAGGGCGTCCGGCGTGCCGACCGGCAGGGCGCCGACGTCGAGTTCGCCCATCAGCACCGCGGCCTCCTGCACCGCGGCCTCGCCGGCGATGAACTCCACGTCTCGGCTCATCACGTCCGCGACCGTCGCACCCATCCTGTCCCCCTGTATCCCCGCGCCTCGCGGCCCTTGCGCAACCCGCGACGGCGGCAAGCGGCTCCGGACCGTTGCCGAATTCCCGCACGAAACGCACGAGCCTGAAATTTTGACGGCGGCGCGGGAGCTTGGGCGAGGGCCGGCGCGTTCAGCCCACAGTCAGGCTTCTCGCCTCCGGGATCGTCGAACGCCCCCATGAACATGGAACTCACGTCCAAGCCCGCCCCGGAGACCCCGGCGGCCTCGCCTCTCGCCCGGCGCGCCTCGCGCATCAGCGAGGGCCAGCCCTTCCCGCTCGGCGCCACCTGGGACGGCCTCGGCGTCAACTTCGCGCTGTTCTCCGCCCACGCCACCAAGGTCGAGCTGTGCCTGTTCGACGATTCCGGCGAGACCGAGATCGAGCGGATCGAGCTGCCCGAATACACCGACGAGGTCTGGCACGGCTACCTGCCCGACGCCCGTCCCGGCACGATCTACGGCTACCGCGTCCACGGCCCCTACGAGCCGGAGGCCGGCCACCGCTTCAACCCGAACAAGCTGCTCCTCGACCCCTACGCCAAGGCGCTGGTCGGCTCCGTCACCTGGAACCCGGCCTTGTTCGGCTACGTGATGGAGAGCGGCGACGACACCACCTTCGACACCCGCGACAGCGCGCCCTTCACCCGCAAGTGCCGGGTGATCGACCCGGCCTTCACCTGGGGCCGCGACCAGAAGCCGAACGTGCCGTGGGACAAGACCGTCTTCTACGAGACCCACGTCAAGGGCTTCACCAAGCTGCACCCGGCGGTGCCCGAGCGTCTGCGCGGCACCTATGCGGGCCTCGGCACCCCTGAGGTGCTGGCCTATATCCGCAGCCTCGGCGTCACCTCGGTCGAGCTCCTGCCGGTCCATTCCTTCGTCAACGACAGCTACCTGCTCGAGAAGGACCTGGTGAATTACTGGGGGTACAACACCCTCTCGTTCTTCGCCCCCGCCCGCCGCTACGCCGCCGTGCCGGACTTCGCCTTCTCGGAGTTCAAGGAGATGGTGGCCCGGATGCACGGGGCCGGCCTCGAGGTGATCCTCGACGTGGTCTACAACCACACCGCCGAGGGCAACGAGAAGGGCCCGACCCTGTCGTTCAAGGGCATCGACAACGCCTCGTACTACCGGCTGCTGCCGGACCAGAAGCGCTACTACATCAACGACACCGGGACGGGGAACACCGTCAACCTCTCGCATCCGCGGGTGCTGCAGATGGTGACGGATTCGTTGCGCTACTGGGCGACCGAGATGCGGGTCGACGGCTTCCGCTTCGATCTGGCGACGATCCTCGGCCGCGAGCCCTACGGCTTCGACGAGGGCGGCGGCTTCCTCGATTCCTGTCGCCAGGACCCGGTCCTGTCCTCGGTCAAGCTGATCGCGGAGCCGTGGGATTGCGGCCCGGGCGGCTATCAGGTCGGCGGCTTCCCGCCCGGCTGGGCCGAATGGAACGACCGCTTCCGGGACGAGGTGCGCGGCTACTGGAAGGGCGACGAGGGCCTGCTCCCGGCGCTCGCCTCCCGCCTCACCGGCTCGGCCGACAAGTTCAACAAGCGCGGCCGGCGCCCCTGGGCCTCGGTGAACTTCATCACCGCGCATGACGGCTTCACCCTCGCCGATACCGTCTCGTACAACGAGAAGCACAACGCGGCGAACGGCGAGGACAATCGCGACGGCCACTCGCACAACCTGTCCTACAATTACGGGGCGGAAGGCCCGACCGACGATCCCGAGATCCGCGCCGTGCGGATGCGCCAGATGCGCAACCTGCTCGCCACGCTGCTCCTGTCGCGCGGCACGCCGATGCTGCTCGCCGGCGACGAGTTCGCCCGCACCCAGAAGGGCAACAACAACGCCTATTGCCAGGACAACGAGATCTCCTGGATCGACTGGGCGGCGATCGGCGAGGAGGAGCGGGACCTCGCCGAGTTCACCCAGCGCCTCCTGATCCTGCGCAAGTCGCTGCCGATGCTGAGCCGCGGGCGGTTCCTCACCGGCGCCTTCGACGCCGATCTCGGCGTCAAGGACGTGAGCTGGCTCACGCCCTCCGGGACCGAGATGAATCCGGAGAACTGGAACGACGGCGGCGCCCGCTCGCTCACCGTCGTCCTCGACGGGCGCGCCCAGTCGAGCGGCATCCACCGGCGCGGGGGCGAGGCGACCCTGATGCTGCTGTTCAACGCCTATCACGACGTGGTGGAGTTCACCCTGCCGGAGGTGGTGGGGGGCGATGCCTGGATGCGGGTGCTCGACACCAACCTGCCCGACACCCAGGACCTCGCCCGGCTCGCCGTCGGCGACACCTACGCGGTGACCGGCCGCTCGATGCTGATGTTCGTGCTGCGCCCGACCGACGTCGATCATGCGAGCGAGACCTGGCGCTCCTACCAGTACGTGATCCAGGCCTTCGAGCGGGCGGAATCCGAGTGCGTGGCGTTCGGGCTGCCGCATGAGGGGTGACAATCGGGCGGGCCTGCCCACTTTGAGCTGAGCCCGGAGACTCGCGCCCGCCACTGCGTCAGCGGTGGGGGCGTGGATCGGGGCCTTTCGATGATGCGCGGTGCGAGGGGCGGCCGGACCGGCCGCCCGGGAGTGCCGTGCGAGCGTGGAGTGGGGGCGGTGGCAAAGATCCTTCTCGTCGAGGACCACGAGGAAATCTGGGATTTCCTCTCCCGGCGGCTCAAGCGGCGGGGCTACGAGGTGGTGCTCGCCCATGACGGCGAGGAGGGCGTGATGAAGGCCCGCACCAGCCGGCCCGACATCATCCTGCTCGACATGAACCTGCCGGTGCTCGACGGCTGGTCGGCGGCCCGCGCCCTGAAATCGGATGCGGAGACGGCCCGGATCCCCATCATCGCGCTCACCGCCCACGCCATGTCGGGCGACCGCGAGAAGGTGATCCAGGCCGGCTGCGACGACTACCATCCGAAGCCGGTCGATTTCTCGAAGCTCCTGACCCAGATCGGCGCCGCCCTCGGCACGCCGCCCGCGCCTTGAGAGCGCGGCACGCGATGCCGGCGGAGCCCGAACGGGCGTCGACGCCGATGCACCGGACTCCTTCGCGGCGACCGACGCGAAGGCACACTGAGACGAGAGGCCGATGATCGACGATCCCGTGACGGCGCGCCGCCTGCGCGATGCGATGCCGGTCTTCACGGCGCTGGCCACCTGCCTGCTGGTCCTCGCCATCGGGGCGATCCTGTCCCTCGGACGGGACGTCCTGATGCCGATCACCCTCGCGGTGCTGCTCAGCTTCGTCCTCGCCCCGGCGGTGCGGGGCCTGCAGCGCCGGCGCCTGCCGCGCTCGCTCGCGGTGCTGGTCGTGGTGCTGGCGACCTTCGGGGCGCTCGGCGGCATCGGCCTCATGATCGCCAACGAGGCGTCGCAGCTCGCCTCCGACCTGCCGCGCTACACCGTGACGATGCGCGAGAAGATCGGGGCCTTGCGCGCCCAGGCCGGCGGCGGCGCCACCCTGGAGCGCCTGTTCCAGGCGGTGCAGGACCTCAGCCAGGACCTGCAGCCGCCGGAGGCGGCCAAGCCCCGGGGCGGTCCGGCCGATGTCGAGAAGCCGATGCTGGTCGAGGTGCGCGAGCCGAAGGCCGGCCTGCTCTCGACCCTCGGCAGCGTGGTGGCGCCGGTGCTGCACCCGCTCGCCACCGTCGGGCTGATCCTGCTCTTCACCCTGTTCTTCCTCGCCCAGCGCGAGGACCTGCGCAACCGCGCCATCCGCCTGGCCGGCTCCGGCGACCTGCGCGCCACCACGGCGGCGATGGACGACGCGGTGGCGCGCCTCTCGCGGTTCTTCCTCGCCCAGGCCGGGCTCAACCTCGCCTTCGGGGTGGTGGTGGCTCTGGGCCTGTGGCTGATCGGCGTGCCGAGCCCGATCCTGTGGGGCGTCCTCGCCGGGATCCTGCGCTTCGTGCCCTATATCGGCGCGGTGATCGGCATGGCGTTCCCGCTCCTGGTCGCGGCGGCGGTCGATCCGGGCTGGTCGATGCTGATCGCCACCGTGGTGCTGTTCGCGGTCGTCGAGCCGATCGCCGGCCACGTCATCGAGCCGCTGCTCTACGGCCACTCGACCGGCCTGTCGCCGGTGGCGGTCATCCTCGCCGCGACGCTCTGGACCTTCCTGTGGGGGCCGGTCGGGCTGGTGCTCGCCACCCCGATCACCGTCTGCCTGGTGGTGCTCGGGCGCCATGTCGAGCGCCTCGGCTTCCTCGACGTGATGCTCGGCGACCGGCCGGCGCTGGCGCCCTCGGAGATCTTCTACCAGCGCATGCTGGCGGGCGATCCCATGGAGGCGATCGACAAGGCGCGCCAGGTGCTCAAGGAGCGCGCGCTCGCCACCTATTACGACGAGATCGCCCTCGGCGGCCTGCGGCTCGCCCAGAACGACCGGGCGAGCGGCGCGCTGGAAGCGGACCGCCAGCAGGCGGTGGGGCAGGCGATCGAGAGCGTGGTGGCGACGCTGGGCTCGATGCCGGTCCGCAAGAAGGCGTCGACCGTCCGCAGCGCCGAGACCGAGGCGGCGGTGGCGGCGCTCGGGCCGGACCGGGCCTCGACCGCCATCGTGCGCCGCAAGGAGGACCTGGCCCCGGCCTGGCGCGGGCCGGCCCCGGTGCTGGTGGTGGCGTCCCGCGGGCCGTTCGATGCGGCGGCCGCCGGGATGCTGGCGCAGGTGCTCGGGCGCCACGGCCTCCACGCCCGCACCGTCTCCCAGGACGCCCTCGCCAAGGGCGAGCGGCCGGACATGGAGGGCGTCGCCCTGGTCTGCCTGTCCTATATCGAGCCGATCAGCACCTCCCATATCCGCCTCGCCGCGCGCCTCGCCCGCCGGGCGATCCCGGGCGTGCGGGTGATGGTGGCGGTGTGGCGCGAGCGCGACCCGGCCGGCCGCGACCGCCTGCGCCGGGCGACCTCGGCCGACATCCTGGTCACCACCATCACCGACGCCCTCGACGCCGCCCTGACGCTGTCGGGCGCGAGCGAGACCCGCGAGGCGCCGCGCCGGGCGGCCTGACCGCCATCCGGAAGCGCGGGGCCCGGCCGGGTCGGCATCCGGCGCGCCGGGACGCCGGCTGCGGACGCCAAGCATCGGGTGGATGAGGATGTCTCCGTGAGAGCATGGGCCGGACAAAGCGGCCGTACCTGCCGGCCGACGGGCCGCCGATGCGAAGTCCATTCCCGGAAATCAGCCAAGTAAACCCAGTCTCGGCGGCGGTTTCCGGGCCCGGCGGCGGCCTCCGATCCGTAGCCGTCGCATCGACGGCGATTGCAACCTTGCGTCGCCTGCTCTATTCCGGTCTCCGGAGCGACGCCCGGTCGCGGTTACAATCGGCGACATTCATCGTTGTGCATGAACGCCGAGTGTAGGATCCCGTGCGGGCGCGGGATCCTGCCGGGCGGCCACCGGAGCGACGATGAGTGTGAAGCGAACGCCGACCGAACTGGGAACCCGCCCGACCGTGGCGGATGTGCCGACCGACGTCTCGGACCACCACAGCGACATCTTCTTCGCCGCCGTCGAGATGACGCGGATGCCGATGATCGTCACCGATCCGCGCCAGCCGGACAACCCGATCATCTTCGCCAACCAGGCCTTCCGGGCCATGACCGGCTACGCGCCCGAGGAGCTGGTCGGCCGCAACTGCCGCTTCCTGCAGGGGCCCGAGACCGACCGCGAGACGGTGGCGGAGGTACGCCGCGCCATCGCCGCGCGCGAGGAGATCGCCACCGAGATCCTGAACTACCGCAAGAACGGCTCGACCTTCTGGAACGCGCTGTTCATCTCGCCGGTCTACGACCCGAACGGCGAGCTGGTGTATTTCTTCGGCTCGCAGCTGGACGTGTCGCGCCGGCGCGACGCCGAGGAGGCCCTGCGCCAGTCGCAGAAGATGGAGGCGCTCGGCCAGCTCACCGGCGGCATCGCGCACGACTTCAACAACCTGCTGCAGGTGGTGGTCGGCTACGTCGACATCCTGCAATCCGGGCTCGAGGATCCGGCGACCGATCCGCGCCGGATGATGCGGGCGGTCGAGAACATCCGCAACGCCGCCGAGCGCGCCACCACCCTGACGCAGCAGCTGCTCGCCTTCGCCCGCAAGCAGCGCCTCGATGGACGGGCGGTGAACCTCAACAACCTGGTCGAGGGCATGCGCGACCTCGCCGGCCGCACCCTCGGCGACGGGATCACCGTCGAGGCGCAGCTGACCGAGGGCCTGTGGAACGCCCGCCTCGATCCGACCCAGACCGAGGTCGCGCTCCTCAACATCCTGATCAACGCCCGCGACGCGATGCCGGGCGGGGGCCGGGTGTCCTTGCGAACCGAGAACCACGCCTTCACCGCCGACGAGCTGCCCTCGGGACTGCCGCAGGCCGGCCGCTACGTCTCGGTCTCGGTGACGGATACCGGCAACGGCATGCCGCCGGAGATCCTGGCCCGGGTAATGGAGCCGTTCTTCACCACCAAGGAGGAGGGGCGCGGCACGGGGCTGGGCCTCGCCATGGTGTACGGCTTCGCCCGGCAATCCGGCGGCACCGTCGTGATCGAGTCCCGGGCCGGCCACGGCACCACCGTGCGGCTCTACTTCCCGATGAGCGACAGCGACGAGCGCCCGGCCCCCGGTCCCGGCCAGCGCGCCGACCAGCGCGCCGGCACCGAGACGATCCTGGTCGTCGACGACCGCCGCGACGTCGCCGAGCTCGCCCGGGCGATCCTGCGCGATTTCGGCTACACCACGCTGCTCGCCACCGACGGCCGGCAGGCTCTCGAACTCCTCGACGGCGGCGACAAGGTCGACCTCCTGTTCTCAGACCTGATCATGCCCGGCGGCATGAACGGCGTGATGCTGGCCCGCGAGGCGCGCCGCCGCCAGCCCCGGCTCAAGGTGCTGCTCACCACCGGCTACGCCGAAGCCTCCCTGGAACGCACCGATGCCGGCGGCACCGAGTTCGAGATCATCAACAAGCCCTACCGGCGGATGGAGCTGGCGCGCCGGGTGCGCGCGGTGCTGGACGGGCCGACCGGGGTGACCTGACCGGCACCCGCCCGGGAGAGACAGGAGGGAGCCGATGCCGGACCGCCCGACGCGCCGCGTGATGCTCGGCACCCTCGCCGCCGGCCTCCTGGCACCCCGGCCGGCGCAAGGGACCTGCCTCCTGACCCCGCAGGCGGTGGAGGGCCCGTTCTACCTCGATCCCCGCCTGCTGCGGTCGGATATCCGCGAGGACCGCGACGGCACGCCGCTCGTGGTGAACCTGCAGGTCGTGACCCTGCGGGATTGCGTCGCCCTGCCGGAGGCTCGGGTCGATCTCTGGCACGCGGATGCGCGGGGGCGCTACTCGGGCTATCCCGACCAGGGCGACCGGGGCACGTCGACGGTCGGACGGACGTTCCTGCGCGGCACCCAGGTCGCCGACCGCGCCGGCCGCGCGGCCTTCCGGACGATCTATCCGGGCTGGTATCCGGGCCGCACGCCCCACCTGCACGTGAAGGTGATCCTGGGCGGCCGGACGGCACTCACGGGCCAGATCTACTTTCCCGACGCGGTGAGCGAGGCGGTCTATGGCGGACCCGCCTATGCGGACCGCCCCCGGCGCGGCCGGATCGGCAATGCCCGCGACGTCCTCCTGCGCCAGGACGATCCCGAGGGCCGCGGCATCGCGGCCCTGCGCCCGGTGGGCGAGGGCTACGAGGCGGCGCTGACGCTGGTGGTGAAGGGAGCGTGAGGGCGCCCCGCGGCGTCACCGGCCGCGGGGCGCCGAATCGGCAAGGCTCGGGGCGGCCGTGATCCGGCCGCCCTCTCGGCCTCACGCCTTCATGGCGACCTTCAGGTTCTCGTCGATCTTGTCGAGGAAGCCGGTGGTCGAGAGCCACTTCTGGTCGGGGCCGACCAGGAGGGCGAGGTCCTTGGTCATGAAGCCGGACTCGACGGTGTCGACGCAGACCTTCTCCAGGGTCTCGGCGAACTTGGCGAGATCGGCGTTGGAATCGAGCTTGGCGCGGTGCGACAGGCCGCGGGTCCAGGCGAAGATCGACGCGATCGAGTTGGTCGAGGTCTCCTTGCCCTTCTGGTGCTCGCGGTAGTGCCGGGTCACCGTGCCGTGGGCGGCCTCGGCCTCGACGGTCTGGCCGTCGGGGGTGAGCAGCACCGAGGTCATCAGGCCGAGCGAGCCGAAGCCCTGCGCCACGGTGTCGGACTGCACGTCGCCGTCGTAGTTCTTGCACGCCCAGACGTAGCCGCCGGACCACTTCAGGGCCGAGGCGACCATGTCGTCGATCAGGCGGTGCTCGTAGGTGATGCCGGCCGACTGGAACCGCGACTTGAACTCGGCCTCGTACACCTCCTCGAAGATGTCCTTGAACCGGCCGTCATAGGCCTTGAGGATGGTGTTCTTGGTCGAGAGGTAGACCGGGAACTTGCGGGCGAGGCCGTAATTCATCGAGGCGCGGGCGAAGTCGCGGATCGAGTCGTCGAGGTTGTACATCGACAGGGCGACGCCGGCGCCCGGGAACTTGAACACCTCGCGCTCGATGACGGTGCCGTCCTCGCCCTCGAACTTGACGGTGAGGCGGCCCTTGCCCGGCACCTTGAAGTCGGTGGCGCGGTACTGGTCGCCATAGGCGTGGCGGCCCACCACGATCGGCTGGGTCCAGCCCGGCACCAGGCGCGGCACGTTCTTGCAGATGATCGGCTCGCGGAAGATCACGCCGCCGAGGATGTTGCGGATCGTGCCGTTCGGCGACTTCCACATCTCCTTGAGGTTGAACTCCTTCACCCGGGCCTCGTCCGGCGTGATGGTGGCGCACTTCACGCCGACGCCGTGCTTCTTGATCGCCTCGGCGGCCTCGATCGTCACCTTGTCGTTGGTGGCGTCGCGGTGCTCGACCCCGAGATCGTAGTATTCCAGCGGAACGTCGAGGTAGGGATGGATCAGCTTGTCCTTGATGGACTGCCAGATGATCCGGGTCATCTCGTCGCCGTCGAGCTCGACGACGGGGTTCGCCACCTTGATCTTCGCCATGTCTGATCCAGCCTTCCGTGATCCGGGGGCCGCCCCCATGCCCGCGTGAGGCGCGCGGCCGGCCGTGGCGCGGTCATAGCGCGCTGCACAAACAGGGGGAAGCGCCGGGACGGAATGGTTTTTCAAGGCTGTCACGAAAAAAGCCCCGGCGCGGGGGCGCCGGGGCGGTAAGGAGGTCCGTGAAGAAAACGCCGATCGAGGCCGATGGGTTCCCGGGTGGCGCAACCCCCTTCGCGAGAGCGGCACGAGGCCTTATGTCCCGGCCATCCCGTCCCGCCGACTGACGCCCCATGACCGACGCCCCGCCGCCCCGCCCCGTCATCATCCTGGTCGAGCCGCAACTCGCCGAGAATATCGGCATGACCGCCCGCGCCATGGGAAATTTCGGGCTCGACGCCCTGCGCATCGTCAACCCGAAGGGCGGCTGGCCGATGAAGGGGGTGCGCGAGACGGCCTCGAACGCCACCCACGTCCTCGACGGCGCGACGATCTTCCCGACCGTTGCCGAAGCCATGGCCGACCTGCATTACGTACTCGCCACCACGGCGCGGGAGCGCGGGCAGATGAAGCGGGTCCTCGGGCCCGACGAGGGCATGGCGGAGGCGGCCGGGCGGCTCGCCGCGGGGGAGCGGGTCGGCATCCTGTTCGGGCGCGAGCGGGTCGGGCTGTCGAACGACGAGGTCTCGCTGGCGGATGCCATCGTCACCTTCCCGGTCGATCCGGACCACGCCTCGCTCAACCTCGCCCAGAGCGTGCTCCTCATGGGCTACGAGTGGCGGCGGGCGGCGGGCCGGGCGGTGCTGCCCTTCGCCGGCGCGATGCGCTCGGGCCCGGCACCGCGGGAAGCCCTGATCTCGCTGTTCGAGAGCCTGGAGGCCGACCTCGACGCCGCCGGCTACTACCCGCCGGCGAAGCGCGACGGGATGATCCGCAACATGCGCGACATGTTCCACCGCATGGCGATGACCGAGCAGGACGTGCGCACCTTCCGGGGGGCGCTGCGGGCGCTGGCGCGGCGCCCCCCGGAGGAGTGAAGCCTTACAGCTTCACCACCAGTTTCCCGAAATTGCGGCCCTTGAGCAGGCCGATGAAGGCCTCGGGCGCGCTCTCCAGCCCCTCGACCACGTCCTCGCGGTAGCGGATCTTGCCCTCGCGCAGCCACTGGCCGACCTCCGTGAGGAAGGCCGGTCCCTGCTCGGCGAAGTCGGAGACGATGAAGCCGCGGAAGGTAAGGCGCTTGCTCAGGACCGCGCGCATCAGGGCCGGCACCCGGTCGGGCCCGGGGGGAAGCTCGGTCATGTTGTAGTTGGCGACGAGGCCGCAGACCGGGATGCGGGCGAAGTCGTTGAGGAGCGGCAGCACCGCGTCGAACACCGCGCCGCCGACATTCTCGAAATAGACATCGATGCCGTTCGGGCAGGCCGCCGCCAGCGCCGCCGGCAGGTCGCCGGAGCGGTGATCGACCGCCACGTCGAAGCCGAGGTCTTCGGTGAGGTGGCGGCACTTGTCGGCCCCGCCGGCGATGCCCACCGTGCGGGCCCCTTTAAGCTTGGCGATCTGGCCGACGAGCGAGCCGACCGGGCCGGTGGCGGCGGCGACCACCACGGTCTCGCCGGGTTTCGGCGCCCCGATGGTGAGGAGGCCGGTATAGGCGGTCATGCCCGGCATGCCGAGCACGCCGAGCGCCGTGGTGACGGGGGCCGCGGAGGGGTCGAGCTTGCGCAGGCCCTGGCCGTTCGACACGGCGAAATCCTGCCAGCCGCCATAAGCCAGGACCAGATCGCCGACCGAGAAGCCCGGATGGTGCGAGGCCACCACCTCCGACACCGTGCCGCCGACCATCACGTCGTTGATCTCGACCGGCTTGGCGTAGGATTTCGCCGCGCTCATCCGGCCGCGCATGTAGGGATCGATGGAGAGGTAGCGGTTGCGCAGCAGCACCTCGCCGTCCTTGGCGACCGGCACCGTCCCGCGCTCGACGCGGAAATGGGCCGGTGTCGGTTCGCCGTGGGGCCGGGACGCCAGGACGATGCGGCGGTTCACGTCGGACATGCGGGGACCTCCCTGCAGGGATCTTCGAAGGGCGGAGCGATCGCGGCCGCGCCCGGCTCACGCCGCACTTGGGACGGGAGGCCCCGCGCGTCAACGTCGCGCTGGCGGCGGCGTGTGAGAGCTTTACCTCGACGGGCAGCCGCCGGACGGCCCGTCCGCGGCGCTTCGCGACCAAGGATTCGGCATGCTCCCGTCCTCGCTCCTTGCCGGCGCTCCCCTGGCCGGCGCCCTCCTGCTCGCCATGTCGGTACCGGCGGCGGCCGGCATGGGCCTCGACCGCTACCGCTGGAAGTCCCGGGTGCTGGTGATCGCGGCCGAGGCCGGGGATCCCCGCGCCGCGGCGCAGGAGGAGATCGCCGCGGCGGCCGGGCGCGGGATGCGCGAGCGCGACCTCGTGGTGGTGCGGGCGATCGGGCAGGGGAGGGAGGCCACCGCTCTGCGCCGCCGCCTCGGCCTGCCGGCGACGGGTTTCCGGGCGGTACTGGTCGGCAAGGATGGCGGGGCGAAGCTCGACGCCGCCGAGCCGATCCCGGCGGAGCGTCTGTTCTCGACCATCGACGCCATGCCGATGCGGCGCGAGGAGGCCGCGGGGCGGCGGAACTGACCGGCCGACCGAAAATCCCGCCGAGAGTCAAGATTCGCCGAAAAAGAGGGCCGCCCCACCGGGCGGTCCTCTTCCGGGTGCGGGACCTGTCCGCGGACTCAGTAGCAGCGGGTCACGAGGACGCGACGGTAGCCCCAGGGCGTCCAGCGCACGCGGGGCACCTCGTAGCAGCCGCCGCCGTAGCCGTAATCGTAGCCGCCGTAATAGCCGACCGGGGCGTAGCCGTAGCCGTAGCCGCCGTAATACGGGTAGGTCGAGGCCGCCGCGAGGCCGAGGCCCAGACCGAGCCCGAGGCCCGCCGCGCCCCAGCCGTAACCGCGGCGATAGCCGTAGCCCCCGCGCCAGCCGCCGTAACCGCCGCGCCACCCGCCGAAGCCCACGCCGCGATACCCGCCGAAGCCGCCGCGGTAGCCGCCGAACCCGACCCCGCGATAGCCGCCGAAACCCCGGCCGAACCCGCCGCCGCCGAAGCCGCCCCGGAATCCGCCGCCGTGGAAGCCGCCGAAGCCGCCGCCGCCATGGAAACCGCCGCCGCCGAAGCCGCGCGCCTCGGCGGTGGCCGGCACAACCAGCAGCGCGCCCGCCAGGGCCGCCGACGCCGCCAACATGCCTTTCATGATCCGATCTCCTGATCGAAGAAGCGTGAACCCCCAGGCCCTCAGAACGTCGCAGCGCGAAGGTTGGTTCGTGCTGCAAAACGTCACGATCGCCCTATACCGATACCCCGAAGGCCGGTCGGGTGAGCGAAGGGCGGAGAGGCACATGGTGGAACCGAAGGCGGGACGGACCGGGCGGATCGTGGCGTTGCTGCTCGGGGCGGGCCTCGCGTGGCTCGCGGCCGGCCCTGCCCCTGCGGCGCCCGGCCCTGCCCCTGCCTCCGCTCCATCCTCTGTTCCAGGGGCCGCCTGCCGGCCGCAGAGCCACGAGGGCCAGGCCTACGCCGTCTGCACCGTCGACCTGCGGCGCGCCCGGGTGAAGCTGTTCTGGCGCGGTCCCGACGGGCTGCCCTACGGCTCGCTGTCGCGGCTCGCCGGCCAGCAGGGCGAAAAACTGGCCTTCGCGATGAATGCCGGGATGTACGATACCGGCCTGGCCCCGGTGGGCCTCTACGTCGAGGACGGGCGCGAGCTGAAGGCCGCCAACACCGCCAACGGCCCGGGCAACTTCCACATGAAGCCCAACGGCGTATTCTACGTCGCCGGCGACCGGGCCGGCGTGGTCGAGACCGGCCGCTACCTGAAGGTCCGTCCGCGGGCCGAGTTCGCCACCCAGTCCGGCCCGATGCTGGTGATCAACAACCGCATCCACCCCAAGATCTCCGAGGACGGGCCCTCGCAGAAGATCCGCAACGGCGTCGGCGTGCGGCCGGACGGGCACACGGCCGTGTTCGCGATCTCGGAGGCGCCGGTGAGCTTCGGGGCCTTCGCGCGGCTGTTTCGCGACGACCTCGGCTGCCCCAACGCGCTGTTCCTCGACGGCAGCGTGTCGAGCCTCTACGCCCCGTCCCTGGGGCGCCAGGACCTGAGCCGGCCCCTCGGGCCGCTGGTCGGGGCCGTGACCCGGGGAGACCGCACGAAATGACGGGCGGTTCCGTCGAGCCCGAAAATGCTCTAGGGGGACCACGATGAACCGCACCGCGCTCTATGCCGGCTCCTTCGACCCGGTGACCAACGGCCATCTCGACGTGGTGCGCCAGGCCTGCCGCCTGGTCGGCCGCCTCGTGGTGGCGATCGGCGTGCATCCGGGCAAGACCCCGCTCTTCTCCGCCGAGGAGCGGGCGGAGCTGATCCGGGCCACCTGCGGGCCGCTCGCCGCCGAGACCGGGACGAGCCTCGAGGTCGTTACCTTCGCCGACCTGGCGGTGGCGGCGGCGCGCCGGCATGGCGCCGGCCTGTTCATCCGCGGTTTGCGGGACGGCACCGATCTCGATTACGAGATGCAGCTCGCCGGCATGAACGGCGCCATGGCGCCGGAGGTGCAGACCGTGTTCCTGCCGGCCTCGACCGGCGTGCGGCCGATCACCGCCACCCTGGTCCGCCAGATCGCCGCCATGGGCGGCGACGTGCGGCCCTTCGTGCCCGCGGCGGTGGCCGACCGCCTGAGCGCCCGCTTCGCCCCGTCCGCCTGACGCGGCCGTCTTTCACCCAGGAGTTTTCCATGATCCGCTGGCTCGCAGCCCTGGTGCTGTCCGTCGCCGCTCTCAATTTCGCCGCCCCGGCGAGTGCCGCGCCCGACCAGAACACCGTCTATCTCGACACCAAGGACGGCCGCATCACCATCCAGCTGCGCCCCGACCTCGCGCCCAAGCACGTCCAGCAGATCAAGACGCTGACGAAGCGCGGCTTCTACAACGGCATCGTCTTCCACCGCGTCATCGACGGCTTCATGGCCCAGACCGGCGACCCGACCGGCACCGGCATGGGCAAGTCCGACCTGCCGAACATCCCGGCGGAGTTCTCCAAGGTGCCGTTCAAGCGCGGCACCGTCGGCATGGCCCGCTCGCAGGACCCGAACTCGGCCAATTCGCAGTTCTTCATCTGCTTCGGCGACGCCCCGTTCCTCAACAACCAGTACACGGTGGTGGGCGAGGTGACCTCGGGCATGGACGTGGTCGACAAGATCAAGAAGGGCTCGTCCGCCCAGAACGGCACCGTGCAGAGCCCGGACAAGATCGTCCGGATGAGCCTGGCGCAGGACGGCCAGTAAGCCTTGCGCGGCGGGCTGATCCGCGCCGGCCTCGCGCTGGCTCTCTCGGCCTCGCCCGCCGCCGCGCAGTTCGACGTCTACGACAACCCCTCGGTGCTCTCGCTGCCGACGACCCTGCGGGCGACCGTCCGGGTGCCGGTGGCGACGACGCCCGAGGGACCCGCCGACACCCTGGCCGACCTCTATCCCCGGCTCGCCGCCTGCTGGCGTCTGCCGGCCGATCTCGGGGCCGCCGCGATCACCGTGCGCTTCGCGCTGCGGCGCGACGGTAGCCTTCAGGGCCAGCCGCGGATCACCTTCACGCGCGTTCCGCCCCGGCGGCGGGACGCGCTCGTCGCCGAGACCCTGGCGTCGCTCGCCCGCTGCACCCCGGCGCGGCTGACGGCGGGGCTCGGCGGCGCCGTCGCGGGGCGTCCCATCGCCCTGCGTTTCGTCTACCCTGGTCCGAATCAAGGAGACCGACCATGACCGACAGCAACCGACTCGTGATGGAGACCAGCAAGGGCCGCGTGGTCATCGAGCTGCGCCCCGACCTCGCCCCCAACCACGTCGAGCGGATCAAGACCCTCTCGGGGCAGGGCTTCTACGACGGCGTGCCGTTCCACCGCGTGATCGACGGCTTCATGGCCCAGACCGGCGACCCGACGGGCACCGGCACCGGCGGCTCCGAGCTGCCGGACCTGAAGGCCGAGTTCAACGCCGAGCCGCACGTGCGCGGCACCTGCTCGATGGCCCGCACCAACTTCCCGCACTCGGCCAACTCGCAGTTCTTCATCTGCTTTTCCGACGCCCGCTTCCTCGACAAGCAGTACACCGTGTGGGGCAAGGTGGTCGAGGGCATGGAGGTGATCGACCAGATCAAGCGCGGCGAGCCCGTGCGCGATCCCGACACGATCAAGACGATGCGCGTCGAGGCGTGACCTTTTAATTCGGCGGACTGCCGTCTGCCGAGATAAGCGCGGGAACCCTCCCCCCTCTGCGGGGGAGGGTTGCCTGCGGAGCAGGCCGGGAGCGGGGCAGCGCGGCGCTGAACCAGGTGGCGCTCTTCGGAACGGTTCAGTCATTTCCGGAAGCGGCGTCCCCTCTCCCGCCCGGCTCCGCCGGGCACCCTCCCCCGCAGAGGGGGGAGGGTTGAGCTTGCGTCTCACTGGATCGCGGAGCGCCCCTCGTCCGCCACCAGCCTTTCCGCCGCAAAAAAATCCTCCGGCGTATTGAGGTTCAGGAACGGGTCCACCGGCTCCGTCTCCCACGCCGCCTCCGCGGCATTGTGCCGGGCGATCCACATCCCCACCCGCCTCAGGCCCCGCTCGACGAGAGCCGTCCGCAGGTCGTGGCGCAGGGACACCGCCCAGACGCCGTTCACGAAATGCAGCTGCCCGCCCGAGGCCGCGACCGCCATCTCGACGCCGTCGCGGGCGCGTGCCGCGTGCAGCCGGGCGACGAAGTCGTGCGGCAGGAACGGCGTGTCGCCGGCCACGCTCGCGACGTAACCCACGTCCGGGTGATGCGCGGCGCAGAAATCGAGGGCGGCGAGCACGCCGGCGAGCGGCCCGGGCGCATCGGGCACCGAATCCGGCACCACGAAACCCGTGAAGGCACGGAACCGGCCCGCATCGCCGTTGGCGTTGAGGATCAGCCCGGCGGAGCATTGCGGTCGCAGACGCTCGGCGACCCGTTCGAGCAGGGTCCTGTCGCCGAGGCGGAGCAGCGGCTTGTCACCGCCGCCCATCCGGCGGGAGAGCCCGCCGGCCAGGATCACCCCGAGGGTCGGGGGGGTCTTCACTCGATCACGATCCGGGGCGCCGGGCGCGGGCCGGCGCCGCCGCTGAGATTGGCCCAGAGCGCGGCGGCGATCGTCCGGTAGGCGGCGGCCTGCGGCCCGTCGGGATCGACCGCGACGACGGGACGGCCGGCATCCGAGGATTCGCGGATCGTCATGTTGAGCGGCACCTCGCCCAGGAACGGCACGCTCATCGTCTCGGCCTCGTGGCGGGCGCCGCCATGGCCGAAGATGTGCGAGGTGCCGCCGCAATGCGGGCAGACGAAGGTCGCCATGTTCTCGACCACGCCGAGGATCGGCACCTCGACCCGGCGGAACATCGTCGCGGCGCGGCGGGCGTCGATGAGCGCGAGGTCCTGCGGCGTCGAGACGATCACCGCGCCGGCGAGCGGCGTGGCCTGGGCCAGCGTCAGCTGCGCGTCGCCGGTGCCGGGGGGCATGTCGACGATCAGCACGTCGAGCTCGCCCCAGGCGACCTCGCGCAGGAGCTGGGTCAGAGCCGATTGCACCATCGGGCCGCGCCAGATCATCGCCGTGTCGGCGGAGATCAGGAAGCCGATCGACATCACGGGGATGCCGTAGCCGTTGAGCGGCACGATGCGCTGGCCCTGCGGCGTGTTGATCGTCTCCGGCTTGCGGTCGATACCGAACAGCTTCGGGACCGAGGGGCCGTAGATGTCGGCGTCGAGGAGCCCGACCTTCAGCCCCTGCGCGCGCAGCGCAAGGGCGAGGTTGCAGGCGGTGGTCGACTTGCCGACGCCGCCCTTGCCCGAGGCTACCGCCACGATGTGGCGCACCCCCGGCAGGGCCGGGCCGGGGCGAGGACCGCCTTGGGGGGCGCCGCCGGGGGCGGCGGGGCGGGGCGCCGGGCCGGCACTCGATCCCGAGCTTGGGCCGCGCTCGGCGGTGAGGCTCGCCAGCGCCGCCTTGACGCCGGGGAGCTTCAGGACGGCGATCTCGGCCGCCTGCCGCACCGCCTCGAAGGCCTTGGCCTCCGGCGGCGCGATGCCGATCGAGAACACCACCCGGCCCGCGGGGTCGATAACGATCTCCGACAGGCGGCCGGAGGCCGGCAGGCTGGTCCCCGCCGCATCGACCGTCACGCCCGCGAGCGCCTTCAGCACGTCGTCCCGGGTGATCGCCACGTCGCCTCGCTCCTGTCCGCCACTCGTGTCCGTCCCGCGTCATGTAACCCCTGCGCCGGGAAACGCCAGCGCGGCGGGAGCGGCCATCGGTGGGGGGCGTGGATGGAGGCTTCTGCGGAAACGTCGGAGCCTGCGCGACTCGCATCGACGGACATGACGGCCACGGGGTCGTCAGGTCCGTCGGGGTAAGTCGCGAAGACGCTCACCCGCCCGGCAGGAAGGCCCGTGCCCCGCTCTCCGGATCCCGCACCTCCTCGACCGGCGCGCCGTAGAGCCGGCTCAAGCTGGCGGCGTCCAGCACCTCCGCCACCGGCCCGGCGGCGAGGGTCGAGCCGCCGCGCAGGAGCAGCGCCCGGTCGGCGTAGCGGGCGGCCTGGTTGGGGTCGTGGGTGGTGAAGAGGAGGCCGAGGCCGTCGGCGCGCAGGCGCAGGATCTCCGCCATCACCCGGCCCTGGTTGCCGAAATCGAGGCTGGCGGTCGGCTCGTCGAGGACCACGATGCGGGGCTCCTGCGCCAGCGCCCGGGCGACCAGCACCAATTGGCGCTCGCCGCCGGACAGCCGCGTCACCGGCCGCTCGGCGAGGTGGGCGATGCCCATCCGGGCGAGCGCCGCGTCCGCCGCCGCGTGGTCGGCCCGGGAGGGGGCGGAGAGGAGGCCGGTACGGCTGGTGCGCCCCATCAGCACCACGGCCCGCGCCGTGAACGCGAAGGCGCCAGCAGCCGCCTGCGGGACGTAGGCCATCGCCTGCGCGCGCTCCCGCGCGGTGAGATCGCCGAGCGGACGCCCCTCGACCCGGACCGTGCCGCGCAAGGCGGGCAGCAGGCCGAGCAGGGTCTTGAGCAAGGTGGTCTTGCCGCCGCCATTCGGTCCCAGCAGCGCCAGGGCCTCGCCGGCCGCAAGCTGCATCGAGAGATCGCGCCCGATCTCGCGGCCCGGATAGCCGAAGGCGAGGCGGTCGGCTTGAAGCAGGGTCACGACCAGTCCCGCTCCGCCCGGGCGAGCAGCCACAGGAAGACCGGCGTGCCGACGAAGGCGGTGAGGATGCCGAGCGGCACCTCGACCGGTGCCACTATGCGGGCGAGCGTGTCGATGGTGAGCAGCGTCCCGGCGCCGAGGAGCGCCGCGGTCGGGATCAGCCGGCCGAAGCCGGGGCCGACGAGGAAGCGGGCGAGATGCGGCACCACCAGCCCGACCCAGCCGACGATGCCGGCCGTCGCGACGCTCGCCGCCGTGACCAGGGTCGCGGCCGCCACGACGGCGACCCGCAGAGGCCCGGTGGCGAGGCCGAGCGCGCGCGCCTCCTCGTCCGGCAGGGACAGGACGTCGAGGCGCCAGCGCAGGAGGAGCAGGACACCGGTGCCGAGGATTACGGGACCGGCGAGCGGCAGGAGGTCGGAGGGGTGCGTGCCCGACAGGCTGCCGAGCAGCCAGAAGGTCATCGCCGGGAGCTGGTTGTAGGGGTCCGCCAGGTACTTGATCAGCCCGACCCCGGCGCCGAGGAGGGAGCCGATGACGACGCCGGCGAGCACCAGCACCAGGACCGGATCGCGTCCCGACAGGGCGGTGCCGAGGGCGTAGACGCAGGCGACCGCCACGAGCCCGCCCGCGAAGGCCAGCCCCTCGATCGCCAGCACCCCGAGGGACAGCCAGATGCCGACGACCGCGCCGAGGGCGGCCCCCGAGGAGGCGCCGAGGATGTCGGGCGAGACCAGGGGATTGCGAAACAGCCCCTGGAAGGCGGTACCGGCGACCGAGAGGGCCGCGCCGACCAGGATCGCCGCCGCGATGCGGGGCCCGCGGATCTGCAAGACCACCGCCTCGACCGCCGGGGCCACGTCCGGCGCGTGGCCGGCGAGGCGGCCGAGGAGCACCCGGGCGACGTCGAGGAGCGACACGGGATAGCGCCCGACCCCGAAGGCGAGGGCGGCGGCGAGCATCAGGGCGAGCAGCGCCAGCCACGGCCCGCCGAGCCGGAACGCCCGGGCACCCGCCAGGGCGACGGCATGGGCGATGCCGCTCACAGGGCTCCCGCCAGCACGCGGTCGAGGGCCGGGTCGTCCGGCGTCACGTGGTAGAGCCGGCCGTAGAGGTCGCGGGCGACGGCCCGGAGGTCCTCGGGGAAGAGCGCCGGATACAGGATCTTGCCCAGCCACCACAGGCCGACGAGGCGGTTGACCGAGGGCGGGAAGTCGACCCAGCCGAAGGGGAGCGAGGGGGTCACGTGCAGGCGGTTCGCCCGCAGGGCCGGCGTCGCCTGCCACAGCGGGTCCTGCCGCGCCGCCGCCGCGAAGGCGGGATCGAGGGCGACGATCACCTCGGGCGCCCAGGCCATCACGTCCTCGGGCGAGACCTGCGCCAGGCTGCCTCCCGGGCCCGCGACGTCGACGGCGCCCATCAGCGTCAGCGCCTCGACGTTGATCGAGCCCGCCCGCGCCGTCTCCAGGCCGCGGGGCCCGCGGGCGAGATAGACCCGGGGCCGCTTCTGCTCGGGCACCGTCGCGACGCGCTCGCGCATCGTCGCCAGGATGCCCTGGCTCACGGTTGCCAGGGGCTCGGCGTCGCGCCCGATCAGGCGGCCGAGGCTGCGGTAGGTGGCGGGCGCGGAGGCGAGGCGCCCGTCGAGGAGCGCGTAGGGGATGCCGGTCTGGTCCTGCACCCGGTCGGCCAGGGACCGGTAGGTCTCGGCGGTGGAGCCGACATCGAGGATCAGGTCGGGCTTGAGAGCCAGCACCGCTTCGAGGTTGGCGGTGTTGCCGCGCCCGGTGAGGCGTCCGACCTCCGGCAGATCGGCGGCCCGGGGCAGCAGGTAGGGCTTCTCCGCCGGCCGGATCGCCCGCGGCCAGCCGAGCAGCAGGTCGGGTGCCAGGGTGTAGAGCAGGATCGCCGCCGGGGGGCCGGCGGGAAACACCCGGGCGACGGGCGGCTTCAAGGTGCCGAGGACCCGGCCGGCATCGTCCCGCACGGGGTCGGCGGCCCGGGCGGGCGGGCCGGCCGCCGCGAGGGAGGCCGCGCCGAGGAGCAGGGAGCGCCGGTCGGGCCGCATGATCTTGGACGATCAATCCGTGGCGATCATCACGTCGCTGGACTTGATCACCGCCTTCACGGTCTTGCCGGGGGCCAGGCCCAGCTCGTCGGCGGATTCGTTGGTGATCGCCGCGGTGACGACCTGCCCGCCGGCGAGCTCGACCCGGACATGGGCGGTGGTGGCGCCCTTCTTGACCTCGACGACCTTGCCGTCGAGCTGGTTGCGCGCGCTGATCTTCATCTCGGGACCCGTCTTGACGTCGGACTCGTCGGCCGCCGCCCGGCGGCGGTCGTCCCGCAGAGATAGGCGGCATTCCCCCGCCCGGCGAGGCGGTCGCCCCCGAAATCACGGCCGAGTTTCGACGGCGGGGTGCCGAAACCAAAGCCGGCATCGTCCGTTGACGTGCATCTTCGAGCGGGCTCGCCCGCTCGCGGCATGATTCGAGGGAGACCGACGACGATGCACCAGGGCAGCCACCGCGACCACGAGGGCGCAAAGAAGCTCTTCGCGATGATCAAGGACGTGAAGGTCGCGATGATGACCACGGCCGATTCCGACGGGCAGCTGCGCAGCCGCCCGATGTGGAACCAGGATGCGGACGAGGCCGGCGACCTCTGGTTCTTCGTGAAGAACGACGCTCCGGTCACCAACGAGATCGGCCGCGACAACCAGGTCAACCTCTCCTATTCCGACCCGTCGAACCAGAACTACGTCTCGGTGTCGGGCAAGGCCGAGATCGTGCGCGACAAGGCGCAGATCGACGCCAAGTGGAGCGAGAGCCTGAAGACCTGGTTCCCGGGTGGCAAGGACGACCCGTCGATCGCGCTGATCCGCGTCCACCCCGAGAAGGGCGAGTACTGGGACAGCCCGAACGCCACGATGCTGCACCTCTACGGCTACGTGAAGGCGGCGGTGACCGGCGAGTCGCCGAAGACCGAGAAGAAGGCGGTCGACCTCGGCGCCCGCTGAGAATTGCGGACAAGACCGGGCCTGCGCTTGACTTGGCGGCCCGAACCGTGCCGGCTTCCCACCCTCCGTCGCCCCGCCCGAGGGGCGACGGTCCGGCCGCCCGCAGGAGGCGGTCCTGAATCAGGCAGGCACGGGCGATGCTCGATCTCGCGACCAGGGTCTACAACCACACCTGGAAGATCGACCCGATCATCCGCTCCGTGCTCGACACGGATTTCTACAAGCTCCTGATGGCCCAGACGATCTTCCGGCGTCACCGGAACGTCTCGGTCACCTTCGGGATCCAGAACCGCACCAGCCGGGTCAGGCTCGCCGACCTGATCGATCCCGGCGAGCTGCGCGAGCAGCTCGACCATTGCCGGTCGCTGCGGCTGACGCGGGGCGAATCGACCTGGCTGCGCGGCAACACCTTCTACGGCCGGCGCCAGATGTTCTCGCCGGATTTCATGGACTGGCTCGAGAATTTCCGCTTCCCCGACTACCTGCTGGAGAAGCAGGACGGGCAATACGTGCTCACCTTCCACGGTCCCTGGATCGAGACCACGATGTGGGAGGTGCCGGCGCTGGCCATCCTCAACGAGCTGCGCTCGCGCGGGGTGCTCAAGGGCATGGGCAAGTTCGAGCTCCAGGTGCTCTATGCCCGGGCGATGACCCGGATCTGGGAGAAGATCGAGCGGCTGAAGACCCTGCCGGGCCTCTCCATCGCCGATTTCGGCACCCGCCGCCGCCACGGCTTCCTGTGGCAGGACTGGTGCGTCGAGGCGATGATCGAGGGGTTGGGGCCGGGCTTCCTCGGCACCTCGAACTGCCTGATCGCGCTGCGCCACGACATCGAGGCGGTGGGCACCAACGCGCACGAACTGCCGATGGTCTACTCGGCTCTGGCCGAGAACGAGGAGGACCTCGCCCGCGCGCCCTACCTCGTGCTCGCCGACTGGCAGCGGGACTATGCCGGTAACCTGCTGGTGATCCTGCCCGACACCTACGGCACCACCGGCTTCCTCGAGCGCGGCCCGGCCTGGATGGCCGACTGGACCGGCATCCGTATCGATTCGAAGGACCCGATCGAGGGCGGCGAAGAGGCCATCCGGTGGTGGACCAAGCACGGCCGCAATCCGCGCGAGAAGCTGGCGATCTTCTCCGACGGGCTCGACGTCGAGGTGATCGAGCGGATCCACCGCCACTTCCACGGCCGCCTGCGCATCGGCTACGGCTGGGGCACGCTGCTCACCAACGATTTCCGCGGCCTGGCGCCGGACGGTCGCCTCGACCCGATCTCGATCGTCTGCAAGGTGATCTCCGCCAACGGCCACCCGACCGTGAAGCTCTCCGACAACCCGACCAAGGCGCTCGGGCCCGAGGAAGAGGTGGAGCGCTACAAGCGGGTCTTCGGCGTCGGGACGCAGCAGGCTTTACCGGTGCTGGTGTAGAGTATCTGTATCGTCAGATGTCGTAGTGTCCGGGATCGCTGGACGGAAGGACGAACGGCCGGGCGGGGACGATCCGGAACACGTGCAGCAGGATTGTGAGATTCGTCATCAATTTCGTGTTTCAGTCTTGTCGAGAGCCGGGATCGGAATCATGGCGGATGCCCTCACGGAATGAAGCGGACGACGTCCACGTCGCACTCGTTGCCGAACTCGCCCGCGTTGCCGTCCCCAACGGCATCATGGGCGTCACCCTGCTGGGTGTGGGCCTGTTCGTGGCTCACGCCCTCGGCGACGCGGTGCTGCTCGCGGCGGCGCTGACCGGCGGGCTGGCCTCCGCGGCCAAGCTCGGCCTCGTCGTCCGGCATCTGCGTCGGCTCGCCCGGGGACCGGTCGCGCGGGACGAGGCCCGCCGCTGGGAGCGCGGCCACATCCTGACGACCGTGATGATGGCGGCCTCGGTCGGCGCGCTCGACGGCCGGATCTTCGCGCAGCCCGACATGGAGATGCAGATGCTGGCGACCGGCCTGCTGTTCGGCTACTGCTCGGGCGTCGTCACCCATCTGTCGATCCGGCCCCGCTTGGCGGCCGGCGCCCTGCTGCTCGCCGCCCTGCCGGCGATCGGGTCGGCCGCCTGGTTCGGGGGCAGGCCGCAGTACATCCTGGCGGCGACCTTCGCGCTCTTCCTCGTCGGGGCCCTCAACGGCGTCCTGCTCTCCTACCGCAATGCGGTCCGGCAGATCACGTTGCGCCTCGATATGGCTGCGCTCGCCCGCAGCGACGCCTTGACCGGGCTCGCCAACCGCCTCGGCCTGCGTCGGGCGTTCCGGGGCCTGCCCGGGGCGGCGGACGACGCCGTCGCGGTCCACTGCTTCGATCTCGACGGGTTCAAGCTCGTCAACGACCGCTACGGCCACGCGGCCGGCGATGCCCTGCTGCAGGAACTCGGCGCGCGGCTGCGCCTGCTGGTCGCCGCGCCGGCGGTGGCGGCGCGGGTCGGCGGGGACGAGTTCGTGGTGCTCCAGCCGTCGGTGCGGCACGTCCGTGAGGCGGAGGATCTCGCGCGGCGCATCGTCCGCGCCCTCGGGGCGCCCTACGACCTGGCGGGGGAGGCCGTCACCGTCGGCCTGAGCCTCGGCTATGCCTGGGCGCCGTCGTGCTCGGTGGATCTCGACGACCTGATCCGGAGGGCGGACGAGGCCTCCTACGCGGTGAAGCGGCGCGGCGGCGGGGTCGCCGCGGATGCCGGCGCGCCCGTTCCTTCCCGCGCCGCGGCTGCGATGCCGTCGGGTTCGAGGGCGCTCGCCTCGTGAGGCGGTCGACCTCCGGCTATTGCAGCTTCGCCCGGTAGGTCTCGCCCGCCTTCGCCTTCAGCTCGGCCCCCGCGTCGCGGCCGATCGCCAGGGCGTCGGCGGCCCGGCCGGTGCGGTGAGTGGCCCAGTGGGCGCTGCCGTCGGGCAGGAACAGGATGCCGTCGAGGGTGAGGCCGTCGCCGTCGATCTGGGCCAGGGCCGCGATCGGGGTGCGGCAGGAGCCGTCGAGCTCCGCGAGCAGCGCCCGCTCGGCGCCGACCGCGATCGTGGTCGTCGGGCAGGCGACGGCCTGGAGGCGTTCGATCACCTCGGCATCGCCGGCCCGGCACTCGATGCCCAGCGCCCCTTGCGCCACCGCCGGCAGCATCTCGCTCACCGGCAGGATCTCCTGGGCGCGGTCGGCGAGGCCGAGGCGCTCCAGCCCCGCGATGGCGAGCAGGGTGGCGTCGCAGGCGCCCTCCTCGAGGCGCTTCATCCGGGTGTTGGCGTTGCCGCGCAACGGCACGATCCGCAGGTCGGGCCGACGCATCAGCACCTGGGCGCCGCGGCGCAGGGACGAGGTGCCGACCCGGCTGCCCGGCGCCAGGGTGGCGAGGCTCGTCGCCCGCGGCGACAGGAAGGCATCGCGCGGGTCGTCGCGCTCCAGGATGCAGGCGATGACGAGGCCGTCCGGCAGCCAGGTCTCGACGTCCTTCATCGAGTGGACGGCGATGTCGACCTGATCGGCGAGGAGCGCCTGCTCCAGCTCCTTGGTGAACAGGCCCTTGCCGCCGATCTCGGAGAGCGGCCGGTCGAGCACCTTGTCGGCCACCGTGGTGACGACGACCAGTTCCATCGCGCCGGGCTCGGCGAGGTCGGGATGGGCCGCCGCGATGCGGTCGCGCACCATCCCGGTCTGGGCGAGCGCCATCGGGCTGCCGCGGGTGCCGATGCGCAGGGGACGTCGGGCCAGAGGTCGCGCCATGACGGGTGCCGTGGGATCGAGGAACGTCAGACTCGCGAGTAGCGAACCGGACGCTCCATGTCACGGCTCCTGTTGAGGCGGAGCCTCTCGCGCCACCTGCTCGTCGGCGGGCCGGCCGCCCTGCGGCGTGCCGGCGGCGGGCTTCGCCTCGCCAGCGCCCGCGGGGCGGCGGCTCGCCCCGAGGCTGTCATCGGCCAGCTCCTCGCCGGGCGTCGGGTCCGGATTGCGGGCGTCGTCCATGGCTGTCTCCGGCCGTCATTCCCGGGGGGAACGGCCGGAGGCTTGCCCGGTTCAGAAGCCCTGCACCGCCAGAACCGTGTGCTCGACCTGCGGCGGGGCGGCGAAATGCTCCGAGACCAGGCCGCGCCAGGCCTGGAAATCCGCCGATTCGCGGAAGTCGACGGTGTGGTTCTCCAGGGTCTCCCACCGCACCATCAGCCGGTAGCGGGTCGGGATCTCGACCGAGCGCTGGAGTTCCATGCTGCGGCACCCCTTGGCGCGGCGAAACAGCTCCGCGGCCTGGGCGACCCCGGCCTCGAACGCCGCCTCGTGCCCGGCCTTCACCTCGATCTGCGCGATCTCCAGAACCATGCGACCCTCCCGTGCCCGGCCAGGCTCGTCTTCGGGCAGACGCATCCGGGCCGCTTCATCCGGGCGGACTCATGCGCGAAGCCGCCGGTCCTGTCCAATCGGCGGGTTCGCCCGGGAGGGCGGTGCGGCGGACAGCAGTGGATCGAGTCCGGCGGGCGGTTGCCAACCCGGAACAGGACGCGCACAAACCGTGGATGACCTGTGCATGGGGGCAACCTGCCCCGGCCGGCGCCGTTTCCTTGCCGGAGCGTGACAGCGGAGTTCGGTCCTCATGGCGACGCTGAAGGAATTCGAGGAAGCCCTGCGCGAGAACGGCATGCTGATGGCCCTCGCGATCCTCGAGCGGCTGCGCGAGCGCGACCGCGCCAACCGGGTGGTCAAGCCCGGCCGCCGAATCGTCGGCAAGAAGATGACCCCGGAACTGGCCCGCCAGATCCTCGAGCTGCACGGCTCGACGGAGATGACCCAGCAGGAGATCGCGTTCAAGCTCGGCGTCAACCAGGGCCGGGTGAACGAGGTCATCAAGCGTGGCAAGTGGCTCTCGGGCGACCAGACCGCCCCGGAGGCGGTGGCCCGCGACAAGGGCAAGGCGCGCATCCAGGGCGCCGAGCCGAAGCGGCCGCGCAAGGCGGCGGCCAAGGGCGCGCCCAGGAGCGGGGCGAAGGGCGGCGCGGCGAAGGACAAGGCCGGCAAGCCGCAGAAGCGCCCGGCCACGGCCCAGCTCGCCTTCGGGGACCTGTAGCCCGCCGGCGGATACGACACCCTCCCGGTCGGCCTGGGGCCGCGCCGCGAGACTCGGGACGGGGTGGGGGAGGTCTCGGCGCGGGTGCCGCGTTGACCGGGCGCGTCCGGGAAACGGGGCTTCGGTCGGAACCCGTCGCGACGGCCGCAGGCCCTGGTCCCGTACGGCACCTCCCGCCGTCATCGGAGCCATGCTCTCAATCCGATTGGGCGACCGCCCGAGATGGTCTAACCGTGGGAGGCCGAAGCCGCCCCGATCGACGGGCGGCCGGCCACAGGCCGGACCCACCGGGAGGACCACGCCATGTCCGATCACGCGCTCTACGACGCTGCCAACCTGAAGAAGCTGCCCGCCCTGAAGACTCTCGCCCCCGAGGCGATGGGGGCGTTCGAGGCCCTCGACAAGGCGGCGCTCGCCGACGGTGCGATCCCGCGCAAGTACAAGGAACTGATGGCGCTCGCGGTCGCCCTGACCACGCAATGCCCGTACTGCCTCGAGGTGCACCGCGAGGCGGCGAAGAAGGCGGGCGCCACCGAGCAGGAACTGGCCGAGACCGTGTTCGTGGCGGTGGCCCTGCGGGCCGGCGCCGCGCTCACCCACGGCACCCACCTGCTGCCTTGAGGACGAAAAGCGCCCCGGCCGCGAGGCCGGGGCGCTTCCCCATTCATGGGATGTGCAAATCGACTGGGATATCCAAGTCGACGCCCGTCCAGGTCGCCCCTTACGCGGCCTTCTGGACGCTGCCCTCGATCGACTGCGGACGGGAGCCCGAGGCGATCTGGATCTGGCGGGGCTTCTTGGCCTCCGGGATCTCGCGGACGAGGTCGACGTGGAGCAGGCCGTTCTCCAGCACCGCACCGGTCACCTGGACGTGGTCGGCGAGCTGGAAGCGCCGCTCGAAGCCGCGGGCCGCGATGCCCTGGTGCAGGAACTCGGCCTGCTTGGCCTCGGCCTTGCGCTCGCCCTTCACGGTGAGCGCGTTCTCGCGGGTCTCGATCGACAGATCCTGATCCGTGAAGCCCGCCACCGCGAGGGTGATGCGGTAGGCGTTCTCGGCCGTGCGCTCGATGTTGTAGGGCGGGTAGGTCGGCGCCGCATCCGAGGTCACGAACTGGTCGAGAGCGGAAAACAGGCGGTCGAAGCCGACGGTCGAACGGTACAGGGGAGCGAGATCGAACTGACGCATGACATATTCTCCGTCCGAAGCAATATGTAATCTTGAAGGACCGCCGCTCGGGCCGGTCCCGGTCTTGCGCGCCGCCGTATCGGCCGGCGCCTCCTGCATATTGGCGTGGGCTCTCGACTGATCAAGACCGCCGCAACCGGGGTCGCGCGAATTTTTTTCGAGGGAGCCGCCGGGAGGGCGCGACGCGCGCGGATCCCGCCCCACTTGTTAGGAGTGCCGTGCGAGGATGCGGCGGATGCCTGACTTCGGGGAGCCTGCCGTGACCGTTCCGCTGCTCGCCACGCCCGACAACTCGATCCCGCCGGGGGCCGTCCTCCAGACGGTGCGCACCGCCGACGGCCTGTCGCTGCGCGTCGCCACCTGGGCGCCGACGGCGCGGGCGGTCCAGGGGACGGTCTGCCTGGTGCAGGGCCGGGCGGAGTTCATCGAGAAGTACTTCGAGACCGTGACCGAGCTGCGCGGCCGCGGCTTTCACGTCGTCGCCTTCGACTGGCGCGGCCAGGGCGGCTCCGACCGCACCGTCGAGGATCCGCACAAGGGCCATGTCGACGATTTCGCGGAGTACCGCCTCGACCTCGCGGCGGTGGAGGCGCAGGTGATGGAGGGGCGTCTGCCGCGGCCGTTCTTCGGCCTCGCCCACTCGATGGGCGGCGCGATCTGCCTCACCGCTGCCCGGGAGGGCTGGCTGCCGTTCAGCCGCCTCGTCGTGCTCGCCCCGATGGTGGCGATCTGCATGATTCGCCGGCCGAAGGCGGCGATGCGCCTCGCGGCGGTCTTGCGGGCCCTGGGCCTCGGTCGCCGCTACGTGCCGGGCGGCTCGGCGGTCTCGATCGCCACCAAGCCGTTTCCGAACAACCGCCTCACCGCCGATCCGGTCCGCTACGCCCGCAACGCTGCCGCGGCGCTGGCGGTGGGCGCGGGCGCCATCGGCGACCCGACGATTGGCTGGCTCGCCGCCGCCTTCCGGGCGATGCGCGGCTTCGAGGATCCGCGCTACCCGCTCGGCATCCGCGTGCCGGTGCTGGTGGTGGCCGCCGGGGACGATCCGGTCTGCAGCACCCCGGCGGTGGAACGCTTCGCGGCCCGGCTCGCCGCCGGCCACACGATCACCCTGCGCGGCGCCCGCCACGAGATCCTGATGGAGCGCGAGGCCGTCCGCGAGCAGTTCTGGGCGGCGTTCGACGCGTTCGTGCCGGGGTCGTCCATCCCGGTGGCGGGATCGTCTGCCGCGGTAGCGGGGACGGAGCGGGCGGCCGTCGTCTGACGCCTATTCCCGACGATGGCTTCCGGACACGGGCTCAACGCCTGCACGACGCTTGAGCGAAGCGGAAATCCGCGTGCGAGGCAATCGGCCGGATGGCGTGTGAGCCTGTTCGATCGGACAGGTCGGTCGATCCGGCGCACAGGCCGACAACGCTCCGCGTCATCCTGAGGCTCGCGACGGCTGAGAACCCGCAAGCCATCACCGCCGACGATCCCGGATGCGGTGGGCTGCGTTCGTATGTCTTCTCAAACGGCAGCGGTGGTGCCTCCCGGGTTCCGCTGCGCGGCCCCAGGATGCATCGGCTCGATCGGGACGGCGTCGCGCGTGAGCCGCGGCCGACCCGGCGAAGCGGCGCCGGGCGGCCGCGATCAGGCGTTCAGCAGCGCCAGGGCCGCCTCGTGCAGCCGCTTGTCGCCGGCCGCCACGATCCGCCCGCCCTTGGCGGCGGAGGTCCCTTCCCAGGTCGTCACGACGCCGCCGGCGCCCTCGATCACCGGGATCATCGCCACGATGTCGTAGGGCTTCAGCTCGGCCTCGACCACGAGGTCGATATGGCCGGCGGCGAGCATCGCGTAGGCGTAGCAATCGGCGCCGTAGCGGGTCAGGCGGGCGGCCTTCTCCACCCGCTCGTAGGCCTGCCGGTCCGACGTGCCCTCGCCGAACAGCCGCGGATCGGTGGTGTGCAGGACGGCCTCCGCGAGATCGCCCTTCCGGCGGGTGCGCAGGCGGCGGGTGCCGTGCGGGCCTTGGTAATGGGCGGCCTCGCCGTCGCCGAAGAAGCGCTCGCCGGTGAAGGGCTGGTTCATCAGGCCGTAGCAGGGCACGCCGCCGCGGGTGAGCCCGATGAGCGTGCCCCAGATCGGCAGGCCGGCGATGAAGCCGCGGGTGCCGTCGATCGGGTCGAGCACCCAGACGTATTCGGCATCCTCGTGCTCGGAGCCGAATTCCTCGCCCAGGATGCCGTGGTCGGGAAAGCTGCGCTTGATGAGCTGGCGCATCACCGCCTCGCCGGCCCGGTCGGCCTCGGTGACCGGGTCGAACGCGGCGGTCCCTGCGGCCTTGTCCTCGGTGGCGAAGGCGGCGCGGAAGAAGGGCAGGATGGCCTGGCCCGACTGGGTGGCGAGCTCGTCCACGAACCGCGCGAAATCCACCACGCTCATGCTGTCCCCGCTTGAAGCCGCTCGGCGGGCCCGCGGCCCGCTCTTGCCGGATCGAAAGGACGGCGCGGCCCCGGCGTCAAGCCCCGGGGCTTCCCGGGTCAGGCCTCGGCGTGCTCCGGCTCCCGGGCCGGCCGGGATGCGGCGGGCGGTTCCGGGGCCGGCCGGTCCGCCGGCACGTCCCGCACCGCCTCCAGGCAGGCCTCGACGCCCTCCCGCAGGGAGACCGCGTAATGGTCGGCGCCGAGGGTGGCGCGGGCGTCGGGATCGGTCAGCACCGCATCGTCCGCCGGCCACAAGCCGACCAGCACCTGCGCCTCCGGGACCCGCCGCCGCAGCCGCTGGACGAGGTAGCGCAGATGGGCCGGCGTGCCGCTGATCTCGAGGTAGGAGACGCAGATCATCCGCGCGCCCGCGGCGTCCAGGGCGGCGATGCCCGAGCGGGTGACGTCCTCGAACGGCACCACCCGGGTGCCGAAGCCGTGCTTGCCGAGGAGCTGGGCCAGCATCATCGAGGCGGCCTCGTCGAGGGGACCGCGGCCGGCGACGCAGAGCACCGCGCCCTCGTGCCGCCAGGCCTCCGGGAGGTCCTCCGGGGCGGGGGCGTCGGGGACGGCGGGGGCGGCCTCGCAGGGCGCGTCCTCGTCCTGGCGGCCCGACAGGAGCCGGCCGGCGAGCGTCGGCTTCGTCTCCGGCGCGGCGTCGTCGCGGTCGGACAGGTCCTCGATCAGCTGGGCGATGCCGACGCGGATCCGCTCGAGCTGGCTCTCGGTCAGCACCCCGCGGCGGGCATCCGTCGCGGCGAGCTGGAGGCCCTTCAGCGCCACCTCGTCGTAGTAGGAGGAGAGCGAGCACTGGGCGAGGATGGCTTCGGCCAGCTCCTGCGCCTCGTCCGGATCGTCGGCCAGCATGCGCTGGTAGAAGTTCTCGACCGGGGTCAGGGCCGGCCGGTCGCCGAACAGGACGTCGAGGAATTCGAGCTTGTCGACGTGGCGGCCGAGGACGACGAGGCAGACGGTGAGCGGCGTCGAGAGCAGCAGCCCGACCGGCCCCCACAGCCAGGTCCAGAACAGGGCCGAGACCAGAACCGCGAAGGGCGACAAGCCGGTCGAGTGGCCGTAGACCAGCGGCTCGATGAACTGGCCGACCAGGGGCTCCAGCACCAGGAACAGGGCGGCGGTCGCCAGCACCATGTTCCACCCCGGATCGACGGCCGCCGCCAGCGCCAGCGGCAGCAGCGCCGACAGGAAGGCGCCGATATAGGGCACGAAGCGCATCAGCGCCGAGAAGATGCCCCACAGGATCGGGTTCGGCACGCCGATCAGCCACAGCCCGACGCCGATGGCGAGGCCGAAGCTGGCATTGAGCCCGAGCTGGACCAGGAAGAACCGGCTCAGGCGCAACGCCGCGTCGTCCATCGCCACGGTGGTGCGGTGCAGGTCGCTGGAGCCGACGAGGCGGATCATCCGGTCGCGCAGGTCCTCGCGCTGCACCAGGATGAAGATCAGCACCACGAAGACGATGCCGAGCGTGGCGAGCGGCGAGATCACCGGCGCCAGCACCTTCTCGGCCAGCTCGACCGGGCCGGGCTCGCGGTCGCGCACCTCGACCAGGACCGGCTTGTCGGGGTTCTGCACCGAGGGCGGCGGGGCGGGCTTGCCGGAGGCGGGCTTCTGCTCTTGGGGCTTCTGCTCTTGCGGCTTCTGCTCGGGCGCGCCGGCCTGCTGGATCTGGTGGTTGATGCTGCGCATGTACCCGGCGAGGTCGCCGAGCGGCCCTGCCTTCAGGTTCTCGGCCTTCTCGGCGATGGTGCGCTGGTAGCGCGGCAGGCCGGTCGAGAGGTCGGCGACCTGCATGCCGATGAGGCCGCCCAGTCCCGCCACCACGGCGAGCAGCAGCAGCACCGCGACGCCGACCGACGGGATGCGCCCGAGCCGGAGCTTGCGCAGGAGCGCCACCAGCGGCCCGATGACGAAGCTGAGCAGCACCGCGATGGCGATCGGGATCAGGATCTCGCGGGCGAAATACAGGGCCGCGACGATCACCGCCGCGATCACCAGCGGCGCCGCGAGCCCGTCGCCGGGTGTCTCGGCGGCCTGGACCCGGGCCGGCTTCATCGGCAGGGCCCGCCCGCCATCGTCCTGCCCGTCCGCTATCCGACCTGCCATGCGACCTGCCATCCGACGTAGACTCGCCTCATGCGCGGGGCCCGATCGCGCCACGCTTCCACGAGGGAGGAACGGCAGGGAGGGCGAAACGATCCCCCGATGACGCAGGGCCATCCTCGCGAAAACGTGTACGGCCCTATTCGATCCGCACCATCACGCTGTCGCTGGCCCCCGCCGCGTCCAGAACCGAGATGCGCACGAAGCCGGCGCCGTCGGGCTGCCACTCGGCCTGGCGCCGGTCCGATTCGGTCACCGGCAGGCCTCCGACCAGCCAGGTCAGCGGCAGGGTGCCGCCGAGCGCCTTGAGGGCGAGGCCGGCGGGCATTCCCTCATGCGCCCCGAGGTCGATCCGAGCCCCGTCCGGCGGATAGGCGATGCGCAGGCGATCGATCGGACCGGATTCGCGGCGCAAGGCGCGCAAGGGCGGCGGCAGGGCGGAGGTCGCCGCCACGAGGGCGTCGCGGGGGCGGGCCACCGGCTCGGGCTCTCCGCCGAGGCGCGCGACGGCGTCGAACAGCAGGGGCGCCGCGGCGACGCGCCCGACGAGGCCCGGCACCCCGGCCCCGTCCGGCCGCCCGAGCCAGACCGCCACGGTGTATCGCCGGTCGAACCCCACCGCCCAGGCGTCGCGGTAGCCGTAGGACGTGCCGGTCTTGTAGGCGATCCGGTTCGGCAGGGCGCTCTCCGGCGGCGGCGTGCCGCGCAGGACGTCGGCGACGTACCAGGACGCCACCGGCTCGGCGATGCGCGGCAGCACGGCCTCGGGCACCGCCGGGCCGTCGAGGCGGCGTTTCAGCACCGGCACCTCGCCGCCGCGGGCGAGCCCGGCATAGAGCCGGGCGAGGTCGGCAAGCGTGAGCCCCAGGCCCCCGAGCGCCACCGGCAGGCCGGGCGCGGCGTCCTTGGGCAGGACGATGCCGGCGCCGGCGGCGCGCAGGCGGGCGATGAAGCGGGCCGGGCCCAAAGCCTCCATCAGCTCCACCGCCGGCACGTTCAGGGAGAGCTGGAGCGCCCGCCGCGCCGTCACCGTGCCCTGGAACGTGAGGTCGAAATTCTCCGGCGCGTAGCTCGCGCCGAACCGGGACGGGCGGTCCTCGATCAGCGTCTCGGGATGGGCGAGCCCCGCGTCGAACGCCATGGCGTAGATGAAGGGCTTCAGCGCCGACCCCGGCGAGCGCACGGCCCCCGTCATGTCGATGGCGCCCGAGCGCGTGGAATCGAGGTAGCCGGCGCTGCCGACCTGGGCCCTCACCTCGCCGGTGGCGTTGTCGACGACGAGAAGCGCCGCCGACAAGCCGGGGCCGAACGCCGCCGCCCGCTCGGCCACCAGCGGTTCGAGCCGGGCTTGGAGCCGCGCATCAAGGGTGAGCCGGTGCATGGCCCGGCCCGGCTCCTGCGCCACCGCCGCCTCGGCGGCGTGGGGCGCGAGCATCGGGAAGGACTTTCGCCCGTGCGGTACCGGCTCGGCCTTGGCGGCCGCGGCCTCCGCCGCCGGCACCACGCCGCGGGCGGCCGCGAGGTCGAGGACCCGGTCGCGGGCCCGGCGGGCCGCATCGGGGAAGCGGTCGGGCCGGCGCGCCTCCGGCGCCTGCGGCAACGCCACCAGGAGCGCCGCCTCGGCGAGCGTCAGCCGCGCCGGCTCGCGCCCGACATAGGCGAGGCTCGCCGCCCGCAGGCCTTCGACCGGTCCGCCATAGGGCGCGAGCGCCAGGTAGAGCCGCAGCACCCCGTCCTTGCCGAGGCGCCGTTCCAGCTCGATCGCCCGGACGATCTGGCGCAGCTTGGCGGGGAGCGAGCGCGCGCCCCGCGGCTCGACGAGGCGCGCCACCTGCATCGACAGGGTCGAGGCCCCCGACACGATCCGCCCGGCGGCGAGCCACTGCCCGGCGGCGCGCAGCAGCGCCATCGGGTCGACGCCCGGATGGGCGCGGAAGCGCCGGTCCTCGTAGGCCGTCAGCAGGGCGAGGAAGCGCGGATCGACGGCGTCCGGTTCGAGCGGCAGCCGCCAGCGGCCGTCGCCGGTCGCGAAGGGGCGCAGGAGGGTGCCGGTGCGGTCGAGGACGACCGTGGAGCGTGCGTTCGCCGCGGCGAGGTCGATGGCAGGGAGGCTGGACCAGGATCGGGCGGCGAGGGCGAGCGCCGCGGCGAGGACGATGAGCGACACGACCGCGGCGGTCGGAGCGGCGCGGCGCCGCCGGGTCGTCGGTGTCGTGCGCGCTCCCATCCCGGGCCTCGTCCTGCGGTCGGCTCCGGCCGATCCTGCCGCGTTTCGCGGGCGGAGGCGATGGGGAGGATCTCCGGGGCCGCCCGGATCGGTGCGTCCGTGGCGCTCCTGCGCTTACGCACCGGTCCGCGCGGGATGCTTTCCGGTGGGAGCCTTGCCGGTGGGAGCCTTGCCGGCGGGGGCCTTCCCGCCCCGGCGCAGCAGGCCCGATGCGACGTTCGCCACCGGGATCAGCACCCCGCCGACGAGGAGGCCGACGAGGCCCGACGCCACCGCCGTCACCAGCCACTCCACGACGCCCCGGATCGAGGGGACGAGCGCTCCCATTCTCACCGCTGCGTCATGCGCCGCATGGGCCGGGCCCGACACGCCGTACTCTTCCAGCCCGTGCAGCAGGATGCCGCCGCCGACCCAGACCATCGCCGCCGTGCCGACGATGGAGAGGATCTTGAGCAGGGCCGGCATGCCCTTGACCACGCCGCGGCCGATCCCGCGGACGAGGCCGCCGAAGGGCGGTCCCGCGCGGCTGCCGGCGAGCGCGAGCCCGGCATCGTCGGCCTTCACGATCAGGGCGACGGCGCCGTAGACCGCCACGGTGATGCCGATGCCGACGATCGCCAGCACGGCCGCCTTCATCCACACGCTGCCCTCCGGCAGGGCGGCGAGCGTGATGGCCATGATCTCGGCCGACAGGATGAAGTCGGTCTTGATGGCGCCGGCCACCCGGCGCTCCTCCAGCGCCGGGTCGTGCCCCGCTCCGGCTTGGGGACCCTCCTCGTCGCCGTGCGCGCGGTGCGGAAAGACGGCCTCGTAGACCTTCTCGGCGCCCTCGTAGCAGAGATAGGCGCCGCCCAGCATCAGGAGCGGGGTGATCGCCCAGGGGGCGAAGGCGCTCAGGGCGAGGGCGCCGGGGAGCAGGAACAGGAGCTTGTTGCGCAGCGAGCCCAGGGCGATCTTGCCGACGATCGGCAATTCGCGCTCGGCCGCGAAGCCCACGACGTAGCGCGGCGTCACCGCCGCGTCGTCGATGACGACGCCGGCGGCCTTCGTGCCGGCCCGCGCCGCCTGCGCGGCGACGTCGTCGAGGGAGGCCGCGGCGCTCCGCACCATGAAGGCGACGTCGTCCAGAAGAGCCAACAAACCGACGCTCACCAAAACCCCCCGCCCGTCACAGCTTTGCTGGAAACGGGGCAGAAACGGTTTGGATCCGCGCCGCGATCCGACCAGGGGCCGTCCCTACAGGAACGGCGCCGGATCCTTCGGGTCGCGGGCCGGCTTCACGTCGCGCCGGTTCCACCAGCCGCCGCCGAGCGCCTGGAAGAGCGCGGCGGTGTCGGCGTACTGGTTGGCCTGGGCCTGGGCCTGGGTCACCACCGCCTGCAGATAGGCCGACTGGGTGATGAGGAGCGAGGCGCTGCTGACCGCGCCGAGGCTGAACTGCTTGCGCACCAGCTCCACGCTCTGCTGGCTCGCCTTGGCGGCGGCGTTGGCGGCGGCCACCGCGCGGCCGTCGGCCTGGAGGGCGCGCAGCGCGTCGGCGACGTTCTGGTAGGCGGTGATGACGGTGGCGCGGTACTGGGCCTGGGCCGCGACCAGGGTCTCCTCCGCCGCCTGCTGGCGCCGGAACAGGGTGCCGCCGTCGAAGAGCGGCTGGGCCACCGCGCCCGCGATCGTCCAGAGGCTGGCCGCCGGGTTGAGCAGGGCGGCGAAATTGGTCGCGCTGGCGCCGATGGCGCCCGAGAGGGTGAATTGCGGCAGGCGGTTGGCGACCGCGACGCCGACTTGGGCGCTCGCCGCATGGACCGCGGCCTCCGCCGCCTTGACGTCCGGGCGCTGCTCGATCAGCCGCGAGGGCAGGCTCACCGGCAGGGAGCGGGGCAGGTGCAGCGAGGCGAGGGTGAAGGTCTGGCTCACCTCCTCGCTCGGGAAGCGGCCGGCGAGCGCGGTCAGCAGGTTGCGCTGCTGGGCGAGCGCCCGCTGCAGCGGCGGCAGCAATTGCTGCGACTGGGCCAGCAGGGCGGTCTGCTGCACCACGTCGGCGCCCGCGACCTGGCCGGCATTCGACTGCCTGGTGATCAGGTTCAGGAGGTCGGTCTGAGCCTGGATCACCTTCTCGGTCGCGGCGATCTGGGCCCGCAGCGACGCCTCCTGGATCGCCGCCGCGACGACGTTGGAGGTCAGGGTCAGGTAGGCCGCCTCGAGCTGCCAGCGCTGCCCCTCCTCCTGCGCCGCCTGCGATTCCAGCGCCCGGCGGGTGCCGCCGAACACGTCGGGGACGAAGCTCACCGTCACCTGCGGGGTGACGAGGCTGTAGAGCAGGTCGTTGTTGTTGAGGGGCGATTGCAGGTCGCCGCCCGGGGCCTTGTTGTAGGAGGCCTGGGAGTTGAAGCCGACCTGCGGAAACAGGGCGCCGCGCTGCGCCTCCGTCGTCGCCCGCGCCGCGCGGAGCGTCGCCTGGGCGGCGTCGAGGGTCGGGTTGCGGGCGAGCGCCTCCGCCACGAGGCCGTCGAGGGCGCGGGAGCGAAACAGCGTCCACCACTCGCCCGGCACGTCGCGCCCCTGCGCGAAGCGCTGACCCACCGCGCCGTTGCGGCGATCCTCGTCGTTCAGGGCCGGGTGGCGCAGCCCCTCCCTGGTGTAGGCGGCGACCGGCGGCGGCGTCGCGCCCTGGAAGTCGGGCCCGACCATGCAGGCCGAGGCCGAGCCGGCGGCGAGCGCCGCGGCCAGGATGCGGGCGGCGGTGCGGGCGGAGGGGCGCGGCGCGGCGGGTTCCCCCGCGGTCTCGTCCGTCGCCGGGCCGGAGACCGCCGCCGGGGCGGCGGCGCGCGGCGGCACCCTGATGGCGGTCGAGAGGCGCAGGATGGCGCGCATGGGCAGCGGCAGCTTCACGTCAGCAGGGGAGGGCACGGCGAATCCGACCTGCATCTCGCTCATTCCGCCGGCTCCGGCTGTCGCGCCGCGGCCACAGGCAGGCGCGGACGGTGGCGCGAGAAGGCCGCGATCAGCACCGGCAGCACCACCAGGATCAGGATCGGGGCGAGCAGGATGCCGCCCACCACCACCAGCGCCAGGGGTTTTTGCACCTGCGAGCCGATGCCGGTCGAGATTGCGGCGGGGAGCAGGCCGACGCAAGCCGCGACGCAGGTCATCATCACCGGGCGCATGCGCACGTCGGCGGCGTGGCGGATGGCCTGTGCCCGCGCCCAGCCCTCGTCCATCAGCTGGTTGCAGTAGGAGAGCAGGATCACGCCCTCCATGGTCGAGATGCCGAACAGCGCGATGAAGCCGATCGCCGCCGAGACCGAGAACGGCGTGCCGGTGAGGACCAGGGCGAAGATGCCGCCGATCAGCGCCATCGGGATCACGCTCAGGGTGAGCAGGGTGTCGGTGAGCGAGGCGAAGTTGACGTAGAGCAGGAGCGCGATCAGCCCGATCGTCACCGGCACCACGAGCTTCAGCCGGGCGATGGCGCCCTGCAGGTTGCTGAACTCGCCGACCCATTCGAGGTGGTAGCCTGCCGGCAAGTCGACCTGCTCGGCGACGCGCCTTTGCGCCTCGATCACCGCGCCGCCGAGATCGCGCCCGCGCACGCTGAACTTGACCGGGATGTAGCGCTCCTGGTTCTCGCGGTAGATGAAGGCGGCGCCCGAGACGAGCTGGACCTGGGCGATCTCCGAGAGCGGCACCTGCATCACGCCGCCGCTCGCCGTCGTCACGCCCACCGTGATGTTGCGGATCGTCTCCAGCGAGCGGCGGTAGTCCGGCGCCAGCCGCACCCGCATCGGGAAGTGGCGGTCGCTGCCGTACTCGTAGAGGTCGCCCGCGGTCTGCCCGCCGATCGCCGCCGAGATGGTGGTGGCGATGTCGCCGGGCGCCAGGCCGTAGCGGGCGGCCCGCGCCCGGTCGATGTCGATGCGCACCGTCGGCTGGCCGAGCGAGGTGAACACCGCCAGATCGGTCACCCCCGGCACCGTGGCGAGCGCCGCCTTCACGTCGTTGGCGGTGCGGGTGATCTGCTCGAGGTCGGTGCCGTAGATCTTGACCGAGTTCTCGCCCTTCACGCCGGAGGCCGCCTCCTGGACGTTGTCCTGGATGTATTGCGAGAAGTTGAACTCGATGCCGGGCAATTCCTCGCGCAGCCGAGCCGACATCTCCTCGATCAGCTTCTCCTTGGTCAGGCCCGGCCGCCATTGGTCGGCGGGCTTCAGGGGAGCGAAGATCTCGACGTTGAAGAACCCGGTGGCATCGGTGCCGTCGTCGGGCCGGCCCTGGTGCGAGACGACCGTGGTCACCTCCGGGTAGGAGCCGATCAGCTTGCGCATCCGCTCGACGTAGGGGTTGCCCGCCTCGAGCGAGATCGAGGCCGGCATCGTGCCGCGGATGTAGAGATTGCCCTCCTCCAGCGTAGGCAGGAACTCGAGGCCGAGCGTGCGCATCGCGATGCCGGTGCAGCCGAGCATCGCCACCGTCATCAGGATCGTCAGGAGCCGGTTGTTCAGGGTGAAGCCCTGGAGCGGCCGGAACAGCGCGCGCAGGACCTTCACCACGATGGTGTCGCGCTCCTCGACGTGGTTCGGCAGGATCAGGGCCGAGAGCGCCGGCGACACCGTGTAGGTGGCGAGCAATCCGCCGACGAGCGCGTAGGCATAGGTTTTCGCCATCGGCCCGAAGATGTGGCCCTCGACGCCGGTCAGGGTGAAGAGCGGCAGGAAGCCCACGATGATGATCGAGGCGGAGAAGAAGATCGCCCGGTTCACCTCGCGCGCGGCGGACGCGATCAGGCCGATCTTGAGCCCGCTGCCGCGCTGGGGCGGGCCCTTGTGCTCGGCGAGGTGGCGGAAGATGTTCTCCACCATGATCACCGTCGCATCGACGATGAGGCCGAAATCGATCGCGCCCAGCGACAGGAGGTTGGCCGATTCGCCCCGCGCCACCATGATGGTGATGGCGAATCCCAGCGCGAATGGGATCGTGGCGGCGACGATGATCGCGCTCTTGAGGCTGCCGAGGAACAGCCACTGCACCAGGAACACCAGCACCACGCCGAAGATCAGGTTGTGCATCACCGTGTGGGTGGTGGTGTGGATGAGCGCGCTGCGGTCGTAGAGCGGCACCACCTGGACCCCCGGCGGCAGGATGCCCGACGCGTTGATCTTCTCGATCTCGGCCTCGACCCGCTGGATCGTCGGCAGGCTCTTGCCGCCGCGGCTCAGGAGCACGATGCCCTCGACGATGTCGCCGTTATTCTCGTGGCCGACGATACCGAGGCGCGGCGCGTTGCTGACCTGGACCTCCGCGACGTCCTTCACCAGCACCGGCACGCCGCCCACCTGCGTGATCATGGTGTTGCGGATGTCGTCCATGTCGCGGATCAGGCCGACGCCGCGCACCACCGCCGATTGCTCGCCGACATTGAGCGTCTGGCCGCCGACATTGGTGCTGGAATTGTTCAGTGCCGAGACGACCTGGACCAGGGTCAGTCCCTGCGCCTGGAGCTTGTGCAGGTCGACCGCGACCTCGAACTCCTTGGTCTTGCCGCCGAAGGCCGAGACGTCGACGACGCCGGGAATCGCCTTGAAGCGGCGCTGCAGCACCCAGTCCTGCAGGGTCTTCAGGTCGGTCGAGGAGAAGCCCGGCGGGCCCACCACCTGATAGCGCATGATCTCGCCGATCGGGCTCGTCGGCGAGATCTGCGGCTGGGCGTTGTTCGGCAGCGGCGGAAGCTGCGACAGCCGGTTCAGCACCCGCTGCAGCGCCTCCTGGTAGGTGAAGTCGTAGGTGAACTGGATCTTCACGTCCGACAGGCCGAACAGCGAGATCGTCCGCGTCACCGTGGCGTTGGGGATGCCGGCGAGCTGCACCTCGAGCGGGATGGTGATGTAGCGCTCGATCTCCTCGGCCGACTGGCCCGGATTCTGGGTGATGACGTCGACGAGCGGCGGCACCGGGTCCGGATAGGCCTCGATGTTGAGCTGCTGGAAGCTGGCATAGCTGATCCCGAGCATCGCCAGGAACAGCAGCAGCACCAGCACCCGCTGGCGCAGGGCGAAGTCGATCAGGCGGTTCATGGGGCGCGATCCTCAGGACGCCGACGATCAGGACGCTTTGTCGCCGGAGGCGGCGCGGTCGATGAACAGGCTGCCGCGGGTGACCACGCGCTCGCCGACCTTGAGCCCGTCCACGACCTGGACGAGGCCGCCGCCGGTCAGCCCGAGGGCGACCTTGCGCGACACGATGGTGCCGTCCGGCTGCTCGACCCAGATCCGGGCGCGGGCACCCTCGTAGACGATCGCGGAAGCCGGGATCGCCGGGGCGCTCTCGTCGCGGCCGGTCAGGATCGTGAAGGTCGCGAACATCTCGGGCCGCAGCAGGCCCTCGGCATTGTCGATCTCGGCCCGCACCGGCAGGCGCCGCGTCGCGGGATCGAGGGAGGCCGCCATGTAGTTGATGCGGGCCTTGAACACCCGGTCGGGGAAGCCGATCACGCTGGCCTCCAGCTCCTGGCCGAGCTTGATCCGCGGCACCTCGGTCTCGCGCACGTTGGCCACGAGCCACACGGTCGAGAGATCGCCGATGACGAAGGCCGGGTCGCTGCCCGCGGCGAGATACTGGCCCAGGCCGATCTTGCGCTGCACGATGGTGCCGGCGATCGGCGCGCGGATCTCGGTCGCCGAGCTGATCACCCCGCTCTTGGCGAAGGCCTCGATCTCCGCGTTCGACTTGCCGAGGAGCAGGAGGCGGTTGCGCACCGCCTGGAGCGCGGCCTCGGCCGAGCGCTGGTCGCTCTGCGCCGCGATCACGTCGTTCTGGGCCTGCTGCCAGTCCTTCAATGCCACGGCCTTGGCCTGGTAGAGTTCCTGGAGCCGGGCCGCCACGGTCTGGTTGAGCTTGAGCAGGGCGGAGTTCTTGGCGAGCGTGTTCTGTGCCGCCTGATAGTCGTTGAGGGCGGAGACCATGTCGGCGGCCTCCAGGGTGAACAGCACCTGGTTGGCCGTCACCCGGTCGCCGGCCCGGACCATCACCTTGGTCACCCGGCCGGCATAGGGCGAGTAGACCGGGACGTTGTCGTCCTCGTTGACGCCGATCCGCCCTTCCGCGAAGCCCTCGGGCCGGAACTCCCGGGCCTGCACGGTCTCGATGCCGAAGCTCGCGAGCTGCTGCTTGGTCGGCCGGAAGACCGGCGCCGCGGCGGTCTCGCCGGGTTCCGGTGCCTGGCCCTCGACGCCCTCGCGCTGCACGAGCAGCGTGGCGAGGCGCTCGCGCACGGGCGCGAGGGCGGGCACGAACCAGATCGCCAGGCCGGCGCCCGCGAGGAGCAGGACGGTGACGATCCAGCCGAGGCCGCGGCGGCGGCGCGCCGGGGCGTCCTTGGCCAGAGTCACCTGGGCCAGGGTCTCTTGGGCCAGGGATTCCTGGGCCAGGGTCTCCTTGGCCAGGGATTCCCGGGCCCGGGATTCCTGGGTCAGGGGATTGTTGGTGTCCATCGCGCGCCGATCATCCGCCGGGGTGCGGTCGGATCCCGGGACGCCCGCTCGCGGCCGGCCCCGGCGACGGGGCATCCGCTTCGGTCCCGGGCCGGCCGATCGGCCCCTGTCTGTGCCTCAAGTCCGAACCCGCCGGGTGTCCTGCCGTGTCCCTGCGTCAGTTCCATGACGGGGACGGATGACGAGGCAGGATCCGGGCCGCGGCGCCGCACCTCGCGGAGGGCGCCCCGTGACCGTCTCTTGGCGAGCAAACCGAAAGCAAGTCAAGGATGCCCGGCTGCGCATCCGCCCGTGCCGGCGGCGCGGCGCCGGGCCGGACGGCGGCGGCCGATCCGCGGGGGAAAAGCGTGTCGTCGTCGGCGCTTGCCCGGGCCGGAACACTCTCTCGCCGCAACGGGATTAGGCCGTTCGGGCGAGGCCGAGCCGGATTGTTAGATCATGTGGCATCGGTCCGCCGCCTTGACCGAAGGGAGGGTGTGGCCGAGTTTTCCCGGACAGGCGCGGGCCTTCCGCGCGCAAGAGCGTCGATGAGCCGAATGTCCGTCCGCGACCCGATTCTCCACAGCACGCCGATCGCCGAGCTGCGCCCGACCCAGATGACGGTCGGCTACCGGGAGGTGGCGGCGAAGCGCAAGCGCTGGCGCGAGACCCAGGACGACAAGGACCGCGAGGCGTTCCTCGCCTCGCACATGATTCCGGTGCTGCTCGGGCCGAAGAAGCGCCGCTACGTCGTCGACCACCACCACCTCGCCCGCGCCCTCCAGGAGGAGGGAGTGGAGAGCGTGCTCACCACCGTGGTGGCCGACCTGCACCACCTCGAGAAGGACGCGTTCTGGGTCGTGGCCGACCACCGCGCCTGGGTCCATCCCTACGACGCGGACGGCGTGCGCCGGGACGTCGGCGACCTGCCGAAGCGGATCGAGGATCTGGCGGACGACCCCTTCCGCAGCCTCGCCGGCGAATTGCGCCGCTCCGGGGGGTTCGCCAAGGACACGACGCCGTTCAGCGAGTTCCTGTGGGCCGATTTCCTGCGCCGGAACATCAAGCGCAAGATCATCAAGGACGATTTCTCCGAGGCCATGGAGGAGGCCATGGCCCTCGCCCGCTCCAAGGCTGCCGTGTACCTGCCGGGCTGGTGCGGGCCGCACGAGGATTAAGGGTTCGAGGCCCGATAGCGCCGGTTCCCTGCGCGCCGTCCGAATTCCGCCGCGCGGCCTCCGGACGACGCCGAGACGTGGAAACGAGGACGCCTGTCGGCGTTTCCGCTCCCGCGCCGCCTGCCCTGTGCCGATAAGGTATATTCCTCCCATCAAGTTTATTTGCCGCAGGCCGTCCGTTCGGCCTAGTCTTCCGCGACGCGGCGCGACGGGATTCGTGCCGGACGGGGGACCTCCTGATGTTCGAGTCGCTCCTGAAGGGCATCGGCGCCGAGCCGGTTGACAACGAGACCCATTTCTACCGGTTCGATCCCAAGCCCGACATCACCGCCTACGAGCTCGCCCTGATCCTGCGGCGCTTCGGCGCCCTGACGGCGGGCGCGGCGCCGCTGCACGGCGTGATGCTGATGCCGTGGGAGACCCTGGAAGACTCCTACGCCCGGCATTTCGAGCTGGCGCCGCACGGCATGTTCCAGGGCTGACCGATCGGGGCCGACGGCAAGGCCTGGCGGCACGGGCAGGATCCGCATCGCTGCGGCGGCGCGGCAACACTCGGTTTACCATTCCGTCCGATGGTCGCGGCTGGTGAACGAGGGTCCTACGCAAGCCATGATGTCCCGCGCGGAACGCTCGCATCTCGGCGACTGGTGGTGGACGGTCGACCGGGCGCTGCTCGCCGGCCTCGGCGTCCTGATGACGGCCGGGCTGGTCTTCCTGATGGCCGGCGGCCCGCCGGTGGCCGAGCGCCTCGGCCTGCCGACCTTCCACTTCCTCAACCGGCAGGTGATGTACCTGCTGCCGACCATCGCCCTGATCCTGGCGGTGTCGTTTCTCTCCCTGCGCCACATCCGGCGCATGGCGCTGGTCACCTACGGCCTCGGCATCGTGCTGTGCATCGCGGCGACCAAGTACGGGCCCGAGATCAAGGGCGCGCATCGCTGGATCCAGTTCGGCTCGATCGGCGTGCAGCCCTCCGAGTTCGTGAAGCCCGCCTTCGTGATCCTGGCCGCCTGGGCCTTCGCCGAGGGCGCGCGCCGGCGCGACATGCCGGGCGGCACGCTCGCCGTGCTGCTCCTGCCGATGACCATCGTGCCGCTGATCCTGCAGCCGGATTTCGGCCAGACCATGCTGGTGACCATGGTGTGGTGCGCGATGGTGTTCGTCGCCGGCCTGCACTGGTTCTGGGTCGGCGGCCTCGGCGGGGCCGGCCTCGTCGGCGTGGCGGCGGCCTACGAGTTCCTGCCCCACGTGCGGGCCCGCATCCAGCGCTTCATGGACAAGGATTCGGGCGACAACTTCCAGACCTTCTGGTCGCAGGAATCGTTCAATTCCGGCGGCTGGTTCGGCACCGGCCCGGGCGAGGGCGTCGCCAAGCGCCACCTGCCCGACGCCCATACCGACTTCATCTTCTCGGTGGCGGGCGAGGAGTTCGGCGTCATCATCTGCGTCGGCATCGTCCTGCTCTTCGCCTTCATCGTGATGCGCGGACTGGTCCTGGCCCGGCGCAGCGACGACATCTTCTGCCGGCTCGCCATCACTGGGCTCACCGCCCTGTTCGGCCTCCAGGCCTGCATCAACATGGCGGTGAACACCCGGCTGATGCCGGCCAAGGGCATGACCCTGCCGTTCATCTCCTACGGCGGCTCGTCGCTGATCTCGCTCGCCCTCGGGATGGGCTTCCTCATCGCCCTCACCCGGCGCCGGCCGCGCACGACGCTGCTCAACCGCGACGAGGGGCTGGCGCACTGAGTCGGCGCAACCCCGAGTGGTGCTTCCCTCCAAGGGGTGACCTGGCGGCCCCGTCGTGACAAACGGGGTCGACCGACCGACCGGAGACCGCATGTCCGGAGACCGCCTTTCCATGCCCCGCCCCGCCCCGGCCGCCCGATGACCGTCGCCCAACCCCTCGTGCTCCTCGCCGCGGGCGGCACCGGCGGCCACCTGTTTCCGGCCGAGGCCCTGGCCCTGCGGCTGCGCGAGCGCGGCATCCGGGTCGTGCTCGCCACCGACAGCCGGGTCGCGGCGCTGTCCGGCGAGTTCCCGGCCTCGGAGATCGTGGCGGTGCCCTCCGCCACCCCCTCGAGCGGGCGCTCTCCCCTACGCCGTGTCGCCGCCTTCGCGACCCTCGGGCGCGGTTTCGCGGCGGCGATCCGGGAGGTGCGCCGCCTCAACCCGGCGGTGGTCGTCGGATTCGGCGGCTACCCCACCGTGCCGCCCCTGCTCGCCGCCCAGATGCTGCGGGTGCCGACGCTCCTGCACGAGCAGAACGCCGTGATGGGCCGGGCGAACGGGTTCCTGGCCCGCGGCGCCTCCGTGATCGCCACCGGCTTTCCCGAGGTGCGGGGCGTGCCCGCCAAGGCCACGGCGCGCCGGGTCCATACCGGCAACCCGGTCCGTCCGGCGGTCCTGGCGGCGGCCGGGATGCCCTATCCGGGCGTAGGACCCGACGCCCCGCTCCAGCTCCTCGCCTTCGGCGGCAGCCAGGGCGCCCGGGTGATGAGCGACGTGGTGCCCGACGCCGTCGTGCGGTTGCCGGCGGCGTTGCGCGCCCGCCTCACCGTGATCCAGCAGGCGAGGGCCGAGGATCTCGCCCGGGTGCAGGCGCTCTACGAGGGCGCGGGGCTTTCCGCCTTCACGGTGGCGCCGTTCTTCAAGGACCTGCCGGCCAAGATGGCGACCTCCCACCTCGTCGTCGCGCGCTCGGGTGCCTCGACGGTGGCGGAACTCGCGGTGATCGGCCGGCCGTCGATCCTGGTGCCGCTCCCCGGCGCCCTCGACCAGGACCAGGCGGCGAACGCCGCGGTGCTGGAGCGGATCGGCGCCGCCTTTCCCAGACCACAAACGGACTTCACCCCTGAGCGGCTGGCCGCCGATCTCGGTACGCTGCTCGGCGATCCCGACCGGCTCGCAAAGGCGGCCGCGGCCGCCAAGGGCGCCGGCCTGCCCGACGCCGCCGAGCGCCTCGCCGCCCTGGTGGTCGAGACCGCCGTCACGGCCCGCTAGAGCACCGCCCGATCGCAAGGCGATCGGGCGGTGCTCTAGGTGTTTGATTTTGCCGCATTTTCTGAGGCGAACGGGTTTCCACGTCGTCGGAAAATGCTCTCGCGGCCCTTCATCGACCATGCCGGCCCGCGAGGCGCCGTCCATCGAACAAGAAGACAAAGGACCCCGACTTCCATGAAGCTGCCGAACCAGCTCGGACCCATCCACTTCATCGGCATCGGCGGCATCGGCATGTCCGGCATCGCCGAGGTGATGCACAATCTCGGCTACACGGTGCAGGGCTCGGACGCGTCCGACAACGCCAACGTGCGCCGCCTCGCCGAGAAGGGCATCCGCACCTTCGTCGGCCACCGGGCCGAGAATCTCGCCGACGCCGCCCTGGTGGTGGTCTCGACCGCGATCCGCCGCGACAACCCGGAGCTGATCTCCGCCCGCGAGCGCCGCCTGCCGGTGGTGCGCCGGGCCGAGATGCTGGCCGAGCTGATGCGCTTCAAGTCCTGCGTCGCGGTGGCGGGCACCCACGGCAAGACCACCACCACCTCGCTCGTCGCCACCCTGCTCGATGCCGGCGAGCTCGATCCCACCGTCATCAACGGCGGCATCATCAACGCCTACGGCACCAACGCCCGGATGGGCGAGGGCGACTGGATGGTGGTCGAGGCCGACGAATCCGACGGGACCTTCCTGAAGCTGCCGGCCGACATCGCCATCGTCACCAATATCGACCCCGAGCACCTCGACCATTTCGGCTCGTTCGACGCGATCAAGGACGCCTTCCGCGCCTTCATCGACAACATCCCGTTCTACGGCTTCGCGGTGATGTGCATCGACCACCCGACGGTGCAGGATCTCGTCGGGCGCATCGAGGACCGGCGCATCATCACCTACGGCGAGAACCCGCAGGCCGACGTGCGCCTGATCGACGTCGACCTGAAGGGCGGCCAGAGCCGGTTCCGGGTGATGATCCGCGACCGCCGCCCCGGCTTCCGGATGGAGATGGAGGACCTCGTCCTGCCGATGCCGGGCAAGCACAACGCCCTCAACGCCACGGCGGCGCTGGCGGTGGCCCACGAGCTCGGCGTCTCGCCCGACGCGATCCGCAAGGCGCTGGCGAATTTCGGCGGCGTCAAGCGCCGGTTCACCCGCACCGGCGAGTGGAACGGCGTCCAGATCTTCGACGATTACGGCCACCACCCGGTCGAGATCCGGGCGGTGCTGAAGGCCGCCCGCGCCTCCACCGACGGCCGCGTCGTCGCGGTGGTGCAGCCTCACCGCTACAGCCGCCTCGCCTCGCTGTTCGACGATTTCTGCACCTGCTTCAACGACGCCGACACGGTGATCGTCGCTCCCGTCTACGCGGCCGGCGAGGCGCCGATCGAGGGCATCGACCGCGACACCCTGGTGGCGGGCCTGACCTCCCGCGGCCACCGCAACGCCGTGGCGCTGGAGCGCACCGAGGACCTGGCCGGCATCGTCGGCGGGCTCGCGGGGCCGGGCGACTACGTGGTGTGCCTGGGCGCCGGCAACATCACGCAATGGGCCTACGCGCTCCCGGGCGAGCTTGCCTCGATCGGCGAGAAGGCGGCGTGAGGCGCTGACATTCCGATGCGCGGCCCCGACGATCCCGGTACGGCGCCGGCCCGCACGCTGAGGCGGACCCAGACCGATGCCGAACGGGCGCTCTGGGCGCACTTACGCGACCGGCGCCTGGCAGAGGCCGAGTGCGCGCGCCAAATGGCGATCGGCCGCTACTACGCGGGCTTCGCCTGCCGTGAGGGGAAGCTGATCGTCGAACTCGACGGCAGCCAGCACGCCGAGAGCGGCGACGACCGCGAGCGCGACGCCTGGCTGGCGTCGCAGGGTTGGCGCGTATTCCGGTTCTGGAACGGCGAGGTCGCGCGCAATGTGACGGGCGTCCTCGACACCATCATGGCCGCCATTGTAGAGCGCCGCCCCTCCTCCTCTCCCCGCGGGCGGGGAGAGGGCCGTGTCTCCCTTGTCGGGGACACGGCAAGCCCGCAGGGCGGGGGTGAGGGGGTGTCTCCGGAAGAATCTCATTCGGCACCACCCCCTCACCCTCGCTCCGGCTTCGCCCCCGCTAGCTCCGTCGACGACAAGGTCGCCGGAGCCCTCTCCCCGCCCGCGGGGAGAGGGGAGGGGCGACCTGCATCATCCCGAACGGATCCATGACCACCTCCGCCGCCATCCTCGCCGCCCTGGAGCCCGCCGCCCTGCGCGGCCGCCTCCTGCCCGACCACCCGCTCGCCGACCTGACCTGGTTCCGGGTCGGGGGGCCGGCCGACCTGCTGTTCACCCCCGCCGACGAGGACGACCTCGCCGCGGCGCTGGCCGCCCTCCCGCCGGACGTGCCCGTGACGGTGATCGGGCTCGGCTCGAACCTGATCGTGCGCGACGGCGGCGTGCCGGGGCTGGTGATCCGCCTCGGCGGCAAGGCCTTCGGGTCGATTGCGATCGACGGCGAGACGATCCGGGCCGGGACCGCGGTTCCCGACATGAAGCTCGCCCGCGCGGCCGCCGAGGCCGGGCTCGACGGCCTCGCCTTCTATCGCGGCATCCCCGGCTCGGTCGGGGGGGCTCTCAGGATGAATGCCGGGGCGCATGGCGGCGAGACCACCGACGTGCTGGTCGAGGCCCGCGCCGTCGACCGCTCGGGGATTCTGCATGTCCTCTCGCAGGCCGACATGGGCTTCGCCTACCGCCACTGCTCGGCGCCCGCCGACCTGATCTTCACCCAGGCGACCTATCGCGGACGGCCCGGCGACCGGGCTTCGATCGAGGCCGAGATGGACCGCGTCACCGCGGCCCGCGAGGCGGCGCAGCCGATCCGCGAGCGCACCGGCGGCTCGACCTTCAAGAATCCCCCCGGGGGCAAGGCCTGGCAGCTCGTCGACGCGGCCGGCTGCCGAGGGCTGACCCGCGGCGGCGCCCAGGTCTCGGAGATGCACTGCAACTTCCTGATCAACCGCGGCGGCGCCTCGGCCGCCGACATCGAGGGCCTGGGCGAGGAGGTGCGCAGGCGGGTGCGCGAGACCTCGGGGATCGAGCTGCACTGGGAGATCAAGCGGGTCGGCGTGGCCGCCCGCTGATTCGCGAATCGCCCGGGCGTTAACCACCCGGCCGGGCCTGCGGGCCCGCAGACCCTGCGACGGGATGACCGGGTCTTAACCGAACGAGGAACGCCGCGCGGCTCCCGAAAGCCGGACGACCCGCGCGGTGCGGGAGGGCGTCGCCGTCCCGGAGCCGGACGAGCGCACCGCGGAAAAGATCTTGTGAGACCAAGGGCTTCCCACCGCGATCCGGACCCCGCGCCGGCCGGCCCGGGCCCTCCGGATCGCCTGGTCCCGGCGCCCCCGCCGGGGGGATGCAGCGTTGCAGCACCGGGCCCCGGCGGGGGCGCGATCCCTGTGCGCCCGGCGAAAACTTTACCGGATATTTACCAGCGAGTTCGAGAGTTGGCGTTAACGGCGCATCAAGCACTTGGATGCCGGGCGTGAGCCGTGCCGACCCCTCGCGACGACGACGCTCCGGTCCTTCGACCGGTCGCCGGGCGAGCGAGGGCCGACACGGACAGCGCTCCCGGACGATCGAGGGAAGCCGATGCGCCGGAGATCGCAGCCCGTGCCGGGTATCGTTTTCGGTGAATTCGTCCGATGGATGGTGGTGGACGCTTCCCTGAGCCCCTGACCGACGCCGGCTATGCCGGCGGAGAGGCCGGCACGCCCGCTCCCCAGACGGGGACGGCGCCGGCCTGGGGCGCTCCCTCGCGCGATCCGCGCCTGAGCGGCGCGATCCTCGCCCGCGTCCTGCCGCGGTTCCTGCGCCCGCGCCGCGCCTCGGTGGCGGTGCCGATCGAGCGGCGGATGCCGCGGCATCTCGGGATGGGCCTGGCCTTCGGGTTCTTCGGCCTCGTCGCGGTGGCCGGCTTCGTGTCCGGCGGCGGCTACGCCGAGATCTCGGCCCGCTACGGCACGCCCTTCGACATGGCCGCCCGCCGCCTCGGCTTCGGCCTCGACAAGGTCACGATCACCGGGCTCGTGCAGCTGCGCTCGGCCGAGATCCTGAAGGCCGCCGGCCTCGACCAGCGCAACTCGCTGCCGTTCCTCAGCGTGGTCGACGTGCGCGACCGGCTGTCCACCGTGCCGCTGATCGGCGCGGTCTCGGTGCGCAAGATCTATCCCCGCGAGCTGCTCATCACCCTCACCGAGCGCGAGCCGAGCGCGCTGTGGCAGCGCAACGGCGAGATCGCCGTGATCGCCGCCGACGGCACGGTGATCGACCAGATGCGCGACGGCCGCTTCTCCGACCTGCCGCTGGTGGTGGGCGAGGAGGCGAACCTGCGCACCAAGGACTACCTCGCGCTCCTCGAGGCGGCGGGGCCGCTCCGCGACCGGATCCGGGCCGGCACCCTGGTCTCGGGACGGCGCTGGACCCTGAAGCTCGACGGCATCGACGTGCGCCTGCCCGAGGCCGGCGCCCGCGAGGCGGTGGCCCGCCTGGTCAAGCTCGAGGCCGAGTCGAGCCTGCTCGAGAAGGACATCATCGCGGTCGACCTGCGGCTGCCCGACCGGGTGGTGGTGCGGCTGACCGAGGAGGGCGCGGCGGCGCGCCTGGAGGCCCAGAAGAAGTCCAAGAAACCGAAGGGTACCGAGACATGACCCGCGCGCGAGACGTGACGCCCGCCGGTCTTCCCGGTGCCTCCATTCCCCTCCATTCCCTGTCATCCCCGGTGAGCGTCGCGTCATGAGTCTCCTCCAGCACGGTCTCACGCCGCGCTTAAAGCCGCTCTCGGCGCGCCGCAGCGCGACCCTGTCGGTGCTCGACATCGGCACCAGCAAGATCGTCTGCCTCGTGGCCGAGCTGCAGCCGGTCGAGACGCTGGCGACCTTGCGCGGCCGCACCCACCTCGCCCGCATCATCGGCATCGGCCACCAGCGCTCGCTCGGCCTCAAGGGCGGCGGCGTGGTCGATCTCGAGGCGGCCGAGACCGCGATCCGCCAGGCGGTCCACGCCGCCGAGCGCATGGCCCGGGTCGAGGTGCAGTCCGTCATCGTCAGCCTGTCGGGCGGGCGGCTCGGCTCGCAGCATTTCGACGCCAAGGTCCCGGTGCGCACCGGTGCCGTGACCGGCTCGGACGTGCAGCGGGTGCTGGAGGCGGCGAGCACCCACAGCATCAGCCCGGGGCGCGCGGTGCTGCACGCCCTGCCGACCGGCTACTCCCTCGACCAGCAGAGCGCGGTGGTCGATCCGTCGGGCATGCTCGGCGAGCGCCTCGGCGTCGACCTGCACGTCGTGACGGCCGAGATCGCCGCCGCCCGCAACCTGATGCTGGCGGTCGAGAACACCCACCTGCGGGTCGAGGCGGTGATCGCCACCCCCTACGCCTCGGGCCTGTCGGCGCTGGTCGACGACGAGGCCGAGATGGGCGTCGCGGTCGTCGACATGGGCGGCGGCACGACGAGCGTCGGGGTGTTCTCCGGCGGCCACCTCGTCCATTGCGACGCGCTCGCGGTCGGCGGCCACCACGTCACCATGGACATCGCCCGCGGGCTCTCGACCCGGGTGGCGGCGGCGGAGCGGCTGAAGACCCTCTACGGCGCCGCCATGGCGACGGCGTCGGACGAGCGCGACATGATCGCGGTCCACGGCGTCGACGAGGACGAGCGCGACCTGCCGCACCACATCCCGAAATCGCACCTCGTGCGGATCATCCGCCCGCGGGTCGAGGAGGTGCTGGAACTGGTGCGCGACCGCCTGCGCAACGCCGGCTTCGCCGCCCAGGCCGGGCGCCGGGTGGTGCTGACGGGCGGCGCGAGCCAGCTCGTCGGCCTGCCGGAGGTCGCCCGGCGCATCCTGCAGGGCCAGGTCCGGATCGGCCGGCCGCTCGGCATCAAGGGGCTGCCCGAGGCCGCCAAGGGCCCGGCCTTCTCGGCCGCGGTCGGCCTCCTGGTCTACCCCCAGGTCTCGCATGTCGAGCATTTCGAGCCCCGCGGCCAGACCGGCCACGCGGGTCTCGGATCGGACACCTACCTCTCCAAGGTCGGACGCTGGATCCGGGAGAGCTTCTAACGGGATCGCCTCCCGGCGCGGGCCCCGGAAACGGGCCGCACCGGAGGGGCGGGACGGCAAACGGCGTCACCAAGGCGCCACCAGAAACGTAACGATCATCAGAGGCTCGCGCATCATGGCCATCTCCCTGCAAGCTCCGGACATCCGCGAACTGAAGCCCCGCATCACCGTGTTCGGCGTCGGCGGCGCCGGCGGCAACGCCGTCAACAACATGATCGAGTCGGGTCTCCTCGGCTGCGAGTTCGTGGTCGCCAACACCGACGCCCAGGCGCTGACCTCCTCGAAGGCCGAGCGCGTGATCCAGATGGGCATCGGGGTCACGCAAGGGCTCGGCGCCGGCTCGCAGCCCGATGTCGGCCGCGCCGCCGCCGAGGAGGTGATCGACGAGATCCGCGATCAGCTCTCGGGCGCCCATATGTGCTTCATCACCGCCGGCATGGGCGGCGGCACCGGCACCGGCGCGGCCCCGGTCATCGCCCGCACCGCCCGCGACATGGGCATCCTGACGGTCGGCGTCGTCACCAAGCCGTTCCAGTTCGAGGGCGTGCGCCGCATGCGCACCGCCGAGTCGGGCATCAACGAGCTGCAGCAGGCCGTCGATACCCTGATCGTGATCCCGAACCAGAACCTGTTCCGGGTCGCCAACGAGAAGACCACCTTCGCGGACGCCTTCGCGATGGCCGACCAGGTGCTCTATTCGGGCGTCGCCTGCATCACCGACCTGATGGTGAAGGAGGGTCTCATCAACCTCGATTTCGCCGACGTGCGGGCGATCATGCGCGGCATGGGCAAGGCGATGATGGGCACCGGCGAGGCGTCGGGCGAGAAGCGCGCCAACCGCGCCGCGGAAGCCGCGATCGCCAACCCGCTCCTCGACGACGTCTCGATGAAGGGCGCCCGCGGCCTGCTGATCTCGATCACCGGCGGCAACGACCTCACCCTCTACGAGCTCGACGAGGCCGCCACCCGCATCCGCGAGGAGGTCGATTCCGACGCCAACATCATCCTGGGCGCCACCTTCGACGAGAGCCTCGACGGCATCATCCGGGTCTCGGTCGTCGCCACCGGCATCGAGCCGGCCCTGATCAACGCCAACGCCATCGGCTCGCCGGAGATCGCCCAGACCGAGCAGCGCATCGCCGAGGTCGCCGAGCGCCTGCGCGCCGAGGCCCGGGCCCGGGCCGCCGCGCCGTCGGCGCCGTCCTCCACCGCCTCCTTTCGTCCCGCCGAGGCCGCGGTAGCGCGCGCCCCGGCGCCGGAGCCGGTGGCGCATGCCCCGATGCACGCCCCGCTGCATGCCCAGACCTCCGCGCCCGAGCCCGCCCGGATGGAGCTGCCCGGCGCCCACCAGGCCGCCAGCCTGATGCGCGACGAGGTGCAGATCACCCCGACCCAGCCGCGCCAGGCCCCGGTCTACGAGCCGGCCCCGGCCCCGCATTCCGAGGCGCAGATGCCGATGAGCTCCGGCCCGTTCATCCCGCCGTCCCCGGCGGTGGTGCGCGCGCCGCGCATGCCCCGGGTCCAGGACCTGCCGATGCCGGCCCAGAACCAGATCCGGGCCAGCCGCGGCGAGGAGCCGGTGCAGCAGGTGACCCCCGACGCCAAGCGCACCTCGCTGCTGCGCCGCCTCGCCACCGTCGGCTTCGGCGGCCGGCGCGAGGACGAGGCCGGCCATCCGGCCCAGGCTCCGGCTCCGGCCCACGCTCCGACGGCCCATGCCCCGCAGCCGGCGCCGCGGCCGATGCCCCAGGCTCCGATGCCCCAGGCGCCGATGCAGCACCACGCCGCCCCGGCCCCGCGCCAGGCCGCCCCGCAGGCCTATGCCCCGCAGGGCTACGCGCCGCAGCCGCAGGGCTACCGCCCGGCACAGGGCAACCTCGACGCGCAGGGCCGCGCGGTCCCGGCCGGCAACCGCATGATGGACGACGATCAGCTCGAGATCCCGGCCTTCCTGCGTCGCCAGGCGAACTGAGGACGCCGCCGGTCCCGCGGGGCCCGCCCGAAAGGCGGAGCCCCGGGGGCTTGCGCCCCGCCACGATCCTGCCATGAGGCCGCCCGGTGCAGCCCAAAAGACACACCCCGAGGCCACCCGGCCTCGGGGTTTACGCGTTCTTCAAGCTTTTGATTCAGAACGGTTTTCCGCGGCCGGAGAGGGGCCGCCGGGCTGTTACAGACCGTAAGAATCCGTGATTTGGCCGTGCTTGAGAGCGCGACTATAGCTGTCCTAAGCACAAGGGCGAAGGCCGCGCCACCCGCCGGCACCGACACCCACAGGGGCTTCAAGCAACGGACGGATCGCCTCGAACGTGGGCCCGGCAACGGGACCCGATGGTGAGTCGCGGCCGAGGGCTGAGGTAATGAGAACAAGTCAGCAGACGACCCTACGCTCCGCCGCGGGCCTTTCAGGCATCGGCGTCCATTCCGGCAACCCCGTCTCGATCACTCTTCATCCCGCGGAGGCGAATCACGGCATCGCCTTCCTGCGCACCGGCCTCCCCGGCGGCCGCGACCGCCTCATCCAGGCCCATCACGCCCAGGTCAGCGCCACCGAGCTCTGCACCGTCATCGGCAGCCGCGAGACCGGCGCCGTCGCCACCATCGAGCACCTGATGTCCGCCCTCTACGGGCTCGGCATCGACAACTGCCTCGTCGAGATCGACGGGCCCGAAATGCCGATCCTCGACGGTAGCGCCGCTCCCTTCGTGACGGCGATCGAGGCGGCCGGCGCCATCTCCTGCGGCACCCCCCGCCGCTTCATCAAGGTGCTGAAGACCGTCCGGACCGAGAAGGGACGCGCCTATTCCGAGCTGCGCCCGTTCGAGCGCGGCTTCCACCTCGACGTCGAGATCGACTTCGAGAGCCCGGTGATCGGCCGCAGCCGCAAGGCGCTGACCCTCACCCCCGCCGCCTATCGCCGCGAGATCGCCCGCGCCCGCACCTTCGGGATGATGCGCGACGTCGAGCGCTACTGGAAGGCCGGCTTCGCGCTCGGCGCCTCGCTCGAGAACACCGTCGCGGTCGGCGACGGCGGCGTCGTCAACCCCGAAGGCCTGCGCTACCCGGACGAGTTCGTCCGCCACAAGCTCCTCGATGCGGTCGGCGACCTGGCGCTGGCCGGCCTGCCGATCCTCGGCGCCTACCAGTCCTTCTGCGGCGGGCACGGTCTCAACGTCGCGGTGCTGACCGCCCTCTTCGCCGACCGGTCGAACTACGCCATCGTCGAGGGGGCTTCCGCGCGGCGCGAGCCGGTCTTCGCCGAGTTCGGCGTCGGCCTCGGTGCGGCGGTCTACGCGCCCGAACTCTGAAGAATGCCTTGCCGCGGGCTGTTGCGAACGAGCAACGGCCGGCCGCTTTCGCCGCCTCGCGGTGGACCTTCTGCCTCTTCGCGCCGCTTTGGCGCCCTATTCGCCCCGCAGGGTTAAGAGGTTCCTGACCGACGGCCCCCGCTCCGACCCGAGCTGTGGCCGTCACGGGCTTGGCGCGCCGCGCCGGCCTGCGCTAAGGGGCTCGTGGATCAGCGGCCGTGCACAGGGCCGCCTGCTTGGGGAAGAACCCGAATGCCGTTCGCCCACCCGCTTCGCGACGCGAAGGTGACCGTCCTGCGGACCGCGCTGCTGGCGGCGTGCGGCCTCGGGCTCGCCGGCTGCGACGCGATCGATTCCATCAACCCGTTCGCCTCCGAGAAGTACAAGCCGGAGGTCGTCGCCGACACCCCGGCCGACAAGCTCTACAGCCAGGGCCTCGCGAAGCTCGAGGACCGCGACTACGAGGGCGCGACGAAGCGGTTCGAGGATCTCGACAAGCAGTACGCCTATTCCGACTGGTCGCGGAAGGCGGTGCTGATGACCGCCTATTCGAACTACGAGGGCGGCCGCTACGAGGATGCGATCACCGCCTCGAAGCGCTACCTCCAGCGCCATCCGGGCTCGAAGGATGCGGCCTACGCCCAGTACCTGCTGGCGATGTCGCACTACAAGCAGATCCCGGACGTGACCCGCGACCAGGACCGCTCCGAGAAGGCCCTCGTGGCGCTCACCGAGCTGGTGCAGAAGTACCCGACCTCGGAATACGCCGCCGACGCCAAGGCCAAGATCCAGATCACCCGCGACCAGCTCGCCGGCAAGGAGATGGAGATCGGCCGCTACTACCTCGAGCGGCGCAACTTCCCGGCGGCGATCAACCGTTTTCGCGACGTGGTGAGCAAGTACCAGACCACCCGCCACGTCGAGGAGGCGCTGGAGCGCCTCGCCGAGGCCTACATGGCGCTCGGCATCACCGGCGAGGCCCAGACCGCCGCGGCGGTGCTCGGCCACAACTTCCCCGACTCGCCCTGGTACAAGGACGCGTTCAACCTGCTCCAGGGCGGCGGCCTGCAGCCGCGCGAGGAGAGGACGTCGTGGATCAGCAAGGCGTTCCGCGGCGTGATCGGGATGGACACCCGCACCGCCGAGGCGCAGTAAGGGCCTCACGGCCGAGAGCCGGACATGCGGCCGTGGCGCGCACTCGCGCCGCGGCCCGATCGGCTGTAGATACCCGCCCGATTTCCTTCTTCACGTCCCGGCAAGGGTGGCATGCTGGTTCAGCTCGCGATCCGCGACATCGTCCTGATCGATAAGCTCGAGCTGAACTTTCGCGAAGGCCTGAGCGTCCTGACCGGGGAAACCGGCGCCGGCAAGTCGATCCTCCTCGATGCCTTCACGCTGGCGCTCGGCGGGCGCGGCGACGGGCGGCTGGTCCGCCAGGGCGAGGCGCAGGGGCAGGTGACGGCGGTGTTCGAGGTGCCGGCCGACCATCCGGCCCGGAGCATCGCTGCGGCCTCCGACATCGACACCGAGGGCGACCTGATCCTGCGGCGCATCCAGGTCGCGGACGGGCGCACCCGCGCCTTCGTCAACGACCAGGCGGTCGGCGTGCAGGTGCTGCGCGCCATCGGGGCGGCGCTCGTCGAGATCCACGGCCAGCACGACGACCGGGCCCTGTCGGATTCGACGACCCACCGGGCGATCCTCGATGCCTTCGGCGGGCTCGGATCGCGCCAGGTCGCGGTCGCCGAGGCGGCGCGCCGGGTGCGCCAGGCCCGTACCGCGCTGTCCGAGCACCGCGCCCGGGTCGAGGCGGCGCGCAAGGAGGTCGATTTCCTGCGCCACGCCGTCGAGGAGCTCGCCGCCCTCGACCCGAAGCCCGGCGAGGAGACCGAGCTCGCCGAGCGCCGCACTGCGATGCAGCAGGGCGAGAAGGTCGCCCGCGAGCTCAACGAGGCCCTCGATGCCGTCGCCGGCCAGGGCTCGCCGACCGCGCATCTCTCGGCGGCCCTGCGCAAGCTGGAGCGCCGCGCCGCCCAGGCACCGAGCCTGGTCGAGCCGAGCATCAACGCCCTGGACAACGCCCTCGTCGCCCTCGACGAGGCCCGCACCAGCCTGGAGGACGCGCTCCAGGCGGCGGAATTCGATCCGCGCGAACTGGAGCGGGTCGAGGAGCGCCTGTTCGGCCTGCGCGCCGCCGCCCGCAAGTACAACGTCGCGGTCGACGACCTCGCGGCGCTCCGCCAGCGCTACGAGGGCGACGTCGCGGTGATCGATGCCGGCGAGGAAGCGCTCGGCCGGCTCGAGGCCGCCCTCGCCACCGCCGACGCGGCCTATCTCGAGAAGGCGGAAGCGCTGAGCAAGGGCCGGCGCAAGGCGGCGGCCGCCCTCGACAAGGCGGTGCAGGCCGAGCTGCCGCCGCTGAAGCTGGAGCGCGCCCGCTTCATCACCGAGATCGCCACCGATCCGGAGGCCCGCGACCCGGCAGGCCTCGACCGGGTCGAGTTCTGGGCCCAGACCAACCCGGGCACGCGGCCGGGTCCGATGATGAAAGTGGCATCGGGCGGCGAACTGTCGCGCTTCATGCTCGCCCTCAAGGTGGTGCTGGCCGACAAGGGTTCGGCCCCGACGCTGATCTTCGACGAGATCGATACCGGCGTCGGCGGCGCGGTGGCGGACGCGATCGGCGCCCGCCTCGCCCGGCTCTCGGCCCGGGTCCAGACCGTCGCCGTCACCCACGCCCCGCAGGTCGCGGCCCGCGCCACGACCCATTTCCTGATCGCCAAGGAGGCGGTGAAGGGCTCGGACCGGGTCGCCACCCGGGTCAAGCCGCTCGCCGCGGTGCCGCGCCAGGAGGAGATCGCCCGCATGCTCGCCGGCGCCACGGTGACCGAGGAGGCCCGCGCCGCCGCGGCCCGGCTGCTGCAGGCGGCCGAGGTCTGAGCGCCGTGCGCCAAGGCGGCACGCCTCTCGACAGGCGTTTCTGTATGGTTAAGTTATAAAGACGATTCGCGGGACGGTCGTGCCCGATCCCGGCATGGTGAACAAACAGAAAATTTTAACTCTTTCTTTACCATATCCCGTGAGACTGTTCGTCTAAGGCGCGGATCGGCCTTCCCTCGGATCCGCGCGATGTCACGGGGCCAGCGGTCCGATGAAACAGGAAGTGAGTGCGTCCCGGGATTCCCTCCAGGATCCGACCATGCCGGCAATCTGCGTCGAGGCGCAGCATCGGCTGGGACGGACGCTGCGCTCGCTCTACGAGCGCACGGTGGACGGGCAACCCATCCCCCTCGATCAGGTCGATCTGCTGCTGCGGCTGCGCCACCGCGAGCGTGAGCTGCAGCGTCAGCGCTGATCGTCCAGCGAAGCGCACGCGTCATGTGAGATTCATGTAGGATTTCTGACGCCCCGCCGCAGCGGCGGAGCGAGCCTGACCGGACGCGAGATCGGCGATCCCGCGCCCTGCCGGACTTCGACGAGGGAAGCCGGCAGGGGAGGGCGGTGCTCAGCGCCGCCGACGGTCGCGCACCCGCACCGGAACGAGGGCCGGGGCCTGCGCCCGCGAGCCCGCCAGGGCGAGAGCACCGGCGAGACCGAGCGCTGCGACGATCCCGGCGACGACCATCGGCGAGGCCGTGAGAAGACCCGCCACCAGCAGGGCGAGCAGCGCGAGGCCGGCACGCGGGGCATTGGAACGGATCATCTCTTAACCCTCCATCCAGACGCCGGTGAGAACGTACGGCGCGAAACCGGAGTTCCGCGCGGCCCCCGTCACCGGCCGTCACATGAATGTGGGGTGTCCGACCCGGTTGCGCCACCTGCGACAAACCGGAACCCAAAGTCAGGCTTGACGTTGTCTGACCACGATCGGCCGCGGGCCGAGAGATCAGACTGAGGGGTCGCGCCATGCTGGGTTGGGCTGTCACTTTCCTCGTCGTGGCCCTGGTGGCCGCGCTGTTCGGGTTCGGCGGCATCGCCGGTACAGCCGTCGAGGCGGCCAAGCTCGTCTTCTTCGTCGCCGTCGTGCTGTTCGCGATCTCGGCCGTGGTCGGCCTGATGCGGGGCCGCTCGCCGACGCTCTGACGACGAGGCTGCAAGAACGATGAAACTGTACGAGCGTTCTCACAGATAGATCTCGCTCGGAGGTTTCGTCACGCGATCCGGCGCCGCTCCTCCCGTGAGGGGCGGCGTCATCGTCGTCCTGAAAACCCGTGTTCAAGCGGACTCGTCCTGAGTGTGACGGTCCTGGGCGTGACCGTCACTCGTCCGCCGCCGAGTCAGTCGCCAGCGGTGGTCCGGCCGCGCTGCGCTCCAGCTCGGCGAGCAGGTCGACGAACCGGTCGGGAATGGGCTGCTGCATCAGTTCGTCGTACATGGCGCGCAGGTGCGAGCCGATCCGCCCCTGGACGTCGCGGTCGAGCGCGGGTTGCCCGGGCCCGGCGGGGTCGTCCTCGTCTCCGGACGCCTGCGGCCCCTGTCCGCCCGGACCCCGCATCCCCTTGCCATCGATCATGCCATTCCCCTTCGCCCGTCCTGGACATGCGGACAGGGCGATGCCATGGCGCCCGGTATGCCGGGTCGCGCGCTTGCGGCGACAACGCGTAGCGGCGGAGTCAGTTCCGCAGCGCACCGGAACGAATGCGCCGGCAAGGCGTTGAGCACTCGAGGGCCGCCGCGCGCAACGACAACACCAAGGGGACCTGAATGTCGACAGCACAACTCGTAGTGCAGCACCTGCCGTACCTGCGTCGCTACGCGCGCGCCCTCACGGGTAGCCAGGTGGCGGGCGACGCCTACGTGGCCGCGACGCTCGAGACGCTCGTGAACGAGCCCGAGACCCTCGGGCGCAGCACCAACGTCAAGGCCGATCTGTTCCGCGTCTTCACCCGGATCTGGAATTCGCTCTCGGTCAACGGCCAGACCGAGCAGGCGCAGCACGACCTGCCGGCCGAGGTGCGCCTGGGCCAGATCACGCCGTTGCCGCGCCAGGCCTTCCTGCTCTCCTGCCTCGAAGGCTTCTCCGAGGAGGACGCCGCGACCATCCTGGGCGTCGACGTCTCGGAGGTCCGCGATCTCGTCGACGAGGCCGGCCGCGAGCTCGCCGCCGACATGGCGACCGAGATCCTCATCATCGAGGACGAGCCGCTGATCGCCATGGACCTCGAGGCCCTGGTCGAAGGGCTAGGCCACAACGTCACGGGCGTCGCCCGCACCCGCACCGAGGCGGTCAAGCTCGCCTCGACCAAGCGCCCTGGCCTGATCCTCGCCGACATCCAGCTCGCCGACGGCTCCTCGGGCCTCGATGCGGTCAACGACCTGCTGAAGTCGTTCGAGGTGCCGGTGATCTTCATCACCGCCTATCCGGAACGCTTCCTCACCGGCGAGCGGCCCGAGCCGGCCTTCCTGATCGCCAAGCCGTTCCAGCCCGCCAACGTCTCGGCGGTGATCAGCCAGGCGCTGTTCTTCCAGCAGAGCGCCCGCCGCCGCGAGGCCCGCGCTACCGCTTGAGGTCGTCCTTGACGACCTTGCGTGAAGGTTGACGCGAAGTCCCGGGCCCGCCGACGAGGTGGGTGCCGGGACTTCGTCGTTCTGGGGTCGGGATTCTGTCTCAGGCCGGGCGGCGTCACGCGAAGACGGGTCGGTGCAAGAGGAGGGCGGGGAAGCCTCTCCTCCCTGCGAGAGCGGGGAATGTCCGGCGATCACTATGGACCGGGCTTTTCCCTGGATGGGGCCTCCCGGCCGCTGGCGGAGGGGGCTGCCCCTTTCCGCGCGCCGTGGGGTGGCCCGTTGCGGATCCCGGGTGACAGGCATCGCAGGCACGACCGCCGCACCCGGCCAGGGCAGCGCCCAGCCATCCGCCACCGGGTCGGCGTTTGCACCGGAATTCCAGAAGTGGGACCCGGCCGGGTGGCCGGGCGGACAAGCGACCCAAGACACCCTCGACTAGACTTGCCCCGACTGAAAAATCAGGCCGAAATACAAAAGAACGGGCCGGATCGGGATCCGGCCCGTTGAAAGAGTTTCCGGCCAATGCACAAGGGGAATGCGGGGAGGACCAGGTGGCCGGGTTGCCATATCAACGGGAATCCCGCCGGATTGGTTCCGCTCGGGGGTCGGCGCGATCCTATTTTGTTGCCTGTTGCGAAAATGCACCGATTGCGCGGGCCGCTGCCCGGCTTCGCCCCGGTTAACGGGAGGTTGACGGAGGGTGCGGCATTTGCCGCATGAACTGTCCCGCCAAGGCACGATCGTGGGAACGACTTGGCCCGGATATGCGTTAAGGAAGCATTCTCAAGCTTCGCCGCGAGGGCCACGCGTATGCTCCGCCCGCACTTCTTCTTCGGCATTACGGTTCCGGCCGCCCTCCTTGCCCTGGTCGGTCAGCCGCTGATCGAGCACTCCGTCGAGGCGTTCGCCGGTCCGGCCGGCGTCGAGCAGGCGGCGATCAAGGGCGATCATCGGAAGGGCGACCTCTTGACGCCGGTCCGCCCGGCCGTGAAGGCGCAGGTCCCGGTGGCGGTGGAGATCACCGGCCTCGGTGCCGCCAAGGTCACCCTGCGCAACGCCGCGGGCGACATCGTCTACCAGGCCGATACCACCCGCAACACGACCCTGGTCGCCCGTGACACGGCGCTGCCCCACGTCACGGTGCGCGAGCGCGCCGGCAGCCCGGTGGCGCAGCGCGAGCCCGCCCCTGCCGGCCAGACCGGGCGGCGGATGCTGGAAGGCTGCGAGGGCGCGATCAGCGGGCTCGCCGGCCACGAGGCCCGCCGCCTGCTGCCGAGCCGTTGCCTGGCCGATGCCGGCGACGTTCTCCCGTCCCGCCTCGCGACGCTCTGAGCAGACCCGCGTGGCAGGCTAACGCGTCGTCCGCTTAGATTTTTGTTTCGTCGCAGATTTTTGTCGCAGGGCGGGCAACCGCATTTGCGAAATCGTCTTGGGGCGCCACGCGGACCCCTTTCACAGGAAACGCACCATGATCGACCTGCGTGACTACGAGGCGCCGTCGCCCCAGCCGCTGCCGCCCGAGCGGGCCCACCGCGACAGCCACATCGAGCCGGATGTCGACCGGCTCGCGAGCCTGCTCGCCGGCGTCACCGCCGTGCGCCCGGTCGACGACGTGATCTGCGCGGCGCTGGCCCGGCGCAACCTCGTGGTCACCGCGCGGCCGCTCGCAGCCTGACGCGGATCACATCCCAGGGACCCGCGCCCCGGTACCGGCGCAGCGCAACGAGACACCCCGAGCGTCAAGGCGCCCGGGGTGTCTCGTTGCGTCCGATGGCGATGACGACGGCTCACGCTGATGCGCCGGAGGTGGGCTGAGCTCCCTCCGGCGCATGAGAGTAAGTCTCGAGTGGTCCGTGTCGGGCGGGCGCCCTACGGGCCGGGCGGAGGCCCGGTCACGCGGAGCGGGATCCCGGCAGGCGTGCGGGCCCGGCCGGATCGGCCTCTCACTCGTCGGTGGCGCGCCCGCTGCCCGACGCCTGTCCGCCCTTGCGGCCGGCCGACGAAGCCAGTTCGCGATCCTGCGAGAAGGACCGCTTCTCGGCCGGCACGCTGCGACCGCCCTTGCTGGCGATCTCGCGCTGGCGCTCCAGGTCCATGGACGCGAAGCCGCGCTTCGAAGTCGAATTTCCGGTAGCCATGATTGCCTCCTTGGCCGGTGTTCTCAGTCCGGACAACCTTCAGCGGAAATGATGGTTCCTGCCACGCATGCGGGTCGCCGTGCCGATATTCCCGAATCGGGGCAGTACAGGCGAACCCCTGCGACACTCCGCCGGCGCGGCGACTTGGCCTAACACCCTCTCCGCCGTGCGAAGCTTGTTCCTCCCTGCGTGAGGCCCGGCTTCCTCACCGTGCAAAGCTTGGCCGTGAGACCGGACCCGTCGCGCGGCGGCATTCCGCGTGGAACACCCTGCGCGGAACCCGGCCGGGACGCCGGCGTTCGCCCCTGGTTGCACGGCGGAGGCCTGCTTGCGGGCCGGGAGGGCCGTGGCACCCTCCGTCCGTCGCCCCCGATCTTCGCGGAGCTGCCGAATGACCAACAAGTCCATGGTGAGCCGCGAGGCCGCCGCCCATCCGGAGGCCGCGCCGGCGCCGAACCGCGGCCCGATGCCGCCGATGCCGGCCGAGGAGGGCAGCCCGCGCCCGACTACCACCGAGGAGCCGGGCGACTCGCCCCAGCCGAACCGCCAGTTCGGCGACGAGCCGATCGGCGGGCTGACCACCCGCAAGGATCATCCCCGCCGGGATTAAGCCGGTCGCGACCGGCAAACCCTGACGCTGCGGCGGTTTTCAGTCCCGCTCCGGCCCTCTACACAGGCAGGCGGGATCTGGGGCGGCGGACCATGAGCGGCGGAGCGGGAGCGGCGGAACGGACGGGCGGCGGCGTGGCCGGCGAGGCGCCGACCGTCGGGCGCGCCAGCCGCGCAGGGGGGAATCCGACCGGCCAAGAACGGACCGGCCAGGAACGGATCGGCCACGAGCCGGCGGGCCGGGAGCTGGCGACGGCCAAGACCGGCAACAGACCCGAGGGCGGCAACGACCCGGAGGCGGCCGACTCCTCCGGCGGCCTCGATCGCAGCCTGTTCCGCTACATCTGGCGCCACTCGAAGCGCGACCAGATCCTGATCTGCGCCGTCGTGCTGGCCTCGCTGCCGCTCTATTTCGCCTCCCTCGACCTGCCGCGCCGCATCGTCAACGAGGCGATCCAGGGACACGCCTTCGAGAAGGGCAACGAGACTGCCAAGTTCCTGATCCTGCGGCTGCAGGTGCCGGACTGGTTCGGCGGCGAGCGCCTGCTGTTCCCCGGCTTCGACGTCGACCGGTTCGAGCTTCTGTTCGGCCTCTCCTCGATGTTCCTGCTGCTGGTGCTGATCAACGGCGCCTTCAAGTACTGGATCAACGTGGCCAAGGGGGCGCTCGGCGAGCGCATGCTGCGGCGCCTGCGCTACCAGCTGTTCTCGCTGATCATGCGCTTCTCGCCGGATGCCCTGCGCCACACCAAGGCCTCCGAGGTCGCCACCATCATCCGCGACGAGGTCGAGCCGATCGGCGGCTTCATCGGCGACGCCTACATCCTGCCGGCCTTCCTGGGCACCCAGGCCGCCACCGCGATGACGTTCATCCTGCTCCAGAACGTCTGGCTCGGGTTGCTCGCCGCCGGGGTGGTGGGGGTGCAGTTCGTGGTGATCCCTCGCTTGCGGCGCGAATTGCTGCGCCTCGGGCGCCAGCGCCAGCTCGCCTCGCGCCGCCTCGCCGGCCGGGTCGGCGAGGTGGTGGACGGCATCGCGGCGGTGCATTCCAACGGGGCCGAGGCCTGGGAGCGGGCCGAGATCGGCCACCGCCTCGGCTCGCTGTTCGACCTGCGCCTGCGCATCTACCGGCGCAAGTTCATGGTCAAGTTCCTGAACAACCTGCTCGCGCAGATGACGCCGTTCCTGTTCTACTGCATCGGCGGCTATTTCGCGCTGAAGGGCCAGCTCAGCATCGGCCAGCTCGTCGCGGTGATCGCGGCCTATCGCGACCTGCCGCCGCCCTTGAAGGAGCTGATCGACTGGGATCAGCAGCGCCTCGACGTGCAGGTGAAGTACGAGCAGGTGCTGCAGCAATTCCTGCCCGAGCGCCTGCTCGGGCTCGACGCGCCCGGGCGCGACGAGTCGCTCTGCGGGCGCCTCGCCGTCGAGGGCGTCGGCGTGCAGGAGCCGCACGGGCCGGTGCTGACCAATGTCTCCCTCGCGCTGCCGCTCCCGTCCGTCATCGGCATCGTCAGCGACGGCGGTCCCGCCGCCTCGACCTTCGCCCGGGTGCTGGCGCGGCGGGCGACCCCGACCTCCGGCCGGGTCACCCTCGAGGACCACGACCTCGCCGAATGGTCGGGCGCCGCGCTCACCCGGCGCATCGCCTATGCGGGGGTCGACCCGATCCTGTTTCCGGGCTCGTTGCGCGAGAACATCGTGTACGGCCTCAACCGCCGGCCCCCCGAGACGGCCGAGACCGACGCCAAGGTCCTCGCCGAGGCCCGGCGCACCGGCAACCCGGTCGAGCCGTTCCCGGCCGACTGGACCGACTACGCCCAGGCCGGCGTCACGGATGCCGCCGCCCTCGACGCCCTGGTCCTCGACTGGCTCACCCGCATCGGCATGGGCGAGGAGGTCTACCGCTTCGGCCTCCTCGGCCAGGTCGATCCCGAGCGCCACGCCGACCTCGCCGCCCGGCTGATCGAGGCCCGGACCGCCTTCCGCGAGCGCCTCGCGGCCGAGGGGCACGCCCACCTCGTCGAGCCGTTCGATCCCGCCCGCTACAACCGCCAGGCGACGGTGGCCGAGAACCTGCTGTTCGGCGTGCCGACCACCACGGCGCTGACCGGCCGGGCGCTGGCCGAGCATCCGGTGGTGCGCCTCGTCCTCGACCGCACCGGGCTCGCCGACGACCTCGTCACCATGGGCGAGCGCATCGCCGCCACCATGCTGGAGATCTTCCGCGGCCTGCCGAGCGGGCATCCGCTGTTCGAGCAGTTCTCGTTCCTCTCCGCCGACGAATTGCCGGAATACGAGGCGATCCTCGCCCGCCGCACCGCCACCGAGGCCTCGGCCGAGCGCCACGGCACCTCGGCCTTCGAGCGGCTCCGGCGGCGCTGGATCGGCCTCGGCCGCTACGGCTCGGCCGACGCGACCCGGCTCATCGCCCTGCCGCTCGCCTATATCGAGCCGCGCCACCGCCTCGGCCTGATCGACGACGCCTTCCGCGAGCGGGTGGTCGAGGCACGGGGGCAGCTGCGCGCCGCCCTCGACGAGGCCGGGATGGGCGGCGTCGACTTCTACGTTCCCGACAAGGTCTGCGCCGCCGCGCCGCTGCGCGACAACCTGCTGTTCGGCCGCATCAACCAGTCGGTCGCCGACGCCGTCGAGACCGTGACGGCGACCGGCACCGCCCTCGTCCAGGAGATGCAGCTCGCCCCCGCCATCACCCGGGTCGGGCTCGACCATCAGGTCGGCCCGGAGGGGCGATTCCTGTCGAGCACCCAGCGGGCGGTGGTGAGCCTGGTCCGCGCCCTGATCCGCCGGCCGGACCTCCTCGTCCTCGACGGAGCCCTGTCGCCGCTCGGCGAGGCCCGCGCCCGCACGGTGCTGGGCCTGCTGCTGGAGCGGTTCGGCCGCGAGAACAGCCTCGTGGTGGTGCTGCCGAACGACCGCGTCGCCGACCGGTTCGAGCTGGTGCTGCGGGCCTCCGGCACCGCGATCCAGGGGCCCGAGCGGCCTCGAGGGCAGGCGGCGTCCCCCGGAGAGGCGGGGCCGGGGGCTGGCGTTGCGGGCCCGGCTGCGGCAGTCTCCGGGCACGCCGGGGGTGAGACGGGGCCGGAGCCGGCGCGCGTCGAGCAGGATGTGAAGGCATGACGCTTGAGACCGAGGTGCAGTCGCTGCGCCAAGTGCCGATGTTCCGCGAGGTGGATCCGGCCCGCCTGAAGCTGCTCGCCTTCACCAGCGAGCGGGTGCATTTCGCCGACGGCCAGCGCTTCTTCGACCGGGGCGACGCGGCGGACGCCGCCTACCTGATCCTGGAGGGGGAGGCCGCCGTCACCCTGGACGGGCCGCAGGGGCCGATCCGCCTGGCGCTGCTGGGCGCCAACGCCCTCGTCGGCGAGATGGGCATCCTGGCCGACCAGCCCCGCTCCGCCACCGTGACGGCCGTCACGCCGACGACGGCGCTCCGCATCGACCGCCGGGTCTTCCTGGAGCTCCTGAGCCAGTTCCCGCAGATCGCCATCGCGGTGATGCGCGAGCTCGCCCACCGCCTCGAGATGACGAACCAGCAGCTCGCGCAGATGCGGACGGGCTGACCACGCACCGGGATGATGAGGCGCGTCCGATCCAAGAGGCGCGCCCGCGACGAAGGGGGAAGACGCCATGGATCTCGGAGCCAGTTTGAGGGGCCGCCACGTCCTCGTCACCGGGGCCTCGGGCGGGCTCGGCGACCATTTCGCCCGGCTCTGCGCGTCGTGCGGTGCCGCCGTCACGGTGGCGGCGCGGCGCAAGGAGAAGCTCGACGCCCTGGTGCAGGACCTGCGCGCCGCCGGCGCTCCGCAGGCCCACGCCGTCTCCCTCGACGTCGCCGACGCGGAGTCGATCGCGGCCGCCTTCGCGGCCCTGCACGCCCTGCCGGACGTGGTGGTCAACAATGCCGGCATCGCCGAGGGCGGGGCGGCGATCGACCTCGACCTCGCCGCCTTCGACCGGGTGATCGACACCAATCTCCGCGGCGTCTGGGCGGTCTCGACCAGCGCCGCCCGCGCCTGGCGCGAGGCCGGGCGCGGCGGCGTCATCGTCAACGTCGCATCGATCCTCGGCCTGCGGGTGACGGGGGGCGTGGGGCCCTACACGGTGTCGAAGGCCGGCGTGGTGCAGATGACCCAGGCGCTCGGCCTCGAATGGGCCCGCTACGGCATTCGCGTCAATGCGCTGGCGCCCGGCTATATCGGCACCGACATCAACCGCGACTTCTTCGAGACGCCGCCCGGCCAGGCGATGCTCAAGCGCATCCCGATGCGCCGGCTGGGCCGGCCGGAGGATCTCGACGGGGCTTTCCTGCTGCTGGCCGGCGATGCGTCGGGGTGGATGACCGGGGCGACGGTGCCGGTGGATGGGGGGCATCTGGTTTCGGGGTTGTGAGGAAGGCCCCCGGAAGACCGCTCCCGGGGGGACATCACGCGTCGAGGCTCGGGCGGCTCGGCTTTGCTGGGGTCTGCTCTCGACCGATTGCAGACGAGCAGCCCCTTTGCCGGTAGAACGTCCTGCATGATGGAACACACGAGCATCCATGTGCAGCGCGCCGATCATGTCGGCTTCGCGGTCGGCTCCCTCGACGAGGCACTTCGGTTCTGGATCGATGGGCTCGGCGCACGCCTCGTGCGGACGGGCGAGATGGGGGGCGAGTTCCTCGGTCAGGTCACCGGAGCGCATGGGGCGACGGTGCGCCTGGCGATCGTTTCGCTGGCGGATCAGACGATCGAACTCCTGGAGTATCAGGGTCCGGACCGACCAAGCGTGCCAGCCAAGCCGTTCGACCCAGGCTTCGCGCATCTGGCCCTTGTGGTCGATGACATCGACGCGCTCCTGGTGCGGATCGCCGCCTACGGCTGGAAGGCGCAAGGCACGCCGCAACCGATCGCGAGCGGTGCGCGGGCTGGAACGCGGGTGATCTACGTTGTTGGTCCTGACGGCGCGACGATCGAGTTCATGCAGCCGCCAGCTCCGGCCAAGGATCACTGATCCCGCCGGGCGGGTGTCCGCTCCCCACCCGCAACAGACATTGGCAGTGTCGGTCTGATCGGGTTCGGGTCGTCGCCTACGTAACGCGTGGGCGAGACCGTTCTCCGCATTGCGTCAGCGAGCACGCAGTGCTCGCTGACGGCCAGCGTCGAGCCAGCGCGCAGGCCCGTCATCCTGTTGGATACGTAATGAACTCCATGAGCGATCCATCCGGATCCCGGAAGTAGACGCTGATCCCCTCGCCCACCGCCCCATGCCGCGGCACCGGCCCCAGCTCCACCGGCACCCCGTGCCGCTCCAGATGGGCGATCGCCTCCTCGATCGGGCCGTGCCAGCGGAAGCAGAGGTCGCTGTTGCCGGGCGCCACCGGGATGCGGGCGCGGGGCTCGCCGATCTGGCCCGGGCCGTGGCAGTTCAGCTGCACGCCGCCGAAGCGGTAGGCGTAGCCGCGGCCGACCGGGATGACCTCCGCGTCGAGCACGTCCCGGTAGAAGGCGGTGGAGCGCTCCCAGTCCGAGACGTGGATGACGCAGTGGTCGAGGTGGATCGCCGGGCGCACGGCGGTCACCGCCGCCTCGGGCGCACGTTCGGCAAGGGTCTCGGTATCCGGCATCGACAGCCTCCGGGTTTTCTCCCCCCAAGGTAAGGCCGATGTGCCGCCGGTGAACAGCCCGGTCGCGCAGGTCCAGTCAGGCGCGCCAGAACGGCTTGCGGCTCTCGCGCCGCACCACGTCCGGGTCGAGGCCGGTATCGCGCATCTGGGCGCGCGTCAGCTCGGCGAGGACGCGGCGGTCGCGGAGGCGCCGCCACCACAGGCGCAGGAGCAGCGGGCGGGGCGGGACCGGCGTGGCGACGGGACGGGTCAGGGGCAGCGGGATGGCAGGCATGGCTCTCGATCCGAGGCGGGGAGGGGCGATCCGGCCGGGATTGCACCGCCAGGATTGCTCCGATATCGTTCTCGGAACAATCGGAACATTGTTCTCGGAGCAATAATGGCGGCCACGGATTACCGCAGCATCGCCGACGCGGTCGCGGCCGAGATCGCCGCCGGAACCCTGCATCCGGGCGAGAGGCTACCGCCGCAGCGCGACTTCGCCTATCGCCGCGGCATCGCGGTCTCGACGGCGAGCCGCGTCTATGCCGAGCTCGCCCGGCGCGGCCTCGTCCTCGGCGAGGTCGGTCGCGGCACCTATATCCGCTCCGATCTCGGCGCCCCCGATCCGATCCGGCCGGAGCCGCCGTCGGGCGCCCTCGATCTCCAGCGCACCATGTCCCGCCTGCCCGAGCAGGAGACGCTGCTGGCCGAGACCCTGGCGGGGCTCGGGCGTCCCGCCGTCGAGGCGGCGCTGACCCTCTACGGCCCGGCCGGCACGCCGCAGGCGCGGGCCATCGCTGCCCGCTTCCTCGCCTGCGGCGGGTTCTCGCCCGATCCGGACAGGATCCTGTTCACCGGCAACGGCCGCCAGGGGCTTGCCGCCGCGCTGGCGGCGCTCGCCCCGCCGGGGGAGCGCATCGGCTGCGAGCCGCTGACCTATCCGGTGATCAAGGGCATCGCGGCGCGGCTCGGCATCGCCCTGGTGCCGCTCGCCGTCGACGGCGAGGGCGTCCGGCCCGAGGCCATCCTCCAGGCCCACCGGGCCATGCCGCTGCGCGGCCTCTACCTGCAGCCGACGCTGCAGAATCCCCTCGGCCTGACCATGGGGCCCCAGCGCCGGGCGGAGATCGCCGCCCTGCTCGCCGGGACCGGGCTCGTCGCCGTGGAGGATGCGGTCTACGGCTTCCTGCGCGACACCGACCCGATCGCCGCCCGGGCGCCGGAGCACGCGATCGTGGTCGACAGCCTGTCGAAGCGGGTGATGCCGGGCCTCACCGTCGGGATGGTCGTCAGCCCGCCCGCCCTCGTCGACCGCCTCGCGGCCTCGGTGCGCCAGGGCGGCTGGAGCGCGCAAGGCCTGGCGCTCGCCGCCGCCACGCGCTGGATGGGCGACGGCTCCGCCGCCCGGCTCGCCCTCACGAAGCGGCGCGACGCCGCCGAGCGCCAGGCGCTGGCGCGGGAGCGGCTCGCCGGCCTGACGGTGACGGGAGACGACGCCGCCTACCACCTCTGGCTCGCCTTGCCCGAGACCTGGCGCGCCGACGCCTATGCCGCGGCGGCCCTGCGGCGCGGCATCGCCCTCATCCCCGCCGCCGCCTTCGCGGTGAGCCCCGGCCATGCCCCGAACGCCGTCCGCCTCGCCCTCGCGACGCCCGCCCGCGACGACCTCGTGCGGGCGCTCGATGCCTTGCGCCACCTCGCCCTGGCGGGGGACGACCTGGCGGGGGACGACCCGACGGTCGAGTAGGCGTGGCCGCCCCTCACTGCGCCAGGCGGACCGGCTGGTCCTTCGCCGGGCCGACGCCGGCCGGCACCGGCACGGACGAGGCGCCGTAATTCGCGTTGATGACGAGGTTGGCGCTGCCCTGCGTTCGGATCTTTCGGGCCACCACCACCGTCCAGGGCGACTGGTCGGCGATCTTGTTGTCGGTGCCGTTCACGGTCAGGCTCGCATTCGGCAGGTAGACCGTGCCGAGGAGCTTGCGGGCGTTGCTGGTCGCGATCTCGACGTCGCCGACGACGCTGCGGTCGGTGATCAGCACGAAGCCGGCATAGGGCCCGGTCTTGCGGCCCTCGAGCTGGAGCACGGCCTGCTCGGTGATGCGCGCCGATACGAGGTTGCGCAGGATGACCACGACGTCGCTGCCGGTGATCGTCGAACGCCCGCCGATGGTGAGGCTCGAGCCGACGAAGTAATGCTCCCCGGGCGCGAGGACGAGGCTCGCGCTCCCGAGCACCGAGACCGCGCCGCAATGGACGCCGGGCTGGAGGTAGAACGTCCCGCTCCCGAGGCTGAGCGCGAACGAGTCGCACAGGACCGGCGCGCCGATCGCCATCCCGGCGAAGGGATCCTGCACCGGCGGGGCGTCGGTCACGGCTTCCGGGCGGATCGGCCCCGAGGCGCTGCCGGCGGCGCGAGCCTCGCCGGCGGAGACCAGGGCGGAGCCCGCCGCCGTCAGGTTGGCGTTGCTCTGAACCAGGCAATTGCTCGCCGTGATCTGGGAGCGACCCTGGACGGCGATGCTGTCCTGGCTCCCGGAAGGCTCGATCCCTTGCGCCCCGAGCACGCAGAGGGGCTTCCTCGCGGTGCGGATCGCCGTCGCGGAGGCCTGGAGGTTCCAGCCGCCCGGCGGCAGCAGGCTTCCGAAGAACGAGGCCCGGTGGGCGGTCTGCTGCACCGTGACGGCGCGGGTCGGTGCATCGATCGAGGTGGTCGAGGCGACCGTCCAGCGCAGGCGCAGGCCGGCGGCCATGCCGTCGGCGTAGAGGCGGGTGCGCTCCGCCGTGGCGGCGGACTGGTCGACGCCGAACTCGCCCGCGCCCTGAAGCGCCGCGGCGTCGACGATCTCCTGCAGCTTCGATTTCGCCAGCATCACCTCGGTGACCTCGGCGACGCCGACCGATCCCATCGCCAGGACCGGCAGCAGCAGGGCGAGCAGGACCGTGACCGTGCCGCGCCGGCAGTGCCGGAAGCGGGCGAGGGACGGGGCGAGGTCCGCACGGAGATTCATCGTCGGGACGGGCAGCGATCCGGGTTGCGACGGGATCGGACGCCATCGAAGGTTGTCTTATCGAGACGGCCGTTCCCAGCGTCGCGCCTGTCTGCTCGTCGAACCCCCAACAAAGGACTAACGGAACCATCAAACGCCGACTACATGACGATGATTACTCTCAGGGGTTGCCTCGATCGTCGCCGTGCCCGGCGTGGTTTGCACGATCCACGCCGGATCTCTCTGGGTCAGCCCGTGACGTCGTGCTCGATCGCGCCGAAGATCGAGTGCCCGCCGCCGTCCTTCATCTCGATCCGCAGGCGGTCGCCCGCCGCGAGATAGGGCGTGCGGACCCAGCCGCCGGTCAGGACCTCGGCGGCACGGGCCTCGGCGAGGCAGGCATAGCCGGCCCCGCCCTCGGCGGCGGGGCGGCCGGGGCCGCCGTCGATGCCGCGATTCGAGACCGGCCCGGCGCTGACGATCGTCCCGGCGCCGAGGGACCGGTGCCGCGCCGCCTCCGCCACCAGGGCGACGAGGCCGCTGCCGAGATCGGCCCCGGCCTCGGGGCAGCCGAGCGGCTTGTCGTTGCGGTGCACCTGCAGCTTGCGGTGCAGCGCCCCGTCGCGCCAGGCCTCCCCGAGCTCGTCGGGCGTGACCGCCACGGGGGCGAGGCTCGCGGCGAGCGCCGGCGCGTCGGCGCCGTCGAGGTCGAGCCCGTCCGGCCGCAGCCGGTCGTGGCGGATCACCTCGGCCACCAGCGTCACCAGCCGGATCGCGCCCGCGGCCGCGGCCGCGTCGGCGCCCTGCGGCACGTCCCCGGTGATCGCCGCGAGGCCGGCCGAGAGGTCGAGGGAGCCCGCCGGATCACCGGGTCCGAGCGGGTCGCGGGGCCCGAGGAACGCGTCGGACGCGGCGTGGCGCAGGCCCCCCGCCGTGCCGGACGGCGCCTCGGCGCCTGCCGCCTGGCGCAGCAGCGCCGGGTAGCCCGGCCAGGCGGCGGCGTGGCGGCGGGCATAGGCCCGGGGCAGGGGGGAGGCGCACTCGTGCTCGTGGAAGCGGAACGAGGGCACCGAGCCGTGCTCGAGCTGCTCGGCCAGGGCCTCGAGCGCCGGAGCGTAGCGCTCCCAGTCGTCGAGGGCCTGCTGCAGCGTCGGCACCACGATGAAGGCGTCGGTCGCGCGGGTGAGGTCGCGCGAGACCACGACGAGGCGGCCGTCGCGGCCGTGCTTGAGGCTGGCGAGCTTCATTCGGCATCCCTCCTGTGCCTGCCGTCCGGCAGGCGGGCGGCCCGATTCTTCGGGCGTTGCCTCATCATGGACCGCCCCGGCCGCGGAGGCTACGGCCGAGACGGCGGAACGCGGTCCTTGCGTCAGATCGTGCCGTGCACCAGGCCGTGGATGAAGCCGAGCTTGGCGATCACCGGCGGGGCCAGCACGAAGGGGTAGAGGTCGCCCTGTCCCATCGCCCGGTTGACGCTGTTGAGGGCGAAGACGAAGGGCAGCCAGGCCGCCACGATCTGCTCGATGCCCTGCGCCTCGTAGGGGTCGAAGTCGATCCGCGCGGCGAGCTCGCCGCCGGCATCGAGCAGCGGGTGGATCTGCATGCCGAAGGCGCTCGCCATCTCGAGCGTGTCGACGATGTGCAGGTAATGCGCCCAGGTCTCGGCGAAATCCTCCCACGGATGGGTGGTGGCGTAGGCCGAGACGTAGTTCTCCTGCCAGTTGGCCGGCGTGCCCTGCTCGTAGTGGCGCTGGAGCGCCGCGTTGTAATCCTGCGAATCATCCCCGAACACCGCCCGGCAGGCCTCCAGCCGGCCGGCGTCGCGGACCAGGAGGTCCCAGTAATGGTGCCCGACCTCGTGGCGGAAATGCCCGAGCAGCGTGCGGTAGGGCTCGCCCATCTCGCGCCGGCGCTTCTCGCGCTCGGCATCGTCGGCTTCCACCAGCGCGATGGTGACGACGCCGTTGTCGTGGCCCGTCATCACCTTCGGGCCCTGGTTCTCCGGCGGGTCGGCCAGGAAGTGGAAGATCAGCCCGTGCTCGGGATCCTCGGCCCGTGTCTTGAGCGGCAGGTTCCAGCGCAGGAGGCTGTAGACCAGCCGGTGCTTGGCGAATTCCATCTCGCGCCACTTGGCGAGGAAGTCCGGGTTCGAGACGTCGGGAATCGTGCCGTTGTGGCGGCAGGCGAGGCAGAACGCATCGCCCGAGCCCGGCGGCACCAGCCAGTTGCAGGCATCGTGCACCGCATTGGCGCAGAACCGGCTCGGCCGGTCCGGCACCGCCAGCGGCGTCCAGTCCTCGCCCCCGGCCGGCGTGAGCGCCGAGAGCGTGCGGGCCTCCGGCAGGTAGGCGAGGCGGTGGCCGCAGCGCTGGCAGGTCCGGTTCTCGAAATACAGGATGTTGCCGCAGGATTGGCACTGGAACAGCTTCATCGGGATCTCCACCGGGCGCAACCACCCGCCGCACGGTGCAACGAACGTGCTAGGGCCGGCGGGGTTGCGCCCCGGATCACGCGGTTATGCGGCTTGCCGAAGGGTGCCGGCCATGGCTTCCGGATCCCTGATCAGGTCCGTCACGTCCTCGCGCGAGATCGCGGTACCCAATCCGCCATGCACGATCGCGTTGCGGACCTGCGCCAGGGACCGCAGGCGACGGGCGTCGTCATCGTCGAGGTAGCCTTCCGGCTCGTAAACCCCCGCGAAGTCGGGAATCGCCGCCTTCGGGGCGCGCGTAGAAGGTCCAGCCGCGCCGCTGCGCGTCCGTCCTCAGGGAGTCCGGCAGGCGCCGTGTCTGATCCGCAAGGTCTTCGTCGGGCGGGGATCGGACTGTCATGTCACTCGCCTCCGGCCGATGCTGTCATCGACCATCACGTACAGGACCGGCGGGTCCGCGGCCACGGCCTGCTGCACCGTCGTCGTGAGAGAGGTGAACTCGACGTACACGCCCGGTTCGACTTTCTGCACGACCACTTTTTCGACGACTTGATCGTCCGGATAGACGATGCTCCGCATGCCGTCGAGGATGGGCTTCACGATGTCGTCGACGTCGCCCTGCATGGGGCCGGCGGGACGTAGACGATGGCGACCGATAACGGTCGACGATCCAGGAGGGTGAACTCCCGGCTCTGCGAGATCCGGCACCTTGCCGCCTCGCCGACCGTGATCTTCCAGGCCTCCCCCGCCTTTGCGGACGATTGCAGCGAGCGCGGCGTCGCCCGGATGACGAATTCCAGCGGGGAGGGTACGGCGACGTCGTCATCCATCCGGCGATCGGCTCGCGCTCGAGCGGTCGGGCGTGGCGACGCCCGTCCCCGCGTACCATCGCGGGCATGGCCGGTCATCGGGATGCCGAGCGTCCGCCCGCCGCCCACCCATGCCGCCCACGCCCTCACACCCCGCCCCCGAAATCCCCTATCACCATACCGCAAACCCGAACCGGGCCGACAGATGCCCGCGCGAGAGGAGACGCCGATGGCGATGAACGGGGCCGAGAGCCTGGTGCGCACCCTGGTGGCGGGGGGCGTGGAGGTGTGCTTCACCAATCCGGGCACCTCGGAGATGCACTTCGTCGCCGCCCTCGACCGGGTCGAGGGGATGCGGGCGGTGCTCTGCCTGTTCGAGGGCGGGGCGACGGGGGCCGCCGACGGTTATGCCCGCATGGCCGACAAGCCGGCCTCGACGCTGCTGCATCTCGGGCCGGGCCTCGGCAACGGCATCGCCAACCTGCACAATGCGCGCCGCGCCCGCTCGCCCCTCGTCAACATCGTGGGCGAGCACGCCACCTATCACCGTGCCTTCGACGCGCCGCTGACCTCCGACATCGAGGGGCTGGCCGGCCCGGTCTCGGCCTGGGTCCGCACGGGCATGAGCGCCAAGGCGGTGGCGGCGGACGGAGCCGATGCGATCGTCGCCGCCCGCACCGCGCCGGGGGGCGTCGCCACCCTGATCCTGCCCGCCGACACCGCCTGGGAGGAGGGGAGCGGCATCGCGCCCCTGCCGGCGATTCCGGAGCGGCCGCAGGCGAGCGACGAGGCGATCGCCCACGCGGTCGCGGCTTTGCGCAGCGGCGAGCCGGTGCTGCTGCATCTCGGCGACCGGGCGGTGCGCGACGAGGGGCGGCGCCTCGCCGCCCGCATCGCGCACAAGACCGGCGCCAAGCTGCTGGCCATGACCTCGAACGCCCGGATCGACCGCGGCGCCGGGACGGTGCCGATCGAGCGCCTGCCCTATCCGGTCGATCCGGCCCGCGAGGTGCTGGCGCCCTACAAGCACGTCATCCTGGTCGGCGCGACCCTGCCGGTGGCGTTCTTCGCCTATCCGGGCAAGCCGAGCGCGCTCGCCGCGCCCACCTGCGACGTCTTCGCCCTCGCGACGCCGGAGCAGGATCAGATCGACGCGCTGGCGCGCCTCGCCGAGGCCGTCGGCGCTTCCGCGGAGGTGCCCGCTCCCGCCGGTCCCCGGCCGGAGCTGCCGGGGGACGGCCGCCTCGACCAGGATTCGATCGCCCGGGTGCTCGGCGCGCTGATCCCCGAGGGCGCGATCGTCTGCGACGAGTCGGTCACCACCGGCCGCAACTTCTTCCCCGCGACGCACGCCGCGGCGCCCCATACCTGGCTCCAGCTCACCGGCGGCTCGATCGGGCTCGGCATCCCGATGGCGACCGGCGCCGCGGTGGCCTGCCCCGATCGCAAGGTGATCTCGCTCCAGGCCGACGGCAGCGCCCTCTACACCGCCCAGGCGCTCTGGACCCAGGCGCGCGAGCGCCTCGACGTGGTGACGCTGATCTGGTCGAACCGCTCCTACGCGATCCTGCGCCACGAACTGACCAATGTCGGCGCGAATCCGGGCCGCAAGGCCATCGACATGCTGACCCTCGACGACCCGCCGATCGACTGGGTGAGCCTGTCGCGGGGCTACGGCGTCGAGGCGCGCCGGGTCGAGACCCTGGCCCAGCTCGTCGACACCCTGACCGGGGCGCTGGCGCGGCGCGGCCCGTTCCTGATCGAGGTGGCGTTGGCCTAGGCAGGCTTCGCAGAGGCGGTCACCGGTCTCGCGACGAAAATGCAGTAAAATCAGAGATCTGGAGTGGCGCCCGATGGCAACGCGATCGGGTGCCGCTCGACAACCCGGAGCCTCGGGCGTTGCCGAGGCATGCGTATTCGCATCCTAGCCGGCTCATCTTAACGTTCCGGAAGACTCCGACACCCTACCACGACGACGGATCGGCTTCGGATCGGACGGGATGGGCGGAAACGCGACGAGCGACGGCACCGAGAGGCTGCTGCACCGCTGGCACGCCGCGCAGGCCGCCGCCCGCGGGCTGCCTGCCTACGAGGAGGTGGTCCTCGGCAATCTCGGCCGCATGGCGGGCCACGCCGCCCTGGTGGGCGGCCTCCCGGACCGCCTCCGCCTGCTCTGGACCGGCGAGGCGTTCGAGGACTGGCTCGGCCGGCCTGCGGCCGACCTCGCCCTCGACGACCTGCCGGGCGGCCTCGCCCAGGGCCTGCGCGACATCGTCGGCACCGCCAGCGCCGGCGGCGCCCCGATGCGGGCGTCCTGCACCCGGGTGGCGGGCGGCGTCGCCTACACCACCGGGATGGTCGCCCTGCCGCTGGCGGCGCGGGCCGGCGGTTCCCTGGTGCTGCTCGGCCTCTCGGGCGGGACCGTGCGGACGAACCTTCTCAAGACGCTGTTCCGCTCCACCCGCCAGGGCATGGTGGCGGGCGCGGCGCTGCGGGGGGCGGACGGGACGGTGCAGGATTTCCGCATCCTCGCCCTCAACGCCGCCGCCGCCGCGATGCTGCGCGCCACCGTCGAGACGGCGCAGTGGCAGCGCCTGACCGTGCTGATGCCGAGCCTCAGGAACTCGCTCGTCTTCGACCGGCTGGCGGCCGCCCTCGACGGGGCGGCGGGCAGCTTCGAGGATTCGTATTCGCGTCCCGACGGGAGCATGCTGCACCTGCGCATCGAGATCGCGGCGTTCGGCGAATTGATCGGCGTCACCCTGACGGATATCGGCGACCTGAAGGCGCGGGAGGCCTCGGCCCGCCTGCTGTTCGAGCACAACCCGGTGCCGATGTGGCTCTCGGGGGAGGACGGCGCGGTGCTGGCGGTCAACGACGCCGCCACCGGCCATTACGGCTTCCCCCGCGAGGATTTCCTGCGGCTCTCGCTCGGCGACCTCTCGACCGGCGAATCCGTGGCCGGCGGTCTCCCGGCTCCGGGCGGGCCCGGCCCGTCCCAGCGCCATCGCCGCCGCGACGGCAGCGTGATCGACGTCGAGGTGTTCTCCGGCCCGATGGCGTTCGAGGGCCGGAGCGCCACCCTGTCCGCCTGCGTCGACGTCACCGAGCAGCGCCGGGCCGAACGGCGCATCGCCCACATGGCCCATCACGACGCCCTGACCGGGCTGCCGAACCGCGTCCTGTTCCATCGCCGCCTCGCCGAGGCGACGGCGGCCGGCGCGCCCGTCGGCCTGCTCTGCCTCGACCTCGACCATTTCAAGCTCGTCAACGACACCCTCGGCCACCCGGCCGGCGACGCGCTGCTGCGCCAGGTCGCCGAGCGCCTGCGCGCCTGCCTGCCGGCCGAGGGGTTGGTGGCGCGGCTCGGCGGCGACGAGTTCGCGATCCTCTGCCCGGCCGGGCGGGCAGAGGATCGCGAACTCGTCGCCCTCGCCGACCGGATCATCACCGCCCTCTGCCGCGCCTTCGCGCTGGCGGGCCAGGACGTCACCGTGGGGGTCAGCATCGGCATCGCGCTGGCGCCCGAGCACGGCGACGACCCGGACGGGCTGCTGCGCAAGGCCGACACCGCCCTCTACGCCGCCAAGGCCGACGGGCGGCGCACGCGGCGGGTGTTCGAGCCCGCCATGGATGCGGCGCTCCAGAGCCGCCGAGCCCTGGAGCGCGACCTGCGCGCGGCGATCGCCGCGGAGGCGCTCGAGGTCCATTACCAGCCCCTCGTCGCGGCCGACAGCCTCGCGGTCACCGGCTGCGAGGCGCTCTTGCGCTGGCGCCACCCCGAGCGCGGCTTCGTCTCGCCGGCGGAGTTCATCCCGGTCGCCGAGGAGACCGGGATGATCGCGGCCCTGGGCGAGTGGGTGCTGGCCCGGGCCTGCCGCGAGGCCGCCGGCTGGCCGGCCGGATTGCGGGTCGCCGTCAACCTCTCGCCGGCGCAGTTCCGCACCCCCGACCTCGTCGGCACCGTGGCGCGGGCGCTGGCCGAATCGGGCCTCGACCCGGCCCGGCTCGAGCTCGAGATCACCGAGCAGGTGATGCTGGAGGAGACCGTCTCCAACGTGGCGGTGCTGCACCGGCTGCGCAGCCTCGGATTGCGCATCGCCATTGACGATTTCGGCACCGGCTACGCCTCGCTGAGCTACCTCCAGGCCTTCCCGTTCGACAAGATCAAGATCGACCGGTCGTTCACCGCGGCGCTCGGCCGCGAGGCCACGGCGGTGGCGATCGTGCAGGCGGTGATCGGGCTCGGCGCCGGCCTCGGCATCACCACCCTGGCGGAGGGCGTCGAGACCGAGGACCAGCTCGCCTTCCTGCGGCGCAGCGGCTGCGCCGAGGTCCAGGGCTTCCTGTTCAGCCGCCCGGTCCCGGCGGCCGAGCTGCACCGCCTGCTGGCGGCCGGTGCGGCGCCCTGGATGCACCGCAAGACCGCCGAGTCCAGGATGGTCGAGCCCAAGGCGGCCGAGCCCAAGGCGGCCGAGTCCAAGGCAACCGAGTCCAAGGCGGCCTAGTCCCTGACGACCGCGCCCCGGATGGCGGCGCCCGACCGGACCACGCCATCCTTTTCCCGGCCTTGCGTCCAGGAGGACACAACCTGCGGCGGCGGGAGCGGCTAGGCATGAGGCAACTCTGCCGAAACCCTCTCTTGCCGAAAGGTGACCGCCGCATGCCCCCGCGCCGCCTCGTCCTCGCCCTCCTCGCCGGGCTGCCGCTCGCGGCCTGCAACGCCCGCGGGCCCGCCACCGTCGCGGCCGTGGATCCGGACGCGGCCTGGTACATCGGCAGCATGCCCGACCAGCCCTACGACGTGCCGCTGGTCGACCGCAGCCGGATGGATCCGAAATACCGGCGCCAGACCGTGGCCTATACGGGCCTCGAGAAGCCCGGGACCGTCGTCGTCGATATCGACGAGCGCTTCCTCTACCTCGTCCAGGAGGGCAGCCAGGCTCTGCGCTACGGCGTCGGCGTCGGCAAGCTCGGCTTCTCCTGGAAGGGCACCGCCACGGTCGGCCGCAAGGGCGTCTGGCCCGATTGGGGCCCGACCGCCAAGATGGTCAGCCTCAATCCCGACCTGCCGCGCACCCGCAAGGGCGGCGTCGACAACCCGCTCGGCGCCCGCGCCCTCTACCTCTACCAGGGCGGCCGCGACATCCTGTTCCGCATCCACGGCACCAACGAGCCCTGGAGCATCGGCGAGCAGATGTCCTCGGGCTGCGTGCGGATGCTGAACGAGGACGTGGTCGATCTGTACAACCGGGTGCCGGTGGGCACGACCGTGATGGTGAAGCGCAACGGGAAGTACCGGGTATAGGGGGCTGCGAAGGCTCGCGCCCCGAACCCTCCCCCGCGGAGGGAGGAGGGTGAGCGGAAGCGCTCCGTCATGCGACTTCCGATTGATCGCCCGGCGATTGCTGCGCAATCGCGTTCGCCATGCGGAAGTCGGCTTCGCGCAGACGCCGCGCGGACTTCGTGTCAGAGCGGCGGGTGCATCCAGAACTGGGCGATCAGCGCCGCGCCGAGGAACGTGCCGGCATTGGCCATGAACGACACCACCACGATGCGCCAGCCGAGGCGGCGGAAGGCCGGAAAATCCTTGGCGAGCGAGAGGCCCGCGAAGGCGAGGATCGGGGTGGCGAGCGCCAGGAAGTTGATCCGGCCCGTCGCCGCCGCGATCTCGGCCGAGAACGGCGTCCCCGGATAGGTGAGCGCCATGCCGATCAGGGACACCCAGACCACCGCCGGCAGCCGGCGTCCGGCCAGGCGGTACAGCACCTCGCCGACCGCCACCGCGCCGACGATGATCGCGGCGCCCAGGAGCACCTGAGCGTCCGGCTTCGTGCCGTAGGTGAGCCAGTTGCCGACGAGGCCGAAGGCCGCGGTGGCGAGCCAGATCAGCACCAGGGCGGGCAGGCCGAAGGCCGGGGCGGCGTGCGCGGCCATGGCGGCCGCCGGCTCGGGCGCGACCTCGGGCCGGCCGCGGCCGCGGCCGAGGATCGGCTCCAGCACGCCGTAGGCCCAGACCGTGAACGGCAGCGACAGGAACAGGGTGAAGTAGGTGCCGATGGTGGTGGTGATGAGGTTGCTCGCCGCCGCGAAGGTGGCGACCTCCTTGGCCATCTCGGGGGTCTGCTGCGCCGCGATCGCGCCGGCGGCCGCCGCCATCATGCTGCCCGAGCCGACGCCGGCCCCCATGGCGAGCGCGAGCGGGTTGAAGATCCCGAGGCTCGCGATCAGCCCGGCCAGGACCGCGATGAACACCGCCCCGAACACCGTGCCGGTCAGGTACTCGGCCAGCACGCCGCGGCCCTCGGGGGAATCCATGCCGTAGCGCTCGCCGATGATGGCGAGGCTCGGCTCGCGCCCGACCGAGAAGGTGGCGCCGATCGCCTCGCGCTTGAGGCCGAGCAGCAGCGCCACCGGCAGGCCGAACACCATCGTGCCGAAGAAGTGCCCGAATTCCTGGAAGGCGAGGGCCCAGCCGGCGCCGAGGATCTTCGGCAGCGAGCCGCCGACGAGGAGGCCGAGCTTGGCGACGAAGAGGAGGAGCGCCGGCTGCAGGATCGCCCCGGCGGCGACTTGCAGCGACACCGGCAGCCGCAAGGCGCGCGGCAGGCGCGGCGCGGCGAGCCCGAGGCCGCCGCCCATCAGCAGCGCCCAGAGCAGCGGCAGCAGGATGATCTTGCCGTGGCCGAGCGGGATCGCGACGTTGCCGATCGCCTCCGCGAGCGTCACCACCACGAGGGCGAGGAGGAACAGGACCAGGATGCCGGCGCGGCCGGCGGCGGAGGGAGGCGCGACGGCCGGACGGCCGGTCGCCAGGGTGGCGCTCGTCATGTCGAAATCTCCGGTGCGGGGGACGGTCCGGGGGCCGCCCCCGGACCGGGAGGGGTGTCAGGCGCCGATGCCGGGGGCGTAGCCGAAGGAGGCGGCGGGGGCGGCGGCGGTCTCGACCCACACGCTCTTGACCTGCGTGTATTCGTGCAGGGCCTCGATCCCGCTGGAGCGGCCGTAGCCACTCGTCCCCGAGCCGCCGAAGGGCGAGGCGACGTGGATGGTCTTGTAGGCGTTGATCCAGAACGTGCCGGCCCGCACCGCAGCCGCCACCCGGTGGGCGCGGCCCACGTCCCGGGTCCAGACCGCGCCGGCGAGCCCGAAGGCGGAATCGTTGGCGATGCCGACCGCCTCCTCCTCCGTGTCGAACGGGATCACCGTCACCACCGGGCCGAAGATCTCGGTCCGGGCGCAATCCATGGTGTTGTCGGCCTCCGCCAGGATCGTCGGGCGCACGTAGTAGCCGCCCTCGGCCGGCGTGCCGTCGCTGCCGGCGGCGAGGCGCGCGCCCTGGTCGAGGCCGCCGCGGATCATCGCCAGCACGTGCCGGTACTGGGCGGCGTTGTTGATCGGCCCGACCTCGGTCTGCGGGTCGAGGGGATCGCCGACGCGGATGCGTGCGGCGCCCGCCGCCAGCATGGCAAGGAGGCGGTCGTAAACCGGGCGCTCGACGAGGAGCCGCGAGCCGGCGACGCAGGACTGGCCGGCGCCGGCGAAGATCGCGGCTTGCGCGCCGAGGCAGGCCCGCTCCAGGTCGGCATCGGCGAAGACGATGTTGGCCGACTTGCCGCCGAGTTCGAGCAGGCAGGGCTTGAGGTGGCGTGCCGCGGCCTCCGCGATGCGCGCGCCGGTGGCCGGCGAGCCGACAAAGACCACCTTCGCGACCGCCTCCTCGGCGAGCGCCGCCTGGCCGGTGGTGTGGCCGTAGCCGGACAGCACGTTGACGACGCCCGCGGGCAGGCCGGCCCTCTCGGCGAGCGCCGCCACGGCGAGCGAGGTCAGGGGGGTCAGCTCCGAGGGCTTGAGCAGCACGGAGTTGCCAGCTGCCAACGCCGGGGCGAGCTGCCAGCCGCAGGTGAAGACCGGGGCGTTCCAGGGCGTGATCTGCAGCACCACGCCGACGGGCTCGCGGCGCGTGTAGTTGAGGTGGCCGGTCGGGACCGGGATCACCTCACCGTGCAGCTTGTCGGCCCAGCCGGCGTAATACTCGAACATCTCCGCGACCTTGGTCGCCTCGACGCGGCAATCGCGGATCGGCTTGCCGGCATTGAGCGCCTCGAGGCGCGCGAGCGGCTCGATCTCGGCCCGGATGCCGCGCGCGATCTCCTGCATCACCCGGCCGCGGGCGGCCCCCGTCAGCGCCGCCCAGCGCGCCTGTCCGGCACGCGCCGCCCGGGCGGCCTCGGCCACCACGGCGGGGCCCGCATCCGGATACTCGGCGAGCGGCATCCCGGTCGAGGGATCGACGAGGCGCACCGGCTCGCCGGTGCCGGGGACGATGCGGCCGTCAACCCAGGATCCGATCACGGACATCTCGGGGAAGAACGGGCGCAAGGAGGCGGCGAGCGCCCGGGGTCGTGTCTCGGTCATCAGGGGTCCTCCGGTCAGGCGAGCTGGAGCTTGACGATGGCGTTGAAGTCGGCGTCGTCCGGGACGGCCTCGGCGCTGTCGCGCCACAGCCGGGCGACCTCTGCGGAGAGCGGCAGGTCGAGGGCGAGGGCGCCGATCAGCTCTTCCGCGAGGCGCACGTCCTTGCGCATCAGCTTCATGGTGAAGCCGGAATCGAAAGCGCCGTTGAGCACCCAGGTCGGGAAGTTGACTTGCGTGACGCCGCTGCGTCCCGAGCCGGCATTGATCCCGGCGAGCAGGCGCCCGGGATCGACGCCGGCATCTCGCGCCATCCGCACGGCCTCGGCCGCAGTGATCAGGTGGGCGGCGCAGAGCAGGTTGTTGGCGAGCTTGGTGACGTGGCCGGCGCCGACGCCGCCGACATGGACCCGCGTCGCGCTCATGGCCGCGAGAACCGGCTCGGCCCGGGCCACGGCGTCGTCGCCGCCGCCGATCACCATGGTCAGGGTTGCGGCATGCGCGCCCTTCGGCCCGCCGCTCACCGGCGCATCGACGAGGGCGATGCCCGCCGGCTCCAGCGCCGCCGCGACGCGCCGGGTCACGTCCGGGTGCGAGGTCGAGGTGTCGATGACGAGAAGGCCGGCTCGGGCGCCGTCGAGCGGCCCGTCGGCTCCGAGCAGCACCGCCTCGACCACGTCGGGGGTCGGCAGCGACAGCACGACGGCCTCGCAGTCCCGCCACAGGGCCCGCGGCCCCTCCGCCACCGCGATGCCGTCCGCCGCCGAGGCCTCGCGGGCGGCGGGCGCAGGGTCGTAGCCGATCACGGCAAAGCCGCGCCGGTGCAGGGACAGGGCCATGCCCCGGCCCATATGGCCGAGGCCGATCACGCCGATCGTGCGCATGTCTGGTGTCTCCCGACGGCGCCGGGATCGTGGTCGCGGCGCCTTCTGGGATCGGGAGAGTGGGTCACGCCGCCGTTGAGCGGAACGTCACTGGCCGGTATTTTGCGTTGACTTGCCGGCAACGTACCCGGCGGGTGGGAGGGACGACCCGATGCACAGCCTCGACGAGCGCTGCCTGCGCTACCTGGCGGAGGCGGTCGGCTGCGGCTCGGTCCGCGCGGCGGCCGACAAGCTCAACGTCAACGCCTCGGTGGTGAGCCGCCAGATCGTCCAGATGGAGGGGCAACTCGCCACGCCGCTGATCGAGCGCCATCGCCGCGGCGTGCGGGCGACCCCGGCCGGCTCCCTGCTCCTCGACTATTACCGGCGCCAGACCTCCGACCGCGAGGACATCCTGGCCAAGCTCACCGACCTGAAGGGCCTGCGCCGCGGCCATATCGACGTGGTGCTCGGCGAGGGCTTCGTCGGCGACCTGATGTCGGGCCTGCTCCAGGATTTCTGGGCCCGCCACCCCGACCTGACCATGACCCTCGACCTGGCGGCGACCAACGACGTGGTGCGCCGGGTCGTCGAGGACGAGGCGCATCTCGGCCTCGTCTACAACCCGCCGCCGGAGCCGCGCCTGCGCACCCACCTGGCGATGCCGCAGCCGATCCGGCTCCTGGTGCGGACCGACCACCCGCTCGCGCATCATGCCGGCCCGGTCCGCCTCGCCGACCTCGCCGGCCACCGCCTCGGCACGATGCACCCGGCCTACGGCATCCGGCAGATCATCGCGGCGGCGGAGCGGGCCGAGGGCGTGCGGCTCGACCCGGCCGTGATCACCGGCTCGATCGGCGTGCTCAAGCAGTTCGTCGCCTCCGGCACCGGCGTCACCCTGCTCCCGGCCTTCTGCGCCGCGCAGGAGGTGCGGGAGGGAATCCTGGCGGCCCTGCCGCTCGCCGATCCGGGCCTCGACGGCGTCGAGGCCCGGATCGTCACCCGGCTGGGCCGCCAGCTCCCGCCGGCGGCGGGCAAGCTCTTGCAGCACCTGGCGCGGGGGATGGCGGGGGAGGGACGGGGGCGGGGTGACGTTGCCCGGACGTGATGAGCCGGGCGGAGCCGTCGCGAGGAGCCTTTGCCCGCGGCCGGCCGACCATCCTCCTGTCATCCGGAGGCCGCGACAGCGGAGCCCGGGATCCACGACCGCCGGCGCTTCAAGACGAAGCGGAACGCCGACGGCCCTTGCCGGCACCGCCGGCGGTCATGGATCCCGGGTCCTCACCGTCGGTGGGACCCGGGATGGTCGGGAGGGCGTCAGGTCGCGGATGGCTCCGAGATATCCTGGCCGCCCGCCCCCGCATCGAACGCCGCCCGGAAATCCGGCAGCGCCAGTTCATGCAGCAGCTCCCGCAGCCGGCCCGCCCGCTCCGGCCCGAACGCCGCCTCGAAGCGCTCCTGCGCGGCGCGCCACAGCGGCGTCGCCGCCTTCAGCTTGGCGGTGCCCGACTCCGTGAGCGCGATGCGCCGCGCCCGGCGGTCCCGGGGATCGGGCACCACGCTGACATAGCCGTCGCGGGTCAGGGGCTTGAGGGTGTGGGCGAGCCCGGAGAGGTCCATCACCATCGCCTCGGCGAGCTCGCCCATGGTCGGGCTGCCGAGGCCGCGGATCGTCGCGAGCAGGCCGTACTGCGTCGTGCGCAGGCCGCTCGGCGCCAGGGCCTCGTCGTAGAGCTGCCCGACGCTGCGCGTCGCCCGGCGCAGGGCCGCATTGCTGCAACGGGTCGGATGGATCGTCACGGCTCGCCTCCGCGCCCCGCCGCGGCGGGGTTCACGATCCCGGTATGCGACCATCCCGGGCGCGCCGCAACGCGGCCTCGAGCGGGGTCCTCGGCCGACGGCCGCGGCGCCGGTGGGTGGAGACGGCGCCGCCTCCCCTATATGACCCGGGCGGCGCCCCCCGTCGCCTCGGGGGAGGCGCGGGAGCGGTGCCTGGGGATGGGAGAGGAATGACGGATCGCGGGCCGGCGCCGGACCTCGTCGCCGAGAACGAAAGGCTGCGGGCCGCCCTGGCGGCCGCGGAAGCCGCGCGGGCGGCGGCCGAGGCCGCGGCGGCGCGGAGCGCGGCGGCCGCGTCCCGGACCGGACTCTCCGCCCCGGCAGGCGGCCTCTTCGTCGATCCGCGCCTGCGCACCGTGCTCGGCATCGAGACCGTCGGGGCGATCGTCTTCGACATGGCCGGCCGGGTGCGCGAGGCCAACGACGCCTTCCTGGCGATGAGCGGCTACGACCGCGACGACCTGGAGCGCGGCCGCCTCACCGGCGCCAGCCTGGTGCCGCCGGAATGGCAGGCCACCTCGCACCACGTCATGGCCGAGCTGCAGGCGCGGGGGCGCTCGGAATCGACCGAGCGCGAGTACCTGCGCAAGGACGGCTCGCGGTTCTGGGGCCTGTGCGCGGCGACCCGCCTCGACGACGGCACCGGCTTCGAGTTCATCATCGACATCACCGCCCGGCGCCGGGCCGAGGAGGCCCTGCGGTCCAGCGAGGCGCGCTACCGCACGCTGTTCGAGGCGATCGATGCCGGCTTCTGCGTCATCGGCATGGCGTTCTCCGACGACGGCCGGGCGGAGGATTACCGCTTCCTGGAGGTGAACCCGGCCTTCGCGCGCCATACCGGCCTCGACGCGGCGGCGGGGCGCTGGATGCGCGACCTCGCCCCCGACCACGAGCAGCACTGGTTCGACATCTACGGCCGGGTGGCGCTGACCGGCGAGTCGGCGCGCTTCATCCAGCCGGCCCGGTCGCTGGCCGAGCGCTGGTACGAGGTCCACGCCTTCCGGGTCGGTGTGCCGGAGGCGCGCCACGTCGCAGTGCTGTTCAACGACATCACCGCCCAGCGCCGGCTCGAGGAGGCCCTGCGCGGCCTCAACGAGACCCTCGAGCGCCAGGTCGCCGCCCGCACCGCCGAGCGCGACCGGATCTGGCAGGTGAGCCGCGACATGCTCGGCGTCGCCGATGCCGACGGCGTCTGGCGCAGCGTCAACCCGGCCTGGACCGCGACGCTCGGCTGGCAGCCCGACGAGGTGGTCGGGCGCAGCTCCGCCTGGCTCGAGCACCCGGACGACCAGGACCGGACCCGGGAGGAGATCCGGCGGCTCGGCTCCGGCGAGCCGACCCTGTCGTTCGAGAACCGGTTCCGCACCCGGGACGGCGGCTACCGCACCCTGTCGTGGCGGGCGGTGCCGTTCGAGGGCAACCTGTACTGCGTCGCCCGCGACGTGACCGAGCAGCGCGAGCGGGCGCAGCGCCTGGTCCAGGCCGAGGAGGCCTTGCGCCAGTCGCAGAAGATGGAGGCGGTGGGCCAGCTGACCGGCGGCGTCGCCCACGACTTCAACAACCTGCTCACCATCATCCGCTCCTCGGTCGACTTCCTGCGCCGGCCGGAACTGCCGGAGGCGCGCAAGGCGCGCTACCTCGACGCCGTCTCCGACACGGTGGACCGCGCCGCCAAGCTCACCGGCCAGCTCCTCGCCTTCGCCCGCCGCCAGGCCCTGGCGCCGGAGGTGTTCGACGTCGTCGCCCGCCTCCAGGGCGTGGCCGATATGCTCGACACCGTGACGGGCGCCCGCATCCGCATGGTGACCCAGGCGCCCGACCGGCCGTGCTTCGTGCGGGCGGACCTGAGCCAGTTCGAGACCGCGCTCATCAACATGGCGGTCAATGCCCGCGACGCGATGGAGGGCGAGGGGATGCTGACGCTCTCGGTCGCCTGCGGCGCACCCAAGCCCGAGATCCGCGGCCACGCCGCCGCCAGGGGCCCCTTCGCGGCGATCTCGCTCACCGATACCGGCACCGGCATGACGCCGGCGGTGATCGACAAGATCTTCGAGCCGTTCTTCACCACCAAGGAGGTCGGCAAGGGCACGGGGCTGGGCTTGAGTCAGGTCTTCGGCTTCGCCAAGCAGTCCGGCGGCGACGTCGACGTGACGAGCCGGCCGGGGGAGGGCTCGACCTTCATCCTCTACCTGCCCGAGGCGGCGGCGCCCGCCGACGAAGGCCGGGCGGCGCCGGCCGACGAGGGCATGGCCCCGGCCCGGGCCGGCCAGCGGGTGCTGCTCGTCGAAGACAATGTCGGCGTCGGCCGCTTCGCGGCGCAGATCCTCAACGACCTGGGCTACGTCACCACCTGGGTCACGAATGCCGAGGCGGCCCTCGACGAGCTCGGGCAGGATGCCGCTTACGACGCGGTGTTCTCCGACGTGGTGATGCCCGGCATGGGCGGCATCGAACTCGCCAAGGCCCTGCGCCGGCGCCATCCCGACCTGCCGGTGCTGCTCACCTCCGGCTACAGCCACGTCCTGGCGCAGGAGGGGTCGCACGGCTTTCCGCTGCTGCATAAGCCGTACTCGGCCGAGCAGCTCTCGCGCATGCTCGCCACCGCGATCGGGCAGCGGCGGACGGGGACCGCGCCGGTGGGATAGGGGCGACATCGGCCGGGCTGTCGATGCCGGGGACCTCTCGCGGTGGTAGCCGGCGCAACCGCTTTCGCAGGAAGTGTCGATCGCGCGGGCGAAGCCGACGCCGCGCCGGAGGGCGCGCGAGAGCCCGGGAGCGCGCCCTCCCTCATCCCGTCAGGCGGCGCGCACGGTCGCCAGGAAGCGGGCGACCTCCGCACCGAGATGCTCGGACTGGCGCGACAGCTCCGAGGCGGCCGACAGGACCTGGCTGGCTGCGCTCCCCGTTTCCGCCGAGGCCTGCGCCAAGCCGGTGATGGTGCCGGTCACCTCCGTGGTGCCGGCCGAGGCCTGGGCCACGTTGCGCACGATCTCCTGCGTCGCCGCGCCCTGCTGCTCGACCGCCGCAGCGATCGAGGTGGCCACGCCGTCGATCTGGCGGATCCGGTCGGTGATGCCGCCGATCGCCGCGACGGCCTGATCCGTCACGCCCTGAACCTCGCCGACCTGACGCCCGATCTCCTCGGTCGTTCGCGCGGTCTGCTCGGCGAGCGCCTTCACCTCGCTGGCCACCACGGCGAAGCCGCGCCCCGCCGCCCCGGCCCGGGCCGCCTCGATGGTGGCGTTGAGCGCCAGCAGGTTGGTCTGGCTGGCGATCGAGGAGATCATGCCGACCATGTCGCCGATGCGCGTCGCATTCTGGCTCAGCGCCTGCACCAGGGTAGAGGTCTGGTCGGCCTCGCCGACCGCCATCCGGGCGAGGTCCGCCGAGCCGGCGACCTGCCGGCCGATCTCCTGCACGGAGGCCCCGAGTTCCTCGGCGGCGGCCGCGGCGGTGTCGACGTTGGCGGCGGCCTCCTCGGCGGCATCGGCCACCGTGGCCGATTGCGAGGCGGTCTCGGTGGCCGTGGACGTGAGCTGCTGGGCGGTGGCCTGCAACTCGGTCGCCGAGGACGACACCATGCCGACGATGCCGCCGACCGCCGCCTCGAACCTGTCGGCCAAGCTCAGCATGGCCTCTCGCTGTGCCGCCTGGACCTCGGCAGCCTGCCGTTCCTGCCGGATGCGGTTCTGCCGCCCTTCGGCGACGCTGTCGCGGAAGACCTCCGCCGCTTGCGACAGCAGGCGCACCTCGCGGGGACCGTCCCGGGGAATCACGACCCCCTCCTCGCCGCGGCCGATCGCTCCCAGGATGTCGGCGATCCGGGTCAGCGGCCGGGCGATGGCGCTGCCGAGTGCCACGGCGAATCCGATGGAGAGCAGAAGCGTCGCGAGCCCGGCGCCGAGCCAGAGAACGTAGGACCGTTCGGCATCGGCCCGCAGGCGGGACGCCGCACCGATGAGATCGGCATTCATGCGGTCCTCGACGGTCTTGAGACCATCGATCCGCTGGGTCGTGACCTGGAACCAGAGCGGTGCATCCCGGAAGGCGATCGGCTTGTCGGGAGCCGTCTCGAAGACGAGCGTGCGGAGCTTGTCGACTTCACGGGCGGCCGCACTGCCCTCCACCGCGCCGAGTAGCGCCACCTGTTCGGGCGTCGCCATCGACCGGAGCCGCTCTTCCTGGCTTTGCTGCTTGCCCCAGCCGATCAGGAACTGGCCGAACTTGGCTTGGGTGAGCCGTCCGTCCGAGAAGGCGATCGCGCCGAGCGCCCGCTCCTGCCCGGCCAGTTCCTTGAAAGTGATGAATGTGGAGAGGGCCTGGATACGACCGCGGATATCCGCCTCGCCGACCATGCGGGACATCTCCGGCATGGCGTCGAGGTTCTGGGCGATGAGCGCGGTGTAGAACGCGGCGGTCTGTGCGGCGTCCGCATCCAGTGCATCGATGGCGCGGCGCCGAGTGGCGATCTGGTTCAGTCCCTCCGCGATGCCCTTCCTGTGGGGGGCGAGCACGGGATCGTCGAGGGAGTCGGTGAGCCGGCGGAGCTGCTGGTCCGTGCGCAGGCGTTGCGCCTTGAGCTGGTCCGCGAACTGCCCCTCCTTCTGACCGAGGAAGACGACGGAGGCTGCACGTTCGCGTTGCGCCTCGTGCACGAAGGCGCCGATACGGGTCGCGAGGCCCGCCAATTCCTCGACGCGCGCCATCTCGCCACGCTGCGTGATCAGTCCGGACACCACGATTCCGGACATGGTCGCCAGGGCGATGCAAGGTAACAGAGCGACCGCAATGATCCGACCTTTGAGGGCATCGAGCACCAGAAGCATTCCTATGTCGTTTAACTCTACGTAATTTGGTTAGCATATTTTCATTAATATATCATAACTCCTTGATATATATGTCTGGTACCCACGGCCCGGGATGCCGATGCATCGATTTCGATCTCGGGCAGTCCTGCGATCGATGAGGTCGTTGACCCATCGCGAATTTTCGATGCCCAGCCCAGAGATCCGGGATTTTGGAGTTGATCGAAATTCGAGAGGAGGATTAAAAATATATCCTGAATGATATTTTTATCATCTGATAAATATCACTGTATATTTTATATATAAAATTAAATATATCTATATATTTTAATATTGTTGAATGAAAATCATATTCCTTTACGGCAAGCAGATCCGCCCGGTCGTCATTCTGCGCCAGGCAGCCACACCGCCTTCGAACGATGTTGCCCCTGCATCCGCATGCCCTGTGTCGCGTCGCGCAAGGGCAGGGGACGTGTTGCCGAGGCGGCCGGCGTCGGGCACGGCATCCGACCGGTGTGCGTCATGCGCATTCCGCATCGCGAAAGCGATGGCGCGGCCATCGCCAAGCGATCGATCGGAAATGGTATCACCGGCCCGCGCGGCGCCTGAGCGGAGCCGACATCCGCATTGCGAAGCAGTCGGTCGAATTTCGTATGAGTTCCTGCGGCACAACCAGGATCGAAGCGGATGACGCAGGGGTGGATCGGCGCCGGTCAGGGCCGGCGCCCGGCGAAGCTGCGCCGGTAGGCGGCCGGGCTGGTGCCGAGGCGGCTGCGGAAGTGGTGGCGCAGGCCGGCCGGATTGCGGAAGCCGCTCGCCGCGGCGATCTCGGCGAGCGACGCCCGTCCCGGACGTTCCAGCATCTCCCGGGCGAGGCGCAGCCGCTCGGCGATGATCCACTCGCCCGGCGGCAGGCCGGTCGCGGCGATGAAGCGGCGCTGGAAGGTGCGCAGGCTCATCCCGGCGAGTCGGGCCATCGTGGCGAGCGGTCGGTCTTCGTGCAGGCCCGCCCGCATCGCATCGATCGCCGGCCCGAGGCGGGCCGCCTCGCGCTCGCGCAGGACCGGCGCCTCGATGAACTGGGCCTGGCCGCCCTCCCGGTGCGGCGGCACGACGAGGCGGCGCGCGACCCGGTTGGCGAGGTCCGGCCCGAAATCGCCGCGCACCACGTGGAGGCACAGGTCGATGCCGGCGGCGCTGCCGGCGGCGGTCAGGATCCGGCCCTCGTCGACGTAGAGCACGCCCGGATCGAGGACGATGGCCGGGTGGCGCGCCGCGATCGCCGCCGCGTAGCGCCAGTGGGTCGTGGCCGTCCGTCCGTCGAGGAGCCCGGTCGCCGCCAGGACCGCGAGGCCTGAGCACAGCGACATCAGCCGGGCGCCGCCGGCATGGGCATCGCGCAGGGCCCGGACGAGGTCCGGCGGGACCGGCGCGTCGATCGCCCGCCAGCCCGGCACGACGATCAGGTCGGCCTCCTCCAGGACCTCCAGCCCGCCCTCGACCGCCACCGTGAGGCCGCCGCCGGCCCGCAACGGCCCGGGCTCCGCCGCGCAGACCGCGTAGCGGTACCAGAGCGGGCCGGCCTCCGGCCGCGGCAGCCCGAACACCTCGTAGGCGACACCGAACTCGAAGGTGCACAGGCCGTCATAGGCCAGCACCGCGACGCGGGGACCGGACGGGGTGCTCGGGAAGGCGGAGGCTTTTGGCACGATCTCGACGCGGAACGGCAGGCGGCCCGGTCTCGGGCGGAGGGGGGAGGGCGCAGGATAGGCCGGCTCGGCGCACCGCTCAAAGGGCGGGGCCGACGCAAGGAGAGCCAAGCCGTCATGCCGAACCCCGTCACCGCCGTCCCGCCCGCCCCCGCCGCCGAGGTCGCGGCCCATTACGCGCGGCGCCTCGCCTTCGAGACCGATTGCGCCGACGTGCACGCCGCCTTCGCGCAGGCGGATGGGACGACGGGAGAACCTGGCTTCGTGCTCCTCGACGTGCGCGGGCCGGCCCTCTACGCGCGGGGCCACGTCCCCGGCGCCCTCACCCTGCCGCGGGGCAAGATGACGCCCCGGCGCATGGCCGAGTGGCCCCAAGGCACCCTGTTCGTGGTCTATTGCGCCGGCCCGCATTGCAACGGCGCCGACAAGGCCGCCCTGCATCTGGCCGAACTCGGCTTGCCGGTGAAGGTGATGATCGGGGGGATCACCGGGTGGGTGGACGAGGGTTTCAGCCTCTCGCAAGCCGCGGACTAATAATACCAACGGCCCAAGATGCGTCAGCGTCTCGGGCCGTTGGATCAGTGTGGGACTTGGCTGGCTTTGACATCACGGCCGGCATAGAGGATGCGCAGACTCTCGACCTGTCCTTGTGGCAGATACGGCCGAGATAGTTGCCCGCGCGCACTGGGCCGCTCTGTCGTTCAATGTAGTCGTAGATGTCGAACAGGTCCGCACGAGCGAGCCGGTGGAAGACGACCTCACGCATCACGGCCGGCGGTCTCAAGGCGTTCGGCATGATACGCGTGCAACTCCTCGAACACCCGGTCGGCGGGAATGGGAGGGCTCGGATCGCTCAGAGCCTCTTGCACCTTCTGGCGGAGCACGGCGTCGAGCGCTGCTTCTTCCCGATCGAGGGCGCGTAAACCCGCCCGGACGACCTCGCTGACCGATGCGTAGGCCCCCGATCGGACGCGCGCCTCCACCTTCTCCTGCATCTCGCCCAAGGTGACGGTGACTGGCTTGCTGCTTCTCATCGAGGCGCCTCCGTTCCACGCCTCATCGTATCATGCTGTATGACGATGTCATACAGATCCGCTGGACGGCGTGGGCCGGACGCCAGCGCATCCGGCCCATCCTATCCGTCACACCGCCGCGAAAGCCCGCAGCACCGCCTCCGCCGCCTCGCGGGTCGTGGCCGTACCCTTGAGGTCGCGGGTGCGGGAGGCCGGCTCGCGCAAGGCCGCCTCGATCGCCGCCACGATGGCGTTGGCCGCTTCCACCTCGCCGAGATGCTCCAGCATCATCGCGGCGGTCCAGATCTGGCCGACCGGGTTGGCGATGCCCTTGCCGGCGATGTCCGGCGCCGAGCCGTGGACGGGCTCGAACAGCGAGGGGAAGCGCCCCTCCGGGTTGATGTTGGCCGAGGGTGCGATGCCGATCGTGCCGGTGCAGGCGGGGCCGAGATCCGACAGGATGTCGCCGAAGAGGTTGGACCCCACCACCACGTCGAACCGGTCCGGGTTCAGCACGAAATGCGCGGTCAGGATGTCGATGTGGTACTTGTCGCGGCGCACATCGGGATAATGCTCGCCCATCGCCTCGACCCGCTGGTCCCAGTACGGCATCGTGATGGCGATGCCGTTCGACTTGGTGGCCGAGGTCAGGTGCTTCTTCGGCCGGGACTGGGCGAGGTCGAAGGCGAATTTCAGGATCCGGTCGACGCCGTGACGGCTCATCACCGTCTCCTGGATCACGATCTCCCGCTCGGTGCCCGGATACATCGTGCCGCCGACCGAGGAATACTCGCCCTCGGTGTTCTCGCGCACGACGTAGAAGTCGATGTCGCCGGGCTCGCGGCCGGCGAGCGGGCACGGCACCCCCGGCATCAGCCGGACGGGGCGCAGGTTGACGTACTGGTCGAACTCGCGCCGGAACTGGAGCAGCGAGCCCCAGAGCGAGACGTGGTCCGGCACGGTGGCCGGCCAGCCGACGGCGCCGAAGAAGATCGCGTCGTTCGGGGTCAAGAGCTCCTTCCAGTTCGCCGGCAGCATCGTGCCGTGCTCGGCGTAGTAGTCGCAGGAGCCGAAGGCGTGGTGCTGCAGGTCGAGGCGGAAGCCGAACTTGTCCGCAGCGGCTTCGAGGATGCGGACGCCCTCCGGCACCACTTCCTTGCCGATGCCGTCGCCGGGGATGACCGCGATGCGGTAGTGGCGGGTCTTGTCGCTCATGGTCGAAAGTCCTCTCACGCCAGCGCGGCGCGCACGTCGGCGACGTCGAGGACGTCGTTCAGCGTCTGCTCGAAGCGGGCGAGCAAGGTGTCGATGTCCTCGTCGGTGCAGCAGAGCGGCGGCGCGAAGCCGACGATGTCGTCGGCGAAGGCGCGGAAGATCACGCCGTTCCTGTAGCCGAGCCGGGCGAGGTGGCCGGAGATGCCGAGATCGGGCGAGAGCTTGGTCCGCTTCGCCTTGTCGGTGACGAGTTCCACGCCGGCGAGCAGGCCGCGCACCCGCACGTCGCCGACGAGGGGATGGTCGGAGAGGCGCTTCAGGCCTGCGGTGAAGCGCTCGCCGGCGCGGCGGCCGTTCTCCAGGATGCCGCCCTCGGTGTAGAGCCGCAGCACTTCGAGGCCGACCGCGGCGCTGACCGGATGGGCCGAGTAGGTGAAACCGTGGCCGATCGGCTTGCCGGCCGGCGCCCCGTCGGCGATGGCACGGTAGATCCGGTCCGACATCAGCACCGCGCCCATCGGGCTGTAGCCCGAGGTCAGGCCCTTGGCGGTGGTCATCAGGTCCGGCACCACGCCGTCATGCTCGCAGCCGAAGAGCGGGCCGGTGCGGCCGAAGCCGGTGATGACCTCGTCGGCGACGAACAGGATGTCGAGGTCGCGCGCCGCCTCCCGCATCGCCTTGAGCCAGCCGTCCGGCGGCACGATCACGCCGCCCGAGCCCTGGATCGGCTCGGCGAAGAACGCCGCGACGTTGTCCTGTCCCAGTTCCTCGACCTTGGCCTTCAGTGCCGCCACCGAGGCGGCGATCACCGCCGCGTCGTCGTCGCCGGCCGGGTTGCGGTAGGGATAGGGCGAGGGGATGTGGTGCTGGAGCTGGGTCGGCGCGTCGAAGCCGTCGTGGAAGGCGGGGATCGCGGTCAGCCCGGCGCCGATGGTCGAGGAGCCGTGATAGCCCCGCTCCAGGGCGATCATGTGCTTCTTCGCCGGCCGTCCGGTGACGTTGTAGTAGTAGCGGATGAACCGCACCGCCGAATCGACCGCGTCCGAGCCGCCCAGCGTGAAGTAGACGTGATTGAGGTCGCCCGGCGCCAGTTCGGCGAGGCGGGCGGCGAGCCGGATCGCCGGCTCGCTCGAGAAGTGGAAATAGCCGGTGGCGTAGGGCAGCCGCCGCATCTGCTCGGCCGCCGCCTCGACGATCGACTCGTGGCCGTAGCCGACATTGACGCACCACAGGCCCGAGAACCCGTCGAGCAGGGTGTGGCCTTCGGCGTCGGTGAGCGTCGCGCCCTTCGCCGATTGCAGCACCGTGGCGCCGCGCGCCTCGTGTCCCTTCCACGAGATCACCGGGTGGATGAGGTGGTCGCGGTCGAGCTCGATCAGGGAATTGGGGCGCATGGCGTAAGGCTCCGGGCGGCGGGAGTGCAGGATGCCCGGGGACGGGCGGGATTTTTTGCCGAGATGGGGGGCTGACGCCGCGTGGGGTGCGGTTTGGAGGGGGCGGGGCGGCAGAATCGGTGGGGCGGCGGAAGCCGGGCGCGGTCCACGACAGTGGGGCGCGATCGCGCATCACGGGCCGACGGTTTCTCGTAAGCCACCGCCTTTCCCGAACGACTGAAACGACGTGGAAGGAGATCCGGGATCCAGCACGGGACGTGCCGCGAAGCGACCCTGTACGTTGCAATGTTGCAAGCAAGCGGACGCTTCGCGTAGTCCTATGCCGGGCCCCGGAGCCCCTTCCGCGGGCGCTTCGGTCGTCCGGGAAAGGGCGAGCCTCACGACGAGCCATCATCCGCAAGGCACGACCGAGCTGCGAGATCGTGGTGTGGAGCGGTCGGGAGACGCTACGCCGCCACTGCCCGACCCTTGCACACGTCGTCCAGCCACCCGGTCCGCAATTCCGGCACCGAGGACAGGAGCAGCCGCGTATAGGGCTGCTTCGGATCGGCCAGCAGCGCCTCGGTCGGGCCGGCTTCGACCACGCGGCCGTGCTGGAGCACCATCACGGCGTCGCTGATCGAGCGGACCACCCCGAGGTCGTGGCTGATGAAGACGTAGGCGACGTTCAGCTCGCGCTGGATCTCGACCAGCAGGTCGAGCACCGCCTCGCCCACCACCGTGTCGAGGGCCGAGGTGACCTCGTCGCACAGGATCACGTCGGGCTCGGCGGCCAGCGCCCGGGCGAGGTTGATGCGCTGCTTCTGGCCGCCGGAGAGCTCGCCCGGGCGCCGCTCGGCGACGCTGCGGGGCAGGCGGACCTGGTCGAGGAGCTGCATCAGCCGCTGGCGCCGGGCGCTCGCGCCGAGGCGGTGGTAGAAGGCCAGCGGCCGCTCCAGGATCTGGGCGATGCTCTGGGCCGGGTTCAGCACCGTGTCGGCGTTCTGGAACACGATCTGGATCCGCCGCAGGGTCTCGCGGTCGCGCCGGTCGAGCGACGGGGCCAGGACCTTGCCGTCGAGCCGCACCTCGCCGCGGGCGGCCGGCACGATGCCGGCGACGACGCGGGCGAGCGTGCTCTTGCCCGAGCCCGATTCGCCGATGATCCCCAGGGTCTCGCCCCGGCGCAAGCTGAAGCCGACATCGTGCAGGATCTTGATCCGCGGCACGCCGTCGGGCCCGGCCGGGCCGTAGCCGGCCGTGATGCCGGTGGCGGTGAGGACCGGGGTCTCGCCGGTATCGGGCGCAGGCTCCGCGCCCTTGCGCTTGACCGGGGCGGCGGCCGCGAGGAGCTGGCGGGTATAGGGGTGGGCGGGCGCGCTCACCATCTGCTCGACGGCGCCGATCTCGGCCAGCCGCCCGTGGCGCAGGACCGCGATGCGGTCGGCGATCTGGGCCACCACCGCGAGGTCGTGGCTGACATAGATGCCGGTGATGCCGCGCTCGCGGATCGCCGCCTTGAACGAGACCAGCACCTCGATCTGGGTCGTCACGTCGAGGGCCGTGGTCGGCTCGTCGAAGATCACGAGGTCGGGATCGTTGAGGAGCGCCATGGCGGCCAGCAGCCGCTGGAGCTGCCCGCCCGAGACCTGGTGCGGGTAGCGGTCGCCGATCGTGTCGGGGTTCGGCAGGGCGAGTTCGCGGAACAGGGCCTTCGCCTTGGTCGTCGCGGCCTCGGCTGTCAGCGAGCCGTGGATCAGCGCGCTCTCGATCACCTGCGCCATGATGGTGCGGGCGGGATTGAACGAGGCCGCGGCGCTCTGGGCGATGTAGGCGATGCGGTTGCCGCGCAGATGCCGCAGCTCGGAGGGCGAACAGGCCAGCACCTGCGTGCCGAACACGTCGACCGAGCCGCCGCGGATGGCGCAGCCCCGGCGGGCATAGCCCATCATGGCGAGCGCGATGGTGGTCTTGCCCGATCCCGATTCGCCGATCAGCGCCAGCACCTCGCCGCGGGCGATCGTGAAGCCGACCTCGTGCACGATCGTCGTCTCGGCCCCGTCCTCGGCCTTGGCCGCGACCTTGAGGGCCTCGACGCGGACGGTGCCGCTCTTGTGCGCGTGCGCCATGGTCAGTGCCCTCCCGCTCTCGCCCGGCCGGGCAGGTTGTCGACCAGGAGGTTCACCCCGATGGTCAGGATCGCGATGGCGACGGCCGGCATCACCACCGCCGGGGCGCCGTAGCTGAGGCCCGCGATGTTCTCGCGCACCAGCGAGCCCCAATCGGCATAAGGCGGCTGCACGCCGAGGCCGAGGAACGACAGGCTCGAGAGCAGCAGCACCACGAAGACGAAGCGCAGGCCGAAATCGGTGGCGAGCGGCCCGACCATGTTGGGCATCACCTCGCGCAGCATGATGTAGCCGCGGCCCTCGCCGCGGGCACGCGCCGCGAGCACGAAATCCTCGGCCGCGATGTTGACGGCGAGCGCCCGGGTGATGCGGTAGCAGCCCGGCACGTAGATGAACGCCATGGTGAGGATCAGGATCGGCAGCGACGAGCCGAGGCCGGCGATCAGCACCAGGGCCAGCATCTTCGAGGGGATCGAGGTCAGGGCGTCGAGGAGGCGGCTCAGCACGCTGTCGGTCCAGCCGCCGACGACCGCCGCGAACAGCCCGAGCCCGATGCCGGCGGTGCAGGCGAGCGCCGTCGAGAGTGCCGCGATGCCGACCGTGTAACGGGCGCCGAGCAGGATGCGGCTCAGCATGTCGCGGCCGAGATAGTCGGTGCCCAGCGGATAGGCCCGGCTGATCGGCCCGAACACGTCGACGTCGACGATCGCGCCGGCATCGTAGGGGCTGAGCGCCTGGCCGAACACCGCCAGCACGATGCCGGTGAGCACGATGGCGGCGCCGAGTCCGGCGACGGGGTTGAGGCGCAGGCGCAGGCGCGAGGCTGCCGGGGCGATGTCGGTCACGGTCTCGCTCATGAGTGGCGCAGCCTCGGGTTGGACAGGATCGCGACGATGTCGGCGGTCGTCACCAGGAGCAGGTAGACGGCGCAGAACACGATGGCGCAGGCCTGCACGACCGGCATGTCGCGCATCGACACGCTGTCGACCATCAGCTTGGCGATGCCCGGGTAGTTGAAGATCGTCTCGACGATGATGACGCCGCCGAGCAGGTAGGACAGGCTCAGCGCGACCGCGTTGGCGATGGCGCCCACGGTGTTGGGCAGGACGTGGCGCAGGACCACCCGCGCCGGGCTCGCGCCCTTGAGGGCCGCCATCTCGACATAGGGGGACTTCAATGCCTCGATCACCGCGGCGCGGGTCATCCGCACCATCTGGGTGATGACGACGAAGGACAGGCTCATCACCGGCATCGCCACGGCGCGCAGGAATTGCAGCGGCGTCGCCGAGCGCGGCATGAAGGAGAGGGCCGGCAGCCATTGCAGGTGCACGGCGAAGATCAGCACCGCCAGGGTGGCGACCAGGAATTCCGGGATCGACACCGCCGAGATCGTCACCACGCCGACCGCCCGGTCGTAGAGCGAGCCGCGCCAGACCGCCGCGGTGATGCCGAGGGTCAGCGCCAGCGGGACCGAGATCGCCGCCACGATGCCGGCGAGGATCAGCGAGCTCGACAGCCGGGCCCAGATCAGGTCGCCGACCGGCTGGCGGCTGACCAGCGAGATGCCGGCATCGCCCGTGAGGAGCCCGCCGAGCCAGGACACGAAGCGCTGGAGCGCCGGCACGTCGAGGCCGAGCGCGTGGCGCAGGCCCGCCACGGCCTCCGGCGTCGCGCTCTGGCCGAGGATCGCCTGGGCGACGTCGCCCGGCAGGAGCTGGGTCGCCCCGAACACCACCGCCGAGACGAAGAGCAGCGTCGCGGCGGCGACGAGCACCCGGCCCGCGATCAGCTTCACCATGCGGCGGCTCATGCGCCCTCCCTGGTCCTTGGTTGGCCGGCCCCCATGGGCGGGCGTGCTGGTGCAAATGTGATGCCTCTGGGTGAGGCCGGTCGATCTGTGCGAGGAACCCGACGGCGTGAGGAGCCGCCGTGTCGTCCCCGGGTTCTCCGGAGGCGAGAACCCGGGACGACGTGGTGAGTGGGAGAGGCTGCCTTCCCAGGCCGTTCGACGGCCCGTTACGCGTCGAGCCAGACGTACTCGCCGAAGGCGTAGCCCATCAGGCTGCCGGTCGGCATCGGGCGCAGACCCTTCAGCTTGCTGGTGTAGCAGTCGAGGTTGCTGATGAAGGCCGGGATGCCGATGCCGGCCTGGTCATGCACCAGCACCTGCGCGTCGTGGTACATCTGCTTGCGCTTGGCCTCGTCGCGCTCGGCCCGGGCGGCGACGATCAGCTGGTCGAAGGTCGGGTTCTTCCAGCGCGACTCGTTCCAGTTCGCATCCGACTTGAAGAACAGGCTGAACAGCAGGTCGGCGGTCGGCCGCGGGTTGATGTTGCCGAAGCAGAACGGAGACTTCATCCAGTAGTTCGACCAGTAGCCGTCGGACGGGACCCGCTGGACGTCGATGTTGAGGCCGAGCTTCTTGGCGTCCTGCTGCAGCAGCACAGCCATCTCGACCGAGGCGTCGGCCGCCGGCGAGGCAACGAGCGGGATGGTCGAGCCGAGCACGCCGGCCTTGTTGAAGTGGAACTTCGCCTTCTCGGGGTCGAAGGGCCGCTGCGGGATGTCGGCGGCGTAGTAGCGGTTCGAGGGCGGGATCGGGTGGTCGTTGGCGACTTCGGCGTAGCCGCGGAAGATCGCGGTCCGCATCTGGTTGCGGTTGAGCAGGTACTTCATGCCCAGCACGAAGTCCGGGTGGGTGCCCGGGCCCTCGTCGAGGCGGGAGATCAGGTTGGTGTAGAGGCCGGCCTTGGTCTCGAGCACGCTGAAGCCGCCGGCGCTCTCGATCACCCGCAGCGAGCGCGGGTTGATCACCGCGGCGATCTGCACGTCGCCGGACAGGAGGGCGTTCAGCCGCGCCTGCTCGTCGGGCAGGCCGAAGAACTCGATGCTGTCGAGGAAGGGGCCGGGCTGGCGCCAGTAATTCGCGTTGCGGACCGCCATCGTGCGGACGCCCGGGGTGAACTCCTTGCAGGTGAACGGCCCGGTGCCGATGCCCTTGGAGAAGTCCGTCGTCCCGGACTGGACGATGTGGAAATGCGCGGTGCCGAGGATGACCGGCCAGTCGGCATTGGCGCCCGAGAGCACGATCGTGACCTCGTTCGGGCCGGATGCCTCGATCGACGTCATCTGCTTGGCCAGCGTGTTGGCCTTGGAGCCGACGGCCGGGTCGAGGTGGCGCTTGAGCGAGTAGACCACGTCGTCGGCCGTCAGCGACTTGCCGTCGTGGAAGGCCACGCCCTTGCGGATCTTGAAGGTCCAGGTCTTGGCGTCCTGGCTGTCGAAGCTCTCGGCCAGTTCCGGGGTCGGGGCGCCGCTCTCGTTGATGTGGACGAGCTTGTTGTAGAAGAAGTTGCAGCGGATGTAGTCGCTCGCCGTGGACTGCTTGGCCGGGTCGAGCGTGTCGGAGGTCGAGCTGGTATAGGTGCAGACGCGGATGTTGCCGCCGCGCTTCGGGGTCTGTGCCAGCGCCGCCGTGGCGCTGCCGAACACCGCGCCGCCGGCCATCAGGCCCATGCCGGCCGAGCCGAGCAGGCCGAGGATGTCGCGCCGCGACGCACCCCGGCGCACGCCGTCGAGGACGCGGCCGCGCTCGGCCGGGCTCATGGTCTCAAAGGCGTCTGCATCCCGCTGCGACATCGTCTTCCCCTTCGGCAGGCCTGGTGGTGCCGTCCCTGGTGCGGTGCGAACGTTCGATGTTGCACCGCCGAATTTTTAGGCATGTTCCGTCCGGCACAAACAATCATCACCATCTTCGTAGGATTGTCAACAATCAGAATCCATCGCCGGGAACTTGGCCGGAGCTTGGTCTCCGCCCCGTCCGGGGGCGGGTCTTCATGCCGTGCGGCCGGCCTTCTGCGGCAGGTTCTGCCGTCCCGGCATCCGGCATCGCGGGGGTGAGGGTGCCGGGACGGGCTATGATTCGACGAAGACCCGAGCCACCGCGAGACCCCCCGATGACCGACGCCGCCGCCCACCTGTCCGACCTCGTCGCGATCCCCTCGGTGTGCCGCACCCCGAACGGTGCGATCGTGGCGCTGGTGCGCGACCGCCTCGCCCGCCACGGCGTCGAGGCCGCGGTGCTGCCGGGGCCGGAGGGCGACCGGGCCAACCTGTTCGCCACGATCGGCCCGCGCGACGTGCCGGGGATCGTGCTGTCGGGCCATCTCGACGTGGTGCCGGCCGGCGAGGGCTGGACCGGCGATCCCTTCTCCCTGCGCCGGATGGGCGACCGCCTGGTCGGGCGCGGCGCCGTCGACATGAAGGGCTTCGTCGCCTGCCTGCTCGCCCTGGTGCCCGAGATGGCGGCGGCCCCCCTGCGCCGGCCGATCCACCTCGCCCTGTCCTACGACGAGGAGGTCGGCTGTGTCGGCGTCCGCCACATGATCGCGCGGCTGCCCGAGCTGTGCGCGCCCCCGATCGGCTGCCTCGTCGGCGAGCCCTCGGAGATGCGGCCGGTCCTGCGCCACAAGGGCAAGGTGGCGGGGCGCCTCACGGTGCGCGGCCGGGCCGGCCATTCCTCGCGGCCCGACCTTGCCGACAACGCCGTGCACCTGGCCGCCGACCTCGTCGGGCTGGTGCGGGGAACGCACGAGCGCCTCACCCGCGAGGGGCCGTTCCACCCGCTGTTCGAGCCCGCCTCCTCGACGCTGCAGGTCGGGGTGATCGCCGGCGGCACCGGGGTCAACGTCGTGCCCGATACCTGCCGGGTCGAGTGGGAGGCGCGCGCCGTGCCGGGCACCGACCCGATGACGATCCACGATGCGCTCCTTGCCGGCGTCGCCGGCCTCGTCGCCCCCCTGCGGGCGGCCGGGCGCGAGGTCGCGGTCGAGAGCGAGATCCTGTCGCTCTACCCCGCCCTCGACCTCGCCGACGACGCCCCCTTGCGCGGCCTGGCCGAATCCTGGTCCGGCCATGCCGCCCTCGGGGCGGTGAGCTACGGCACCGAGGCGGGATTGTTCCAGGCCGCCGGCATCCCGTCGATCATCTGCGGCCCGGGTCGCATCGCCGAGGCGCACCGGCCCGACGAATCGATCGGGCTGGCCGACCTCGAGGCATGCTGCGCCATGCTGCGCCGGGTGATCGCCGATCAGGCTTGACCGTAAAACAAAGTAAAGGACAGACGAACCGGGCCAGCGAGAGTGCGTTGTCGGGGTCAGGATCTGACAATCTCGGGATCCGACAGGAGAGCAGCATGCGTTCGATTCTCGCAGGACTCGCCGCCGGCCTTCTCGTCGCGGGCGCGGCCTCGGCCCAGACCGCCGCCCCGTCCACCGCGCCCGGCACCATGGGCACGGGACCAGCGACGACCGGCACCGTCGCGCCGATGCCGAACAATACCGGCGGCTCCGCCGGCACCGTCGTGGCGCCCGGGCCCAACGGTGCCTCGACCATCACCGGCAACTCGGCGGCGGGCGGCAATGCCGGCCAGCCGGAGCGGGCGGTGCCGCAGGGCAGCGGCAGCAGCGGCAGCGGCCGGTAAGGTCGGACGGCCGACGGGCGTTGGAGAGAGGATCGGGGCGAGGGTTGGGGCGAGGGTTGGGGACGGAGCGTGCCGCCCCTGGGCCCCCGCCTCGGCAACCCACCCCAGCCTCGGCAGTTTGAAGGCGGAGATCCCTGGAACGTTCCGGGGCGGCCCCTTCTGCTGCCGAGGTTTTTCCATGGCCAGAACCGTCAGCAAGTCAGCCGGCAAGAAGGCGACGGGCAAGAAGATCGCACACAAGGCGAGCGCCGGGAAAGCTCCGGTCGGGCGACCCACCGCGGCGACCGCCGCGAACGGGGACGAGATGTCCCGGATGCTGCCCGTCATCCTCGCCGACCAGCTCGCCGAGGCGATCCGAGCCGGCGCCGTCCTCTCCACCCTGCCCGAGCCGATGCTCGACATCGTCACCCTCGACGGCGCCCCCGAGGCCCTGTTCGACCTCCTGGCGGAGGAGGGCCGCAAGACGCGGCGCGACGAGGATCGCTGCACGGCCGCGCTGATGCTGATCGGCAGCGCCCTCGGCGAACTCCGCATGGCCGTCGAGGCGGAGCCGGGAGGAGCGGCCGCCGTCGCCCTTCTGGTGTTGTTCGAGCGCCTGGGAAGGGCGGCCGAGACCGGCGCGTTGCCGCCCGACCTGCTGGTCGGGATCGCCCAGCAATTCGTCGGCGCACGGCTGCCGCTGCCGGAACCGATGCGCGACCTGATCGCCGGGGCGGCTCTGGCGCCGATGGAGGGCGTGCGGCTGCCGAGCCCGGAGGAGATGGCGGCCGATTTCGCGCAGGCCGCCGAGGCCATGGATCACGACCCGTTCCTGATCCACGAGCAGATGGCCGAGCAATTCGCGGTCTTCCCCGACGAAGTCCTCGTCACGGCGATCGGCCTGATGATCGAGTCGGACGTGCCGGCGATGCGCGAGGCGGCCCTGGGCTGGCTCACCGATTCGAACCCTCAGGTCGTCCGGGCGACGGCGGAGCGCCTTGCAGCTGCGGCGCGGAAGGGGCGGGTCTCGGCGGTCGGCGCCGACCGGCTGGCCGCGATGCGGCCCTAGCTGCCGGACGAGGTGCAGGAGCCCGTCGGGGCCGCGATCGCGGCGAGCCGCGGGCAAGGCGGGCACCTGCGGCTCGCGGAAGGGCTCGCACCGGCGCGCGCGGTCCGTTTCATGGCCACCGGCTGCGACGGCGGCGGGGCGCAGAGCGTCTTCGTGCTGGTCGACGAGGCCGACCGGCACGTCTTCGCCGCCCTCTTGATGAAGCACGGCCACGGCCTGCGCGAGGCCATTCTGCAGGACGATCTCGGCCCCGCGGGCTCCGCCGAGTTCCTCGCCGGGATCGCCCGCACCATCGATCTCTTCGACGCGTCGCCCGACTTCGTTCGCGACCTGATCGCCCACGGCCTCGCCACCGGTCTCGCGGCCGGCGAGCCGTCGCCCTTCGCCTTGCTGAACTTTCTCGACATCGTCGGCCTGCCGCCGATCGCGCCCACGCGCCTGGAGCCCGGCACGATCGTCGGCCAGCTCCTCGACGGGCTGCCGGAGGAGCGCCGCTCGGAGGCGGCCACGACGGCGGCGCTCGCCGCCTCGGCGACCTGGGCGAAGGTCTATCACTTCCCGGCGAGCTGGTTCGAGGCGGGCCTCGCGGCCGTGCGGATTTCCGGCAAGAAGCGGCAGGGCGCGGTGCTCGCGCGGATGGTCGAGCCGCGGCGGGCCATCTGGGGCGAGCGGCTGGCCTGGATCGCCAAGGCGGCACGGGGCATCGAGGCCGCGACGGCCGAGGCGAAGGCCGGCGAGGCCGCACCGGCCGGAGCCGGACGCGGCCGGCGCAGGGCGCACGCCCCCGACGCCTGGATCGACCTCGCCCTCGTCGCCCGCGCCTTCCTGGACGGGACGCCCATCGAGGACATTCCGCTGGCCGCCGGGATCGCCCGGCAGACCATCGCGGCGAACCGGCACCGGTGACGGCGGGCACCGTGACCCGCCTCTGCGCCATATCCCGATTCTATCGCGCCCGCCCGTCGATCGTATTGGAATTGCCCCTCCCGGCGCGGTAACACCGCGCCCAACAGCAGGCCGGCCGCCGTCAGGGCGGCCGGTCGCCACGGGAGGGACACGCATGAACGCCCATCAGCATTTCATCGGTGGCACCTGGGTCGGCGGCGAGGCTACCCTGCCGGTCCTCAATCCGTCGCACGGCCAGGAGATGGCCCGCATCGCCCGCGGCGGCGCCAAGGAGATCGACGACGCCGTCAAGGCCGGCCACGCCGCCATGGACGGCGAGTGGGGCCGCCTCGACGCCGCCTCCCGCGGCCGGCTGATGCTCAAGCTCGCCGAGCTGATCCGCCGCGACGCCGAGATCCTGGCGAAGATGGAGAGCGAGGACGTCGGCAAGCCGATGACGCTCGCCCGCAACGACGCCCAGGTCTGCGCCCGCTATTTCGAGTATTACGGCGGCGCCGCCGACAAGGTGCACGGCGACACGATCCCGTTCCAGAACGGCTTCACCGTCATGACCGTCTACGAGCCGCACGGCGTCGTCGGCGTGATCGTGCCCTGGAACTATCCCCTCCAGATGACCGGCCGCTCGGTCGCCCCGGCGCTCGCCATGGGCAACGCCGTGGTGCTCAAGCCCGCCGAGGACACGTCGCTCTCGGCCCTGCATCTGGCCAAGCTCGCGGCCGAGGCCGGCTTCCCGGCCGGCAGCCTCAACGTGGTGACCGGCCTCGGTGAGGAGGCGGGCGCGGCGCTCGCCTCGCACAAGGGCATCCACCACATCAGCTTCACCGGCTCGCGCGAGGTCGGGGTGCTGATCCAGACCGCCGCGGCCAAGAACACGATTCCGGTGACGCTGGAACTCGGCGGCAAGTCGCCTCAGGTCGTCTTCGCGGATGCCGACCTGTCGGAGGCCGGCAACGTCATCGTCAAGGCGATCACCCAGAATGCCGGCCAGACCTGCTCGGCCGGCTCCCGCGTGGTGATCGAGGACGCGATCTACGACAGCTTCACCGCCGACCTCGCCCGGCGCTTCAAGGACCTGCGGGTCGGCTCGGGCGAGCAGGATCTCGACCTCGGTCCGGTGGTCAACGCCAAGCAGTGCGAGCGGGTGCAGAGCTACATCGACCTCGCCCGCCGCGACGGCCTCACCATCCTGGCCGAAGGGGAGCTCGGCACCAACGTGCCGGGCGACGGCTACTATGTCCGCCCGACCCTGATCGGCGACGTGCCGCCGGACCACCGCCTCGCCCAGGAAGAGATCTTCGGGCCGGTCCTGGTGGCGATCCGGGTGCGCGACGAGGCCGAGGCCCTCGCGGTCGCGAACGGCACCGAGTACGGGCTGGCCGCCGGCATCTGGACCTCGGATCTCGGCAAGGCGCTCCGCCTGTCGAAGGGCATCAAGTCGGGCCAGGTCTTCGTCAACAATTACGGCGCGGGCGGCGGCGTCGAGCTGCCCTTCGGCGGCGTGAAGGGCTCGGGCCACGGCCGCGAGAAGGGCTTCGAGGCGCTCTACGGCTTCGGCGCCATGAAGATGATCGCGATCAAGCACGGGGTCTGACGATCATGGTGGCGGGGAGTTTGGCGGCGAGGAGTGGGGTCAGGCCGCTCGGCGGTCTGACCGTGGTGGCGCTCGAGCAGGCGGTGGCAGCCCCCTACTGCTCCTCGCGCCTGGCCGATGCGGGCGCCCGCGTCATCAAGATCGAGCGGCCGGAGGGCGATTTCGCCCGCGGCTACGATGCGGCGGTGAACGGGCTGGCGAGCTACTTCGTCTGGCTCAACCGCGGCAAGGAGAGCCTGGTCGCCGACATCAAGGACCCGGGCGACGCAAGGCTCCTCCACGCCGTCCTCGCCAAGGCCGACGTGTTCATCCAGAACCTCGCGCCGGGCGCCGCCGCCCGGGCCGGGTTCGGCTCGGAGGAATTGCGCGCCCGCTATCCGCGGCTCATCACCGTGGACGTGACCGGCTACGGGAGCGGGCACTCCTACTCGGACATGAAGGCCTACGACCTGCTGGTCCAGGCCGAGAGCGGGCTGGCCGAGATCACCGGCCATCCGGCCGGCCCGGGCCGGGTCGGCGTCTCGGTCTGCGACATCGCCTGCGGCATGGCGGCCCATGCGGCGGTGCTGGAGGCGCTGATCGCCCGCGGCATCACCGGCGAGGGCGCGAAGCTCGAGGTCAGCCTGTTCGACGGCATGGCCGACTGGATGAACGTACCCTTGCTCTACTTCGAGGGTACCGGCCGGGCGCCGCAGCGGGTGGGCTTGGCGCACCCCTCGATCTGCCCCTACGGCGCCTTCCCGACCCGGGATGGGGCCCTGGTGCTGATCTCGATCCAGAACGAGCGCGAATGGGCCAGGTTCTGCGCCGAGTTCCTGCGCCGTCCCGACCTGCCGTCGCAGGGAGGCTTCGAGAGCAACAACGCCCGGGTGGCCAACCGCCCCGAGGTCGATGCGGTGGTGGCGCAAGTCTTCGCGGGTTTGAGCCGCGACGAGGCGGCGGCGCGGCTGCGCACGGCCGGCACCGCATACGGCTTCGTCAACGGGCTCGCCGACCTCGTCTCGCATCCGGCCCTGCGGCGGGTCACCGTCGAGACCCAGGCCGGCCCGGCCTCGATCGTCGCGCCGCCCGCGCTCCGCAACGGCCAGGCGCCGGTGCTGGGACGCGTGCCGGGGATCGGCGAGCACAGCGAGGCGATCCGGCGGGAATTCGCGGCGTAAGGGCCGGGGCGCAGTCCTTTCCGCTTCCCAGGGTCATCCCGGGCTCCGCTGCGCGGCCCCGGGATGACGCAGTGCTTGTTCAAGCAATGTAGACGCTGCACATTGCATGGCGAATTCAGGAGGACCACCATGGCCACCATCCGCGAAGAGGACCTGGTCGCCTCCATCGCCGACGCCCTGCAATTCATCTCGTACTACCACCCGGCGGACTACATCCAGAACCTCGCCGAGGCCTGGCGGCGCGAGGAGAGCCCGGCGGCCCGGGACGCGATGGCGCAGATCCTGGTCAATTCCCGCATGGCCGCCTTCGGCCGGCGGCCGATCTGCCAGGATACCGGCACGGCGCAAATCTTCATGAAGGTCGGGCTCGGCGCCCGCATCGTGTCGAACCGCTCGCTCCAGGAGATCGTCGACGAGGGCGTGCGCCGCGCCTGGCGCGAGGAGCGCAACCCGCTGCGCGCCTCCGTGGTCTCCGAGCCGCTCTTCGGCCGCCGCAACACCGGCGACAACGCCCCCGCCATGCTCCACGTCGAGATGGTGGCCGGTGACGCCGTCGAGGTCCACGTCGCGGCCAAGGGCGGCGGATCGGAGAACAAGGCGAAGTTCGCCGCCCTCAACCCGAGCGACTCCGTCGCCGACTGGGTGGTGCGCACCGTCGAGACGCTCGGCGCCGGCTGGTGCCCGCCCGGCATGCTCGGCATCGGCGTCGGCGGCTCGCCCGAGAAGGCGATGACGCTGGCCAAGCTCTCCCTCCTCGATCCGATCGACCTGCCGCAGATCCGCGCCCGCGGGCCGTCGTCGAAGGAAGAGGAGTTGCGGCTGGAGATCTTCGAGCGGGTCAACGCGCTCGGCATCGGCGCGCAGGGCCTCGGCGGGCTCACCACCGTGCTCGACGTGAAGCTGAAGACCTTCCCGGTCCACGCCGCCTCGCTGCCCGTCGGCCTGATTCCGCAATGCGCCGCCGACCGGCACGCCCATTTCACCCTCGACGGCAGCGGCCCGGCCGTCTTCACCCCGCCCTCCCTCGATCTCTGGCCGCAGGACATCAGCGTCGCGACGGCGGCCGGGCGGCGGGTCGATCTCGACCGGCTGACCCGCGAGGAGGTGGCGACCTGGCGCGCCGGCGAGACCCTGCTGCTCTCGGGCCGCCTGCTCACCGGGCGGGACGCGGCGCACCTGCGCCTGACCCGGATGCTGGAAGCCGGCGAGCCCCTGCCGGTCGATCTGCGCGACCGGGCGATCTACTATGTCGGCCCGGTCGACGCGGTTGGCGACGAGGCGGTGGGCCCGGCCGGTCCCACCACCGCGACCCGGATGGACAAGTTCCTGGAGCCGATCCTGTCGCGGACCGGCCTCCTCGTCATGGTCGGCAAGGCCGAGCGCGGTCCCGCCGCCGTCGAGACCATCGCCCGCCACGGGGCGGCCTACCTGATCGCGGTGGGCGGCGCGGCCTACCTCGTCTCGAAGGCGATCAAGTCGGCGCGGGTGCTGGCCTTCGCCGATCTCGGCATGGAGGCGATCCACGAGTTCATCGTCGAGGACATGCCGGTCACCGTGGCGGTGGATGCCGCCGGCACCTCGGTCCACCGCGACGGCCCGGCCCGCTGGCGCCGGCCGGTGCGGGAGATGGCGCCGGCGTAGAGGTGCGGCCGGTCTCCAGTCGAGCGCTGGCTTCTCCCTCCCCCCTCCGCGGGGGAGGGTGCCCGGCGAAGCCGGGCGGGAGAGGGGACGACGTGTCCGGAAAGGTCGCGACTTTGATCAAGGGCGCCCCCTGGATCAGCGTCGCGCGGCCCCTCTCCCGGCCTGCTCCGTAGGCCATCCTCCCCCGCGGAGATGGAGGGTCATGCTCGGCGCCGCCGCGCGCATGCGTCCCGCCGTCACCGTTCAGTCACGCCCGCGTGCTGAATCGGACGGCACAAGGAGACACGCGTGACCGGCATGACGCGCTACGCCCTCTACTTCACGCCGACGCCCGGCTCGGACCTCGCCCGCTTCGGCAACGCCGTCCTCGGGTATGACAACCACACCGGCGCGGAACTCCCCCGCCCCGACGGGATGGCCGACCTCGCGGGCGTGACCGGCTCGCCCCGCCTCTACGGCTTCCACGCCACCCTGAAGGCACCGATGCGGCTCGCGCCCGGCATCGCCGAGGCCGACCTGCTCGCGGCGGCCGGGACGCTGGCCGCGGATCACCCGCCGGTTCCGGTCGGCCCCCTGCAAGTCGCGACCCTCGGCGCCTTCACGGCGCTGATCCCGCAAGCCGCTCCCCCGGAACTCGGCCTGTTCGCCGCCGAATGCGTCGCCGCCTTCGAGCCGTTCCGCGCGCGGCTGACCGAGTCCGAGACCGCCCGCCGCAAGCCGGAGCGCCTGAGCCCCCGCGGCCGCGCCCTGCTGGCGGCCTGGGGCTACCCGCACGTCTTCGAGGAATTCCGCTTCCACATGACCCTGACCGACGCCCTGCCGGAGGCGGCCCGTGCCCCCTGGCGCGAGCGCCTGGCGGAGGCCTACGGCGAGGGCGTGCCCCTCACCCTCGACGCCCTGTCGGTCCTGCGCCAGGACGGCACCGGCCCGTTCCGGGTGGTGCGGCGCATCCCGTTCGGAAGTTGACGCCATGGCCGGACAACTGGGCCCGGAGCCCGTCATCGACCCGACCGCCCGGGTGAGGGAGTGCCGCCTCGGCCGCTACACCGAGGTCGGTCCCCGCACCCAGCTCACCGAGACGGTGCTCGACGACTACTCCTACATCGGCAACGACGGCGAGGTGATCTACACCACGGTCGGCAAGTTCTGCTCGATCGCCGCGATGGTGCGGATCAACCCGGGCAACCACCCGATGGAGCGGGCCTCGCAGAACCACTTCACCTACCGCGCGGCCTCGTACTGGCCGGAGGAAGCGGACGAGCCGGCCTTCTTCGACCGGCGCCGGGCGTCTCCCGTCACGATCGGTCACGACGTCTGGATCGGCCACGGGGTCGTGGTGCTGCCCGGCCGCACCATCGGCACCGGTGCGGTGGTCGGGGCGGGCGCCATCGTCACCCGGGACGTCGACCCCTACACCATCGTTGTCGGCAATCCGGCCCGGCCGGTCCGCCGCCGCTTCGACGGGGCGAGCGTCGAGCGCTTGCTGGCCCTCGCCTGGTGGGACTGGGACCACGAACGCCTGCGACGGGCGCTCCCGGACTTCCGCGCCCTGCCGATCGAGGCCTTCCTGAATAAATACGCCGGCTAAGCACTGACGAGCTGTCATCCTGTTGTCGTTCAACCGGCGTTTACGTTCGCCCGAACAGTGGAAACGGGCGAGCGGATGCTGGTTGTCGAGAATCTCACGCGACAGTACGGGGCGCGCCGCGCCGTGGACGGCGTCAGCCTCTCCATCGCGCGCGGCAGCTTCGTCGGCGTGATCGGGCGCTCGGGCGCCGGCAAGTCGACCCTGCTGCGGATGCTCAACCGCCTCGCCGACCCGACGGGCGGTCGCATCCTCCACGACGGCACCGACGTGACGGCCCTGCGCGGCCGGGCGTTGCGGGCCTGGCGCGCGCGCTGCGCGATGATCTTCCAGCAGTTCAACCTCGTCGGCCGCCTCGACGTGATGACGAACGTGCTGATGGGCCGGCTCGACCAGGTGCCGACCCACCGCTCGCTCCTGAAGCTGTGGAGCGAGGAGGACCGGGCGCTGGCGCTGGCCGCCCTCGAGAATTTCGACATGGGGGCGTTCGCCGCCAACCGGGCCGACCAGCTCTCGGGCGGCCAGCAGCAGCGGGTCGCCATCGCCCGCGCGCTGGTGCAGGAGCCCGAGATCATCCTGGCCGACGAGCCGGTGGCCTCCCTCGACCCGCGCAACACCCGCCTGGTGATGGACGCGCTCGCCGACGCCAACAAGCGCTACGGCATCACGGTGCTCTGCAACCTGCACTCCCTCGACCTCGCCCGCGCCTATTGCGACCGGCTGATCGGCCTCTCGGCCGGCCGGGTGGTGTTCGACGGAAGCGGCTTCGACCTCACCGAGGACGTCGCCCGCACCCTCTACGGGCTCGAGGCCGGCGAGGTGATGGACCGGGGCGAGCCCGAGATCCCGCCGCCGCCGGTGCGGGCTCCGGTTCGCCACGCCGAGGCGCTGAGCGCCTGAATTCTTTGGTTCCGAGAAGGACTTGATCGATGCTGAACCGTCGCACCCTCGTGGGCGCCGCCGCCCTGATGCTCGCCGCCGGCCCCGCCCTGGCCCAGGACTGGAAGGCGAAGTACCCGGAACTGACCCTCGGCGTCATCCCGACCGAGAACGCCTCGGGCACCGTCGACCGCTGGACCCCGATCACTGCCTACCTCACCAAGGAGCTCGGCGTCCCGGTGAAGCTGCGGGTCGCCAACGACTACGCGGCGGTGATCGAGGGGCAGCGCGCCGGCAACATCCAGATCGCCTTCTACGGCCCGGCCTCCTTCGCCCGCGCGGTGATGACCGGCGTGAAGCTCGAGCCGCTGGTCAACCAGAAGCACGAGACCGGCGCCTCGGGCTACTACTCGGTGATCTACGTCCGGGCCGACAGCCCGTACAAGTCGATCGACGACCTGAAAGGCAAGAGCCTCGCCTTCGTCGATCCGAACTCGACCTCCGGCAACCAGGCCCCGCGCTTCTTCCTGCAGAAGGCCGGCCACGACGTCGAGAAGTTCTTCGGCAAGACCTTCTACGCCGGCAGCCACGAGAACGCCGTGCTGGCGCTGGTGCAGGGCACCGCCGACGCCGCCGCCAACCTCTACAATTCCGACACCGACACCACCGTCACCCGCATGGCCGCCAAGGGCATGAAGAAGCCCGACGGCACGCCGCTGAAGCAGTCGGATTTCCGCGTCGTGTTCAAGTCCGACTTCCTGCCCGAGGGCCCCTTCGCGGTGCTCTCCAGCCTGCCCGACGACCTGAAGCAGACGATCCGCCAGGCCTTCGTCGACCTGCCGACCAAGGACAAGGCCACCTTCGACAAGCTGTCGGACGGCAAGGACCTCGGTCTCAACCCGGTGACGCTGAAGGACTACCAGCCGATCATCGAGATGCTCCGCCACAACGACGAGCAGCGCAAGCGGTCTTAGTAACGCCTTGAGATCATGACGCTTTCACCTCCCCCCGGCGATCCCGGGCTTGCCCGGCATCGCTGCAAGCGGTGGGGAGGGGCCAGGGGTGGGGTGGTGCAGAAGGCACCGCCCAGCTCTACGCGGCACCACCCCACCCCCAACCCCTCCCCACAAGGGGGAGGGGAGGAGCCATTTCCGTGACCGTCCGCATCGAGAAACTCCCGCCCGACCGCGAGAGGAGGCTGCTCGCGGCCTACGCCGGCGCCGTCGCGTCGACGCGCCGGCGCACCCTGGCGGTGTTCGTCGCGATCGTGGCGCTCTACCTGCTCGCCGGCTGGATGGCCGAGGTGCGGCCGCTGACCTTCCTCGACAACATCCAGAATTTCACCGCCTATCTCGGCCAGATCCTGCCGGTCCTGACCCTGGCGAACCTGCCGGCGGACGTGGCGGCCTGGTACTGGGGCCTGCCGAAATGGCTCGGTCTCCTCGCCGAGACGCTGCTGATGGCCTATCTCGGCACGCTGTTCGGCGGCATCGCGGCCTTCCTCCTGTGCTTCCTCGCCTCCGCCAACCTGGTGCGCTCGGCGGCCCTCCGCTTCTGCGCCCGGCGCTTCCTGGAAGTGTGCCGCACGGTGCCGGAGGTGGTGTTCGCGCTGATCTTCGTCATCGCCTTCGGGCTCGGGCCGATGGTCGGCGTGCTCGCCATCGCCATCCACACCGCCGGCGCGCTCGGCAAGCTGTTCTCCGAGGTGGTCGAGAACATCGACATGAAGCCGGTCGAGGGGCTGACCGGCACCGGCGCCGACTTCGTCCAGACCGTGCGCTTCGCGGTGGTGCCGCAGGTGCTCTCGAATTTCGCCTCCTACGCGCTCCTGCGCTTCGAGATCAACGTGCGGGGAGCCGGGGTGATGGGCTTCGTCGGGGCCGGCGGCATCGGCCAGGAGTTCTTGGTTGCGATCCGCAACTTCTACTATTCGGACGTGAGCGCGATCCTGCTCCTCATCATCCTCACCGTGGTGGCGATCGATCTCGGCACGGAGCGCCTGCGCCACCACCTCCTCGGCCGGGAGGCGCACGCGTGAGCCGCCGTCCCCCCTCCGCCCTGCGTCGGGCCGCGCTCGCCGACCTCGACGGGTTGCGCCAGCGTCACCCCCAGGTCTTCCGGCCCTCGTGGCCGCGCCGCGCCGCCGTCGTCGGCACCCTCGCGGTCTTCGTCGGACTCGCGGCCTTCGCGATGGTGCGGCTCGATTTCTCGCTCCTGCGCATCCTGCACGGCCTGTATCGGCTGGGCGAGTTCGCCGGCATGATGCTGCCGCCGTCGGCCGGCGGGCGGCTCGGCCTGTTCGCGACCGCGCTCGGCGAGACCCTGGCGATCGCCTTCCTGGGCACCCTCACGGCGGCCTGCCTCGCCTTCCCGGCCGCGTTCCTGGCCGCCCGCAACGTGGTGCCGAACCCCTTCCTGCGCTTCGGGGTGCGCCGCGGCTTCGACGTGATCCGCTCCGTCGACGTGCTGATCTGGGCGCTGATCTGGATCAACGTCGTCGGCCTCGGGCCCTTCGCCGGGGCGCTCGCCATCGCCTGCTCGGATTTCGGCGCCCTCGGCAAGCTCTTCTCCGAGGCGATCGAGACCGCCGACCGCAAGGCGCAGGAGGGCGTGATCGCGTCCGGCGGCGGCCGGCTGCACCGGGTCCGCTTCGGCCTGGTGCCGGCGGTGCTGCCGGTGCTGGCGAGCCAGGTGCTGTACTTCTTCGAATCGAACACCCGCTCGGCCACCATCATCGGCATCGTCGGCGCCGGCGGCATCGGCCAGTACCTCACCGAGCTGATCCGGGTGCTGGAGATGCAGCAGGTCGCCTTCCTGGTGCTGATGATCCTCGCCGCCGTGGCGCTGATCGACCTCGTCTCGGGCCGCCTGCGCCGGGCGATCATCGGGGGCGCCGCGCACTAACGGCTAGGGGCCTGATTCCACCGCGTTTTCGCGCCCGCGAAGGGGTGCGAATTCCGCGGCGGCGCGATTGTCTTCCCCCGCGGCGGGCGCCTATAAGCCGGCTGTCTCACGCGTGCCTCGCGGCGTCGAGAGCCCCGCCGGGCGCTCTCCGCGCGCGAGGTTCACCAGCCGCCGGGGAGCAGCATGGCCGGGCATTCACAGTTCAAGAACATCATGCACCGCAAGGGCCGCGTCGACGCGGTCCGCTCGAAGGTCTTCTCCAAGCTCGCCCGGGAGATCACCGTGGCGGCCAAGCTCGGCACGCCCGACCCGTCGATGAACCCGCGCCTGCGCGCCGCCATCCTGGCGGCCCGGGCCGAGAACATGCCCAAGGACAACATCGAGCGCGCCATCAAGAAGGCCGCCGGCGGCGACGCGGAGAACTACGAGGAGGTCCGCTACGAGGGCTACGGCCCCGGCGGCGCCGCCCTGATCGTCGAGGCGCAGACCGACAACCGCAACCGCACCGCCTCCGACGTGCGCTCGGCGTTCACCAAGTCCGGCGGCAGCCTCGCCGAGACCGGCGCCGTCTCGTTCATGTTCGACCATGTCGGGCTCGTCGCCTTCGACGCCAAGGTGGCCGACGGCGACACGATGCTGGAAGCCGCCATCGAGGCCGGCGCCGACGACGTGAAGTCCGACGAGGGCGGCCACGAGGTCATCTGCGAGCAGGGGGCGCTGGGCGAGGTCTCCAAGACCCTCGAGGCCCGCTTCGGCGAGCCGCGCCGCACCGCCCTGATCTGGCGCGCCCAGAACACCGTCGACGTCGACGACGAGACCGCCGAGAAGCTGATCCGCCTCGTCGAGACGATCGAGGACCAGGACGACGTGCAGAACGTGTTCGTCAACTTCGCGGTGTCGGACGCCATGATGGCGAAGATGCAGGGGTGAGGTTCCATTCGCTTCCGAACGCGAACGAATGAAGCCCGATTTTGACATTTGCTGCGTCATCCTGGGGCTCGGCGCAGCCGAGAACCCGGGATCCGTGGCCGTCGACGGGGAAGAACCGTGCGGAACTCGTTCCGCGTCATCCTGAAGCGTCGGTGTTCATGGATCCCGGGTTCCGTTGCGCGGCCCCCGGGATGACCCGGCGGGTGGTCTTCCCGCTGAGGAGAACGAGTTCCGGCCGTCGCCGGCACCCGCTCACCCCGGCAACCGCAGCCGCGCCCGCAACCCCCCCATCCCCGACCGGTCGAGCTCCAGCCCGCCGCCGTAGAGCTCCGCCAGTTCCGTGGTGATCGCCAGGCCGAAGCCGTGGCCCGGCACGGTCTCGTCGAGGCGCCGGCCGCGCTGCGCCACCGCCGCCAGCGCCTCCGGCCCGAGGCCGGGGCCGTCATCCTCGATCGTCACCACCACGTCGCTCCGTGCGCCTTCCGCCGACACCCGCACCATGCCGGTGCACCACGTACAGGCATTGTCGATCAGGTTGCCGAGCATCTCGTCGAGATCCTGCGGGTCGCAAGCCACCGCGAGGCCGGGGGGGATCTCGTGGGTCACCCGCACCCCCTTCTCGGCGTGGAGCCGCTCGAGCGTGCCGGCGAGGTCGGCGACCGGCCCGGCCAGCCCGGTGCGGATCCGCGTCGCCCCGGTGAGAGCGGCGCTGCGGGCGCGGCGCAGATGGTGGCGCACCCCGCGGTCGAGGCTGCCGACGAGGTGGGCCAGGCGCCCGTCCGGATCGCGGCCGGGCTCGGACAGGGCGAGCGACAGCGTGGCGAGCGGCGTCTTCAGGCCGTGGGCGAGGTTCGCCACATGGGTGCGGGCCTGGGCGAGCTGCGCCGCGTTCTGGTCGAGGAGGGCGTTGATCTCGGCGGCGAGCGGCCGGATCTCGGCGGGCTGCGGCTCGGGCACCCGCTCGCGCCGGCCCGCCCGCACCGCTTCCAGCTCCCGGCGCAGCCGGTCCAGGGGCTTGAGACCGAGGCGCACCTGCGCCACCGCGCCGGCCGCGAGGCACACGCCCAGCACGCCGAGGCTCGCGGCGAGCGCCAGCCCGGCCTCGCGCAACGGGCCGTAGAGGGCCTCGCGCGGTGCGCTCGCCGTCACCACGGTCCCGTCCGGGAGCGAGAGGACGCGCAGGATCAGCGCCTCGCCGCGCGGGCCGCTGCCCTCCGCCGGGTGCGGCCGGTCGTCCCCATCCGGAGCCGCCGCCACATCGAGGGGCCGGCCGACGAGCGAGGCGGAGCCGAGGACGGCCGCGCCCCGCCGGATCTGCCAGGTCCAGCCCGAGCCCGGCCGGTCGAAGGGCGGCGCGTCGAAATCGCGGGACAGGCGCAAGGACGGGCCCGGCTCCAGCCCCGAGGCCAGGGACACGATCTGGGCGTCGAGCCGGGAATCGATCTGCCCGCGCACGAAGCGGGCGAGGATCAGCCCGATGGCGAGGCCGGCCACCACCAGGGCCACCGCGATCAGAGCCAGCGCCCCGAGGAGCAGGCGCCGGCGCAGGGAGCCGATCTGGCCCAGCCCCATCACGACGCCTCCCCGGCGGTGAGCCGGTAGCCGTGGCCGCGGACGGTCTCGATCCGGGCCGGGGCGATCTTGCGGCGCAGCCGGGTGATGATGACCTCGACCGAGTTCGAATCGACCTCGGCGTCGCCCTCGTAGACCCGCTCCAGCAGCTCGCCCCGGGGCACCACGCCGTCGCGGCGCAGGATCAGGCAGGCCAGGACCCGCCATTCGAGCCCGGTGAGCTTCAAGGGCAGCCCGTCGCGGGTGAAGGCGCCGAGGCCGGGATCGAAGCTGACCGGCCCGCAGGTGACCGACGTGGCGCCGTGGGCCGCGGCGCGGCGCACCAGGGCACGCAGGCGGATCACCAGCTCCTCGACCCGGAACGGCTTCACCAGGTAGTCGTCGGCCCCGGCCTTGAAGCCCGCCACCTTGTCGCTCCAGGCGTCGCGCGCGGTCAGGATCAGCACCGGCAGGGTGCGTCCGGCGGCGCGCCAGCCCTGCAGCACCGAAAGGCCGTCGCGCTTCGGCAGGCCGAGATCGAGCACCGCCGCGTCGTAGGTCTCGGTGTCGCCGAGATGGGCGCCGTCCTCGCCGTTGCGGGCGTGGTCGACGGCGCAGTTCTCGGCGCGCAGGACCCTCAGGATCTCGGCGGCGAGGGCGGCATCGTCCTCGACGAGCAGGAGCTTCATGGGTGATCGATGTCGGGTGAGTGGAGCGGATTCCGCCGTAGTCCCGGCGGTTTAACCGAACCTGAACGGCCCGGTTCAGACCCGGTTCCCGGGCCTGACGTAGAAGAGCGCCAACCCGCAACGGGCCTCAACGACGAAGGATCCAGCAGATGACCGACCACACCACCATCGAGGGCAAGGCCACCGAGATCGAGGCCTCCAAGGTCGAGGCCACCAAGGTCGAGACCGGCGCGGCCGGGACCGCGGCCTCCGCCGCCCCGCGCGCCCGGCCCCGCCGCGGCCTCCTCGTGGGCGCCGTCGCGGTGCCGCTGGCGCTCGGCGCCGTCGGCTTCTCCCTCGCCCAGCCGGCCCAGACCGCGCTGACCCCCGTCGCCCCGGTCGCCGTGAGCGCCCTCGCGCCCTCCGGCGCCATTGCCGCCAAGGGCGAGGTCGCCGAGATCTTCGGCAACAAGTTCATCCTCCAGGACGGCACCGGCCGGGCGCTGGTCGAGACCGGGCGGGCCGGGGAGGGCGGCACCCTCGTCGCCAAGGGCGAGAGCGTGACGGTACAGGGGCGGTTCGAGAACGGCTTCCTGCATGCCGGCGCGCTCACCCGCGCCGACGGCAGGACCGACTCCCTCCGCCCGGTCGGCCCGCCCCCCGGCGGCCTCGACTGGGCCAGGGACAAGGCCGGTCTCGGGCCGAGCGTCGACGTCCCGGCCCTCACCAAGGCGGTCACGGATGCCGGCTACACGGATGTCCGCGTCGCCGGCCGCGGGCCGCGGCACCTGGAGGTCGCCGCCAAGGGGCAGGACGGCAAGGAGCGGATGCTGCATGTCGGCTTCGACGGGCAGGTCCGGGAGAAGCGGGTGTTCTGAGGAAGGGAGAAGGGGTCGGACCGGCAGGGTCGGGTCCGACACCCTCCGCGTCATCCCGGGGCCGCGCGGCGGATTCCGGGATCCGTGAACGCCGAGATTCCAGGATGGAGCGGCACGCATTCCGCCGAATTCCATATTGCCGGCGATCATGGATCCCGGCCTCTCGCCCGCGGCGAGCCCCGGGATGAGATGGAGCTTCATAGGCGCGGTGAGTGCCCGATGGTTCTTGCCGATCGAGCGGGCGCTGCACCCCCCCTCACAAAGTCGCCAGCACACCCCCATCCACGTACAGGATCTGCCCGTTGACGAAGTCCGATGCCGCCGAGGCGAGGAAGATCGCCGCGCCCTGCAACTCCTCCACCCGGCCCCAGCGCCCGGCGGGGGTGCGGTTCTTCAGCCAGGCGTCGAATTCCGGGTTCTCGATCAGCGCCTGGTTCAGCGGCGTCGCGAAGTAGCCCGGACCGATGCCGTTCACCTGGAGGCCGTGGCGGGCCCAGTCGGTGCACATGCCCTTGGTCAGGTTCTTCACCGCGCCCTTCGAGGCGGTGTAGGGGGCGATCGAGTAGCGCGCCGCCTCGCTCTGGAGGCTGGCGATGTTGATGATCTTGCCGCGCTTGCGCGCGATCATGTGCCGGGCCACCGCCTGGCCGACATAGAACACGCTGTCGAGGTTGATCCGCATCAGCTCGTGCCAGGTCTCGACGGGATAGTCCTCGAGCGGTGCGCGGCGCTGGATGCCGGCATTGTTGACCAGGATGTCGACGGCGCCGATCTCGGCCTCGATCCGGTCCACCCCCGCCTTCACGGCAGCCGCATCCGACACGTCGAAGGCCGCGGCCTCGACGGTGAGGCCCTCTTCCCTCAAGCCGGCCGCGGCCGCATCGAGCTTGACCGGATCGCGGCCGTTGAGCACGATCGACGCCCCGGCACGGCCGAGGCCGAGCGCCAGCGACAGGCCGATGCCCTGGCTGGAGCCGGTCACCAGGGCGCGACGGCCCGACAGATCGAACAAGGCGGTCGACACAGGCGCTTCCTCTCCCTCGGCGCGTCGGGGGCCGTGAGGGCCGCTCCCGCGGTTGCGCTCGTGCCGCGAAGGAAGCATGGTGCCGGTACCAAGGCAAGCGGCATCCCGGCGCCCCGCGGCAAGGGAGCCCCAAGGGAGCCCCAAGGGAGCCCCAGGACGGGAGCCCGAGGGCAGGGAGCCCTAGGGAAGGAGACGACGCCCATGACGCTCGCCGCGCGCATTCACGCCGCCAAGGACCTGCGGATCGAGGCGATCACCCTGCGCGAGCCGGAGGCGGACGAGGTCGTGGTGGCGCTCGGCGCCGGCGGCATCTGCGGCTCGGATCTGTCCTATTACGGCAAGGGCCGGGTCGGCGACTTCTCGCTCCGCGAGCCGATGGTGCTCGGCCACGAGGTCGCCGGCACGGTGACCCGGGTCGGCCGCAGCGTCACGAGCGTCAAGCCCGGCGACCGGGTCGCGGTCGATCCGAGCCGGCCCTGCCTCGCGTGCGACTATTGCCGCGCCGGCCGCGCGAACCTGTGCCGCAACATGCGCTTCTTCGGGTCGGCGGCGATCTTCCCGCACGTCCAGGGCGGCTTCAGCGAGCACTTCCTCGCCCGCGCCGACCAGTGCGTGCCGATCCCCGACGCGATGCCGATGCGGGTCGCCGCCTGCGGCGAGCCGCTGGCGGTGGCGCTCCACGGAATCCGCCGGGCCGGCGAGCTGCTCGGCCGCCACGTCCTCATCGCCGGGGCCGGGCCGATCGGGCTCCTGTGCCTGATGGCGGCGAAGCTCGCGGGCGCCCGCCGGATCGTCTGCACCGACCTGTCGGACGCGCCGCTCGCCATCGCCCGCGAGATCGGTGCCGCCGAGACCATCAACGTCGCCGACGAGCCGGACCGGCTAGCCGCCTACGAGGCCGACAAGGGCACCTTCGACGTCGCGCTCGAAGCCACCGGCGCGCCGGCGGCCTTGGCCTCGCTGTTCCGGGTGGTGCGGCCGGGCGGCCGGGTGGTGCAGCTCGGCATGATGCCGCCCGGCGACGTGCCGGTGCCGGCCAACCTCCTGATGGCCCGCGAGATCGATTTCGTCGGCGCCTTCCGCTTCCACGAGGAGTACCGCACGGCGGTGGCGCTGCTCGCGGCCGGCCGCATCGACGTCGCGCCGATCCTCTCGGCCGAGCTGCCGATGTCCCGGGCCGACGAGGCCTTCGCGCTCGCCGGCGACCGTGCCCGGGCGATCAAGGTCCACCTCGCCTTCTAGGCACGGGCCTCGTGTCCGACCCGCGCCCCCCGGCCCGGCGGGCGCCGACGATGCGCGACGTGTCGCGCCTTGCCGGCGTCTCGCCGATGACGGTCTCGCGCACGCTCGCCGATCCCGGCCTCGTCTCGGAGGAGACGCGGGCGCGGGTGATGGCAGCGATCGATGAACTCGGCTACGTGCCGGATCGCGGAGCGGGGGGCCTGTCGTCGCGGCGCACCGGCTTCGTCGCCCTGATCGTCCCGACGCTGATCAACCCGAACTTCGCCGACACCGCCGCCGGCCTCACCGCGGCGATGCGCCCGCGCGGCTACCAGCCGCTCATCGGCTTCACCGGCTACTCGGTGGCGGAGGAGGAGGTGGTGCTGCGCGCGATGCTCTCGCGCCGCCCGGACGCGATCGTGGTCTCAGGCATGCACCGCTCGCAAATGGCCCGCGACCTCCTCGCCCGCGCCGGGGTGCCGGTGGTGGAGATCTGGGACCGGCCCGAGACGCCGATCGACCGGGCGGTCGGGTTCTCGAACTACGAGGTCGGCCGGCTCGCCGCGACGGCGCTGATCGACCGGGGGGCGACTCGCATCGCCGGCCTTGGGCCGGAGCGCACCGGCGAGGCCCGGGACTTTCGCGGCGAGGAGCGCCTGCGCGGCTTTCGCGACGGTCTGCTGGCGGCGGGGCTCGCCGACGACCTGATCCTGCATCACGGGCGGGTGGCGGGCGCCTTCGCGCACGGGGCCGAGGCGATGACGGCGCTCCTCGGTCGCGGCGGGGCCGACGCGGTGTTCCTCGTCTCCGACATCTCGACCTTCGGCGCGCTGATGGAGTGCCGGCGCCGCGGCATCCGGGTGCCGCAGGACGTGCAGCTCCTCGGCTTCGGCGATTTCGAGATCGGACGCCAATGCGTGCCGCGGCTCTCGACCATCGCGGTCGATCCCGTGGAGATCGGCCGGCGCACGGGAGAGATGCTGATCCGGCTCCTCGACGGCGAGACGGGGGAGCCGACGGTGGTCGATCTCGGGATCCGGCTGCTCCTGCGGGAAACGACGACCGGGTGAACCGGTCAGCTCAACCGCGGCTCCGCCGGCATGCGGGCCCGCAGCACCGGGGCGACGGCGTCCCGCTCGTCCTCGCGCGTGGCGTTGTGCGTCGCACAGGTCGGCTCGACCGGCGGGAACAGATCCTGCAAGCCGCGCGAGACGCCTGTGAGGACGGCGGCATAGGGGCCGACGAGGGAGGAGGGGGGAGCGTCGGCCTTGACGAATCGGGATCTGGACATGGAACGGTGCGAGCCTCGGGACGTGCGTTAACGCACTGCACCATGATTTGGTTCACGACCCACCCGGAGAGAATTCTCAAACCCGCGCGATGAGGGGATCGGGCGACAGAGGGTGTCCTGACACGCGGCTCCCCTCCCTTGGGGAAGCCTGGGGATTTCTCTCGTCGTCGACCGGGCCGTGCCGGCTCATGCCGGCGGCCCGAGATGCCGGTGTCAGCTGCGCGCCGTCGGCGCGATCAGCGTCTCGGTCGCCCCCGCCGGGTCCATGCCGATGCGGCCCCAGCCGGGCAGCTTCAGGGCCGGACGGCGCAGGTCGAGGCCGGCCACCGTCCCGAGGATGTTGACCTCGATCCCCTCGACCCAGCCCAGGGTGAGGCCGAGATAGCCCCTGCCTGAGAGCTGCACGCCGGTGCGGCTCGGCGTCCAGGCGATGAGGGTTTCCGAAAAATCCTTGCCCAAGGCCGTCGGCGGCAGCGCCACCGCGAGTTCCGGCACCGCCCGCAGCACGTGGGCCACGAAGGTGTTGGAGTTCGGCCCCGGCCAGGCGCTGTAGCTGCCGGCCGTCCGGTACGGATAGGTCGCGACCGCCTCGCGGATCCGCGGCACGGCGCGGGACGCCGCCTCGCCGTCGAGGGCGAGCACGACCTGCGGCGGGTTGCCGAACCAGCGCGCATCGGCCGCGTAGGCGTCGGTGCGCACCGGCAGGCCCCAGCCGACCACGTCGTAGCGGGTGTAGCGCGGGGCGCCCGCCTCCTTGACGACGATCCAGGTGTGGTGGGCGAAGATGCCCCGCCAGCGCCCGACGCGGGCGGCGTAGATCCGTACGCTGGCGTCCGGGGCCGCGGCGGCGGCGGGCAGGAGCCGGGCGCTCGACCAGTCGGCGGTGGCCCAGTCGGGGGCGAGGTCGTCGCGGCTCCACCACCACAGGGCGTGGGTGGCGAGCGGCAGAAGGAACAGGAGGATGAGCGCGAGCACGAGCATGCGCGCGACCCAGGCCAGGGCGAGGAGCATCGCCGCAAGATGGTCCTCCGAGCGTGGCGGCGCAACCGGCGGAGCCATCCGCCGTTCTTGTACGAACCGGAGCCGCACGAGACCGTTATCGGCGGGCAAGTGTACTGTGGACCGGTATGGGAGGGCGTGATGGCCGAGGTGAAACGGGTGCTGGACGCCCTGGTGCGCAGCCGCCGCGGTGGGCTCGCGGCTTCCGCCGCTCTCGGCGGGCTGGCGCTGATCACCGGGCTCGCCCTGCGGGCGACCCAAGGTGAGGCATCCACTGGCGAGGCACCTGCTGGCGAGGCACCTGCTGGCAAGGCACCTGCCGGTGGGGTACCGGCGGCCGATCCGGTGGGAATGCCGTTCGTGGCCGGGTCGCTCAGCGACGACGACGCGACGCTCTGCCTGCGCATCATGGTCTCGGCCTCGGCGGCCGACGGGGTGATCGATGCCCGCGAGCGCGGGCGCCTCGACGCGGCGGTGGCCGAATCCGGCCTCGACCTCGCCGGTCGTCAATGGCTCGCCCGCGAGCTCGAGGACCCGGCGACGATCGACGAGATCGCCGACCGGGTGCAGAACCCCGAGACCGGTGCTCACGTCTACGCGGCGGCCCGTCTCGCCATCGATCCCGACACGATGCAGGAACGCACCTTCCTGCGGATGCTGGCCGAGGCCCTCGATCTCGACGAGGATGCGGTCGCCCGGGTCGAGACCGGACTCGCGGCCTGATCGGGGACATGTCGCCATGCTTTCCGACGGCCGGCAGGCCCTCGAACTGCTCGCCCGCCTCGGCTACGGCGCCCGCGGCGTCACCTACTGCCTCGTCGGCGGCCTCGCGATCCTGGCGGCGATCGGCGTCGGCGGCCAGACCGGGGGCAGCCGCAGCGCGCTCCTGATCCTGCTGGAGCGGCCCTTCGGCTGGGTCCTGCTCGGGATCGTCGCGTTCGGCCTCGGCGCCTTCGCGCTCTGGCGGGTGGTCGAGGCGCTCACCGATGCCGACGGCTACGGCCGCTCGGCCAAGGGCCTGGCGACCCGGGCCGGGCACCTCGTCAGCGGCATCACCTATGGCGGCCTCGGATTCTCGATGATGCTGGCGGCCCTCGGGCGCGGCACCGCCCGCCGGGCCGAGGACCAGGGCGCCCGCGACTGGACCGCCTGGCTGCTGCAGCAGCCCTTCGGACAGTGGCTCGTCGGCGCGGTCGGGCTGATCGTCATCGGCGCCGGCCTCGCCTTCGCGTGGAAGTCCTGGAAGGGCGACGTGTGCAAGCGCCTGTCGGTGCCGCACGATGCCCGCGACTGGGTGCGCCATGTCGGCCGCTTCGGCTACGCCGCCCGGGCGCTGACCTTCGGGCTGATCGGCGGCTTCCTGATCGCGGCGGCCCTCGCCAGCCGGTCGAGCGAGGTCAAGGGCCTCGGCGGCGCGCTCCAGGCCCTGCGCGGCGAACCCTATGGCTGGATCCTGCTCGGCCTCACCGCCGCGGGCCTCGCGGCCTTCGGGGTGTTCGGCCTCGTCCAGGCCCGCTACCGCCGCATCGACCCGCCGGACCTCGACGCGGCGCGCCGCGCCGTGAAGGATATCGCCGGATAGACCGCCCCGGAGGAGACGCCATGGACGCGCCGCTGCCGCTCGACACCGAGTTCCTGTTCCGCATCGCCCTGACGGTCGGCGCGCCGCAAGCGATCGGCGCCTCCCGCGGCACCGACCTGCGGGTCGTGCCGGTCACCGGCGGCACCGTCTCCGGCCCGCGTCTCACGGCCGAGGTGCTGCCCGGCCCGGCCGGGGACTGGCTGCGGGTCGAGCCCGACGGCACCACGCATCTCGACGTGCGCCTGACGTTGCGGGCGTCGGGCGGCGCCCTCGTCTACTGCCGGTATACGGGCTTGCGCGCCGGCCCGCCGGAGGTGCTGGCCCGCCTCGGCCGCGGCGAGAGGGTGCCCCCGGATGCGTATTACTTCCGCACCGCGCTTCGCTTCGAGACCGGGGCGGCGGATCTCGCCTGGCTCAACCGGATCGTCGCCGTGGGCGTGGGGCAGAGACTGCCGGAGGGCCCGGTCTACGATGTGTACGGGGTGAGGTGAGGCGGCGCCGAGATGCATGGTGTCCATCCCGGGTTCCGCTTTCGCGGCCCCGGGACGGCAACGGAGACTGTAGAGGGGCTGGTGAAAACGGACGGGCCGCCGTTCAGCGCCGGTTCCCGTCCAGGAACGCCCCGATCCGCTCCAGCGCCCGCGAGATGTTCTCCGCCGAGTTGGCATAGGACAGGCGCAGGTAGCCCTCGCCGTGGACGCCGAAATCCGGACCGCCGATCGTGGCGACGCCGGCCTCCTCCAGGAGGGCCGAGGCGAGCGCCTTGGCCTTCCAGCCGGTCTCGGCGATGTTCGGGAAGGCGTAGAAGGCGCCCTTCGGGGTGATGCAGGACACGCCCGGCAGCCGGTTCAGGCCCTCGACCACCAGGAGGCGGCGGCGGTCGAACTCGGCCATCATCGCGGCGACGCAATCCTGCGGCCCGTCGAGGGCAGCGATCCCGGCCCATTGCGTCGCGGCGTTGACGCAGGAGAACGAGTTCACCGCGAGCTTGCGGGCCGCGTCGTAGAGCGGTGCCGGCCAGACCGACCAGCCGAGGCGCCAGCCGGTCATCGCGTAGGTCTTGGAGGCGCCGTCGAGGTAGATCAGCCGGTCGCGGATCTCCGGATAGGCGAGCAGCGTGTGGTGGCGCTCGCCGTCATAGGTCATCGTGCCGTAGATCTCGTCCGATAGGATCGTCACGTCGGGATGGGCGGCCAGACCCGCCACCAGCTTGTCGATCTCGGCCTTCGGCGTCACGCCGCCGGTCGGGTTGGCGGGGGAGTTCAGGATCAGCAGGCGGGTGCGCGGGGTGATGAGGCCCAGCGTCTCCTCGGCCGAGAAGGCGAAGCCGTTCGCCTCGCGGATCGGCACCGGCACCGGCGTCGCGCCGGTGAACTCGATCATCGAGCGGTAGATCGGGAAACCCGGATCCGGATACAGGATCTCGGCCCCCGGCTCGCCGAACATCAGGATCGCCATAAACATGGTGACCTTGCCGCCCGGCACGATCATCACGCTGTCGGGCGAGACCTGGACGCCGAGGCGCCGGTCGAGGTCGCGCGACACCGCCTCGCGCAAGGGCAGGATGCCGGTCGCCGGGGTATAGCCGTGGTGCCCGTCGTGGAGGGCCTTCACCGCCGCCTCGACCACGTGGGGCGGGGTCGGCATGTCGGGCTGGCCGATGCCGAGATTGATCACGTCGCGGCCGGCCTGGGCGAGCGCCGTGGCGCGGGCGAGCACCGCGAAGGCGTTCTCCTCCCCGATGCGCGAGAAGGCGGGGACGATGGGCATGGCGGTCTCTCGTTTCCTCGGACAGTCCGGGGCGGGGCGTCGAGGCCCCGCCTTTCGATCCCGCGGCGTTCCGGTGCCGTCGGGACGGATCGATCAGCGCGGCGTGTTGCGCTCGGCGAGCCGGCTGACGCCGAACGAGAGCGCGCCGCCGATGACGATCAGGATGATGCCGGTCTTGATCGCCGCCCAGAGCAGCGAGCGCTCGATGCCCTCGTCGGTGAGCATGATGATCAGGCAGACGATGACCGGGATCGACACCACGATGGCGATCGGCACCAGCGGGTTGGACGTCTTCTCTTGGCTCACAGGCGGCTCCCCCGAACGATCGAGCGGTATGGTTCAGCCGGCCTCATAGCACCGCTCCCCCGCGTTGCGACAGCGCCCGCATGATAAACTTTGGGCCCGTCGGGGTCGCAGGCCGCGGGGGCCCGGGCATGCGCGGCGCGGTGTTGCCTTCCTGCACCGGCCGGGTCCATAGCTTCCCCGGAACGGTTCTCGACAAGAACGATCTCGGGAAGGACGACCCTGCCATGGCCCCGACGCCGCGCCCCCGCATCGACGCCAGCCGCCTGCGTTCGCGCCTCTGGTTCGACAACCCGGACAACCCGGGCATGACCGCGCTCTACCTCGAGCGCTACCTCAATTTCGGCCTCACCGTCGGCGAGCTGCGCGGCGGCAAGCCCTTGATCGGCATCGCCCAGACCGGCTCGGACCTGTCGCCCTGCAACCGCCACCACCTCGAGCTCGCCAAGCGCGTGCGCGAGGGCATCACGGCGGCGGGCGGCGTGGCCTTCGAGTTCCCGTGCCACCCGATCCAGGAAACCGGCAAGCGGCCGACCGCCTCGCTCGACCGCAACCTCGCCTACCTGTCCCTGGTCGAGGTGCTGTACGGCTATCCCCTCGACGGCGTCGTGCTGCTCACCGGCTGCGACAAGACCATGCCGGCCTGCCTGATGGCGGCGGCCACCGTGAACATCCCGACGATCTCGCTCAATGTCGGCCCGATGCTGAACGGCTGGAGCCGCGGCGAACGCACCGGCTCGGGCACCGTGGTGTGGAAGGCCCGCGAGCGCCACGCCGCCGGCGACATCGACTACCAGCAGTTCCTCGACATCGTGGCCTCCTCGGCGCCCTCGGACGGCCACTGCAACACGATGGGCACCGCCTCGACCATGAACGCGCTGGCCGAAGCGCTCGGCATGGCGCTGCCGGGCTCGGCGGCGATCCCCGCCCCCTACCGCGAGCGCGGACAGGCCGCCTACGCCACCGGCCAGCGCATCGTCGACATGGTGTGGGAGGATCTGAAGCCCTCCGACATCCTGACCCGCGAGGCGTTCGAGAACGCGATCGTCGCCAACACCGCCATCGGCGGCTCGACCAACGCGCCGATCCACATCAACGCCATCGCCAAGCTGATCGGCGTGCCGCTCTCCTGCGACGACTGGGAGCGCGTCGGCTACGACATCCCGCTCCTCGTCAACATGCAGCCCGCCGGCCAGTATCTCGGCGAGGAATATTATCGCGCCGGCGGCCTGCCGGCGGTGATGTCGGAGCTGCTCGAGGCCGGCAAGCTTCACGCGGACGCGCTCACCTGCAACGGCAAGACCGTGGCGGAGAACTGCACCGGCGCCCATACATGGGACCGCGACGTCATCAAGCCCTACGGCGAGCCGATGCGCGAGCGCGCCGGGTTCCTCAACCTCAAGGGCTCGCTGTTCGATTCGGCGATCATGAAGACCAGCGTGATCAGCCGCGAGTTCTACGACCGCTACCTTGCCAACCCCGAGGACCCCTACGCCTTCGAGGGTAAGGTCGTGGTGTTCGACGGGCCGGAGGACTACCACCACCGCATCGACGATCCGGCGCTCGAGATCGACGAGCACACGGTGCTGATCATGCGCGGCGCCGGGCCGATCGGCTATCCGGGCGCGGCCGAGGTCGTAAACATGCAGCCCCCGGGCGAGCTGATCCGCCGCGGTGTGCTGTCGCTGCCCTGCATCGGCGACGGGCGCCAGTCCGGCACCTCGGGAACCCCCTCGATCCTCAACGCCTCGCCGGAGGCGGCGGCCGGCGGCGGCCTGGCGCTCCTCCAGAACGGCGACCGGGTCCGGATCGACCTCAACAAGCGCACCGCCGACATCCTGCTCCCCGAGGAGGAGATCCGCCGCCGCCGCGAGGACCTGACCGCCCGGGGCGGCTACCCCTACCCGGCGAGTCAGACCCCGTGGCAGGCGATCCAGCGCGCGATGGTCGACCAGCTCTCCGAGGGCATGATCCTCAAGGGCTCGGAAGCCTTCCAGCGCATCGCGCAAGTCCACGGCGTGCCGCGCGACAACCACTGATGCCCCTGGGTCACCCCGCGCGGTGACCCCTCGGCGCGACTCTTGGCCGGGCTCCTCGCGGAGCCCGGTTTACAGCCGCGCTCGCGGCGTGTGAGGAAGGATCCGGACACAAGGGAGGGGAGCCCCGATGACCGATCTCGCCGCACGCCGCGCCGCCTTCCGGCGCCTGCATGAATCCGGCTGCTTCGTGATGCCGAACCCGTGGGACATCGGCACCAGTCGCTACCTCGCGGCGATGGGGTTTCCGGCGCTCGCCACCACCAGTTCCGGCTTCGCCTTCACCCGCGCCCTTCCCGATACCGACTGGGCGGTGCCCCTCGACGCGATGCTCGCCCACATCGCCGAGATCGTCGCTGCCACCGACCTGCCGGTGAACGCCGATTTCGAATCGGGTTACGCCCACGACCCCGAGGGCGTCGCCCGCAACGTCGCGTCTTGCGTCGCCACCGGCGTCGCCGGCCTGTCGATCGAGGACGCCACCGGCGATCCCGCCCGGCCGCTCTACGACATCCAGGAGGGCGCGGAGCGCATCCGCGCCGCCCGGGCGGCGATCGACGCGTCCGGCGCCGACGTGATGCTGACCGGCCGGGCCGAATGCTACCTCACCGGCCATGCCGACCCGCTGCCCGAGGCGATCCGCCGGCTCCAGGCCTATGCCGAGGCCGGGGCCGACGTCGTCTACGCCCCCGGGCCGAAGCGCCGGGAGGAGATCCGGACGCTCGTCGAGGCGCTGGCGCCGGTGCCGGTCAACATCCTGATGAGCACCAATCCGGGCCTCAAGGTCGCCGACCTCGAAGGCCTCGGCGTGCGCCGGATCAGCGTCGGCTCGTCGCTGGCGCGGGCGGCCTGGACCGGCTTCATCCGGGCGGCACGGCGCATCCACGACGAGGGCAGCTTCGGCGGCTTCGACGGCTCGGTCAGCTTCTCCGAGATCAACAATTTCTTCCGCCAAGATCTCAAGAGCCGAGACCTGAAGGAACGGGATCCCGCATGAGCCCCGATCGCGATCCCGTCACCGGCCTGCCGATCGGCCACCCCGTCGCGCTCACCGGACCGGCGCCCGGTCCGGAGCGGGTGCGCCTCGACGGGCGCCAAGTCACGATCGTCCCGCTCGACGCCGAGGCGCACGGGGCGGATCTCGCCGAGGGCGCGGTCGGCCCCGGCAGGGAAGCCCTGTGGCAGTACATGGCGACCGGGCCGTTCGACGACCGCGAGAGCTTCCGGGCCTATCTCGCGGCCTGTGAAGCCTCCGCCGATCCCCTGTTCTACGCTATCCTCGACGCGCGGACCGGCAAGGCGATCGGCCACGCCTCGCTGATGCGGATCGACCGGACCAACCGGGTGATCGAGGTCGGCAACATCCTGTACACCCCGGCCTTGCAGCGCACGCCCGGCGCCACCGAGGCGATGCGGCTGCTCGCCGGCTATGTCTTCGACCTCGGCTATCGCCGCTACGAGTGGAAGTGCAACGCCCTCAACGCGCCCTCGCGCCGGGCGGCCGAGCGTTACGGCTTCTCCTACGAGGGGCTGTTCCGCCAGGGCATGATCGTCAAGGGCCGCAACCGCGACACCACGTGGTTCTCGATGCTCGACGGCGAGTGGCCGCAAATCCGACAAGCCTTCGACCGCTGGCTCGCTCCGGCCAACCTCGACGGCGGCCAGCGCTTGCGCCTCGGCGCGCTCAACCGGACGACGATTCCCGGAGCGGCCTTGCGCCGGGCGACCGCCGCCGACGAAGCCGCCCTCGCGGCGCTCCAGGAGGCGGCCTACGCGCCGAACCGCCCGCTCCTCGGGGTCGAGCCGGTGCCGCTCCTCACGCCGGCCGCCGAGGTGCTGGCGCGCTACGAGGTCTGGCTCGCCGACCATGACGGGACACCCGCCGGCGCCCTGGTGCTCGATCCGGAGCCCGATCACCTGATGGTCTGGAGCGTGTCGGTCGATCCGGCGCGCCAGGGCGGCGGCCTCGGCAACGCGCTGCTGGCGGCGGCCGAGGCGCGGTCGCGGGACCTCGACCTGTCAGAGCTCCGGCTCTACACCGGGGACAAGCTCGCGCGGAACATCGACTGGTACGCGCGGCGGGGCTACGCCACCGCGCGGGTCGAGGATCTGCCGGACCGGCGCCTGGTGCATATGCACAAGCGCCTCGCCTGAGACGGCGGGACACGACAAGCCCCGCCAACGAGCGGGCAGGACAACATCACGGGAGGACAGACAATGGCGGGACGGCTGACGGGCAAGCGCGCGGTCGTGACGGCGGCGGGGCAGGGAATCGGCCGCGCCATCGCGGCGGCATTCCTGGCCGAGGGGGCCGAGGTGCTGGCGACCGATCTCGACGCGGGCAAGCTCGACGGGCTGAACGGCGCCGAGGCCTTCTCCCTCGACGTGCGCTCGGAGGCGGCGATCGCGGACTTCGCCGGGCAGGCCGGGCCGGTGGACGTGCTGGTGAACGCCGCCGGCTTCGTCCATCACGGCACCATCCTCGACTGCACCGACGCCGAGTGGGAGCTGGCCTTCGACCTCAACGTGCGCTCGATGCACCGCACCATCCGGGCCTTCCTGCCCGGCATGCTGGAGCGCGGCAATGGCTCGATCGTCAACATCGCCTCGGCGGTCGGCGCCGACGCCACCGCGCCGAACCGCTACGTCTACGGCGCCTCGAAGGCGGCGGTGGTCGGCCTGACCAAGGCGGTGGCGCGGGACTTCATCCGCAGCGGCGTGCGGGCGAACGCGATCTGCCCCGGCACGATCCAGTCGCCGTCCCTCGACGAGCGCATCGCGGCGCTCGCGGAGATGAACAAGACCTCGGTCGAGGCCGCCCGCCAGGCCTTCATCGACCGCCAGCCGATGGGCCGGCTCGGCACCCCGGAGGAGATGGCCTTGCTCGCCGTCTACCTCGCCTCCGACGAATCCCGCTTCACCACCGGCCAGACCCACGTCGCCGATGGCGGCTTCACGCTCTGACGACGGCGAAAGGGGCACTCCCATGCATATCCTCATCCTCGGCGCCGCCGGCATGGTCGGCCGCAAGCTCCTCGACCGGCTGGTCAAGGACGGCTCCCTCGGTGGCGAGACCATCTCGCGCCTGACCCTGCACGACGTAGTGCCGCCCGAGGCACCCGCCGGGACGACGATTCCGGTCGCCGCCTCGGCCTCCGACTTCTCCGACCCCGGCGAGGCCGAACGCCTGGTCGCCGAGCGGCCGGACGTGATCTTCCACCTCGCCGCCATCGTGTCGGGCGAGGCCGAGGCCGATTTCGACAAGGGCTACCGCATCAACCTCGACGGCACGCGGCGCCTCTACGACGCCGTGCGGGCGATCGGCGAGGGCTACAAGCCCCGCTTCGTCTTCACCTCCTCGGTGGCGGTGTTCGGCGCGCCGATGCCGGAGCCGATCCCCGACGAGTACCTGACGGCGCCGCTCACCAGCTACGGCACCCAGAAGGCGATCGGCGAATTGCTGCTCTCCGACTATTCGCGCCGCGGCATCTTCGACGGGGTCGGCATCCGGTTGCCCACCATCTGCGTGCGGCCGGGCAAGCCCAACAAGGCGGCGTCGGGCTTCTTCTCCGGCATCATCCGCGAGCCCCTGGCCGGCCAGGAGGCGATCCTGCCGGTCTCCGACCAGGTCCGCCACTGGCACGCCTCGCCGCGCTCGGCGGTCGGCTTCCTGATCCACGCCGCGACGATCGACACCAAGCGGCTCGGCGACCGCCGCAACCTGACCATGCCGGGCGTCGGCGCCACCGTGGCCGAGCAGATCGAGGCCCTGCGCCGCGCCGCCGGCGACGCGGCGGTGGCCCGCATCCGCCGCGAGCCCGATCCCACCATCGAGCGCATCGTCGCCGGCTGGCCCCGCACCTTCGACACGCGGCGGGCGCTGGACCTCGGCTTCAAGGCCGAGCCCGACTTCGACGCCATCGTGCGGGCGCATATCGAGGACGAGCTGGGCGGCAAGGTGCCCGCGTAGACCGCTTCCCCTCCCCCCCTGTGGGGAGGGGAAGCGGTTCGACGATCGGCATTTAAAACCTTTCCCACGCACAAAAAGAAGCGGGCGGCACTCGCGTGCCGCCCGTTCTCAATTCCCGATGAAGGAAGCTCAGCCGCGCTGGGCCACCGTCACGTAATCGCGCTTCGGCTCGCCGGTATAGAGCTGGCGCGGGCGGCCGATCTTCTGGGACGGATCCTCGATCATCTCGGCCCACTGGCTGATCCAGCCGACGGTGCGGGCGAGCGCGAACAGCACCGTGAACATCGAGGTCGGGAAGCCCATCGCCTTCAGGGTGATGCCCGAATAGAAGTCGATGTTCGGATAGAGCTTCTTCTCGATGAAGTACTCGTCCTTGAGGGCGATCTGCTCCAGCTCCATCGCAACGTCGAGCAGCGGATCGTCCTTGATGCCGAGCTCGCTCAGGACCTCGTGGGTGGTCTTCTGCATGATGCGGGCGCGCGGGTCGTAGTTCTTGTAGACCCGGTGACCGAAGCCCATCAGGCGGAAGGGATCGTTCTTGTCCTTCGCCTTGGCGACGTACTCGCCGACGCGCTCAGGCGTGCCGATCTCGGCCAGCATCTTCAGCGCCGCCTCGTTGGCGCCGCCATGGGCGGGGCCCCACAGGCAGGCGATGCCGGCGGCGATGCAGGCGAAGGGGTTGGCGCCCGAGGAGCCGGCCAGACGCACCGTCGAGGTCGAGGCGTTCTGCTCGTGGTCGGCGTGCAGGATGAAGATCCGGTCGAGCGCCCGCGACAGGACCGGGTTGGGCTGGTACTCCTCGCACGGCACCGCGAAACACATCCGCAGAAAGTTCGAGGTGTAATCGAGGTCGTTCTTCGGATAGATGAAAGGCTGGCCAATCGTGTACTTGTACGCCATGGCCGCCAGCGTCGGCATCTTGGCGATCATGCGCATGGAGGCGACCATGCGTTGCTTCTCGTCCGTAATGTCGGTCGAGTCGTGGTAGAAGGCCGAGAGCGCGCCGACCGAGGCGACCATGACGGCCATCGGGTGGGCGTCGCGGCGGAAGCCCTGGAAGAACCGGTTCATCTGGTCATGCACCATGGTGTGGCGCGTGACGCGGTAGTCGAAATCGGCCTTCTGGGCCGCGGTCGGCAGCTCGCCGTACAGCAGCAGGTAGCAGGTCTCGAGGAAGTCGCCGTGCTCGGCCAGCTGCTCGATCGGGTAGCCGCGATACAGCAGCACGCCCTCGTCACCGTCGATGTAGGTGATCTTCGATTCGCAGGACGCCGTCGAGGTGAAGCCCGGGTCGTAGGTGAACTGGCCGGTCTGCGCGTAGAGCTTGCTGATGTCGATGACGCTCGGACCGATCGTGCCGGCCTTGGTGGGCATCTCGATCGCGCGGCCGTTCACCGTGAGGGTGCTGGGGGGGAGGCTCATGGGGTTGCGGACCCTTTCCATCAACGTGACTGAGCGTCGGCGCCTTTCCAACCGCGGCCCCCGGTGCAGGGCGGCGACTTTGCTGCGGGTGCTCACTCGCCGTCCGGGTTAGCGGATCGACGCACCGGCATCAACCACGGCTCCCCGCCCGGATGACAGAATTCAGATTCTGTTCAGGGGTCGTCGGGGCGGCCCCCGCGAAGGTGAATTCGCGGGGGCCGCACGGAAGAGTTGTGCCGCGAGCGGAAGCTTCCTTCCTGCCTCAGGCGGCGGCTTTCTTCTTGCCTCAGGCGAAGGCCTGCACCCGCAACCGCTCCAGGCTCTCCTCGCGGCCGAGCACCGCCATCACGTCGAAGAGCGGCGGCGAGGTCGTCCGGCCGGTGAGAGCCGCCCGCAGGGGCTGGGCCACCTGCCCGAGCTTGACCCCGGCGCTCTCGGCGAATTGCCGCACTGCACCCTCGGTCGAGGCGGCGGACCACTCGTTGAGGGCCTCGAGATGGGGAAGCGCCCCGGCCAGCCGCTCGCGGCCGCCATTGCCGAGGAGGCCGGTCGCCTTCTCGTCGAGGGCGAGCGGGCTGGCATAGAGGTAGTAGGCGCTGCCGACGAGCTCGATCAGGGTCTTGGCGCGCTCCTTCAGGCCCGGCATCGCGGCGATGAAGCGCTCGCGCAAGGCGGGATCGAGCGGCGCCGAGAGGCCCCAGCGCGCTCCTTGCGTCGGCAGGACCGCCTCGATCGCCTGGACCAGCGCCTCGTCCGACGACGAGCGGATGTAGTGGCCGTTCAGGTTCTCGAGCTTGGCGAAGTCGAACCGGGCCGGCGAGCGGCCGACCTGGGCGAGATCGAAGGCGGCGATCATCTCCTCGGTCGAAAAGATCTCCTGGTCGCCGTGGCTCCAGCCGAGGCGCACCAGGTAGTTGCGGAGCGCCGCCGGCAGGTAGCCGAGGTCGCGATAGGCATCGACCCCGAGCGCGCCGTGGCGCTTCGAGAGCTTCGCCCCGTCCGGCCCGTGGATCAGCGGGATGTGCGACATGTTCGGCACGTGCCAGCCGAGCGCCTGGTAGATCTGGGTCTGGCGCGCACCGTTGGTCAGGTGGTCGTCGCCGCGGATGATGTGGGTCACGCCCATGTCGTGGTCGTCCACCACCACCGCCAGCATGTAGGTCGGCGTGCCGTCCGAGCGCAGCAGGACGAGGTCGTCGAGGTCCTTGTTCTGCCACACGACGCGGCCCTGCACCGCGTCCTCGACCACGGTCTCACCCTCGGTGGGGGCACGGAGCCGGATGACCGGCTTGACGCCGGCCGGGGCCTCGGACGGATCGCGGTCGCGCCAGCGGCCGTCGTAGCGGATCGGCCGGCCCTCGCGCCGGGCGGCCTCGCGCATCTCGGTCAGCTCCTCGGGCGTGGCGTAGCAGTAATAGGCCCGGCCGGCGGCGAGCAGCCCCTCCGCCACCTCGCGGTGACGGGCGGCGCGGGCGAACTGGTAGACCACGTCGCCGTCCCAATCGAGGCCGAGCCAGGCCAGCCCGTCGAGGATCGCGTCGATGGCCCCTTGCGTCGAGCGCTCGCGGTCGGTGTCCTCGATGCGCAGCAGCATCCGCCCGCCGTGGCGGCGGGCATAGAGCCAGTTGAACAACGCCGTGCGACCCCCGCCGATGTGGAGGAAGCCCGTGGGCGACGGCGCAAAGCGGGTGACGACGGAGGACATGCGCGACGAGAACCGGGTGAGAGCGAAAAAACGGTGTGGCCGGGGCCGTTAGGGCAGGGTCGGCTGAGTCGACCCACCGGCGCCGGGTCCTGTAGCATGCGCGAGACGAGCCGTTAAGAAACCGTCTCCCGGGTCGATCGTTCGCCGCGACCGCGGGGACGCGCGCGGAATCGTCACCGGAATCGTGGCATCGGGACGCGGGGATGGCGGGGCCGGGAGCAGGAACGGGAGTCGTGGTGCGCGGCCTGCGCGCACTGCCGGCGCCCGTGCTGCTGCTGCCGGCGCTCGGCGGCTGGGTCTCCGGCAGCCTTGCCGCGGAGGCCGCGCAGCGCCGGTTGTTTCCCTGGCTCGCCGTGGCGTTCGGGGCCGGGGCGCTCGCGTTCCTCACGCTGGCCGACGGGGCCGTGTTCCTGCCCGCGCCCCTCGGCACCGGCCTCGCGCTGGCGGGTGCCGCGGTCGCGCTGCGGGCCCGGGCGGTGGCGCCGGCCCTGCTGCTCGCCGCCGCCTTCCTGTTCCTCGGCTTTACCGCCGCGGCGTACCGCACGGCGAGCGTCGCCGCGCCGAGGCTCACCCGCACGGTGATCGCGCCGCTCCACGGCTTCGTCGAGGCCCTGGAGGAGCGCGAGGAGGGCGCGCGCCTGGTGGTGCGGGTCGCGCGGCTCGGCGAGTTGCCGGCGGCCGAGCGCCCGGTCCGGGTGCGGGTCTCGTATCGCCGCGCCGACGGCCTCAAGCCCGGCGACTACATCGAGGCCAAGGCCCGCCTGCTCCCGCCGCCGGAGCCGGCCCGGCCGGGCGGCTACGATTTCGCCCGGGACGCCTATTTCCGCGGCATCGGTGCCGTCGGCTCGCTCCTCGGCTCCGCCGCGGTCAAGCCCCCGCCCGAGCCGGCGCCGCTGGGCTTGAGGCTCGCCGCCGGCCTGGACGAGGCCCGCAACGCGCTGACCCGCCGCATCGCCGAATCCAACGGCGGCCAAGGCGGCATCACCCAGGCGGGCGCGGTGGCGGCGGCCCTCGTCACCGGCAAGCGCGGCCTCATCGACCAGGACACCAACGACGCCCTGCGGGCGGCCGGAATTTACCACGTCGTTTCCATCTCCGGATTACACATGGTGCTCGCCGCCGGCGTGGTGTTCTGGCTCGCCCGGGCGCTCCTCGCCCTGGTGCCGGGGCTGGCCCTCGCCTGGCCGATCAAGAAGATCGCCGCCGGCCTCGCCATGCTGGGGGTCACCGGCTACTGCGCCTTCTCGGGATGGGACCTCGCCGCCGAGCGCTCGCTGGTGATGACCCTGGTGATGCTCGGCGCCATCCTGGTCGACCGGCCGGCGCTCAGCCTGCGCAACCTCGCCCTCGCCGCCCTGATCTCGCTGGCCCGCGAGCCCGAGGGGCTGCTCGGGCCCAGCTTCCAGATGTCGTTCGGCGCGGTCGCCGGGCTCATCGCCTGCGCGCGGCTGATCGAGGGGCGCCTGTGGAACCCGGAGGGCGGTGGGCCGATCGCCCGGGGGCTCGCCTGGCTGCTCGCCACGGTGATCGGCACGCTCGCCACCACGCTCGTGGCGCAGGTCGCCACCGCGCCCTTCGCCACCTACCACTTCCAGACCGTGCAGCCCTTCGGCCTCGTCGGCAACGCGCTGACCCTGCCGCTCGTCTCGCTGGTGGTGATGCCGGCGGCGGTGCTCGGCATCCTGGCCCATCCCTTCGCCCTCGACCGGCCGGTCTGGTGGACGATGGGGCTGGCCGTGCGCGGCATGATCGACATCTCGGCCTGGATCGAGGGCTTCGACCGCGCCACATTGGTGGTGCCGGCCTTCGGCGCGGGCGCCCTCGGGCTGATGACGGTGGCGTTGCTGCTGCTGGTGCTGCCGGTCTCGGGGTTGCGCTGGCTCGGCCTCGCCCCCGGCCTCGTCGGCCTCGCGCTGGCGGCAAGCCCGGTGCGGCCCGACCTCTACGTCGACCGCGAGGGCGGCGGCGCGGCCCTGCGCGGGGCCGACGGGCGCCTCGTCGTGCTGGGCAAGCCCCCCGCCTTCGTGCTGGAGCAATGGTTGAAGGCCGACGGCGACGGCCGCTCCCGCGACGATCCCGGCCTGAGCGCGGGCGCGCGGTGCGACAAGCTCGGCTGCGTCGGCCACGGGCCGCAGGGCGTCAGCGTGGCCCTGGTGCGCGACAAGCGCGCCTTCCCGGAGGATTGCGCCCGCGCGACCGTGGTGGTCACCCGGCTCGAGGCGCCGCCGGGTTGCGCGGCGGCCACGATCCTCGACCGGACGTTCCTGGCGGCGCACGGCTCCACGACCCTGCGCTTCACGGCCGACGGTCCGGTGATCGAGACGGCCAAGCGGCCGGGCGAGGGGCGGCCGTGGCGGCCGGCGCTGGTCGTGACGGCGGCGGCTCCGCCGAAGCCGGTCGCGCCGGGGCCGAACGTGGCGCCCGGGCCGGCGACCCCTGTACCGTCACCGGACGCCGAGGAGGCGGAGGTTCAGGCCGAGCCTTGATGGCCCGATCCACCTTGGCGGCCTGTCGACAAGCCGGACGATGCCGCCCGGCCGGGCCGATCCATCCTACGGCATCAGCTTGAGCGCATCGGCGAAGAAGTCCGGCCCGCCGAAATTACCCGACTTGAGCGCCAGCCACATGTCGCGGTCGGTGGTGCGCAGGACCGGCACGCCGGCGGCGATCTCGGGGCCGACGCGGAAGGCCGGCAGGCCGAGGCGGTCGACCACGGCGCCGGAGGTCTCGCCGCCCGCCACCACCAGGCGGCGCACCCCGTGGGCCACCAGCCCCTCGGCGATCCGCGCCATCGCGGCCTCGATGGCGTGGCCGGCGGCGTCGCGGCCGTAGCGGGCCTGGACGGCCGCGACGTCCTCGGGCCCGGCGCTGCTGGCGATCAGCACCGGACCGTCGCCGACCCGCTCCATCGCCCAGGCGAGCGCGGCGCCGGCCTCGTCCTCGCCGGCGAGCAGCCGCGCCGGATCGAGGCGGCGCACCGGCATGGCGGCCTCGGCCTTCGCGATCTGCCCGAGGGTCGCCTGCGAGCAGCTGCCGGCGAGGCAGGCCGCCGGGCCGCCGATGGCGGGGCCGAGATCGGCCTCCGCCGCCGCCGGGGCGACGCGGCCCGCCGCCACCAGGGCGCGGGCGAGCCCGAGGCCGAGGCCCGAGGCGCCGGTCGAGACCTTGCGGGTCAGCGCGGCGGCGCCGAGCACCGCGAGGTCGCGGTCGAGCACCGCGTCGGCGATGGCCGCCCCCTTGCCCTCCTTCGCCAGCGCGTCGAGCCGCGCGCTCACGGCTTGCGCACCTTGGGCCACCGTCGCCAGATCGATGAGCCCGACCTCTCCCCGGCTCTGGCGCGCCAGCACCCGCACGAGGTTCGAATCCCGCATCGGGTTGAGCGGGTGGTCCTTCAGCGGGCTCTCGGCGAGCGGCACCGCGCCGACGAAGAGGTGCCCGAGATAGACCGTGCGCCCGGTCTCCGGGAAGGCCGGGGTGACCAGCGCGATCGCCTCGCCGGCATCGTCGCGCAGCGCATCCGTCACCGGGCCGATATTGCCGGCATCGGTCGAATCGAAGGTCGAGCAGACCTTGAACAGCAGGTGGCCGGCGCCCCTCGCCTTCAGCCACGCGGCGGCCTCGCGCGACCGCGCCACCGCCTCGCCGGCCGGGATCGACCGGCTCTTGAGCGAGACCACCACGGCGTCGACCTCGGGGAGGGTCAAGTCGTCCGCCGGCACCCCGATGGTCTGGACCGTGCGCAGGCCCGCCTTGGTCAGGGTGTTGGCGAGGTCGGAGGCGCCGGTATAGTCGTCGGCGATGCAGCCCAGCGCGAGGGTCATGTCCGTGCTCCCTTGTACGGAGCGAACCAGCCGAGCCCGTCGCGCGTGCCGGCCCGCGGGTTGTACTCGCAGCCGATGAAGCCGTCATAGCCGAGCCGGTCGAGCTCGGCGAACAGGAAGGCGTCGTTCATCTCGCCGCTGCCGGGCTCGTGCCGCTCCGGCACGCTCGCGGTCTGGACATGGCCGATCATCGGCATCAGGGCGCGCAGCCGCATCGTCACGTCGCCGTGCAGGATCTGGCAGTGGTAGAGGTCGAACTGCAATTTCAGGTTCGGCAGCGCCAGCGCGCCGATCAGGTCGGCGGCGTAACCGAAATCGTTGAGGAAGTACCCCGGCATGTTGCGGGCGTTGATCGGCTCGAGGACGAGGTCGAGCCCTTCCTGTCCCAGGCGCTCCGCCGTCCAGGCGACGGCGCGGCGGTAGGAGTCCTGCGCCTGGGCGTCGGTCCGGTCGGCCATGCCGGCCATCAGGTGCAGGCGCTTGACGCCGGTGGCGCGGGCGTAAGCCAGCGCCGTCTCGACGCCGCCCTTCAGTTCCTCGAACCGGTCGGGCAGGGCCGCGAGGCCGCGCTCGCCCGCCGCCCAGTCGCCGGGCGGCAGGTTGAACAGGGCCTGGGTCAGGCCGTGCGCCGTCAGGCGCTCGCCGATCGCCTCCGGCGGGTGCTCGTAGGGGAACAGGAACTCGACCGCCTCGAACCCGGCCTCCGCGGCCTGCGCGAAGCGATCGAGGAACGGGACTTCGGTGAACATCAGGGTCAGGTTCGCGGCAAAGCGCGGCATGAGGATCCTCCCTTGTTCGGCGCCGGCGGCCTGGCCCTGAACTCGGTCCGTCGACCGGGCGCCCACGTTGCTTGACCCCCTCCGCGTCGTCATCCCGGGCTCCGCTGCGCGGCCCCGGAACGACGCGGAGGGGTCGGTCCTATCGATGGAGGCCGACCGGCCTCAGCCCGCCCCGCCCGGCAGGGCGGTGCCCGTCACCTGGGCGTAGATCCGCGCCACCGAGGCGTCGTCGTCGCGGCCCATGCCGGCGCCGGCGGCCATCAGGAACATCTGAAGCGCCGCGGCCGCCACCGGCACCGGGAATTTCTGGGAGCGCGCCATGTCCTGGACGATGCCCAGATCCTTGACGAAGATGTCGACCGCGCTGCGCGGCGCGTAATCGCCGTCGAGCACGTGCGGCATCCGGTTCTCGAACATCCAGGAATTGCCGGCCGAGGCCGTAATCACCTCGTAGACCTTGCGCAGGTCCAGGCCCTGGCGGGCCGCGAAGGTCATCGCCTCGCTCGCCGCGGCGATGTGCACGCCGGCCAGCAGCTGGTTGATCATCTTGAACGCCGCGCCCTGGCCGGCGGCGTCGCCGAGCTCGTAGAGCTTGGCCGCCATGGCGTCGAGGGCGGGCTTCGCCTGCGCGAACGCGGCCGCGCTGCCCGAGGCCAGGATCGTCAGCTCGCCCTGCGCGGCGCGCTGGGCGCCGCCGCTGATCGGCGCGTCGAGGTAGTGCCGGCCGGTGGCTTCCAGCCGGCCGGCGAGGCGACGGGCGATCTCCGGATCCATCGTGGCGCAGGAGACGAACACCGCGCCCGAAGGCATCGCCGCGGCGACGCCGTCCGGCCCGAACAGGACCGCCTCGGTTTGCGCCGCGTTGACGACGACGCAGACCACGATGGCCGCATCCGCCGCGGCCTCGGCCGGGCTCGCGGCCCCGCGCCCGCCCTCGGCGGAGAAGCGCGCCACGTTGTCGGCGGCCACGTCGCTGCCGGCGACGTCGAGGCCGGCCCGGCGCAGGGCCTGCGCCATGCCGTAACCCATCGAGCCGAGGCCGATCACCGCGACGCGGGCAGGTGTGTCGCTCATGCCGTTTCCTCCTTCAGACCGCTCGCGCGGCCCGATACTCACGCGATCTGACGCCGCGCCGTCGTCCCCGGCTCTAGCAAGATTTGGCAGCGCTGCCAATCCGGACCACAGGTGCGTTGAGCCGGCCGGGGAACCGTGACATCGTGGCCGTCCCGAGCGTCCGTGACAAGGTGCCGGGAGGGACCGGGAGGACGCATGGACGAGGGCGGCAACGAGGCCTTCGCGGCCCAGGACGAGACCCTGCGGGATGCGGCGTTTTCCGATGGCGCCGTCCGGCGCCCGATCACCCTGGCGGACGTCGCCCGCGAGGCGCGGGTCGGCGAGAGCACGGTCTCGCGGGTGCTGCGCAGCCACGGCTCGTTCTCGGAGAAGACCCGGGCCCGGGTCGAGGCGGCGGTGTCGCGCCTCGGCTACGTGCCGAACCGCATCGCCGGGACGCTCGCCTCCACCGGGTCGCGGCTGATTGGCATCGTCATCCCGTCGCTGACCAACATCGTCTTCCCCGACCTCCTGCGCGGCGCCACCGCGGCGCTCGAGCAGGAGGGCTTCCAGTCGGTCATCGCCGTCACGGATTACGACCAGGACCGCGAGGAGGCGGTGGTCGGCTCGCTCCTCAGCTGGCGCCCGGCCGGGCTGATCGTCACGGGGCTCGAGCACAATCCCGGCACGCGGCGCCGGCTCGTGGCGAGCGGCGTGCGGGTCGCCGAACTCCTCGACACCGACGGGCCGGGGCTCGACATCGTGGTCGGCTATTCCAACCGCGCCGCCGGCGAGGCGAGCGCCCGCCACCTCGCCGGCCGCGGCTACCGCCGCATCGGCTATATCGGCCACGACCTTTCCAAGGATAAGCGCGCCGCCAAGCGCTACGCCGGCTTTCGCGACGGCCTCAACCAGGCCGGGCTGGCGCTCGCCGGCGAGGAGCGGGTGGCGAGCCCGTCCTCGGTCGAGGCCGGCCGGCACGGGCTGGAGGCGTTGCTCGCCCGTGTCCCGGATCTCGACGCGGCCTATTTCTCGAACGACGACATGGCGCTCGGCGGCTATTTCCACTGCCTCGCCCACGGTCTCCCGGTGCCGGGACGGCTCGCGCTGTTCGGCTATAACGGCCTCGACGTCGGCCGGCTGATGCCGCAGCCGCTCGCCACCATCCGCACCCCGCGGGTCGAGGCGGGCGCGACGGCGGCGCGGCTCCTGTGCACCGGAGCGCCGGGGACGGTGGTGGATCTCGGCTTCGAGCTGATCGAGGGAGCGACCGCGTGACGGATGTGTCGAGTTCAAGCGAAACCGCCTTGCGGGAGGCGATCTGCCGCTTCGGCCGCTCGCTGTTCGAGCGCGGCCTGACCCCCGGCTCGTCGGGCAACATCTCGCTGCGGCTCGACGACGGCGGCTGGCTGGTGACGCCGACCAACGCCTCCCTGGGCTTCCTCGACCCGGCCCGGATCTCCCGCCTCGACCGCGACGGCCGTCTCCTCTCGGGCGACAAGCCGACCAAGGAGATCCCGCTCCACGGCGCCCTCTACGACAGCCGGGCCTCGGCCCGGGCGATCGTCCACCTCCACTCCACCCATGCCGTCGCGGTCTCGATGCTGCCCGAGATCGATCCCCGCGCCGTGCTGCCGCCGCTGACCCCCTACAGCCTGATGCGCGCCGGCGCGGTGGCCCTGGTGCCGTATTTCCGCCCCGGCGACCCGGCGGTGGCGGATGCGATCCGGGGGCTCGCCGGGCAATATTCCTCGGTGCTGCTCGCCAATCACGGACCCGTGGTGGCCGGCGACACCCTGGAGGCGGCGGTCTTCGCCACCGAGGAGCTGGAGGAGACCGCCAAGCTCTACCTGCTCCTGCGCAACCTCAACCCGCGCCACCTGACCCCGGCCCAGGTGCAGGACCTGGTGAGCCATTTCGGGTTGACGCTGCCGGAGCATGGGCACGAGCATTGAGTCCTGCACGATGCATGAGGGCGGCAGACGACCATCGTCGCAGATGGGGCATGGATCGTAGGGCGTCCCCTTTGCCGGACCTCCTTCCGCTGACGCTCCGGTCGTGCGGGAAAGGGGAGAGGCTCGAAGGCGGTCGGCTCGCCCTGCGCCGCGTCTGGCACTTGCCGCAGCGAAGAGGCGGTCTTGACCATGGGGTCGGTGCGGGAGAAGTGCGCGCGGCCGTTGGCCGTCGAATCACGGCGGTCGGAGCGGACGACCGAGACCACGGCGGGGATCGGCCCGCACGGGTGCCCCATGCTCGTCAGCGACCGCGATCCTCCTCCCGGACACTCGCCGCCCCGGCCGCGCCTGCCTCCCGCATGGGCATCATCGACGCCCTGCGCGGCCTGGCGCTCCGCGGCGTCCTCGCGATCAACCGGGGTCCAGGCTTCGGTCTTCCGGCAATTCGTGTCGAGGCCGTCGACCGCTGGCGCGCAGGTCGTCGCGAGCCGGTGGAGGCTGCGGCATAACCGCGTCGGTCCGCTCGAATGGCCGTGGCGCACGCTCACCCGCGGGCGTAGCGCCGATCGATACAGATGGAGAAGATGAAACGAAGCGATGCGCCGTGTACCCGAAGCACACCAGGGCTAACAATCGTCGCTTCGAAAAGATCTCCGGCCGGTGGCGCTCCCAAGGGGACTCGAACCCCTGTTTTCGCCGTGAGAGGGCGACGTCCTAGACCGCTAGACGATGGGAGCTGGCCCGGCGGGATGGCGGCTGTATAGCCACGGGCCTGGACGGGCACAAGCCCGAAATCGTATCCCGGCTCCGTTTTCGGACGACGGGTCAGGAGAGATGGTTTGAGCGAGGCCGAGTTGCGGGAGGGAACGATCCCGCCGGGGGAGGGGAGCGAGCGGCTCGACCGGGCGCTGGCGCGGCTGTGGCCGGACCTGTCGCGCAGCCGCCTGCAGGCGCTGATCCGCGAGGGCCGGGTGACCCTGGAGGGAGCGCCCGCGGGCGATGCGTCCGCCAAGGTCGCGGGCGGCCAGCGCGTCGCCGTGACGGTGCCGGCGCCGCGCCCGGCCGAGCCGGAGCCGGAGGCCCGCGACCTCGCGGTCGTCTACGAGGACGACGACCTGATCGTGATCGACAAGCCGGCCGGGCTGGTGGTGCATCCGGGCGCCGGCAACGACAGCGGCACGCTGGTCAACGCGCTGCTCGCCCATTGCGGGTCGAGCCTGTCGGGGATCGGCGGCGTCGCGCGGCCGGGCATCGTCCACCGCCTCGACAAGGACACGACCGGCCTGATGGTGGTGGCCAAGACCGACCTCGCCCACCAGGACCTCTCGGCGCAATTCGCCGATCACGGCCGCACCGGGCCGCTGGAGCGGGCCTACCTCGCCCTGGTCTGGGGCGTGCCGGACCCGGCCGCCGGCACGATCGACGCGGCGCTCGCCCGCTCGGAGCGCAACCGCGAGAAGATCGCGGTGGTGCGCGAGGGCCGCGGCCGCCACGCCATCACCCATTACCGCACCGAGGGCGTGCTCGGGCGCCGGGAGCCGGTCGGCCTCGTGCGCTGCCGGCTCGAGACCGGGCGCACGCACCAGATCCGCGTGCATCTGGCGCATCGCGGCCATCCGCTGCTGGGGGATGCGGTCTACGGCGCGGCGTTCCGCACCAAGGCGAATCGACTCGAGCCGGAGGCGCGCCAGGCGCTCGACGCGCTCGGCCGCCAGGCCCTGCACGCGGCACTTCTCGGCTTTCGCCATCCGCGCAGCGGCGAATCCCTGGGCTTCGAGAGCCCGCCGCCGGCCGACATGGCCCGGCTGATCGCCGCCCTGACACCCTGACCCGGGATGAAACCCGCCGCCCCGACGTCCGATTGACGAAAGGGGCGGCTCGGGCTCACCCTGCGTCAGTGCGGCACCGCACGCGGCGAACCGCCACGGCAGCACAAAACGCCGCCTCACGCGTTGGTCGCGACACCCGTCGCTACCCGGCCGGACCGCTCTCTGCTAGGATCGCAGATCGAACGGCCGGCCAACGGGAGGTCGTTCGCGCTCGCCCAGTCTTCCGGGGAGCTTTCAGGAGGTTGGAATGGCTGCTGCACTTCCCGTGCTCGCCAACGAAGGGGGCCTGTCGCGCTACCTCGACGAGATCCGCCGGTTCCCGATGCTGGAGCCGACAGAGGAATACATGCTGGCCAAGAGCTGGCGTGAACACGGCGACCGCGACGCCGCCCATAAGCTCGTGACCTCCCACCTGCGGCTCGTGGCCAAGATCGCCATGGGCTATCGCGGCTACGGCCTGCCGATCGGCGAGGTGGTGTCCGAGGGCAATGTCGGCCTGATGCAGGCCGTCAAGCGCTTCGATCCCGACAAGGGCTTCCGCCTCGCCACCTACGCGATGTGGTGGATCAAGGCGGCGATTCAAGAATACATCCTGCGCTCGTGGTCGCTCGTGAAGATGGGTACGACCGCGAACCAGAAGAAGCTGTTCTTCAACCTGCGCAAGGCCAAGGGCCGCATCTCCGCCCTCGACGAGGGCGACCTGCGCCCCGATCAGGTCAAGCAGATCGCCACCCGCCTCGGGGTCCCCGAGCAGGACGTGATCGACATGAACCGCCGCCTCGGCGGCGACGCGTCGCTCAACGCCCCGCTGCGCGAGGAGGGCGAGGGCGAGTGGCAGGACTGGCTCGTCGACGACAGCCCGACCCAGGAGACCGTGCTCGCCCGCGAGCAGGAGGGGCAGAACCGCCTCGCCGCCCTCAAGGACGCGCTCGGCGTGCTCAACCCGCGCGAGCGCCGGATCTTCGAGGCCCGTCGGCTGGCCGACGACCCGATCACGCTGGAGGATCTCTCCAGCGAGTTCGGCGTCTCCCGCGAGCGGGTGCGGCAGATCGAGGTGCGGGCCTTCGAGAAGGTGCAGGACGCGGTCAAGCGCAACCTCGCCACCCGCGAGGCGCCGCGGGCGGGGGTGCCGGCCTGAGGGCCGGTACCCGATGATGACGATCGGCCTCATCCCATCGGCACGAAGGCCGACAGGCCGATCAGCACCAGGGGCATCGCCACCAGGGCGAGCACGGTCTGCACCGCGGTGATGCCGGCCATCAGGGCCGCGTCGCCACCGAGCTGGCGCGCCAGGATGTAGGCCGAGGAGGCCGTGGGCAGCACCTGGAACAGCAGGGCCGTGGTGAGCGCCGGCCCGTGCAGCCCGAGGAGCGACGCGACCAGCAGGGTCGCCGCCGGCATCGCCCCGAACTTCATCAGCGAGGCCGACGCGACCGGGCGCAGCCAAGCCCGGGCGCCGGCGAATTCCAGGGCCGCGCCGACGCAGAGCAGGCCGATCGGCAGCGAGGCGGCGCCGAGGGTGCGCAGGGCCGGCTCCAGCCCCGGGGGCAGGCCCCAGCCGAGGAGCTGGACCGCCATCCCGGCCAACGACGACACGATCAGCGGGTTGGTGGCGAGCTGCCGGGCGATCCCGCGGGGCGTCAGCCGCGCCGCACCGTGACGGGCGAAGACCAGCACGCACAGGATGTTGACCGTGGGCACGATCGCCGCGTTGCAGATCGCCGCGAGCGCGATGCCCTTCGCGCCGAACAGCCCGGCGGCCAGCGTGACGCCGACATAGTTGTTGAACCGCACGCTGCCCTGGAACACCGAGGTGAAGGCCGGCCCGTCGACCCGGACCAGCGGCCGGATCGCGACGACGAGGCTCGCGACGGCGAGGGTCGAGAGGATCAGGGTCAGGGCCAGCGCGCCGACCGGTACCGCCTCGACATGCGCGGTGGCGAGGCTGTGGAAGAACAGGCTCGGCAGCAGCACGAAATAGCCCAGCCGCTCGGCCTGCGGCCAGAACGGCTCGGCGAGGAAGCGACGGCGGCGCAAGGCGAAGCCGAGGGCGGTGAGGAGGACGATGGGGAGGAGGGCCAGCAGGACGGCGCTGGTCATGGAGCGGGTGTCAACGCGGAGCTGCCTTCGGGTGGGATGGACGGCCCGCCGAAGCCCTCGCCCCGGCCGAATCGCCGCGAGCGTAGCGTGCACGGACGCCCCGTCCCAGCCGGCCCGGCGGAGGGCGGCCATGTGTGGGCCGACTGATGCCGCCTCCCGGACATGACGTCCGGCCTTGGTGTCACGAGCCCGCGCGGCGCCCGAGCGAAGGCGAAATCCGCCTTGCGAAGAATCGGTCGGATTTCCGATGAGGCGAGATCGACGGGCCGCTCTCAAGGGCCGGAGCCGGCGCGCCCGCCGGCTCCGCCAGGTCAATGCGGCATCGCATTCTGAAGCGCGGCCTTGACGGCGCGCGTGATGGCGGCGATCTGATCCGCCGTCAGCCCGCCCGTGGGTGCGGCGCCCGGCATGACCGTGTTCGGGAAGGCCGAGCCCGCCGCCCCGTTCACGGTCACCATCGGCTTCAGGGCGGCCGGCGCGGTCGGCAGCCCGGCGCCGGTCCGCTGCGGATCACCCAAATTCAGCGGTTGGGCCGTCTGCTGGAGGATCTTGAACAGGTGGTCGACCCGGGCGGCGTTGCGCACGCTGAAGGTGGTTTGGAAATCCGAATTGTGCGCGAGGACCAGGGCGGCGAGCCCGGTCACGTGGGGGGCGGCCATCGACGTTCCGTCCCAGGCGACGAAGCCTCCGCCCGGCACGGACGAGACCACCGCCACGCCGGGGGCCGCGAGGCCGACCTCCGGGCCGAAGCAGCTGAAGCGCGGAAAGAACAATCCGTCCGGCTGACGTGCGATCGGCAGCGACGCGTGATAGCTGTCCGGCGGGAACTCGCCGAGCTTTCCGAGTGCCGACACCGCGAGCACGTGGGGTGAGCTTGCCGGATACATCACCGGGCTCGCGCTGTTGCCGGCCGCGACGATGCAGGCCACGCCCACCGACTTCGCCTTCGCGAGATACGGGTCGATCAACGTCCTGAGCTTCTGAACCGTGTCGGGGTCGCCGCCGATGCCGCCGAGGCTGAAATTGGCGACGTCGATGCGCTTGTCGATACAGTACTGGATCGCCTTGATCAGGTCGTCCGGTCGGCCCTCGGGCAGGATCCTGAGGGCATGCACCTCGGCGTCGGGAGCGAAGCCGCGGATGCCGGTCCCGTTGTTGCTGATGCCGCAGATGATCCCGGCGCAATGCGACCCGTGGCCGATCGAGTCCCGGGTCCAGCCCGTCTGATCGTTTTGCGGGAAATCGTAGCCCCTGCTGATCGTGCGCAGGTCGGGATGCGTGTTGTCGGCGCCCGAATCGACGATCGCGACCTTGACGCCCTGGCCCCGGAAGCTCGCATCGATCTTGTCGAGGCCCATGAGCGTCTGCCCCCAGCCGAACATGTCGGAGGTGGCGAGCCCGGGAAGGGTCGAGAGGAGGGATCGAACCCGCATGGCGTTCACGCCGTCCGGGATGAGCTGAGGATCCCTGATCAGCAAGTTCCAGTAATCGGAGGCCGGCTGGGCCAGGATGCCCTTGATGCTGCCCTGGGTCTCGCTGCTCAAGGCGAACGAGGCCCGACCATGGTCGTCGGTCACGGCCTGCGTGGTCTGGAACGTCCCGAAGACGGTCACCTCGGCATTGGCCAGGGGCCCCTGGTCGCCGGAGATCTCGATCGTGAACGTGAAGCGCGCACCGGCCGACCGGAGGACGGACGGGTCGACCGACATCGCCCCCACGAACGGCGAGGCGTCGGCCGGCAGGAGCGGCGCGTTCCTGGCGACGACGAGTTGCCCCACGTAACTGTCTTGCAATTGCTGGGCCTTCTCGTCCGGCATGCGGGCGACGATCACGGACGGCACCGGCGGCGCATACGCGTTCGCCATCGCGGAGAGGCCGGTCGGGATGATCTTGTCGAGGATCTGGACGTCGTCGCCGAGCTGGTCGGCCATCGCGGACAGTTGCAGGTTGGCGAGGGCCGACAGGCGGTTCGTCAGGTCGTTCGAGGTGTTTCCAAAGACGTTGAAATTCGACGCCGCCAGAGCGACCAGCGGGGACAGGGCCGGGAGCCCGAGCGGACTCGCCGCCTGGATGATCAGGTACTCGTCGTGCCGCGACGCGATCAGGGGCTTTGAGGCCTGAGGCTCGGAGGCCTGGGGCTCCGCGGTCGGGGACTCGGCGACGGGGGCCTTGCCGGCGGAGACGGCCGGCGTGGACGCTCCTGCGCCGGGGAGACCTGCGATGTCCCGCTCGACGGGCTTGGGATCGACCTTGGCCTCGCCTTTAGGGTCATCAAGGCTTGCTGCCGGCTTCGCCTCGGCCTCGGCCCGCTTGCGTTGGGGGGCGGCCCCTGCCTGTTGCGAGGCGTCGGCCGCGCGATCCTCGGCGCGATCCCCGGAAAGCCGGTCTCGCGTCTTGCGGTCGTCTTGCATGGACTCCTCCCGTTTGGAAATATCGTTTATTCAGGCGGTAGGGTTGGATTTGGAAGGATATTGCGTGGAAGCGGGTCGTTCGGGATGACGTCGATCTGATCCTGGAATTTTTGTTGAAGTTGCTGCGCTGCGTCTGGAGTTGCTGAAATCTTGAAGAGATCGACCTGCGCCGACGCTTCCGAGAGAAGACTGTCGTCTATGATCTCGATCTGAGGGTCGTTCTTGATGTCCGAGAGGACATTGTCGATGTTGGGGCTGCTTCCCGCCTCGTTCTTGACGTGGATCAGGAATTCTTTCTGATGATCTGCCGGTGACATGATGGTCGTTTCTCCTGTCGGTCATTTCCCTCGGCAGGCCTTGGTATGCGACGCCCGAGACGGTGCTCAGCGCTTCGCATCACGGAATGCTCGGGCCGGACAGGAGGGGGCCGCACGAGTGCGAAATGCAAGGTTGCGGCTCGCAGGGTTGAACCTTGCACGGTCTCGGCTGCGTGCTTCGTACGAGCCGCCGGAGCGCCCCCGGTGGAGCGGATATCGGTTCCGCCGGAGGCGGCGCGCCACGATCGAAGGCCGAGAGCAATGGCCGATGGCAGCGTGATCCTGCCGCGTTCCAGACCCATCTGGCCGTGGATCCGGTCGGACACGGTCTTTCGACGTCGTCAGGTCTCGGGCGCGCCCTCGCGACGCTGCACCGGGCCGGCCTCGCCCTGTCTGAACCGACTGCAGCCCGCGATCACCCGATCGCGGGCTGCAGCGCCCGGCATCATCGCGCCGCGTACAGGCTCGGCTGGGCCTGGAGGCTGCTGAGGATGAGCGGCACGGTGGTCTTGAGGACGTCGCCGAGGATCCGCCCGAAGTCGAACTGGGCTCCCAGCTGGGGCTGGGCACTGAGCGGAGATGGGCTGCTCATCGTGCTCTGGGCCCCGAGCTGCGGCTGGGCCTGGAGGCTGCTGAGGATGAGCGGCACGGTGGTCTTGAGAACGTCGCCGAGGATCCGCCCGAAGTCGAACTGGGCTCCCAGCTGGGGTTGGGCGCTGAGCGGAGATGGGCTGCTCATCGTGCTCTGGGCCCCGAGCTGCGGCTGGGCCTGGAGGCTGCTGAGGATGAGCGGCACGGTGGTCTTGAGAACGTCGCCGAGGATCCGCCCGAAGTCGAACTGGGCTCCCAGCTGGGGTTGGGCGCTGAGCGGAGATGGGCTGCTCATCGTGCTCTGAGCCCCCATCGTGCTCTGGGCCCCGAGCTGCGGCTGGGCCTGGAGGCTGCTGAGGATGAGCGGCACGGTGGTCCTGAGGACGTCACCGAGAATCTGCCCGATGTCGAACTGGGCTCCAAACTGGGGTTGGGCGCCGTTGCCGTATGTCGATTGAGCTTGCATCTGAAATCTCCCCTGATTGTATCGTTATGCTTTTGCGCAACAAGATATCAAAGTAAGGCGCATATTTTTTAATTTATCTATGTCGATTTATTATCGTATATGTAAACGACTGCGGTTCCGCCGATTGAAAATCGACAGTGGCGTCTTTCTCTGATACTTGCTCTACTATCGCCGTTAGGCATAATCAGTAAAGCACGATGCCTATAAATTTGCAAGCATATTTTCATTTTTATTTGCAGATAGGCAGCAAGACGGCATTTTTAACAATATTTATTGACGCAAATCCAAACACCTGAGCAGTAAGCGATGCATGAGAGGCTGGCGACGCGCCATGGTCCACGAAGGTCGCGGGCCGGCGGGGGACCGGAGTGGGGTCTTCGGAGCGCGTCCGAGCATCGCGCCGCAGCCTCGCTCGCGTGAGGGTCGGCGCTGCCCGATGATCCATCATGCAGGGATGCGATGACCTTTCAGCGGCCTTTGCCGACGCGATCATCCGTTCGGCCGCATGAACGAAGCGGAGCCGAGAGCTTGAGCGGAATTCGACCATGCAGGTCTGATCGAGCTTCGATGAGTCATTATGAGCCAAAATGTCGACACTTGACCAAAGGCAACCTTTGGCCGTTCGCATGACATGGACACTTTCCAATTTATCGTTAATTCATATTTAATGAAAATTTATAATATTTGATTGATTGTTGGGGCGGAGGATATCATGCGTGTATCCGATATGAAAATATCCTATAAAATCGCGAGTATTGTTGCGCTGATCGGCTTAGTGATCGGCGGATGTGTCTGGTACGCACAAGCGAAAATGACGAATATCGATGATGACTACAGTCTCTTCATCGTTCGGGAGGCTCGCGCCGTCGCGTCGGCCCGGCGCGCCAACCGCGTCATCTTCGAACTCAACTACTGGGTCTATCGTATCATCGCCGAGACGGACGGCGATCGGATGCAGGCCGCCGATGCGGGGTTCGAGGCCGCCTTGCCGAACATGAAGGCGGTGCTCGCCGATCTGCGCACCGAGGCTCCCGCCTTCACGGCCCGGATCGACGCGCAGACCGCCCTCGTCGATCGCTTCGTCCGGGACGTGTCCGAGGTCCGCCGCCTCGGATCCGGCAACCATAACGCCGAAGCCATCGACCTCGTGCACCGAAGCATCGATCCGACCTTCACGGCCATGGTCGACGAGGGCTCGCGGCTGGCCGAGGACATCCGCGGCTACATGGAGAAGGGTTCCGACGACCTGACCGGCCAGACCAATGCCACCCGGTACAGCCTGATCGGCTTCAGCGCCGCGGGCATGCTGGCCGGGCTGGTCGTGGCGGTCCTCCTCGCGGTTCTTGGCATCACGCGCCCGCTCGGCCGCCTGGTCTCGGTGCTGCAGCGCATGGCCGACGGCGACATCGACGCGCAGATCAAGGAGGCGCGGCGCGGCGACGAGATCGGCACCGTCGGCCGCGCCGTCGAGGGCATCAAGGCCATGGTGGCCCGGAAAGCCGCCGAAGAGGCCGAGATCCGGCGCATCGCCGACGAGGCGGCCGCGGGCGAGCGCAGGCGCACGATGATCGAGCTGGCCGACGGGTTCGAGCGGGCGGTCGGCGGCATCGTCGGCATCGTCTCTTCCTCGGCCACCGAGCTTCAGGCGACGGCCGCGCAACTGACCGCGACGGCGTCCGAGACGGCATCGCAATCGACCACGGTCGCGGCGGCGGCGGAGGACGCGGCCGCCAATGTCGGCACGGTGGCCGCCGCCGCCGAGGAACTGGGGGCCGCCGTGCAGGAGATCGGCCGGCAGGTTGCCGGCTCGGCCGGCCTGGCCCGGGCCGCCGTCACCGAGGCCGACCAGACCTCGCGGCTGGTGCAGGAACTCTCCCAGGCCGCCGAGCAGATCGGCGCGATGGTCGGGATGATCTCGACCATCGCCGGCCAGACCAACCTGCTGGCGCTCAACGCCACGATCGAGGCGGCCCGGGCCGGGTCCGCGGGCCGCGGCTTCGCCGTGGTGGCGACCGAGGTGAAGGAGCTCGCCTCCCAGACCGCCAGGGCCACCGAGGAGATCGGCCAGCGCATCGGCCAGGTCCAGGGCGTGACCGGCCAGGCGGTCGACGCCATCGAGGCCATCACCGGGCGGATCCAGCAGTTCAACGGCGTCGCGGCGTCCATCGCCTCGGCGGTGGAGCAGCAGGGCGCGGCGACCCAGGAAATCGTCCGCAACGTGGCCCAGGCCGCGAGCGGTGCCGCCGAGGTGACCGGCAACATCGCCGGGGTAGCGCGCGCCTCCGAGGATACGGGCGCGGCGGCGCACCAGGTGCTGGCCTCGGCCTCCGAGCTGTCGCGCCAGTCCGAGCATCTCTCGGCCGAGGTCGTTCGCTTCCTCGCCACGGTCCGGGCGGCGTGAGCGATCCGCCGTCCGGACGATCGCGTCCGGACGGCGGTGTTTCAGCGGCTCACGGCTGCCACTGCTCGAACGCCTCGCGCAGCACCTTCTCCCCGGCATTCCCCTTCTCGAAGGTCAGGATCGCGCGGTTGCCGTTGGCGTAGCGGATCGGCAGGTCGATCCAGTTGCGCTTGAGCAGCAGGTCGGTGTTGCGCTCGATGTCGGCCTTCAGGTTCGAGAGGCCGATCAGGAACAGGTTGTCGCGCACCGGCACCGGCAGGCCGGAGACCGGCGAGCCGCGACCGGCCTCGTCGTCCTTGAACTGGATCAGGCCGACGTCGCGCACCGTGCGGTTCGGATCGGTCGAGGTGAAGGTGAGTTCGAGGATGTGCGAGGCCGGCAGGGTCGCATCGGTGTTGCGGCGCAGGACCATGGCGAGGCTCAGGCCCGCATCGGGCACGTCGACCGTGGCGCGCACCACGGTCTGGAGCGGCTGGCCCTGGCCGGCATTAACGGCGTCGAGCCGCCAGACCACCCGGGCCTGCGTCGCCTTCGGAGCCGAGCCCTGCGGGCCGTTCTCCTCATAGAGGGTGCCGCGCTGCGCCACCGCGATGTCGGGCGTCGGCGAGGGGCGCGGGGCGCTGCCTTGCGGTGCGGCGGCAGCGGGGGCCGGCGCGGGCGCGGGGGCCGGGGGCGTCCGGTCGCCGCCGACCCGGTCGGCGAATTTCGAATCCTGGTTCTCCGCCGGCCGGTTGGGCCCGTTCTCGGCGAAGCCCGTCGGCAGGGCGGCGGGGTTGTCGCGCAGGGACCAGGCGGTGACCGCGATGGCGCCGACCACCCCGGCCAGCACCGCCGCCACGATGCCGTTGCGCACGAGGCGCGAGCGGTCGCGCTTGGGCGCCACCACGTCGAGGCGCGGGCGCTGCGGAGCCGACAGGCCCGAATCCGGGCCCGCCGTCTCGTCAGCGGGCTCCGGGTTGCGCGGCCGCACCGGCGGCAGCTTCAGCTCGACCGGCGGGCCGGCCTCCGGCAGGGCGTCGGCATGGTGCGGAGCCGGCGCCTCTGGGGGCGGGGCGGAGGGGATCGGCTCGGAGCCGGGGGCGACCGCGCGGGGCAGGGCGGGCGGCATTGCCGGCTCGGGCGGCGTCGCGGCGGATGCCGGCGGCAAATCCTGGTCGCGGGGCGGGTCCTGGGCGAGGGGCGGCTCGGGGGGCGCCGGCTCCGCCTCGGGCAGGCCGCCGTTCTCGATCTCGAGCCGGGCGATCGCCCGGTCGAGGGAGACGCGCTCCGCCTCGATGTCGGCTTCCGACAGGGGCGGGTCGAGGGAGCGGAGCTGGCCGATCAGCGCCGCGCGGGCGCGCTCGTAGACCGTGTGCCGCAGGTCGGGCGAACGGTCGGGCAGGGCCTCGAGGGCGCGGGCGAGCAGGGGATAGTAATCGGCCATGGTCGCCGCATGCCTTGTCGTGCGGGGCGGCGGGCGTCAAGCTTCGCCCGCCGGGAACGCGACGAAGTCCGCTCAATCCTCGAAGGGGTTGTGGACCAGGATGGTGTCGTCCCGCTCGGGGGAGGTCGACAGGAGCGCCACCGGCGCACCGATCAGCTCCTCGATGCGGCGTACGTACTTGATCGCCTGGGCCGGCAGGTCGGCCCAGGAGCGGCCGCCCGCGGTGGTCTCGCTCCAGCCCTCGAAGGCCTCGTAGATCGGCTCGACCCGGGCCTGGTCGGCCTGGCTCGCCGGCAGGTGGTCGATCACGCGGCCGTCGAGGCGGTAGCCGGTGCAGATCTGGATCGTCTCGAACCCGTCGAGGATGTCGAGCTTGGTCAGTGCGATGCCGTCGATGCCCGAGGTCCGCACGGTCTGGCGCACCAGGGCGGCGTCGAACCAGCCGCAGCGGCGCTTGCGCCCGGTGACGACGCCGAATTCGCGGCCGCGCTCGCCGATGCGCTCGCCGATCGCGTCGGTGAGCTCCGTCGGGAACGGCCCCTCGCCGACCCGGGTGGTGTAGGCCTTGACGATGCCGAGCACGTAGCCGATCGCCCCCGGACCGAGGCCCGACCCGGTCGCGGCCTGCGCCGCCACGATGTTCGAGGACGTCACGTAGGGGTAGGTGCCGTGATCGACGTCGAGGAGCGCGCCCTGCGCGCCCTCGAACAGGATGCGCTTGCCGGAGCGGCGGGCATCGTCGAGGAGCGACCACACCGTGTCGGCATAGGGCAGGATCTTGGGCGCGATGGCGAGAAGCTCGGCCTTCAGCGCCGCGCCGTCGATCTCGTCGATGCCGAGGCCCCGGCGTAGGGCGTTGTGGTGGGCGAGCAGCCGCGAGATCTTGGCGTCGAGCATCTCGGCATCGGCGAGATCGACGACGCGGATCGCCCGGCGGCCGACCTTGTCCTCGTAGGCCGGACCGATGCCGCGCTTGGTGGTGCCGATCTTCAGGACCGCGTTCGAGGTCTCGCGGAAATGGTCGAGCTCGCGGTGCAGCGGCAGGATCAGCGTCGCGTTGTCGGCGATGCGCAGGTTCTCCGGCGTGATCGCCACGCCCTGCTGGCCGATCTTGGCGATCTCCTCGATGAGGTGCCAGGGATCGACCACCACACCGTTGCCGATGACCGAGAGCGTGCCGCCGCGCACCACGCCCGAGGGCAGCAGCGACAGCTTGTAGGTCACGCCGTCGATCACGAGGGTGTGGCCGGCATTGTGCCCGCCCTGGAAGCGCACCACGACGTCGGCCTGCTCGGAGAGCCAGTCGACGATCTTGCCCTTGCCCTCGTCGCCCCACTGGGCGCCCACGACGACGACGTTCGTCATATCACAAATACCCGTCCCTGCCCGCCGCGCGAAAAGCCCCGGCGCAGGAAGGCGCGGGGCTGATCGGCTGCGGATGGTGTCACGCGTGTGCGCTCTTCGGCGATCCCGGCCGGGAAATCAAGCGACGGCCGGAACAACCGCCCTGCGCCGCCTATTTGGCCTCGGTATTCGGGCCCTGGCCCGGCAGCTCGCCCGGCTTGATCACCGGGGTCGAGTTCGGGGTCGGATCCGGCGGCTTCACCGCCATGTCCGGGGTGCCGGTGGCCGGCGGCTTGATCACGCCGTCCGAGCGCTGGAGCTTGTCGCTGAGCGTCGAGCCGGTGGTATCGGTCTTGTCGGCATTCGAGGTCGCGTCGCCCGGCCGCACCTTCTCGGGGATGGTCTGGTTCAGGGGCGGCAGGTTCGGATCGCGGTCGCGCCCCTGCAGGGGCACCTCGGGCGACTGGGCGAGGGCGGCGGTCGTGCCGGCGACGATCGCCAGCACCGCCAGTCCGCCACGCATCAGCTTGGTCATGGGGTTTCTCCTGAGGATGGAGTCTCCTCAGGGAAACCGGGCCGGCACCCGTGGGTTCCGGCTCCGCTTGATGTCGGAGCTTCTTCAACCCGCCTTCGCCATATCGAGGTACAGCTCCCGCAGCCGCCGCGTCATCGGCCCGGGCTGGCCGCCGCCGACCCGCTTTCCGTCGATTTCGACCACCGGCATCACGAAGGCGGAGGCCGAGGTGAAGAACGCCTCGGAGGCCTGAAGCGCCTCCTCGATCGAGAAGGCGCGCTCCTCCACGGTCAGGCCGTTCTCCTCGGCGAGCCGCATCACCGCCCGGCGGGTGATGCCGGGAAGGAGCGCCGTGGAGAGCGGGCGGGTGACGATGCGGCCATCCTCGGTGATGATGAAGGCGGTCGAGGAGCCGCCCTCGGTGACGAGGCCGTCCTCGTGCATCCAGGCTTCCGCGACGCCGGCCGCCGCCGCCTGCTGCTTGGCCAGCACCTGGGCCAGCAGCGCCACCGACTTGATGTCCCGGCGCTTCCAGCGCAGGTCCTCGACGGAGATGACCTTGGCGCCGCGCTCGGCCAGCGGGTTCGCCGAAACGTTCTTGGCCTGGGTGAACATCACCACCGTCGGCGGCGTGCCCTCCGGCGGGAAGGCGAAGTCGCGTTCTGCGACGCCGCGGGTCACCTCCATGTAGACGAGGCCTTCCCGAAGGGCGTTGCGGGTGACCAGCTCCTCCTCGAGCCGCGTCCACTCGGCGATGGTGTGGGGATTGCGGATGCCGATCTCGGCCAAGGACCGGTCGAGGCGGGCGAGATGGGCCTCGTTGTCGACGAGGCGCCCGTTCAGCACCGCGCTCACCTCGTAGATCCCGTCGGCGAACAGGAACCCGCGGTCCATGATCGGGATCGTCGCCTCCTCGAAGGGCACGAAGCGGCCGTTGACGTAGACGATGCGGGACATGCGGGTCTTCCTCTCGCGGGGCCTCGGCGCGGCCGTGCAAGAACCGGTCGTCCTTGCAAGGGGGCGTTGAAGCACCAGCCGGCGCCCGGCCGCAAGCGCGATTCCGGCCGCCCCGCCTTGCATGGATCAGGCATGCGGGCCGCGCCCGCGGCGGTTGCGCAGGCCGGCGACCACGACCTATCGTCCGGTCGACACGAGAGGACACGACATGCGGCTCACCCCCGACGCGAAGGGCGTCTTCCCCATCGCCCCGACGCCGTTCCACCCGGACGGCCGCATCGACGAGGCCTCGGTCGACAGGATGACCGATTTCTACGGCGAGATCGGTGCCACCGGCCTCACCGTGCTCGGCATCATGGGCGAGGCGCCCAAGCTCGACGGGGCGGAGGCCGTGGCCCTGGCCTCGCGGGTGATCCGGCGCACCAAGCTCCCGGTCGTCATCGGCGTCTCGGCCCCGGGCTTCGCCGCCATGGGCTCGCTCACCCGCGCGGTGATGGATGCGGGCGCGGCCGCCGTGATGATCGCACCTCCGCCGTCCTTGCGCACCGACGACCAGATCGTCGGCTACTACGCCCAGGCCGCCGAGGTGATCGGGCCCGACGTGCCGTTCGTGATCCAGGATTATCCGCTCACCTTGAGCGTGGTGATGACGCCGGGCGTGATCCGCCGCATCGTTACCGACAACCCGAACTGCGTGATGCTCAAGCACGAGGACTGGCCGGGGCTGGAGAAGATCTCGGCGCTCCGGGCCTTCCAGCGCGACGGCTCGCTGCGGCCGCTCTCGATCCTGTGCGGCAATGGCGGCCTGTTCCTCGACTTCGAGTGCGAGCGCGGGGCCGACGGCGCCAATACCGGCTACGCCTTCCCGGAGATGCTGGTGGACGTGGTGCGCCTCTCGGCGGCCGGCGAGCGCGAGCGCGCCCACGACATCTTCGACGCCCACCTGCCGCTGCTGCGCTACGAGCAGCAGCCGGGCCTCGGCCTCGCGGTGCGCAAATACGTCTTGATGCGCCGCGGCATCCTGGCCTCGGATGCCCAGCGCAAGCCGGGGGCCGGATTGTCGGCGACGGCGAAGGCCGAGGTGGATTTCCTGCTGGAGCGGTTAGGCCGGCACGATCCGCGGGCGCGGGTGTGACGCCGGCCTTTCGTCCGTTCTGATCGAGAAAATCAGACCCTCCGCGTCGTCCCGGGCTCCACTTTCGCGGCCCCTGGATGACGCGGAGGGTTTTCGTTCGACCTCTAGGTATTTGAGGTCCGTCAACCCGCTCCCGTTCAGGCGGCGTCTTCCAGATGGATGCGCAGGACGAAGCCTGCAGCGGTCGCGATGTTGACCAGCGCGTCGAGCGAGAACTGGTCGAGCTTGCCGCGCATCAGGTCGTTGAGCCGCGGGCGGGTCAGGCCCAGGCGGGCCGCCGCCTGCTCCTGCGGCAGGTCCCAGCCCCGGATTAGCGCGCGGATCCGGAGCAGAAGGTCCGCGCGCGCGGTCATGTTCGCCGCCTCGGCCGGGACGTCGGCCAGCGCGTCGAAGACGTTCGCGAAGGTCTCAAGTGTCATCTCGTGCCTGCCAATCCCCGAAGTGCTTGGCCGCCAGTTCGATATCGGTGCGAGCCGTCTGATGAGACTTCTTCTGGAAGGCATGCAGCCCCGGCACGCGGTCCGGCAACGTCGCCAAGTAGATGATCCTGAAAGCTCCTGACATCTCCCTTCTGTACGGCTCGCAGCTCGACCCCGGCCTGGTAACGCGCCGCATCCGGAAAATGCTGCAGGACACTGCGGCTGTCGCCGAGGAAGGGAATCGGCTTCACGTCCCCCTGCGTATCCGAATCGATACAGATGCGCGAGGCCGACTCTCATCCCGCCGCTCGCATCTCCCCCTTCCCCCACTCCGCCTCCTCCGCCCGCCGCAACCGCGCCTCGCCTTCCGCGATGTAGTCCCGCGTCAGCGGCACCACGTCGTTGCGGCGGGTGAGCTGGAGCTGGAACACCACCGCGTCCTCGTGCCGGAACGCCGCCTCGGCGCTCGCCAGGTACCAGTCCCACATCCGGCAGAAGCGCTCGTCGTAGAGCGCGGCGGCCTCTTCGCGATGGGCTAGGAAGCGGGTGCGCCAGTCGCGCAGCGTCTCGGCATAGTGCAGGCGCAAGACCTCGACGTCGGCGAGCCTCAGCCCGGCGCGCTCGATCGCCGGCATCATCTCGGACAGGGTCGGCAGGTGGCCGCCGGGGAAGATGTAGCGGGTGATCCACGGGTTGGTCGGCCAGGGCACGCCGGTGCGGCCGATCGTGTGCAGCAGCATCACCCCGTCCTCGGCAAGGCGGTCATGGGCCGCGCGGAAGAACGCGTCGTAATGGGCCGAGCCGACATGCTCGAACATGCCGACGGAGACGATACGGTCGAACGTGCCGTGGAGGGTGCGGTAGTCTTCCAGCGCGAAGCGGACGGAGGCCGACAGGCCTCGCTCCGCCGCCCGCGCCTGTGCGATCCGGTGCTGCTCGGCCGAGAGGGTGATGCCGCGCACCGACGCGCAGCCCGCCACGCCGGCGAGGTAGAGGGCGAGCGCCCCCCAGCCGCAGCCGATATCGAGCACCCGCTGGCCCGGACCGGCCAGGAGCTTCGCTGCGATGTGGCGCATCTTGGCGCGTTGCGCCTCCTCCAGGCTCATTCCGGGCGTCGCGTAATAGGCGCAGGAATAGAGCCGGTCGGCATCGAGGAAGAGGGCATAGAGCCGGTCGTCGAGGTCGTAATGGCGCTCGACGTTGCGGCGCGAGCGCAGCAGCGTGTTGCGGCCGGCGATGCGGCGGCCGAGGCGGCGCAAGGCCGCCAGCGCCCGGATCTGGCGCAGGGACGGCTCGCCGTGGTTGCGTCCGAGCAGCACCGTCAGCAGCTCCGGCAGGCCGCCCGTCTCCAGGATCAGGCGCCCGTCGGTGTAGAGCTCGCCGAATTTCAGCTCGGGATCGAGGAGCAGCTCGCGCTCGGCGGCGGCGTCGGCGAAGCGGATCGCCGCCGCCGGGCCGTCGCCGTCCCCGGCCCGGAAGCGGCGGCCGCTGGCCGTGACCACCGTCAGGGTGCCGCTCAGGCCGCTGACGCCGAAAGCCGTCTCCAGCAGATGATCGAGGACCACGCCGCTACCCCGTGAGACACGAAGATGCTCCCCTGGTGTAGGAGGATGGTGAGCGGCGAAGGGGCGTCAAGTCCATCGAGCCGGCATGCATGGCGCGGGGCCCTGCATCGTTCGCAGATCAGCCTTGTGGCCGGGCGCCGCGCGGCGCCCGGCCGTGCCACTTACGCGGCGGTCTTGAACACCCGCCGGAAGATCGTATCGACGTGCTTGAGGTGGTAGCCGAGGTCGAAGCACTCGGCGATCGCCTCGGGCTTGAGCGCGGCGGTGACGTCCGCGTCGGCCTGGAGCAGGGTGAGGAAGTCGCCCTCGCCGCGCCAAACCGGCATCGCGTTGCGCTGCACCAGCCGGTAGGCATCCTCGCGCGACACGCCGGCCTGGGTCAGCGCCAGCAGCACCCGCTGCGAGTGGACGAGGCCGCCGAGCCGGTCGAGGTTGCGCTGCATCTGCTCGGGGTAGACGAGCAGCTTGTCGACCACGCCGGTGAGGCGGGCGAGCGCGAAATCGAGGGTCACGGTGGCGTCCGGGCCGATCATCCGCTCGACCGAGGAGTGTGAGATGTCGCGCTCGTGCCAGAGCGCCACGTTCTCCATCGCCGGCAGGGCGTAGGCGCGGACCATGCGGGCGAGCCCGGTCAGGTTCTCGGTCAGGACCGGGTTGCGCTTGTGCGGCATCGCCGAGGAGCCTTTCTGGCCCTCGGAGAAGTATTCCTCCGCCTCCAGCACCTCGGTGCGCTGCAGGTGGCGCACCTCGATCGCCAGCCGCTCGATCGACGAGGCGACGACGCCGAGCACCGCGAAGAACATCGCGTGCCGGTCACGCGGGATGACCTGGGTCGAGACCGGCTCGGGGGTCAGCCCCATCTTCTCGGCGACGTATTCCTCCACCCGCGGGTCGATGTTGGCGAAGGTGCCCACCGCTCCCGAGATGGCGCAGGTGGCGATCTCGGCCTTGGCGGCGACGAGGCGGGCGCGGGCGCGCTCGAACTCGGCATAGGCCTGGGCGAGCTTGAGCCCGAAGGTCACCGGCTCGGCATGGATGCCGTGCGAGCGGCCGATGGTCGGGGTGAGCTTGTGCTCGAAGGCCCGGCGCTTCAGCGCGGCGAGCAAGCCGTCGATATCGGCGATCAGCAGGTCGGCGGCGCGGGCGAGCTGCACGTTCAGGCAGGTGTCGAGCACGTCCGACGAGGTCATGCCCTGGTGGACGAAGCGCGCCTCGGGCCCGACGATCTCGGCGAGATGGGTCAGGAACGCGATCACGTCATGCTTGGTGACGCGCTCGATCTCGTCGATGCGCGCGACGTCGAACACGGCGTCGCGGCCCTTCTCCCACACCTTGGCGGCGGCCTCCTTCGGGACGACGCCGAGTTCGGCGAGCGCCGTGGTGGCGTGGGCCTCGATCTCGAACCAGATCCGGAAACGCGCTTCCGGCGACCAGATCGCCGTCATCTCGGGCCGGCTGTAGCGGGGGATCATCGTCGGGGCTCCTGCGCGATAAGGCGGGGTTGGGATGCCGCGACGGCTATGGGATGCGGGGCGAGAAGGCAAGGAAGGGGAGGCGGACGTCGCGCCGAAGCCCCCAGGCCAGCCCGCCGGCGGCGTCGGCCCACTCCGGCGGAAACGACACGGAGGGTGCCGGTTCGACCGGGTCAAGGCACGAAGGCGCGGAGCACCGGTTCCGCTTCGACGGTGACGGCTCTCTCCAAGCCCGCAGGCGGGTCGGTGCCGGGACACGGCCCGCTCAGAACCGCATCGTCAGCCCGCCATTCACCGCGTAGCCGTCCCCGCCCGTCCGGGCGAAGGTGGTGCCGCCGGTGAGCGTCAGGCTCACCCCCGGCGTCACGTCGGCGGCAAGGCCCGCCTCGATGAGGCCGTAGGTGCCCCGCGCCCCGCGGCCGAGCGGGGTCAGGATCGGCAGGAGCGGGGTCGAGGTGAGCGAGGTCACCAGGGTGCGGCCGCCGTCCAGGAATTCGTGCTCCGCGGTGACGTTGACGAAGGCCCGCACCGGCAGGCCGACCACGTCGAAGGGCGCGGCGCGCAGCTGGACGCCGGCGCGGCCGACGAGCGACTCGAGGCCGGTGGCGCCGACCGACTGCGTCAGTACCGGGTCGCCCCGCTCGGTATAGGCGCCGACCCGGGTGGTGGCGTAGGTGAGGCCGACGATCGGCCCCAGCCGCACCGGTCCGAAGGTGTCGAACAGGTAGCCGGCCTTCGCCGCCACCGCGACGCTGTCGCCGCCGGTGGCGCCGTTGAGCGGGTCGATCACGCCCGGGCGGGTCACCGCGTAATCGTGGCGGCCGTAGGCCAGCACCGCGTCGCCGAACAGGTTCGGGCCGGTGAACGAGCCGTAGGCGGCAAAGCCGTAGCTGTCGATGTCGATCGAGCCGGCGCCGCCCCGGAGGTTGGCGTGCGGGTTGGCGTAGTTGAAGGCGAAGCCGAAGCGCACGCCCGGCATCGGCGTCGCCTCGAGGCCGATCGTGCCGCTCGGGCTGTCGTAATCGTAGCCGGTGGCGAAGCCGCGGGTCGCCCGGCTGCCGCCGGCATAACCTCCTTGCCCCCACACGATCAGCGGGCTCGCCGGGGCGCCGAGGGGTGCGACGCCGGTGGTGCCGAGCGTGCCCGTCGCCGCGCCCGGGACGGGGGCGAAGAGCCGGTAGGCGTCGAGGCGCTGGAGCAGGGCGCCGGCGAAGCTGGTGGTGCCGATCTGGCCGAGCTCGGCCTGGGCGGCGATGCCGTTCGGGCCCGCGACGGCATTCGCCATGTAGCGCGACAGGAGGAGGTAGCCGCCCTCGGTCAGGTGGACGCCGTCGAGGGAGAGGAAGGTGTTCTGCACCGCCTTCGGCGCCGTGATGCAGGCGACGACGAGGGCGCACGGAGCGGTGGCGTTGGCGAAGCCGAAGCGGCCCGGCTCGGCGATGATGCGCTGGAAGATCTGGCCGTTGTCGAGGAGGAAGATCCGGGTGCCGGCGGCGGCGTACGGCGCGAGGCCGGCCTGGAGGCCGTCGAAGTAGGAGCGCGCGAACAGGTCGCCGGCGGCGGCGTTGCCGGAGGCGGCGACCCGCGGCAGGCCGTTCAGGGTGGTGAAGCCGTTGAACACGATCGTCTGCGCACCGGCGCCGACGAGCCGGCCGACGCTGCCGACGGCGTTCGCCGCCGAGGCCTGGCCGAGGCGCGGCGCCTGGGCCGGGGTGAGGCCGGCGAGCGTCGCCCCGATGCCGTCATTGCCGCCGATATTGATGGCGACGAGATTGCCGGGCCCGAGGCGCTGGCCGCTCGCCAGGAAGGCCGCCACCTCCTGGGTCAGGCCCGGCAGCAGGGCCGAGCCGACATTGCCGGTGCCGGTCTGGGCGCCGCCGACGGCGTAGTTCACGACCGCGGCATCGGGCAGGCCGTAGAGCGCCTGCAGCCCGTCGACGAAATTGGCGCCGTTGGAGTAGCGGCCGTCCAGGTAGGGAAAGCCGAGGGGGCGGCCGGTGAGGCGCACGACGTTGCCGGTATCGGCGTAGCTGTCGCCGAAGACCGTGAGCCCGGTCACGCCTTGCGCAGCGGCACCTTGCATGCCCGCCAGCATCGTGCCGGCGAGGCAGGCCGCGGCGAATCCCGCCCGGCGCCCGAATCCCGTTCCCATCCGCCGTCTCCCCCCAAGCGCCTGCGGCTTCGGTGCGCCGCTTGTGCGTCACGATGGGGCAGATCGGGGGCGGGGCGGTCAAGGTTCGACCGTCCCGGTTACAGGTGAGAAAAAGCAGGGGGCCTGCCCTGTGGCCGCGCGGCGACAGTCGCGCCCGGTCTTCAGGCCTTGTCCACCCGTCATACGATATCCGACTGATTGCTCGGCGATTGCTGCGCCATCGCAATGCAGATTGCGGCTTCGCCCGGACGCCGCGCGGGCTGATGGTACCATTCCCGGAAGTCATCGTCCGGGAATGGGATCAGGCCTCCTCGATCCGGGCCCAGCCGTTCGGCATCAGACGTTCCTGGGGGGTGAACTTGGCCTTGTACTGCATCTTGCGCGAGCCCTCGACCCAGTAACCCAGGTAGAGGTAGGGCAGGCCGAGGCTGCGGGCGCGCTCGATGTGGTCGAGGATCATGAAGGTGCCGAGCGACCGGTCGGCCTCCACCGGGTCGTAGAACGAGTAGACCATCGACAGGCCGTCGGAGAGCACGTCGGTCAGGCAGACCGCGACCGGTGCGCCGGTGCCGCGGCCGTTGATCGCGGTGTCGGGCCCGCGCCGGCGGTAGACCACCAGATGGGTCTCGACGTGGCTGTCCTCGACCATCATCGCGTAGTCGAGCACCGTCATGTCGACCATGCCGCCATCGCCGTGGCGGGCGTCGAGGTAGCGGCGAAACAGCGCGTACTGCTCCGAGGCCGGGCGGTTGGCCTGGGCCTGGCCGACGAGGTCGCGGTTGCGCTTCAAGACCCGGCGCTGGCTGTCGCTGGGCGAAAAGTCGCCCACCACCACCCGCACCGAGATGCAGGCGCGGCAGGTCTCGCAGGCCGGCCGGTAGGCGATGGTCTGCGAGCGGCGGAAGCCCCCCTGGGTCAGGATCTCGTTGAGGTCCCGGGCGCGCCGGCCGACGAGGTGGGTGAAGACCTTCCGCTCCTGCTGGCCCGGCAGGTAGGGGCAGGGCGAGGGCGCCGTGAGGTAGAACTGCGGTGCATCCCGCGGATGGCTGGTCACGCTTCGTCGTGCTCGCAGGCAGGGGCCGGCGCGGGGCGCCGGGTGGGACAGGATAGCACCGGCGCGGCCCGCCTCAAGGGCCAGAGCGGCGACGGCGCGAATTCCTGAGGTCTTAAGCGCGGCAGGCCGCCGAAAGTTGCAGGCTCACGCGTCGCGCACCACCGCGAGGTCGATGACGAGGTCGTGACCCATCCGCCGGTCGGACCGCACCACGCCGATGCCGATGTCGAGCAGCCAGAGCAGGAAGGTCGAGAGCGCGAAGTAGAACAGCAGCGCGTGCACCCCGGCGGTGATCCAGTCGACCGGACCGCCGGTGGTCGCCCGCACCGCCCGCAGGCCCAGCATCCGCATGCCGAGCGTACTCTGGCGCGGCCCGCCGACCGTGATCGCGCTGTAGATGATGCCGCTCGCCGGCAGGATCGCGTAGAGCACCCAGGCCACCCCGAAGGTGATGACCCCGAGGAACGAGATCGCCAGCCACAAGAGGCAGCTGAAGCCGAAGATGAACACGATGTCGAGCAGGTAGGCCATGAAGCGCCGGCTCAGCGAGCCATGCGCCACCAGCACCGGCGGCCCGGCCCAGCCCGGTGCCGGTGCGTAGCCCTGCTGGTAGGGGTTGCCGGGGGAGGGACCGCCATAGGGCCCGCCTTGCCAGGAATTCGCCATCGTCCTCGTCTCCGCCGCCTCAGCCAGCCGATAAGGTGGGCGCGGCGGTGGGCCGTCTCAAGGGCACAGGGCGCACCTTGGGCACAGAGCGCGCCTCGGGTACCGGGCGCGCCTTGCGCGATCTCGCGCCCGCGTCATCCCGTGCCCGCCAGGAGATCCGGTCCGTCCGGTGTCGCTGCGCACATTGCCGTACAGTTGACGGGATTAAAACCAAAAATACTTGATGTGCGTGGGCGCACATCAATCAATATCAATATATTCAACGATCATTCCATCGAAATGGCAGGTTCCGTCGCACGGAAATCTCGCCGTAGATCGAGGATGGATCTCATGACACTGCGTCGTCTCACTCCGCTCGCCGCCGCCGCCCTGGCGCTGCCCCTGCTCGCGGCGGGGGCCGCCCGCGCCGATGGCGGCGGCGGCGGGCGCATGCCGGCCGGCGGCGGGCACATGAGCAGCTACGTCAGCGACCCCTACCACGACCCGCGCTCCGCCTACTCGCAGCGGCGTGGCACCGGGCAGCTGCTCGGCGCGCCCATGACGGCCGATCCGGGCACGCGGCTCCTGCCGCGCGGGGCCGGGGTGCCGGCCTGGGCGATGCAGCCGGGGCATCGCTGAGGAAGGGGCGCCCGCGGGGAGAGGCCGGGGCTCGTGCCTGTCCCCGTTGCGTCGGCAGCAAAGTCATGCTCCGTCTTGCGTCGCCACCGCACCCGACCTTCTAAGTAATTTTAAAATTGGATTTTTTGATCTCTCCGCTCGCTCAAGCACTAAATTGTGCGAGTGGAGGTCTATCGATAAGCAGAGTCAAAAATCTCAGAAAATCGTCGCGTCGCGAGCGCCGCCGACGACATCGAGGGAGGAAGGCATGGACATGCCGCATGGGACGGCCCGGCGACGGGACCGCCGGATGGGCGCGAGCATCGGTCCGCTGCGAACGGGTGATCGTCGGGAGGGCGGCAGGCGCGGCCCACGGCGGCGCACCCTCGCGGCGGCTTTCCTCGCCTCCGGGGCGTTCCTCGCCGGCTCCGGCGCGGCTCTCGCCGGCTCCGCCGCCCAGCCCGGGCAATCGGTCGGCCTTCCGGTCGGCGCGCAGATTCCGCACGGCCTCTATCTCATCACCGCGTCGAATTTCGGCGTCCGCGACACCGCTTCCGGCGCGCTGCCCCTCAACGTCAACACCATGACGCTTGCCTGGGCGACCCCGTGGGATCTGCTCGGCGGGCGGGTGCAGCTCTTCGCCGGCATCCCGTACTCGGCGATCGGTCCGCAGGACCGTGCCTGGCAGAGCGGTGTCGGCCAGCCGCTGCTCGCCGGCCAGCTCGCCTGGGATCTCGGCGGCGATGTCGGCTTCAGCTACCTGCTCGGCGGCTATTTCCCGAGCCGGACCGGCATCACCACGCAGGCCCCGTCGCTGACCCACCGCTTCGCGCTCAGCTACGTCGGCAACGACTGGAACCTGACCGGCCACCTGTTCTACGGCCACTTCCTCGGCGACCGGCCGCCGGCCGGGGTGGCGACCTATCCCGACTACATGAACCTCGACCTGACCGCGACGAAGAAATTCGGCAAGTGGCAGGTCGGGGCGGTGGCCTTCGCCTCGACCGACCTGCCGACCGGCGTCGCGGGCACCCGCTCCCAGGGGCAGATCGCGGTCGGGGGGCTCGTCGGGTACAATTTCGGGCCGGTGAACCTCCAGGCCTTCGTCACCCGCGACGTGATCGACCGCAATTACGGCGGCCGCGATACCCGGGCCTGGCTCAGGGCCGTGATCCCGCTCTACCAGGACAAGCAGGAGGCGGCGCCCGGCCGCACCCTGGTGACGCGCGAGCAGTCGCGCTGAGCCGCCGGCGACGGGGTCAGCCCCCCGTCGCCGCCGTGCCGACCGACCCGATCCGCCGCGGCTCCAGCCCTTCCCGGCGCAGGGTGTCGAGAATCTCGGCGGTGTGGCCGGGGCCGCGGGTCTCGATCGTCACGTCGATCGAGACGCTTTTGGCCGGTACGTCGAGGTGCAGGCGGCCATGCGAGACCTCCAGGATATTGGCCCCGAGCTCGCCGAGGCGCCCGGCGACCCGGCCGAGCACGCCGGGCCGGTCGCTCGCGGTCATCCGGAACGAGATGATGCGGTCCTCGCGCTCCAGTTCGCGCACCATCACGGAGGCCAGCAGCCGCGCGTCGATGTTGCCGCCGCAGAGCACCAGGCCCACCGTGCGGCCGGAAAAGAGATCGGGCCGGGCGAGCAGGGCCGCGAGGCCGGCCGCACCCGCGCCTTCCGCGAGGCTGCGCTGGAGCGTGGCGTAATCGTGCACCGCCCGCTCGATCTGCGGCTCGTCGACGAGGACGATCTCGCGCACCATGTCGCGGATGATCGGCAGGGTCAGGCGCCCGACGGTCTTGACGGCGATGCCCTCGGCGAGCGTTGGCCCGCCGATCGGCCGGTCCTGGCCGTCGATGGCGTTGAGGAAGGAGGGATAGAGCGCGGCCTCGACGCCGTAGAGCCCGACCCGCGGCCTTAGGCTCGCCGCCATCGCGATGCCGCTCATCAGCCCGCCGCCGCCGATCGGCACCACCAGGCAGTCGAGGTCGGGGGCGTCCTCCAGCATTTCCAGCGCGATGGTGCCCTGTCCGGCCATCACCAGGGGATCGTCGTAGGGGTGGACCAGGACGAAGCCGTGCGCCGCGACGAGCCGGTCGACGCAAGCCGCCGATTCGACCAGGGTCTCGCCCTCCAGGACCACCGTGGCACCGTGGGCGCGGGTGTTTTCGACCTTCACCAGCGGCGTCGTCGCCGGCATCACGATGGTGGCCGGGATGCCGAGACGGTGGGCGTGGTAGGCCACGGCTTGCGCGTGGTTGCCGGCCGACATCGCCACCACGCCGCGGCGGCGCTCGGGTGCCGTCAGGGCGTTCAGGCGGTTGACCGCGCCGCGCTCCTTGAACGCGCCGGTCGCCTGCATGTTCTCGTGCTTGACCAGAACCCGCGCCCCGGTGAGTTCGGAGAGGCGCGGCGCCGGCACCAGCGGCGTGCGCAGCACGTGGCCGCGGATGGTGTGCGAGGCCCGGACCACGTCGTCCGGGGTGATGGCGTAGGGCTGGCTCACGCGTGGGCTCTCCGGGGCTCGCGGCACCATAGAGCCCGCCCCGTCCCGCGTCAGCCCGGTCCCGGTTCGGCCAGCGCCGCGTCCGGCGTGTCGAGGTAATAGTGCTTGAGCAGGTAGAGCGCCGCGCCGCCGACCGGGCCGCGGTCGCTGGTGAGGCCCGACAGGTCGGTGCGGCTCATCCCTGAGAATTCGCACACCGCGTAGCGCGGCAACGGGGCGCGGCCGTCGCGCTCCTGCGAGAAGTCGATGCGGATGCTGCGCTCCTGCGGTCCCTGCGCGGTGCGCAGGACCGTGATGCGGGCGCCTGCCGGCACCAGGGTCGGCAGGGCGCGCCGGCAGATGCGCGCCTGCTCGGGATCCGGTGTGCCGGAGCAGGCGCCGAGGCTCGCCAGGGCCGCGAGGGCCGCGAGCCTCACCCTCGATCCCGGGCTCAACCTTGCCGCAGCCGCTCGGCGACCCGCGGGGCGAAGTAGGTGAAGATGCCGTCGGCGCCGGCGCGCTTGAAGGCGGCCAGGCTCTCCAGCATGGCGCGCTCGCCGTCGAGCCAGCCGTTCTGGGCGGCGGCCGCGATCATCGCGTACTCGCCCGAGACCTGGTAGGCGAAGGTCGGGACCGAGAAGGTCTCCTTCACCCGGCGGATCACGTCGAGATAGGGCATCCCGGGCTTCACCATCACCGAATCGGCGCCCTCGTCGAGGTCGAGGGCGACCTCGCGCAGGGCCTCGTCGGTGTTGCCGGCATCCATCTGGTAGGTGCGCTTGTCGCCGACCAGCGTGGCGCTGGTGCCGATCGCGTCGCGGAACGGGCCGTAGAAGGCGCTGGCGTACTTCGCCGCGTAGGTCATGATCTGCACGTCGCGGAAACCCGCCCGGTCCAGCCCGGCCCGGATCGCGCCCACCCGTCCGTCCATCATGTCGGAGGGGGCGATCACGTCGGTGCCGGCCTCGGCCTGGATCAGGCTCTGCTCGACGAGGAGCGCCACCGTCTCGTCGTTGACGATGACCCCGTCCTCCAGGAGCCCGTCATGGCCGTGGCTGGTATAGGGGTCGAGGGCGACGTCGGTGATGATGCCGATCTCCGGCACCGCCTTCTTCACCGCCTTGACGGCGCGGCAGACCAGGTTGTCGCGGTTGAGCGCCTCGGAGCCGGTGGCGTCGCGCAGGCGAGGCTCGACGAAGGGGAAGAACGAGATCGCCGGGATGCGCAAGGAAGCGGCCCGCTCGGCCGCCCGCACCACCTCGTCGACCGAGAGGCGCTCGACCCCCGGCATCGAGGCGACCGGCTCGCGGCGCCCTTCGCCCTCGATCAGGAAGATCGGCCAGATCAGGTCGTCGACGGTGAGCGTCGTCTCGCGCACCAGCCGGCGCGACCACTCGGCCTTGCGGTTGCGCCGCGGCCGCTGGGTGAGGCCTAGGGAGGCCGGCTCGGTCCGGGCGGCTTCCCGGGCAAGCGGCCGGGGCATCGGCTGGATCTGCGACATCCGGGATCGGGCCTCCTGGCGGCCCGCTCCGCGCCGGGCTCGCGTCTCGTCGAATTCGTCCAATCCGCAGGTAGCACGTTCCGGCCGGCGCCAGAACCCGGGACTCGATGCATGGCAGGGCCGCGGCGCCTGGCAGGGCCGCGGCGCCCGGCTGGGCCGCAGCGTTCGGAAGGCCGCGACGAGCCGAACCGCCCCGCGCCGTTGACGCGGGCGGCCCGGCCCGGTTAACCGCCCTTAACCTTGGAGGGACGGCACGATGGGCGAGATGGCGGACGGCGCGGTCCTGCGCGAGCGGCAGTCTGCTGCCGGGATCATCACCCTCAACCGGCCGAAGGCGCTCAACGCCCTCAACCTCGAGATGGTGCGCGCCCTGCGCCGGGCCCTCGACGACTGGGCGGCGGATCCGGCGGTGACCCGGGTGGTGGTGCAGGGCGCCGGCGAGCGCGCCTTCTGCGCCGGCGGCGACATCCGCCGCATCCACGAGGAGGGGAGGGCGGGGCGATACGCGGAAGCCGAGACCTTCTTTCGCGAGGAGTACGAGCTCAACGCGCTGATCCGGCGCTACCCGAAGCCCTACATCGCGCTGATCGACGGCATCGTGATGGGCGGCGGCGTCGGCGTGTCGCTGCACGGCTCGCACCGGGTCGCGGCGGAGCGCACCACCTTCGCGATGCCTGAGACCGGGATCGGCTTCTTCCCCGATGTCGGCGCCACCTACGCCCTGCCGCGCCTGCCCGGCTTCGTCGGCACCTATCTCGCGCTCACCGGCGAGCGGATCGGCCAGGGCGACGTCCTCGCCTTCGGGCTGGCCACCCACGCGGCCCCCGCCGCGCGCTTTCCCGCGATCCGCGACGCGCTCAGCGAGGGCGGACCGGTCGAGGCGGCGATCGGCCCGCAGACGACAGGCACCTCCGAGACCCCGGCCCCCGGTCCGCGCCATGCCGAGCGGCCCTTGATCGAGGCCTGCTTCTCGGCCGACAGCGTACCCGAGGTGCTGGCGCGCCTCGATGCCGACGGCTCCGACTTCGCGAAAACGACCGCCGCGACGATCCGCACCCGCTCGCCCACGAGCCTCGCCCTGGCGCTCGCCCAGATGCGCCGGGGCGCGTCGCTGTCCTTCCCGGAGGCGATGCGGCTCGAATACCGCATCCTGTGCCGGATCCTGCGCGGGCACGACTTCTACGAGGGCGTGCGCTCGGTGCTGATCGACCGCGACGGGACGCCCGACTGGCAGCCCGCTACCCTGGAGGCGGTGAAGCCCGACGACGTCGAGGCCCATTTCGCGCCGATGGCCGGCGAGCCGAGCTTCACCTGACCATGCGCTCGCTCAGCAAGGTCCGGGGCGGCCCCCGGCGGGCCGGCCCCGACGAGGCGGCCGACCGCATCGAGCGCCGGGCCCCGCGGCCCGAGACGCGCTGGGACGTGGTGCTGGTCTGGCTGATGCGGGTCGTCGCCGTGGTCTGGATGGTCAAGGGCCTGAGCGCCTGGGCCGAGATCCTCGGCGCCCGCCCCAACGCCGCGCCGTTCGAGACCGCGCCGATCGGCCGGCAGGCGGTGATCGTCTATTTCGGCGTCATCAACCTCCTGGCGGCGGTAGGCCTGTGGCTCGCCACCGCCTGGGGCGGGGTGGTCTGGCTGCTCGCCGCCACCTCGGCGATCGTGCTCGCGCTGCTGACGCCGCAGCTCCTGCCGATGTCGATCCCGAGCCTCGCGTTCGACGGCATGATCATCCTGGTCTACTTCACCGTGTCCTGGCTGGCCTCGCGCGAACTACGCTGATCCTCAACCTTTCTCGAAAGTGAACGATCAGGTTCATCTTCGGTTTACCGACAGAGGTAAATCGAGAATTTATCCTGTCGTTTAAACTCACATTCACGGGGCCCACCTAATTTGAACTCATAAGCGGAGCGGGACACACCGCCGAGCACCCCCGTACAGAGTGAGGCGTTCCGATGAAGACCCAGGCGACGAAGGTGGCGCAGACGATCTCCGCTCCCGAGACCGAGACCGCCGTGCGCCCCCACTACCTCGAGGCCCTGCACCTGGTCGAGCGCCTGCACCGCCGGCTCCTCGACGTGATCAAGGACGAGTTCGAGCGCCGCGGCCGCGAGGACGTCAACAGCGTCCAGGCGCTGCTGCTCTACAACATCGGCGACAAGGAGCTGACCGCGAGCGAGCTGCGCACCCGCGGCTACTACCTGGGCTCCAACGTCTCGTACAACGTCAAGAAGCTGGTCGAGACCGGTTACCTGCACCACGCCCGCTCGAAGACCGACCGCCGTTCGGTTCGCATCAGCCTCACCGACAAGGGCCGCGAGGTCCACGAGATCGTCCGCGGGCTCTACGACAAGCACGCCAAGACGATCCAGCCGATCGGCGGCATCTCCGAGGACGATTTCGGCCGGCTCAACCTGGCGCTCGCCCGCCTCGAGCGCTTCTGGACCGACCAGATCCGCTACCGGCTCTGATGGGCGGACGCGCTGCTTGAGCGGCGTCGTGGACGGAGTGCAGATCCACCGCTCATTCCGGGCTCCGTTGCGCGGCCCCGGAATGAGCGGTGGGGACCAGCTCCGGCGGAGGTCCGTTCGGCCGGCCCCGATCGGGGTTGCCCCGACTCCCGGCGCGGCCGGGTGCCGCATTCGTGCAGAGTACCGATGTCGAGGAATTCAGGCTTGATCTTTCCTGATCGTTGACGGTTTCGACGATTCCAGGAATCATGCCCATCATAACTGCCCGATCCGATTGCCACCGAAGTCGCGCGTCCGGTATGATTACGTCAATACGTACGTAATTCTCATGGGCGGCCGATGACAATCGATCGATCGAAGAAAGTTGCCTTGATCACCGGCGTGACGGGGCAGGACGGGGCCTACCTGTCGGAGATCCTGCTGCAGAAGGGCTACGTCGTTCACGGCATCAAGCGCCGCTCGTCGTCGTTCAACACCGGGCGGATCGAGCACCTGTACCAGGATCCGCACGTCCTCGATCAGCGCTTCGTGCTCCATTACGGCGACATGACCGATTCGACGAACCTGATCCGGGTGATCCAGCAGGTCCAGCCGGACGAGATCTACAATCTCGCGGCGCAGAGCCACGTCCAGGTCAGCTTCGAGACGCCGGAATACACCGCCAATGCCGACGGGCTCGGCACGCTGCGGATCCTGGAGGCGATCCGTATCCTCGGTCTCACCGCGAAGACGCGCTTCTACCAGGCCTCGACCTCGGAGCTGTACGGCCTCGTCCAGCAGGTGCCGCAGAGCGAGACGACGCCGTTCTATCCCCGCAGCCCCTACGCGGCGGCCAAGCTCTACGCCTACTGGATCGTGGTGAACTACCGCGAGGCCTACGGCATGCACGCCTCGAACGGCATCCTGTTCAACCACGAGAGCCCGCTGCGGGGCGAGACCTTCGTGACCCGCAAGATCACCCGCGCGGTGGCGGCGATCCGGCACGGGCTCCAGGACACGCTCTATCTCGGCAACCTCGACGCCCGCCGCGACTGGGGCCATGCCCGCGAATATGCCCGCGGCATGTGGATGATGCTGCAGCAGGACACGCCGGACGACTACGTGCTGGCGACCGGCGAGACGACCCTAGTGCGCGACTTCGTCACCGCCGCCTTCGCGGAGGCCGACATCGCCCTCGACTGGTCGGGCCACGGCGTCGAGGAGCGGGCGCGGTGCGCCCGGACCGGACGGGTCCTCGTCGAGGTCGATCCGCGCTACTTCCGGCCGACCGAGGTCGACCTGCTGATCGGCGATCCGACCAAGGCGCGCGAGAAGCTCGGCTGGACCCACGACACGACATGGCGGGAACTCTGCGCCGAGATGGTGCGCCACGACCTCGCGACGGTCGCCCGGGAGCAGCGCGCCCATGCCGGGCGAAATGATGTCGAGTGAGATGATGCCGAGTGAAGCTTTGCCGCACGACGTCCTCTACCCGCTCGCGGGCAAGCGCGTCTGGGTCGCCGGTCATCGCGGCATGGTCGGGAGCGCGGTCGTGCGCCGGCTCGCGCGCGAGGGCTGCGACGTCCTCACCGCCGACCGCCGCGCCGTCGACCTGTCACGCCAGGCCGAGACCGAGGCCTGGCTGGCGCAGGCGAAGGCCCACGCGATCGTGCTCGCCGCCGCCAAGGTCGGCGGGATCCTGGCCAACGACACCTACCCGGCCGATTTCCTGTACGACAACCTGATGATCGAGGCGAACGTCGTCGAGGCGGCCCGCCGCACCGGCGTGGAGAAGCTGCTCTTCCTCGGATCGAGCTGCATCTACCCGAAATTCGCGGACCAGCCGATCGTCGAGGACGCCCTCATGACCGGCCCGCTCGAACCAACGAACGAGTGGTACGCCGTCGCCAAGATCGCCGGGATCAAGCTCGCCCAGGCCTATCGCCGCCAGCACGGCTGCGACTTCATCGCGGCGATGCCAACCAACCTCTACGGGCCGGAGGACAATTTCGACCTGACCAGCAGCCACGTCCTGCCGGCCCTGATCCGCAAGGCGCACGAGGCCAAGCTGCGGGGCGACGACGAGCTGGTGATCTGGGGCACCGGCTCGCCGCGGCGGGAATTCCTCCACGTCGACGATTGCGCCGACGCGCTGGTGTTCCTGCTCAAGACCTATTCCGGCGAGGGGCACGTCAATGTCGGGTCCGGCACCGACATCGCGATCTACGACCTCGCCGAACTCGTCGCCGAGGTCGTCGGTTTCCGCGGGCGGATCGCCCGGGACCCGAGCAAGCCGGACGGCACGCCGCGCAAGCTGATGAGCGCCGACAGGCTCCGGGACATGGGCTGGGCGCCGCGGATCCCGTTGCGGGAGGGGATCGGCGGGGTCTACGAGTGGTTCAAGGCGAATGGGATGGCGGCGGAGTGATGCGAGGTCCGCTCGATCCCTTCGCATGAAGGGTGGAGGGCAACCTCCCCTCTCTCACCCCCCGTCGCGAGACCGGGCAGGCCCGGCCTCGCCTGGAGAGGGGATCCCGCGCTTCATGGGTCTTGGAACAGGCCCGCGGAAGACCGGGGTGACGCCGCCGTCGGCGACCCGCGCCGCAACTTAGTTCAGCAGCGCCCGGCTGCGGCTGTCGCGCGCGCGCACCGAGGCCATCGGCAGGCGGAAGACGCGGCGCTGGTGCTGGTCCTCGACCCGGAAGGCGCTGCGCCTCCAGTCGCAGGCGACTTCACGATCGTCGAGCAAACCGGCCGCCAGCTTCGCTGCCACTTCCAGGGCGTCGGCGAGGCTCGGCAGCTCGACACCCTCGGGATCGAGGATCAGGCGGCGTCCCGACTGGAAGTGGAAGTAGTAGACGGTCATCGCGGGCCCGACGGTGCTTCGCCTCGGTCTATGACACAGAAACCGGACGGGGGCGAACCTCTTTGCGTTAAACCAGTAGAGCGCATGCATGTTTGGCAAGGCCGAGATCGCCGGGATCCCATTGTAATTTGAAATTATTCCTGTGGTCGAAACCGAGGACTTTGCGTTGTTTTCGAGTGCGGGTTTCGTCCCGCCAAATAAGAAAGCCGCCCGAAGGCGGCTCTCACTTTGTACCAAAGTTGTGGGGTGCGTCAGGCCCGCAGGCGGGTCCGGACCTCACCGAGGCTGCGGCGGATCAGGTCCTGGGCGGCGTCGCCGCTGACCTTCTCCCGCAGGATCGTCTCGGAGACCCGCACGGCGGCTTCCGCCGCGGCGGCCCGAACCTCGGCGGCGGCCTGCGCCTCCGCCTGGGCGATCTTGGTCTCCGCCGCCTTGGTGCGGCGGGCGACGAACTCGTTCAGGCGGGCATGGCCCTCGGCCGCGGCGGCTTCGGCCTCGGCGCGGGCGTTGGCGACGATCTCGGCGGCCTCACGCTCGGCCTCGGCGCGGCGGCGCTTGAAATCCGCCAGCAGGCCTTGGGCCTCCTCGCGCAGGCGACGGGCCTCGTCGAGCTCCTTGCGCACGCGCTCGCCGCGCTTGTCGAGCCCGCCGATGATCTGGTCGAACAGACCCATCTTCCAGGCGATGCCGCAGAACACCACGAAGGCGACCGCGACCCAGAACTCCGCATCGAACAGCATTGTCGTGATCTCCTGCGGGGCTCAGTGCACGGTCTGCGGACGCGACGCGGCCGCGCGGTCGTAGGCCGCCTCGACGGCGCCGCGGTCCGGCGCCTGGCCGGTCAGGCGCTCGACGATGGCGGTCGCGGCGTCGGCGGCGACCTCGCGCACGCTGCCCATCGCGGTGGCGGTGCGGGTGCGGATCTGGCCTTCGGCCTCGGCGAGCTTGGTCGCCAGGTCGGCCTCGAGGGACTTGCGGCGGGTCTCGGCCTCGGCCGCGAGCTGCTCGCGGGTGGTCTGGGCGATGCCCTTGGCCTTGTCCTGGGCGTCCTTCAGGGCGCGCTCGTAGGTGTCGCGGGCGCTGTCGGCCTCGGCCTTGGCGCGGGCCGCCTGATCGAGGTCGCCGGACAGGCGGGTCTGCCGGTCGTGCAGGATGCCGGCGATCTGCGGCAGCGCGATCTTCGACATCAGGTAGTAGAGCAGGCCGAAGGCGAGCGCGAGCCAGAGGATCTGCCCGACGAAGGTGCTGCTCTCGAACGGCGGGAAGCCGCCGCCATGCTCGGAGACCGGCTCGTGAATCATCCCCTCCTTCAAGGGGGCGGGTGCGTGTGGCTGCGCCATGGTGTCGTCCGGGTGTGGGGGAGACGAAGCGCTCCCTCCGAGCGCTCGGCCGGGCCGGCCGTCGCGCCGCCACGCCTCGCGGGCGGCGGCTGCACGAAGAGGTGTCGGGGGCCCTTAACGCACGCGCACCGGAGCCTCGTGTGAAGGCCCGGTGCGCGGGTGGACCACCTCGTTTCGGTAATCCTCGCCGGGATTAGACGGCGAACAGCAGCAGCAGCGCGACGAGCAGCGAGAAGATGCCGAGCGCCTCGGTCAGCGCGAAGCCGAGGAGCAGGTTGGCGCGCTGGCTGTCGGCCGCGGAGGGGTTGCGCAGGGCGCCGGCGAAGAACTGGCCGAACAGGTTGCCGAGGCCCATGGCGGCGCCCGCCATGCCGAGGCAGGCGAGGCCGGCGCCGATGTACTTCGCAGCAACGGGATCCATCGTGATGCTCCTAAGGTCGTCTAGTCGTCTGGCGGGGATATCCGGCCGCGACACGGCGAACCGGGGTGGGAAGCTCTTTGGCTGATCGCGGGCGGGGGCGGGGCCTCGGACGAGGCCCCCGGTCCCTTAGTGGCCCGGATGCAGGGCGTCGCTGAGGTAGATCGAGGTCAGCGTTGCGAAGACGTAGGCCTGCAGCACCGCGACCAGCATCTCGAGGGCCGTGACGGCGACCGAGAGGGCGAGGGGCAGGGGCGAGAGGATGCCCCAGACGCCGGCGGCGAGCAGGGCCGGGACGAAGCCCGCGAAGATCTTCAGCGCGATGTGGCCCGCCAGCATGTTGGCGAAGAGACGGACCGAGAGGCTGATCGGCCGCGAGATGAACGACACGACCTCGATCACCACGATCAGCGGCTTGAGCCAGCCGGGCACGCCGGGGGGCACGAACAGGCCGAGGAAGTGGGTGCCGTGGGCCATGAAGCCGTAGATCACCACGGTCAGGATCACCACCAGCGCCAGCATGAAGGTGACGATGATGTGGCTGGTCACCGCGAAGGCGTAGGGGATCATCCCGAACAGGTTCAGCAGCAGGATGAACATGAACAGGGAGAACACCAGCGGCACGAAGCGCTCGCTGCCGTGGCCGGCCGACTGGTGCACCGTCTGGCCGATGAACTCATAGAACACCTCGGCCAGGGACTGCGCCCGGCCCGGCACCACCGCGCGGCTCTTCGTGGCCCAGATCGTCAGGAGCGCGATGAGCCCCACGGCCAGGAACATGTACAGCGCCGACTGGGTGAAGGCGATGTTCTGGTGGCCGATATGCCCGAACGAAACCAGCGGCTTCAGCTCGAACTGGTGGATCGGATCCATCTTGACGGCCATGCCGGTCCCGCCCCCTCGTGTATCGCTGCCGCGGGTTTCTCCCGCCGCGCTGCCAATCCGTGCAGGCGGATGCACGGCATCCACCGGATGATCAAGACCCTGGCGGGCCTTTCTTCGTGTCCACGCTCGGAAAAAATCCGGAAACGCGCATCACGTTGTAAATTCCGGCCGCGAAGCCCAGGACGAGCAGGACGATCAGGCCCCAGGGCTTGGTGCCCAGGAGACGGTCGCAGCCCCAGCCGAGAAGGCCGCCCGCCAGGACGCCGGCCACGAATTCCGTGGACAGCCGCATGGCGATGCCGAGGGACGAAGGCTGGCCGCTCTGTTGACGCGACGAAGGATCGGGAGACGCCGCGGGGCGCTTCCGGTCGATCTGCATCTCGAGACGCTTGAGCCTCGCGGAGAGGTCGTCGTCGGGGGAGGAGCCCTCACCGGTGCCGTCCTTCCCCCGCGGGTCGTTGCCGTTCATGGCGAAACCTCGCGCGTGAAGGATGAGGAGATCCGGTCCGGCTAACCCCCGTCGAGCGGGCGCACCATAGTTTCGCCCACCTTGGGTGTCAAGGCACCCCGAAGCAATGGTAAGTCATTGGACTTTCGGCGGATTTCGCGCTGCACACCGGTCTGCCGTCAAACCGCCTCGGCCAGTTGCTCGGCGGTCGCGAGATCGACCGAGACGAGCTGCGACACCCCCCGCTCGGCCATGGTCACGCCGAACAGCCGGTCCATCCTGGCCATGGTGATCGGGTTGTGGGTGATGACGATGAAGCGGGTATCGGTGTCCCGCGCCATCGCCGTCAGGAGATCGCAGTAGCGCTCGACGTTGGCGTCGTCGAGGGGCGCGTCGACCTCGTCGAGGACGCAGACCGGCGACGGGTTGGTGAGGAATACCGCGAAGATCAGGGCGGTCGCCGTCAGGGCCTGCTCGCCGCCCGAGAGCAGCGTCATCGTCTGCGGCTTCTTGCCCGGCGGCCGGGCCAGGATGTCGAGGCCCGCTTCCAGGGGATCGTCCGAATCGACCAGGGTCAGCTCGGCGGTGCCGCCGCCGAACAGGGTGGTGAACAGCCGCTCGAAATGCCCGTTCACCGCCGTGAAGGCGGCCAGCAGCCGCTCGCGTCCCTCGCGGTTGAGGCTCTGGATCGCGCCGCGCAGGCGCCGGATCGCCTCGATCAGCTCGTCGCGCTCGCGCCCCAGCTCGTCGCGCCGTCCTTCCGTCTCGCGCAGCTCCTCCTCGGCCCGCAGGTTCACCGCGCCGAGCCGGTCGCGGTCGGCCCTGAGCGCCGCGGCCTTCGCCTCGATCGCCCCGGCCTCCGGCAGGGGATCGCCGGGCGCCGCGCCGGCGAGGCCGTAGAGGCCCTCCGGCGTCGTCTCGAGGCTGTCGGCGATGGCCCGGACGACCTCCGCGAGGCGCCGTTCCAGGGCCTCGTGGGCGGCCGCCGCCGCCGCGCGGGTCTCGCGGGCATTCGCGAAGGCGTCGAGGGCCTGGCGCGCCCGCGCCTCGGCCTCGGCGAGTGCCGTCTCGCCGGCTGCCAGGCGCCCGCCGGCCTTGGCGCGGGCGAGGCCCGCCGCCTCGGTCACGGCTTTCAGCCGGCGATGCTCCTCGGCGAAGGTCTCGGGCGCCTCGGCGAGTTCCGCCTGCTCCTCCTCGGCCGCCGCCAGCCGGTCCTCCAGTTCGTCGAGGATCGCGTCCGCCCGCTCGGCCCGCTCCTGCCAGCGCGCCCGGTCGGCGGCGAGCGCGCTGCTGCGGGCGGCGGCCTCCTCGGCGGCGCGGGTCAGCGCCAGGCGCGCGGCCCGGGCCTCGGCGGCGGCGAGCCTGTGCCCCTCGGCCTCGCGGCGGGCGGCGTCGAGGCGGGCGCTCAGGTCCTCGGGCTCGTCGAGGGCGGCCAGGGCCTCCTCCGCCGCCTCGGCCCGGGCCGCCGCCTCCTCGGCATCGGCGGCGATGCGATTCTGTGCCTCGGACAGGGCCGCCCGGCGGGCGGCGACCTCGGCCTCCCGGCGCTCGGCGTGGGTCAGGATCTCACGGGCGCCGTCGAGGTTGCGCCGGGCGAGGCGGGCGCCCTCGACGGCGCGCAGCTCCGCCGCCGCCGCATCCTGGGCCCTGGTCTGGAGGGCGTCGTGGGTCTCCCGCGCGGTCTCGGCCTGCTCCCGGGCGAGGGCCGCCGCCTCGTGCAGCGTGTCGAGCCGGTTGCGCTCGGACAGCCGCCGCGCCGCCGGCCGCGGCGCCTCCGCGGCGGCGTTGAGGCCGTCCCAGCGGATGAGGTCGCCGCGCTTCGTGACGAGGCGCTGGCCGGGATGCAACCGGCTGCGCACGGTGGCCGCCTGCTCCGGCGCCACCAGCCCGGCATCGACGACTCCGACCTGGCGCAGGCGGCGGGCCAGCGCCGGCGGGCCGGTGACCAGATCGGCGAGCGGCCGTGCCCCGTCCGGCAGCGCCGGATCGGTGCCGGGATCGGGGGTGAGCGCCCAGTGGGTCGGGGCCGTCGGGTCGGTCGCGGCCTCGAGGTCGTCGCCGAGGGCCGCCGCCAGGGCGGCCTCGTAGCCTGGCGTGACGGCCACCGCGTCGAGGACCGGCGGGAAGCGGGCCTCGGCGACGGGGGCCACCAGGCGGGCGAGGGTGCGGGCCTCGGTGTCGAGCCGCGCCGCCTCGCGCTCCGCCGCCGCCAGGACCGGCCGGCCCCGCGCCTCGGCGTCGCGGGCCTCCGCCACGGCGTCGCGGGCCGCCGCCGCCGCCTCCTCGGCGCCCTCGGCGGTCTCCCTGGCCTCGTCGTAGGCCTCGCGCAGGGCAGAGAGCCGCTCAGACCCGGCCTCGCCGGCGGCGCTCGCCTCGCGGGCGAGGCGGGCCTGCTCGGCGGACAGCCGCGCGGCCCGGGCGCGCTCGTCGGCGGCCGCGCGGATCAGGGCGCTGCGGCGCGCCGCGTGCTCGGCCTGGGCGCCCTGCGCGGCGGACAACGCCGCCTCGGCGTGAGCGAGGCGGGCATCGGCCGCGTCGGCCCGCGCGTCGGCCTCCAGCCGCGCCGCCGCGCCGTCATCGGTCCCGGACAGGGCCGCCGCCTCGCCGTCGAGGCGCTCCAGAGTGGTGCGGGCGTCGTCCCGGGAGGCGGTCTCGCGGGCGAGGTCGCGGCGCAGGTCGACGATCCGGCGGCCGAGGTCGCGCAGGCGCTCGGCGCTGCGGCGCTCCTGCGCCTCGAGCTGCGCCGCCGCCAGGGTCAGGCGCTGCAACTCCTCCGCAGCACTGGCCTCCGCTTCGCGCAGCCGCGGCAGGGCGGCGGCGGCCAACCCTTGCGCAGTCGCGGAGTCCACCTGCTCGGCTTGCGCGGCGGCCAGCCGGTCGAGGGCCTGGGCCAGCGCGCTTTGCGCCGCCGCGGCCTCGCGGCGGGCCTCGCTATGGCCGATCAGGAGCAGCAGCGCCTCGTGCCGGCGGATCTCGGCGGCGATCGCCCGGTAGCGCTGGGCCGAGCGGGCCTGGCGTCGCAGGGAATCGACGCCGGCGGTGATCGCCGTCAGCACGTCCTCGACGCGGGCGAGGTTGTCCTCCGCCGCGCGCAGGCGCAATTCGGCCTCGTGCCGACGGGCATGCAGGCCGCCGATGCCCGCGGCATCCTCCAGGATGCGGCGGCGCGCCTGGGGCTTGGCCGCGATCAGCTCCGCCACCTGGCCCTGGCGCACCATGGCGGGGGAGCGGGCGCCGGTCGCCGCGTCGGCGAACATCAGCTGGACGTCGCGGGCCCGGACCTCGCGGCCGTTGACCCGGTAGGTCGAGCCGGCGCCCCGGTCGATGCGGCGCGACACCTCCAGCGCGTCGGCGGCGTTGAAGGCGGCGGGCGCCGTGCGGGCGCTGTTGTCGAGCGCCAGCGTCACCTCGGCGTGGCTGCGCCCGGCCCGCCCGCCGGAGCCCGAGAAGATCACATCGTCCATGCCGGAGGCCCGCATGCTCTTGTGCGAGCTCTCCCCCATCACCCAGCGCAGGGCCTCGACGAGGTTCGACTTGCCGCAGCCGTTCGGCCCGATCACCCCGGTCAGCCCGGGCTCGATCAGGAATTCGCTCGGCTCGACGAAAGTCTTGAAGCCGACGATGCGCAGGCGCGTGAATTTCATGGGGCGGCGCGGTGCGCGGGGTCTGCCTTCCCCTCCCCCTTGTGGGGAGGGGTCAGGGGTCGGGGTGGTGCCGCGTAAAGCGAGACGGTGCCTCCTGCACCACCCCCACCCCCTCACCCCTCCCCACAACTTGCAGCGATACCGCGCAAGCCCGGGATCGCCGGGGTGAGGGGAGGTGCTTCACTTTTTACGCGAAGCGGAATCGAGTGGATCTTCGTGAAAACTACGCCCCCACGATCGGCTTGATCACCTTCTCCATGCCCTCGATCGTCATCTCGCCCTGGTACTTCTGGCCGTTGATGAAGAAGGTCGGCGTGGCGTTGACCTTGAAGGTGGTCATGGCCTTCTCCTTCACGGCGTTGACCGCGTCGTAGAGCTTCTGGTCCTTCAGGGTCGCCTCGAACTTCTCCTTCGAGAAGCCGGCCTGGCGCATCATCTGCTCGAGGGCGTCGAGGGGTTTCGGGACGAAGGCCCAGTTCGCCTGCTGGTCGAACAGCATGTCGGTGATCGGGTAGTAGCGTGCGCCGTTGTCGGCGCGAGCGAGCATGAAGGCTGCGGTGGCGAGCGGGTCGAGGGGGAATTCGCGCAGGGTGAAGCGCACCTTGCCGGTATCGATCCAGCGCTCCTTGAGCGCCGGCCAGGTGGTCTTGTGGAAGGCGGCGCAGTGCGAGCAGGTCATCGAGGCGTACTCGATGATGGTGCAGCGGGCGTTGTCGGGCCCGAGCCAGATGTCGCCGAGGGGGCCGGGCTGCATCAGACCGTCCACCACCGGCCCTTGGGCGAGAGCGCGGAACGGCAGGGCCGGCGCGAGCAGGGCCGCGCCGAGGGCCGAGCCGGTGAGTGTCAGGGCCTCGCGACGGGTGAGCATGGCAGGCGTCCTCATGGCAGGCGTCTTCGTGAGCGGTTGCGGGAGGGTCCGCGATCGGACTGCGGTAGAATCCCGGCCGCCTCGTGGCAAGCCGCCGGCGTATCAACTTCCTTTGTGCCGTCGCGTGCCGCGACAGCGTCCGGCGCATGGGCGCCGGCGCCCGGTCGGGCTTGCCGCGCTCCGGAGGCTCGCGGATCTCGGGGTGGCCGTTGCATGCCGCGACGGCGTCCGGCGCATGAGCGCCGGCGCCCGGTCGGGCTTGCCACGATCCGAAGGCTCGCGGGTTTCGGGCTTGCCTCGGGCCCTCTGGGCCCGACGGACACGCTCGTCAGCGCGAGCGCTGCGCGCCCAGGACCGCGAGGCCGAGGCGGTCGAGGGCGTCGCGGAGCGCCGCCTCGCTCACGCTCGACACCGCGAGCGCGACCTCGCCGCGACGCACCGGGTCGAGGGGCGGGGGGGCGACCTTCCGGCGCTGCGCCTGGGCGACCCGGTCCTGGCGCATCCGGATCTTGCCGACGCAGGCCCAGCCGTAATGGCGGTTGATGCGCTCGATCACCAGCGGCACCAGGTGCTGGAGTTCGAGGGCGAAGGCGCCCTCGACCCGGACCGTCAGGGTGCCGGGCTCCGGCCGCTCGCGCGTGCTGCCGCGGCGGCGCGGCCATTCGAGCTTCTCCGGCTGGCAGGCCCGGGCCAGGCGCTCGCCGACGATCTCGGCCCAGGAGGCCAGGATGTCGGTCGAGGCGAAGCCCTGCGCCGCGAAGACGGGGCCGAGGGACCGCTCGATCAGCTCGCTCAAGGGTTTGGGCCGCGCCATCGCCCGTCCGTCCTGGTGAGTCGCCGTGTCCGGCGTGAAGCCCGACAGATAGGGGCTTCGCGTGAGGGAATCCTTAACCCTCCGGGGCGCGAAGACCAGCATGGTCCCGGAGGGGCATGACGGTGCACCACCCCGAAATCCCGCTCCCGCCGCGGCGGAAAACCGGCTAAGGCGAGCCGCATGGTAGCGCCCGCCGCGTCGCACTCAAGGCCGGATCCCGCCGACCTCCTGGTCTGGTACGACCGCCACCGCCGCGCGCTGCCCTGGCGCGCGCTGCCCGGCGTCGCGCCCGACCCGTACCGGGTCTGGCTGTCCGAGATCATGCTGCAGCAGACCACCGTCGCTGCGGTGAAGCCTTACTTCGCCCGTTTCCTGGAGCGCTTCCCGACCGTCGAGGCCCTGGCGGCGGCGCCGGAAGAGGCCGTGATGGGGGCCTGGGCGGGCTTGGGCTACTATTCCCGCGCCCGCAACCTGCACGCTTGCGCGAAGGCGGTGGCGCAGGCCGGCCGCTTCCCCGACACGGTCGAGGGCCTGAGGAAGCTCCCGGGGATCGGCGCCTACACGGCCGGCGCCGTCGCGGCGATCGCCTTCGACCGGCCGGCGGCGGCGGTGGACGGCAATGTCGAGCGCGTAGTGTCGCGCCTCTACGCGATCGAGACGCCGATTCCCGCGTCGCGCCCCGAGATCCGCCGCCTCGCGGAAGACCTGGTGCCGGCGAAACGCCCCGGCGACTTCGCGCAAGCCGTGATGGATCTCGGCGCCACGCTCTGCACCCCGAAGCGGCCGGCCTGCGCGCTCTGCCCCTGGATGCAGCCCTGCCGCGCCCGGGCCGAGGGCTTGCAGGAGACCTTCCCGCGCAAGGTGAGGAAGGTCGCCGGGCAGCTGCGCCGCGGCGCCGCCTTCGTGGTGCTGCGCGCCGGCGACGACGCCGTTCTCCTGCGCACGCGGCCGCCGGAGGGGCTGCTGGGCTCCATGGCCGAGCCGCCGACGAGCGAGTGGCGGGCCGACTACGACCCGGCCCAGGCGCTCCTCGACGCGCCCCTCGACGCGCGCTGGAAGCGGCTGCCCGGGATCGTGCGCCACGTCTTCACGCATTTCCCGCTCGAACTGACGGTCTTCCTCGCCCGGGTCGCCGCCGGCACGCCGGCCCCCGAGGGGATGCGCTTCACCCCCCGCGCCGGCCTCGACTCCGAGCCCCTGCCCGGCGCGATGAAGAAGGTGCTGGCCCACGCCCTGGAGCAGAAGCTGGCGGCGCCGCCGCCCGTCCCGGCGCCCCCGCCGGCGCCCGACCTCGCGACGCTCCCCGAGCCCGAGCCGCCGCCGCGGCGGGCTCCGGTGCCGAAGGTGCTGTCGCGACGGCCGGCCTCGGCCGCTCCCGTGGTCAAGGCACGGGGACGGCCGAAGGGAAGCTGAAGCATTTCTCGGCGAAGTGGATACCGGGTCGTCGAAAAAACCGCGGCACAATCGAAGGCTTGGAGCGGCGTCCGATCGCAACGCCAAAGTACACGACACGGCAGGTTGCTCTGTGCCCTCGCGACCTGCCGTGTCGTGTGCCGTGTGGCCTGCCTGCGCAAGCCCGCTTCGTTCGGGGCGGTCAGGCCCCGGCCGTCAGCCACCGCTTGAAGCGCCGCGCGAAGTCGTTGGCGGCCCGGTCGTACAGGTCGTCGTAGCCGCCGGCCGTCAGCGCCCCGTCGAGGACCACGCCGAGCACGCCCTGCCCGGCGGCCTGCATGCCCTGGTCGCCCGAATAGGCGGACAGGACCGCGCCGGTGCGGGCGTCGACGATCTCGATGTTGGCGCGGATCGTCGGCGAGCCGCCGGCGATGACGCGGCGCACCGCCGAGGGGATGTCGGCTGCGAGCAGCGTGACGACGAGGCGGACCGGACGCGCGCCCTCGGGCCGGGAGGCCAGCGCCCGCTCCAGCGCCGCCTTGAGGCGCTGCCCCGCCATGCAGCGGATAAAGGCCGCTGCCTCCGGCGTCTGCAGCAGGGCCGGGTCGGTCAGCGACAGGTTGCGGCTCTTGAGATACGCGTCCTCTGCATCGGTCCAGTTCACGGCCGCGCCCGCCGTCCGGACCTCGATCCCGGTGAAGCGCAGCTGCGCCGTGTCGGCGAGCGAGAGACGGTTGGGGGCCACGGTGTTGCAGGCCGCCACGCACAGGGCCGCCACCACGGCGACCAGCCAGGACCATCGACCCATCGTCGGGAACTCTCTCGACCCCTCGCGCCGCCCGATGCGGTCGCGGTCTGCGAGCGATGTCTGACCCAGGGTCAACCGGCAAGCGAAGTGTTTCGCATGTGTTAACGAGCGAAGCGCCCGTGGCCGCAAGGACACAGGCGCGTCGCGGTGATGCCGCCCGTCAGGCGGCCGAGCCCATCCCGGCCCGCATCGTGCCGCGGAAGTCGTCGATGCAGACGAGGCGTCCGCCGCGCTCGGCATGCCAGAAGGTCCAGCCGTTGCAGGCCGGCAGACCCTGGACGAGGGCGCCGATCTTGTGGATCGAGCCCGAGGCCGGGCCGACCCCCAGCGTGCCGTCGGGGCGGACCAGGGCCTTGTGGCGGCGGCGCTCGTCGGTGAGCGTCTCGCCGGCCCTGACGTGGCCGGCTTCCAGGAGGCTCAGGAACGGCACCCGCGGTTCGGCACGCTTCGTCGGCGCAGTGAGGAGGGCGGCACGCGACAGCGGCTCGATGCCGGCGATGCGCTCGCGCGCCGCCGCCGCATAGGCCGGCTCCTGCTCGATGCCGATGAAGTGCCGGCCGAGCCGCTTGGCGACCGCACCGGTGGTGCCGGTGCCGAAGAACGGGTCGAGCACCACGTCGCCGGGATTGGACGACGACAGGATGGTGCGGGCGAGCAGGGCCTCGGGCTTCTGGGTCGGGTGCAATTTCCGCCCGTCGTCGCCCTTCAGGCGCTCGTCGCCGGTGCAGAGCGGGATGAACCAGTCCGAGCGCATCTGAAGGTCGTCGTTGCCGCCCTTCAGCGCCTCGTAATGGAAGGTATAGCCCTTCTGGTCGCTGCGCGAGGCCCAGATCAGGGTCTCGTGGGCGTTGGTGAAGCGCTTGCCGCGGAAGTTCGGCATCGGGTTGGCCTTGCGCCACACGATGTCGTTCAGGATCCAGAAACCAAGATCCTGCAACGCGCTCCCGACGCGGAAGATGTTGTGGTACGACCCGATCACCCAGAGGGTGGCGGTCGGCTTCATCACCCGGCGGCAGGCGGCGAGCCAGGCGCGGGTGAAGGTGTCGTAGGACTCGAAGCTGGCGAACTGGTCCCAGTCGTCGTCGACGGCGTCGACGGCGCTCTGGTTCGGGCGCAGCAGGGTGCCGGCGCCGAGCTGGAGATTGTAGGGCGGATCCGCGAAGACCAGGTCGACGCTGGCCGGCGGCAGCCGCTCGAGGGCGGTGAGGCAATCCCCCAGGATGACCTCGTCCAGGGGAAGACGCTGTGCGGGGGTAACGAGACCCATCCGCGGTGCCGACACCACTCGCCCGGTACGCGAGACTTGATTCCGGGCGGCGGTGCCGGCGACCGCGGTACGCGGGGAAGCCATGGCAAACACCGGTTACGCGACTGACACCCAGACATTGCCGCGGCTACGGTAAAGGTGAGGTTGCCAAGAGGCACGAATTGCGTCTCGAAATGGGGCTGCACATCTTGCCGGGTTGGCCGGTCGCCAGGTCGATCCGTTAACGAAAGGCTACGGGCGGCGAGCGCGACGCGGGTTGATCGTTCTAGCTGCGTCCGCGTGTGCGTGCGTGTCGGCGCACCAGCTTCCCCATCATCGCCGAACGACGCGCGGGCTTTCCCCGCGCGAGCCGGGAGGAGAGGCACGCGCCGACCTATCCCGGCGCCGCCGGGCCCGGCCGGCCCGCCTCCGCCGCAACTCGCGAATGCTGAAAACCCCGAATGCAGCCGCTCGGGATCGCAAGTCACCAATAAGATCTCAGCGCGTCCGACAACTTGCAAGATCAATCCTTAACGGACTGCAAGATATTGGACAGGATTGCGGCGTGTTCTGCCGCAAATCGGGCGGTCATATTTTCGTCCTGTTTGGCCTCGATTGGCACTGTCATCAGCAACCACCAAGGACAGTGGAATGAACAGCGCCAAGCCTGCGCGGCGGTCGATCGCGGCTCCCGTCTCGGCTCTTCTCGGCGGGCTCGCCCTCGCCGGAATCGGGAATCTCGCGGTGGTGTCGACGGCGCAGGCCCAGAGCGGCAGGGCCTCCTGGTACGCGTCCGGCCATCGCACTGCGAGCGGCGAGCGCTTCAACCCCAACGGCCTCACCGCGGCGCATCGCAGCCTGCCCTTCGGCACCCGGGTGCGGGTGACGAACGAGGCCAACGGCCGCTCGGTGGTGGTGCGGATCAACGACCGCGGGCCCTTCGCCCATGGCCGCATCATCGATCTCGCCCGCGGCGCCGGCAAGGCGATCGGCATGAACGGCGTCGCTCGGGTCGCCGTGGCGGTGGTGGACTGATCGTCCGACGCGGCGTTGCCGTTGGGCGACGCCTCCCCACATCAGGCTCATCGTGCGAGCGGAGCGTGATGATGGCAAAGCCCCTGGTTGTCGTGATTCCCCATCAGCTCGGCCGGGCCGAGGCCCGCCGCCGGCTCGAGAACGGGATCGGCCAGGCCAAGGAGATGCTGCACAAGGCAGGTCTCAGCATGGCCGACGCGACCTGGACCGGCGACCGGCTGTCGTTCCTCGTCGCCGCCATGAACCAGCGGGTCGACGGCGACATCGACGTCGAGGACGATGCGGTGCGGGTCGAGGTGCGGATGCCGCTCCTGCTCTCGATCTTCGCCCACAAGATCCAGCAGATCGTCAGCCAGAACGGCGCCAAGCTCCTGACCAAGCAGTAGACTCGCCCGGCAATCGGGGACGCGGCGGAACCGGGGCCGGGCGCCCCGGTTTGGGTTCGACGAGAGAGAGGAGCGCTCGATGTCGAATCCCGGCCCGATCCCGGACCAGCCCTACGATCCCGTGCCCCCCACCCCCGGTCCCGATACGCCGAATCCGGGCGGGCCCGAGCTGCCGAGCGAGGCGCCGGGCGACCGGCCGGTCGAGATCCCGGTGAACGATCCGGGCAACTCCCCGGCGATCACCCCCGACCCGTCCCCGACCGGCCCGGCCAACCCGACGATGTGAGGCAGGTTACCGCCCCGCGGCGTAGCCCTGCATGCCGCGGGGATTGGCGGCGGCCCGCAGGCGCCGCCCATCGCGGCTCGCCGCCGTCAGCCGCCCCTCCGACCAGTCCGGCCCGACCTCGACGAGGTGGCCGCGCCGGCGCAGCTCCGCGATCGTGCCTGCGCTGATCCGGTTCTCCACCACCACGACCCCCGGCCGCGCGGTGCGGGGCCAGAACGACGACGGGAAATGCTCGGTGTGCCAGGCCGGCGCATCGATCGCCGCCTGCAGGTTCATGCCGGCATGGACGTGGCGCAGGAAGAATTGCGGGATCCACTGGTCCTGCTGGTCGCCGCCGGGCGAGCCCCAGGCGAGGTAGGGCTGGCCGTCGCGAAGGGCCATCGTGGGGGACAGCGTCGAGCGCGGCCGCTTGCCCGGGGCGAGCGCTGCCGGATGGGCCTCGTCGAGCACGAACATCTGCGCCCGGGTGCCGAGGCAGAAGCCGAGGGACGGGATCACCGGCGAGGATTGCAGCCAGCCGCCGGACGGCGTGGCGGCGATCATGTTGCCGTGCCGGTCGATGATGTCGAAATGCACGGTGTCGCCCCGGACGACGCCGGAGCGGGCGTCGTCCGGCGGCACCGTCGCCTCGATCTTGCCCACCGTCGGCTCCCCGGCGCCGGACGCGCCCACCGCCGTGCGGGCGCCGCTGCTCACCCGGGCGTCGAGGGCCTTGCCGAAGCCCGGGATCGTGCCCGGCCGCTGCTCCAGCGAGGCGGTGTCGCCGACGAGCCGGCGGCGCTCGGCGTTGTAGGCGTCGGACAGCAGCGTCTCGACCGGCACGTCGACGAAGGCGGGGTCGCCGTAGAACGTGTCGCGGTCGGCGAAGGCGAGCTTGGCGCATTCGACCTGGAGGTGGATGAAGTCGGGCCCGGCCGGATCGAGGCGATCGAGGTCGAAGCCCTTGAGCAGGGCGAGCTGCTGCAGCGTCGCGAGCCCTTGCGTCCAAGGCCCGGCCTTCAGCACGGTGTAGCGGCCGTACTCGTACCCGACCGGCGCCTCGACGCTCGCCTGCCAGGCCGCCATGTCGGCGCCGGTGAGGAGGCCGCGATGCGGCGTCCCCGTCACGTCCATCACCGGTTCGGCCTTGCAGAAGGCGTCGATCGCCTCGGCGACGAAGCCCTGCGACCAGATCCGGCGGGCGCGCTCGATCTCCTGCTCGCGCGTGCCGCCGGCGGCCTCGCGCACGATGCGGGCATAGGTCTCGGCCAGCACCGGATTCGTGAACAGCGTGCCGGGGGCGGGCACGCCCCCCTCCTTGAGGTAGGTCGCCGCCGAGCTCGGCCAGTGCTCGCGGAACAGCCCCTCGACGGTGGCGATGGTCGCCGAGACCCGCTCGACCAGCGGGAAGCCGTCGCGGGCATAGGATATCGCCGCCTCCAGCACGTCCGCGAGGCGCCAGGTGCCGTGGTCGCGCAGGATCAGCATGTAGGCGTCGAAGGTGCCCGGCACGCACGGCGCGAGCAGCCCGGTCCCCGGCACGAGATCGAGGCCGAGGTCGTCGCGCAGGCGCGAGATGGTGGCGGCCTGCGGCGCCGGGCCCTGCCCGCACACCACCTGCGGGTGCCCGACCCGGACGTCGTGCAGGATCACCGGCACGTCGCCGCCCGGCCCGTTGAGATGCGGCTCGACCACCTGGAGCACGAAGGCGGTGGCGACCCCCGCATCGAAGGCGTTGCCGCCCCGCTCCAGCACGCCCATGCCGACCGCGGTGGCGATCCAGTGGGTCGAGGCCACGACCCCGAAGGTGCCGTCGATCTCGGGGCGCGTGGTGAAGGGATCGGGGGTGACGAAGCTCATCGGGTTTCCTCTCCGGGCAGCCGAGGCCCAGGCTCTTACAACACCAGGGCCGCCATTCTAGGCTCCCACCCACGGCGGGAACGATGCAATCCGTCGGGGTCGGCGATGCGACGCCGCGCCTTGCCGGCGCCGACGCCTAAGCGGACTTGCGTTGGCAGGCCAACGCTTCGTCCGCTTAGACTCTTGTCTTGTCGCAGATTTTTGTCGCAAAACCGGCAACCACTTTTGCGAAATCTGCTTAGGGCATCGTCTCGCGCAGCACCGCGTTCATCCGGGTCTGCCAACCCGGGCCACTCGCCTTCCAGCGCTCGACGACGTCCGGATCCAGGCGCAGCGTCACGAGCTTCTTGGTCTGTGTGACGGGCGGACGACCGCGCCCACGGCGGATCAGGGTCGTGCCCCGGTCGGTGTCGGCCGCCTCCAGGTCCGCCTCGGCGAGTTCCGGCAGCTCGTCGTATTCCTCGGCCGCGATGGTGTGCGCGTCGACCCTGGCGACGTCGGCCGCCCCGTAGGCATCAGGGGAAAAGGGAGGCGCAGCGGGCTTGCTCGCGCTCATCGTGAATTGTGCCGGGAGCCAGGAGGGGTTTATGCGACTCGAAAGCTACTGCGCGGCGGCGCGGCGTCGGCGCGATTTCGGCGGGCTCGCGGCCCTGTGCCCGCCGGTCTCGCGACCGAATGCGGATCGTGCCGGCGCGGTCCCGGAATCGGTCGTGTCGGCCGAACCGTCGCCGGCCTCGTCGGTCACCGGAGCAACCCGGTGCGGGGTGTGGACCTTCTCACCGAAGACATGAGCCGGAGCGATGCCGAACCCCGTCACCTGACGCTCGATCGCCTTCAGGAACGCACCGGACACGTGAGGCCGGCTGTGGGGAAGCGATACGCTCGCGCCGGCCGGATGATCGTAGAGTGCATGGCTATCATTGGCCATTCTCCGCTCGAAGCCGAGTTCCGTCAGAGCGTCGATGACCGTCTGCGTCCGGACGTCCGTCATGCCCGCGCCTTTCTGTGCCCGGTCTTCAGGTCCCGCCACGACCGGACCACACTATCGCTCACGATCGCCTCCGGGTCGATGTGGACGGTCAACGTGCCACGCCGTCGTTGGGCTGCCGTGAGCTGATGCGCCTTGAAGTAATCTTGTACGACCAGATAGTAGCCTATCTCCGCGCGGGCATCGAACACCACAACGATCACCGGAAAGAAATCTGCCAGCTAGAAATCGATGTCGCGCAGATCGATCCGGACAGCGATGCAGCCATCGGCGTCGAAGGTCGTGATCAGGCCATCGATGCCGTAATCGGCTGCTGGAACATCGAGACGTAGCCGGCCTTCGCAACGATGTAGCCGACATGGTGCAGGCTCGTGGTCGCGATGACGTGCTCGCGGGTTCTGATCTTGCGATCCGCCATGCATCCCCGCGAAATCGAAGCTGTGCGGTCTCCTCCTGCTGGGTCAAGGTCGTGCGGCGCACAAGACGCCCCCGCCCGGTCTCGCCTTTCCGCCGGCCCTGCCGTAATCCCCCACCCCATGGCCGCTCCTCCGCTTCTCACCCTCCAGGGCATCGCGCTCACCTTCGGCGGCACGCCGCTGCTCGCCGGCGCCGACCTCTCGCTGGCTCCCGGCGACCGCACCTGCCTCGTCGGCCGCAACGGCTCGGGCAAGTCGACCCTGCTCAAGGTCGCCGCCGGGCTGGTCGAGTCCGACAAGGGCGTGCGCTTCCTGCAGCCCGGCACGACCTTGCGCTACCTCGCCCAGGAGCCGGATTTCTCCGGGCACGACACCACCCTGTCCTTCGTCGAGGCCGGGATGGGGCCGGGCGACGAGCTGTACCGGGCGCGCTACCTGCTCGAGAGCCTGGGGTTGACCGGCGAGGAGGATCCGAGCCGGCTCTCGGGCGGCGAATCGCGCCGCGCGGCGCTCGCCCAGGCCCTGGCGCCGGAGCCCGACATCCTGCTCCTCGACGAGCCGACCAACCACCTCGACCTGCCGGCGATCGAGTGGCTGGAGGCCGAGCTGAAGGGGAGCCGCTCGGCCCTGGTCCTCATCAGCCACGACCGGCGCTTCCTCGAATCGCTGTCGCGCTCGACCGTCTGGCTCGACCGCGGCACGACGCGGCGGCTCGAACAGGGCTTCTCCGCCTTCGAGGCCTGGCGCGACCAGGTGTTCGAGGAGGAGGAGCGCGACCGCCACAAGCTCGACCGCAAGATCGCGGCGGAAGAGGACTGGCTGCGCTACGGCGTGACCGCGCGGCGCAAGCGCAACGTCAAGCGCCTCGCTGGCCTGCACGACCTGCGCCGCCAGGCGCGCGAGCATCGCGGGCCCGTCGGCGCCGCGACGATGACGGTGAGCGAGACCGAGGCCTCCGGCGCCCTGGTGGTCGAGGCGCGCGACGTCGCCAAATCCTACGGCGACCGCCCGATCGTCCGCGACCTGTCCCTGCGCATCGCCCGCCGCGACCGGCTCGGCATCGTCGGCGCCAACGGCACCGGCAAGACGACGCTCGTCAACCTCCTCACCGGCCGCCTCCCACCCGATTCGGGGACGGTGAAGGTGGGGGCCAACGTCACCCTCAACCTCCTCGACCAGCGCCGCAGCGCGCTCGATCCCGAGCGCACCGTCGCCGACGTGCTGACCGGCGGGGGCAGCGACACAGTCCAGGTCGGCAACCAGAGCCGGCACGTCATCGGCTACATGAAGGACTTCCTGTTCTCCCCCGAGCAGGCGCGCACGCCGGTGGGGGTGCTGTCCGGCGGCGAGCGCAACCGGCTGCTGCTGGCCCGCGCCCTTGCGGAAGCCGGCAACCTCCTGGTCCTGGACGAGCCGACCAACGACCTCGACCTCGAGACCCTCGATCTGCTCCAGGAGATGCTCGGCGACTATGCCGGCACCCTGATCCTGGTCAGCCACGACCGCGACTTCCTCGACCGGGTGGTGGACACCGTGCTGGTCTCGGAAGGGGAGGGGCGCTGGATCGCCTATGCGGGCGGCTACAGCGACATGGTCGCCCAGCGCGGCGTCGGGGTGCAGGCCCGCGGGGTGGTGCAGGGCGCGGTCAAGGAGGCGAAGGAGCCGGCGAGATCCGCCGCGCCCCGTCCGGCGGCGGGCAAGAAGCGCCTCGGCTTCAACGAGCAGCACGAACTCAAGACTCTGCCGGCCCGGATGGCGGCGCTCGAGGGCAACCGGGCCAAGCTGCGGGCCGCCCTCGACGACCCGACGCTCTATGCCCGCGACCCCGCCCGGTTCGAGGCGATCTCCCGTACCCTGGCGACGACCGAGACCGACCTCGCCGCGGCCGAGGAGCGCTGGCTCGCCCTCGAGATGCTGCGCGAGGAACTCGAGGGTTGATTCGTCGACTCAACCTGTGAATGAATCGTCCCGGCGCCGCGGAGGCGCCGGCCTATCCGAAGCGATGACAGGACGGCACGCGAGAACATCAGTTCTCGCCTGAAAGGCTCCGGTTATTAGCTGACCCGCGTAAGCTTTCGTGGCGTCCGTGCAACATTCCTGCCGAAACCCGGCGACTTGGCCGTTCCGGATGCGGAAGCCGGTTGATCGCCGTTAGCGCCTCGCACATGGTGCCCCTGCACCGGGCACAACCCGGTGCAGCCCGGATGACATCCCCCAGGGAGCGCCGGGCGCAAGGGGATAAGAGTGGCGTGGTTCGGCATTCGTCGGGACACAGTCGTTCACCCCCAGGGTCTCGAAACTTTGGAGGTCTCGATGAAGCTCGTGAAGAGCCTTCTGCTGGGTTCGGCCGCTGGCCTGACCGTTGTGGCTGGGGCGCAGGCTGCCGATCTGCCGATCAAGAAAGCGGCGCCTGTTGAATACGTTCGTGTCTGCTCGGCTTATGGCGCCGGGTTCTTCTTCATTCCCGGTACGGATACCTGCCTGCGCGTGTCGGGCCGTGCCCGCTTCGAGGCCGGCTACTCGCAGGGCTATCAGCGCGGCGGCAACAACGGCGACCTGATGGGCTATCGCGGCCTCGGCCGCCTCAACCTCGACGCCCGCACGCAGACTGCCTACGGCACGCTCCGCGCCTTCGTCCGGTTCGAGCTCGCCTCCCGCACCGGCGCCTACCTGAACTCGGGCACGCAGCAGCGCATCGCCAACGCCTTCCCGGCGGTCGGCGTCGACACGTTCGGCCGCGCTCAGCAATACGTGAACGTCGACAAGGCCTTCATCCAGTTCGCCGGCCTCACCGCCGGTCGCGCGGCCTCGTTCTACGACTTCTACGCCCACGACTTCGAGATCATCGGCACCTCGCTGGGCTCGGACACCTCCTCCACCAACCTGCTCGCCTACACGGCGACCTTCGGCGACGGCTTCTCGGCGACGATCTCGGTCGAAGACCCGATCTTCCGCAAGAACCCGCTGTTCGGCACCGCCACCGCCGGCAACGCGGCGAGCCAGTTCGCGGTCTTCACCGCCGCGGCCGCCAACCTGAGCCCGGTCATCGCCACCAACGCGGCCGGCGTGCCGATCGGCGAGGCGTTCTACGACCTGCGCCAGACCTCGCGCATGCCCGACTTCGTCGGCGCCCTGCGCTACGACGCCGCCTGGGGCTCGGCCCAGCTGTCGGCCGCCGTGCATGAGCTGAACGCCCAGAACGCCACCACGGTCCTGACCTTCGGCGGCGCCACCATCCCGGCCGGCACGGTCGTCACCCCGCGCGTCAACAGCGAGTACGGCTGGGCGGTGCAGGGCGGCCTGAAGTTCAACCTGCCGTTCATCGCTCCGGGCGACTCCCTGTACCTGCAGGGTTCGTACGGCGAGGGCGCCCAGATCTACACCGGCTACTCCCAGTATATCGGCACCTACACCGCCAGCGCCGGCAACACCCAGGGCTCGCCCTTCGCCGCCTACTTCACCGACGCCACCGTCAACCCGCTGACGGGCAAGATGGAGCTGTCGACCAGCTGGACGGTGGTCGGGTCGTACCTGCACTACTGGACCCCCGAGTGGCGGTCGGCGATCATCGGCAGCTACGGCGAGATGTCGTTCGGCAAGACCAGCCGCAACCTGCTGGGCGGCCTGAACTTCAACGGCCTCGGCAATCCGGTCAACAGCCCCGGCGCCTTCGCCTACAGCGCCGCCCTGCGCGACACCAGCCAGATCGTCGCCGGCGCGAGCCTGATCTGGTCGCCGGTCAAGGACCTCGACATCGGCGTCGAGGGTCTCTACAACCGCGTCGACCTCAAGGGCGGCCGCGTGGTCGACCAGAACAAGGCTCCGGGCCAGGTGCCCGTCGGCCTGAACGCTGCCGGTCTGCCGACCAACGCCGCCGGTGTGGCCCTGCCGACCACCAACTACGCGGACACGTTCCAGGTCCGCATGCGCGTCCAGCGCGACTTCTAAGCCGCGACGCGGCCCCCGCGGGGGCCGCCGACGGCAGAGGATTCAGGGTCCCGGCGCGAGCCGGGGCCCTTTTTGCGTGAGCGCGGCCGGCCGGCCCGTCGCGCCTTGCTGATGCCGGAAACCGGGGCCAGGGTGGCCGGCACGCGCGACGCCCCCGGCCGCGCCCTCCCGCGACGAGGTCCTTCGATGGCGATTCGCTCGATCGGCTGGCTCGCCGGCCTTCCTCTTCTCGCCGGTGCGTGGGTTGCGGCGACCGGCTGGGCCGAGCCGCGGCTCGAAGCCGCCCTGGAGGCACCCGCCGAGGCCGTCGCCGCGGCCACCGGCCGCGACGGGGCCGAGCCGTGGCTGCGGGCCGAGGCGCGGGGCCGCGACCTCGTGGCGAGCGGCGAGGCGCCGGGGGAGGGCGCCCTCGCCGAGGCCCGCGCCGCCCTTGAGGCCCTTCCCGGCCACCGGCGGATCGCCGACCGCCTCGGCCTCGTGGCGGAAACCTCGCCCTTCACCTGGGCCGTCCTGCGCCGGACGCCCGACCACCTCGACCTGATCGGCCACCGCCCGGCCGAGACCGGCCGCGCCGCCCTCGCCGAATCCCTGGGCGCCGGCCTGCCCGCCGGCCTCGGCTTGCGCGACGCGGCACGCGCTGCCCGCGGTGCGCCGGAGGCTTTTTCCGCGGCCGCCCGCTTCCTCGTCGGGATCGTCCTGCACCTGAAGCCCGGCGCCAGCGCGGCGATGAGCGACCGCGTCCTGTCGATCCGCGGCGAGGCGGCGAGCGTCGAGGCCTATGCGGGCCTCAAGGCCGACCTCGCCCATCCGCCCGCCGGGTTCACGATCGGCGAGGTCGCGGTCGAGCCGGCCCTGATCTCGCCCTTCGCCTGGTCGGCGAGCCGCGGCCCGGAGGGCATCCGCCTCGACGGCTATACCGTGTCGGAGGGCGACCGGGCCGTGATCCTGGCCGCCGCGCGGCTCCTCGCCGACGGCACCCCCGTCACCGACGCGATGCGCACCGCCCGCGGCCTGCCTGCCGGGATCGACGCGCGGGCGCTCACCGACCGCGCCTTCGCGGCCCTGGCGCTGGTGCGGGAGGGCCGCGTCTCCCTCGAGGGATCGACCCTGTCGATCCGGGGTTCGGCCATCGACGCCCAGGCGGTGCGCGAGGCCGAGGCCGTGGCCGACGCCCTGCCGGCGGGCGTCTCGCGCGGGACGGTCGCCCTGACGGCGAGCCCGGTTTCGCCCTACCTCGTCACCGTCCGGCGCGGACCGGACGCCTTCACCCTCACCGGCCACCTGCCGGATGCCGAGGCGCGCGCGGCGCTCCGCACCGCGTTGCGGCCCTACCTCTACGGCGAGCGGGTGATCGACCGCACCCGCCTCGCCGAAGGCGCGCCGCCCGCGCTCGTCGAGGGCCTGACCGCCGGGATCGGCGCCCTGGGCCAGCTCGCCGAGGGCGAGGTGACCGTGCGCGACCAGAGCCTGCGCATCGCCGGCGAAGGGCTCTATCCCGAGAGCGCCCGCCGGGTCGCTGCGGACGCGGCGCGGATCGCGCCCGCCGGCTGGCGGACCGAGGTCGCGGTCGGTGCCCGCGGCGCGCCGCCGCCGCGGGATCCGGCCTCCTGTCGCGACACCTTCGCGGCGCTGGCGAGCGAGCCGACCCTGCGCTTCGATCCCGGCAGCGCCGACCTGAAGCCCGCCTTCTACCCCGTCCTCGACGGGGTGGCGGGTCTCGCCCGGGCCTGCCCGCAGGCCCGGATCGAGGTCGCCGGCCACGACGACCCGCCCGGCACCGTTCCGCCGCCGGCCCCGAAGGAGCCGCCCGCGGCCAAGGATGCCGCGAAGGACGCCGCGAAGGATGTTTCGGCCAAGGGCAAGGCCGCGGCGAAGCCCGGCAAGCCGGCGGCCAAGACCGCGGAGAAACCGGCCGAGGCCCCGTCGATGCCCGATCCCGGCCTGCCCCAGCGCCGCGCCGCGGCGATCGTCGATTACCTGGTCAAGGCCGGCATCCCGGCCGGGCGGATCGCCGCCGCGCCCGCCGACGTCCCCACCGACCGCCGCACGGTCGCCTTCGCGCTGCGTTCCTGAGGCCCGCCCGTGCTGCTTCTCGCTTCCGTCGCCTGGCCGGGCCTCCTCGCGGGCTTCCTGATCGGAGCCTGCACCGGATGGTGGGCCGGCCCGCCCGCCACCCGGGGCGCGCGTTTCGCCGCGTTCCTCGTCGCGCTCCTGGCGCTCGCCGCCGCCGCGGCGGCCATCGCCGGCCTGGTGCCCGGGCCCCTTGCCGTGCCGGGGCGGGACGGCTTCCGGATCGAGAATGCCGCCCTGATGCTGGCGGCCTACCTCGCCGGCTGCGTCCTCGGGTCGGCGACGCATCGGCGGGCCTGAACGGCCGGCCTGCGCAGTCCCCTGGCGCAGCGTCGATCGTGCCGCGCGCCCGACGGCGCACGGATCGTCGTCCTGGAAAGGGTATCACCAGCCGGCGCGGCGTCCGAGCGAAGCCGAAATCCGCATCGCGAACGCGATTGCGCAGCAATCGCCGAGCCGTCGATCGGACGTCGGATGACCGGAGCGGTGCCGGAGTTATGGAAAAAGGGCCGCCCCGCGGAGAGCGGCCCTTCGTTCGTCAGCGCTGCTGCTGTTGCGGCTGCTGCGCCTGCTGCTGGATCAGCGGGGTGATGCGGCGCACGGTGACCCGGCGGTTCTCCCGCGAGGGGCCCTGCGTGTTCACCTTCAGGTACTGCTCGCCGTAACCTTGCGTGGTCAGGTTCTCCGGCGGCACCTTGAAGTCGCGGGTCAGCACCTCCGCCACCGACTGCGCGCGGCGGTCGGAGAGCGACAGGTTGTCGACGTCGCTGCCCACCGCATCGGTGTAGCCCTCGATCAGGAACACCTCCTGCGGGTTGTTCTGAACCGCCTGGTTGATCGCCGCCGCGATGGTGGCGAGGCGCCGGGCCTGGTCGGGCGTGACCTCCCACGATCCGGTGTCGAACGTGATCGTGTCGATGTCGACGCTGCGCATCCGGGCGCGCAGGGTCGGGCTGTAGCGCACCTGGTCGAGGGTGTAGCGCCGCTCGACGGGGACGACCGGCGGGGCGGTGAGCGCCTCGTAGATCGCGCCCTCGTCCGCCCGGTCCGCCTCGACCACGTAGCGGTCGCGGGGGATGCGGATGTCCGGCGGCGGCAGCACGACGACGTCCTGCTCGATCGACCGGGGCGGGCCGGCATAGGAATTATCGATCAGAACCACCTCGCGCCCGTCCGGCCCGCGGCGGTAGCGCCGCAGCAGCCGGCCGTCGTCGTCCACCACGGTGAAGACCTGGTAGCCGCCGGGGCGGTCGATGATCGTCACGGTGTCGCGGCCGCGGCGCTCGATGCGGGCGTCGCGGTCGAGCAGGCGGAAACGCTCGGTCTCGTCGTGGCGCAGGAAGTAGCGGTCGTCGTCGCGCACGATCACCCGGCCGGGCTCGCGGATGATCAGGCGGCCGCCGTCGTTGAACTCGCGCCGGGCGCGGCGCACGTCCTCGTAGCTGCGCACGTCGACGTCGCTGCGGCGGAAGCCGCCCGGGACGTAGTCCGGCGCATCGCGGCGGTAGCCGCCGGGCAGCTCGCCGCGATCGTCGAAGCCGCGCCGGTCGCCATCGCGCCGGTCGAAGTCGCGGCGGTCCTGGTCGCGCGGGTCGCGGCGGTCGAGGTCGCGCCCGTCGGGGCCGGCGCCGCCGGGCACGAACGGGCGGCCGGGCACGCCGGGCTGCTGGTTCGGCGGCAGCGGTGCGCCGTTCGGGCCGGCGCCCGGGGCGTCGGGCCGGCCCGGCCCGCGACCGGGCTGGGCCTCGCCCGCCGGCGGCGGGATCGGCCGGCCCGGAGCAGGGGGCTGGCCGGGCGCCGGGGCTTGGCCGGGTGCCGGGGCTTGGCCGGGTGCCGGGGCTTGGCCGGGAGCGGGGGGCTGGCCGGGGCCGCGCTGGGCGGGGGCGCCCGGCGCGTCGGGCCCTCGGCGCTCGTCGCGCGGATCGGGCCGCTCGTCGCGGCGGTCCGGACGGTCGCGCGGATCGGGCCGCCCGGCGGGCCCGCGGTCCTGCGGCTCCGGGGCCCGGCCGGGCTCCTCGCCGCGGCGGTCGGGGCGATCGGGCCGTGCATCCGGGGCCGGGCGCTCGCGTTGCTGGTCGGGCCGTCCGGCGGGCCCACGGTCCTGCGGCGGCGCCGGCGGACGGCCGGGCTCCTCGCCGCGCGGGCCGCGCTGTTCCTGTTGACGCTCCTGCTGGCGGTCCTGCCGCTCGCGCGGCTCGGGCCGGTCCGGGCGTCCCTGCGGGCCGCGCTCCTGAGGCCCGCGCTCCTGCGGGTCGGGCCGCTCCTGGCGCTGCCGCGGCTCGGGTCTCTCGCGAGGCTCTTGTCTCTCGCGCGGCTCCTGACGCTCGCGCGGCTCCTGACGCTCGCGCGGTTCCTGGCGCTCACGCGGCTCGGGCCGCTCGCGCTGGGGTTCGGGGCGTTCCTGGCGGGGCTCCGGCCGCTCGCGCGGGGGCGCGGTGCGCTCCGGCCGTGGCTCCGGACGCTCCTGGCGGGGCTCCGGTCGCTCGCGCGGCCCGCCGCCCGGGCCACCGCGTTCGCCGCCTGGGCCTCCCGGACCGCCGCCGGGACCACCCCGTTCGCCGCCGGGACCGCCATGGCCGCCGCCCGGTCCCGGGCCGCCCGGCCCGCCCGGTCCACCGGGGCCACCCGGCCCGCCGGGTCCGCCCTGGGCCAGCCGGATCACGTCGTCGCCTCGCGCCGCCACCGGGCTCGCAAGAAGGGGCTGGAGCAGCAGCGCCGGCAGCATCGTGCCGGTCAGCAGCAGCGCGCGGGCAGAACGCATCAGGGGAACCTCTCGTCCGTCGTCGGTTCCTTCGAACAGCTTGACGGCGAATTGGTTCCCCGCGTCGTTTCCCATCGGGAAGCCGCCCGTCGGCGGCGTTCCGGACTTGAGAGGGTCCTTGCGTGGCCCCGCCCTAGGGGGTCGCGACCGGGGCGGCGCCGGGGGCCGGCACCGCGACCGCCGCTGCCTGCGGGCCGTCCGCCCTCGCGGTCTGCGGCACCGGGATCAGGTTCGGGGCGATGATCCGCACGGCGGGGCGCTCGTCCGGGTTGGCCGGGCGGGGCGCCTCGGCGGCCTCCTCCTCGACCCGGGTCGCCGCGGTGGCGGCCAGCGTCGCGGCGGCCCGGTCGGCGCGGCCGACGAGCGTCAGGCGCACCTTGGGTCGCGACATCGCCTCGGCCTGGGCCGGGGTCACGAAGATGTCGCCCTTGTGGCGGACCAGCATGCTCTCCGCCTTGACCAGGGCCTGGGCCCAGGTCTGCGTGCCCTTGCACGAGCAGTTCGGCACGAAGGTCTTCTGGAACTTGAAGGCGTTCGGCAGGGCCGAGTAGGCGCGCCTGGTCTGGATCGCGGCGGCCTGGGTCAGGCCGCTGTCGGTGGGCGGCATCGAGTAGGCGGCGGCCTCGGCGCCGGGGCAGAGCGCCTGGCACATCTCGTCGGCGCCCTCGCGCCCGTCGGGCAGGTTCGGCATCGGAAAATAGGCGCCGTCGCACATCCGCACGCAGATCACCTGCGAGCCGCCGCGGCCGAACCCGTCGGCGGGCTTCGATTGCAGCGCCGCCGGGCTCGGCAGGCCAGTGCAGGCCTCCTTCACGGCGCCGATGAGCTGCTCGCGGCGGGCATTCGAGACCTCGCGGGCCCCGGCGCCGTAGCCGGCGTTGAGGGCGCGGATGCGCTGCTCGACCTGGGCGCATTGCGGCGGCCGCATGTCGAAGAACAGGAAGCGCCCGCCCTCGCAGCCGATCGACTGGCGATAGGCGACGAGCTGCTGAATCTCCTCGATCTGGCCGCGGTTGGAATCCCGCTGCAGGCCGGCGAGCTCGGCGCGAAAGCGCTGGCACGACGCGGCGTTGGGCTCGGCCAGGACGGCCTGGCACAAGGAAAGGGTCGCAAGGGCGCCGGCAAGGAGCCGGACCGTGAGGCGGAGCAGCGGCATGGCGTTCGGGGGACCGACCGGTATGCGGGGACGACCGCCCTCGCGGGCGGCGGACGGGAACGAGCGGCCCCGCGCGCGGATGCGCAAAGCTTGGCTGGACGGGACAGGTCCGTTCTAGCCGCCCTCGCCGCCGGGCGACAGCCTCCCTACATACGTTAAGCTCGTTTACGGAAAGGTTGACGCGATGGTGTGGCGGCGGAGTCTCACGGCGGTTGGGCGGAGTCTCACGGCGCTTCTCGCGGGGGGCTGCCTCGCGGCGTCCGCCGACGCGGCGCTCGCGCAGGAGCCGGACCGGATCTTCGACAAGTCCACGGTCTGGCGTCCGCTGACGCCGAACGACAAGCTCGTGGTCTACGGCATCGACGACCCGGACGTGGCCGGCGTCGCCTGCCATTACACCCAGCCCGAGAAGGGCGGCATCAAGGGGACGCTGGGCCTCGCCGAGGAGGTCTCGGACATCTCGCTCTCCTGCCGCCAGGTCGGGCCGGTGAAGTTCAAGGGCAAGGTCAAGCAGGGCGAGGTCGTGTTCAGCGAGCGGCGCTCCTTGATCTTCAAGAGCATGCAGATCGTTCGCGGCTGCGATGCCAAGCGCAATACGCTGATCTACATGGTCTATTCCGACAAGGTGGTGCAGGGATCACCGAAGAACTCGACCTCGACGGTACCGCTGATGCCATGGGGGACCGAGCTGCCGCCGAAATGCGGCGACTTCCTGGGATAAGTCCCATCTGTACCACCGGTTGTTGCCCGGAAGCTTCGGGGTCCGCGCCTGCGCGGGCCCTTTTTTCATGGGTGACCGTCACCGCCTCGTTCCGGCCGCGGCGCCACGCAGGTCCGCCTCCGGTCGAATTCCTGACGATGGCGGGGGTCATTAACGATCCGGTAACCACGATGCGCGCTTCATGGCGGTCGGTAACAACTCGTCAACCGCCGTGACCAGCATCAGCCTCACCCGCCCCTCCCTCCCGCTGCGCGGCCGCTCCTTCCGGGCGCTCGTGCTCGCACCGGAGACGCCGCTCGGCGACTGGTTCTCGCACCTGGATGCCCTGGTGCAGCGCTCGCCGACGCTCTTCTCCGAGCGCCCCGTGATCCTGGACGTCTCGGGCCTCGCCAAGGATTCCCCCCGGGGGGGACTCTCCCTCCGGGGGGACCTGGCGGGACCTGAGGCGGCCGAGCCCGCCGAGGACGACGCGAATGCCGCGGCGGCGACGCCCGACATCGCCGGCCTCGTCGACGAGCTCAAGCAGCGCGGCATCCGCATCATGGGCGTCGAGAAGGCCGAGCCGGCTTGGCTCGGCCCGGCGCTGCCGCCGCTCCTCAGCGGCGGCCGCCCGGCCGAGATGACGCCACCGGCGGACGTCGAGGCCCCCGCGCCCGTCAAGGCGCAAGAGCCCACCAAGACGCCCGAGCCGCCGCGCAAGCCGAACTCCCTCGTCCTCGAGAACCCGCTGCGCTCCGGCCAGTCGGTCTACCATCCCGAGGGCGACGTGACGGTGATGGGTTCGGTCGCTTCGGGCGCCGAGATCCTGGCCGGCGGCTCGATCCACATCTACGGGGCCCTGCGCGGCCGTGCCATCGCCGGCGCGGGCGGCAACCCCCGGGCCCGCATCTGCTGCCGCAAGTTCGAGCCCGAGCTGATCGGCATCGACGGCCTGTTCCGCACCGCCGACACCACCGACCCGAAGCTGCGCAAGATGGCGGTCCAGGTCTGGCTGGAGGGGGAGACCCTCCGGATGGCCGCCCTGGACTGATCGGCCCTCCGGACCGGTCCCTCACGGCCCTCGGCGCCGCGACACCAGACGACCGGGCGAAGTCCCGCGGGCGATCCCGCCCCGACCCGCCCGACGAGACAGACCACCGAAACCCCGCACGCGCGCCTTCCGGCTCCTAAGCCGGATGCCGCATCATCCCGACCGCTCTGGGGGGAGCACGAGAATGGCCAAGATCATAGTGGTGACGTCCGGCAAGGGCGGGGTGGGCAAGACCACCACGACGGCGGCGCTCGGCGCCGCCCTCGCGCAGGCCGGCCAGAACGTCTGCGTCGTCGACTTCGACGTGGGCCTGCGCAACCTCGACCTCATCATGGGCGCCGAGCGCCGCGTCGTCTACGACCTCATCAACGTCGTCCAGGGCGACGCCAAGCTCCCCCAGGCCCTCATCCGCGACAAGCGCCTCGACACCCTCTCGCTCCTCCCCGCCTCCCAGACCCGCGACAAGGACGCCCTCACCGACGACGGCGTCGCCCGCGTGATCGGCGAACTACGCGAGAAGTTCGACTGGGTGATCTGCGACAGCCCCGCCGGCATCGAGCGCGGCGCCACGCTCGCCATGC